>JAJPGW010000006.1 GCA_021325575.1 Gammaproteobacteria bacterium | reverse complement strand
GGCACACTCACATTAGCTAACGGCAATACCTATTCCGGTATCACCACAATTAATGCCGGTACCATTGCTATCAGCGCTGATTCTGGATTAGGTACTGCTCCAGGATCTGCAACAGCAGGACAATTAGTATTTGGCGGCGGCACATTGGAATCAACCGCTTCATTCACATTAAATGCTAATCGTGGTATCGCCTTGAATGCAGGCGGCACCATTCAAGTCGATCCCACGTTTACTTTAACTTATAACGGCATCATGGCTGGCGCTAATGCATTTACTAAAACAGGAACCGGCACGTTAATCTTGGGCGGAATCAATACTTATAATGGCGCAACATCGGTTAACGCAGGCACATTAAGTATTGAAAATGCTTCCAGCTTAGGAAGTACAAGCAGCACAACTGTTTCATCCGGCGCAACACTTGATATGAACTTTAGCAACAATAGCGGCATCTTGGCTAACACCAATGCTATAAAATTAAATGGCTCAGGCGTCAGCAATGGTGCGTTAACATTATCTGCATCTGGTCTCACTTTAAATAACGCTATTACACTCTTGAGTACGTCGACGATTGGAGGCAACGGCGGTGGATTAATGACTTTGGGCGGCGCCATAACAGGTACATCAACGAATTTAACTGTTAATTTGCCCATTGCTGGAATTTCATTGCCTGCGATTACATTCACCACAGGCGGTAATTTAACTGTGACGGCAGGCGGTCCGATCTCACAAACCAATGCATTAACAATTCCTGGCACATCAAGCTTTAGCACGGGCGGATTTACAATCGATTTAACAACAAATGGATCAAGTAATAATTTCACAGGCGCTGTGTCACTCTCAAATAGCGGTGCGAACAATGTTTCGATTACCAATAATGCAGCGCTCGTTATAGGTGGATCTACTTTAGGTAGCGGCACATTATCCATTACTGCAAATGGAGCAATTTCTGAAACAGGCGCAATCACTCAAGCTGCAAGTGCTGGTGCCGTCATGATTAATCAAAATGCTACTAATGTGGACATTCTGTTAGATACCCAAGCAAATGATTTTAGCGGCGGCGTTTCATTCGGCGGAACGGGTACAGTACGTGATTTAGGTTTACGTAATGTGAATGCAGCTGCAACTATCCCTACATTGCCGAGTAGTTTACGCAACTTATCATTAGTATTTGATAATTCGAGCATGACCATTCCAGCAGTCTCAGTAAGTGGTAATTTAACAGCAACTGCTAAGGGATCGATTTCTCAAAGCGGTGCAATAATCATTGGCGACACGAGCACAGCAACCTTTGGTGTGACAACAGCAAATTCGGATATCTTATTAGGATCGTTTGCAAATGATTTTGGAACAAGTATTTTATTTAGTAACACTTCACCTGCAACGTTAACGAATATTCGTGATATTAATATTCGCAATAAAAATTCTAGTGCTGCGATTCCAAGTTTGAGTGGCATTACCAATCTCAGAAATTTAACACTGGTATTTGATAATAACAGCATCGCTATTCCTGCCGTGACCTTAAGTGGTAACTTAACACTGACAGCGGGTGGAAATATCACACAAACAGGAGCCATTACCGCATCAGGTGGATCAGCAACATTGGGAGTATCAACCGCAGGCTCAGATATTTTACTCGCATCATTTGCAAATAATTTTGGTGGCAGTGTGACATTTAGTAGTACCTCACCTGCGGTATTAGCAGACATTCGTGATATTGCATTCCGCAATACTAATGCTAGTGCTTCGATACCCAGTTTAAACGGCATTACCAATTTACGTAATTTAACACTGCAATTTGATAATGCTGCAATTACGATTCCGGCAGTGACTTTGACAAACAGCGGTAGTTTGAGTGCGACCGCTGGCGGCGCAATCTCGCAAAGCGGCGCTATATCAGCGCAATCATTAACAGCAGCAACACTCAGTAATTCTGGCGCTGCAATTACTCTGACGAATGCAAACAATAACATTAGCACGATAAACCTAGAATCCATGAATGCAGGTGGATCTACCGTTTCATCAGGTAATATCAGTTACACAGGATCAGCTGGATACAATGTAGGAACTATTGAAACAACCGGCACCGTGAATTTATTAGCCGGCGGTGTTATTAACTTGAATAATGCATTGAACCTGACTGGCGCCGTGACAGTAGATGCAGGTCAATATGCAATTAACTTTAATAACACCGCAAACATTAATACATTAACGCTGCAAGATAATAACAGTACTGCGACCGGTACGGTGACGTTCTATGGCAATACAACGCTAGGTACGTTAGACACTTATGCACAACCGTATTACCTAGCATTCTATGGTTCGAATAATACGATCAGCAATGCAATGACATTCAATAACACGAGCGGCATCACACTGGGTAACGGCGGCACCTTTAATTTCAATGGTGGATTAACTAGCACCGCCGGCATGAACACAATTTATGGCACAGTGAATACCGTTTCCATGCCAATGACCTTAGGATCGATTACGCTCGCAGGCAACTCGGCCTTTACGACTCAAAATGGCAATATGACATTGGGTTCGATATCTGGTTCTAGTTACAATTTGTCATTAAATTCTGGCTTATTAGGCAATACTACATTTAATGGAATTATAAAACTTAACCAGTTAACAGTGGTTGCTACAAATAATTTAACAAATAACTCCACCATTAATGTAGCTTCTTACCAACAAAACGCAGGTAATAATACCTTCCTTGGAACTCACACCTTGAATGTGACGGGTAACGCATCCATTACCTCAACCAACGTATCAGGTAATATCAATGTCACCGGCAATCTGAACGTCACTGGCACTTCATTTAACTCAACTGTGAATGTAGGCTCGCTGAATTTGAATGTATCCAGCGCTAACCTGACGGGAACCATCGGTGGATCATCCGGTGCTGCAGGCGCAGCTAAGATTACCTGGGCTAACCCAGGACAAGCTAATACCTTAGTCTTTGATGGAATTATCTTGAACCCAAGCCCCTCCGCTGTGACTCCAAGTGTCACATTCAATGGTGCAGGTTCAATTGCTTCAAATTCATTCCCAACTTCTTATTACGAAAACGGAGTTCTGGCCCCAGCCGCTGCATCCATCACCATGGGTTCGGCTCTCATGAATCCAACCGGCGTCGTTAGAGTCGCAGGACAAGGCGCCGGCACAGCGGCACGACTCTTAGGTGCAAGCGGCTACTTTGGATTTGGCACAGGATTTGGAACTGAACCCGGATTTGGATTTGGATACGGCTCTGGATATGCATCCGGCTCACAAGTTCTCGCAAAAATATTGAATGCCGTACGCGCAAGCACGATCGCTTTACCAGAAACGGTTTCCGGATTAGGCACGGGCCTTGTTATTGCTGCTGCCGCAGCCCTCGCTTACTTCCGCAGATTACGTAAGAGCTTGTCACTCGATCAACAAGTGATTGCAGAAGAACATCTCCAAACTGCATCATTCAAATTACGTACTGACTTGAACAATATCTCAGGCTTTGTCGAACTGATCTTATCCGAAAAATTCGGACCACTTTCTTCATTACAAAAAGAATACCTCAGTGATATCTCATCCAGCACAGCTGAAATGAATCAACTGATGCAAGACGTCGAAAAAGCAGATCGATTCACCATGGAAAACATGACGACGTTATCATTCAAATTGCGCACATTGCTCGATAATGTAAGCGGCTTTAGCAGCTTGCTGCTTGAAGACAAATCGCAACCGCTTAGCACAGATGTGAAGGAATATTTGGGCTACATCATGTCAAGCTCTGCCAATATTTTACACTCCATAACAGATTTATCAGCACACATGAAAACCAGAACCTGGATGGAATCCATCCGCATCGCACTCTCAATGCTTAGCACCAAAGCCATTGAAAATGAATATCTCTCCACCGTTTCATATAGAATCCGCTCATCGCTGACTAGTATTACGGGCTTTGCTTCACTCTTAATTAATGAAAAATTATGCTCGATTACAGCAGAACAAAAAGAATTTCTCGGCAATGTCTTAACGAGCGCCAATGAAATGTCAGAATATTTAGCTCACGAACTGGAAAAACACGAACAGGTATCGGTTGAATTACTGGCACGCGTCTCATTCAAATTACGCACGATGCTTGACAGCATCAATGGATTTATTGGATTGATCAGTGAAGAAAAAGCAGGGGCGGTTTCCGGTGAATTAAAAGAATATCTGGATTCCATGACAGCAAGCTCTACAACACTCTTACAGGTTGTTTATGATATCGCTGATCATACTCAAAATGAATTACGGGATGCCTTGTTTGCCAATCCATCCGTAATCTCATTTAACTTGCGCAGCGCCTTGAATGACATCAATGGTTTTGCCGAATTGCTGTTAAGCGATACGACAGACAATATTACTGCAGAACAAAAAGAATATATTGGCAATATAGTAGCGAGCACGATTGAATTGAAAAACTATCTTGCCCATCATGTTGAAAATAGCAACCATATCTCAGTTGAATTATTAGCTGTATTATCATTCAAGGTACGCACATCGCTGGAAACCATTATTGGCTTCACATCGCTAATACAGAGTGAAAAATTAGGAACTCTGACTCCAGAACATAAAGAATATCTCGCGCTAATGATAACGAGCTCAAATGAAATGTTAAACATGGTCAATGATCTGACGGCTTACTCCAACACCAAACAAAAATCGCACATCACCCAGATGCATTAATCCTTGATATAAACTCTTAGGTAAAGATAAAATAGCCTAAAGTCATAAACAGGGATGTTATGCGCAAGATAATTATTAAAATTTTCACTGTTTTTGTGGGTTTCCTTCTCATTTCGGATGCTTACGCGGACACCATCGCAGAAATTCCCAGCATTATTGACGCAGGCCGTATTCAAAGACAGATCAGCGAGCAGCAACCGACGCCCCCGATAGGTGGCGCACCCATACAACACCCCGAAAAAAAGAACGAGGGTCTCATGAATGAAAAAATTCATTTGAAACTCACGCGCGTCATTATTACGGGAAACACGGTTTTTTCTACACGCGAACTTGAAGCGATTTTTGCATCATCCATCAACAAAACCATTACACTAAAAGATTTGTCCGAAAAAGTTGACGAAATCACGACAAAATATCGCAGTGCGGGTTATATTCTTTCACGTGCTTTTTTACCGGCGCAAGAAATTAAAAATGGCGTAGTAAAAGTGGAAGTCATTGAAGGTTACATCAGCAAAGTGGATATTCAAGGAAAACCTGGCTGCTCACGCTATTTATTAAATTGTTATAGCAAATATATTTTAGCGTCACGCCCTTTAAAAATTCAGACGCTGGAAAAAGAATTATTATTGGCAAATGACAATCCAGGATTAAGCGTCAAATCAGTCATTAATCCTTCTGCAACCACACCCGATAGCGCTGATTTAACCTTAGTCGCAAATCAGAAATATTTATCAGGATATTACACTTATAATGATTACGGCACGCGATTTTTAGGACCGATTCAGACTTTATTTGGCGGATCCGTCAATTCAGTTTTGGTTCCAGGCGACAGCAATACAGTTAATTTCGCCACCACAAGCCAAACCGACGAACTCCATTATGCCGAATACATTTACTCACGACCTATCTGCTGCAATGGTTTAAGATGGGATATTGGGACCAATTACACAGAAACCCATCCTCAATTTACTTTAAGTGGTTTAAATATCATTGGTCGCAGCTTTTCAGCTTACAGCGATATCAACTATTCCATTATCCGATCGCGCATTCAGAATTTATCGTTGCGCGGTTCTGCCAATTATCAAAACGTCACATCCACTATTCTAGATGCGCCGTTTTATCAAGATCGTTTTCGTACTTTAACGGTCGGCGCTTTTTATGACACCGCAGACCGATGGGAAGGTTATAACAATATGGATTTAATGATCCAAAAAGGTTTTGACATCATGGGTGCCGGCAATCATTTATTACAATCTCGTCCGCGTGGGGATAGCAATTTTTTAAAATTTAATGGCGATTTTGCTCACCAACAACCGCTTTATAAAAGATTATCAGGTTATGTCAGTTTACAAGCTCAGTATTCTTGCGAACCCTTACTTGCAACTGAACAATATGGGTATGGTGGTCCTATCTATGGACGTGGTAACGGTCCTTCAGAAATCGTCGGCGATAAGGGCGGCGCGGGAAAAGTTGAATTACGTTATCTTACGATGCCTGAATGGCACTATCTCCAATCCGTCGAATTTTATGTGTTTTATGATGCAGGCATTATCTGGAATATTGACACGATTGATTTACCGAATCGACAAAGCGGTACCAACACAGGCATTGGCGCACGAATGAACTTCATGCCAAATCTCGCGGGTGAATTTTATATTGCAAAACCACTGACTCTGCAAGCGACTACACTGACACCACCCGGACAAAATCCCTTTCAAGCCAGAGGATTTTTCCAACTAACAGCAAGCGCTTAATAATACCTCGTCATTGCGAGGAGCGATTTTTGCGACGAAGCAATCTTTTGAGAGATTGCTTCGCCGCCTATGGCGGCTCGCAATGACGAAGTTATTTATTGGAGTTGGTATCAAACGGCACGAGCGATTCATTCAATTGTTTTGAAACTCGAATAAAGGTTGTGCGTTTAGACAGTTCTTTGAGGCGGTGCGCACCGACATAAGTACAGGTTGAGCGAATGCCGCCAAGAATATCGTGAATGGTATTTTTGACTGCTCCGCGATAGGGAACATTCACCGAACGTCCTTCGCTTGCGCGATATTCTGCAACGGAACCATGATGTTTTTCCATGGCTTCAGCGGAACTCATGCCATAAAAACGTTTATATTTTCGGCCTTTTTCTTCGATCACTTCACCCGATGATTCATCATGACCGGATAACATGCCGCCTAACATCACAAAATCAGCGCCCGCTGCAAATGCTTTTGCAACATCACCTGGCGTTACACAACCCCCGTCAGCACAAACATGCCCACCTAAACCATGGCCTGCATCCGCGCATTCGATAATCGCTGATAATTGTGGATAGCCGACACCGGTTTTTTCACGGGTGGTGCAAACGGATCCGGGACCAATACCAATTTTCACAATATCCGCGCCTGACAAAATTAATTCTTCGACCATTTCACCCGTCACGACGTTGCCTGCCATAATCACTTTATCAGGATAAGCTTCGCGTAAACGCATTAAAAAATTCACAAATCGTTCGGTGTAACCATTTGCAACATCGAGACAAATCATTTGCACATGGGCAGCATTAATAATTTTTTGTGCTTTTTCGAATTCCGCTTCGGCGATACCAATCGAAACGAAAGTAGATGGAATAATATGCTTATGTTTTTCAGAAAAATGGACCCAGTCTTCTTCGGTCGCAAATTTATCGATCGCGGTTAGCAGTTTATGTTCGGCTAAGGCTTTTGCCATTGCAAAAGTACCGGTGTGATCCATATTGGCAGCAATAATTGGCACGCCTTGCCATTTTTGTTTGGCATGTCTAAAACGGAATTCGCGTTCAAGGGTGACTTCGGAACGGGATGTTAGTACGCTGCGCTTCGGCCGAATTAAGACATCTTTAAAATCAAGTTTTACATCATATTCTATGCGCATGTTTTGTACCCCACTAAAGTTTTAATGATAGCTAGATTTGCGTAAACGTGCAAAATAAAAACCGTCCCTATTTTGATTTCCTGGCAAAATTTGTTTACCAATTTCACAATTTTGACCCCAAATAGCTTCGATTTTTTCCTCTCTGGCATCTTTGTGGTTAGCCAGAAATTGCTTTAAAACCGAGCTATTTTCCTCTGAAAAAATAGAACAGGTGACATAAAGCAAAATGCCATTTTCTTTTAACAAAGGCCATAAGGCATTTAATAAATTCAACTGGGTTTGAGCGAGGTCCGGAATATCCGTCGCTCGACGCAATAATTTTATGTCAGGATGCCGGCGAATTACACCGCTAGCCGAGCAGGGGGCATCCAGCAATATCCGGTCAAATAATTTGCCATCCCACCAATCGGTCGGATGCGCTGCATCCGCAGTCAAACAGGTTGCAGAAAGCTGTAAACGCGAAAGATTTTCGTGGATGGATTGCACCCGTTTTGGATCTTTGTCGACAGCAACGCACTCTATATCGGATTGTGATTCCAGAATATGAGTGGTTTTCCCACCGGGTGCCGCGCATGCATCCAGCACTCGCTGGCTTGGTTCAAGCAATAACAGATCAGCCGTTAATTGAGCTGCACCATCTTGCACTGACACGTCACCTGCAGCAAACCCAGGAAGCATTTGCACATCAACTGGATTTTCTAAAATAATTCCGGTGCCGACATCGGGAATTAATTTCGCATTAATCTTTTTTTCCATCAATTTTTTGCAATACTCTTCGCGCGAATTTTTTTTAAGATTCACGCGTAGGGAAAAGGGTGGGTGCTGGTTATTTTCTTCTAAAATTTTTTGCCATCCGTCAGGATAATCTTTTTTGGTTTTTTCAATAAACCAATCGGGATGAGAATAAAGCGCAACGTCAGAAAAATTTTCAGTCCGAGTAGCAGCTTCCCGTTGGTATTGTCGCAAGACAGCGTTCACTAAATTTTTGGCCCATCTTTTTTTTAAAACGTTCGCTGCAGCGACTGTTTCTGTAACCGCTGCGTATTCTGGTATTCGCATATCCATCAGTTGATATAAACCCACTAAAATTAACGCATAAACATCCTGATCTTTTTCTTTGAGCGGTTTAGCCAATAATTTTTTTGCAATGGCATCCAGACGAAAATACCAGCGACACACACCGAACGTCATCGCTTGCAGCAATGCGCGATCGCGTGGATCTTTTAGTTTATTGAGTTCATCCGGAAGCGTATCGGACAGCGAACGGCCTTTGGAAAGAATGTCTGAAATCACGATAGCGGCTTTAGCACGAACATTAACGGTTGTCATTTTAAAAGGGTGCCGACTGAAAATTCTTGTTTGCGGGAATTCAGAATATCTGCAACGGATAAAATCCTGCCGCCCGGTAATTGTAGTTTTAGCAAACGCAAAATATTTTTGCCGGTTGCTACATCAATTCCTTGGGAGGTAGCCTCAACAATTGTTCCAGGCTGTATATCTTTTAATTCTTTTTCGATGACTTTTGTTTCCCAAACACGAATATGATCAAAAAAGGCGACGGGCCAGGGATTAAATGCGCGGACCGTTCTATCCAGTTCATCGGCCGACTTATGCCAGTCGAGCTCTGCTTCTGGTTTCATAATTTTTTCTGCGTAGGTTGCGTGAGAGTTATCTTGTATTTCAGGCTTAACCACAGACAAATGATCCAATACATGCAGCAATGTTTTTGCGCCTAAATGCGCGAGACTATCATGCAAGCTGGCACTGGTATCATGACGGTGGATAGGGAGTTCTGCTTTGTAAAGCATAGGCCCTGTATCCAATCCTTCATCCATTTGCATGATGGTGATACCGGTTTTTGCGTCTCCTGCCAAAATAGCACGTTGGATGGGTGCGGCACCTCGCCAGCGCGGCAACAAGGATGCATGCACATTGACGCAGCCAAAACGAGGAATGGTTAATACTTTTTTCGGCAAGATTAAACCGTATGCCACTACAATCATCAAATCGGGGCGTAAAGCGGCTAATTTTTGTTGTTCTTCTTCATCACGTAACGTATAGGGTTGATAGACAGGTATATGATGTTGCACAGCCACTCGTTTCACGGGCGTAAATTCAATTTTTCGGCCGCGCCCGGCTGGACGATCGGGTTGGCTGTAAACGGCTTGCACGGTATGATGCGAGTGGATCAACTCATGCAAAGTAGTTGCTGAAAATTCGGGTGTGCCTGCAAAAACAATTTTAAAAGAGCTCATGTTAATTCTCTACGTTTTAGTTTTTGCAATTTTTTTTGCGCGCGTTCTTGTTTTAAACGTGACAAATGATCAACAAATAAAATGCCCTGCAAATGGTCCATTTCATGTTGAATGCAAATCGCAAGAATACCTTCTGCATCCATCTCAAAGGTTTCACCTTGACGATCTAACGCTTTTAATCGGATTTTTGCTGCGCGTTCTACCGTTTCATAAACACCGGGGAAAGACAAACAGCCTTCGGCTTCATGCTGGATTCCTTCGCGAGAGATGATTTCTGGATTGATCACACACAAGGGTGCTGAGTGATTTTCTGAAACATCCATCACAATAATTCGTTTTTGAATATTCACTTGAATCGCTGCCAATCCCACACCGCCTTGGTGATACATCGTTTCAAACATGTCATCAACTATTTTACGCACCGAATCATCGACGACCGAAACAGGGTCCGCTTTTTTTCTGAGTTTAGAATCAGGAAATTGTAATACATTTAATAAAGTCATGATCTACCCACACGCCTTAACCAAGCCTTCACGATATTTTTGCAGGGCGGCTGTTGTTTCACCCAATTGTTCTAGCAGTTTTCCATATTCGATATACGTTTCGGGGGTTGCCTCTAAACGCAAACTTTCTTCAAAATAGGCGCGAGCTTTGCCCCATAATTGATTTCGCTGACACAAGCGTCCGAGTGTCAGTAACAACATCGCTTGGCCGCCATAATTTTTTTGCCAGTTTTCGGCGTGGGCCAATTGTTTTTTTGCGTCCGTAGTCAGCAATAATCCGTATAATTCGACGAGCCCCTTGTTCCAGGATTTTTTTACTGTTTTATTAATCATGTCTTCAAGCGAGTCCGCCATTTCAGGATAAGCCATTAACAGTTTTGCGTAGCTATAGACAATGGCAGGTTCTTTTTGAAATTTTTTCGGAATAGATTGCCAGATTTGCTGGATAGTAACTAATCCTGCGTTTTTTTGCGCTGCATTGCGTAACAATTCCAGATACACATTTTCTTCAAAACTATGCAATTGATCATCCGTTAACAATTTTGCTTTGCGTAAAAAGGGCAATAATTTAATTAATCCTTTCCAGTCAGCGAGACGAACATACACTTTTTCCAGTAATTTCAGAACAAGCCCATGCTTAGGCGCGATAGAACGTAAACGATCGAGCGTTGCTAATGCTTGCTCTAACTGGCCTTGTTCAAATTGCAATTGTGCTTGCGTTAAACCGATGGCAATTTCTGCTTGCGGTGCCAGCTGATGGGCTTTGCGTAAATACATATCGCGCCGATCAAATGCCCCTTGTTCATGCGCTGCTTTTGCTGCAGCCAGATAATTAATGAGCGGGGCATCCGATTGTTCGACGCCGGCTAATAAATAATATTCCGAACTGCGCCAATGGCCTTCGATTAATTCAATCAACCCGCGATTAGTCTTGCTGTACGATTTATATTTTTTGCGCCAATGCAGCCAGTTTTTCCAGCGATAAAGTGAAAAATCGATGCTGTCAAAAAAACGTAACACGCCATACAACAAAAATAACAACAGTAAGAAAGCCACCACTGCAAACCAAAGAGGCATTTCAGCTGTCCAGTGACGATAGGCAAAGAGAGCATAGCCTGGATCTTCTGCGATTTTAAGTCCAAGCCAGATGGATACAAACAAAATAATTAAAAACCAAAAAAAACGCCGCATTTTTAACTCTCCGAATTACGAAACGCGTCCATCACGCGCGGTTATATATTCTTTGAATGCCTGCAAAGAATCTGAAAGATCGGGCAGTGCAGGTTTAAGATCAATCCCTTGCAATTGAGATAACTCTTTTAAAGCCGCTTGCGTGGCGGGGGCATCCATCATAAAAAATTCTTTAATCCATTTTTGCGCCTGGTTCAAGCTTGCTTGGTAAATAGCAGGTTCCTGATGCAACAATCCCCAGATGGCCTGCTGAATTTCAATATGAATATTTTGATAAAGATAATTTTGCTGTTCGGGTAAAACCAACGGCAATTCATCTTTTTTGTTGTAACGGACAATCACGATTTGACGCAACACATCCCACGTTTGATGCAAGCCTTTTTTCCACCACGGCAAGTGTTCTGTGTTGACTTCTGGCGTAGGCGCGGTTGGCACGGGTTTATTCATCAGCGGTAATTTTTCGATTTGATCATCCATCGCGATTAAGCGGGCATAAAGGCCTGGCACATCCACGGGTGAAATCGCTTGTAGTTTTGCGATATCTTTTGCAATTGCGACACGCACATTGGTCAGGCGCGCGTCATTAATATCACGAATCAACTGATCAGCATTTTGCAACAAAACGATGGCTTGCGGGACATTATTTTCAAATTGTAATTTATCGCCTGCGATACGCGTCATAAATTCGGCTTCAACGACTCGCCATTCATCGCGATTGTAGCCGGTTTCTGCTTGACGCAAGGTGTTGATCATTTGTGTTTGGTCATTCACGGTGCCCGATAATTGCTGCACGGTTTGCTGTAAAGAACTCAAATCATTTTGTAAACGCTGCACATCCGCCGCAGGCACGGTATTATTAATTCGACGAGCAAAATAATAATTGGTGGCATAAAACAAATAGAGCAGCACAATGACTGCAAACGTTGAAAATAAAATCCCTACACCGCGCCAGGGAAAGTGTTTTTTAGTTTTTTCGGGTTTTTTTATCTCTTCATTCATCTTTTTTTCTCTCCAGTGCGAGACGTTCAAAAATAGCAGCGTCACTTGCGTTTTCCGCTAACAGGATGTTCTGAAACCCCAATTCGTATGAATAATCTTGCATGCGTTGACTGATCACTAATACCTTCGTTTTCTGCAGTGAATCCCATGCATTGATTAATAATTTTTTTAGATTTTTTAAGCCTTCATTGGAGGTACAGATTATCACATTTAGGGTCTTTTTGCGTAGTAAATCGAGAGAATTGTCCACTGAAACGCTGGGCAAAACCCGTCGATAGGCATCGATTACCGTCACATCAGCGCCTTTTTTTTGCAGTTCCTGCCTAATTAATTCACGGCCGTTTTCACCTTTCACGATGGCGATTTTTTGGTTCTTGAGGTCCTGCAATTCAGACATCGCCAATAGATTCTCACTGTCGGCTATTTCAGGATAGGCATTAACCGGTAACCCATATTCTTTTAATACGCGCGCCGTACCTTTGCCCATTGCAATAAAAAAAACGTTCTGGAATTTTTTATTTTTTATGAAGGAAGCGGCGGCATGCACCGATTGAGGACTGATAAAAATAATTTTGTCAAAATCGGAAATGTTGTTAAAAAAATCCGGATGAGCGAGCGGGACAATTTCAATGGTCGGAAAAAAAATCGCTTCCATACTCCTCTCCCGAAGCCGTGCACAGAGTTTTTCACCTTCAGGATGCGGACGCGTAACCATGACACAAAACGATTTTATTTTTTCAGCATGAGGCACGATAAAATTTCTCCCGCACCCTGACTTAATAAATCGTCTGCGACTTTTATGCCGAGGCTGACGGCATTTTCGATCCAATCCGATTGGGCTCCGCGCAACACTAATGTCCCATCGGGTTTTGCAACAAGCCCTCTTAGAAAAATTTTTTCATCCTTGATTTCAGCATAAGCTGCAACTGGCGCCTGACAACCGCCATTCAAACGCGCGCACAAACTGCGTTCGGCGGTTACACAATCCGCGCTTTTTTTATGATTTAACGGTTTGATGAGCGATAAAATTTTTTCATCCTTTTCTCGACATTCTATGCCTAACACTCCTTGACCTGGCGCCGGCAACATATCATCAACACTTAAAAATTCACGAATCCGATTTTCGAATCCCAAACGTTTTAAACCCGCAGCCGCTAAAATAAGGGCAGCATAGTCTCCACGATCGAGTTTTGCTAACCGCGTGTTTACATTGCCTCGCAAGGGTTTTATCTGAAGATCCGGACGCATTGCCAATACCTGACTTTGACGGCGTAAGCTGGAAGTGCCAACCACAGCGTTCATGGGCAAACTACTCAATGATTCGGCTTCAGAAACAAAAACATCCTGTGGTGCTTCGCGGTCACATAAAACGGGAATGATTAAGCCATTGGGCAATTCCATCGGTACATCTTTCATGGAATGCACAGCGATATCGGCTCTACCATCGAGTAGGGCTTCTTCTAGCTCTTTAACGAATAATCCCTTGCCTCCGACGACCGTTAAGGGGATATCTAACTGATCAGCAGTAGTCGTAAGTCCTAGCAAATTAACAGTTATTTCCGCATGAATTGCCTCAAGGCGAGCCTTTACCCAGTTGGCCTGCCATAGGGCCAGGGGGCTTTCGCGGGTAGCTATGGTGATCGTTCTTTTCATGCCGGGATTCTAGCATAGAGAGCGCAAATGAGCATCCAGCGTGACTTCTGTCTCTTTTTACGTCAGAATAACAAAAAAAGGATTTTACCGATGACTCAATCTATCCAAGAACAAACGAAAATTATTTTTCAGGAAATGCTTTCACATCCTGCACTTTTTTCGCATCCCGCTCCAAAAAATATCGCGGTGCTCGGCGAAAATAATTTAAATATTGTGCATGAAATCCTGAAACATTCAACCGTATCCGAAATCCTTTATTTCACGAAAGACGAAAAAACGTTGCAAAACAATCCCCGCGTAAAATATTGCGACGATGAAAACCGTCTCAAAGAGTATAATAATTATTTTGATATTTTCATTGTAACCACCCACACGCCCGCTGACGATCATTTTGTCGAATATTTTCAAGCGATGCATGACGAAGGCGTTTTACTGCAGCTCAGCGAATCACCTTTCTATGTCAACGCATTAAAAGCAACACAGACTCATTTGTTGTCCGCTGGATTTAGAGATGTTCAAACATTAAGTTTTCCGCAGCCCCATTTTCCAACCGGATGGCGTGCGGCGTTAATGGCTAAAAAAGCTGGCATTTTTAAAAAAATCCGTGAGAAAGATATTTTTAACAAAACGTTTCTGACACAGTATTATAACTTTGATGTGCACAAGGCTTCCTTAGCGATGCCAGAATTTATGCGCAAAGAATTAGTTGTTTAACGGGGGCAGTCATGAAAAAAACCGATTTTTTAAATGAATTAAGCGAACGATTAAGCAACGCATTACCCAGCGGCTTAAAATCGGCAAAAAAAGACTTAGAAAAAAACTTTCACGCGATTTTGCAGAAAGCGTTTGCAAAAATGGAATTAGTCACTCGCGAAGAATTTGATTCCCAATCCAAAGTATTAGTCCGCACTCGTAAAAAACTGGAAGATCTCGAAAAAGAAGTTAAGTCTCTCGAAAAAATTATCAAAAAATAATCCCATGAAAGACGCTCACGAAAAGTTCGGTCAAAGCGATTATGAAATTAAAGAGCGTGAAATTTTATATCAGGGCAAATTAAGATTAGTGCGCCTGACGCTCCGTCATCGTTTATTTGATGGCGCATGGGGTGAGTTTTTTATCCGTGAAATTCTAGAGCGACCCCGCGCCTCGGCCGTATTGCCCTATGATCCCATTCTGGATCGCGTCATCTTAATTGAACAATTTCGCGCAGGAGCGATCGCCGATCCCGAATCGCCTTGGCTAATTGAAATCCCTGCCGGCTTAATTGAAAATCCAGCAGAAAACCCCGAAACGGTGGCGCTTCGCGAAACCGAAGAAGAAGCCGGCGGCAAAATTACCAATATCAAGCTTCTTTACGAATATTTTGTGAGCCCCGGCGGCAGCAATGAGTATATTTATCTTTTCTACGGGGAAGTTGATGCAAGCCATATCGCTGGCATTCATGGCCTCGCCAATGAACATGAAAATATCCGAGTCTTAAATCTCAGTGCCGAAGAAGCCTTCGCCAAACTCAAAAATAAAGAAATCAAAAATGCGCCAGCCATTCTCGCACTGGAGTGGTTAAAGTCTAATCGTCAATCTCTCAAGAAAAATCAATAAAAATACCAGTTGCAACCTCATTCCCGTTCTCCTATATAATTACCCCAATCATCATCCATTGCATTCTCAAAGGAAAGTATGGCAGCCGATAAATCATATACCTCCGAATCGATCGAGGTCCTAAGCGGACTCGAGCCTGTTCGCCGTCGTCCCGGTATGTATACCGACACGACCAATCCTAACCATTTAGCCCATGAAGCCATCGACAACAGCGTCGACGAAGCCATGGAAGGCCATGCTTCATCCATTGAAGTCGTGCTTTTCAAAGATGGCTCACTCGAAGTGATTGATGACGGGCGCGGTATGCCGGTCGATATGCACCCGGAAGAGGGACTCACTGGCGTCGAATTAATTTTAACGAAATTGCATAGCGGCGCTAAATTTTCGAATAAACAATACCGTTTTTCCGGCGGTTTACATGGGGTAGGTATTTCCGTTGTGAATGCTTTGTCCAAGCGTTTGATCGTGACCATTAAACGCGAAGGCAAAATTTATCAAATGGAATTTGAAAATGGCGATCGCAAATCCAAACTAAAAACCATTGGCACCGCGGAAAAACGCCAAACCGGCACCTCTATCCGTTTTTGGCCAAATGAAAAATATTTTGATACTTCCAAATTTGCCGTAGCCAAATTAAAACACACATTGCGCGCGAAAGCGGTGCTTTGCCCTAAACTCAAAGTCAGCTTTTTTGATGAGCATACCAATCAAACGGATGAATGGTATTACGAAAATGGGTTACCAAACTACTTGGTTGAGGCGATCGGCAACGCTGAACGCGTTCCGGACGAACCTTTTATTGGCAACTTCAAGGGCAACAACGAAGCCGTGGACTGGGCTGCGCTTTGGTTGCCTGATGATGGTGAAATGGTTAGCGAAAGCTACGTCAATTTAATTCCGACTCCGCAAGGCGGCACCCACGTCAATGGATTTCGCATCGGTCTTTTGGAAGCGATCCGCGATTTTTGTGAATTTCGCAATCTCTTGCCACGCGGCGTAAAACTCGCAGCCGAGGACATCTGGGATAATTGCGCACATATTATTTCGGTTAAATTACAAGATCCGCAATTTGCCGGCCAAACCAAAGAACGCCTTTCTTCCCGCGAATGCGCAAGCTTTGTGTCAGGCGTCGTGAAAGATGCGTTCAGCATTTGGTTAAATCAAAACACCCAACAAGGTGAAGCCCTGGCTCAACTTGCCATTATTAACGCGCAAAAAAGAATGAAAGCCGCGCAAACGGTGGTTCGCAAAAAAGTCACCGCCGGCCCCGCATTACCTGGAAAATTAGCCGACTGCTCTCTGCAAGATGTCAAACGCACCGAATTATTTTTAGTCGAAGGCGATTCCGCAGGCGGTTCTGCAAAACAAGCACGCGATCGGGAATTTCAGGCTGTTATGCCATTGCGCGGAAAAATTCTAAATACTTGGGAAGTGGATTCTGCCCAAGTGCTCGCGTCTGAATCCGTGCATAATATTGCAGTTGCCATGGGCATTGAACCTGACAGCAAAGATATAAAAGGGTTACGATACGGAAAAATTTGCATTCTCGCCGACGCTGATTCCGATGGCGCGCATATTGCGACACTGCTTTGCGCCTTATTTTTAAAACATTTCAGACCACTGGTCGAAGAAGGCCATATTTATGTCGCGATGCCGCCGCTTTATCGCATCGATCATGGCAAAGAAGTTTATTACGCATTAGATAACGAAGAAAAACAGGGCATTCTCGACCGCATTGAAGCAGAAAAGAAAAAAGGCAAAGTGAACGTCATCCGCTTCAAAGGCTTAGGCGAAATGAATCCGCTGCAATTGCGTGAAACCACGATGGCGCCTGAAACACGGCGTTTGGTGCAATTAACGATTGCAAAAAACGATCACACGGATAAAACATTAGACATGCTGCTTGCGAAAAAGCGCGCGCAAGACCGTAAAGAATGGCTAGAAAAAAAAGGCAATCTCGCAACTGAAGCACCAGAATAAGGAAACACTATGGCGAACAACACAACCGAACACATGCCTTTGCGTGAGTTCACCGAAAAAGCCTATCTCGATTATTCGATGTATGTCATTTTAGATCGAGCATTACCGCACATCGGTGACGGATTAAAACCCGTGCAACGCCGAATTGTGTATGCCATGTCAGAATTAGGCTTAAAAGCCACGGCCAAATTTAAAAAATCCGCGCGCACCGTCGGTGACGTATTAGGTAAATTTCATCCGCACGGTGATTTTGCTTGTTATGAAGCCATGGTGCTCATGGCGCAAAATTTTTCTTATCGCTATCCATTAATTGAAGGACAAGGCAACTGGGGATCACCCGATGATCCAAAATCGTTTGCTGCGATGCGTTACACCGAATCACGTTTATCGGCCTATGCGGAAGTGTTATTAAACGAATTAGGTCAAGGAACCACAGACTGGGTGCCTAATTTTGATGGCACGTTACAAGAACCCGGTTTGTTACCAGCTCGATTACCCAATTTATTGTTAAATGGTACAACAGGTATCGCAGTCGGCATGGCAACGGATATTCCACCGCACAATTTACGTGAAGTAGTGAATGCCTTAAAACTTTTACTTGATCATCCAAAATCCACTTTAAAAGAAGTCTGCGAACACATTCACGGGCCCGATTTTCCAACCGATGCAGAAATCATTACGCCACGCAGCGATATTAACAGCATGTATCGCACCGGCAATGGCAGCATACGCATGCGCGCCATTTATGAAGTTGAAAATGATGAAATCATTATTACTGCATTGCCTTATCAAGTATCAGGCGCAAAAGTGTTGGAACAAATCGCCGAACAAATGCAAAATAAAAAATTACCGTTTGTATCTGATTTGCGCGATGAATCCGATCATGAAAATCCAACGCGTTTAGTGATTGTGCCACGCTCCAATCGCGTCGATATCGAAACACTCATGAATCACTTATTTGCAACCACTGAACTTGAACGCAGCTATCGTGTCAATTTAAACATGATCGGCTTAAATGGCCGCCCACAAGTAAAAGGTTTATTGGAAATCCTGAATGAATGGTTAGATTATCGCACAACCACGGTCAAACGCCGCCTGCAATATCGTTTAGATGAGGTAAACCATCGATTACACATTCTGGCCGGTTTATTGATTGCTTATCTCAATCTGGATGAAGTCATTGCCATCATCCGAAAAGAAGATAAACCAAAGCCTGTGCTCATGAAACGCTTTAAATTAAGCGAAGAACAGGCTGAAGCCATTTTAGAAATTAAATTGCGTCACTTAGCAAAACTAGAAGAAATGCAAATCAAATCCGAACAAAAGGATTTGTTGAAAGAACAAGAAGAAATCGAAGCCATTTTAGGCTCTACCGCCAAATTAAAAAAATTAATTCGTAGCGAATTAGAAGCTGACGCAGAAAAATATGGCGATGACCGCCGCTCACCGATTGTCAAACGACAAGAAGCTCAAGCCATTCGTGAAACCGAAATCATGCCGACGGAACCTGTGACCGTCGTGTTATCGAAAAAAGGCTGGATACGCGCTGCGAAAGGTCATGAACTGGATCCAACCACGTTGAGTTACAAAGCCGGCGATGAATTTTTGTCTTCAGCGCTTGGCCGCAGCAATCAGCCCGCGGTATTTTTAGATTCAACGGGCAGAACGTATTCGTTACCCGCGCACACACTACCTTCTGCGCGTGGACAAGGTGAACCATTAACGGGTCGATTAAATCCAACGGCAAATGCAGAATTTCTTGCAACATTAATTGGTGAACCCGAACAAAATTATTTAATCGCATCGGACGCAGGTTATGGCTTTACAACTAAACTCGAAAATCTTTATGCGAAAAACCGTGCGGGCAAATCAACCTTGAGCTTGCCAAATAGTTCAAAACCATTGCATCCACGATTGGTGACAAACAAAGAAACGGATTTTGTCGCAGCGGTCACGAACACGGGCCATTTACTGATTACGCCACTGAAAGATATTCCGGATTTAGCTAAAGGCAAAGGCAACAAAATCATTAATATTCCAGGCGCACGCGTACAATCACGCGAAGAATTTGTCGCAGATATTGCAGTCCTTCCTGAAAATGCATCATTACTGGTTTTTTCAGGCAGCAAAAAAATTCAATTAAAACCGGCAGACTGGGGACATTTTATCGGCGAACGCGGCCGGCGCGGACTGAAATTGCCGCGCGGCATGCAGAAGGCAGACAAATTAGCTGTCAGTGCTGAATAGCCCAGGGTTTATTTTTTTGATTCAATCAAATTCGCTGGTATACATTAAAACAATAAGCCGGTTCCGAATGGAGTGTTGTAGCATAACGATAGGCTTTCCAGGCTAGTCTAAAATTCTCATTTTGCGAAAAATTATTGATGTAATCAAACTCAATGCCCTTGAGATAGGCCTTATTTTTATTGGCATCGACAAATACCCATTTTGGTTTTTTTTGATTTAATTCTTCGGCAATGCTATCGATAAAATAATTATGATCTTGTTGCCATTGTCGATTCTCGCCGGGTGCTTTTACATAGCCAGGCAGCCACATCGCCAAAGGATATTTCGAAACCGGGATCGCATGTGTATATTCTACAATCGGGTATTCATAATTCATGACGGTTGAAAGAAAATAAATGGGCTGATTGACGGCGTTTTGATTCATAAATTGGATGAGCGGTAGCGCGCGGTTCTTATAGTCCAACGCGGCCCAATAACGATGACTTGCTGAATAAAATGGAAAAGCAAAAACCATCATCGCAATCATCATTGTCATTGCTGCATGATATTTTCCAACGCGCCGATTCGATACCAGCAAAATAAAAAACAGCGTTATCAGCGCCAAAGTCGCTAAAAACTGATGCGGGTACCACGATGTCTGACTCATCTCTGTGTTAAATCGATAACTTACGGCAATTGTAATTAGGACTGAAACCCCAATTTTGAAATAATTTTTCTGTTGCTGAAAAAGATAAAACAAAATGAGAAGCAACCCAGCCATGTAACTAAAAAAATAATTAGGCTCCAAAACCAACAGGGTCCAACTATCACGCGCATAACAATATAAAAAAGCTGCGCTTGCAATCAGAATGCCTGTCATCCAAAAATACTGAATTTTTTTGGTATTTTTTTGCAAACCGAACTGGGAAAGCAGCAACACATTCAATAAAATGGCTATAGAATAGGCGGGCAGCAAATGATAATACCAAAGTGTATGC
The DNA here is from genome assembly GCA_021325575.1 of Gammaproteobacteria bacterium. Taxonomy (GTDB): domain Bacteria; phylum Pseudomonadota; class Gammaproteobacteria; order DSM-16500; family DSM-16500; genus JAJPGW01. The sequence continues at coordinate 130,878 of JAJPGW010000006.1, read as the reverse complement.
TGCGCGAGATAACTAATGATAAATCCAACAATAGAAAGCAGTAGTACAATACTTAATTTTTTATATGAATGATTAAATAATTGCGCGATGGATAAAATCATTGTCAGAGAAATAAAAATAAACTCAGGACGTTTTAAAATCTCAACCATCGAAAAACCATAACCCTGATAGTAAATTCGTGTTACCAATGGCACAATTTGAAATAAATAATTTTGATAAAATGCGGCAATCAGGACGAGATAAACAATAAACACTGTCAAAATAGCTAATGTTTCAGCACGTAAAAATGCATATATTTGCTTTCGAGACAGCATGAAATAACATTCTATTAATACGAACGTCATTAAAAAAAAGGGTTTAATCGAAAACCCAATGGCCGCCATTATTCCAATGAATACAGCATGACTTGTTTTACACGCATATCCTTCTAATTTTGCAACAACCAACAAAAGATAAGGCATGATCAAAATCAATAACAAATGTTCCCGCTGACCAAAATCGAATGGCAACGGCAAAAGTAGAAAGATCGTAGCAATCGTTAACAGAAATAATTGCGCAATCTCTTTATCTTCTTTCCAAAAAATTTTTTTGCCTACAAAATGGCATGCGGAAAGCGAAACCGCAGATAGCACAAACAAATAACTGCGCATCGCGATCACATTACTAATATGAAAATATTTCGTGATTAAAACAGAAGGCAGATAAACATATAAAAACATCGGCGGGGTAGGTTCAAAAAAATCTTTACCATAAGCGCCACCCGCTAAAAGACGAGCTGCTTCGTGCAATCCCCAACTCACATCCCAGCTAAACAAAATAGTCGATTGAATGATCCAACTAAAAATAAAAACTACCAAAAACGGCAGGCTTTTAGTTAGCACCTTTACCTCAATCGTTCGATGGCCATCATTTCTGCGATTTCATTGGTTGGCAAATTCTCTCGCGCGGAGCGTTCGAAAATTTGCATGATATTGAAATAAATATCTTCGACTTGTTTGAACGCTTGATTTTGATCAGCATGATCATAAACGGCTGCAACATAAATAATACCGCCCGCGTTAATCACAAAATCCGGCGCGTATAAAATACCGCGTTCATGCATTAGCGCGCCATGATGATGGTGTGCTAATTGATTATTAGCGGAACCTGCGACAATCGGAACACGCAAGCGTTTGATGGTTTGTAAATTTAAAACTGCACCAAGTGCACAAGGCGCAAAAACATCAGCGGCTACATCATAAATATTTTCAGGAGGGCAAACTGCAGCGCCAAATTCTTTCACACAGCGCTGCAAATTCATTTCGTTGACATCACAAACCGTTAAACGCGCACCGCGTGCGGCTAATTCTTGCGCGAGATAATAACCCACGTGACCCACACCTTGGATTGCAACATGGACGTCTTTTAAATCATTTTTGTTAAATTTAAATTGGAGGCATGCTTCAATTCCACGTCTAACCCCTAACGCTGTTTGGGGAGAAGGATCACCGCCCGCACCTGAGGCACTTGTGCAAGTCACGAAGGGTGTGCGGGTTGCGATAATATCCATATCTTTTTCAGAAGTACCGCTGTCCATCGCAGTAATATAACGGCCACCTAATTCATTCACAAAATCACCGAACGCTTCAAAATAAGCGCGGCGATCTTTTATTTCTTTCGGTTTCATTAAAACCGCTTTGCCGCCACCGTGTGGCAGATTACTGATCGCGGATTTAAAACTCATCATGTAGGCAAGACGCAGGGCGTCTTCAACCGCTTTGTCTGTGGAATGATAATGAATCAGACGACATCCGCCGATCGCGGGACCTAATTTTAAATTATGGACCGCAATAATCGCGCGGAGACCCGTTTTATGATCGAATTTAACGTGGAAATCACCGAATCTTAGCACTTCAGCATAACGAAATAATTTATCTAAGCCGGTGTGATGATGGTTTTTATGATTCATCTTGTTCCCTTTCTGTATGCCGTCCAAGACTTGCATAGTTTACTCCTCAATATGCCTATCATGCCGCGAAAGCTCCATCGGGATAAGGCTTTATTTTAATCTTTTCTTTAGTTTCTGCGCAGCTTGAATCTGAGCCACGGCCTCTGCCAACTCCACTGAAGCTTTAGCAAAATCAACTGTCGAAACCTTTTCCGCCAGCATTTTTTCAGCGCGCTCTTTGGCTTCGATCGCTGCCGCTTCATCAATATCGGCAGCGCGTTCGGCCGTATCGGCCAAAACCGTCACAATATACGGTTGCACTTCCAGCATGCCGCCCGAGACATAAAAAATTTCTTCTTTTTGATCGGGAAGCTGGACACGCACATTGCCGGGTTTTAAAGCCGTAATGAGCGGCGCATGACCGGGCGCAATGCCTAAATCGCCCAAAATGCCGGTCACAAAAACCATTTCAGCTTGACCGGAAAAAATTTCGCGTTCTGCGCTGACGATTTCTATACGTAATGTAACTTCTGCCATATTCGCATCACTTTATAATGTTTTTGCTTTCTCTACAGCTTCGTCAATCGAGCCTACCATGTAGAACGCTTGTTCTGGCAAGTGATCATATTCGCCCGAGACAATGCCCTTGAAACCACGAATGGTATCTTTGATTGGGACATAGCGTCCTGGCGTACCCGTAAAGACTTCCGCAACGAAAAATGGTTGTGATAAAAATTTCTGAATTTTTCGTGCGCGAGTGACTGTCAATTTGTCATCTTCGGATAATTCATCCATACCTAAGATGGCGATGATGTCTTTTAATTCTTTGTAACGCTGCAATGTTTTCTGAACGGAACGGGCGACATCATAATGTTCCTGACCCACGATCAATGGATCTAATTGTCGACTGGTGGAATCCAGCGGATCAATGGCAGGATAAATACCTAATTCTGCAATTTGACGTGACAACACGACGGTTGCATCCAAATGCGCGAAAGTGGTTGCAGGTGATGGATCGGTTAAATCGTCTGCTGGAACGTACACGGCTTGGACGGAAGTGATCGAACCTTTTTTGGTTGAAGTAATACGTTCTTGTAACGCGCCCATTTCTTCCGCAAGAGTCGGTTGATAACCCACAGCAGAAGGAATACGACCTAACAACGCGGACACTTCAACGCCTGCGAGCGTATAACGATAAATATTATCAATAAATAATAAGACATCGCGGCCTTCGTCACGGAACGCTTCTGCAATCGTTAAGCCGGTCAAAGCCACGCGTAAACGGTTGCCCGGTGGTTCGTTCATTTGTCCGTACACTAAGGATACTTTGTCTAACACTTTTGATTCTTTCATTTCTAAATAAAAATCGTTTCCTTCGCGAGTTCTTTCACCAACCCCTGCGAACACGGAATAACCGCTGTGTTCAATTGCGATATTACGAATTAATTCCATCATGTTAACGGTCTTACCAACGCCCGCACCACCGAAGAGACCGACTTTGCCGCCTTTTGCGAAAGGACAGATCAGATCGATGACTTTAATACCGGTTTCGAGTAATTCTTGTGTTGCTGCTTGTTCAGCAAAACTCGGCGCGGGTCTATGAATGGGTAATAATTCCTGCGTTTTGATCGGGCCTGCTTCATCAATCGGATTGCCTAACACATCCATAATCCGGCCTAGCGTATCTTTGCCGACAGGAACCATGATTGGCTTACCGGTGTTCATGACATTCAAGCCGCGACGTAATCCTTCGGTGGAACCAAGTGCAATGGTTCGCACCACGCCATCGCCTAGTTGTTGCTGGACTTCCAGCACAATATTTTTATCTTCGACTTTGAGTGCATCATAAATTTTCGGAACCGCATCGCGGGGAAACTCGACGTCGACGACCGCGCCGATGATTTCTGCGATTTTTCCGACTCGTGTCGCGACAGTGTTTACGCTCATTTTTTTTACCTCTTTGTCTCGGGTTATACTACCGCCGCGCCCGCCACAATTTCGGTCAATTCGCGGGTAATCGCGGCTTGACGGGCTTTGTGGTAGGCGAGCTCTAATTCATTAATTAATTCTGCTGCATTATCCGTTGCATTCTTCATTGCAATCATGCGCGCTGCTTGTTCGCAGGCGATATTTTCAATTACGCCGCGATAAACTTGTGATTCAATGTAACGCGTCAGCAATTTGTCTAATAATTCTTTGGCGTTATCGGGTTCGTAAATATAATCCCAATAATGTTTTAATTTTGGATTTTCAGAAGGCACCAATGGCAAAATTTGTTGTAAGTGCGGTTCCTGACGCATGGTATTGATGAATTCGTTAGAACATAAATACAATGCATCCACTTTGCCTTCCAGATATTGATCCAGCATCACTTTCACAACACCCACAAAATCCGTGACAGCCGGCGCATCGCCTAAATGATCTACCTGAGCGACGACGCTGCCACCAATTCGCTTAAAAAAAGCTTCGCCTTTTTTGCCGATCAAACAAAGTTGCACAGTAATGTTTTGATCGCTCCATTCTTTCATGCGGCGCAAGGTTGCACGCAATAAATTGGTATTCAAACCACCGCATAATCCACGGTCGGTAGTCACGATAATGACGCCGATGGATTTTATTTCGCGCTGATCTAAAAACGGATGACGATATTCCGGATGACCGTGTGCAAGATGGCCAATCACTTGCAGCATTTTTTTCGCATACGGTTGTGCGCGACGCATGCGATCCTGAACTTTACGCATTTTACTGGCCGCAACCATTTCCATGGCACGCGTTATTTTTTGCGTGTTTTTGATGCTGCGAATTTTAGTGCGTATCTCTTTAGCAACGGCCATGGGTGATTATCCAATAAAAGTTTTTTTAAAGGATGAAATAATATTTTTTAGCATTTCAGAAATTTCATCATTAAAATCGCCGCCATTTAGTTTTTCTAAAAACTTGGCGTGGTTCGAACGCAAGAAACTTAATAAGCCCTGTTCGAATTCAGCAATTTTGTTAAGAGCCACATCATCCAAATAACCTTTGTCGACGGCGAAGAGTATCGTTCCCATTTCGCCAACGGACTGCGGTTCGTATTGTTTTTGTTTCATGACTTCCGTCACGCGCTGACCACGTTCTAATTGTTTGCGGGTCGCTTCATCTAAATCCGATAAAAATTGTGAGAACGCTGCCAATTCACGATATTGTGCTTGTGAAATACGAAGGGTCCCAGCCAGTTTTTTAATAAGTTTGGTTTGAGCCGCACCCCCGACACGTGACACGGAAAGACCGGCATTAATAGCAGGACGAATGCCCGCATTAAATAAATCGGTTTCAAAAAAGATTTGTCCGTCAGTGATCGAGATCACGTTGGTAGAAACGAACGCGGATACGTCGCCCGCTTGTGTTTCAATCACAGGAAGCGCTGTCAATGAACCGGTTTTGCCTTTGACTTTGCCGTCTGTCATTTTTTCTACCCACAGTTCATTCACACGTGCTGCGCGCTCTAACAAGCGTGAATGTAAATAGAAAATATCGCCAGGATACGCTTCGCGACCCGGTGGGCGGCGTAACAATAATGACACTTGACGATAAGCCCAAGCTTGTTTTGTTAAGTCATCATAAATAATCAGTGCATCTTCGCCTTTGTCGCGGAAATATTCACCCATGGTGCAACCAGAATAAGGTGCAATGTATTGCAATGCAGCAGCATCGGATGCTGGCGCTGCAACAATAATCGTGTGCGCCATCGCATTGTGTTCTTCGAGTTTACGCACAACCGCTGCAATCGATGAGGCTTTTTGGCCGATCGCAACATAAATACATTTTACGCCAGTACCGCGTTGATTAATGATAGCGTCGATTGCAACCGCGGTTTTACCCGTTTGGCGATCGCCAATAATTAATTCGCGCTGACCGCGTCCGATTGGGACCATCGAGTCGATTGCTTTTAATCCGGTTTGCATCGGTTGCGAAACGGGTTGACGATAAATTACACCCGGTGCGACTTTTTCAATCGGTGAAGTCATCGTTGTTGCGATCGGGCCTTTGCCATCAATGGGGTTGCCTAATGCATCGACTACGCGGCCGAGCAAGGCTTCGCCAACAGGCACCTCAAGAATGCGGCCTGTGCATTTGACGATTTGACCTTCGGCCAAATTATCGGTTCGGCCTAATACAACAGCACCGACAGAATCGCGTTCCAAATTGAGCGCCATACCATAAGTGTGATCGGCAAATTCCACCATTTCACCTTGCATCACATCATCCAGACCATGCGCGCGGACGATACCGTCTTTTAAGCTGACGATCGTGCCTTCGGTACGAATTTCTGGCTTGATATTGAATTTTTCAATACGCTGTTTGATGATTTCGCTAATTTCGGATGGACTTAATTGCGTATGCTGCATAACGATACCTTTAGATAGACTCAATCAATCGATTTAATTTACCTTTAATGGAACCATCAATGACTTTATCACCTGCATAAATCATTGCACCGCCCAATAAAGAATTATTCACTTCACATTCCAGTGTTACTTTACGTTTTAATCGCCGCGTCAACGCATCAATGAATTTTTGTTGATACGCATCATCAAGCGGGGTCGCTGAAACGATTTTCACAGGGATGGTTTTTTCATATTGCAATCTTAATTCTGTAAAAAGTTTAGCAATTTCTGGCAATACCGGAAATCGCTCATATTCAGCTAATAAATTAATAAAATTCTTTTTTTCTGTGTCCAGCTCTTTTGCCAAAATAATCAGAAAAATATCGGCAATCTGTCCGGATGTCACATCCGGATTCTGCAACAACCCCTTCATTGTTTTATTTTTTACAACTAAAGCCGCATCAGAAAGCATGCCTTCCCAACCGGCTAAATCGTTTTTATCCAGCGCATATTCAAACGCGGCTAGCGCATAGGGTCTTGCAATGGTCGACAATTGTTCTGTCATCATATTTCGGCTGCAAACTCATCTAAAAGGGCTGCTTGTGCTGATGCATCTAGATTTCGCTGAATAATTTTTTCAGCGCCTAAAACAGCAAGGGTCGCCAGTTGTTTACGTAATGCTTCTTTGGCATGCGTGACTTCGCGCGCGATTTCGTCTTTCGCGTGATCCAGAATGCGTTTACTTTCGAGGCGAGCAGACTCTTTGGCTTCATCAATCACGCGCAATGAACGGGCATGCGCCTGATCAATCAGTTGGGTCGCTTCCACTTTTGCATCCCGAATAATATTGAGCGCTTTGTGTTCCGCTTGTTCCAGTTCACGTTTTGCGCGTTCGGCGGCTTCGAGTCCCGATGCAATCTTTTTTTCACGATCTTGCATGGCCTTGGTAATCGGCGGCCATACATATTTCATCGCAAACCAGACAAGCACCAAAAAAGTGAGAAGCTGGCCAATTAAAGTTGCATTAATATCCATCATGATCTAAGCCTCAAATCAACTTGCTACTGGTTTGACTGCGTTCATGACCGCGCCTAAAAATGGGTTGCTTGCAAAAATGAAATACAAACCCATAGCGATCGAGATTGCTGCGAACGCGTCGACTAATGCAGCAACCAAGAACATGCGCATCATCAACATCGCGGTTAATTCTGGTTGACGAGCAACACCTTCCAAAAACTTGCCGCCCAACACACCGAAACCAATTGCGGTACCGAGTGCTGCGAGCCCAATTAATAAACCGGCTGCAACGGCGGTAAACCCTTGCACTTGTCCAATCGTACTTGCGATATCCATCTGACCTCCTAACTTTTTTAAATTAATATTAATGTGTATCGTGTGCCATACTTAAATAAACAATAGTCAGCATCATAAAAATAAATGCCTGTATGGTAATAATCAGAATATGGAAAATCGCCCACATTCCGCCTGGCAACCATTGCGCCCACCATGGCATGACGGCGATCAAAATAAAGATCAGTTCGCCGGCAAACATATTGCCAAAAAGTCGCAACGACAACGATAACGGTTTCACGAATTCTTCGATACATCTAAATAGGATATTGATCGGAAATAACCAAGCACCGAAAGGCTGGGTTAAAATCTCTTTGCCTAACTTCAAGCCTTTGACCGTAACATTGTAAAAAACAATTAATGCAAAAACGGTTAAAGACATCGCAAAGGTGGCATTCGGATCGGATGTTGGAACACTCCTGAAATGTCCTAAACCTAAAGCACCCAATATCCGTGGTAATAAATCAACCGGCAATAAATCCATGAGATTCATGGTGAAAATCCAGACAAAAATCGTGAGCGCTAAAGGCGCAATCAGCGGACTTTTCCCATGATACGTTTCGCGGACTGAGCGGTCGACGAATTCAATAATCATTTCGATAAAATTCTGTAATCGGCCTGGTGTGCCGGATGTCATGCGACTTGCAACCCATCGCATCATGAAGCCTAAAAGCAATGCGGTCACGAGACCAACAAATAAAGTATCTAGATTCAGCGTCCAAAAACCATCTCGACCCAACGACATGGTATGGAGATTAAATGTTAAATTTTCCAGGTGATGCTGGATATATTGGCCGGTTGTGAGATTTTCAGCTGTCATAGCGTCACCCCCGGATGGCGAATGAAGAAAATCACGGACGCAATCCAGAAAGCAATAATGGCGCCGACAAAACCGATCATTTCTGAAACAGGACTTACCGGTAAATATTTAACGATTAAAACAAAGAATATGCCACTCAAAACCAATTTGCCGACTTCACCGGCAAGAAAAGAAACAATGAATTGTCGGCCATTTTTTACACTCGCGCGTCTAAAAACGCGCCAGACGAAAAACAGCGTCGCCAGCCAATAAGCGAGCCCGCCTAATAAAGCGGAAAGTCCACTTTGCAATCCACGCAATAAAAATATCACCACCGCCAGCCCCATAATCAGCATCAGCTGCCAAAATACAATTTGATAAGTTTGGGTTTTTACCGATCTTATTGTCGTCACGGTTTTTTTACTCCGAGCACCGGAGAGTTCGGCGGAGTATAAAGGCTTTTTGCTGTGGCTGCAATGTTATTTATTCAGTCAAATCAAACTGAAATCGTCAGAGAATATCCCTGGGGCTTCAGGGATATTTCCGAATGGTTTGATCTAATATCAGGCAGATCCGGCTTGAGTTTTGCTTAGACTTAAACCAGAACCAGCAGGTGCAGCTACTGCATCAGAGACAGGGTCGGTTTTTGAACTATTCCCAGATTGATCGGATCTCATCCCTAACGTATCAATCAATCTTGCTGCGCACTCTCTTTCTAGTCGTATAGCGTAAGCTTTTTTCTCTTTCTCCCTCATTCTATCGTACTCGGCCCCACTATCTGAGCCTGGATTGCTACCTTGTTTAGCCTCAGGCCCTGGCTGTGAACCCATCTCAGAACCACCATCAGACTGTAATTCTGATAATTTTACCAATACCGGTTTTGCAGCTTCAATAGCTGCTGGCAATTGCATTTGTCGTTCAGCAATTCCCGCATCACAATAAGCTTCAATTTTTTTATCGCCTTGCGCGTTCTCTTTCCATTTTTCATGTAATTCTTTTTCGGCAACAAGTTTTTTTACTTTAGCAACCGGTTCGAGTTGAGTCGTTAGAGCACCCAGTTTTTCTTGGAATTTCTGTAATTGAGTTCTTTCAAGTTGCAACTTGATAAGAATATTTGAACTGCGAGCCGCATCTTGTTTTACCGTTTCATCTTCCAATAAAACTTTATATGCACGGATTTTATTTTCTGTTTCTGTAATCGATTGTTGAACTAAACCCAGACGTCCAAAAGCCATACCTCACCTCGTCAACTATTTTTAGAAGAAAAAAGTGTAAAGCATGAAAGCTTAACGAAATCTTAAATTAAAAAATGTTGAGTATTTTCTTTGCAGAGTAGGATAAAAAAGTTCCGTCATTGCGTGTGAAAAAAACCGTCATCCCGCGGCTTGTCCGCGGATGACGGTCTAAAGAGTTAGCGATGGGTTGATTTTTTATTCGCTTTAAAAAATCGTTTTTTGGCTGGCGATCCAGATTTTGCGTCGCGATTTTGATTGTCTTTTGAAGCCCATTTTTTCTTAGGTGCTTCTGAAGTCCAATTTTTCTTTGGCTTGTCAGATCGACCACCGCGGAATTCATTGTCTCGAGATTCCCATTTCTTTTTTGGTTTTTCGGATCGGCCTTCGTGATTTTCTTTTGACCCCCAAGATTTTTTAGGTTTTTCGGATCTGCCGCCACGAAATTCGTTGTTATCTCTTGATTCCCATTTCTTTTTCGGTTTTTCGGATCGACCTTCGTGATTTTCTTTTGATCCCCAAGATTTTTTAGGTTTTTCGGATCTTCCGCCGCGAAATTCGTTATTGTCTTTAGATTCCCATTTCTTTTTTGGTTTTCCTGGTCGACCATCACGATCATCTTTAGCGCCCCAACTTTTCTTGGGTCGATCAGATCTTCCACCGCGTGATTCATTGTTATCTTTGAAGCCCCATTTTTTCTTAGGCTTATTATGTGATTTTTCATTGTGAGAAGAAGAACCTGCTTGTCGCCCTTTTTGCTTTGGCTCTAATCCTACAATCGTTGCCAATTCCAATCGATGGCCAACATATCGTTCGATGCGTTGAATGTGTCGCGCATCACTTGGCATGGCAAAAGAAATCGCGATACCGGATTTTCCCGCGCGACCGGTGCGACCAATTCGATGCACGTAATCTTCGCAAAAACGCGGCATATCATAATTGATCACGTGCGTCATATCAGCAATATCAATTCCGCGCGCTGCGACATCGGTTGCAACTAAAAACTGAATTTTGCCGCGACGTAAATTTTCCACTGTGCGATTACGCTGACTTTGTTTTAAATCGCCGTGCAATGCTGCGGCGGCATAACCTTGATTCGATAATTCAGACGCTAATTTATCCGCGCCAATTTTTGTCGCTGAAAAAATAATCGCTTTAAAAATATTTTCGTTATCGAGCAAATGTTGCAACAAACGCGAACGATGCTGGGGATTATCCGCTAAATAAACAGATTGTTTGATTTGCGAGGGCGCTAATTTTTCTGGCGAAAGATTGATGCGTACCGGATTTTTTAAAATGGTTTTGATAACGCGATCTAACTTATTATCAACGGTTGCGCTGAATAATAAAGTTTGTCTCGTATTGGGAGTCGCTTTCGCAATCGTTTGCACATCATCAATAAAACCCATATCCAACATGCGATCGGCTTCATCCAGCACTAACATTTCGATGCCTGATAAATCCAAACGACGATTTTCCATGTGATCCAATAAACGGCCAGGCGTTGCAACAATCAAATCAACCGGACGGGATAAATCGCGCAATTGCTGACGATAAGACATACCGCCAACCAAATTCGCCATAAAAAATTTAATAAATTTACCGTATTTTGCAGCGGCATCTTTAATTTGACTCGCAAGTTCGCGAGTGGGTGTTAAAATTAAAACGCGGGGTTTGCGAAAAGGTGCCGGTTCGCTCAAACGATGCAGTGCGGGCAATACAAACGCGGCTGTTTTGCCAGATCCGGTTTGCGCGGAGGCTACCATATCTTTGCCATTTAAAATTTCTGGAATAGAGCGCGCTTGAACGGGGGTTGGAATCGTATATCCACACGCTTGAATCGCTTTAGCAATCCCGGGTGCGAGATTTAATTCTGAAAATGTCATATCTTCCTCTTTATAAAAAGGCGAGCCAAACAAGTCATGATTCGCATCCTACGAAGAAAAGACTGGATAAGCTGGCAGTGGATCATCGCCAACTAATTGATTATAAAGAAAAAGAAGGGGATGACAGTTAATTAGGTGCTTATGATCACTGTTTGAGCAGGAAAAAGCAAGCGTTATTTATCACTGAAAATATTCGAGAATGGCATCGAGCTCCGTCAAATCGCTATAACGGATCACCACTTTGCCGCGGCCTTTGGTGTTATGTTGAATCGCAACGGTTAATCGTAAGCGTTCGGATAAGTCTTCCTGCAAACGGCGAATATCAGGGTCTATCGATTTCGGCATTTCAGGTAGATTCGGTAACTGCATGCGGCGGACTAATTCTTCGGTTTCGCGGACTGAAAGGCTTTTGTTTACAATTTGCTGCGCCGCTTCAATTTGTGACGGTTCCGGCAAAGTCAATAATGCGCGCGCGTGGCCCATTTCGATGTCGCCGTGTTCTAGCATGTTTCTCACTTCTTCGCTTAAAGTTAACAAGCGTAATAAATTCGTCACACTCGTTCGGGATTTGCCAACAGCTTCGGCAACTTGGCTGTGGGTCATGGAGAATTCTTCGAGCAGGCGTTGTAAAGCAACCGCTTCTTCGACCGGATTTAAGTTTTCACGTTGAATATTTTCAATCAATGCAATCGCGATAGCCGCTTCGTCGGGAATATCCTTAACAATTGCAGGGATTTCTTTCAATCCGGCTAACTGAGAAGCGCGCCAACGTCGTTCGCCCGCAACAATTTCATAGCGGCCGCCTAACATGTGTCTGACCACAATCGGCTGAATGACCCCTTGCGCACGGATTGAATTAGCCAAATCCTCCAATGCCTCTGGGTCCATTTCACGTCTCGGCTGATATTTGCCTCTTTGAATTAAATCGACAGGTAATTGGGTCAATTTATCGGTGGTTTTGTGAGAATCCTCTGCTGTTCCTAATGAACCGACTAAAAGGGCATCTAATGATTTACCCAAACCGCGTTTTTTTACCATGAGGATGTCCTTCATTTGCCAATTGCTTTACATATTAATCAATTAGCGGAAGAAGTGCTAGTAAGGAGTTTCCCTATGTTAAAATTAAGTATTGGAAGAAAAAGGAAAGCCACCATGCGGATTTTTTTCGCCGTTGATTTACCAGAAAAAACTAAAACAGAAATAGGTGAGATCAGCGCAGAGTTACAAAAAAAACATAAACATCACGCCATCCGCTGGACCAAACCGGAAAACATGCATGTTACCCTGCAATTTCAGGCGAATGTAAACGAAACGGATATCCCGCAATTAATCCAAAACGTACGCGCTGAAATTCAAGGTTTTGAATCGTTTGAATTGCAACTGGAAAAAATTGAATTATTTCCCACTCCCTATCGACCGCATGTGATTTCAATCAAGCTTAATCCGAATCCGGTTCTTGCGATGCTTTCGAGCCAAATTGGTTCCGGAGTGGTTAAAACCGGTTATGAAATCGAAAAAAGGCCGTTTCGCGGACATTTGACACTCGCTCGATTGCCCCCTGCCAAAAAATTATTTGAATTGGATGAAATAACATTTTCTGGCTTAGAAAAAGTTCGGGTGCAACAGATTATTTTATATAAGAGCGAACCCGGCGAAAAAGGCTCCCGCTATACCAAACTGGAAACTATAGAGCTAAAGCACAAAAACTGATAAAATCGCGCCTTAAATCAAAACCAATGGCCGCTCTCATGATCAATGAAAATATTTTCCACGTCATCAAAGACCCCGTGCACGGCACTATGCAATTTACGACCGCCGAGGACAATTGGGTCAAACCTTTTATTGATAGCCCCATTTTTCAGCGTTTACGTCATATTAAACAATTAGGCATGGGTGATTTTATTTTCCCAGGCGCGGTCCATACCCGTTTTAATCATTGTTTAGGCTGCTGTTATATCGCAAGCCAGATCGCGCACAAAATCGGTCTCGCCGAAGAAGAACGCCAACTCGTGATGATTGCCTGTCTTTTACATGACATAGGGCACGGGCCTTTTTCCCATGCATTCGAAGATATTTTTTATCAGAAACTAATCCGTCATGAAGCCTGGACGCCTTTTTTCCTTGCGGAATTTCGTAATGCCGAATTTTTTGCAAAATATAATCGCTTGAATGCGCGCCATAATCTGTCCGAAGAAAAATTTCAGCTCATCGAAGACATGATCATGCACCGTTCACCCAAAAAATTATTAGCCGATATTGTGTCATCCCAAATGGATGCGGATCGATTAGATTATTTATTGCGTGACAGTCACTTTTGCGGCGTGACCTATGGTCAATTTGATTTTCGCTGGCTGTTGCATTGCATGGCCATCGTCCAATCCAATCAAGGGGAGCGTTTAGGCGTGACTCACAAAGGCGTCGGGGTGGTCGAACATTATTTAATGGCCCGACGATTAATGATGCGGAATATTTATCATTATCAAAAGAAACTCGCGCTCGAATCGTTACTGGTGAAATTATTGCAAACCCTATCACGGGATTTAGCAGAATATCCCGCTTTTTCCCGGATAAAATCCACACGGCTCGGACAATTTTTGTTAGCAGCCAATCAATTTAATCAAATTGCCATCCAGGAAAAAAATATCGAACCGCATCGCCAGCAATTTTTGTCAGACAATTACGCTATCTACAAACAACTCTGCGATTACGATGTATTTATTCTGATAAAAGAACTGGCTGAATTAAACGATCCACACGCCGCCGCCCAAATTGCCAAACGCATACATCATCGAAAATTAGCCCAGAACATTCGCCTGGATCCCGCAAATGTGAATGTTGCCACCGAATTACTGGCTGAATTTAAAAACCAGCACCCTCACTATCAAGATTGGCAAATCGTATTAATCCAAACCCCCCATCAATCCTACAAAATCCAAGAAGATCCCATTCTAGTCCTAAACGAACACGGCCAAATCAAGCCCTTAAATGAGCTGTCATTTATGATTAGCGCCATTTCCGACAAACCCGAAGAAACCGTCTTTTTAAGCATAGACTCCGAAATCATAGAAGACCCAGCCATCCAAACAATTCTCCACCAACTCACATCGAGAGTTACCGCTTAAGCTGAACTTGGGCTTCACCGCAGCGACATGTGTTTCATGGATGAAACACGAAAATACATGGACGTATGCTCCGGAGCGTAGGTGAAGCCCAAGTTCAGCTTAAGCGGTAACTCGAGCCACCCCCCACAATTCCATTTCACTATTCCCCCCATATTGTCATATAATTCGCGTTTGAACAGAGGAACCCCATGGCGTTAAGTATAGTCATCCTAGCAGCAGGCCAAGGCAAGCGCATGCAGTCCGCATTGCCCAAAGTGTTACACCGCTTAGGAGGAAAACCACTCCTTGAGCATGTGGTCAACACCGCCCGTGGCATCGCCTCTGAACCGCCTATTGTGATCTATGGCCACCAGGGCGAAACCTTGCGTCATGCGTTAGCAGACCTGAACGTCACCTGGGTAGAACAAAAAGAACAACTCGGCACTGGCCACGCCTTGCAACAAGCGCTGCCCCATATTCCTAATGAAAATCCCGTACTGGTACTTTATGGTGACGTACCATTAACTCAAATTGCCACCCTAAAAGATTTTATTGCGAAAACACCGAAAAACGCCCTGGGACTTATTACGGTGAATTTAGCGAACCCAACTGGCTTTGGCCGAATCATTCGCGATGCCAAACAGAATATTATTAACATCATCGAAGAAAAAGATTTATCCGACGCACAAAAACAGTTAACCGAAATCAATTCGGGTATTTATTTCTTCCCCGAAAATTTCTTGCAAAAAAACTTGAGCCGCCTGCAAAATAATAATGCGCAACAAGAATATTATTTAACGGATGTGATCAACATGGCAGTGAAAGATAATATTTCCATTCATGGCTTTCAACACCATTCAGAAAATGAATTAGCGGGCGTAAACGATCGCGCGCAGCTTGCGATGCTGGAACGCGCTTATCAAATCCAGCAAGCTGAAAAATTAATGAAGCAGGGCGTGACTATTCTGGATCCGAATCGTTTTGATGTGCGCGGGGAATTAATTGCAGGCAAAGATGTCACGATCGACATCAATGTCATTTTTGAAGGACGCGTCGTCATTGGAAATAATTGCACGATCGGACCAAACACCGTGATTCGCAATACAGTAATCGGTGACGGCGTCGAAATTCGCGCAAACAGTGTTATCGATGGCGCGGAAATTGCAGCAGACTGCATCATCGGACCCTTTGCCCGCCTTCGTCCCGGCACGATTTTAGCGTCAAAATCCCATATTGGTAATTTTGTCGAAATTAAAAATAGCGTGATTGGCGAAGCCAGCAAAGTGAATCATTTAAGTTATATTGGTGATAGTGATGTGGGTAAGCGCGTCAACATTGGCGCAGGCACCATCACTTGTAATTATGATGGCGTTAACAAACACAAAACCATTATCGGCGATGATGCCTTTATTGGCACTAATACGGCCCTGGTGGCCCCGATCAAAGTGGGCGAAGGCGCCTATATCGCGACCAGCTCAACCATCACTCGCGATGCACCGGCTCATCAACTGACCGTTTGCCGCGCACGCGAGCAACGCAGTATCCCTAATTGGAAAAAACCCAGCAAAAAAAGTGAAAAAAAGGAATCCTAACATGTGTGGAATCGTCGGCGCTGTCGCAGAACGAAGCATTGAAAAAGTTTTATTAGAAGGTTTAAAACGTCTGGAATATCGCGGTTATGATTCCGCGGGCATTGCGGTCATCAATGGTGACAACAAAATTGAGCGCTTACGCACTCAAGGAAAAGTGCGCGAACTCGAAACTTTATTAAACCAATCGCCCCTCACCGGCAATTCCGGCATTGCCCATACTCGCTGGGCAACACACGGTGAGCCATCTGAATATAATGCCCATCCGCTGATTTCACATGATGAATTTGCGTTAGTCCATAACGGCATTATTGAAAATCATGATGCGCTAAGACATTTTTTGCGTGAACAAGGCTATAAATTTTCTTCACAAACCGATTCTGAAACCATCGTGCATCTTTTGCATTATCATTTTCAAAAAACGAATGATTTATTAAAAGCGACTTTTGCAACGGTACAACAACTCGAAGGCAATTATGCGTTAGGTATTGCGGCCACAAAATTCCCCGATCAATTAATTGCGGTGCGCCATGGTTGTCCCTTGATTGTCGGCCAAGGCGAAGGTGAAGGCGAAAACTTTTTTGGTTCAGATACATTCGCCTTATCGCACGTCGCTAAACAATTTTATTATCTAGAAGACGGTGACATTGCCAATGTCACGAAAAAAACCATTGATATTTATTCCAAAGATGGCAAAAAAGTGGATCGCAAATTACAAACGCCCGAAATAAATTATGATGCGGGCGATCGCGGCGAGCATCGTCATTACATGAGCAAAGAAATTTTCGAACAATCGCGCGCACTCACTTCAAATCTCGAAGGCCGATTAGGTAATAATTGCGTACTAGACACTGCGTTTGGTTTGCATGCGAAAAAATTATTTCAAGAAGTGCGCCATGTGCAATTAGTCGCGTGCGGCACCAGTTATCACGCGGCGATGGTTGCGCGTTATTGGATTGAAGAATTAGCAGGTGTCCCGTGTTCTGTTGAAGTCGCTAGTGAATTTCGCTACAGAAAAAATGTGGTGCCAGCAAATAGTTTATTCGTGACAATTTCCCAATCGGGTGAAACCGCTGACACACTCGCCGCATTGCGTCTTGCGAAAAAAATCGGTTATTTAAGTTCGCTCGCGATTTGCAACGTGCCTGAAAGTTCGCTCGTACGCGAATCCGATTTAAATTTTATGACGCGCGCGGGTGTTGAAATTGGTGTTGCATCGACCAAAGCATTTACCACGCAATTAACTGCATTATTGATGTTTACGATTGCATTAGGACGTCAGCATCAACTTTCGCCGGCAACAGAACAACATCTCGTCAAACAATTATTGCAATTGCCAAAAACGATCGAAAATACTTTAAAATTAAATAATTTAATTGCAGAATTTGCGAGCCATTTTATCGATAAAAATCACGCGTTGTTTTTAGGACGCGGCGAACTTTATCCGATTGCATTGGAAGGCGCATTAAAATTAAAAGAAATTTCTTACATTCACGCCGAAGGTTATCCCGCTGGCGAATTAAAACATGGGCCCTTGGCATTAGTCGATAAAAACATGCCAGTCATTGCGATTGCCCCGAATAATGATTTATTAGAAAAATTAAAATCGAATTTACATGAAGTGCGGGCGCGCGGCGGGGTGCTTTATGTTTTCACTGACAATAAGAGTGTGGTCAATGAAAATCAAGAAGGCATTCATGTGATTGAAATGCCATCCGTGGATCCGATTCTGGCGCCGATTGTTTATACGGTTCCGCTGCAATTATTGGCCTATCATGTTGCTGTATTAAAAGGCACGGATGTCGATCAGCCTAGGAATTTGGCGAAATCAGTGACAGTGGAATAATCTCTTTTTTCAAGAAAACGTATTCCACAATGGATTGTGCGAGATTTCTGCCTCGACTTTTTCCGACTGTGAAATCGTTCTACTCGAAGAACGACTTAACGGGTTGGAATGTTTCGAGCTATCGTCCGCTTCGTCATTATCACTTTCATCATCAAAAGATTGATACCTAGGTCCACTCGGGAGATTCGCAATTTCCTTATTGTGATGATATTGTTGCCAGAGTGCTCCACAATCAAATGTGTCTTGTGGTTCTTTTGCAATTTTATTGTATATGGACCCGAAGCTATGACAAATACAACATACTAAACAATCGCAGCAAAATAGAAGATGAACCCCTGCCGAATCACAACTAGAGCTTTGCTTTTTTGCCATCAATTTTTCTTTAATTCTGCTATTAGTCATCATAGTTTGTTCCTCGTTATTTTCAGAAAGGATAACGTACTTTGATTAAGGGAAAATTAATGGAAACTTAAGGTAAGCTTAAACAAATACTTCGCTGTCACACTGAACGAAGTGAAGATTCTTGCCAACCCGTCATTGCGAGGAACGCGAAGCGTTCCGAAGCAATCTCAAGAGATTGCTTCGACCGTAAAAAGCACGGTCTCGCAATGACGGGGTTTAGAGATTCTTCGCTGCGCTCAGGATGGCGGCTACTTTTCCCGGGCCTTGATAAATCAAGCCGGTGTAAATTTGAAATAACACTGCGCCTACCGCTTTATTTCGTTGAATATCGTCTGACTCTGAAATCCCACCGCAGGCAATGATGGGAATGTTATCTTGCAAAATCGCATGAAATTTTTTTACGGTTTCAGTTGTCAAAAATCGCAAGGGCTTTCCGCTCAAGCCGCCGGTTTCATTTGCGTAAGGAGACTGTTCAACTCCATCGCGCTTGATCGTCGTATTCGTTGCAATCACGCCGTCAATTTTTTCTTGCAAAAAAATCTCGGCCATCTTTTTAATTTCGGCATCTTCCAAATCCGGTGCGATTTTAACGATGAGCGGCACGTATTTGGTTTGTTTCGCCTGTTCTTCTTTTAATTTTCGCAATAAATTCTGCAAAAAATCGCCATGCTGCAAATCGCGCAAACCCATCGTGTTGGGTGAAGAAATATTGATGGTTACATAACTTGCATAAGGCGCGACTTTTTTAAAACCGATGAGATAATCATCGACTGCATTTTCCAATGGAGTATCACGGTTTTTTCCAATATTCACACCGACGATGCCGGTTGATTTTTTTTGGCGTAAGCGTTCGACAACATAATCCAGGCCTTTATTGTTAAAACCCATGCGATTAATTAAGGCTTCTTGCTCTATGAGTCGAAAGAGACGGGGTTTTGGATTGCCTTCTTGCGGTTTGGGTGTAACGGTGCCGACTTCAATAAATCCAAATCCAAGCGCTGAAAGCGCATCAATGTAATCGCCGTTTTTATCTAATCCGGCGGCAAGCCCAATTGGATTAGGGAATTGCAATCCAAATAACGTGCACGGTTTGAGGATTTTTTTGCAGAATAATGCTGTTAAACCTAGCTGATGAGCTATTTTCAAGGAGTTTAATGCGAGATAATGCGCGGTTTCCGGGTCGAGGTGAAAAAGCCATTTACTTATTTTTCGATACAACATTCTTCGGGCCTTAAAAAAATTAATCCATGAAATGATATAATTTCATGGATGCAATATCCATATAATATTAACGCTGGCGATGGAATCTAACAATTTCAGGTTCTTCACCCTGATCCGATTTATTTTCCACTCCAGATCTTGCCCGCCCTTTTTGTACTGTTTCATCGACCTTAGTTTTGATTGCTATCGCTTTCTTTTTAGTTTTTTCGGGCAAGGAATCAAAATCTTTTGAAAATTGTTCAAGGGCCGCAATAGAAGCTTGAAATTTTTCCGCTGATTTCAACTCTTTGGCCTCAGCGAGACTAGTATTTAATTTTGTAACAATCGCATCTACTTTCTTGTCGGATTTTTTAAGCCCTTCCATATTCGCGATTAGGAAAATTTCGTGACTTAGCCAAGCCATGTTGAGCACATGATCTTTGCTAACTTTAGTTTCAAGTTCTCTAGGAAGATAAGATACAGGTGCCTTTGGCTCGACTGGAGAGCTTGGTTGGTTTCCTGCAGGCAACGGGGGTAGTGGTGGCTGATTCGTTAATGGCATTGAGCCCATCATCTGCGCTGTGGATGATTCTCCTTTTTTTATATATTCGGGGAGTCCTCTTTCAAGTGCACGCTCTATCTCGGCTTCAGCAGCTACAATCAGAACTTCGTCGACTTTTTGTATTTCAGTCAAAAACAAGTTAAGCTTTTCGACTGCGCTGTCTTCAGAATTTTCGATTTCGTTTGCCCGCCGCAAAAGTTTATTTTTGTCCTTTTCATCTAAATCCGAATCCTCCAATAGACGTTCTTGTTGATGCCAAAATAACTCAATTGCCGTGTCCTCGAATAGATCAAATATTCCGGGCACCACTTCATCCTTGCTTTTTTGGTTTCCCTTTTTTTTATCTTTATCGGATGAAGCCATAGACCCCTCCGGTTTAATTTCTAATTCATGATTTGCGTGTGTATCTTGCGCTTTGCTGTCTTAGTGCGTCAACTTGTGCCTCATCCCAGTCTTTTTCTGTAACAGAATGGGTCGCTTCGCGAGAAGGATCATTTGCTCTTAAAGCAGCGGCAACTTTTTGGGTAAAATTCTCTGCAAAACTTGAATCAATCATTCCAGTCTCGCTGTAATTTTTGACTTTTTGTAACAGGGTATTAATGGTGTATTTTCCCCTTCTATATCCTTCCTTAGTTTCATTTTCTTTTAAGTCTTTTGCAATTTCTCCTAGCAATTTGTAGGATTCGAGATTGGAATCTTTGGCATCACTTAGCTTTTTAGCCAAATCTATTTGGAATTCGACAAATACATCTTGCGCTTTTTGCTCTTCTAAATCAAAAATACCTGGTATTTCTTCTTTCGCTTCAGCTTTTTTCAGCGTTGAACCACGAGCTTCCCTTTGCTCATCAACAGATTCTTTGTGATCGGAACTTTCTCTCGGCGCTTGGTATGGATTGAATTTTTTTTCAATATATTCGATACATTCTTTTGCCCAACTGGGTTCGGGGGTTAATACTTTTAATTCGGTATATAAATCATGTAGTGCAAGGCGGGGATCTTTGTGTTCTCCTAAATCTTGCTCAATTGAGGCGATTTTATCTTTAAATTCGTTATCAGCATGCCTGCTTACAATTTCTAGAAGAGCATCCCATAATTTTTCTGCACCTAACTTGTCGTCACTAAACTGAATTTTGTCTAAAATATTTTGATCCAACTCAATATTTTTACTTTTGGCCTCGACAGTTTGTCTAGGAAGTTCTTCTTCATCATCAGAATTATCTAAATTTTTATCTGCATCACGAAGTTTTGCGCCTAATGAAGTAAATACTTTTTTTGATGAGGCCATAACCGCCTCCTAAGATTTTTTTAGATACTAATATTATAGCACCGATACAAAATAAGATTAGTTTATTGATTTTATTCAATAATTTTTATTTAAATGGGATGTTCCAAAAAAAAAGCAGCAGAACCCGAGATAATTGGTCTGCCGCCATTTTTTATCGATTCAGGCATCTTTCCACATTATCGCAGCAATCCGCGATTGAGCTGCAATTTTCAGAAGTACAACATGAAGTAAGCCATTTCCAGAGATTTCCAATACAACCCAGCGCTTCGCAACAAGTACAGGTGCAACAATCTTGCCCGCATAAGCCGAAAGAGCACTTGAAACAGCAACAACCATCTTTGCAGTCACAACTTTTCTTGGCATATTCGATGCCACAGCATCTGTCGGTTTGTGTCACGCTTTTCGAGTCAATGGTTGTTTCAGTTGTTGTTCCTGGGATAACAGCAGTTGAGGAAGGAAGTTGATCCGTCGTTACAGTAGCGCCACTATTCATAACCATCTCCTTATGATATTTTTTTTAGATTCTATATAATCTTTGTTTATTTGGGAAGTCTTTATGAAATTAATGGACAGCTTAGGTTTGATTGATCGGGCAAAGCGACAAGAAAAAGAAGCTCTGAATGAATTAGGTTATGCTTATTATTCTGGGAAAACCGTAAAACAAGATTACAAAAAAGCGTTTAGCTATTATGAACAAGCGGCGCTGCAACATTATCCGAATGCACAGTTTAATTTGGGGGTGATGCATGAAAATGGGTATGGTGTTGAAAAAAATATTTCACTCGCGCTTTCATGGTATGAAAAAGCGGCGGCACAAGATTTTGTGCTGGCGCAATTTAATTTAGGACGTTTTTTTGAAAAAGAAAAAAATTATGAATTAGCATTGCATTGGTATCTGAAAGCGGCGGCGCAAAATTTTCCGCTTGCGCAAAATAATTTGGGGTATATGTATTTAGAAGGGCTTGGTGTAAAAAAAGATATTTCTACTGCACTGGATTTTTTTCACAAAGCTGCAGAACAAAATTTACCGATCGCGATGCGGCATATAGGATTGTGTCATTTGATGGGAAATGGTATTGCGCAAAACTATGGTGAAGCGATTTTTTGGTTTAAAAAAGCGAGTTTTAAAGGGGATGGGATTGCGATTTATTATCTTGGATTGATGTATCAGCGGGGCGAGGGACTTCCTGAAGATCATGAGATGGCAGCGAATTTTTTTGCGGAAGCGGCGCGGCTGGGGAGTTCGACCGCGGTAGAACAGCTGAAGTATTTAGCAGAAACGGGGCAAAATGCGTTTGCTCAGAAAAAATTGGATGAAATTAAAAAATAATTGCCGTCATTGCGAGGAGTGCTTTTCACGACGAAGCAATCTCCAAGAGATTGCTTCGTCGTGAAAAACACTCCTCGCAATGACGACGAAGATGTCTTCGCATTACCCAGCTGCCACAAAGCTCGCAATCAACCACTTGGTCCCTGCTTTTTCAAAACGCACTTGGATACGCGCATGTTCGCCACGGCCTTCATATTGCAAAATGGTGCCTTCGCCAAACTGATGATGTTTCACGCGTTGACCGATACGAAATTGAGCTTCAGGATCTTGGATTTTCGGCGTGCTGGATTTAACGGGACTGGATGCATAACTCCCCGCACGCGCGACTTTGGTTTTCATGCGCACTTCTTCCAGAAAATCCGCCGGGATTTCCGTTAAAAATCTTGATGGGCGATGAAAGACTTCTTTGCCATGCAAACGGCGCGTTTCTGCGTAGGTTAAATATAATTTTTGCATCGCACGCGTCATGCCGACATAACATAAGCGGCGCTCTTCTTCTAATCCTTTTTCATCATCCATGGACATGTAATGCGGGAACAATCCTTCTTCGCAGCCTGCTAAAAAGACGACGGGAAATTCCAGACCTTTTGCTGAATGCAATGTCATAAGCTGCACACAATCCTGAAAATCTTCCGCTTGGTTTTCGCCAGATTCCAGTGATGAATACGCTAAAAAGGCCGCGAGGGAAGACATTTCCAGATCGGTATCAGTTAAATCAAATTGGCGAGCTGCGTTGACTAATTCTTCTAAGTTTTCAATGCGCGCTAACCCTTTTTCGCCTTTTTCTTTGCGGAAATGTTCAATCAAGCCGCTATTATGAATAACGTGTTCGACTTGTTCATGCAATTCAAATTCTTTTGTGTCATCGGCCAGTGTATCAATCACTTTCAAGAAATGCTCTAACGCATTCGCTGCGCGTGCTGCAAAAAATTTCTGTTCCAATAAATGTTTGGCTGCCATCCAGAGCGAAATATTTTTTTGCTGCGCTGTTTCACGCAATGATTCAATCGTGCGATCGCCAATTCCACGCGTGGGTGTATTCACCACTCGTTCAAATGCAGCGTCATCATCCCGATTTAATATCAAACGCAAATAATTGAGTGCGTCTTTGATTTCCGCGCGCTCATAAAAACGAAAACCGCCATAAACCCGATAAGCAATACCAAATTGCAATAATGCTTCTTCGATCACGCGTGATTGCGCATTGGAGCGATACAAAATCGCAACATCGCGCAAGGCGCGGCCCATGCGTGACCAATCCTGAATGCGATTAACTAAAAATCGCGCCTCATCTAAATCATTAAATGCAGCATAAACCGTGATGCGCTCGCCTTCGCCGCCTGCGGTCCATAAATTTTTGCCTAATCGACCGGTATTTTGCGCGATCAAAGCATTGGCGGCTTTTAAAATAATTCCTGTTGAACGATAGTTTTGTTCGAGCCGAACCGTTGTCGCATTCGGAAAATCTTTACTAAATCGATAAATATTTTCAATCTTCGCACCGCGCCAGCCATAAATGGATTGATCATCATCGCCGACAATCATTAAAAAATTGTCTTTGCCCGTCAGCAATCGCACCCAGGCATATTGAATCGCATTAGTATCTTGAAACTCATCAACCAAAATGCAGCGAAAACGTTGTTGATAGTGGGCTAATAATTCCGGATTTTTTAATAATAGCTGGTGAGCTTTTAACAATAATCCAGCAAAATCCACTAAACCACTGCGCTGACAAGCTTCTTCGTATGCGCGATAAATCTTTATCATGGTGCGCGTTGCGATGTCACCGTAATCCGGTAATTGGCTCGCTTCCAATCCTTCATCTTTTTTAGAATTGATAAACCATTGCGCTTGTTTTGGCGGCCAACGATCTTCATCCAGCTCTAAAGCGGCTAAAATACGTTTGATTAAACGATATTGATCATCCGAATCTAAAATTTGAAAAAGTTGCGGCAGACCCGCTTCTTGCCAGTGCATGCGCAACAATCGATGCGCGAGGCTGTGGAAAGTGCCTATCCACATATTTTTTCCAGCGGCACCCAAAAAGGTTTCGATGCGCGAACGCATTTCATGCGCGGCTTTATTGGTAAATGTCACCGCTAAAATATTAAAAGGGGATAATCCCTCATTTTCAATCAACCAGGCGATGCGATGCACCAAGACGCGCGTCTTGCCGCTGCCGGCACCGGCCAAAATTAATTGATGACAAAGGGGGGCAGCGACCGCTTCCCGCTGTGCGTCATTCAGAGAATCGAGTATGATAGTCATAGCGAGGAATTATAACGATGAACTATCAAAAAGCTACGTTTCTTTTAAGTGTTGCGAACTTACATCAATTGCCGCCAGATGCCGGCGTCGAAATTGCGATCATTGGGCGTTCCAATGCAGGCAAATCGAGCGTTTTAAATCAACTGACCAAAAATAATAGTCTAGCGCGCGTCAGTAAAACACCCGGTCGCACGCAGCACATTAATTTATTTGGATTGGATGAAAAACATCGTATCGCGGATTTGCCGGGATACGGTTACGCCAAAGTGCCGCCCAACATGAAAAAACATTGGCAGACACTTATCAATACTTATCTTTATGAACGACAATGTTTGCACGGGCTGATCTTAGTGATGGATATTCGGCATCCTTTAAAAGATTTTGATTTGCAGATGCTGGAATGGGCCAACGCTTCAGAATTGGCCGTGCATATTCTTTTAAATAAATCTGACAAGCTCACCCCCAATCAACAACGAAAAACGCTCTCGCTAGTCTCTGAAGCAATTAGCGAATATGGCACGCCGTTTTCAGTACAACTTTTTTCAGCTGTAAAAGGGCAGGGATTGGATGAGCTCAAAAGCGCTCTCGCACCCTGGTGGAAAAAGAGCGCTTCTTAAGCCTATTTTAAGATCCAACTGATAGAATAGCGCCAGAATGACTTTCTTTAGATCAGAAAACCATACGGACATGGAAGTAAAACAGCAGCCGGGTTTTCATGGTTATCCTCTTGATTTACCAGCACTTTCTTCTTTTCCAACGGATAATCAAAAAGAGGAAGGCTCTAGACTTTCCATCCCATCTACCAATAAAGATGAACTCATCCAAACCTGGAATCGGCTGCGAGCCGAGGCCGCCAATTTTTCAGACTTTTTGGGTAAACTGATTGCCCAATATAGCTTGGTTGAAGGAAAAGATGGGGATGGCCTCAAATCATATCGATTAAATGTCGAATGGCCAGAAAGCCAACCCATAGCACTCTATATCTATCCCGAAACACAAGATGTCTGTGTTTTTAATGCAAACGGCGGAACGCTTTTCAATGTCAACATGAAATCCGGGAAAAAGATGTCAGGTGAAGGGCTTCACCCCAAAAAAAAGCAAATCCGTGAATTTTGTTTAGCGCTTTGCAGCAAACTTCGTTCGCAAAAAGAAGAAAAAACTAGCGGAACTCCTCAACCAAAAAAACGTCCTCGCGCAAAACAAGACGATGAGAAAACAGAACAAAGCATGAAAACGCAGGGTGACGATGAAACGCAACCAGTTCAAAAAAAGAAAAAACAGACTGATCCTGAAGCTTTTGTTGATGTTTCAAAAGCGGAGTTTGAGTCTGAAAAATTATCCACTGCGGATTTTTTAAAGAAACTCGAAGAAAACAAAACAAATGATTTTTCCAAAAGACTTACTGCAGCATTTGGTTTAGGCGGCGAATGTGAACTGGCATGGGAAGACGCGAAACAACATTATCAATTAAAACTCCACTACGCGCAAAATGTTCCTTTTGTCGAACAAACTCCCGGGCAAGATCCCACAGCAAAAACATCCTGGATTTACAACAAAGAATTATTATATCTCAATCTTGAAGTCAAAGATGAAGAAGCCTTTAAGCAAACATATCGCGTAGATGAATTGACTTTTTATCATGGCAAAAATGCTGCGCTAAAGGCTTGGTTTGTGGTTCCTTTGGGCGGTGGCAATCCTGTTTTTGGTGAGTTACGTGATGTTAAACAGACTAGCGTAAAAAATCACAAAAACCCCACTGTGCTTTCCGGAAATTCAGTCAACAAATTATTTAAGCATTTGCATCGTTTTTTTCGACCGCAATTGATGGAATTTATTGATGCAGCCAAATTAACCGATGAAGATGAAAGTTTCTGGATTCCATTGCGAGTGGGGTTAGATCGAGAAGACGATAAAGAAAACGACACGATGTATTTTAAATCATTTGATGGTGTCATTTTAAAACCAGGAAAATTTAAAACCTCAAACGATGGTACACTAGAACAAGATGAAAAAAAATTATTGGCGACCAAGCAAAAATTAAAAAAAGTTTTGATAAAAGACATGGTGAGTATGTTTCAAGAACGTGAAAAGGAATTACCGAAAATCATTACCGAAGAAATCAAACAATTAAAACTAGGAATCAAGAACTATTTCAAATTGAAAAACAATATGACCGAAGATCAATTTATTAAGGATCGCGGAATTTGGAATAAATTGTTCGAATTGTCAGAAAAACATAAACAGGGTGCCAATTTATTTTACGCATACATTAAATTACGAAATTACAATAATGAATATGTAAAGGCGCGAGTCCTTTTAAATCTTCAAACTAAATATCATAAATTAATTCCGGACAATCCTAACCTCGGAAATTTATACCGATCTATCTCTCTCATTTCTAAAGACGTAACAAAATCAGATGATGAACGTAGAATAGCCTTCGAAGACCTCAAAACATTAAATAAGCTTATTTGGGACGGTATCCATCTTGGTGAACGGGATGCGGATGAAGGGTATAGAAAAACGTTTACCCCTGGATCTCGTTTAGAAGAATTCAGGCAGTTGGCATTTGATGCGCTTTGGGGCGGCTATGTTTATCAGATGCCGGCACCCCCTGAACCGATGGCCATGAGACCCTAATCCCCTTATTTTTCATTGTATCCCCCAAAACCTTTGTGTTAATCTTATTGATTAGCGATTTCGATAATTAAATAAGAATTTCTCATCCTTTTCCTCGTAGTAATCGCTTAAAACGTCGAATAAAAAGGACAGTAATCAAAACTGTGGGGTATTTATTTTATGCCGAATAATAAGTTGAACCACCAGGTAACAGAGAGTCCCGTTATACCCGCTAGCCAGTCTTTGCCCGAAATTACGCTTAAAGTTATTATTCTGGGTACTATTCTTACTGTTATTCTTGCTGCAGCCAATGCTTATTTAGGCTTGAGAGTGGGTCAAACCATTTCCGCGTCGATTCCGGCTGCGATTATTTCGATGAGTATTCTGCGGTTTTTTCGCAATTCCAATATTTTGGAAAATACCATGGTACAAACCATGGCATCGGTCGGGGAATCATTGATCTCAGGTGTTGCATTTATTTTACCGGCGATGATTATTCTGCATGCTTGGTCTGGATTTTATTATTGGCAGACAGTGTTTCTTTCTTTGCTGGGCGGCACGATCGGTGTTTTATTTACTATTCCGTTAAGACGCGCTTTGTTATTAGATAGGACCTTACGCTATCCCGAAGGGATCGCGATCAGTAACGTTTTAAAAGCAAGCGTTACCAATGAAAAATCGGATATGAAATGTCTGACCTATGGCGGGCTCGCAGGTGGCGTGATTTCCCTGTTTCAAATTGGATTTCAAATACTGACGGATACGTTTGATTTTTGGGTGCGCTCATCCAGTTCTGTGTTTGGTTTTGAATTGGGATTATCGCCAGCGCTGATTGCTGCGGGTTACATCGTTGGGATCAATGTGGCGATCAGTTTCTTGGTGGGTATTTTGATTGGCTGGGTAGCAGGCGTTCCTATTCTTGCTTGGATTTTTGGTACACCGGCGGGCG
This sequence comes from Gammaproteobacteria bacterium, assembly GCA_021325575.1. Taxonomy (GTDB): domain Bacteria; phylum Pseudomonadota; class Gammaproteobacteria; order DSM-16500; family DSM-16500; genus JAJPGW01. Next base: position 102,166 of record JAJPGW010000006.1, on the reverse strand, counting down.
CCAGCACGGATGCGGTTAATACATTGTATCAATCCTACATTCGTTATATCGGTGTGGGGACCATGTTGGTTGGATCGATTTGGACATTGTTTACTTTGTTGAAGCCGATCACTCAAAGTATTTCAGCTTCTTTTACAACGCTGAAAAAAGCCAAACAAGACAAAATCATGGGAATCCATGCGATCCGTACGGAAAAAGATATTCCCATTAATTATGTTTTATGGGCATCTATTTTAATTTTAATTCCGCTTTTTATTTTGATTGCGGGGCACCTTGTTCCTGATCACTCGCCGGTTTCGCATTCGTTCCGCGTGTTGATTTGTGGATTCAGCGCCATTTATGTATTGATTGGCGGTTTTGTATTTTGTTCTATTTCAGCTTATTTTGCAGGGCTCATTGGGTCATCAAACACACCGGTTTCTGGATTAGTGGTTTCAGCCTTACTGATTTTGTGTCTTGCGTTGCTTGCGTTTTTTAATACCGTAGGCGGTGTGCATGGTCGGGAACTGTTGGGAGTCGTTCTCGGTATCGGGACTTGCGTGATCATGGGCGTCAGCATTGCGATTTCGAATGACACTATGCAAGATTTGAAAGTGGGCCAGATGTTAGGTGCTACGCCCTGGAAGCAACAGATGATGTTAATTTTCGGTGTGGTGGTTGCTTCATTTGTTGTTCCGCCGATTTTAGATTTGCTGTATCACGCTTATGGCATTGGCGGTGTCTTCCCGCATCCTGGCATGAGCAAAGCGCAAATGTTGTCTGCGCCACAAGCTGTGTTGATGGCCGCAGTCGCACAAGGTGTTTATACACATAATTTACCTTGGTTGATGCTCGGTGTGGGCGCTGTGATTGCTGTGATTTGCATTGGTATCGATGAAATCGTAAAACAATTCGGCACACGCTTGCCGGTATTAGCCGTCGGTTTATCGATTTATTTGCCGATGAATACGACCATACCGGTTGTGATCGGTGGTTTGCTTTCTTATATCATCCAGCTTCGATTGAATAGCAAGTACAAACCCCGCGTGCAGCATGAGCATGAAATTGCAGCGCATCGTCATCGCGGTTTATTACTCGCTTGCGGAATTGTTGCTGGTGCATCCATCATGGGTGTCATTTTAGCGATTCCATTTGCATTAAAGGAAACATCGGATGCGTTGAAAATCATGCCGGACCAATTAATGCCGCTCGCTGGTATTTTAAGCATTATCGTGACGTTCTTTTTATGCACCTGGGTGTATCGAGTGGTAATGAAAAAATAAAGAATTTATACCAAGAAACACCCTGCTGGTTGTTTTACGACTGGGACCTATATATGGTATATAATTAATAAAATAGCGGGATAAAACACCATGATAAAGCGGATTAGATTGGTTTTTGCCTTGATTTTATTGATATTTTCTGCAGCCGTTTTTGCGGCAGATTCGACCGCAATTCCTTCGCCAGTATTGACATCCACAACGCAATTGACAAAGACCACCATGCGTATTATGCATCTCCAGCCAATGGTCTATCCATGGAGTCAGGGCGGATATCTTTGTAGTAGCCAAGGTCACGTTGCTGGGAACGTATCTAAATTTACACTAATGAATGTTCCTGCAGGATTTCCTTCTGGTAATTGGGGTCTTTTTGTTTATTATTGTGATGAACCCATTTGGCCAACGGATTCTTATTTTTTAACTTACTACAAAATTTATCCATGGGTTTACGCGGTAGCTGGCGATCCTTATTGCGGAGCTGGCGAAGTCTGTTCATGGCTCAATACTAAACCGCCCGTCATTCAATTTAAGGCGGGCTCCGTTTTTCCAATGTATGTAACCGGAGCCCCTGCGGGTCAAAATGAAATTTGGCCGAATGGGAATTTTCAATCTATATTTTTTATAAATAGATGGTATAGCTATCAAGCCCAACTGTGGGTCGGCAACACACAACCCTATGCTGATACCTCTACTTTTTATCTTCCGGGCGCTCTCCCGCCAAGTAATGCACCTCATTGGCCTCCACAGGCCGCTGACTATTATCCTCCGGGCTGGTACGCTAGCGTTGGAGGTTATCCCTATCTATCGCTATCAATTACCACGCAAGGAACCACTGTCGATCAGGGTAACAATGCTCGAACATTATATTGCAGTTCGGGTTACTATCTTATTAATTTCGATACATTGGGAAAAACTTGTTACGCAAATTGTGATGGAACAGCAGCTTATGCATCCGGCACTTGGTATAATACTTCAACCAGTACTGTTGTATGTACAGATACTTCATTACCAGCTTATAGCACTTCCACCCCCTATTGATTACTGCAATCAGCCAATGTTTTTGCATTTAGCTTAAGCATAATCAATCGATCCAATCCTAAAGCAACTCCTGAGCAATCAGGAAGATTGGATAAGGCTTTGAGAAAATCTTCATCGATAGGTACTTCGGGCAGTTGATGCAATTTACGATAAGCTAAATCGGCTTCAAAACGTTTGCGCTGTTCAGCCGAATTTTGTAATTCGTGAAAACCATTGGCGAGCTCTATCCCTTTAAAATACACTTCAAAACGAGACGCAACCTTTGGGGTTTCATAGCGAATTTTTGCGAGTGCTGCTTGTGAAATGGGGTAATCATAAACAAAAATGGGACGATCGTGTTGCATTTTTGGTTCAATGCAATGAGTAAATAATAAATCCAACCAATCATTAATATCAGATAATTCACCCGAAAATTCTACTAATTGACGTGCTCGCGCTACGAATTGTTCTTTTGAAGCAAAATGCGGATTTAATCCAGTATATTTTTCAAAAATGTCTGCATAAGTCATGCGTTCTGCGGGTTCGCAATTTAAAACTCGCTGCAACAATTCATCCATTTCGTTCATCAAATCATGATGATCGAATCCAATGCGATACCATTCGAGCATGGTAAATTCATGGTGATGATATTGCGCGGTTTCATCTTGGCGAAAGGCTTTGCAAATTTGAAAAATCGAACCGCTGCCTGCGGCTAATAAACGCTTCATCGCAAATTCAGGGGACGTTTGTAGATAAAAAGTTTGGTTCTTCCAAATAGCAGGAATGCTTAATATATGAGGATCCGTGACAGTCGCAGGCGATAAAAGCGGTGTCTCAACTTCCAGCACACCGCGTTCGACAAAAAAATTCCGAATCGTCGAAATAATTTTTGCCCGCGCACGTAGGACCTCAACCGACATTATTCTTTGGCTCGAGAAACGTATTCACCATTCCGTGTGTCAACTTTGATTAATTCGCCTTGCTGCACAAACAAAGGAACGCGCACTACGGCTCCGGTTTCTAATTTTGCGGGCTTGCCACCGCCACCTGAAGTATCGCCACGCACACCCGGATCTGTTTCAACAATTTTTAATACGACAAAATTAGGTGGGATCACAGCTAAGGGCGACCCATTCCATAAAGTCAGCATGCAATCAGATTGCTCTTTCATCCAGAGACCGGCATCCGCCACATGATCGGGATCCATCGCAAATTGTTCGAACGTTTCCTTCACCATAAAATGCCAATGCGAGCCATCGTTATAAAGATATTGCGCTTCAACATCCGCAATATCGGCGCCTTCCAATGAATCACCGGATTTATAAGTGCGTTCAACAGTTCGCCCATTTTTTAAATTCCGGTATTTGATCCGGTTAAAGGCCTGGCCTTTACCGGGTTTGACATATTCATTACTCAAAATAAGACAGGGATCATTATCAATCATGACCTTCATGCCATTGCGAATTTCATTTGTACTAAAAAATGCCATTTCAACCCCCATAAGAATTCGCATATAATAATCGCTCGAGGAGAGAATCTCAAAATGAAATCATTAAAAAATTGGCAGCAATCCCTGATGGATGCTGTCACCGATCCCCATGAATTAATCGAAATGCTCGATTTGGATAAAAATTTGCTGGATGATGCCGAAAAGGCCAGCAACCTTTTTAAACTCAAGGTCCCACGTAACTATATTGCACGCATGGAAAAGGGCAATCCGAATGACCCTTTGTTAAAACAGGTGTTGCCTATTGATGCCGAATTGATTGCGACAGAAGGGTTTGTAGCAGATCCCTTGCAGGAAAAAAAATTCAATCCCTTGCCAGGTTTATTGCATAAATATCAAAGCCGGGTGCTCATCACTTTTACCGGCCATTGCGCCATTAATTGCCGATATTGTTTTAGACGGGCTTTTCCCTATGAAGAAAATAATCCTGGGAATCCAGGCTGGGAAGCCGTTTTAAACTATATCCAAAACGATCCTTCCATCGCTGAAGTGATTTTAAGCGGCGGCGATCCGCTCGCTGCCAATGATCAAACCCTCAAAAATTTTATCGAAAAAATTGCGAAAATTGACCATATCACACGCCTGCGAATTCATAGTCGGGTGCCAGTTGTACTGCCTGAACGGATTACACCTGAACTGATCGATGCCATTACGCATCCTCGCCTGAAAACGATTCTGGTCCTGCACAGCAATCATCCGCGGGAGATTAGCTCGGATATCAAAGCGGCCATGACATCCTTAAAATCCAGAGGGGTGGTTTTGTTAAATCAAACTGTTCTATTAAAAGGGGTCAATGATCATGTTGATACCTTGGTGGCTTTGAGTGAGGCTCTCTTCGATGCCGGCATTCAGCCTTATTACCTCCACCTATTAGATAAAGTTCAGGGGGCGGCCCATTTTGATTTGCCAAAAACGAGGGCGACAACCTTACATCAGGAATTATCGACGCGTTTATCAGGCTATTTAGTGCCCAAATTAGTCTGTGAAGAACCGGGTAAACTGGCAAAAACCATAATAAATCCCGAGTTTTTTTGCACAAATTAATTTTTTTTAACTTTTTCCTCGGGATTTTCTGCATTTTTTAAAAATTAGGGATTTCCCTAATATATAACATGATGATTTTTAAGGAAAATCACTAAAACATCAAAATTTGACCATTCCTGCAAACCTGCCAAATTGCGCGCTTCCCCCAGGTTTTAAGGTAGTTAAACACAAAGTTATCCACAGAAATTGTGGATAACCCCTACCGAATGCCCACCATTCGATTTAATACCAGAGTAAAATATAAGAATAAGCTGAAAACAAGGATTTCGAGATGGTGACCTGGCCAGAAGACTTGGAAAAAAAGCTTGTTCAAGAATTTGGAGCCAAACGCGGCGAGCTATTAGCCAAAAAATACGCGCAGGCTTTTTCGCATAGTTATCAAGAAGATTTTTCCGTCCAAACGGCCGTTCAAGATATCAAATATATGGAAGAGATCAACGAACAAAATCCACTGGAAATCGATATTTATGAACAAAGCGAAACAAATAAAAATCGGCTTTATCTAAAACTGTTTCAATATCAAAAACCGATTGCACTTTCCGATGTGTTACCGACACTGGAAAATCTGGATTTGCGCACGTTTAGTGAAAGACCCTATCGCATCCGCATTAATGAAAATCTCTCTATCTGGATCAGTGATTACACGGTCGATTATATCGAACCTCTGGATTTAAAAATTTCACGCATCGAAGAAATTTTTCGCGAAGCATTAATCAATATTAATTTAGGCATTACGGAAAATGATGGTTTTAATAAATTAGTATTAAGTGCAGAATTGCCTTGGCGTGAAATTACCATCTTGCGAACTTATGCGAAATACATTCATCAAATTGGCTTTCGTTTTAGTCAGAATTATATTGAAAAAACATTAGTAAAATATCCTGAAATTGCGAAAGAAATAGTTCAATTGTTTAAAATTAAATTTGATCCCAAAAAATCCTCGCCGCATAAAATTACTGAATTAGATAGTGTCATTGGTGAAAAGATCGATCAGGTAAAAAGTTTAGATGAAGATAGAATTTTGCGTCATCTCTGGCAGCTAATTCATGCGACCTTGCGCACGAATTATTTTCAACCGGATAAAAATGGTAATCATAAAGAATATTTATCGATAAAATTGGCATCAGAACTAGTTCCCGATTTGCCGCTGCCGAAACCGTTGTATGAAATTTTTGTGTATTCACCTCGTTTTGAAGCCATTCATTTACGCAGTTCCAAAGTTGCGCGCGGTGGCATTCGCTGGTCGGATCGGCACGAAGATTTTCGCACAGAAATTTTAGGATTAATGAAAGCACAAAAAGTTAAAAATGCCATCATTGTGCCATCCGGTGCAAAAGGCGGTTTTGTTTTAAAAAAAATGCCGCACGGCGATCGCGCTGCTATTCAAAACGAAGTGATCCATTGCTACATGTCTTTTATGCGCGGTCTTTTGGATATTACAGACAATCGTCATGATAAAAAAATTATTAAACCGCCGTTCGTGGTTTGTTATGACGATGATGATCCCTATCTTGTGGTAGCGGCTGATAAGGGAACCGCAACTTTTTCTGATATCGCAAACAGTATTTCCGCGGAATACGATTTTTGGTTAGGTGATGCTTTCGCATCAGGTGGTTCAACAGGCTATGACCATAAAAAAACGGGCATTACTGCGCGCGGTGCATGGGAATCCGTCAAACGGCATTTTCTGGAACTGCCGATCAATATCGAAAACGATTTTTTTACGGTTATCGGCATTGGGGATATGAGCGGCGATGTGTTTGGTAATGGCATGATTTATTCGGATCACATTAAATTGATTGCCGCATTTGATCATCGACATATTTTTATTGATCCGACACCGGATCCACTTAAATCGTTTCAGGAACGCGTGCGATTATTTAATTTATCGGGATCCACTTGGGATGATTACAATAAAAAAATTATTTCAAAAGGTGGCGGCGTTTTTAGTCGGGCTGAAAAATCCATTCAACTTAATGCAGCGATCAAAGCGGCACTCGGTATCGAAGAAGATGCGATGACACCGACCGAACTCATCCGAGCGATTTTAAAAGCGCCGGTCGATTTGTTATTTAATGGCGGAATTGGTACGTATGTCAAAGCCTCTACCGAAAGCAATGCCGATGTCGGTGACAAAGACAATGAATTTTGTCGCGTAAACGGTGAGGATTTGCGCTGTCGAGTGGTCGGTGAAGGCGGCAATTTAGGTTTTACTCAACTAGGGCGTGTGGAATATGCCTTGCAAGGCGGTTTAATTAACACGGATTTTATCGACAATTCAGCCGGTGTGGATTGTTCTGACCATGAAGTGAATATCAAAATTTTGCTGAATCGTGAAGTCAACAAAGGAAAATTAACGGAAAAGAAACGCAATGAATTTCTAGCTAAAATGACGAACGAAGTGTCGGCACTTGTTTTAAGGGACAATTATAATCAGGCACTCACCATGGCCTTTTCTGTCGACCATTCAGCTAAATTAATGGGACTTTATCATGCTTATCTGAAAGAACTGGAAGTGACAGGCGTTGTCAATCGCGTTATTGAATTTTTACCGGATGATAAAAAAATTCTGGAACGAAAAGCGGCAGGAATCGGACTGACAAGTCCTGAGCTCGCTGTGCTTTTGGCCTACACCAAAATTCATGTTAAAACCGAAATACTAGAGTCCAATGCGCCTGAAAATCCTTATTTAAGTCAAGTTTTGCAAAATGGGTTTCCAGCGATACTCGACAAAGCTTATGCAAACGTATTGCATGAACATCCACTGGCACGAGAAATTATTGCAACACAGCTTAGCAATCAAATTGTAAATGAAATGGGAATTACCTTTGTTTATCGATTGCAAATCGAAACGGGTGCATCAGTCGGCGAAATTGTCGCCGCCTATTATGTCGCCTCGCGAATTTTTTCTACTGAAGATTTGGACCACGTCATCGATTCGCTGGAATTAAAAATTTCGGCCAAAATGCAATATGAATTATTGCACTATGTGAGACATCTTGCCAATCTCGCTTCGCGCTGGTTTTTAAGCAGTAATCGATTGCGAGGTGATCTCGGCGAAATTATTCAACATTATCGTGTGCGCGCCAAAAAATTGGAAAATTTAATTCCGCATCTCATGACCGGCGTCACTAGAACCTATCTCGAATCACTGGTGCAACGATTTGAAGAAGAAGGCATCTCAAAAGAAATTGGTCAGCGCATCGCGGTCACACGCGCGGTTTATACCTGTCTCAATATTATTGAAACGGCCACTCAGCATGATTTAGAATTAATCAAAACGGCTGAGATTTATTTTGAAGTGGGAGGACGATTTAATCTTGTGTGGTTTCGCGATCAAATCGCCTCAGACAACCGCGAAGGTCATTGGAACACGTTGGCACGACTCACTTTGCGCGATGAATTAGATATTTTGCAACGTGATCTGACTGTCGCGATCATGAAAAACAGCAAGAGAAATTTGCCTGCCGAAACGTTAATTGATCAATGGGTTGGAAAAAATCATCGCGCTGTCACTCGCTGGGAAAAAGTGCTGGAAATGCTGCATTCAGCTACCGTTACGGATTACTCGATGTTTTTTATCGCGATTCGGGAATTATCGAACTGGGTTACGGCGAATGGGGTTCGTGAATAAACTTGTTGTCATTGCGAGCCGCGCTTTTTGCGGTGAAGCAATCTCTAAAAGATTGCTTCGTCGCTACGCTCCTCGCAATGACGAAGTCTTACGTGAACCGGATCAATTCTTTATCCGTCAAAATTCCGTTAAGCGGCACATCCCAATTATCATGTGGAATAGTTTCTATTTGCTGAAAAGCATATCCTAATCCGATTAGACAGGGTTTTTTCTGAGAATTTTTTAATAAAAATTCAAACGTGCGATCGTAATAACCGCTACCCATTCCCAAACGAAATCCGTTTTTATCAAATGCAACGAGCGGGACAAAGACCAAATCTAATTTTTCAGGCGCTAAAAGTTGTTTTGTTTCAGGCTCCAAAATACCGTAGCGATTTATTTTCAAATTATCATTGTTACGATAGAGGGCAAATTCCAGATAGTTTTCTTTAGTTTCAGACAAAACGGGCAAATAACATTTTTTATTTAATTGCCAAATCATTTCCATGATCGGTCTACAATCAAACTCTTCTGGTGTTGCAAAATAACCAGCGATTGAATTCATATCACGGAAAAAAATATGATTTTTAAAAATTTCGGCAGCCGCATTACTTGCGTTTTCTCGTTCAGCGGATGAAACAGCCTCGCGCTTTGCTCGGATGACTTTTCGTAAATCGGTTTTATTCAGAAGCGAGCTCCATTTGCGCATTCGCGACAATGGCATTTTCTATTTTGGTCTGCAAATCCCGCAGACGTTGCTGGATTTCGTGTTGCTGCCGCTGATATTCGTTTTCCAAATTTAAAAAGCGATGAGTTATATTCAACGCGCTGATCACCGCGATGCGATCAATACTCAGCACGTGAGCCACATCTCGCGCTCGTCGCATTTCTTCTTCCAGAAAAAGCGCGGCTTTTTGTAATGACTCGATTTCACTTTCAAAACATTTAATTTGATAGCTTTTACCCATGATTTCGACGGTGGTGGCTGTCTGTTTCGTCATTGCGGCTTCTCTATTGATTTTAAACGGGAGACCATATTTTCTATCTGGACAATCGCGACTTTATTTTTGGCCAGCAATAATTCTTTTTCACGGATGAGCCGGGCTTTGCTTTGTCTCAGCTGTAGATTGTCTTCTTTTAATTGCTCGCATTGTCTAACAAGCTTTTGGATCTTGATTTCAAGATAATGTATGGCATCTTCCATGCGGGGTAATCCTTTCATTTGACCCATATTAAGCCTCGGGAGTCACCCCCGTCAACATCGACGAAACCCCTAAAATCGGGTATTCTATAACCCTTTTCTTAAAGACTTAAATCGATGAAACCATTGACTGAATGGGCTGAGTGGCAAGCCCTAAAATCCCATCAAAAAGACATCGCGGGATGCGAAATGTCCTCGTGGTTTAAAGAGGACCCGATGCGTGCCAAGCGGTTTTCGCTCCAGGCAGGGGATTTTTTATTGGATTATTCCAAAAACCGTATCACAGAAAAAACGATTTCATTATTACTGGACCTTGCCAAAGCCGCTAATTTATCGCAAAAAATAGACGATTTATTCATTGGAAAATCGCTTAATTCCACTGAAAATCGTCCGGCTTTGCATACGGCATTACGTAATCGCAGCAAGCAAGCCATTTACGTTAATCAAAACGATATTATGCCTGAGGTCCGGTCCGTTCTGCAGAAAATGCAGGATTTTGTGGAAAAAATTCATCAGCAAACTTGGCTGGGTGCTACTGGAAAACCGATCAAACACATCGTCAATGTTGGCATTGGCGGTTCGCATTTAGGTCCTTTGCTGACCACTTCCGCTTTGAGTCAAAACGCCATTACTGATCTTCAGTTCCATTTTGTTTCTAATATTGATGGCACCCATTTAAATCACGTGTTACAAAAAATTGATCCAGAAACCACTTTATTTATCATTTCTTCTAAATCATTTACCACCTTGGAAACCATGACCCATGCCAAAACCATACGCGCATGGCTCGAAAAAAAATTAAACCAAACAAATCTTTCTAATCATTTTATTGCAGTGACGTCAGCCATTGAAAAAGCCAACGCATTCGGCATTTCCGCTGATGCTATTTTTCCGCTCTGGGAATGGGTCGGCGGCCGTTTTTCAGTTTGGTCAGCGATTGGTTTGCCGCTGGCATTGATGATTGGGATGCCAGGTTTTTACGAGTTTTTGGATGGTGCATACGAAATGGATCAACATTTTCGTCACACCGATTTGCGATCGAATATGCCGGTGATCCTCGCGATGCTCGGATTGTGGTACATCAATTTTTTTCAAACGCAAAGTTACGCAATTATTCCCTATTCGGATCAGCTGGATTTTCTGCGACTTTATTTGCAGCAACTCGATATGGAAAGCAATGGCAAAAGTACCACGCATACGGGTACTACCACTCAGTATCACACAGCGCCCATCATTTGGGGTGAACAAGGGTGTAATGGTCAGCATGCGTTTTATCAGCTGCTGCATCAAGGGCCTTATTTTATTCCGGTGGATTTTATTTTGGTGGCCGAGCACCCCCATCCATTAGAAGGACATCAGGATATTTTAATTGCGAGCGCGTTGAGCCAAGCCAAGGCTTTGATGCAAGGCAAGCCTTCGACCCATTTGCATAAAGCTTTTCAAGGCAATCGTCCCAGTAATATTTTATTTATGCCGAAATTAACATCACGCAATCTGGGTGCTTTATTAGCGCTTTATGAACATAAAACGTTTGTGCAAGGCGTTATTTGGGACATTAATTCCTTTGATCAATGGGGTGTTGAACTTGGAAAAGAATTGTTGCCACAAATTCTTCTGGATTTCCAAACGGACAATGCAAATCCCGAACACGATCCATCAACAATGCATTTAATTCAGCATTACAAAAAAATGAGAAATTCATCATGCGAAAAATTATAATAGCGATGATCTTCATTTTTACTCTTTCGGGTTGCGGCCAATCGGGAAAGCTTTATTTACCCGTTAAACCGTGCAATCCCACACCGATTGAAGGGAACTATTATGGCGCGCACAAACGTTAAATTTACAAAAATGCACGGGCTTGGCAATGATTTTATTGTCATTAATGGGATCACCGAACCGTTTTCAATACAAAATAGTTCAATTAAAAAACTCGCTGACCGTCATCAAGGAATTGGGTTTGACCAATTACTCGTGCTTAAACCTGGCAAAAATGCCGATTTTTCTTGTGACATTTTTAATTCGGATGGAAGTGAAGCTGAGCAATGCGGAAATGGCATGCGTTGTCTTGCCCGTTTTATTGCGGAAGAAAAACTAAGTGATAAACCTAATTTAACCATCGCAACCAAAGGTGGAACCGTTGAAACATTGATTAAAAATTTTAATCAAATCACGGTGAATATGGGTGTTCCCCACTTTAAAAAAAATCTTGAGCTCGAACTTGAAAATAAAACATTCCCATTGACTATTTTATCGTTAGGTAATCCACATGCGATTTTGCAGGTCAATTCGGTGCAAGATTTTCCAGTGAGTCAATTGGCACCGAGCATTTCGACCCATGCAGTTTTTCCAGAAGGGATTAATGTTGGTTTTATGGAAATTGTGAACCGTGATCGGATTCGACTACGCACGTTTGAACGTGGGGCAGGGGAAACATTGGCTTGTGGAAGCAATGCCTGCGCCGCGGTTGTGACTGGCATTCAGAACCAATTGCTGAATGCTAAAATTTCTGTTGAATTAAAATTGGGGACGCTGGAAATTGAATGGCAGGGGAAAGATCATCCGGTGTTTTTGACGGGGCCGGCGGAAAAAGTTTTTGAGGGAGAGATTTAATGTCTGCATGTACCCGTCATTGCTAGGAGCGTAGCGACGAAGCAATCTTTTGAGAGATTGCAATGACCACGACGCGTCCCTTTTAAATCGCGCTTAATATACTGATCTTGCGTCTCTTCCCTTCTTTCTGCAACACCACACCGCTTTTAGAAATCGAAGCCACCACCGAATTATCCAAAGGTAATACATCACCCACATGTACATTATAGAGTTTGCCCTGATTACCCAGCACCGCATTCCATCGACCTAGCTGCATGGAAACGGATATCACCACGTATTGTGCTTCCATCACGGGTGGAGCAGGAGGTGGTGTTGCGACTGGCGCAGTCGTTGTAGTCGTCACTTCCGTTGGGAGAGCGATACCCGTCGGAGTTGGATTCGCCAACGCATTAGCATAAGCACCCGCCGGAATTTGCTGGCTATTAGCAGAAGGCTTGGTTAAAAGATCAGTTACACCTCGTTCAGCGGTGACCGTTGCCAATCTTGCATTAGCAATGGCTTGATTGGTTTCAGCAATTTCGCGCTGGATGCGCAACATTTGTAATTGATTAATTTGATCAATGTATTTTTGTTCGGTTTTTTTCTGAATATCAGCGATTTCACCTTCGAGGGAAAGGGGAGCGATACCCGCCTGTACTACATTATTCTGCACCGGCATCACAGGGTGAGGAGCAACTGGTGCACCGGGTTGTCCTGGAGTCGCGGGATTTAGGCTTGGGCTTGGGTTTGCACCCGCTGTTGGCTGCGCTGCAGGCGTAATAACAGTGTTGGTTGCAGGTTCTGCTGTTTTACTGCCACCGCCAAACAAGCCCATCACCTGCCAAACAATAATGAGGACAACAACAACCAATGCCCCAATCGTCGCTTTTTGTTTGGTGGTCATACCTGCTTTCATTGGATTCTCTGGCATGATTTAGCTTCCTAATGCTTTTAAAATAATGGTACCTGATATTAATCCATTGTTACTCATTCTTGCTGTTAATTTCAACAACACAAGAGGCAATCCCCGCAATTGTCTACTGATTAAATCCAGGGTAGTCGGAGTAATATCAATAAAAGTAATCGTTAACTGGAGCTCGCTGTATCTGCCTCGATTGATATTTAGCCCCACATCCAAATTATTTCCGGGCAAAACATAGGATAACCGATCAATTATGGTTGCAACCACTTTTGTTAAGGGCATAATGGTTGTATTAATACCGCGATTGAAAAATCCGCCTTCAATCGTGAGGTGAAAACCATCGGTTCTTACATCAATATTGCCATTATTATGCAAAGCCCAATCAAATAAAATATTTGTTCGGGTTCCTTCGGATTTCATCAATGCATCCAGTGTATAGTCGGTGAATAGCACTGACTGTGGATACCATCCCTGTATTGTGGTTAAAAGCCAGAGATTGCTCGCAATCCAGCGTACCTGATCCGCTGGATCCGGTGAGTTGAGCGTATCGTAATAGCCCTGAAAGGGATTCGTGGCTCGCACAATGACTTGCGGTAATTCTTTTTTGTGAGATGAAATGAGATATCCCAGTATAACGACAAAAGCCGCCGCCGCTAAAACCAATAACAATCTGCCAACTGGAAATACGCCAATCCCTTTTGCTCTTAAAACCGATTCAACCGGTTGCAGCTGAAACGTTTTAACCGTCGGTAAAGTCGGAAAAACCGGTTTATCTAAGACGCTGAATGATTTGACCGACGAATCGGCAAAGGCAAATTTTCCTTCTTGAGGTTGCTTGGAAATTGGCACATCGCCGTAAGTATAAATTTCAAAATAATTTTGTTGAGTGCGAAAAACCAGTAACTCATCCACAATCACATCAACTGGAAAAACACCATCCAGATACACGCTGCCTGATTTTACAATGACGAGAATGGCTTCAGAGGTATTTGGAACGGCTTCGCAATAAATTAAATCCTGTGGACGCTTAAAATAATTCCAGATGGATTCACCCAATAAATAACCAGGATCGGGTGAAAAAGCAATTTCATATTGATTAACATTCTTGCGTTGAAGAACGATATACTCGCCATAATTTGAGCTAAGTAATAAAATTTCACGGCGCAAAAGATTGGATTTTTTCGCGCTTAAGATGTCGCGATAAGAGGGAATAACAAAACGTTCACCGTCTTCTCGTGTAATAAATGGCATTTATACACATCCATGCAAAATAATAGGCGTAATCAATACAATTGTATCGCTATTATCTTGTAAAGCACCTCGTCCACCTAACGCCTGCATTCCTAAAAGCTGGGTTGCATTCGCTGTATTCTGTACTTGGCGGAATCCTGCAAGAATTAAAGTATCGCCGGTACCAATGATACTGCGTTGGTTAAATTGTTTTTGGGTTACATTCGGCAACTGGATAAATGATCCTGGAGCCGCACCTGTGGTCGGAGGTGTGCTAGTACCCGTTTGCGACGAAAAGGACGTGATGCTGTTCTTAACGGATAAATCCGCATTCACCTGCATAATCACCTTATTGCCCATAATTTTCGGCAAGATATACAAGGTCAAACCTGTAATCAGTGTGCCCGGCGTGAGCTGTGAAGTCACCGTGCTGCTGCCCACCAAACTACCGCCAGGCGTGGTATTTTGCACACTCGCTAAATAACCTTCTTGCGTCACAATTCGGATTTCAGAAACCTGGTTATTCAAACAAACGACTCGCGGTTCGGACACGATAGACACTTTGCCTTGCTGTGTCAGCGCATTGATTAATGCTGAATAACCCGTTGAAGCATTTGGATTGGAAGGCTGAATACCTGTTTGTGTGGTTGTGGTCGAGCCCAGATTAGTGATACTAACAGGGATACCTTGATTTGAATTTAAAACAAAGTTGGTGCCCCCGCCCAAAAACATTCGCTGGACAATATCCCAATTAACCCCAAAGACAAAGTCATTGGATAATTGAATGCTCAATACTTGGACCTTCACCAATACTTGTTTCGATAAATTTTTATTTAAATTGTTGATAAAAGTTGAAATCAACGCCACATTGCTAGGACGATCTCTGACAGTGACCGTTGTAGTCGATTCAGAAACCATGACTTTGCCATCAGGCGAAAGTAATTGAGTAATCGAATTTTGCAAATCCTTCCAGACCGATAACGTGCCTTTAAGGCTACTATATTGCGAAGCTGCGCTGTCATCGATCATGGCAGTCACGGTATTGCCACCACCTGCACCCCCACCAGCACCGCCCGCATTAAGCGTTCCACCGCCTTGTGCTTTGCCCATCATGTAATCGGTGGCACCCGGCATAAATGCAATATCAAACGTTTTAGTAATAAACGCCTGCCAATAAATATTATTGCCGTTAATGTTGTAAACAAATCCGGTTTTAGCCGCCAATAAATCCAAGGCGCCTCTGACCGTTCCGGTGTAATTAAAACTCACTTTAGTCGCAGAAGGATCCATACCCACCTGATAGCGGGTCAAAATATTACGACCGCCGCCGCCTGCAATTAGCCGACTATAATAGGAAAAAGGCAGTTCATCGCCACGAACGACGATTCTATTTCGTAACCAAACAGGATCACGCGCGAGAATAATAGGGGTTTTATCAACATACAGTCCCTGATTAACGGTGAGAGTCGGTTGTTCTCTGCAATTTGCATTGGAACGATGACGCATATCATTAATGCGTTGTGTCACTTCAGCGACATTGCCTTCGGTTTGATGGTAGACCTTAACTCCAGGAGGTTGGCATCCCGTCAAAAGCACCGTCAACAAAACGGTTAAAAAACATAAAATACTTTTTTGCATGGTTATGTAGCCTCCTTCGGCACAACAATCATTGTACGGTTAGACATGTACAAAGTAGCTTTTAGTGGAAAGGGCCGTAATATTTTTGCAATGACATCCGGCAAACTGGATCCCGTTACACGCCCGTCAAAATTGTAATCATAAGGCGCTTTCCATACGACTCGCCAATGGTATCGGTCCATGATGCGTTCTAGATTTTCTTTGAGTGAACCGCTGATGCTGATCGCATAGACGGAGGCAGGTCTCCCTAAATTTGCAAATTGATTAGGAAAAGAAGCGCTGCCATAAGTAGAAACAAACGAATTATCTTGTTGATTACCTGCTTGAAAAAAAGGTTCACTAGGAATCGCGCACGAAGGTTTCGCTACCTGCCATCCTGCAAATACAAGATTGGGTAACAAGAAAAAAAGCACACAAACTTTTTGAATGCACTTCATACGATTCTCCATTTAACTCTTTTTTCCATGAAGTTGCATTCAGTATAAGCGATTTATTTTAAATGCGTAAGTGCCTTAATAAAACATCAAGGAGAGCCGGCGCTGTTAATTCCCCAAACAGCAAAACTTGAACCACTAGGACTTTCCGATCCATTATTTGGAACACAACGCGTTACAGCCATGACGCTTCCCATCATCGCGCCTTGTTGGTAATTGAAAAAAGTCCCAGTAGACCCCGCAGCATAGACTTGTCCCTTCTCCGTAATAACATTTAAACAAACCCTCCAATAATTGGTACCAACTGGATCAGGTGTGCCTGCATTATTGACTAGCTGTCCGCCTTGATCGGTATAAGTCCAGTCGCATTGCATAGCAACAGGTGCGCGCGTTGTAGCACAATCCAGTGGACCCGGATTTGAAGCGGTAGGTTTCCCGGTCGCATCTCCTTTTGCCCAGGCGGTGAAACTGCTAACAGGATAAACATTCGCAGTACAACCCGTTAATGAATTCGCGCTATTAGGATCTTTTGAAGAAGAAGCATTCCAAGTGGTATTAGTACATCCTGTCGGTGGATCGTTTACACCACTCACTCCAACAGCTGCAACATATATGGCTGCTTTCATATTTCCAGGACAAACCGGCGCCGGCACACAAGCACCGCTATGATAAATTCCTGCAAAATTCACTGAGCGCGCATTATTCAGATTCTGACCCGGCATAGGAACACTGGCGCTGACTGTCCATTTGCCGGCAGTGGGACCTGTAATAGCAGCTAAAGGTAACCTCCCTGCCAGAATTTGTGCTTCGGCCTGAGAGGGAACACTCGGTGCTTGTATTGTAAATACGGTACCGCTCGCGCTCGTGCCAACCAGATGATACGTACCGCCCCAAGGATCTTTAAGCACAGTAGTCGGGAGATAACCGCCCGTTTGTAATAGACTGGTTCCATCTAAATCACCCGCTGCAGGCCAAGTACTGGTATTAACATAATACGCGAGCGTAGCATTTAAAATTTGCTGTACTTGTAAGGTGGCGCGGTCCCTTCGTGTTTCATCAGCTGTTTGTTGCACATAACCGACTAACATGACCATGACCGAGGCGAGAATCGCCATCACCAATAATACTTCTAATAAAGTTACACCACGAATCTTTTTCATGTTACCCACCACATAAATAATAATGCGTCGCAGCCCAGGTCGGATTATTTAATTCATAGAATGTATCATTTGTGAATTGTTGTTTAAATTGTTTTGTTAACGGAACCGATGGCCAATACCAGCTACTCGTAACCGAGGAAACCGATGGCGTGCGCTCCCATACGAGAAAACTACTCGCCGCGGGACTACTTTCACAAGGCGTTACTATCGAGCCCACCAGAGTAGACTGACAAAAAGCAGACACCTGATTTTTATACTGCGAAGCAAGCGCGACTGACGATATCTGAGCGGCAACTTGTGGTTTCCAAAAATAAATTTTTCCCACACTACCAGGTCCCGATGGATAAGCAGGATTACCATTTTGAAATGGCGGCGAAAGTGCAGCCGGTGAGGTACCGACGGGATCCGATGAAGGATTAAATTGCAAAACATATTGCGAAACAAATGGGATGGTGAACAATGGCATCGTCAAAAATCCGCCAGCTCGCAATTGCGCTTCAGTAATCGTATAAGCGCCCGTCGTTGGCGGCGGAGTAGGTGTGCTGTTTGGATCCAATGTGCCAGTGGTGGTCGCCGTTTGTGTATCGTAATCTAAATTCTGAATACAATTGGCATTGTAATAAGCGGATAATGCTTGCATATAAATATTTACATTGTATTGTAATTGCTGCAGATAGACATCATTGCGATATAACTGATACTGCCTGATTCCGATGATCACAATCGAACTCATGATGGCGAGCACCAAAACGAATTCTAAAATTGTTACACCTTTTTCTCTTGTAAAAATCATCAAGTCGTACCCATTGCCATACCCGTTAGATAAATTCCTTTTATGATAATTACAATTAACAAAGCACCGGTTGCCAATAACACACCGCCAATGATACGTGAAATTAATCGCATCGTCTTGGTTGTTTGTTCGGATCCGCGTATACCCATTCGCACTAAACCGTGTTCAAAACCTTTGACTTCCGCCATGACTCGCAAACGCATGATGTCAGCATCTGAAATTAATCCCGTCGCCAATACATCCGCGACATTTCCTTTACCCATTCCTAATAAATGTTCCATGGTGACAAGATGCGATGCTAAATACGGATTCGATTGGTATTGCATGACTTTTAATGCACTTTTGAAAACAACACCATTGGCGACCAGCAATCCCAATGTTTCCATAAAACGCGCTGCTACAAATTGCCGATATAATGAAAACGGCGGAATCAGATCCAATGTGGAGCGGAATTCGCCCACATAATTATTTAGCATTACACGAAAAAAAATAACAATACCCAATACACCCAGAATCACCAACCACCACCAATCTTGAATAATCGTTGCAGCCCAAATAAGCGTTTTGCCTGCATCAGGCCATTGGTCAATCGGTTTGATCGCACGAAATTGCACAAATACCGTTTGATTTAAATAAATAATAACGGCGCACGCCATCACTAACACCATCAAAGGATAGAGTATCGCACCAATTAAAGCACTGAGTGTGCCTGAACGTTGCGTCATAGTGTTGATAGCGGATTTGATCGTTTCATTCAACGCACCGCCTTCTTCACCGACACGAATAATTTCAATGACATTCGATGTGAACCAATCTCGCATGCCCTCGGCGAGCGGTTGGCCTTCTGAAATTTTTTGCGAAATACTCAACGCAACTTCGCGCGTTAAACCTGTTGTAACCTGTGACAACATTTCGATCGCGCGATTGGCAGGAATACCATCATTCACTAAAAGATAAAAATCTTCGAGAAAAGCAAGCTGCTGTTTGCTGCCAAAGCGCGCATGATTAAACCATCGCACCACACCATCGGTGAGATTTTTCAAGCCATCGAAACTAAAATCCAATTCCATAATTCATCTCTCAAGAATATTTGTAAATGGTCGATTTCGTTGCCGGATTAATCGGTCCTACTACTTTTTCAGCATCGAAGGGATCACAAATCCCTTCACTAATTAATTGAATAGCACGAGCATAAAAATCTTGCCAGCCATTTTCTTTTAAATATTTTTCCCAACCTAACGTATCGCATTTTTGAATGAATTGTCTGCCTTCTTCATCGACCCAAATCACTTCTGCGACAACGGTACGGCCGCTCACCGTCGTGCGATTGCATTTCGGACAACCGGGACCGCGTGCACGCGCTTTATCGATTACCGCTGCACCTAAAACAGCTTCCCAGTCGGCAATAAAAGGCTGGTGCTTTGGAGAGGCGCGCAGTGGAATCGCACAGCTCGGGCAGAGTTTTGGAATCAATCGTTGACACATAAGACAACGCAGCACGCTACTATCGCTCAATAACACCGGTGAAATTCCCATATCAACCAGACGAGTGATAATGGCCGTCGCACGATTAGTGTGTAACGTCGTTAATACTAAGTGTCCTGTGATGGACGCACGCACCATGACGTGTGCGGTATCTTCATCGCGCATTTCTCCCAAAATAATGACATCAGGATCCATACGTAATGCAGCGCGTCCCATGCTTGCAAAACTGCGATTTTCTTTTTCGGTATTCACGGGAACTTGTGTTGCCGCTTCTACGACTTTTTCAACCGGGTCTTCGATTGAATAAAGTTTTTGTGTAGCTTCTACCATTTCCATACAGCTTGCCAAGGTTGTTGTTTTACCGGATCCGGTCGGACCTGCAACAATGATTGCGCCGAACGGTAATTTAAGTGCCATTTTAATAATATCCACTTGATTGTTGGTGTAGCCTAAGTCTTCAAGTGAGCTAGTGCGTTCTTCGCCGGCGGCGAGAATACGCATCACCATATCAAATCCACCATGTGCCGGCACACTCGCTAAACGCAGACGAATATCTTTACCATGCATTTTTAATGGCATGGAAGCATCTTGCGGTATGAGTGGATTAAAGTGCGATGTCGCGTGATCGGTTTCTTTATTGAATGCAACGGATGCAATTTCGCGTCCTAATTTTTCTGACCATTCCGCATATAATCGCAATTCGCCGTGTTGGCGCATGCGAATTTTTGTGTAAGCTTGGCGCACTTGAATATGAATATCACTCACGTGTTGCAAAACGGCTTCGTAAACCAGATCGCGTAAATGTTTTTGTTGATCACTAAAGGTATTGGTGGTTTCACCTTTTTGTTTTTGCGCGCTTTCCATTTCTTGACTGCTTGCTAACAACAAGCTAATCAGGGATGGCGTTGTTGCAAAAACCTGTCCGGGATGCATGCCTTTACTTAGCATCAAGGATTTACAATTTTGTACGGTACGAGAGGTGGGGTCGGATGAAAGAATAACGCCGCTTTTTAAAATGACGATATTGTTTTGGTCTTTGCACCAGTTGAATAATTCTTCTAAAACGCGATCGCGGGTATCCAGATCATTTTGGCTAGTCACCACTTTGGTCATGGTTGCAGCAGCAAACTGCTCCAGCGAGGCCATTTCCTCACTGTTCATTTCTTCCCCTGGTGAAAATGCACTCTTAGCCATTTTCTGTCCTCATTGCTGCATGAGTGCCTATTTTTAGGCTACTTATCACTTTAATTATATAGTATGCAGGCATTTATGGATTTTTTTTTGCCAAAAAAATCAAGGTTTCGGCTTGTGCAACTCATTGATTAACAATGAAAAAATATCCTTTTTTGCCAGCGTTCGCGAGTGAAAATTATATATCTAAATTAATCACTTCCAGCGCATTCGTTTCAATGAATTCCCGGCGCGGCTCGACCTGGTCACCCATTAAAGTGGTGAAAATTTTGTCAGCAGCGACCGCGTCTTCGACCCTGACTTGTAATAAACGTCGGGTGCCAGGATCCATGGTGGTTTCCCATAATTGGTCTGGGTTCATTTCACCTAACCCTTTATAGCGCTGAATGGACTGGCCTTTCTTGGCTTCAGCCAACAGCCATTCCACGGCTTCTGAAAAAGTCGTCAGGGTTTTTTGCTTATCAGCCCGCTTAATGTAAGCGCCTTCTTGTAATAAACCATTTAATTTAGCCCCGAGCTCCGTCATCTTGCGATACTCACTAGATAAAAATAAATCCTTATTAATCAAATAAGTATGCTTAGCGCCATGATGCAAGCGAGTCACTTTCGGCAGCCATAAATGTTTTTCCAGATCTTCGACAACTTCAAACTGATATTGAACCGCAATATCTTGTTTTGCTTCCATGTAAGACTGGATGGTTTTTACGATTTCAGCCATCTCTTCTTTGTGGGCTAACTTTTTTTCATCCAGGAAGGGGATATAAATCAGGGCTTCTAATAATTCTGGGGCATACCGTCTGCTTAATCGACGGATGGTCGACATGACGGATTGGTATTCTAAAACCAGTTTTTCTAACTCGGCATGGGGAATAGGTTTTCCGCCGGATTGTAAATAGAGCTCTGCTTCATCCAGCGCGGTTTGAACGAGCGCCGCATCCAGTGCATCGTTGTCTTTGATGTATTGTTCCTGTTTGCCTTTTTTCACTTTATAAAGCGGAGGTTGGGCGATGTAGACATTGCCGCGCTCAATTAATTCAGGCATTTGGCGATAGAAAAACGTCAGTAATAGGGTCCGAATATGAGAACCATCAACGTCCGCGTCGGTCATGATGATAATGCTGTGATAGCGTAATTTATCGGGGTTATATTCTTCTCGACCTATGCCGCAGCCAAGCGCTGTGATCAAGGTTGCAACTTCTGCGGAAGATAACATTTTGTCGAAACGCGCTTTTTCAACATTTAAAATTTTACCTTTCAGCGGCAAAATCGCCTGGGTTTTGCGGTCTCGCGCCTGTTTTGCAGAACCGCCTGCGGATTCACCCTCAACAATAAATAATTCGGATTTTGCGGGATCTTCTTCCTGGCAATCCGCTAATTTTCCAGGCAAACCAGCCATGTCCAATGCCCCCTTGCGACGTGTCATGTCGCGTGCTTTGCGGGCTGCTTCCCGCGCCCGGGCGGCATCCAGCACTTTTGTGACTACGGCTTTGGCATCTTGTGGGCATTCCATCAAATATTCGACAAATTTTTCGCCCATGAGGGATTCAACAATGGCTTTAATTTCAGAAGACACTAACTTATCTTTGGTTTGGGAAGAAAACTTGGGATCTGGCATTTTAACGGACAATACGGCGGTTAATCCTTCCCGAAAATCATCGCCCGTCGTCGTCACTTTGGCTTTTTTGGAATAACCTTCTTGCTCGATATAATTATTCAATACGCGGGTTAAGGCACTGCGAAACCCGGCCAAATGGGTACCGCCGTCTTTTTGTGGAATATTATTCGTATAACAGAAAATTTGTTCATTAAAAGTATCATTCCATTGCAAAGCCAACTCAACGGTGATGCGATCTCTTTCTGCCGTGAAATAAAAAACCTTTGAATTTACAGGGGTTTTATTACGATTTAAATCTTCTACGAACGCTTTGATGCCGCCTTCGTACTTAAATTCATCACTTTTGTTGGATCGTTCATCTTTTAAAATGATTCGAATGCCTGAATTCAGGAAGGAGAGCTCACGTAATCTTTTCGCTAAAATTTCATATGAAAAATGAATATTGGTGAAGGTTTCAGCGCTAGGTTTAAAGCGTATCTCGGTCCCACGTTCAGTGGTCGAGCCCACCATCGCCATTGGAGCTACCGGATTCCCCATTTGATAATGCTGCTCATAAACATGGCCATTTAAGCGGATAATTAAATGTAAATCTTCTGAAAGCGCGTTTACAACCGAAACACCGACCCCGTGCAAACCGCCAGAAATCTTATAAGAATCATTATCAAACTTACCGCCCGAATGCAGGACCGTCATAATGACTTCGGCAGCAGAAATGCCTTCTTCAGGATGGATATCAACTGGGATGCCGCGGCCATTGTCTTTTACCGTGACAGACTCATCTGCATGAATAGTAACGTGAACCGTATCGCAAAATCCGGCCAATGCTTCGTCAATGGAGTTATCAACGACTTCGAATACCATATGATGCAAGCCGGTGCCATCATCCGTATCACCGATATACATACCTGGACGCTTGCGAACCGCATCTAGGCCTTTTAATACCTTAATTTTTGATGAATCATAGTTCGCTGCTGTTGTTTTCACCCTTATTACTCCAATGCATGCTCCATCACCGTTCTCATATCCCCATGTTCCACGTGAAACATTTTCGTCGGTTTATCTATTAAAAAACTATCTAGCATCTTATGATCAACGGCGGTAACAAATATTTGTGCTTCTTGCCTTGAAAGTAATGACATCAGCTTAGATCGACTGGTCACATCCAGCTCTGAAGGCAAGTCATCCACGAGATAAATGGAGCGCTTATTTGCATACCTCGTTAACAGTGTTCCTTGGGCGAGTATCATAGCACAAACGAATAATTTTTGCTGTCCCCGCGACAAAATATCTTTGGCCGGCACCCCTTGAACATTTATTTTAAAATCAGCACGATGCGGCCCATATTGGGTAAATCCAGCCTGCCGATCTTTATCGATATTTTGAGCCAAAATATCGCGATAATTGGCTTCGTCATGCCAGCCAGAATGATAGTAAATTTCAAGGTCTGCGATGGATAAAAGTTCAGACGCTTTTTGGGTAATTAAGGGCAGTAAACTCTGAACATATTGACGACGGATTTGATCTAAAGCCAACGCATGCTGAATTAACTCTTCATCCCAAAGAGCAAGCTCGCGGGGGCCTAATTGATTGCGTAATGCCGCATTGCGCTGTTTCAGGGCGCGCTCAAATAATCGCCACACTCGCATAAAGTCTTTAGAAAGATAAAAAGCCCCCCAATCCAGGTATTTTCTGCGAACACCCGGGGTATCTAATAAATTATAACAATTTGTATTGATCAATTGGACGGGAGTTAGGTCTGCCAATTCGGCGATGGAGCGCACATCTTGGCCTGAAACACGAATCTTGGCCTCGCCATGTTGATAGCGCTCGATCCCAACGGGAACTGTTTGTCCTGATTCAGTATCGATGTGGGCAAAAATGGATAGCTTGTCTGCGTTTTGATTGATAATACGGCTTGCGACCCCGCTTCGAAAGGAACGGCCTAAACTTAAATAATAGATCGCTTCAAGAAAACTGGTTTTTCCGCTGCCATTTTCACCATAAATGATATTAAAACCCGCCGGAATAGGCGAAAGTTTTACAGAAAGAAGATTTCTAAAATGGGCAATATCAATTCGTAATAAGGCCATATTATCCGCGGGATATAAGTTTGCAGCCATGTTAAGCGCTTTCAGCGCTTAAATCTCTATCTTTGTTCCTAGGTTCTGCGCACGAAAAGCGTGCGCAGCTCCCGATTAATTAAACGTTACAAACGCATCGGCATCACGACATATAAACTATGATCTTTGTCATCTGCTTCTGCACCCGAAGATTCAATTAACACGCCGCCGCTAGGATCGTTAAAGGACCAGCGAATATTATCTGTGGCAATAGTTGATACAACATCAAGCAAATAGGCTACATTAAATCCAATTTCAACGCCATTGCCCTGATATTCCAATTGCACTAATTCTTCAGCTTCTTCTTGTTCGGGATTGTTTGCAATAATTCGCAACATATCGCGATCCAATTGCATGCGAATACCGCGAAATTTTTCATTTGAAAGAATCGATGCGCGGGTGAGCGCTTGTTTTAAAACTTCACGACTCGCAATCGCACTATTGGCAACACTACGCGGAATTAATTTGTCATAATCCGGATATTGCGCATTGATTAACTTGGAAGTAAAAGTAAAATCCGATGCAATCACGCGAAAATGATTGTCGCCAATACAAATCGTAATTTCATTTTCACTGTTATCTAATAATCGCACCAATTCTAAAACACTTTTACGCGGCAAAATCACTTTGGTTTGAATCGCGCCGACATTCACATCCTGCGCAGAACTAAATGCTAAGCGATGACCATCAGTCGCCACACATTTTACGACACCTTGATTGATATCAAATAAGGCGCCATTCAAATAATGTCGGACATCTTGTTGTCCCATCGCAAAATAAGTTTTGCCTAATAATTTTTTTAATGTGGACTGACTAATATTAAATTGCGCGGTGAAAGGGCCTTCTTCGACATTTGGAAAATCGTGTGCAGGCAGTGTTGCGAGCATAAATCGACTTTTTCCCGAACGAACTAACAAATGATCGCCTTCCAAAATTAATTTTACTTCCGCCTCTTCTGGCAATGCGCGACAAATATCAAGTAATTTACGCGCGGAAACGGTTGTGGCACCCGTTTCAGACACTTCAATCACCGGTGCGCTCCCGATCATTTCAATTTCAAGATCCGTGCCCGTCAAAAATAATTTCCCATCTTTGATGTTAATTAAAACATTCGACAAAATGGGAAGCGTTTGGCGTCGTTCTACAACACCATTAATCATTTGTAAGGGTTTAAGTAATGCATCGCGCTGTATGGTTACTTTCATAATTTTATCCTCATAGGCCGTCATTGCGAGACCATGTTTTTATGGTCGAAGCAATCTCTTAAAGATTGCTTCGCCGCCTGCGGCGACTCGCAATGACGAGCTTTTAATTTGCATTTTAAGTCGTCAAAATTCTCAACAAATTCGTGTAGTCTTCTTCCACACTTTGCGTAGATTGTTTGAGTTCACCAATTTTACGGCACGCGTGTAAAACAGTAGTATGATCGCGACCACCAAATGCATCGCCAATTTCAGGCAAACTATGGTTCGTTAATTCTTTCGCAAGCGCCATGGCCATTTGTCTTGGACGCGCAACAGAACGACTGCGACGTTTGGACAACAAGTCAGCTACTTTGACTTTATAATATTCCGCAACCGTTTTCTGAATATTTTCGATCGTAATTAATTTATCTTGTAACGCAAGCAAATCGCGTAATGCATCTTTAACAAAATCCAGCGTGATTGGTTTTCCAGTAAAATGTGCATTGGCGATAATACGTTTTAAAGCGCCTTCTAATTCGCGAACATTGGAACGTATGCGTTTTGCCACAAAAAAAGCGACTTCATAAGGCAGATTAATATGAGCAAGCTCGGCTTTACTCATTAAAATCGCAACACGCGTTTCCAGTTCCGGTGGTTCGACTGCAACCGTTAATCCCCAACCAAAACGCGATTTTAAACGCTCTTCGACACCATTGATTTCTTTCGGATAACGATCGCAGGTTAAAATGACTTGCAGTTGGCTTTCTAATAAAGCATTAAATGTGTGAAAAAATTCTTCCTGCGAACGATCTTTGCCCGCAAAAAACTGGATATCGTCAATCAGCAGGGCATCCACCGTACGATAATAACGCTTAAAATCATTCATAGAATTGGTCTGGAGTGCTTTAACCATGTCTGCCACAAAACGTTCCGAATGCAGATATAACACTTTGGCATGCGGATTATTGCGCATAATGTGATTGCCGATCGCATGTAAAAGGTGGGTCTTGCCTAATCCCACACCACCGTATAAATAAAGGGGGTTATAGGCTACTGCAGGATTTTCCGCCACCTGCAGCGATGCTGCCTTCGCTAGTTGGTTTGATTTCCCTTCGACAAAATTATCAAACGTAAAAAGCGGATTAATATTACTTTGATGATTAGAAATATCCGCTGATGGCGCCGAAACTTTATTTTTAGAAGAAGATGACGTCACGGAAACAGATTTTGTTGCATTTTCGACGAACTTAGGCACAGTTTCGTTGCGTTTGCTGCCAATTTCCAAGAAAATAGCGGGGGGCGTTGTTTCGCAAAATTGATGAACTAATTCTTTAATTCTGTCGAAAAAACGCTCGCTAATCCAATCTAGCACAAAACGATTGGGGGCAAATAACACGAACCGGCCTTCCGCATGCTCAACCTGCAGCGGCCTGATCCATGTATTAAATTGTTGAGAAGGAAATTCATCCTGCAAACAATTTAAACATTTTTCCCAAAGCGCAGAAGTCACTAGACTTACTCCACATCAATACACAGCTTGAAAACTCAAAAATTATGCTCTGGAATTCGCAATAAATCCTAAGTAGAGCAGAACAACGGCAATCGCTAAATGCAATATATTGTCAGCCATGTTAACGTGGGTCATCACAAGATCACCTGCAAAAACGAATCCACAAACCGCCAACGCACCAAACAGCAAGCCAAATAATCTGAAATACCATTTCGCAGCAGAAACACTCGCCACACAAAGTAATGCCAGAATACCGCTCACAATATAAGCCAGATTGTGCATACCATCCGTTTCAAAATATCCAAATAAATTGCCATCTGTCACATAATTTGGCATATAACCCAAAACGCCGATTGCTAAAAAACCAATCGCAAAAAGAAACGCGAATAATCTCATTGAAGCTCCTCCTTAATTGTCGAAGATAGTATATACTCGTCCACTAAAGGACGCGACTTGTTATCAAAATAATTTTTTAGAAAAAAATCGCAATGGCTCAAAATAATCCATTCCAGACAATAGGCATTATGAATGAAACAACTCATTTTAATTGATGGATCGTCTTATCTTTATCGTGCTTTTCACGCCATGCCGTCGCTCACGAATTCAAAAGGATTCCCCACCGGCGCCGTCTACGGCGTAATTAATATGTTGCGCAGATTGCTAAACGAAAATAAACCCGATTATATTGCGATGGTTTTTGATGCAAAGGGCAAAACATTTCGCGACACGCTGTATCCTCAATACAAAGCACACCGCCCGCCCATGCCATCGGAATTGGTGCAACAAATTCAACCGATTCACGATATTATTCGTGCCTATGGTATTCCGTTACTCATGATCGAAGGCGTTGAAGCAGATGATGTCATCGGAACCTTAGCAAAACTCGCAACGGAACAAAACATCGAAACACTCATTTCAACCGGCGACAAAGATTTAGCTCAGCTCGTGAATCCACACGTGACACTCGTCAACACGATGACAGACACAGTGTTAAATCCTGAAACGGTAAAAGAAAAATTTGGCATTCCACCAGAACGCATCGTTGACTATCTCGCATTGATCGGCGATTCCGTTGATAATATTCCAGGCGTGCCCCAAGTCGGCCCTAAAACGGCTGTAAAATGGCTGCAAGAACACGGTTCACTCGACAATATTGTCAAAAACGCGGATCAAATAAAAGGAAAAGTGGGTGAAAATTTACGTGCGGCATTACCACTCATTCCATTATCAAAACAACTCGCGACCATCAAACTGGATGTCGATTTGCATCTTACCGTTTCCGAACTAACACAAAGCTCTGCTAATCAAGATGCGCTCATCAACCTTTTTAAAGAATTCGAATTTAAAAACTGGCTCGCTGAATTATTAGAAAAAAACAAAGACAAACATCAAGAAAAACACGCAAGCTATCAAACCATTTTGACACAAAAACAATTAGACGAATGGATTGAAAAAATAAAAAAAGCTGAACTCTTTGCACTGGATACAGAAACCACTCACATCGATTACATGAATGCTGAATTAGTGGGTTTATCATTTGCGGTAGGCGTTGGCGATGCCGCTTATTTACCACTGGCTCATGATTATCCTGGTGCACCTACTCAGTTAAATCGCGAAACGGTATTAAAACAATTAAAACCGATTCTCGAACATGCCGCGACCAAAATGATCGCACATCACGCAAAATACGATCTCGAAATTTTAGCCAATCACGATATCCGATTAAATTGTGTGGCGTTTGATACTATGCTTGAATCTTACATTCTGGATAGCGCAAGCGCGCGACACGATCTTGATTCACTCGCATTAAAATATTTAGGCTGGCGTCCTATTTCATTTGAAGAGGTCGCAGGAAAAGGCGCAAAACAAATTACGTTTAATTTAGTTCCCATCGAAAAGGCAGCGACCTATGCTGCCGAAGATGCCGATGTCACATTGCAATTGCATCACACTTTATGGCCAAAACTGGATAAAGAACCCGGCTTAAAAAAAATTTTTAGCGAAATTGAATTGCCCCTGGTTTGCGTGCTCGCGCGCATGGAACGCAACGGGGTATTAATCGATAAAAACATGCTGCAAAAACAAACTTTTTTACTCGAAAAAAGACTACAAGAACTTGAGAAAGAAATTTTTGCCATTTCCGAAGGCGAATTTAATTTAAATTCACCGAAACAATTGCAGGAAATTTTATTTCATAAATTAAAATTGCCCATGCTGCAGAAAACACCGACCGGCCAAGCTTCGACAGCAGATGCCGTACTGCAGGAGCTCGCGCTCGATTTCGCGATGCCAAAATTAATTATTGAATACCGCAGTCTCAGCAAATTAATTACAACTTACACCAAAAAATTACCTGAACAAATTAATCAGCGCACCGGCAGAGTGCACACCTCCTATAATCAAACCGGGGCTGCAACCGGCCGATTGTCTTCTTCGGATCCCAATTTACAAAATATTCCCGTGCGCACCGAAGAAGGACGCCGCATTCGCGAAGCATTCATCGCGCCAATCGGTTATAAAATCATTTGCGCCGATTATTCACAAATCGAATTGCGCTTGATGGCACATATTTCCAATGATCCCAATTTACTAAAAGCCTTCGAACAAAATCTCGATATCCATCAAGCAACCGCCGCCGAAATTCTCGGCATTCCAATCGAAAAAGTCACTTTCGAAGAACGCCGTAACGCAAAAGCCATTAATTTCGGATTAATTTACGGCATGTCGGCTTTTGGTTTAGCAAAACAAATTGGCGCAGAACGTCATCGTGCACAGCAATACATCGACCGTTATTTTGCGCGGTATCCCAACGTCAAAGATTACATGGAAAATACGCGAATTTCTGCACACAAATTAGGATTTGTTGAAACACTTTTTGGCCGACGTCTGTATTTGCCCGAAATCAATTCTAGCCAAATTCCACGACAAAAAGCCGCTGAACGCGCTGCGATTAATGCGCCATTACAAGGCACCGCCGCCGATATTATCAAACGCTCCATGATTTCCATCGATGCCTGGTTACTAAAAAATAAAAACGTCGATGCCAAAATGATTATGCAAGTGCATGATGAATTAGTATTTGAAGTCGCAGAAAAAGATGTCCCGGTCATGCTAGGTATTATTGAAAAACACATGATGCAAGCCGCCAAATTAAATGTGCCATTGATGATTTCCATCGGCGTCGGCAACAATTGGAATGAAGCCGCAGGAGACTAGCTCTTAAAGTAACTCGTAGTTTCATGACGTTCTGGACGTTGGCTTCTCTGCTCGCGCGATTGCGTTTCATGGATGAAATGCTTTAATACAGGGATGTATGCTCCCCGAACGCGAGCAGAGAAGCCAACGTCCAGAACGTCACGAAACGATTCGGGTTGTCTAACAGAATTAGATGTTTTTACCCAATTTCTTTCTTAACTCCAAATCCCGCAATTGCACAATTGCCGTGGTCGCCACAAACGGCACAAAAATCGCAAACACCAGAATATGAATCAATGTGATAGTTAAAGAAGGCGGATCAGCCGATTCAACAAAATAAATTTGCACATTAATCTTAAAAAAATCCCGCACTATCATCAGCATCAAAACATAAAAAAGCCAAGGCGTCATCTGGGTTATAAAAGTCCGCCACCAATTTCCCCACACCAGCGTGACGCTTTTCGCAAATGAACTGATAATGCCTTTATTTTCTATCACAATGGTTGGCAAATAAAAATAAGTCGCAAATAAAATATACGTGATCAAGCAACATTGGAAAATAAAAAGTAGCGTTAGCAATGTTATTTCTGTGTTACTCAGCGAATTAAAATGAAAGTGCGGATAGAGCACAATATTAAAAACAATCACGCCAACAAAATAAATCACAATAGCAAACAGAAAAGACTGTAACACCGCCGCAATAAAAATATAAAAAATTTTATGAAATGCGATATTCATATCATCTCGCAATGAATCATGCGCCTGACGGGTAAAGCAATAAACACGCCATAAAATCGCACCAAAAAATAAAAAAATCACCACAGTAATCAGACTCAACCAAAGTCGATGAGGATCTAGAATCGGCATATTCAAAAAAATATTTTCACCGATTATAAGCGTCAATATGCGCGGAATAAAAACGGTGATAGAAAGCAACACTGACAATAAAAACACATGAAAAAAAACACGACGATAAAGCCTAAAACTTCGTCTCAACACCTGACGAATGGTTTCAGGATGTGTAGCAGTTAAAATGGTCATGGGACATCCTTGTTGGCCTTTTATTTAGAGTAAACGTATTCAGGGTCTTAAATCAAGAAGACTCTCGATTATAGGATTATTACATTGCATAATACCCACATGAACAAAAACCCTTCTTCTTTTGTACTTGGCTTCGATTTTGGCACAAAGCGAATTGGCGTCGCCGTCGGTCAATTGATTACCGAAACCGCGCGCCCTTTGACGATGCTTGCGGCTAAAAACGGCGTGCCGCAATGGGATCAGATCGAAAAATTAATAAAAACCTGGCGCCCCGATGCCATCATCGTCGGCATCCCTCTGAATATGGATGGAACCGAACAAGCTGTCACCAAAAAAGCCCGAGCATTCGCGTCTTCCCTTGCTGAACGCTATAAAATACCCGTTCATGGCATAGACGAACGATTAACCACCCGAGATGCCCGAGACCAAGTCTTCAAAAAGGGCGGCTATAAAGCATTGCAAGATAGACAAATAGACAGCATCGCTGCACAATTAATACTAGAAACATGGTTCATGCAAAAAGAGAAATAATCATGAGAATTACTGTTCTTTATCTGCTCGCATTTATATTTATTGCAATTTTATTGGGCATCGCAGCCTATTTGCAACTTTATAAAGGCATTAATCCTTGCCCATTATGCACTGTACAACGCGTCATTATGGGAATCTTAAGCATATCATTTTTATTGGGAATCGCCCTCGGACGCAATCGTATCGGACAAATTTTAATTGGTTTATTGAGCGCGCTCATTTCCATCACCGGCATTATCTTTGCAGGACGCCAAGTTTGGCTGCAACATGTGCCGAGTGCCGTCCCGAACAGCAGCAATTGCGAAGCGAGCCTCGGTTATATGCTCCATGTACTGCCCTGTACTGAAGTCATTGCAAAAGTATTTCAAGGCGGCCCCGTTTGTGCCAAAGTGGATTGGCAATGTTTTACATTAAGCCTTGCAGAATGGTCATTTTGCGCATTTATTTTCTTTTTTGTTTTTTCATTGTGGCAACTGCGACGCCCAACTAATTAATAAACGAAGATGGGTTAGGAAGAAAAGCAGGCCTGTGACAAAACTCGCTCGCCATAAAAAACCGGAAAAAAATTCACGGTGTTTTAACCAAAAAGAAATTTCTTTTCTTGAAAATGAACGACTATCAAACCAGGTTTTTCCATAGGAAACAAAGATTTCTTCCCCTCGAGGAATAAAACGACTGGCTTTAAAAATCATTAATTGGCTGGCATCATCAAAGAAAAAATAAGCATTCGGTTGATCAGAGTGGTTATAAATAGAACCATATCCCAATAGCAAACACCAATCCTCGCTCTCATTAGTGCAATCGAATAAATAATCCTCAAGATCACGCACATCCTCGCGGATCTTGAGCGCATGGCACTCTTCGATGAGCTCTTCCGGCTGAAGATCTACTTCCGCAAAAACGCCATAGCCATGAATAGGCGATTTTTTGACGGTGATTTTATGCTGAAATAA
The DNA here is from genome assembly GCA_021325575.1 of Gammaproteobacteria bacterium. Taxonomy (GTDB): domain Bacteria; phylum Pseudomonadota; class Gammaproteobacteria; order DSM-16500; family DSM-16500; genus JAJPGW01. Next base: position 68,931 of record JAJPGW010000006.1, on the reverse strand, counting down.
TTTTGATTTCATATCATAATATAACCATAACTACTTATGGATTACATCTATGGCGATGTGGAAATTTTGCCAATTTTTTTTGCTCTGCACCAGCTTATTCTTTTTACCCATTGCCAATGCACAGGATTCTTTAGGTCAAACCATTCAGGTGGATACCCGTTTTTCAGCTATTGTCGGTAAACCCACTTGGACTTTGATTGTGAGAGAAGTCGAAACCGGTAAAGTCTTGCCTTATATATTTGATATTAAAAAAACGGACAATTTCTGGATTGCTTTCACGGCAGGCCGTTCTTATCGCATCACTGCGTCTTATTTAAAATTTGGGCCTTATGCGCAAATCAAAAATTTCTGTCATCTTGAAAACGGTATTATAAGTGGTGAATCAATACAAGTGATTCTGCGCGGCGCGCTGACACCGAGTCCAACCGATTTTAGTTGTCATGTTTCAAAATACAAAGACACCCCTTATCAAATGGAATACCCGTAAGGAGTACACCATGGTTTTCGAAACAATTTTACAAGCAATTGGCCATACGCCTCTGGTACGGTTAAATAAAGTTGCTCGCGATTTACCCTGCGAGATGTATGGCAAATGCGAATTTTTAAATCCGGGCGGATCCGTTAAAGATCGCATCGGATTAAAAATGATAGAAGAAGCGGAAAAATCAGGACGCATCAAACCGGGCGACACTTTAATTGAAGCCACCTCCGGCAATACAGGAATCGGTATCGCGTTAGTGGGTGCCGTCAAAGGCTATAAAGTCATTATCACCATGCCAGAAAAAATGAGCCGTGAAAAACAAGTGGTGCTCGAAGCATTAGGCGCAAAAATTTATCGCACACCGACCGAAGCCGCATGGGATTCACCCGAAAGTCATATTTCACTCGCTAAAAAATTAAATAAAGAAATTCCAAATTCATTTTATCTCGATCAATACGGTAACCCTGCGAATCCCGAAGCGCATTATGAAGCAACTGCGGATGAAATTTTACAAGATGCGGGGAAAAATTTAGCGATGGTTGTCATCGGTGTCGGCACGGGCGGCACGATTACCGGGGTTGCAAAAAAAATTAAAGAAAGAAATCCCAACATAAAAATCATCGGCGCTGATCCATACGGTTCTATTTTAGGCGGCGGACAAGATGTGCATCCTTATCTCGTTGAGGGCATTGGTTATGATTTTATTCCACCGGTTTTAGAAAATGATGTGGTGGATGAATATCTCAAGGTATCTGATCAAGACACGTTTACCATGGCTCGTCGATTAATCAAAGAAGAAGGTTTATTGGTTGGCGGTTCTTCTGGCACTGCCGTTTTCGCTGCCTTAAAAGCTGCAAAAAATTTAAAAAAAGGCGAGAAATGCGTCGTCATTTTACCAGACAGTATTCGAAATTATTTAACCAAATTTGTTGATGACAATTGGATGAAAGAAAAAGGATTAAAAATTTAACATGAAAAATTCCAAAAAAATTGCAACGCGCGTGATCCACGCCGGTCAATCACCGGATCCCACAACTGGCGCGGTGATGACACCCATTTATGCGACATCCACTTATGTCCAAGAAAGTCCGGGCAAACACAAAGGTTACGAATACTCTCGCACCCGCAATCCAACGCGCGAAGCTTACGAAAAATGCGTTGCCGATCTTGAATCGGGAACGCAAGGTTTTGCTTTCGCCTCCGGCATGGCTGCGATTGGAACCACGCTAGAACTTTTAAATCCGGGCGATCATATCATTGTGATGGATGATGTGTATGGCGGAACGTTCCGAATTTTAGAACGCGTGCGCAAACGCTCGGCGGGTTTGCAAGTGTCTTTTGTGGATTTATGTGATGAAAAAAAATTACAAGCGGCACTGCGCAAAGAAACCCGCATGATTTGGGTCGAAACGCCTTCCAATCCCATGTTAAAAATAGTGGACTTAAAAAAAATTGCCGACTTTGCGAAAAAAAATAAGTTAATCGCCGTGGCTGACAATACGTTTGCGACTCCAATTTTACAACGACCTTTAGAATATGGTTTTGATATTGTTGTTCACTCCGCCACAAAATATTTAAACGGTCATTCGGATGTGGTAGGTGGAATTGCCGTAGTAGGCGACAAACAGTATGGTGAGCAATTAGGTTTTTTACAAAATGCTGTTGGATCAATTGCAGGTCCATTCGATAGCTTTTTAGTGCTGCGCGGTATCAAGACGTTAGATGTGCGCATGCAAAGACATTGCGAAAGCGCCGCCAAATTAGCCGAATGGCTGGAAAAACATCCAAAAGTCGCGAATGTGATTTATCCGGGTTTAAAAAGCCACCCGCAACACCAACTCGCCATGTCACAAATGCAAAATCAAGGCGGCGGCATGATTACGGCTGAATTAAAAACCAATTTAAATGAAACCAAAAAAATCCTCGAACGCTGCGAAGTTTTTTCCCTCGCCGAAAGTTTGGGCGGTGTGGAAAGTTTAATTGAACATCCTGCCATTATGACGCATGCAAGCATTCCAAAAGAATCCCGCGAATTATTAGGCATCAAAGATGGATTGATTCGAATATCTGTCGGTATTGAAGCGCTCGAGGATTTAAAAAATGATTTGGCGCAGGCAATGGGATAAAACGCCCGTCATTGCGAGGAGCGTTTTTTGCGACGAAGCAATCTTTAAGAGATTGCTTCGTCCTAAAAAGCAGGCCTCGCAATGACGATTCAGCCTCACTGATGATCAATCGTCCGCCCCGAGTGATCTCTTTTAGCAATATTTTTTTTCTTTGAAACAAAAAATCGATCTCTAACCCACGCAACCCCAAACAAAATCAACCCAACCAGCGCGCCAAAAATAAATAAATACGCGAGCAAAATCATGCCAAAAATAAGAGCCACCAATGCAATGCCGATCAAAATAAACGGGATAATTCGTGCTATGAAATTTTGCATGCGAAAAACCTTTTAAATAATAAAATTTCAGAGATCAATCGGTGACAAATTGTCACCGATTGACTCAATTGCCTAAAACCACTCCGGCAGTTTATTTTCATCCGATTGATCCGGATTATCACGTAGTGCGTAGATCCTTTGATATTTAGCTATTTCCTTTTTTTGCGAGCGAGTTAACTTCGGATGGGTTTCATCAAATCGATTGAGAAAATGGTCAATCGGGCTCACATAATCGCGTTTAATTTTTTTACCTAGCATGGGTAGTTCCACAAAAAAATGGATGGTCAATCATAGCATTATTGCAGCCATCCCGCAAAACGGGATGACAGGGGAAATACTCTGTGGGAAAATATTGCCAATCAAGAAGAGATCACTTCTGTATGCGTTTTATCAAAATCATTTTATGTATCATTGGCTTATGCGGAACATTCGCGGTCTCTTCACCTGCTTTGGCAAAACACAAAAAACATAAAATTCCAACTGAAACACAAAGCGTCCCTGCGGAAATAGCCGGTTCCGGGAATCTTAGCGCCATTATTGATCGCGCCATCAACAATACGGATCCAACCCTTAATATCGGCATCGCCATAAAATCCATGAAAACAGGCGAAATTCTTTATACCCATAATTCCAGCAAGTCTTTTATGCCTGCCAGTATTATGAAAATTCTCACGGCAGAAGCGGCATTATTGTATCTCGGGTCTGATTATAAATTTCAAACCAGTTTTTATACGGATGCGAGCAGCATCAGTAATGGTGTGGTCTATGGCAATTTATATTTAGTGCATAGCGGTGATCCGACACTCACCTATGCCAATTTGGTCGAATTAATGGATGCCTTAAAAGCACAACAAATTCAGCACATCACCGGCGGTATTTATGTTGATACGACCGCCTATGATCAAGTTTATTATGGTCCAGGCTGGATCTGGAATGACAAACGGTTTTGTTATGCCGCACCGATTAGCGCAAGCATCGTCAATCATAATTGTTTATCTTTTCAAATTGCGCCGGCAAAAGAAGTGGGGCATGCGGCTAATATTATCGAAAATTCAAATTATTATTATTCCATTCTCAATTCTGTTACGACAAAATCGCCTTATGCAAAATCTTGTTATCTCAAGTTAGGTACCAACCCTGACAGCAGTATTTCTATCACGGGCTGTATGCCGAAGGGCAAATACACACAAGGTGTTTCAACTGTCGTTAACGATATCATCGAATACAATAAATCGCTGGTCAGAAACTTATTTCAACGTTCTGGCATTCAAGTCGATGGTTTAGTCACATCGGGCGCCGCACCGCCAAATGTTTCCGTTGTCGTTTCTCATCAATCAAAACCGTTATATCAACTGATCAGTGAAATGTTAAAAAAATCTGACAATATCATTGCAGGATCATTATTTAAAAAACTCGGTGAAAAATATTCAGGACAACCCGGCAGTTGGGAAAATGGCAGCCGCGCCGTTTCAGAAATTTTAGCGAGCAAAGCCCATGTGAATACTTATGGACTGTCTGTTCTCGATGGTTCTGGATTATCACGCTATAACCAAGTATCACCCGACCAAATGCTGCAAGTGCTGGATTTTGCGTTTCACAACGTCGGCACCAATTATGAATTTATTTCCGGATTACCGGTCGCAGGCGTCGATGGAACTTTAAAACATCGCATGTACAACGTCGCCTGGAAAGTCCGCGCCAAAACCGGCACAATGCAAGGCGTGAATGCACTCGCAGGTTATGCTGTAACGCAAGATAAAGAACCTTTGGCCTTCGTCATCATCGTGAATGGCAAATTAGGCATGGGTTGGAAATACAAAGAACTCGAAGACCATATTGTCACGACCATGACGCATTATTCCAGGGGCTGATCGTTCACGGTTTTTTAGTCATAACCGATGGAGATGGCGAGTGCGATTTGCCAAGGCCGCCATTCGCTGCTATCAATGGTGATGGCGATTTTCGAAATGCACCAATGCCACTGGCAAATGGTGATGGCGATTTTCGAAATGCATTCCCCATTAACGGTGGAGGCGATTTTCCAAAGGGATTAACCAATGGCGATTGTCTCTGTTGATCTGAAATGGGAGGCGATTCTTGGCCGTTATTACCATTTGGCCTAAGAAGAATCGGAGCAAAAAGTCCTTTTCTCTGTGGTTTCACGACCATCGAAGCATTAGCATTGCCAACCATCACAGGAAGTTCGGCGAGTTCTTCATTTTTAGAGTTGGCTAGTGAATAAGCTTTTTCTCTCTCGGCTAAATCATTACGCGAAACATGCCGTGTCGGTGGAATTTTTACGGTAGTCATTACTGGTTGTGAAGATCGTTGATCGACATCTTCGTTTGGTTCTGGCGATTCCGCTTTAGGTTGCCCTTGAAATGAAACCACTTTCTTTGATGATCTTGATATTTTAACTTCAGGGGATTTTAAATTAGATTTTTCGGGGTCTTTGGATTGTTCAGCGCTTATCTTGTTATTGAGAGCAGCTTTTACTTCAATCAAGTTTTGTTCGTTCTCAGGAACCAATTTATCAATCACATCTTCAATAATATTATCAACAAACACTTTTACAAAAGGATCAATTTCTTTAGAGTTCTCATCCATTGCTTCGTAGAGTTCTGCATAAACATCTGGAGTTAATAATTTAGTATTCCTAAGTCCATAATGTTCTCGAACAGCTTTGCGTACTTTGCTCATAACTGGGTTTGTTTCCAGTTGTTCTGGCGTAAGTTTTTGTTCTTGAAGAGCCTTAAATTCAGCACGTAAGTTCATTGCAGCCTCGTTTAAAATTTTTGGCAACTATAGCAAAAAAGCATTAAGAAATTCTTAAGAAATGGATTAAATTAAGCCAGAAATAAGCAGGGAGATTAAACCGAGACCGCCAAAAGCCCAGGCTAAAATAACATTAACCGGTTGAAATAAAAGGGAAATACCAGCTGCTAGGAAGGCGAAACCTACACCAAACATAAAATACCGTCGCATAATAAATTTGGAAGGCGGACGCTCGACGGTTTGGCGGGATGCGAACAATTGTTCTTCTTGCTCGCGACGTTTTTCGACTAAGACATCGTAAATAAGGCCTGGAATTTCGGGTAGTTTTTCGGACCAAAAGGGCAAATTTTCACGAACTTTTCGCAAAAAAGCGCGCGGGCCGACTTGTTGTTTTAACCAGCGTTCTAGGAAGGGAGCGCCTGATGCCCATAAATCAAGATCAGGATAAAGTTGTCGACCGACGCCTTCGATATTCACGAGTGTTTTTTGTAACAAAATTAATTGTGGCTGAATATTAATATTAAATCGGCGCGCCGTTTGAAATAAGCGAAATAATAATTGTCCGAAAGAAATATCTTTTAAGGGCCTTTCAAAAATCGGTTCGCAAACCGCGCGGATGGCGCCTTCGAATTGATCGATGCGGGTATCGGGTGGCAACCAACCGGACGCGACATGCAATTCTGCAACGCGTTGATAATCGCGTTTAAAAAAGGCCAACATGTTTTCGGCAAGATAGCGTTGGTCTTTAGTATTTAAGGAACCGACAATGCCAAAATCAACGGCAATATATTTGGGATCTTCGAGATCACCATAAGCCACAAAAATATTTCCGGGATGCATGTCTGCATGAAAAAAACTATCGCGAAACACTTGCGTGAAAAAAATCTCGATGCCCCGCTCGGCTAATTTTTTCATGTTCATACCGGATGCGCGCAATGCCGCGACATTATGAATCGGAATACCAGAAATGCGTTCCATGACCAGCATGTTATTGCGACTCACTTCCCAAAAAATTTCAGGAATATATAAACTATTTGAATGCTGAAAATTGCGACGCAATTGAGAAGCATTAGCACCTTCACGCAACAAATCCAGTTCGTCATAAAGCGTATGCGAAATCTCTTCTACAATTTGTTTCGGTTTAAAAGCGCGCGATTCTTTCCAGTAGCGTTCCGCTGAACGCGCTAAAATCATTAATAAATCCAGATCGCGATCGATAATTTTTTTAATATTCGGTCTCAACACTTTCACGACGACTGATCGGCCATTTAATAATTTTGCTGCGTGGACTTGCGCAATAGACGCAGATGCCAATGCATTCAAATCAAATTCACTGAAAACTTCTGGAATTTTTGCCCCCAGCGCTTCTTCGATAATATCTTTTGCAAGCTCACCTGAAAATGGCGGAACTTGATCTTGCAATTTCGCCAATTCGTCTGAAATGTCTTCCGGCAATAAATCGCCGCGCGTCGATAACACTTGTCCTGCTTTGACAAAAATAGGGCCTAACGCTTCCAGCGCCAACCGAATGCGTTCACCGCGAGTTAATTTATTTTTTAAAATCCAATAATACGGGTTAAAAAAACTTAAAAAACGAAAAGGGGAAAACCACGGCATCGCGAGGATGAATTCATCCAGGTTGTAGCGCACCAATACGAAATTGATGCGCATGAGGCGTAATAATCGCGATAAATTTTTCATAATTACCTTTACCCATTCTAACCGTCATTGCGAGCCCTGCTTTTCAGGGCGAAGCAATCTCCAAAAGATTGCTTCAGCATAAAAAGCACGCTTCGCAATGACGAGAGATTGCATCGCCGTCTAACGACGGCTCGCAATGACGAGCAAATCAATCCTCGCCGCCATTCTATCCACATCCTCTCGAATTTCATCGACGTCTGCAAAAAAATCCTGTAACTCTTCCCCCGTCGGAAACAAATTCGCTTCTTCATGCACATATTCATTCACATTCTGCAGCAAAACTTCCTGCACACGCTCATGAAATTTTTTAACATTTTTAACAATCCGTCCCACTTGATGCGCAGGCACATCACCCAACCATTTCGACGCATACTCTTCAATATCAATATCGAGATGATCAAAAAGATCAATCACCTGTTGTCCAAGGTCCAGATCACCCGTGATCGTGACATCATCCGAAAAAAAATGCTTGCGATCGCCACCGGTCAATGTCATACGAAGTAAAGTGAGTGGTGTCCCCTGAATATGCGTATTTGGCGGCAAAAAATCCCGCGTTTTTAATTCAATTTCATTTTGCAAAAAAATCAATTGCAACGATAAATTTAATCCCAGAAATTCAATCGTCACCACTTTTCCCTGTAATTTCGCCAGACGATTTTTCGATTCAGGATCAAGCGCGAGATATTGATTCAACCCTTTTTTTAAAATGTTTATAAAAAAATGCTGCATCAGTATTTTAATCCCTTATGCACCGCAACAATGCCGCCCGATAAATTATGGTATTCTACGTCTTCAAAACCGGCATCTTGCATCATTTTTTTCAGTGTTTCTTGATCAGGATGCATGCGTATCGATTCCACTAAATATTGATAACTTTCTCGATCGTTGCAAACCCATTCGCCTAATCTTGGAATCACATTAAAAGAATAAGTATCATACATTTTATTTAAAAAGGGACTGACAGGCTTTGAGAATTCCAGTACTAAACATTTACCGCCTGGTTTCAAAACGCGAAACATGGAACGCAACGCCGCCGCTTTATCCGTCACATTCCGCAAACCAAACGCGATGGTGATGCAATCAAAATAATGATCGGGAAAAGGTAAATGTTCAGCATCCGCCTGCACAAAAGTAATATTTCCAACAATGCCCGCATCCAATAATCGTGCCCGACCTTCGGCTAACATTTTTTCATTGATGTCGGCGAGCACCACAGAACCGTTTTTTCCGACACTTTTCGCAAATTCACGAGCTAAATCACCTGTTCCACCTGCCAAATCCAAAACGGTTTGCCCTTCACGCACACCGCATAAAGAAATCGCGAATCGTTTCCACAACCGATGCATGCCTAATGACATAAAATCATTCATCAAATCGTATTTGCTGGCAACCGAATGAAAAACTTCTGCCACGCGATTCACTTTTTCGCTCGCCGGAATTTCTTTAAAACCAAAATGGGTTTTTTCATTATCTTGCATTAGGCGGTTTCCATAATGCGTTCATCAACTCGTCTTAGCATTTCACCTGCAAGCGTGAGATAGGCGACCGCGCCTTGTGATTTTTCATCATACTGAAAAACCGGCAACCCATGACTCGGGGCTTCCGCCAAACGGACATTGCGCGGAATCACGGTGCGATAGACGCGATTGGGAAAATGATTGAGTAATTGCTGAGAAACATCCAGCGCTAACCGATTGCGCCCATCATACATCGTGCGCAACAATCCCTCGATATGCAACGCGGGATTAATCGTTGTTTGAATTTGTTCGATAGTGCTTAATAATCCTTTTAATCCTTCGAGTGCATAATATTCACATTGAACAGGAATTAAAACGGAATTCGCCGCAACCAACGCATTCAGTGTCAGCACATTCAGCGAGGGTGGGCAGTCAATCAAAATATAATCATATTGATCTAAAATCGGTGCGAGCAATTGTTTTAAACGGTTTTCACGCTGCTGCGTTTCTTGCATTAATTTTACTTCAGCAACAATCAATTCATTATTTGTAGGCAATAAATCATAGCCACCTGGCGTTTTAACTAACGCATCTGCAATGGCCACCTCATTCAATAAAACATCGGAAGTCGTGTGAGTAAAATGATCTTTATCAATGCCGCTACCTACGGTTGCATTGCCTTGCGGATCCAAATCAATCAACATCACTCTGCGTTTCATGACAGCAAACGACGCCGCCAGATTGATACTGGTTGTGGTTTTACCTACGCCGCCTTTTTGATTGACGATCGCGATTGTTTTAGCCATTTTGTTTTTTCCTTATACAGACCACACATCTTTCTGCATTGAGTCCCTTCATTGTCAATTTGTGTACCGCTTCTACCGTAAAATCCGCTGGGATGGTTTTGATTTCATCCTCGGGATAAATACCTTTCATTGCCAAAAATAACCCTTTTGGACCAATCAGGTGTTTTGTCGCGGTTAACATTACCGCAATTGCCGCAAAAGCGCGAGTCACTATCGTATCAAAGCCTTTTTCCGCCTTAAAATCTTCCGCGCGCGCGTGGACGATTGTAACATTTTTTAATGATAAATCGGCGACGACTTGCGTTAAAAATCGGGTTTTTTTGCTGTTGCTGTCTAACAAAGTAAAGTGTTTATCAGGATTCACGATGGCGAGCGGGATGCCCGGCAGGCCTGCACCCGTACCTACATCCAGAATATTTGAGCCATTAAGATAAGAGTTCACCGTTAGGCTATCGATAATGTGCAGCAACACTTGTTCTTCTGCGTTTTTTATTGCTGTCAGATTAAAAACTTTATTCCACTTTTCGAGTAAAGCGAGAAAATGAAGAAACTGCTCTTCGGTTTTTTCAGAAAAATTAAAACCGTTTTGGGTTAAGCTTTTATGCAAAAATTCTTTAAACATAAGAGGTGTTAAATCCGTGTTGAGGTAATTCATTTATCCGAGTTAACCCAATTGCCGTCACATTTGCAGCCAGTGGATAAATTTGGTCATTCGCATTCACGACATAAACATGCGAAAGTTTCAGGTCTTCGATTGCATTTTGTATGGATCGGGTGAGGGTTGGCGAGACTGTTCTTTTAATTTCAAAGCCTAACCGGATATTTCCTCGCATAATCAATAAATCCAACTCTGCTCCAGTAAATGTGCTCCAATAAAAAACTTCTTCGGGTTGCACATCTAATTGCGTCAAAATTGTATTTATAACAAATCCTTCCCATGATGCACCTATTTTAGGATGTCCCTCTAATTCTTCTAACGTATTTAGTCCTAATAGTGCATGAAGTAATCCCGTGTCAGATAAAAAAATTTTTGGTGCTTTCACTTGTCGTTTGGAAATATTTTCCCACCACGGCGCAAGTTGTTGTACCACAAAAGTTGACGTTAAAATATCTAGATAATTTCGCACCGTTTTATCATTCATGCCAAAAGCACGACTAAATTCGGCAGCATTCCATATTTGTCCATGATAATGCGCGAGCATCATCCAAAAACGCCGCATCGTAATAGCAGGAATAGTAATCCCCAATTGCGGCAAATCCCGTTCTAAAAAAGTCCTGATAAACTGTTGCCGCCAGCTCATACTCGATGCTTCATCGGGACTTAAATAAGAACGAGGAAATGAACCGCGTATCCATAATTTATTTAAATTTTGCTCCCCGACTTCTTGTAATGAAAATCCGCTTATCTCAAGATAGGCTATTCTTCCTGCCAAAGATTCTGATGTTTGTTTTAATAATGCAGGCGATGCGCTGCCTAAGATTAAAAATTTTCTTTTTTGATCAGGCTGATCCGCTAATACGCGCAAGACTTTAAATAAATCTGGCATATGTTGTATTTCATCCAACACAATCAACCCCTCTAGCGATTGCAATGCAAGCATAGGGTCTTTCAATCTTGCCAAAGCAATGGAATCTTCTAAATCAAAATGCGTTACTTTTGAGAATTGCTTGGCAATTTCCAATGCTAACGTCGTTTTCCCCACCTGTCTTGGCCCAATTAAAGCCACAATGAGGTTGTTTGTTAGTAATTCATTGATTTTATTTAAATATTTTGTTCTTAATATCATTGTATACCTTGAAAATTCGGAATTAAGATACGAGATTTCAATATTATAGCGTTTTAAATCTAAATCGCAAGCTCCGTATTATTCAGAAATGCCAGAAACTGGCTAAATCAATAGCGCGAATGTTAGCCCAGCCTCTATGATTTGAATAAAAAATAGTCTAAAATACCGAGCTTGCTTTTATTAATTGAGGAAAGCTCATGAGCCTGTCCAGACAACTACTCCAATTGGCACAAAAAATAGAAAAAAAGAAAGCAATGGATCCAACCTCTAATACTCTTGAAGATAAAGATTATCAAGAAGTGGGTATTAGCTTAGATGATGCTAAATCATTTTTTGAACAATGTTTATTTGCACTGCTTTGTTATGCGATCAACCCGATTAATTCTTGTAATAAAAACCAGCTAGTATTGTTATGCATTGCATTTGAACTAAATCCAGCAAAAATTCTTGGTGGCCGAGAAAAATTCCATATTGTGCGCGAATTCTTGCAGCTTTATAAAGAAAATCAAGCTGTTCCTGCTGCAGCCCGGCAAACAATGAAGCCGCCGGTTGACAGAAAAGACACGCCCTCGACCCAGGATGTTGTCATCGGATTCTTCGCGTTGCAACAAAAGTTTGATGCTAATCAACTTACATCCGAGGAAGAAAAAGCTCAAGCTAAGAAATTCATGGAGGAAAATTTATTTTCTCTTATACAAAACACGGGAACCATGCTTGTTGAAAACCATAGAAAAATAAAATTTTTGTGCAGATATTTAAAAATCAACCCCGTACCCATTTTATTAAACGCAGAAAAACCATTAGAAAAATTAATTAGCGACGGTGCGCAAGATATCCCGGAAGGTTCGGACCAACCCAATCCAGCGCAGAATCCTATTATTAAATTTCTCATAGAGCATTTTAATAATGAAATGATGCAATTTGTTCAAAAGCATCGAAAAAAAGTTCTGGCAGCCTTAGTGAAGCATCCTCTATATCATGAACAATATCCTTCCGATCCATCTGATATATTTGTTACACGTAGAGATCCTCATATAAATGAATATCTGAAATTTGTTTTAACTCAATTTAGAGTGGATCTCTTTGAATTCCTTAAAGAGACCAATCCGATTTTTTCAACGTTATCTGAACACTTTACTTTGGAAGGTGTATTTAGGGGCAAAGTATTAAATGATATATATCGTGAAAGAATTCGTTTAATTTTAGAATTTGTTGAAAAAAATAAACCCAGAGAATTTCATGAAGATTTCATTAATGGAATAAAGTATCGTTTGTCATCAAATAATTTAAAAACTGTGCTCGATGAACTTAAAAAAATTCGTGCTACAAAAGAAGAACCCGAAGAGAGGACAAGCCTATTTAAACCTTATCGTGAATTAATGGAGAAAGTGCTTTCTTATTATAATAAATTAAAGGACGATCCCACCGCAGATACATTCGAAAGAGATTTTTACGCAGCTCTGGTTGAGTCCAGAGATGATTTACCGCTTACTCAACATCTTTATCCCCATCTTGCACCCTCGGTTGCCGAAGTCAAAGCGGAACCGCCCAAAGATCAGAAAGAAGTAAATGTAAACCCCTATGCGCTATTACCAGATAAGTCTCTCTTTACACGCAGCCAAGTTGGTGGAAGTGCTTTTTTAGGGACTCCGGAACCTGCTCCCATTCTAGACAAACGACAAAAACAAGAACGTAGCTCACTCCAATTAGGTGGGAGTAACGTCGACTAACTGAAACCCTATTAACTCGTTAACTCGCCATGGCTACCAGACTTCCTTGCTAATAAGTTTGGCGACAGCACCATAGAAGGTAAATCAGAGGAATAAATATGAAAAATAGACAAGATTCTTCGCAGGTTGCTAATGCAAATAGAATAATCGATAAACTTGTAGATAACATTTTAAAGATTTTGCCTTCTAAGGCACAGAATAAAGCACAATTAAAAGAAGGTCTTTTTAGAAAATTTAAAGAAGTTGATAAAAATCACTATGATTTTATAGCTAACCACTTTGGTAATTGTGTTGAGGGTTATAATGAACAATATGATAAATATTTAAGTGCTGCTATACGCGTAAAAGAAATAAATTTTCCTAAGGCGGCATTTTTAATTAAGATTGCAGAATTAGTTTATGAAAAAAACAAGCATAAACTATTAGAAAAAAAAATTAATGCTATTATACAATTAGGCAGTGAAAATAACGAAAAAAAAGCGCAATCACCTAAGATAAGTACCAAACCGCATGCAAGTCCTGTGCAACCTCCAAAAGAAAGTTCGAACAATAGCAATGCAGACCCACATTCATTAAATTTGACAGCCGATGTTACGTTATCTATTCCTCAGCCAATGCAACAAAATCCGGTGACTCCTGTACAAACCCAGCCGTCAATCCAGCCACCGCTTTCCGCGCAAAATTTTGTATCTTTATCCCCAGAAGTATCCTTAACTCCTGTCCCGATGATGCGAACTCAGCCTCTGCTATGGAATAGTAATAGCAATAGTAATTCGCTCGTTTCTACTTTGCCACCGCCTGCGTTTTCTTTGCCTTTAAATTTGCCCGTCAAAATGGGTTTGGATTTGATGGCGAGTGACATGCCGATGCAAACTGGCCGTGATACACCCACAGCAGAAATTCTTGATGAATGGGAAACGGAGTTTACACCAGAAAAGAAAGAAGCAAAAAGTAGTAACAACAGTGATCCAGGTACATCTTTAGATTTACCATTTTTTACAAAAAGTCTTTCTAAACCTGGAGCTATGTTTGATGATCTTGCCAACATGTTTGGAGTAAATGAAGAACTTTATAATGAAACTCCCCAAAATACAGAAAATGAAGAAACTCACAGAGAAAAAAAAGAAACCGTTGCAGACAGCTCTTCAAAGTTTGATGCAATGCTTGATGAATTGCTGAAGCCACAAAAACCAGGGAAAAAAACTCAAGAAACAAAAACTGCCATTTTTGATGCAGAACCAGAATTCGTAATGGAAGAAACCAATGTAGGCCAATTAGAACCCGTGCCAATGAATGATGATACAAGTGCGGAAGCTAACGCCGTGGAAATGGAAACAAGCAATGGCTCTTCTAGCCAAAAAGATAAAGCCGCAACCGATTCAGATGATGAGGATGTCCCACTAGCAAAAAGATTAGAAGCAGGGGCTTTAGAATCTAAAAGACAGCAAAGTCAAAGTTCTTCTAATAATTCATCTAACAATAAAGAAGCTGCGATGGAAACAGAAGAAAACAAAGCATCTATAACTAAAAAAGAAAGGATAATAAATTTTATCGCCGAAAATTTAGCTGGAAAATATGAATCAGCACCGCAATCAAACCAACCAGAGCCAGTGCAAATAGTCGAATTAACACAAGAACAAATCAAAGACCTACTAAAAGAACCCGCATTTGATAAACTCTTTGATATCGATTTACCTCTTTTTAAAACCAAGTTGAGTAGAATTAACAAAGATATAAGGACTAATTCATCAAATCATACCCCGTTTAAAGATTTTCTTACCAATTGCTTGAAAATTAGCAGCTTCAAAGAAGCACATATTTTATTTGAGCTGGTAAGTTTTGCCCTTTCTATGAAGGGTATTCGTCAACATAAAGAGTATGCGCAAGTAAAACAAAGAATGGGGGCGGCAAAGGAGCACGCTGATAAATTATTAGAACTCAAAAATTCTAAAGTACAGAATAAAGAATCTAAATTAAACATGCGTCAGCAGCCCTACAAGGAATTTGAAAAAATTATTAAAGGTTTACAAATCAGAAAAGTTTTGGATTACAGAGAGAAAGCGTTTGCAACTGAAAAACCTGATATGGCAGCCGTAAAAAAAATAATAATTAACTTTATTGCAGAAAATTTTGGTGATCCCAGTTTAGTTAAATTACTCTCAGAATCTAAAGGCTTTGACTCTATTTTTACTGAGGCAACAGATGCACAAGCAAGGTATCTTGGTTCTATATCTAGAAATATAGCTGAAAATGTTAGCCCAAAGAAGCTGTATGCCGATATCGACTGGAAATTGATTGATACATTAAAAGAGGAAGACCTAACCCTTCGTAAAAGACTTCTGTACTTAGCAATCATATTAAAATTGGCAGCTCGGCCTATTAATAGGGTCTTAAATGCTAAAAATCTTGCTGAATTAAATGATTGTTTACAGTCAATTAATTTGAATATGAAGTATATGGCTAAAGCACTTAAGGTTCTAGAATCCGATCCTGTTCTTAAAGTGAAAGTGTATCCCGATTTAAAGGCAATTTTTGATAGGCTTGACCCGCGGGGTAAATTCGATAAAAAACTCGATTCATTTAGAGAAACAGCAGAAAAAGTTCATCTGCCAAAAATATATAAATATATTGCAAAAGCGCTAGGCGGAAAAGATATCGCAAAAGTAGAACAATTAGAGAAAGTACTCAGAGAAAATTTTAAAGAGGTAATAAAACATATACCTTGTAACCATCTTGTCTGCTTTGAATCTGCGGCAGGACCTTATATGGTTAAATCATCGAACCCTTCTCCGCAAGATCATTATCAGTTGGGAAACCATGTTTGGGCTAATGTATCCTATTTTAAAAATTTAAATGACACCCTGGATAGTTGTTTACTTTTTCTAATATGTGCTGCCGCACATTTAAATCTTTATTTATATCGTTTAGAAGAAGGTACTAAACCTCATCTGATAGAAAAGGCAAAAAAGAACGTGATCGCCCGCATAAAGGACGCTCTCGCTTGCTTAAACCAAGGTAATAACAAAGATAACCCGCGCGCAGAAATTTTAAAGAAAATGATTAATGAATTAGGCTTCTTGGATCTGATTAAAGATAAAAAATTACAACAAGATGCGGATGTTATGCAGGATGACAAAGAGAGTAAAAAAGTTAAGCCGACGGACAAATCTAAATTGCCCGCGCCTGTGTCAAAATCTAAAAGATCTCTCCCACCTGTACCTCTTTTTAATGCACCAACAAAAGATTCTGGTGGTGTTCAGCCTATGCAGGTTAACAGTAACAATTCAGAGCAGCAGGCTTCAACAAGGCCAGCGCAATCGCCTTCATTTGCGCTAAGGCTTGTTGGTAATCCTGCCGGGAAAAAACATGAACTTGAAGGTTATAAGGGTGAACCCGCGCAACCAACTAAAAAGCGAAAGGTTAAATGATCTCATTGCTTTCACCCCATCAACCGCCATTATGATTTTGGAGAAAATTTATGCTGCCTAAACTAACTGATGCTGAAATAGCATGTGCTGCATTACCATGTGCTGCGGAACAGAAAAAGGATGTGCCCCAAGAATGGCAAGAATGCCCCCTCGAAGAACAAGCCAAGTTTTTTCTTTCTATCGTGGCAGAAAATAAGGTGCATAAAATTCCATTAAC
Source organism: Gammaproteobacteria bacterium (assembly GCA_021325575.1). Classification (GTDB taxonomy): domain Bacteria; phylum Pseudomonadota; class Gammaproteobacteria; order DSM-16500; family DSM-16500; genus JAJPGW01. The sequence goes on along the minus strand of JAJPGW010000006.1, from coordinate 52,106 downwards.
TCCTGAAAAAAGAGCCAAAGCAGAATTTTTTATCCAACATCATTTAGCCGAGCATCTTGATCAAATAAAAAAAAGAAAAGAACAAGATCGTATACAAGCCCGCATGGATCTTAGACTAGGAAGAAACCCAAATACCGACCCTTATTTACTAACAATTAATAAAAAATTAGAAACAGCAGATTTAGTTTTTATATGTAAAGAGTTATTGCAAATCAATCCTGCTCCTATTTTATTAAACGAACAAAACTTAGATGCGTTATTCGTTGCTGGTCTTAAAGATACAGTTTACCTCTATGATATAAATGAAGAGGGTGTAAAAGACGAACGCTTTAATCATCAAACTTTTAATTTTGTCTTTGACCATTTTAAAGAAGAAATGATCCAATTTTTCCAACAAAATCGCCGTAAGATTTTTGACCTATTAAAGCAATCTTTAAGCATTTCTACAGTGATTTATTATTCATATAATGCATATGACGTGCGGATTAAAGTAAATCCCTATTTAGGCATTATCATAGCTCACTTTAAAATTGATCCGCTCGAATGTGGATTAGATGTCCAAGGAGATCACAAGGAGCTAGACAAGATCTATCTGGAACGAATTCGCGCCATTTTAGCCTTTGTCAAAAATAACAAGCCAAAAGAATTTTATGGAGACAAAATTGAAAACATAGTTTATGGATTTTCACCCGCATTCAAAAACCTACTCGATAAACTTAACCTTATCTTAGTCGCAAAAGATGAAGAGGATAAAAGAAGTGTGTATCAAAAATATCGCGAGGTTATCTTATTAGCAAAACAATTCCATCAAATTCCCCCATCGAAAGCCGATCCTTTTGAAATTGATTTTTGCGCAGCGTTAATCAATGTAAATGATAAATTGCCGCTGACGCAGCATTTATATCCTTGCCTTAGACCCCCCGTGCAAGCAGAAACCAAAGCTGCTCCCGCCGAACAAAAAGAAGTGACCGTAACACGTTTTGTTCAGGGTTTTGCGCCATGTCTTTTTGCGCCCGATGATAGTTTTTTAGGAACACCCGAAATATTTGTCAAAGAAAAGCATTCCGATAAAGGCCCAAAAAGACGCACAATCTTAGAAATGTAGCACTGCAAAATAACGAATGATATATAGTAATCAACCAATAATTGTAATATACGAGAAAATCTATGCTGCCCAAACTAACTGATGCTGAAATAGCAAGCGCTACCTTTGAAATAGACCAAGCAACGTTTTTACATAATTTAATGGAGCAAATATATGAGAAGGGAATGGGCTCTGTCACAGCCGAACAAAATGCAACAGCAAGAGCCTATCTAACAATCAATCTCGAATCACTCAGATCGTTAGCAACTCCCATTAGTTTCGGCAGACAAATGCATCGAACTCCTAATGGCGGGAGGCAAATGAAAAAAACATGGAAGAAACAAACAGAACTAACGGTCCTTGAATTAAAAAATCTATTAAAATTTTTTGATATTAAAGAAGAAGTACCTCAGGCTGCAGCTGAACTAAAAGATTCGCCAAAAGCTACGGCAGCACCAGAGAAAGCGCTCGAACCATCCCCAACTCCGACTATTTCTACTTCGCGCTTAGATTTAACCACTCCGCAACCCGAAGCGAAAAGCTCATCCATCGATGAAACTGCTCTCACCAACCACGAACGAGTATTGTTTTATTTAGAAAAAATTAGAAACAAGCATGCAATGCTAATGCCCGAAATAGAAAAAATGAAGCAATTTCTAATAGAAAATTTATTTGTTCTATTGCAAGAACAAAACCAGTCATTTTTTGACGACAGTAAAAGAATTGCATTTTTATGTAAAGTCTTAGGTATTAATCCTGTTCCTATTTTAATAAACAAAGATGTTCAACAGAGTCCTGACTGGAGTTTTATTAACAATTTCCTTAAAGAAAATTTTTCAGCGGAAATGCCACCAGAGCCAACATTTCAAAGAAATCTGATGCCAGGAGACTTTTGTCTTTTTAGACGCGGACGATCTAAATCAGATGATTTGTTTTTAGGTACACCCGCTCCTGATTTAAAAGTTTCAGAAGTCCAGTTTCCTAAAAGTAGTGCGATTGAACCAAGCAAAACTCGTTTTAACCCGAACGGATCAAGCAACCAAGCGTGAGGATGTATTTCTATGTTCAGCACCATGCGTCACCAAGCCGATTTTTTACATCAGCTCGCGGTAAAAATAAATCGCAATGATCCAAAGGATGTTGTCACGCCCGAAGAAGAACAGCGTGCAAGATCAGCTTTTCAATATAGTTTAGAAGAATTGGCTTGGCAGGCGGCAAACCCTGTACGTCACGAGAAACTAAATCCTATAGGAAAATGGATCCTAGCCGAACCCTACCCAGACCAACTGGAATTGGCCGATTTAGAGACCATTTGTAAAAAATTTGCAATTAATCCCGTTCCTATTTTATTAAATATCTTTAAAAGAATAGCTAAAAAAGACCAATGGCGTGAATTTCAGGAAGGTCAATGGGTATTCCCTTGTTTCGATTTTCTTCGCCAATATTACAGAGAGGATGCAACAAGATATATCCAACAAAATCGACGCGCCATCTTTTCTGCCTGCGCGGATCCGCACGTAGCTAAATTAACGCGATTACTCACATTTTATATAAATTGGGGAAATATTGATTTATTTGAAATAGGCCAGGAAAAATTATTTGCCCATTTCAAATGGAGCAAAATAAAGGAGTTAGATCAGTTATATTATAACCGAATTTGCTCGATTCTTTATTTTATTGCGCAGCATATTCCACCCGATTGTTCTGGCAATAACGTAGCATCTTGTCCTTTACCACCAGATGGTCGTACAACAAAAAAATTATTTAACCTCACAAAAAATTTGCAACAATTAATTGAGAAATTAAACGCGGCGTTCAATATAAAATATAATGAATATAATCGAGTCTATGATCAATACAAGGAAATATTCGAATTCGCAAAATCCATTTGGGAAAAATTTCAAAAAAACGCATTGCGTCCGGCTCCAAGCGAATTTGAACGAAATCTCTTTGAAGCATTAGCCACGGCAAACGATAATTTGGCGCTAACTCAATATCTTTATCCAGGTCTTCAGCTCAAAAAAGCAGAGAAACAAGAATTCAAACAGGAAGTGAAAGCATCAGATCCAGTCACCGGAACCCGCGATTCTTTTTTTGTATTGGAAGAAGATAAAAGTTTCTTGATGTGTGAAGACAGCAAATCTGAAACAGGAACTGAATTTTCATCCGCACAAAAACCAAAAGCTTGCACTCCAACCTTGTTATACGATACGATTTTTGTGCGAAATCGAGGAAATGATAATCAATTTTTAATGGCTCGATATGATGAGCCTGAAGTTGCTCGACATGAAGATCTCGAAATTGAACCCGAAGCTGAAGGAACAGAGCGTGCAAAGGGAATAAAATTCAGCGCTGGAAGCATTAAAGCTTAAATTAGCACTAAGCTTTGATCTAATTCCGTCCCATTGCTTTCAGCTTGCTGCAATTTCAAATAAGTCGGTAATAACAAGCTTGAATCGATGTAATAATTTATCGGCTTCAGCAATACAATCTTTTACAGAACTTTCTGGAATAATGTCGCCGGAATAATCAGCAACATTTCTTTGCTTACGCATAGCATCTAATAAAATAACTGTATCGTTATCAATCTCCATTGTTTTCACCAATGATTGAAGCATGGTTTGATGATGACCAGGTTTGCTTGTCAGAGTTCTGTAGCCTTTTGCTTGTAAAGCAGCATTGGCAATTTGCATAATAGCCTTATATGCCACATCAAAACGATTTTCTGCGCTTAATGATTTAATTTTTGAATCTATAATATTTCTTTCCGCAGCATTCATTAATCGTTTTATTGTGTCATAATTAATATCAATTTTTTCAATGGTTTTTCCAACTAAATTATTTAATGTCATCAATACTTCCTTTTATAAAAATTTTTGGTTTATTTAAGATATCTTTCACAAAACCACTTTTTTCTTTTAATAATTTTTGCCATTCGGATCTTTGATAAACTTTTGGATTAATTTCTCTACCTAAAATATTTTGCGCTGGATAAAGTGCTTTTACAGAATCGGCATAGGCGATTTTTCCTATAATTAGTAAATCGACATCACTATTAGGATTCTCATCGCCGCTCGCCATAGATCCAAAAACAAATGCGGCTTCAACATTTTTTTCTATCGCACTTAAAGCATTGGCAAGAACATCTACAAATCCTGAAGTTTTTCGCAAGATACTAACTAATTCGTCAAAAATAAGATAATCACGATTCGCTTGATAATAAACCTGACGGCCACTCACTTCACGTAATAATACATGATATTTTGCGAGTCTCGAAAGCTCTTTATGGAGAGTACCTGCCTCAGTATTTGTTAGTCGAGCAATTTCACGAACATGATAACGAATGGTAGGATGCAATAATAGCAATCCTAATACCCGCTGACGATAATTTGAAAACAAAAATGATGTAATCATATGATATTTATAGAAAATAAACGAAGTCTAATTAGCTACAATTGTAGCTTAATTTGCTACAATAGACAAGGCATTCTAAATCAAAAAGCGCTAATTCGACGCTCCGCCCAAATGCGCGCAGTAATGATTTATTTGGCTATGATCTCCAGGGATTTATTAGTTCAATATCTATGTCTTGAAAATCTTTCATGTTTCTTGTCACTAGCCTAAGTTCGTGATGTAGCGCTGTTGCTGCAAGCAAGCTATCTATAGCTGGCAATGGCCGTTTAGATTTTCCCAACAATTCTCCCCATCGTTCAGCAATATGCCTATCAATGGTAAGAATTCTGCCTTTAAACCGATTTGTTAGATTATGTTCTAACCATAATCGCAATTTTTCCTTGCGAGTCTTGTCAGTTAAGTTCTCTATTCCTTTCCTGATTTCACCAATAGACAGAACACTTAAAAAAAGCGCTTCTTCTGGTACAGCCTCAAGCCACGCTAGGACATTTTTATTCGGTTGTGTTCTAGCAAACTCTGAGAGTACATTGGTATCTAATAAATAACTCATATTCTTATTCCAAATCAACATCTCGTGCAGTAGATCGATCACGTTTGATAGTTAACTTACTTCCTGCTAAAGGCGATTGCTGCATAAATTGGACAAAAGAGGGAGTATCTTTTTTTCCGGATAACTGATCGAACTCTGACTTTGAAATAACAACCACAGCAGGCTCACCCCGCAACGTAATTTCCTGCGGCCCCTGAGATAGGGCTTTTTGAACTAAATCACTTAGTTTGGCTTTAGCTTCTTGTAATTGCCATGTATTCATAAAAATCTCCTTAGGACTAGTCAGACTAGTTATAGTATAGCAAATAATGCCGAAAATGACTAGAGATCCCAGAAAAGAGTTGACAAGCATCTTGTACTTCCGTATCATTACACAGATACAAAGGACCCTTATGGAAATCCCGCAAAAAGGCTTTGAAAAATTTATCGAACTCTGTGTAACAGAACGAGATCAGAAAGAATTAAAATTCCTATTCGATCTCTTTTTCACCCCAGAGGAAAAAGCCAATTTAGGCCTGCGCTATCTGATAATCAAGGAATTACTGGAAAATAAAAAAACCCAACGGCAAATCGCCAAGGATTTAAACGTGAGCATCGCGAAAATTACGCGCGGGTCGAACGAATTAAAGCGACTAGATCCAAAGTTTATAAAAATGTTGAAGAATTTAATGAGAGTATAAAGAAGTATGAAATCAATTAACCCAGTATATTTAATCAACGTCCTTCTAGTCTGGTGGCCTTAACGGCCGCATCATTATTATTTTACAATTTTATTTCAATCTATTTACTTACAATCAATTTTTGAGGAAAAAAACATGTCGTTCGAACATACATTTGATGAAAACTTAATAGCAACAACCATCGGCACAATTGAAATGCCAAAAGAAGGCCTTACCGCAGCTTGGACAATGGGCGGCTGCCATACTTTTGGTTGCATGTCGATTGATTGCTAAATAAACCATCCGGGAGCCAGCCTCCCGGAGATACTAATTTTGGGGAGAAAAACCATGTCTTTTGAACATATATTTGATGAAAACTTAATGGCCACCATCGGTGGAATTGAAATGCCAAAAGAAGATCCAAGTACAGCTATTACATTTACAGGCTGTCCTTCTTTTGGTTGCCACAGCTTTTCTGATTGCTAAGCAACGCTCCGGGGGTTCAACTCCCGGAGTTTTGTCGCCTTTTTGAGTAACCTGCAAAATGAAATCAGATAAAAACGAAACATTAGATATCATCGCTATTCTTTCTGGTCACCATGCAGATCTCTCGATATGGAATGCAGCAATTCGAGATCAAAAAAACCCGGGGGTGGATTTTATTATAAATCTTGCTCCGCTATTTTCTCATGCGGAATTAGCATTGATGAAGACAGTTCAAACTCATTCAATACTAACTAAAATTATTAATAAAAATACCATCAAAGATGTGATTTTATCAGATCTAACGAAATTATTTCTTCCCATCATAAGTCGTGTTTGCGTATATGAAATGCAAGTGGCGGCTAAAAATAAAAAATTGCTGGGGGACAATTCATCAAATCGATATCAATATTTTATTCAATTATTGTCACAAAAAGAAACCACACTCGCACTTTTTAATAAATATCCTGTTCTGAAAGATACTATTCAAAATGCTTATTCGCAATACATAAAAAACATGATCGAATTGTTATTAAGGCTTAATGATGATTATTTTCTAATTTGTGACACTTTTTTTTCTGGAAAAAATGATTGCTCATTAGTTAATCTCGTTCAGAGCGGCGATCGACATAATAATGGGAAATGCGTCTGCATTCTTGAATTTGAGAGCAGTGGAAACAGGATTAAACTTGTTTATAAACCACGCCCACTGGCCATCGACCAAGCATTTCAGAAGTTAATCGCGTGGTTAAATTTAAAATTGCCAGAATTCAATTTATATCAGCAAAAAATGATTGCTAATAAAAATTATGGCTGGTGCGAATTTATTTCGCATTTACCTTGTCAGAGTGAACAGGAAATCGAGCTGTTTTATCAGCGCATGGGGGCATTGCTGGCCTTAAGTCATCTCTTAGGCTCAACTGATATTCACGCAGAAAATATCATTGCCAATGGCTCCCATCCTATTTTAATCGATTTTGAGTGCGCGCTACGCCCTCAAATAAATGATGGCCGCGTCGATGTAATTGACTCAAGAAATTTCGTCAGTGATACGATGCTTCTGCCGGGCCGAGTGATGTCGAATGATGATTTTGATGGGATAGATTTAAGTGCTATAGCAGCGAAGGGAAATCAAAAATCGTTATATCAAAAAATGCAATGGAAAAATCCTAACACCGATGAAATGTGTGTAGTGCGGGAAACAGATCAGTTGCCAACAATGCAAAATTTACCTTTTTTTAATGACAGAGCCATCAATCCAGAAGATTATCAATCGGATGTGATGCAAGGTTTTGAATCCGTATACCGCGTGCTTTTACAAAACAAGTCACAACTATTGGCAAGCGATAGTATCTTATTAGAATTTTCTAATGCCACTATACGAATCGTATTCCGTGCTACCCACATTTACGGCAAATTATTATTTGAAAGTTTTCATCCCATTTTATTACATGATAGTAAAAAATATCATGAGCACTTTTTATGGCTAAAATCACCCATGCCTGCTGTCGAATGGTTTAACGATCTCATTCCATCTGAATTACAGGATTTATTAGAAAATAATATTCCTTATTTTTCTATACCTGCAAATGGATATGCGGTTTATGATTCGCAGAAAAAATCATTGCCTATTCCCATTAAAAAATCCGCTATCGAGCGAATTTTTGATTTTCTTAACACGCATTTTAGTGAAGAAGATTTAAAATTACAAAAAATCATTATTGAGAATAGTTTTATTGCTTTGCGTTTAAATCAAAAAAATAAGAAAATTCCCAAAAACAAAGTTTCTCAACCTAATGTAAAACCATACACAACAGAACAAATAAAAGATGCGTCGCTCAAAATCGCTAAAGAAGCACTCGACCAACTCAGTAATTATCATATCTTACAACATGATCAAATTAAGTGGTCTGCGGTCGAGATTGTAGCAATTGATACCTGGACCGCGCGTTTTACTGATATTGATTTGTATAATGGTTTAACTGGAATAGGTTTATCATTTGCTTACGGCGCATTATTTTTTCAAGATAAGGGCTTTGAAATGATAGCACGGCAAGTGCTCAATACTATTTTAGCCATATTATCAGTCGAAAGAGAAAAAATTAAAACCGTGGGCGCTTATTCAGGACTCGGTGGATTACTTTATTTTTTAACGGTTTTCAATTCACTATTACCCGATAAACGAATTGAACCAGAACTCCAAGCATTATTACGCTTAGCAACTAATTTAATTGATCAAGATAAAAATCTCGATATTATCAGTGGATCTGCGGGGCTTATTCTATCCTTGCTAACATTAAGAAAAAATCGAAACGAATCCATTCTAGATGAGCTTATTCTGAAAGCATCTAAACAAATTCTGTCTTGTTATCCTAAACCAGATGAAACTCCTTCATGCGTTACAAAACCCATCAGCTCACAACCCTTATTAGGTTACTCTCATGGAATAGCTGGATTTGTTTTAGCATTGACGAAAGCGAATCAGATTCTAGAAAAAAATCAAATTAGTTACTGGATTCAAAAAGCATTGGCTTATGAAAGATCTTATTTCAATCCTGAAAAAAATAACTGGCCTGATTTTCGTAACGGCAATAACAATCATAGCTACGCATGGTGTCATGGTGCACCTGGCATTGGGTTGGCCCGGTTATACATGTTGGATGACAATGTCGATAGCACAATTGATAATGAAATTAATTTGGCAGTTCAGTCAACGATAGAACAGAGTTTTGGAACCTATCACAATTTGTGTCATGGTGAACTGGGAAATATTGAATTTTTACTTCAGTGCTGTCAGAAAAAAATCTTGTCAGACTCGCAATTTAATGGACTAGTTTCAAGACTGATTCTGAACATCCAGGTATCTGGAATTAATCTGGAAGTTTCTGGAACACTTCCATTACCCGGCTTGATGACGGGTATTGCCGGTGTTGCCTATGAATTCATGCGAATAGCAAATCCTGATAAGGTGCCTTCAATTTTTTATTGCTGATACGAGATGATCATTTGAATTTTTTCTATCACTTCCAGCATGATTTCATCCGATAATTTACTGATAAATTTTGCATTTCTAATTTGCCAATTTAAGCTTTTGATTTGATCAGACAAAATCGCACCGTGGATTTTAGAATTTTTTGGTATATTCCTGATCAAGGTGATTTGGTCTGGCTCGAATTTAATCCCAAAGCTGGGCATGAGCAGGCTGGTCTGCGTCCTGCGGTAGTCGTTTCACCTGCTTCCTATAATGGCGCAGTGGGTCTTGCGCTGATGTGTCCAATTACGAGCAAAGTAAAAGGCTATCCATTCGAAGTCCTAAGGTTTCCGCTAATAAATTAAATAACAGTTTCTACGAGTAATTTAATTGGGTTGGGATCAATCGCTTTAATAATGCGATGTCTACCATGCCCTGGATTAACGACATATTCGCTTTTGACAATCCCAACTGATTCCAATAACCGCACATCCTTATCAACCGAAGCGCGACTTCGATGTAATTTTTTGGCTAAATCAGAAATAGCATAGGGGTGCTTACGCAGCGCTTCGAGCAAAGAAAGTTTCATTTTTGTAAGAAATAATACAAGATCGTCTGGATCTTCAAAAACAATGGCTCGGTAAGGGGTCAGCGTTTTTCGTTCATCCAACATTTTTGCGATTTTTTTCCCTCGCGCAAAAAATTCATCCCGTGTTCCAGTCTTAACAATGATGGTTACTTTATCTTTTTTTCTTGAAGCGTTCATGTAATACCTCAAAATCTTTTTGGAACCGATTTTCAATTTCCTGAAAATTTTTGAAAACAATCGGCTCTATTTCGCCAAAATAATGTTTATGATGATATCCATGCGCATTATCGTAACCCAGCACTCTTCCATTATCATGCGCAAATAATTGGTAATTAATGTAAGTTAAGCTGTATCGCGTAACTTCGCCGTTGTTATTAACCCATATTTGCCTTCTTAAAATGCCATTGCCTTGTGATTTGGTAAGCTCTATTACTTCATCCTCTATAAGCGAATGGCCGGTTGGCTTACGTTGCTTTTTATTCTTTTTCATATTTAGTATACCATAAATGTGTATATAAAGACAAACAGGTGTACAAATTAAAATACACCTGATATTATATTAAATCATCTGATTATTCAATCACTTATTTTTATAAGGCGCCCTCAATGCAACAATTATCCACTAGCAAAACCAAAGCCGTCCTAATTTCCAGCATCGGCGGAGGGCTGGAAAATTATGATTTTATTCTCTATGTTTTTTTTGCCCCCATTTTTGCTCAGTTATTTTTCCCGGTTAAAAATAATTTTCTGTCGCTTTTAAACGCATTAGCCATTTTTGCCATCGGTTATTTAGCGAGGCCGATTGGAGGAATTGTTTTTGGGCATTATGGAGATAAATTTGGCCGTAAGCGGGGCATGTTAATTTCAATCACTATAATGGCGATTGCGACAGTTGCTATTGGTTGTTTGCCGACTTATGCAACGATTGGTGTTGCCGCTCCCATTCTGCTTGTTATTTTCAGAATTTTACAGGGATTTGCGATAGGGGGTGATTTGCCCGGCGCGATTTCTTTTGTTGCAGAATATTCCGATAATCATAAGCGAGGATTATCTTGCAGTACAGTATTTTTTGCAGTGAATGTAGGTTTGCTGCTTTCTTCAGCAGTCGCAGCGCTCACTACTTCGTTATTAACACACGAACATTTAATTTCCTGGGGATGGCGAATCGGTTTTTTTCTGGGATTAATAATCGCGGTCGTTGGATTTTATCTCCGAAGTAAAATTGCAGAAACGGCTTACTTTAAAACGCTTGAACAAAACGAAGATATATTAAAAAATCCCGTGCGCCATTTATTTCGAATTCATTATAGTGAGGTGATGCAAGGTGTGGGACTCGTCTGGTTATTTGCCGTTCTGATTGCGCAAGTTTTTTTGTATATGCCAACTTTTCTCGATACCGAAGCGCATGTGCATTTAAATACTGCACTAATTTTAAATTCCTATAATGTCGTGATTTTTGCATTGTTTATTCCAATCATGGGATATTTATCTGACAAGGTCGGGCGAAAACCGATTATTTTCAGCTCGGCATTTTTGATCTTGCTCGCGTCTTATCCTTTATACACCTTGCTGACTCACGCAAGTTTAATAATGAAAATAGTTGGTCTGAATTGTTTTGGCATTCTGGCTGCGGGAATTGTCGGAACCGTTCCGACAACGTTAGCTGAACTTTTTCCCACTCACGTGAGATATTCTGGTATTGCGATTTCATATAACATTGGATTTGCAATTTTTGCGGGATCTGCACCCGTTGTTGCAACGTATTTAATTTACAAATTACATTTTGCCGAAGCGCCGAGCTTTAATATTATTGTTGCTGCGATCATGGCATTGATTGCTGCTGTGAAAATGAAAGAAGGCAGCGGAAAGACACTTTTACATCACGTTGTTAAATAATGATGTTACGCGCTTTCAGCGCTTAATTTTAAAAATAGGATTTTGTTAAATCTTGACGCCAGCCCAACAAGCTTCAATTTCCCTTTAACTCAAAGCGTCAGGCTTTAGCATTTTGTTTTTAAAAATGCGAACTGAAAAATATCTTACAAACACGAAAGCTCAATCACGGCTCGAAAAAATCGGCCAAGGAGAATCTCCTATTACGCGCTCAGAACAACATCAAATTCATAAAAACGCGATTATAAGTTCGAAGCCGATGGCCAAAAAGAAGCACACCCCAATTCAAGAGCATTTTTAAAAACAAAATGCTAAAGCCTGACGCCTGCCCCAAAAACGATGGTCAAAAGAATCTCGGCCCAATTCAAAAGCATTTTTAAAAACAAAATGCTAAAGCCTGGCGCCTGCCCCAAAAAAGTTATTTCTTCAAATAAACCAGAAGCAAAGAAATCGCCGCCGGCGTAACTCCAGGAATTCGCGAAGCAATACCTATTGTTTCTGGCCGAATCGAGGATAATTTTTGCCGAACTTCGTTAGACAAACTCGGCACCCGCGCATAATCGAAATCAACAGGAATTTTCGTCATTTCATGCCGCATTTGCCGCGCAATCTCATCTTCTTGTCGATCGATATAACCCGCATAACGCGCCTGGATTTCCAATTGTTCGGCAATCTTGTCATCATCAACACCAGGCCCGATACCTTCGACCGTCATTAATTCAGCATACGCCACATGCGGGCGCCGCAAAATATCCATAACACGATATTCACGCGCCAGAGGTTGCTGCAATATTTTTTCAATTTGTTTTGCCATTTCTGTATCGGGACGAACAAATGTTTTATGCATGCGCTCTTGTTCGCTCGCGATTAATGCGCGTTTATTTTCAAACAAGGAAAAATGATCTGCGGGAACTATTCCTAATTCGAATCCTTTTTGCGTTAATCGTAAATCCGCATTGTCTTCACGCAACATCAAGCGATATTCAGCGCGACTAGTAAACATGCGATAGGGTTCTTGCGTACCACGTGTAATTAAATCGTCAATTAAAACACCGATGTAAGCTTCGTCACGACGCGGTGTCCACGGATCTTTTTCTTGCGATTGCAATGCGGCATTTAATCCCGCAATTAATCCTTGCGCCGCAGCTTCTTCGTAGCCGGTCGTCCCATTAATTTGTCCCGCAAAAAATAATCCCGAAATCGCTTTGGTTTCCAGTGAAAATTTTAAATCCCGCGGATCAAAAAAATCATATTCAATTGCATAACCCGGGCGAGTAATATGCGCATTTTCAAATCCACGCATCGAGCGCACAAATTCTATTTGGATTTCAAAGGGCAAACTGGTGGAAATTCCATTGGGATAAATTTCAAACGTAGTTAACCCTTCCGGTTCCACAAAAATCTGATGCGAATTTTTATCGGCAAATCGTACGACTTTATCTTCAATGGATGGACAATAACGTGGACCAATGCCTTCAATTACGCCGGCATACATCGGCGATTGACCAAGCCCACTGCGAATAATGTCATGCGTTTTGTCATTGGTGTGAGTAATGTAGCAAGGAATTTGCTGCGGATGGTCTTCAACTTTTCCTAAGAAAGAAAAAACTGGCGTAGGCTTGTCGCCTTCTTGTTTTTCCATCACAGAAAAATCAATGCTGCGGCTATCAATGCGCGGCGGCGTTCCCGTTTTTAATCGTCCGACCCGTAAATTCAAATCGCGCAACCGTGCCGCAAGATTTTTCGCGGGTGGATCGCCTGCGCGACCGCCTTCATAATTATTTAAACCAATATGAATTTTGCCAGCCAAAAATGTGCCTGCCGTTAAGACGACTGTTTTCGCTTTGAATTTCAAACCCATTTGCGTAACAACACCCGTCACGCGATCATTTTCAATTAAAATATCGTCGACGGCCTGCTGAAAAATTAATAAATTTTCCTGAGTTTCGAGAAAATGTCGGATGGCCTGTTTGTAAAGCACACGATCCGCTTGCGCACGAGTCGCTCGAACAGCAGGCCCCTTGCTAGCATTTAAAATACGAAATTGGATTCCAGCGCGATCAATAGCACGTGCCATCACACCGCCGAGGGCATCGATCTCTTTGACGAGATGGCCTTTGCCAATGCCGCCAATGGCTGGATTACAGGACATTTGACCCAGGGTCTCGATATTGTGGGTCAGCAATAACGTCTTTGCGCCAAGACGAGCAGAAGCCAAGGCCGCCTCGGTGCCTGCATGGCCGCCGCCAATCACAATCACATCAAATGTATTTTTTAAATCGATCATATAGCGCTTAAAAACCAGTGAAGGGCGAATTGTACAGAAATATGGCGGAAGATGCCAGCTAAGAGCATGCTGGCATGACGGGGTTAATTTATGATAAAAAAGATGGGAGTGGCTGATAGGGAGATCCGGCATGCGCTTTCTTTTATTATTAATAGGGATATTATTTATGAGTATGGCCAATGCGTTAGACTTTGAAATTTCCTCTAGTGCGTTTAAAGAAAACGAAACCATCCCGACCCAATACACTTGCAGTGGCAAAGATGTTTCACCTCCTTTTTCTTGGACGACCGCCTCTGAAAAAACCCAATCCTTTGCCTTAATTTGCAGCGATCCCGATGCACCTGGCGGCACTTGGTATCATTGGGTGCTTTATAATATTCCCGCGACCGTCAAAGATATGGCTGAAAATCAATTGCCGATCGGCAGTGTTGTCGGAAAAAATAGTTGGGGACGCGCAACTTATAATGGCCCTTGTCCACCACCTGGCAAACCGCACCATTATATTTTCACTTTGTATGCGCTCGATACTAAATTAAATTTGATCTCAGCAGATGCTGAAACTTTACAAAAAAATATGAAGGGGCATGTTTTGCAAAGTGCGAAGATAACGGGTATTTTTGCGAGATAAGAAAACTTTTAAAGATGAAATCTAGATCGAGGACTCTCAGCTTCTCTGACATCTTCCACTTTTTCTTTGCGCTCGCCTTCTCCTTCGGATTCATCATGGACGACCACGTCTAATTTTTTCACCGGTTTTTGCGATGGTACCTGCTTCTCTGCATGCGCTACATCCTCAGAATCAGCTGGCTTATTAGAAGATCGATTAAATAAAAAATTGCGAATACGATGAAAAACCGATACGGTCGAACCTTCGACATCAGGCTTGTAGCCTTTTTCAGTGTTAACAGCAGGCAGATCTCTGATCGTTCCTATCGTGTTAGCCGATGAAAGATTGTTAAACAATGTTTCTTCTGCTTGTCTTTGTTCGCCTAATCTCGTTCCATTTTCAATCAATAAACCAGCGGCTCTCTTAGTGAGATCACGACGTTTTTTAAATTCTGTTACGCTCCATTTGATAGCGGCAGCCAATCCAATACCCAAACAGGTAAATGTAAAGGGAACAGCAGCGAAAATGGCAAAACACACGATACCCGCGATTGCAGCGGATCCAAGCACAATGGCCGCAGTTGTTTTTAATTTATTTTCTTTGGCATACTTCCAAGCTGCTTCCGCTTTATTAACTGTCGAATTCCATGCCGATTTGAATACATATTTGGTTACCTGCTCCACACCGTCAAAAATACCTTTGGAATTATTCCAAACTTGTTTGATATTGTCTTTGGCGGTATCCCAGGCTTTTTTCATCCTTTCGAACGCTCGAACGACTGCATCACCACCAAAGATTGCCCAACCCATAAAAAATGCTACGTGCGATTCCACATAACCAAAGGTTCCGCCCGCCTGAACAAATGCTTCTCTGTAAAGTCTGCGATCTTCTTCTTTTAAACTAACTTTGGTTTTTTCGTGTTCGTCTTTAAATTCTTTTAATTCTTTTGGAGGAATAGGTTTAGTGACTTGTTGCTTCTTACCTGCTTGTAGGTTTCTAAGCTTTATTTCTCTCTTCGCATGCGCTTCTTTTAGTTCATCGATGTGTTGCGACATTTGATCAGAAGCTTTTTTCTTCAAGAAAGCTATCTTCGAATAAGCTAATATTTTTTCCTGAACTGCTGGATTTTGAAAATTGGCTAATAGTTTTTGCTGATATTCTGCCTGCGAGACATTTAATCGATTTAATTTTTTTTCTGATTCTTCTAATTTTTCTAATTCTTTTTTAGTTAATTGTCCTTCTAATGTTTGTCTTAATCCCTTTTTTTCATTTGCTAAACGCAAGACGTTCAATAAGAGCGCATTAAATTTTTCCGCCTCTTCTTTCGGAAGGTAGGCCTCAAGTTCTTTTCGGAAAATAGCCGGGAATTGGCGGGGATCATTAAGAGGCGGGTTTTGTAATTCACCCATCTCGGGATTATTGGCAAGCGCAAGCAAATGGCTTAATTTAACAATTTTACGTCCTTCGAAATAAAAATGTAATCTTTTCATCATCGCTATTCTTTGATTCATTAGCTTGATGTAAAAATCAAATTCTTCGCGGGTTTCTGTCGGTATCGAACGATCCAGGGTGTTTTTTAAATAATTAATATAATAAGGGGGGTAACCTTTTGAGATGAAGCTATCTAAATAGCTGCGAAGGGCAATCAGTTTTGCTGATTCCTGTTTAGAGTCAGGCTGTTCTGGTTCATGATCGTGCATAAAAATACCCTCTTTATAAGTAATTATACTCAATAAAAAGGGCTATAGCCATGGAAATGATTATTTTTTACCCAATAAATCAATGACTTCTTCGTCCAAAGTTTGATCAAAAATCTCATACCAGGCGCCAACGGCGTTAAAGAAAATGGGCTGAAGCGGGCAAATGATTTTGTCAGCGAGGCCAGACATTTCTTTGCAGGTAGAAGCGGCAGCAACCGGTACCGCAACCACGATACTGAGCGGCTCCAAACGGCGTAGGGCTTTGATCGCAGCTTTCATGGTGGCCCCTGTTGCAATTCCATCATCGACTAAAATGATGACTTTATTTTTCAGGTCCGGAAATTTTTTATCACCGCGATATTTTTTTTCTCGACGCAATAATTCTTCGGATTCTTCTGCAATCACGCGATCAATGGCTTCTTTTGAAATGGCTAATTGGTGAATAATATCTTGATTAAAAACCGTCGTGCCGCCGGATGCAATCGCACCCATCGCCAATTCTTCGTGACCAGGAACACCTAATTTTCGTACGATAAAAATATCGAGGGGAACCGATAGGGCTTCTGCAATTTCAAAAGCAACGGGGACACCGCCACGCGGTAGCGCAAGCACGATTACATCCTTGCGATTCGCGTAAGATTTCAGTTCTTCGGCGAGAACTCTGCCTGCGTCGCGGCGGTCATGATATCTGTCATCCATTTAACAGATTATACAGGATTTTTCATTATCTTGAATTTTTTTACAGTCAGCTTCTAATTGGGTTTTAAGAGTGGCAAATTCTTGTTTTAAGTTGCTGAATTTTTCTTTTACTTGTTTTAATTCTTGCTGAAGATTTTCCAATCTCGAGCCCGACAGTATTTGTTCTCTGATACCTATTGGCAATTTGACCTTAACATTTTCATGGAGTGAGGCGTGATCTTTAACTAATCCACTGATACCTGAAGTATATTCTCGTTCAACCAAAGAAAAATCAAATTGCATTTCGGGGATAAAACAACCTTGTTTAGGATGTTTGACAAGAACTGGTTCATTTAATTGCTGCAACGCAAACGCTCTTTGATCGGCAGGTAATGCAGCAAGCATTTTTTTTGCAACTGGACTCATTAACCAAAAAGCTAATCGTAATGGAGAAACATCTTTAAATACTCGTCCGGAGGAATCGGTTATGGTGCTTTTTTGTAATAACGAGCAGAGGCCCCCTTTTTGTTTTCCAGCCGCTTTTTTCAAAAGAGACACTGGATGTTTCACGGTCTTTGCTGCTTTAACTTCTTGTGCGACTTTTTGCTCGCCGTCGGTATAGTTAAGGGTGTAATTAAGTAATTTTTGTAAAAACTGTTGATGGCCTGCGGGGGTTTCCAGATAGTTTGTAAACAATCTATCTTGACCACGTGAACAGTTAGCTAAATGAGAATTAGTAACAAGGTCCACTTGGGTATATAGATTTGCCCTGACCAATTGTTCTGGTAACATGCTGAAAAAATTAGGTTTTCTCTGAGTTGCCACGTTTGCGCCTACCATAAATGTATAATAATTGCGCAATTATATCATTAGGTCATTTTTTAATCAATAGAATATAAGGTGGTTTTTTAATGATTATTTGCCGATGCAAAAGCTGCCAAAAATTCGGCCTAATAGATCATCCGAGGTAAATTCCCCCGTAATTTCGGACAAAGCCAATTGCGCCTGCCGTAAGTCTTCAGCAAGCAATTCGCCTGTAAAAGAGGCTAGTTGTTTTTGGGCGCTCAGCAAAAACCGTTTTGCAAGATTCAGTGCTTCCAGGTGCCTGCGTCTGGCTGAAAAAGTGCCTTCGGGAATGTCTTTAAATCCAGCGCAGTGTTTGATGTGGTTTTTTAATAAATCGATACCCATATCTTTTTTTGCTGAAAGTGAAATGACTGTTCGATCATTCTCTTCTGTAATAGCTGGCGTTTCAGGGACTAAATCGATTTTATTGCGAATAATGACGACCGGCGCTTTATTTTTGAAAATCACATCTTGGGCTGGGAAAATCGTATCTTCCGCATTGATCACACACAAAACTAAATCAGCCGCTGCAATTTCATGATGCGCACGGCGTATGCCTTCTTGTTCGACGGGATCCATGCTGTCACGCAAACCTGCCGTATCAATAAAATGCACGGGCATGCCATCAATGTGAATATGTTCGCGCAAAATATCACGCGTCGTGCCGGGAATATCAGTCACGATCGCCGTTTGTTTGCCGCTCAGACGATTTAACAAACTGGATTTGCCAACATTGGGTTCGCCTGCAATCACAACAGTAATACCGTCGCGTAGCAAACTGCCTTGGGTCGCAGATGACAATACATTTTCTAGTTTAGTAAGCAACCCATCAAAATCTTGTTGAACTTCTTTATGACTTAAAAAATCAATTTCTTCTTCGGTAAAATCAATCGCCGCTTCCACATACATGCGAAGACGAATCACGGCTTCCACTAATTCATTAATTTTTTCTGAAAATTCACCTTGCAAAGAACGTATACTCGCGCGCGCTGCTTGTTCGGATGAGGCATGAATTAAATCAGCAATCGCCTCAGCCTGTGCTAAATCCATTTTATTATTTAAAAATGCACGTTCAGAAAATTCACCGGGTCTTGCAATACGTGCGCCTAATCCCACCACACGGCGAATAATACTATCGACCACAGCTGGGCCGCCGTGCCCATGCAGCTCTAAAACATCTTCGCCGGTAAAAGAATTCGGTCCTTTAAAAAAAAGCGCGAGGCCTTCATCCAAAGGATTTTTGTGTTCATCCAAAAATGCGCTAAATAAAATTTTTCTGGGGGTGGGAATTTTTTCTAAAATATTTTTTGCGATGAAGAGAACATCAGGGCCTGACACTCGAATAATCGCAACACCACCGCGACCGGGTGGTGTTGCTAATGCAACGATGGTTTCTGTTGCTGTTGTCATTTTTTCCTGGATTTATCTGACTTTTCCAAGCCGCGCATGATGAACCATTGCTGCAACACGGAAAGCGTATTATTCACAAACCAGTAGAGCATTAAGCCTGCTGGAAAATTCATAAATAACACCGTGAAAATAACAGGCATCAACATCATGACTTTGGCTTGCGTTGGATCCGGTGGTGGTGGGCTTAATTTTTGTTGCAGCAACATCGAAAGGCCCATCAAAATCGGCAGAATATAATACGGATCTTTGGTAGAAAGATCATGGATCCATAAAATAAATGGCGCTTGGCGTAATTCAACCGCTTCAATCAACACCCAATAAAGTGCGATAAATACTGGGATCTGAATTAAAATCGGCAAGCAACCACTCATGGGATTTACTTTTTCTTTTTTGTAAAGCTCAAGTGTTGCTTGGGTGAATTTTTGTTTGTCATCACCAAATTTTTGTTTCATGGCTTCAATGCGCGGTTGTAATTTTTTCAACATACTCATTGAGCGATAACTTTTTGCGGACAGATGATAAAACATCAATTTGATCACAACCGTCACGAGCACAATTGACCAACCCCAGTTGCCCACTACACTATGAATTTTTTGCATCATCCAAAAAATAATGACGGAGATAAACCAGAACCAACCATAATCAATTGTTAGTGGTAAACCCGGCGCGGCTTTAGATAACAGCGCTGCTTCAGTCGGGCCTGTGTACAATTTTGCTGAAATATCTTTTGTTTCACCTGGATTAATTGCGACGGATGGACCGATCATGCCAATGGTATACAAACCATCGTTGGTAATTCGGCTGAAATAATTAGATTGCGTAGTTTGTTCTGGAATCCAAGCACTAATAAAATAATGCTGAATCATCGCAGCCCATCCACCGGTGATGGTTTGATTCAAATCTTGTTTGCCCATTTCTTTGAAACTGATTTTTTGAAAGGGTTTTTCAGGGCTTGAGATTGCTGCTCCGAAATAGGTTGTTAAATTAGATAAACCGGTGGTGGGCGGCGGTGTATCTTTTCGCATAAGTTGTAAATATAAATTGCCAGCCCAAGCATTTTTCGATTGATTTTCGATGTGATAATTCACACCAATTTGATAATCATTATTTTTAAACGTGAATGTTTTTGTAACTTTCACGCCTTGATTATTCCAAACCAAATTGACAAGCAAAACTTTTTCACCATTTTGCATCACATAATTGGTTTTTTCAGACGTATAAAGCGCTTGTCCTTTAGTAGTATCTGGACCATTCGTGCTTAATAAACCACTTTGTGCAATATAACGATTCGCATCCGAATTATTTAATAACACAAATGAATTGGGTGAATGCAGGCTTTCTGGAAATTTTAATAATTTTGCTTGAATAATATTTCCGCCTAGCGCATCAATGTCAACTGACAATACATCGGTTGCAACATGGATGAGATGTTCTCCGGTAACCGGTGTTGAAACAGATGCCGCGGTTTTTGTTCCAGTTGCACTGTTTGATGTGGTTTGAACTTGCGGAATATAATTACTGGATGTAGTGGAAATTTCTGCGGATGTTGTTACAACCGCTTTAGGGTGTTCTTTTTCCCATAATTGATAAAGCAATAATCCAATCACAATTAAAATGGCATAAAGTGAATAACGTACATAATCCAGCATATTGGTCGTCATGAGTGTTCTCGTTTAGGTACAGGATCTAAACCGCCTGGGTGAAACGGATGGCAGCGTAAGATGCGTTTAAATGTCAGAAAACTTCCTTTTGTTGCACCATGAGAATGAATTGCTTCAATTGCATAAGATGAACAAGAGGGGTGAAACCGGCAGCAATTTCCAAAAAAAGGACTGATTAAATAACGATAAACCTTAATAATTAAGGTGAGGAATGTTTGTATTGTTTGATTAACTTTTCCCACAGTTTTTCTATGCCTTCACGTAATGTTGCTTTATCTAATGAACCGCATTGCTGTCGGGCAATCACAATAATATCGAGTCCAGCTAATTTTTCCTGATTCAGTCGAAAACTTTCTCGTATCACACGTTTTATCTGATTTCTAGCAACAGCGCTATTTACCGAACGTTTTGCAACCACCAAACCAATTCGCGCCTGATTTTTTTTATTCGGTTTATACAGAACGGTCAAAAACTTTTGACTGACTTTAAAAGATTCATCAAAAACGGATTTGAATTCTGCCTTTGTAATCAGCTTGTTGTTAGGGTTAAAACGCACTTGGGTTTAAATTATGCGCAAAGTCTAGCGCGCCCTTTAGCTCTGCGTCGGCTTAATACGGTACGGCCGTTTTTGGTTGCCATACGGGCTCTGAATCCGTGTGTTCTTTTGCGTTTTAGCACGCTGGGCTGGAATGTTCTTTTCATGATACTGCACTCAATACGTTATTAATCAAGGGCGTTAATCATAGGGTTCTATTGGCTTCCTGTCAATTTGTTTCGCATGGATTTCCAGGAGATTTTCGGTGGTGATTGTTCTTAACAAAACATCTTTTTTATATATATTCTTTTTCTTATTTTTCTTTTTATATAGGACGGTAATTTCTGTGGAAAGGTTATTAATTGTTAATAAATTCATCAGGTTATGGATGTATCGATCTGTGGAAATCGTTTGTTCCTAGCGTGGTTAAGGTGTGTGGGGTCCGGGATAAATTAGGGGGTGTGTTGTTTTCCATAGGGTTTGCACAGACAATACCTAGGTTATCAGGGTGGTTTTAAACAGGTTATGAGGTCAGCGTGAATCTTTCAGCATGGTTAGAGCGAATTCAGTCATTGGGGACCCCAGCCATTGATCTAAGCTTAGAGCGCGTTCAGGAGGTCGCCAGGCGTTTAAATCTTAAAAAGGGGCCGGTATGCATCACAGTCGGCGGAACGAATGGGAAAGGCTCCACAGTCGCAGGATTAGAATCGATTTATCGTGAGGCCGGTTTTAAAACGGGTGTTTTTACTTCGCCGATTTTATTTAAACATAACGAATATGTTCGGATTCAGGGCCAGGATGCCTCCGATGAAGCGTTTTGCCGTGCCTTTGAAAAAATCGATCAGGCGCGGGGCGAGGTCGTTTTGACGCCGTTTGAGTTTAATACGCTGGCGGCGTTTGAAATATTTCGAGAGCAGGATTTGGATGTCTGGATTTTAGAAGTGGGTCTCGGCGGACGATTTGATGCTGTGAATGTGATCGATGCGGATATTGCAATCGTAACCAGCATTGGGATAGATCATACCGAATGGTTAGGGGATACGCGTGAAAAGATAGCGTTTGAGAAAGCGGGGATTTTTCGGTCCGGTAAGCCGGCCATTTGTGGTGACGTTGATCCGCCAGTCACGTTGACAGATTATGCTAAAAAAATTGACGCGCCTTTTTATTGCCAAAATCAAGAATTTCGCTTTTTAAAAAAAGCAGATCACTGGCAATGGCAGAGTGAAAAAAATCATTTTAAAACCTTGCCGATTCCTTCATTGGCATTACAAAATATGTCTAGCGTTTTAATGGCATTAGAACTCGCACAGAATTTTTTGCCGGTGACTGAAACGCAAATTCAGTCGGGATTAAAAAAAGTAAAGTTGGCGGGACGCATTCAAGTCGTGCCTGGAAAAATTGAACAAATATTCGATGTATCACATAATCCAGCATCTGCTGCCTTTTTAGATGCTTGGCTTCGAGAACATCCGTGCCGTGGTAAAGCCCGCGCGGTTTTTTCTATGTTAGCTGACAAAGATATTTTGGCAACGATTCAAGTGATGCGCGATAAAATCGATGAATGGCATGTTGCGAGTTTGTTGCCTTTAAAGCGTGCTGCTTCGTTAGAAAAATTATTGAGTGCTTTTCAGTCTGCTGGGTTAAACAATATTTTTTCGTATGATACTGTGAAAATGGCATATCAGAATGTAATGCAGCGTGGTAAAGAGGGTGATCGAGTTATTGTATTTGGATCATTTCATACTGTAGCGGAGTGTATTTAAAATCATGGGGGCGCGAGCCGAGTTGGTTTTGTTTCCCGCGCTCGGGGAACATACGTCCATGTATTAAAGCATTTCATCCATGAAACGCAATCGCGCGGGAAACAAAACCAACTCGGCTCGTGTAGAGGTCGGTTCATGATTTAGGATTTAAAAATTTTTTATTGTTTTAAAAGCTCTTGCGTGATTTTCAATGTGATGGACGCGTAAATAATTAATTTCTTGATTTGCCAAATGCAGTGAACAACTGAGTGTTTCAATGTCGCGTTCGATGGGTGGTTTTTGGGTAAATTGTTGCAAAAAATATTTTCGTGAATGACCTGCGAGTAAGCGCACATTTAATTTTTTAAATTCGGTGATGCGGTTTAATAATTCTAAATCTTGTTCGGCGGTTTTGCCAAAACCAATTCCGATATCAAAAATAATTCGTTCGCGGTGAATATTATTTTTTTCTAACAGAGCAATTTGTTTTTCGCCCCAGTGTAAAATATTCGCTACTGGATCTTGATCGCGGGGAATAAAAATAGTTTTATCAGCAGGAATACTTAGGTGATGCATGATGACAACATCACAAGTATTATTCGCAATTATATCGCGCATGGCAGGATCGGTTAATCCCGTCACGTCATTAATCCAATCCACGCCGATTTCCAGCGCTTTTATGGCTATGATTGAATGTCGTGTATCAATGCTGATTTTTGGAGTGATGGGCAAACGCTTGAGTTCTGGTAACAGCATTTGCAAAATCGGTTCTAAGCGTAACCATTCTGCTTCTGCGTTAATGGGTTTTGCGCGCGGCCCCGTTGCTTCTGCGCCAATATCAATAATGTCCGCGCCGTCTGCGACCAGATTTTTCACTTGGGCGATCGCATCATTCGGATTTATAAATTTTCCACCGTCTGAAAAAGAATCGGGTGTGATATTCAAAATCCCAACCAATTGCGGTGAATCAGCGCGTTGTTGAATTTGTCTGGTATGAAGTGGCGCTTCGCCTGAAAAACGCGAGCCCCAAGGTAACACTAATTCTGCCGCCGTTTTTTTCACAATAGGATGGATCCAGCGTGGCGCTATATCAGCAAGAGGCCACAATGCAAAAGGACGCGTCAATAAATGCTCATGCGGAATATGCAATTTTTCATCGTATTGAATCAAATCATCCCACGCTAAAATATCAATATCGATGGGTCTTGGCCCCCAGTTTTTTTTATGTTGGCGGCCGGCTATTTTTTCAATATTTTTAGTTAACTCTAATAATTTATAAGGATCGAGCGTGGTTTCGCAGCGCAAAGCCAGATTGAGATAATCTCGGTCCCATTCGCTTGGTGCGTTTTCAGGTAATAATGCATCAGAAATATAAACGGGTGATACTTGCTGAACGTTAAGCCCCGGAATTTTTTTTATCATTTGCAAAGCATCTCGCAGATGCTGCAATCGATCGCCTAAATTAGAACCTAACCCTAAAATGACCATGCTTCATCACCAAAACAAAAATTGACGCCGCCGGTTAAATTTTCAATGAGAGGTTTTTTGTGAATGCGAATGTTAACAGAATGATTTCCCACGACTTGTTTGATGACCCGATAAATTTCCTGGCCTAAATATTCGATTAAACGAAATTCGCGCGCATGAATTTCGGTTTTAATTTTTTTTATTAATTCATCATAACAAAACGTATCGGCTAAATTATCAGACTTGCAGGCAGAGGGTGCATCGAAAAATTTTATTTGAATATCTAACCAAATAGTTTGCGGAATCTCACGTTCTTCCTCTGGCCATCCTAAGCGAACTGAAAGCTCCAATTGTTGTAAATTGATTTCTGCTTTCACTTTAACGCCTTATCAATGGCTTTCATGACATCGGGGGTGAGTTTATGTTTAATATCAATTGCGCCTAAATTTTCGAGTAATTGCTCCATTTTAGTGGCGCCGGTGATGACTGAACTCACGTGCGGATTTTTCAAACACCAGGCAATTGCGAGTTGAGGCGTTGTGCAATCGAGTTCTTCTGCAATTTTTGAAATTTTCTTAACTTTTTCTACCAGCTCGCGAAAATTATTGGGAATCAACCATGCTTCTTTGGCTAAACGACTTTCTTGCGGAATGCCGTGATGATATTTGCCAGACAAAATGCCAGATGCGAGCGGGCTCCAAGTCGTGGTGCCGAGACCATATTTATCAAATAACGGCAAATAATCTTTTTCCAAATGGTCACGGAAAAACATATTATATTTCGGCTGTTCCATCGTGGGTTTGATGCAATTTAATTTTTCAGCAACTTCAAATGCTTTTTGAATTTGCTGCGCACTCCATTCGGAAGTACCCCAATACAAAACATAACCATTGCGCACGAGATAATCCATCGCGAGCACCGTTTCTTCGATGGGCGTATCCAAATCAGGACGATGACAAAATAATAAATCGACGTAATTTAATTCCAGACGTTTTAAAGAATTTTTAGTGCCCTCTAGTAAATGTTTGCGCGACAAACCTGTATCATTCGGCCCATTGCCGCCCCAAAAAATTTTAGTCGAGATCACCAAATCTTCGCGGCGAAATTCTTTTAACACTTTTCCCATTAATGCTTCGGATTCACCATGCGCATAGCCTTCGGCGTTATCGAAAAAATTCACGCCATGGTCGTGCGCGGCGTGCATGAATTCTCGTACCTGGTTAAATCCCAATTGTTTTGCAAACGTAATCCAGGAGCCAAATGAAATTTCGCTGAGTTTAATGCCGGCTTTGCCGAGTTTGTTATAGTGCATATGGGGTCCGTCCGTTCTTGAAAAATGGATAGTTTAACAGTAAATCTGACAAATTGTGAATTACTAAACTTTTAAGCAGGAAACATGTTTTTGTTTGGCATAATTTAATATTCTTGTATCTCTGGTCAGTAAAGTAAGATTTTCGACACGGGTTGTTGCGACAATCATACGATCTGCGGGGTCTTCATGAAACGATCCAGGAAGATGACAGCTATCTATTGCAATAGAAGCTGTTAGTGGTTTTATTGTGATATCTGATATATCCAATGAATAATTGATCCATTCTAATGCTGGCATATCTAAGATAATTCGTTTTTTGGATTCCAGCATACCCAATTCCCAAAGTGAAATAGCAGCAATATATAACTCATCAGCCTGGTTAATGGTTTTGATAGAGGCTTTGGATAGCTCACTATTGCCGTTCATTAACCAAATCCACACGTGGGTATCTAATAATAGCTTCATTCATTAGCTTCCCAGTCGGAATCAATGGGCTCTATGATATCGCCACGAATTGTTACAGTGTTTTTCAGGCAGCCGAAGATATTTTTTTCGGTTACTTCAATGGGCACAAGTTTTGCGATAGGTTTACCATGTTTGGTAATAACAAGTGAAAAATGTTTATTGCTGACTTCATCCATTAACTGCAGGCACTGAGCTTTAAATTTACCGGCTTGAATATTCAGTTCTTTCATAATTTCACCATGGTCATAATACTATAGTCATATTATAACCTGGTGAAATAATCTTGTCTACTAAATTGGGGCTATCGCTTCATATTCTTTAAGCGCAACTTTTCTACGTCGGTCAGATCAATAATATGTTCTAATTCTTCAGGCGAAATGGACACGAATTTGCTAGGATCAGTTGGATCCGTTTTAGTGCCGCCCCAGGCGCGCAAGGGCATGCTGCGGAGGTTTTTGCCGGTTTCTGGGTCCGTCATTTGTAAAATAACCGTGACGGTTGGGGATGCCAGAATAGCATTCGCATCTAGGCCTAAACATTGTGCGAGAACATCACGCTGTTCATTACTAAAATCATATTCAAAAAATGCGCGACCTTGCTGACTAGGATCACTAGAGACAGATTGATAGGTGGGTAAAAAAATTTTCGCGTAAGGACATTGTTTTTCATAAATTAAAACTACAGGAAATTCGTCTTGTACGCTGCTGATTTGTTGGATGCAGCGAGCCGCGTTTTGATTGTCTAATTCGATGACGGGATCTGCAAAAACAACGTGACTAAAAAGAAGAGTTAAAATTGCTGGAAAAAAAACTTTTATAAATTGATGCATTATTGAGCCCCCAATTAAAATGAGGCGCAATAATACATCATAAATATTAGGATGGCGAGTGATCTTCCCCGGGGCGTTTTTCGGCGATGCTTTTTTCTAAATCAGCAAGCTTCTGTTCGAATTTACCCATATTTTCTTTTCTTCGTGAAGAGAAAAATTTAGTAGGATTAGGATGTTCAAAGGATGCAACTAATTCTCTCAAATCGCGATAGCGGACTAAGGGTTCTTCCGTAAAAAATTGTTTTTTTAATGCTTTGAATTCAGGAAGATTAAGTAAAGTTTTTAATTTCTCACCTAAACTCGTGGTATTGGTCAATCCAAAACGTTGACGCTGCAAACTAAATAAAATCGCAGTTTTGAATCCTTCCGCAACCATTTCTTGCGATTCAGCATTTGCAATGACTGCGCGACATCTCATCAAATTTGATTTCTTGGGTTCTTTATTATAATTTTCTAAAAGTTTATCTAATAATTTAAGAATTTGTTTTTTTGTTTCTTCTATATCAGGTCGGGAATCCTGTTTTTCAATGGCGATACGAACAGCTTCCTCAACATCTTGAAGTTCTTTTTCTTGTTTTCGCAAGAAAGGATCTCTTTTGCTTTCTGGTTTTAATTTATCTTTAGCAATAGCTGCTTTCGACATAAACTTATTCAATTGTATTAATTCATTTGTAAAAGTTTCAATTCGTCCTAATGTGGGTGGATTTTGAGTCGGTGAATCGACCCAAGCCCTTACCTTAGGAAGTGCTTCTTCGACTGCTGGGAGCTTAGTATCAATTGACTTAAAAATATCGCTAGCCGTGTCTGTATCCGTGAGGGATTCTGTAGGCTGAAACCAACGGCGAAATTTTTTTAATTTTTTGCTTAAATTGATAGCTTCTTCCATGCCCAGCAGAAGCTCTTTCATATGAGCTTTAAATTCTCTTTGTTCATCTAATTCGAGATCGTTTCTATCAATCATATAAACCTCTATCTATTATTAAATCCTTATCTTCAGTATATCCGCCAAACCTGAAGAAAACCTTAACCAAATCATTGATCTAATCAGTACAACTATGGTACTGTATGCGCCCGAATCCTAACAAATCGATTTGTATAAAAAATGTTAAAAATCAGCAAATTAACAGACTATGCAACTGTCATTATGAGCTTTTTGGCGCTGAAGCCCGAAATGATTTTTAGCGCCCCGCATATTGCGAAATCCGTCCATCTCAAAGCCCCGACGGTTAGCAAGCTATTAAAAATCCTGTGTGAAGCAGAGCTCGTCAAATCCCATCGTGGAACAGGCGGCGGTTATCAACTCGCAAAATCCACCGCTGAAATAACACTCGCAGAAGTCGTCTCCGCAATCGAAGGCAAGCTCGCGATGACCGAATGCTGCTCGCCGCATAATAGCTGTTCGCTCGATGCGCTGTGCGGGATCAAAGACAACTGGAAAACCATCAACAACATTATTTTGCAGGCATTGGGCCAAGTAACTTTGAGCGATATGTCGAAATCCTTAACGAACCATCCGCTGACGTTGCGCGGAATTCCAGTGCGAGTCGTGCCATGAGTAATGAATACATTAAACAAGTTGTGAATAAAAATTACGAATATGGCTTTGTCACCGCCATCGAGTCAGATACTTTTGCACCGGGATTATCTGAAGAAATCATTCGAAAAATTTCCGCGCGAAAAAATGAACCCGACTTCATGCTGAATTATCGCTTGCAAGCCTATCGTCACTGGCTCACGATGAAATCACCCGAATGGGCGCATGTGCATTATCCAGAAATTGATTTTCAAAAAATAATTTATTATTCCGCACCAAAAGTGAAAAAAGACGGCCCAAAAAGTTTGGAAGAAGTCGATCCAAAATTATTAGAAACATATGAAAAATTGGGCATCCCATTGCATGAGCGCGCAAAATTAGCTGGCGTTGCGGTCGATGCGGTGTTTGATAGCGTTTCTGTTGCAACCACATTCAAAGAAAAATTAGCTGAAGCCGGCGTCATTTTCTGTTCTTTTTCAGATGCCGTGCAAAATCATCCTGAATTAATCGAAACATATTTAGGAACGGTTGTTCCTTATCGCGATAATTTTTTTGCTGCATTAAACGCTGCGGTCTTTAGCGATGGTTCATTTGTTTATATTCCAAAAGGTGTGCGCTGTCCGATGGAATTGTCTACCTATTTTCGGATTAATGCAGCCAACACGGGACAATTCGAAAGAACACTAATCATTGCAGATGAAGGCAGTTATGTGAGTTATTTAGAAGGCTGCACTGCACCGATGCGCGATGAAAATCAATTACATGCCGCTGTCGTTGAATTAGTTGCACTCGAAAACGCGCAAATAAAATATTCCACGGTACAAAATTGGTATCCGGGTGACGAAGAAGGTCGTGGCGGGATTTATAATTTTGTTACCAAACGTGGCGCGTGCCGAGGAAAAAATTCAAAAATTTCTTGGACACAAATCGAAACAGGTTCAGCGATTACTTGGAAATATCCAAGCGTGGTATTGCAAGGCGATAATTCAGTCGGTGAATTTTATTCTGTAGCGCTCACCAATCATCGTCAACAAGCGGATACAGGCACAAAGATGATTCATATTGGGAAAAATACGCGAAGCACGATTATTTCCAAAGGAATTTCCGCAGGATTCGGCCAGAATACTTACCGCGGTTTAGTTCGCGTTTTGCCGACAGCAATTAACGCGCGCAACTATACTCAGTGTGATTCGTTGTTATTAAGCGATACCTGTGGCGCACATACTTTTCCAACGATTAATGCAAAAAACCCAACCGCACACATCGAACATGAAGCGAGCACTTCAAAAATTGGCGAAGACCAATTATTTTATTGCCGCCAGCGGGGGTTAAATCAGGAAGATGCCGTAACGATGATTGTAAATGGTTTTTGCAAAAAAGTTTTTAATGAACTGCCCATGGAATTTGCAGTAGAAGCACAAAAATTATTGGAAGTAAGCTTAGAAGGAAGTGTGGGGTAATTTCGGGGAAAAGCACCCCTCACCCGACGCGCAAAAAACGCGCGTCGACCTCTCCCACAAGGGGAGAGGTGAAAAAAAGTATCTCAAGCAGTTTGATTTCGCCGCCGGGGTTCTGCTTAAGAGCGAGTGCATTTCACGGATGAAATGCTTGAATACAGGGACGTATGTTCTTCGAGCGAAGAAGCAGAACCCCGGCGGCGAAAGCAAACTGCGTAATGAAAAACCCAAGGAAATTGAAAGAAACTGAAAGAAACTGAAAGGTAACTGAAATGCTATCAATAGAAAACTTACACGCCTCAATCCAGGACGACAAACAGCAGATCAAAAATATTCTGTGCGGCATTAATTTGCAAATAAACCCTGGTGAAGTCCACGCCATCATGGGCCCCAATGGATCCGGCAAAAGCACCCTCGCCAATGCCCTGGCAGGCCGTGAAGATTATCAAATCACAGCAGGAAAAGTCGAATTCGATCACAAAGATTTATTAGCACTAACTCCCGAAGAACGCGCAGCGCGCGGTTTATTCCTCGCCTTTCAATATCCTGTCGAAATTCCCGGCGTAAATAATATGTATTTTCTGAAAGCCGCAGTGAATAGCATCCGCAAACAACGAAATTTATCCCAGTTAGATGCGATCGATTTCTTAAAATTAGTCAAAGAAAAAATGCAAGAAGTCGGCATGGATGAAAAATTTTTACATCGCGCCGTCAATGAAGGATTTTCAGGCGGCGAAAAGAAACGAAATGAAATTTTACAAATGTTGATGCTTGAACCTCGTCTCGCCATTTTAGATGAAACCGATTCCGGTCTCGACATCGACGCCTTACAAGCCGTTGCCAAAGGCGTGAATAGTCTGCGTTCAAAAGACCGCAGTATCATCGTTGTGACCCATTACCAACGATTACTGGATTATATTGTTCCCGACGTGATTCATGTCATGGTCAAAGGCCAAATTATTAAATCGGGCGGCAAAGAACTTGCGCTCGAACTCGAAGCAAAAGGGTATGGATGGTTAGAATGCGCGTAATAATCGCTAAAAATCAAATCGTCAGCGAGCCCATCCAATTAAATTGCGATGAGAATGGCCACGCGATTATTGTCGCCGAAGAAAATTCGGAAGTGACCATTTTCGAAGAATATTTTGATAAGTTGGAAACCCACACAGAAATTTTTGCAGAAAAAAACGCGCGCGTTAATTTTTACAAAATTCAAAAATGTTCTGCCCCTCGTTCAACGAATATTACGATCCAACAAAAACAAGATAGTTGCGTTAAAACCTTTTTTGCCAATTTTGCCGGCGAAAATTGCCAGCAAATTATCCGAGTGAATTTATCGGAGAAGGGCGCATCTTGTTATCTGCGAGGTTTAAGTTATCTCACTGAAAATAAACAGCAACTCACGCAAGATATTCAAATCAATCATCATGCCGCGCACAGCAATAGCGATATGTATTTCAAAGGTATTTTAAATAAAAAATCGCGTTCGCATTTTAAAGGCAAAGTATATGTAGAACGTCATGCGCAACACATTCGTGCCGAACAAGCCAATCATAATTTATTACTCTCGAATGACGCCGAAGCTGAAACCAGACCTGAACTTGAAATTTATGCAAACGATGTCAAATGCTCACATGGCGCAACCGTCGGTCAGTTAGATCCCGATGCTTTATTTTATTTACGCGCTCGCGGAATGGAAAAATCCGATGCAATTAAATTATTAACTCAAGGTTTTGCCAATGACGTGATTCAAAAAATCGAAAACCCTTACATGCTGCAGCGCATCCAAGAACAGGTAAATCAATATGAATAAACACGATTTTCCAATTCTACAACAAACCAAAAACGGGAAACCGTTGGTGTACTTGGATAGCAGCGCGACCAGTCAGAAACCGCAAGTTGTCATCGATGCGTTGCGACACTATTATGAACATACCAATGCCAATATTCATCGCGGTGTTTATGAGTTAAGCGAACGCGCAACTAAGCTCTATGAAAATACCCGCGAAAACATTAAAAATTTTATCAATGCCAAAAAATCGAGTGAAATTATTTTTGTTCGAGGCGCAACCGAAGCCATTAACCTGGTTGCTGATACTTATGGCCGCATCAACATCAAAGAAAACGATGAAATTATCATTAGCACCATGGAACATCATTCCAATATTGTTCCCTGGAAATTATTATGTGAAAAAGTCGGCGCAAAACTGCGCGTTATTTCCATTTCAGATTCAGGCGAAATGGACTTAGATCAGTATCAAAAATTATTTTCTGCGCATACAAAGTTGGTTGCGATTGCGCATGCCTCAAATGTGCTAGGCACAATCAATCCGATCAAAACAATGATTAAAATCGCCCATGAGCATAACGCCAAAATTTTAATTGACGGCGCTCAAGCATTTCCGCATCTATCCATCGATGTCCAAGATCTGGATTGCGATTTTTACGTTTTTTCTGCGCACAAAGCATACGGCCCAACAGGTGTAGGCGTACTCTATGGCAAAGAAGAATTATTAGAAAAAATGCCCCCCTATCAAGGCGGCGGCAGCATGATTGAAACCGTGTCATTTGAAAAAATCACCTATGCAAAATCACCTGCTAAATTCGAAGCAGGCACACCGGATATCGGCGGCGTCATCGCATTCAATGCGGCACTGAATTACTTAAAAAATATCGGCATGCAAAACATCATGCAACACGAACAAGATTTATTAAAAGATGCCACCCAAAAATTATCTGAATTCCCAGAATTAAAATTAATTGGAACCGCAAAAGAAAAATTAGGCGTTATCTCTTTTGTTTTAAAGGATATTCATCCACACGATGTGGGTACGATCCTCGCGCATGACAATATTGCAGTGCGTGCAGGACATCATTGCGCGATGCCATTGATGCAACGCTTTAACGTGCCTGCGATGGTTCGGGTTTCGTTCGGTTTATATAATGATAAAACCGATATCGATGCGCTTTTAGTGGGGCTACACAATACCCAGAGGTTATTCGCATGAATGATTTACGTGAGTTATATCAAGAAACCATTATCGATCACGGCCGTCATCCGCGAAATTTTGGCGAACTGTGTGATGCAACTCATCATCAAGAAGGATTTAATCCTTTGTGTGGTGACAAGCTCACCCTGCATCTGCGTGAAAAAAACGACATCGTTGAACAACTTATGTTCGAAGGCTCGGGTTGCGCGATCTCCATGGCATCCGCTTCGCTCATGACAGAAAAATTAAAAGGCAAAACCAAAAATGAAATTCAGGAAATTTTTTCTGCATTTCATGAGGTCGTCACAACCGGCGATCAAAAAAATATAGAAAAATTAGGTAAATTAGCGGTGCTTATCGGCGTTGCTGAATTTCCAGCGCGTGTCAAATGCGCCACATTGGCCTGGCACACGCTCATGGCCATTATTGCTGAAAAAGCTGGCATCGTCAGCACAGAAAATTGAGGTGAACCATGTCAATCATTACTTTGACAAAACCGGCAACAGAACACATTAAAAAAATGCTGACTCAAACCGAGGGCGGCATTGGTTTTCGTTTGTCGATTAAAAAAACCGGCTGTTCAGGTTATGCTTATGTCCCAGATATTATCAAAATCAAAAACGAAAATGATATTGCTTTTTCACAAGATGGATTAGAGATTTTTATTGATCGAAACTCCGAAACTTTTTTAAAAAACGTCATTGTGGATTATGTTGCCGACACAATTGGCTTAAAACAAAAACGATTAGTTTTTATCAATCCCAATGAAAAAAACCGCTGCGGCTGCGGCGAAAGCTTTACGGTGGACTAATGTTAAAAAACGACACGATAGAAGTAACCCGCGAATGCGATGCGATGTTGATACCGTCTGGCGTCAAAGTGACGATTCAAAAAGGTTCGCTCGTCATGATCACTCAAGCGCTAGGAAATTCTTATACGGTTTATGTGAACGGTAATCTGGCGCGCGTCGCAGGAAAAGACGGTGATGCACTGGGCATGATTATTTTAGATGAGCCGAACATCAATGATTTGGTCGGTACTACCGAAGACAAAGTCTGGGAATTATTAAAAACCTGTTTTGATCCCGAAATCCCCGTGAATATCGTTGATTTAGGTTTGGTTTACGAATGCAAAATCACAGATGAAGAAAAAGTCGAAATCAAAATGACACTGACGGCACCCGGTTGCGGCATGGGGCCTGTACTAGTCGCTGATGCAGAACAAAAAATTCGTGGGCTAAAAGAAGTAACGGATGTCAAAATTGAATTAGTATTTGATCCACCGTGGAATCGAAGCATGATGACGGATGTTGCGAAATTGCAATTAGGAATGCTATAGATACTGTCATTGCGAGGCCTGCTTTTTAGGCCGAAGCAATCTTTACGAGATTGCTTCGTCACAAAAAGCGTTCCTCGCAATGACGGGCAAATATTTTTTTAAAAACACTCGAGGTAAAAAATGTCAATCCAAGAACTGATTAAACAACAAGTGCAAGAAAATAACATCGTGCTTTACATGAAAGGCACACCCCAATTTCCACAATGTGGCTTTTCATCAAAAGCCGTCAGCATTTTAAAAGCATGCGGCGTAGACGGTTTTGCTGCCGTGAATGTTTTAGAAAACCCCGAAATCCGCCAAGGCATCAAAGAATTTTCCAATTGGCCAACCATCCCACAACTTTACATCAAAGGCGAATTCATCGGCGGCAGCGACATCATGACTGAAATGTATGAAAACGGCGAATTGCAAGAATTGCTAGCGACCAAGTAAGTATCACCGCACGTAGTCGCTCCCCCAGCCAATCTTTTCTCCACGCAGTTTTCTGTCGCGAAGGAGCCTTGGTTTTGCTTCAGAAGCGATTGCGTTTCATGGATGAAATGCTTTAGTACATGGACGTACGCTCCCCGAGCGAGTGAAGCAAAACCAAGGCTCCTTCGCGACAGAAAACTGCTCTACCCTCAAGGCGCTTCTTTCTCTTCTCGCTGAACTTTCCCAGAAAACTTTTTCCACCAGCTTAAACGAGGCAAATAAAGCAATAAAAAAATCAATATCGACGTCAAAATACTAATAAGATACATACCAAATGAAACCGCAAGACCGACAGCCGCCGTCGCCCACAAGGTTGCCGCTGTCGTAAGCCCAGAAACATAATTCCCTTGCCTGAAAATCAATCCGCCACCAATAAAACCCACACCGGTTGCAACCTGTGCCGCAATCCGCGATGGATCAGCGCCAAACACATTGGCAGAGGTCACGCCAAATACGCAAGCACCGAGGGCAATCGCACCATACGTTCGAATACCGGCCGAAATCCCATGCCGTTCACGTTCCAAGCCAATCATCGCACCCAATAAACATGCGAGAAAAACCCGCATGACCAGTTCCAGATCGTTTAACCAGCCGATATACAATAATGATGACATGCCAAATCCTTGTTTTTTATCCTGCTAATGATTTTATCCTAACGCAATGAATGAAAGGTTGCCACTTTTCCCAAAATTTTTTACCATCGCTTTATGAAGAACACTAGACGTTATTCAAAATGGGATGAACTGTGCTTAGGTGTAGACCAAGCCTTGAAATCGATTTTTGGTAATGCCAAAACAACGGCAAGATCGTATCCTGCAGAAAATGAACCCGAACCGAATCTCACCGCAGAACAACGCAAACAATCCGCTTCATTAATGCGCGTGAACCACGCGGGTGAAGTCTGCGCACAAGCGCTGTACCATGGACAAGCGTGCACGTCGAGACAATCTCACGTCAAAGAAAAAATGCAGCAAGCCGCAATCGAAGAAGGTGATCATCTTGCCTGGTGCAATCGTCGTATTACCGAACTCGGCAATCACACCAGTTATTTGAATCCGCTGTGGTATATGGGTTCTTTTGCCATTGGTTTTACTGCCGGTTTAGTCGGCGATAAATACAGCTTAGGATTTTTGGCGGAGACGGAGTCACAAGTCGTTAAACATTTACAACATCAAATGGATTTATTGCCATCGTCTGATGAAAAAAGTTATAAAATCCTAAAACAAATGGAAATCGATGAGGCACAGCATCGCGAAGATGCGATGAAAGCGGGTGCCGCAGAATTACCTTCATTAGTAAAAAAATGGATGAATTTCACCTCACAAGTGATGGTGAAAACGGCTTATTGGATTTAAGCCGCCACAGCCACCTTGTATTGAATCACCAGCGCTGACGTCTGAACCAACCAAAGTATCCAAACAATTAACAGAAAATAAGGCATCCATCGCCGTTTCGCAATGAAGAAAATGAGAGCAGGTATTAGACCGACAATCAACGGCACAACCAATAATGCAATAACCTGACGAATTAAACTCCCAACCGTCCCGCCGGAAAACACATCCACCAGCAATTGCGCAACCCCATCATGCGCCCACACCAAAAACATTACGCACTTTTGCGCAATGGGCATTCCTAAGACAACTAGAATACTTAACGCAATTAAGAAAAGGGTCGAGAGAATGGATTTCACCATGGGTTATTCCTTTTTTAAGATAGTATCATTTTCCTGTATCATGTCCTTAATCCTACACCTTTTTTCAATAAATTAAGACACCATATTAACAATATTAAAAATAAAATCGCGACCATTGCAAGACTAAAATAAATACTCACATCGGAAATGCCGAGCATTCCAAACCGAAAGGTATCCACCATGTTTAAAACGGGATTCAGAATGGAAAGCGTTTGCCAGGGTTCAGGCAATTGTTTTAATGAATAAAACACCCCACCCAAATAGGTTAGCGGTGTTAAAACGAAGGTAGGAATAAATGAAACATCATCAAATTTTTTCGCAAAAATGCCGTTAATCAGGCCGCCTAGCGAAAAAACTAGAGCGGACATCACAGCCATCACGAGCACAATACTCCAATACTGGATATGTAAATGCGTAAAAAATAAGGAAATCAAAATGACAATTAATCCCACCAAAAGTCCGCGCAATGCGCCGCCAAACATATAACCCACTAAAATCACATAGCTTGGCATCGAGGAAACCAGCATTTCTTCGATACTTTTGCTGAATTTTGCGCCGAAAAACGAGCTCGAGGTATTGGCATAAGCATTGGTCATAATAGACATCATGGCAAGACCTGGCACGATATACTGCATGTAAGTGACACCATGAATATCTCTGATTTGCGAACCAATCAATTTTCCAAAAATAATAAAATATAATGTCATCGTGATTGCGGGCGGCAACAAGGTTTGTGACCAGATGCGCGTGAAGCGCGCGATTTCCTTGCGCAAAATAGTTTGCAGTGCGATATAAGTTCTAAACGAAGTTGAATTCATGGTTTTTCTCACATCAATTTTTTTTGTTTTCAGCAATCAGGCGCACAAATAATTCTTCGAGCCGGTTGGTTTTGTTGCGCATGCTGTTGACATTAATCCCCTGAAAGCTTAATTCTGTAAAAAGCGCATTCAGCGATTGATCGCGGGCAATTTCAATTTCCATGGTGGAATCATCTAACATCCGAAAACGGTAATTCGGTAAATAAGGAATTTTCAACACAGGTTCGGTAAGATCCAAAATGATGGTCTGTATGTTCAAGCGCGCAATCAATGATTTAACATTGGAATTTTCGATAATTTCACCGCGATCGATAATTGCAATATTTTTGCAAAGGTGTTCCGCTTCTTCTAGATAGTGCGTAGTGAGAATAATAGTCGTGCCTTGTTCATTGAGTTCGGTCAGATATTTCCATAAATCATATCGCAATTCGATGTCCACGCCCGCTGTCGGTTCATCCAGAATTAATAATTTAGGTTCGTTAATGAGTGCGCGCGCGATCATCAGGCGTCGTTTCATGCCGCCCGATAAACGAATGGCCATTTGATTGCGTTTTTCCCAGAGGCCCAATTTTTTTAAATAAATTTCGGCGCGCTGCATTGCAACGTTGCGTGGAATGCCATAATAGCCTGCTTGATTGACAACAATCTGAATGACTTTTTCAAAGGGATTAAAATTAAATTCTTGCGGCACGACACCAATGCAGGATTTAGCCGCTTCAAGATCCGTATCAAGATCATATCCAAAAACCGAAACCTTCCCTGACGTTTTGTTGACGAGCGAGCAGAGGATACCAATGGTCGTCGATTTGCCTGCGCCATTCGGCCCAAGCATCCCAAAAAAATCCCCTTCACGCACTTCCAGATTAATATCTTTCAATGCCACAAGATTATGCGGATACACTTTTCTTAAATTTTTGACGGATAAAGCATGCATGTTTTTAAAGCTTCTCCTGTATTTTTTCTAATAACATGGTTAACGCTTGGCCGCGATGACTGATGCGGTTTTTAATGTCGAGGGATAATTCAGCGGCACTTTTATTTTCTTCGAGATCAAAAAAAACCGGATCATAACCAAAACCATTTTCGCCTTGCGGTTTTGCAAGGATCATTCCATTCCATGTCCCATGACAAATCAAGGGTGCAGCATCGTCGGCTTTATTGATAAAAACCAGCATGCAATGAAAGGTAGCATGACGTTTTTCGGGGGGGATATCTTTTAATTCGTTTAATAATTTTTTGATATTGTCTTCGGAGGTGGCTTTTTCACCTGCAAAACGTGCCGAATGAACGCCTGGAGCGCCATGCAAAGCCGTCACGGCAAGTCCTGAGTCATCTGCAATGGTCGGTAATCCGGTTATTTTTGCTGCATGACGTGCTTTAAGCAGTGCGTTATCTAAAAAAGTATTTCCTGTTTCAGCAATATCCGTCACGCCCAATTTTTCTTGCGGAATAATTTCAAAATCCGTTAATAATGCCTGCAATTCACGAATTTTTCCTGGATTACTGCTCGCAAACACAATTTTTTTCTTATCCAAAGGCGATGCCCATCCCTAATTGTAATAAGGGTTCGACGACTAAAATAATTAATAATTGCAAAATGACGAGAACAGGCAGTGGCGATAAATCAAAACCGCCAACGAGCGGCATGATGCGTTGAAAAGGACGGAGCAAAGGACCCGTGACTTGTTGCAAAACGCGTGAAACAGGCGAATACCCTTGTTGAATAAAACTTAAAATCGCTTGCAATAAAATCGCAAAAAATAACGTATTTAGTAATAATTTAAAGGTGTCAGCAAATGCCATGATTAAAATGCCCACGGTATGTTTGGGCAAGCCAACCGCAATTGCGCTAATTAAAAAAAACTTAAGCAGATCCAGAACAATAATGATTAATAAGGTAGATAATTCAATATTTCGATAATTGGGTATTATTTTTTTTAAGGGATTAATAATCCGCTTCGTGCATTTCACTACAAATTGTGTGATGGGGTTATAAAAATCAGCGCGGACAAAAGCCAATAAAAACCGCAACATAAAAATGATTAATACGAAATCAAAAAATGTGCTTACTAAAAAAAGTTCTGCATTTTGGAGTGGTTGTAACATGATAGGACTCTTCAAATCATTATTTTTTGGAATTATAGCACTTCGGCGGCCATTAGTAAGCGGTATGATGCGTTTTAAGCAATTAAAGAAATTTCTGCAAGAATTTCATTAATATATAAATGGGATTGTGTCAGGGTCCCTGCGACATTACTGGTATCAATCGTTGCATTACCCAGTTTCACCGGTCCGTAATCAGAAAATCGATATCCCGCCCCCACTCGAACATGAGGACAGACATCAGCATCAACGCCTAAACCCAATGCATAACTGAAAGCGGTATTAGAATGATTGGCGTACATCCGTGTAAAGGTAAGCAGGGGTGGTGCATCTGTTCCATAACTATAGGCTTTATTTAATGAAATCCCTAATCCAACTAAAAAATAAGGATGGACTATCTGTTGCAAGGTATAAAGCAATTTGGTTTCAACTAATAATTGTCTGGGGATTACATTATAGGAATAGTTATAAGAATTTTCTGAAGGCACATCGACGCCCTGGGTCAGAATCCCTTTCGCAGTAAAAGGCGCGACTTGGTTGTACTCTAAACCCAACTGTATTAATCCATTGGAACAAAGAGGCCGCTCAGCGCCGATAAATCCTTGATAGAACGTAGCCGTTTGTGTGTTTGAAGAAGCCGCATAATTATAAAATTCATCGGTGGCAGGATCCACGATAGGAAAATTTTGTGATTGACCCACATCCGTTGCAAACGCTGAACCGCCGCCTAGGGTGAGAATAGGTCGCCATTCCATTTTTTGCCACCAATCGATCCAAGTGTTTGCAAAAGAGGATTGAGTGAGAGCTAATAAGATAATAAAAAGTGATTGTTTTGCTGCACGCATAATTCACCCAACTTATTTCTTGAAAAAAAACTATAAATGACAAAGAAGCCAATTGCAAAAACAATTTTTGAATGGCAAGATGTTTTTTTTAAAAAAACATGGATATCGATCATGGATAGATTGAAATCGTTGGCTTTATTTAGCGGCATACTATTATTTTTATCACAAACCGGATTCACTGCTGAGCCCATTCCTTCGCAACTTCCGTTCTATGTTTCAGCGAATGCGGGCGTCTTTCAAGGCACATTCAATACAAAATATATTGATCTAACCGATACCATCCAGCAAAACGTAGCAGAAACCGTACAACAAAAAGGTTATATTGGCAGTATTGGTTTCGGTTACAGCAAACGTGTTTGTGAAAATTATTTTCTAGGTGGCGAGTTGGATGCCGCCTGGATGACTAATTCAGCGAATCTTCAAATTGGCGCATCGAGTCTCGCATTTACTGATAAAATCACATTAAGAAATTATTATGATTTAGTGTTTGTGCCAGGGGTTTTTTTCACGCCTTCTTTTGCAGGCTATTTAAAATTAGGCGCGAGTTTAGCCAATATCACCGATACTCTGAATACACCGGTGAGCACCAGTTTTGTGACTAATATGGTGAGTTCCAATGCCTCAAAAACGGCGTTGGGTTTCACCGGTGCATTGGGTGTAAAAAAATGGTTAACACCAAAGCTCAGTTTATTTGTCGAATATAATTATCGCGATTATGGATCCGTTAATTTTGCTAATTTTCAAAATTACACAGCAACCTATACCCATTCCGCCAGAGTGTATGGCGAAAGTATTTTCTTTTTAGGATTAAATTACCAACTAGGATAAACCAATGAAAAAGTTTATCTTTTTATTGTTTTTGTTAAATAGTGCTGTCAGTTATGCACTCCCTTTTGATGTTGAAGTGAAAAGTGGCACTTCGTTACCTACAACTTATTATGCGGCACCCGTTACTGCTTACTACACGGTGACGAATAATACTCAATCGCAACGCAATAATAATTTTGTAAAATATTTACCGCCCTATGTTTCTCAGGTAACGACAGGCGGGACTTATCCAGATACTTGTGGTTCCGCATTTAATTTAGCTCCTTCAGGGCAATCTGGAAGTAGTTGTACCTTGCAATTAAGTGTGGCAGGTCCTGTGAGTGCGAGCGATCCTAATCCACAAGATCATCTTTTTGTGTGTTTAAATGGTGGAATGAGTTGCGCGGGAACGCCTTCGCCTTTAAATGTAATACATCCCTCGCTGCTGTCTATTTCGGTGACTCCGACGACCGCCAGTATCAATGCGCTTGCAACACAACAATATACGGCAACCGGAACTTATGGAGATGGAACCACTCAAAATATTACATCGAATGTCTCTTGGGATTCCGGCGCTGCGATTGCTTCGGTTTCGACTTCAGGATTGGCGCAAGGAATAACCAGTGGTAGTACATCCATTTCTTCAAAATTAGGCGGCATTACCAGCAATTCAGCAACCTTGAATGTGACCGCTTATGCTTATACGGCGAATACAAATAGTAATAATATTATTTACTGTCCTATCAATCAAAATGGAACGGGTTCATTCAGTAGTTGCTCCACAACGGGAGCAGGATTAACAAAACCGTATTCGTTAGCAATTACGCCAGATGGTTCTTATCTTTATATAGGTGCAACAGCGGGTTCTAGCCAAATCATTGCTTGTTCTGTGAATAGTAATGGCAGTTTAACTTGTGGCACGGCTATTTCTGGCACGCCTACGACTGTAAATGGAATGACAATCAATTCTGCTGGAACCTATCTCTATCTCACGACAGGAAATTCTATTGAGTACTGTTCTGTTGGCAGCGGGACTCTTACCGGTTGTGCGACAACGGGCAGCACAGTCAACTCGGCTTCGGGCATCAGTCTGAATCCTGCTGGGACCTTTGCCTATGTTGCGAGTAATACCGATGGAAAAATAGATTATTGTTCCGTGAATACCAATGGTAGTCTCAGCAATTGCAGTGTTTTTTCTAGTGGATTGACTTCACCTGTCGCGGTCACCTTTAATTATGCTGGAAATATTATTTATATTACTAACGGGAGCGATACGGTTACCTATTGCAATGTGAACAGTGATGGCAGCGCAGGAACCTGCAAGACAATGAGTGGTATTAGCAACTTGGCTAAAGTAAATGGACTGATGATTAATGGTGGCAATACGTTCGCTTATGCCGTTGAAGGCGCTCCCAATCATGCCATTTCTTATTGCACGATTAATTATGACGGCAGTTTTAATACGTGCACAGTGGGTGAAACCGGATTGAATTCACCCTTTGGCATCGTAGTATCTTAATTATTTTCCACTGTATCCATGGGGCGTTCCAAGGCCGGTTGCAAAATCATAACCCGGCAAACAGGGAAAGCCATTATTTCCAATTAAAATGTCATTCCAATTATTGTGATAATTTTTAATTGCGCCAGTGTAGATAAGCGCTAATTCTTGTGCGGTGGTAGTCGCGCCCGAATTGGCGGAGGCTATAATACCGGCAAGCGCGGGGGAGGCTAAACTGGTTCCACCACCAAGCGCCCAAGTACCTGACGGCCCTGAGTCACTGTCAATATAAAATAATGCAACACCAGGTGAGGGATCTGCTTCAAAAGAAATATCCGGTGTGCCGCGCTGCGTACCCACGATTTTTGACACGCTATTTTGATAAAAAGGTCTAGATTCATAAGCACTGGGCCCGCCGGATGCGCCACTGAATCGTTGTCCCAACGGAACACTGGGATTTCGCCAAGCAACTTCTTGTAAAAAATTTCCTGATCCATCGCGTTGAATACCTGTTCCACCCGCAGAGATGACGTAAGGGGAAGAAGAAGGATAACGTGCAGGAGCCGTATAATCGCCAGAGCTCGCGATAAAAATAACATTAGAATAACCTTGAAAAGTACTATCATCCGAAAGCTCGGTAGAGAATTCATCAAACGACCAACTATTTGAAACAATGCCACCTCCGTTTGCTGAAACCAACTGTGCTGCGAGAGTTACAGCACTCAACATATCACTTAAACTAGCAAATGATGCCGATTCCACCATAATAATATTTGCTTGGGGTGCCATCGCGTGTGCCCATTCGATATCGAGTGCATGTTCTGTTAAATCGACTTTTGAAGTCGCAGGTCCAGGCACAACGCCGTCGACATAAGCGACCTTGAAACAGGGCGATTGTCCGGTACTGCACAAAGGTAATATGGGCAATCCAAATGTCGATGAAAAAGTGGTGAGTTCCTGATAAGCATTAGGATCATCTTCGCCATCCGTGACAGCGATGGTGAGGCCTTTTCCGCCATTGGGAAGTGCGCTGGTTCCATTTATCGGGCAACCTGGCACGTTGGTGGTTAATCCATAAATACAAGAAAGAGAAGCCGGCGTTTCAGCCCCAACGGGCACGCCGTTAGGTAATTTTTTCACATTGTCTATGACAATAATGTCTGGCCCACCCATTGGTTTTTTATGTACGCAAAAAATGAGTGTGATAAAAAACAAAGAAAAAACTAAAATTGAGATGGTTTTTACTACTTTCATATTTAATTCCCTTTATGTTTTGTTGCGTCCTCTACTTATGACCGGATTGTTATCCCAACTCCTCCGACCGTTTTTTGGCTGCTTCTAATGCTTTTTTAAAAATATCATGAATCAAATTTTTTTCTAGTTCTTTTATTGCTGCTTCCGTGGTGCCACCGGGTGAGGTGACACGTTTTCGTAACTCAACCACATCGACATCGCTTTCTAACGCTAAACGTGCAGCGCCGTAAGCAGTTTGCAAGGTTAACAAACGTGCGGTATCTGCTGGAAGTCCAGCGTCGATCGCGGCTTTTTGTAATGCTTCCATTACAATAAAAAAATAAGCGGGGCCTGAACCGGAGAGCGCGGTCACAATATCCATTAATTTTTCGTCT
This sequence comes from Gammaproteobacteria bacterium, assembly GCA_021325575.1. Lineage (GTDB taxonomy): Bacteria > Pseudomonadota > Gammaproteobacteria > DSM-16500 > DSM-16500 > JAJPGW01. Next base: position 7,742 of record JAJPGW010000006.1, on the reverse strand, counting down.
TGTAACCAAACCACCACGCTCACTGATCGCATAATCGATTCTGCCGTGTCGCGTTCGTCCTTCGAGACCAACGAATTAGCAAATAAAGCGGTTGCGCCTGCGCCAATTAAAGCAGGTGTATTTGGCATGGCACGGACAATGGCAATCTCGCCTAAATATTTTTGAATGGTTTTCACACGGACGCCAGCCGCGATCGAAATCACCAGTGGTTTTTTTTCTGAAATAATTGCAGCTATTTCGCTTGCGACCTCGGCTAACATTTGTGGCTTCACCGCCAGCAAAACAACATCTGCATCAGTAACCGCTTCTCGATTATTTTTTGAAGTATGTACTGAAAATTGTTGTTTTAAGGAAGCGAGTTTTTTTTCATCTGCATCGGTAATCCATAATTTTTCGCGAGGAAAATGATTGGCAATCAATCCACCCAACAAACTGGATCCCATATTGCCGCCGCCGATGATAGCGATGGTTTTTGCGAGCATAAAAAAAGCCCTCCTGCGAGGGCTCTATCATACCAGAATTATTGCACGCGACGAGACTCAAGCAGCGTAAATAAATTGTCATAATAATTATGCGCGCTCCAAGCAAACCAGCCATCCGCGCCTGAGGCTTCGACGGCTTTGATTTGCGCATAAATATAGGAGAATTTTTTCTGTTCAGACAAAGGATAGCGGTAATTCGACAATTCAATAAACGGATATAATTTAAACGGTGGCTGGCTATTATCAAATTGCCCTTTTATGGATTGCAAAGACTCATAAACCGTATGATACGGCGTGACCGCATGAATCAAAAACGGTTCATAATGGGATGGATAAACCATAGGACACAAGGCATCGATAGTGGTTGAAAACAATTTTACATTGTGACCGATATGCTGTTCTTCACCGAAACTGGAAATGCCGAACACATCAATTTGCAGCGGCACGTGCTGTTTAGCCAAGCGCTCTTTAAACCATTGCAGAATTTTCAAAATATCCTCTGCATGCTGAGGGGATGCGCCTTGGTGTGTGTTATAGCGAATATAATCCAGCTGAATCTGTCTTGCGCCATATTCAATGGCGTATTCAGCAAGACGATATTTTTTCTCCCAATATTTTTCTGACAACACTTGATCCGGTGTGCCGCCACCTGGAAAGACAATAATGCGCGCAATGTAATGAATGCCGCTGCTCGTGACCAAGTTCGCGTTTTTTTGTGAAAGGGCAGAAGGCTTTTCAAGATCAATCACGAACGTGTCGATGCCTGATTTTTTGGCGTGATAAATAAGGTAAGTTAAATATTTGGTATCTTCGAGCGTGGTTTGGGTTAAATAAATTCCTTTGACCATGCCAAAATTTGCAGCAGAAAAAAAACAGAGAAAAAAACACAGTGCCAATCCAGTCATCCGTTTCATGTCGGCAACCTCGATAATGGCTATATCTTTTATTCTACGCGCCGCATAAAGAGGTGAATGTGATATACTAAGTTAATTTCGTACGCCAAAAATCGCGGTGCCTAATCGGATCATAGTCGCGCCTTCTGCGATCGCTGCTTCCCAATCTTGCGACATACCCATCGATAAAGTATCCAGTTTGAAACCTTTTTCGATCATTTTTGTAAATAATGCCGTGAGTTTGCGCATTTCAATGCGTTGTTCATCAAAAGTGGGTTTTGGCGCAGGGATAGCCATTAAACCGCGCAATTTAAGACGCGGCAAAGTTTCGCAAAATGCAGCGAGGGCAAAGGCTTCCTCTTCATCGATTCCGGATTTGGTTTGCTCGTGACTGATATTGATTTCGAGACAAATATTTAAAGGCGGCAAATGCTCTGGCCGTTGATCATTTAATCGTTTTGCCATTTGCTGGTCTGTGACACTTTGCACCCAATCAAAGTGCTCAGCGATTTTTCGAGTTTTATTGCGTTGAATGGAACCGATGAAATGCCATTCCATTTGTTGATCTTTGAGCGCTTCGATTTTGGGCAAAGCTTCCTGTAAATAATTTTCGCCAAATGATTTTTGACCCGAAGCGATGGCTTCTTGAATTTTTTCTATCGATTGACTTTTGCTGACAGCCAATAAAGAAATAGAATCTGGCCTGCGATGAAATTTCTGTTCGCAAGCCTTTATTTTGACCCGCAAAGATAAAAGATTTTTAGTGATAAAATTCATTAGAACACAATATATCAACTTGACATATATGTCAAGTTGATATATACTCATTAAATAAGGATAAGAGATGCGTATTATTTCAAAGAAAAAAATTCGCGAATATGCAAAGACGAATGCCCAAGCGGAATTACCATTGATAGAATGGTATACAAAGATGCGTAATATCAAAGCAAACAATCTAAGCGAACTAAAGAAAGTATTTAACAGTGTTGATAATGTTAATGGGTATACGGTTTTTGATATTGGGGGAAATAATTATCGTTTAATAACAGCAATACACTTTATTGTACAGCTTTGCTATATCCGGGAAATATGGACACATGCTGAATACAGCAAACCATTTAATCAGGCAAAATTGAAACGAGGTAAATTATGAGTGCAAGATTAAAAATCGATTATGTTGATCAAAAGACCAAGCACAAATTTCATTTATCCCTTGATGTATTTAAAAAACCATCTAATACGAAGGAATACTCAAGGCTTGAAAAAATTCTTGATGAGTTAATCGATGAAATTCGTGGCGATGAACGGCATCCACTTGCCCTTGCCATGCAAATTATCGGGGAAAATTTAGAACAATATGATAATGAGCATTTTCCGCCAATAGGTGAAAATATCAGCGATATTGAAATGGTAAAATTTTTGATGAAATCACATCAGCTTCATCAGATAGATTTGGCGGATATTTTTGGCGGACAAGCGAATGTTTCGAAATTTTTAAATGGAGAACGTGCTCTTTCGAAAAATCAAATTGCCGGATTAAAAAAACGATTCGGGATCAGCGCGGATTTTTTTGTAAAATAATTTGGGCTGCTAGTTATATCATCAAACAAAATTTTTTATTTTGCAGCTGAAGTGGATGATGACATCCGCACAATGGTTACAGCCAAGGCCGCTGAAATGGAGCGACTCGATGACAGGGACGTCATCAATTATACAGGGATGTATTTTCCGGAGCGGAATTTCAGCGGCCTTGGCTGTAACCATCCCGAAAGAATGCGATGATTTAATTTACAAATCACCCGCATAAAATTGCAATGCAGAAAGCGCAGTAAGCCCCGCGGTTTCCGTGCGTAAAATTCGTGGGCCCAAGTTTAATGCATGAAAATCGGTAGCTATTTTAATTTCATTATCACTAAAACCGCCCTCAGGACCAATTAATAAAATCACACGAGAATTTTTTTTGATAGGAAATTCAGATAGCTTTTTAGAAGCCTGAGGCGCTAAAATAAATTTCCAATCCGCATCTGCGGTTTTTAAAAAATTTTCAAATTTTTGCGGCAATAAAATTTCTGGAACGTGATTGCGACCCGATTGTTCGCAAGCGCTGATAATGACAGAAGTCCAGTGCAATAATCGTTTGTCGCGGCGTTCTTCATCTAATTTAACATTGCATCGCTCAGTAATAATGGGAAAAATTTTTTTCACACCGAGTTCGACGGCTTTCTGGATGGTGTAATCCATTTTTTCACCGCGAGAGATGCCTTGGGCGAGGTAAATATCGAGCGGGGATTCGCGATCGATAGTTAAAAATTGTTGAGTTTCAACGATGACTTTTTTCTTAGTGATTTCTTTGATAACACTTTGGTACTCGCCGCCTTCGCCGTTAAAAATAGTCACCGAATCGCCAATTTTTGCGCGCAAGACGGTCGCAAGATGATGAGCAGCGGAATCAGTGAGTTGCAACAGCATGCCAGTTTTTAATGGCGAGGATTGAAATACCCGAGCCATTATCCATCTCTCCCTTTGTGGGAGAGGTCGTCGCGCGCTTTTTGCGCGGCGGGTGAGGGGTCGCTGACCGGAGTGGCAATCACAAACTCTTCCACAACCTTCCCCCCAATCAAATGCTCCTGAATAATCCTCTCCAACACCGCCGGCCGACAAGAGTGATACCAAACCCCTTCCGGATAAACGACCGCAATCGGGCCTTGAATACAAACCCTTAAGCAATTCGCTTTGGTCCGATAAATCCCCCCTTGGTCGGTTAATTTCAGCTCTTTCAGCCGTTTTTTTAAAAAATCCCAGGCAATCAACCCAATTTCCTTGCTGCAGCATTTGGGGTCAGTCTGGTCGCAACAAAGAAAGATATGCCGCTTAATATCGGTCAGGTGGAGTTCTTTTGCACGCTGTTCAAGTTCATTCATAACAGCATTTTATACTTGGCAAATAAGTTTGCAATCGAATATCATAGTGCCCATAAAACGAGGTAATAAAATGAACAAAGTTTACATCCAAACCCACGGCTGCCAGATGAATGAATATGATTCCTCTAAAATGGCGGACGTCCTGCGCGCATCGCATGGGCTGCAAAAAACGGATAATCCCGCCGAAGCGGATGTGCTGCTCATGAATACCTGTTCTATTCGTGAAAAGGCTCAGGAAAAAGTGTTTTCTGAACTCGGTCGTTTTAGGGAATTAAAAGAATTAAACCCAAATATTATTATTGGAGTCGGCGGCTGTGTTGCAAGTCAGGAAGGCTCCGCCATTTTAAAACGTGCGCCCTTTGTGGATATGGTGTTTGGTCCGCAAACGTTGCATCGTTTAGGTGACATGCTTTCGGAAGTGAAAGCGAATCAAAAATCTGTCGTCGATGTGACGTTTCCTGAAATTGAAAAATTTGATCGTCTGCCCGAACCGAAAGCGGAAGGCGTGACTGCTTATGTATCTATCATGGAAGGTTGCAGTAAATATTGCAGTTTTTGTGTGGTTCCTTATACGCGCGGTGAAGAAATCAGTCGTCCGTTAGATGATGTGCTTGCTGAAATTGTGAGTTTGACTGAACAAGGTGTCAAAGAAATTTATTTATTAGGCCAAAACGTCAACGATTATCGCGGTCCTATGCATGAAGGTGGCACAGCCGATTTAGCAACTCTTATCCAGTACACTTCAGCACTGGATGAAGTATTACGTATTCGTTTTACCACGTCGCATCCACTCGCTTTTTCAAATAATTTAATCGAAGCCTATCGCGATGTGCCAAAATTGGCGAACCATTTACATTTACCCGTACAAAGTGGTTCTGATCGCATTTTAGCAGCCATGAAACGCGGATATACCGCACTCGAATTTAAATCCAAAATTCGAAAATTAAAAAAAGTGCGTCCAGACATTAGTATTTCTTCCGATTTTATTATTGGTTTTCCTGGTGAAACCGAAAAAGATTTCGAAGACACCATGAATTTAATTCATGAAATCAATTTTGATAATTCGTTTAGTTTTATTTATAGCCCGAGACCTGGAACGCCAGCGGCACAATTGCCAGATGATGTGAGCATGGATGTGAAAAAAGCACGACTGCAGATTTTGCAAAATAGAATTATTCTGAATACGAAAAAAATCAGTGAAGCAATGGTGGGTACCACGCAAACGATTCTCGTTACGGGCCCTTCCAAAAAAGACCCGAAACAACTTTCGGGTCGGACGGAAAATAATCGTGTCGTGAATTTTGATGGCGACAGTTCCCTCATCGGAAAATTAATCGATATCAAAATTACCGAAGCGTTGCCGAACTCCCTTCGGGGGCAGGTAGTGTAACCCCATTCTGAGCGCCATTTTGTGCGGGCACCGCTACAGGATTATTGCTGCCCCACATTCCTAACACAGAGGTGCCAGGCGCTGAATTTTGTTGTTCGGCGACGGGTGCGCTTTCTTTTTTTGCGGGAGATTCCTTTTTAGGAGCAGGTAGGATCACCTGATCAACACGCCCATCGGGATATCGACACCATTGATGTGCTGAACTCTTTGTTTGCCACCTTATATCCAAAGGACAAGGGTCACCCGGTTTAGATAGAATAGTTCCGGGTACTGAAGTTAATTGACCTCCGAAGTCACACCATTGATATCCCGGTCGATTTGGATAATATGAGCCTCGATACATAATCCCCTCGGCAAAGGGGTCATAATAAATGGGAGCCATTTCAACCATTTTTGGTTTGGGCATTAAAACTCCCAACAATTCTTTAAAGATAGGCAAGATCCAGTCATCAAATTCAATATTTGCGCTCACGCATTGTTTGGACACCCTAACTTTGTATCGATTAAAATAATCCGCAATTAATGGATTTTTTTGTATGTTCTTTAAAATGTCATGCTTCAAAAGCAAATCAAGATCTTTATTCTCCTTTTTCAAATTATTATTACCAACCGTTTTACAAAATTCTTGAAAATTTAGCATTATGACAAATGCTGCATAGATTTTTCGTAAGCCATGTCTGTGCTCTAATAAAGAATCAATCTTTGCTGGGTCGATTTGTGATATTTCAGGAAAAAGAACTTCTGCGATCCCTTCCTGTAAAAATTGACGGAAAATTCTAACTGAATTACAAGAAGAAAAAACTTTTTCTCTAAGAAAACGGTTTAAGTTTTGTAACTTTTTATTTCGGTCGGGAGATGTATCTTCGATTTCTTTTTTTAATAGTTTAATTCCTTCGGGTAAAGAAACTTGTTTAAACTCCTGTGAATAATTACCATTGAAATCGACTAAATCAATAACGCCACGCAGATAGACCCTGTAATCCTGAGATTTGGCGTCGATCAATCGAATCACTCTTTGTGGTATACATTGCAATGTGTGAGGAAGTGGCGCATAAGTACGATAAGACTCATCATAATAAAGTACTTTAAGAAAATTATCGCGTGCTTTAGCATCATGACCCATCGGATCATCTTGATATTGGGGACTTCTTAGAAATTTACTACATAAAATTACTAAATCTTGTTTAAATTGTTGTTTGCTGCCATCTTGGTTTGAAAAAACTCCATCGTGAACTACGCATATATATGACTCTGATTCATCGAATTCTTTTAAATCTTTGAGTTCGACAGGTATGCCGTCTTTTAATTGAAAATATTGATGAGTAAAACGGTCACCTGGACACTGACCTTGGTAACGCGCATTCATTTTTTGGATAAAATTATCCATTTGAAGTTTATTCGCACCTGTCGCCTGGTCAATATCAAGTTTAGTGGTACCATTTTTTTTATATTTGATGGGGTTCCTTCCTAAAATTAATGAGGTGCATAAGCCGCCGACGCCGTAGGTGAATTGTGGATTGCCCGGAGTAGAGTTCTCTGGTTCTTTTTTTAATTCAGAAATAAATTCAATTGAAAGTTGTGGTGGTCGAATTGTACCGCGGAGTAGATAAGCATTTGGATGAATTTGTTTTTGAGTCGCATTTGGCAATTGGGGTGATGTTCTGAGTTGCTGTTGTGCGACTTGAGTGGTCTGTGCAATAGATTTGAATGCGTCCGGTTGTAACTTATTCATATCGGGTGATGGAGAGTGTGATAACTGGCTATTGTTGCTATTAGTACTGCCAGTGTATGAGCTTACACTGTCTGATCTTTCTCTGGGTGAGGACGATTGATCTGATCTAGTTCCTGTGGGCGAAATTTGTTTTCTGGCTTCGCGCAAAATTTGCTGTTGGTTTAATTGCTGTGCTTGGATTTGGCGGATTATTTCTAACCGGTTTTGTTCCGCTGCTAATGCTAAGCGCTGTGTTTCTTTTTCGGCGGCTTCGGCGGCTAAGCGCTGTGTTTCTTTCTCGGCGGCTTCGGCGGCTAAGCGCTGTTTTTCTTTCTCAGCGGCTTC
>JAJPGW010000012.1 GCA_021325575.1 Gammaproteobacteria bacterium | reverse complement strand
ATAATGATGTTGAACTATGCTTTGCGGGGGTCCTCCTTTTTGGAGTGATAAATCTTGCTCTTATAATTACATTCTAGCATGAGTTTGAGGAATATTCCTAAAAGGGTCGTTATTTCAGCTCTTTTATCTTATTTAACAATAAGATAATACCCACCCTTTGTTATCCTGAGCAAAACGAAGGATCTCCAAGGTAGGCTTATTATGGAAAAGTTCTTCGTTAGCTATCCCGCAATTTTAGGTAGATCCTTCGCTTCGCTCAGGATGACGGACATTGTCATTTCTGAGAGCGCTAGGCATAAAATAATTTTCCAGCATATCAGGCGTCACTTCTTTTAAGGTCGCAGGCTTCCATTTTGGTTTTTGATCCTTATCAATAATGACAGCCCGAATGCCTTCAAAAAAATCATGCTCGCGAATAAAGTTGAGCGTCATACCATATTCCATTTCTTGAGATTCATCAAAATTCATTTTGGCTGCATGCCGTAAGGCTTCAAAAGTGACTTTTAAACTGGTCGGTGATTTGGTTTTAAGTAATGCCGCTGTTTGCTGCGACCATTCGTCAGATTCATTTTCCAACGCATGAAGAATTTCTTCCACAGAATTTTTTGCAAAACATTTTTCAATGGTTTCACGATGTTTCATTAATTCAGAATCAGGCACGGAAATTGAAAAGGGTTTTAAAATGTTTGTCACCGATTCATTATCTGTAATCGTTGCATCAGAAAGTGCAGTTAAAATAGCGGATAATGATTCACTGGCAACAATTTCCTGAACAATGCCGATTGCCAAGCAATCTGCATAGTTAATTCGTACACCCGTGAGTCCTAAATAATAGCCCATTTTATAGGGAAATCTTGCTAAATAATAAGTAGTCCCTACATCAGGATAAAATCCAATACCGGTTTCAGGCATAGCAAATGTCAAACGCGGCGTGCCAATTCGATGTGAACCATGAATAGAAATTCCTACGCCACCACCCATGGTTATTCCATCCAGTAATGCAATAAAGGGTTTTGGATAATGATGAATGCGACTATTCATGCGATATTCATCCCGAAAAAAATGCGGGAGTGTTTCATCATTTTTTTTACGCATTTCGTAGGCGTGGCGAATATCGCCTCCTGCACAAAATGCTCGTCCTTCTGCTGCGCGAATGACTATTGCTTTGATGCTTTTATCTTGTTGCCAGGCTGCGAGATTTTCATCGAGGGCTAAAAACATCGTATGATTTAATGCATTCAACACTTGCTGTCGAGTCAGCGTAATTAATCCAATATCGCCATTTTTCCCCGGCATTTTTTCAAATTGGATTTCGTCGATTTTTTTGATCATGTTATTCTCCTGAAAACGCGGCTACCCTTTTTTCTAAAAAGGCGCTGACGCCTTCACGTTTATCTTTGGTTGCACAGCATAATCCAAAATGCGCAGCTTCAAATTCTAATGCATCATCCAGTGATAAATCATATCCATGATCAATCACGGTCATCACGCTCTTTAATGCAAAAGGCGCTAATTTATTTATTCCGGATAAAATTGCTTTTGCGCGGTTTAATAATTCTTCGGGGGCTACGACTTCTGTCACAAGTCCCCATTGCAATGCTTCATCTGCTTTGATTACGCGGCCTGTTAAACATAAATCCAGTGCACGCCCTTTTCCGACTAAACGCGCTAATCGCTGTGTGCCGCCAAATCCAGGGATGACGCCGAGTTTTACTTCCGGTTGACCAAACGAAGCGGTCGTTGCAGCAATGCGCATCGTAGCTGACATCGCTAATTCACAACCACCACCTAAGGCAAAACCATTAATGGCAGCAAGTGAGGGTTTCCCCAATTGTTCCAAGGTACGAAAAACCCTTTGTCCGAAACGCGCGAAATTCAAGCCTTCTTTCACATCTAATTTGGCTAATTGATTGATATCAGCCCCCGCACAAAAGGCTTTGCCATCACCTGTTATAAGCAGTGATTTAACGGCTGGGTTTTCTTTTGCATTCTGAAATGCATTAAGCAAAGCGTCCATTAATTCTTTACTGAGTGCATTTAAAGCGGTAGGTCTGTTTAAAGTAAGCTGCAGTATGCCAGATTCGACTAATTCCGTTTTTAATACATCTTGATTGGTCATTGTTACCTCCAGTTTTGCAGCCATTCTATAACACGGTGTTCTCATTAGGAATTTTAATTTTTTAAGGGTTTTCCCTAATCGGTTTAAGGGTGTGTAATTTTTATACATGTTGTAGAATAAAAGATAGAAACAGAACGGTCGGAGGTCGATATGGTTAGGATGATCTCATACACTATTGCTGTTATGATATTCATTTTTAGCAACACCCTTTTCGCCAAAAATTTTGGCGCCGGCATTTGTAATGCGCCTGAATTCCATTGTTATGTCGTAAAATCCGGTGACAATTGGAAAAAATTATATCCGGATGATAATCAACGCGACTTAGTCATGCGCGTCAATCGTATGAATACCCGTTTATATAAAGGATTAAAAATCGCGGTTCCAGATAATTTGAATGCAGACCCTTCTGAATTTTCACCCATGGATCATCAAATCAATCCACCGGGCAAAAAAGTCATTATCGTTGATCTGCGAAAACTCGCATTTGGCGCCTATGATGAACAAGGCACGTTAGAAAAATGGGGACCGGTTTCTGGCGGTCGAGGATATTGTCCAGACATAGGGCGTCCATGTTACACAAAATCGGGACAGTTTGAAATTTATCAAAAAGGCGGACCAGGTTGTGTTTCATCGCGCTTTCCCGTTGGCCGAGGTGGTGCGCCAATGCCTTTTTGCATGTTTTTCCATGGCGGTTATGCATTGCATGGATCACCCGAAGTCCCAGGATATAATGACAGCCATGGTTGTGTGCGCATGTTTACGAGTGATGCCCGCTGGTTGAATTTGGATTTCACGGCAGGCGAATCGGTGGCGGTGATTATTTCGCAATGATTCTTCGTAATTTCAGGGAAGCCTTAGTTTTAAAATAACTGTCGTTTTTAAAAAATTATTCCACCAACAATGCCGCTACCGTTTCTGTTTGCATAGGAACGAGTTGTGGAGAAAATTTTAAACGCGTAGCAATCGCCAGTCGCAAAATGACCATGCTAAATACACCAATGACTAAAAAGTCCCAGCCAAATGGGATAATATTTTTTCCGCCGAATGCGCCTAAATAAGAAATGAGAACTAAGCCACTTAAATATGGCACGATCCAGATCGCAGATCTCAGGCCTAATTCCTGATTTTTTAATCGACCGCGTACACAAGCCAACAGGAAAAAAGCAAAACCAATTACCATTGCAATCGATAATCGGTAAATGGTTTCCCAGCCTGTCCAATAGCTAATTAAATTACAGAAATAAAATGCTAGCGTGCATAAGACGTTGGCGGCGGGTAATCTAAACGCGCGTTTTTCATTTGGAATTTCCAGACGTAAACACAATAAAGCGATAGGCCCAATCGCATAGGAAATTACCATGCCAGAAACCAGAAAACTTACCATGGCTTGCCAACCCGGCAAGGGCAAGAATAAAAACATACCCAATGCAAAATTTAAAAAAATCGCTGCCACTGGAAATTTTTGTTTATTTAAATAGCTTAAAAATTTTGGAACATAGCCAATTTGACTCATGGCATAAATGATCCTGGCTGTTGATGTTACATAAATTAATCCAGCACCTAACGGTGAAATAACCGCATCAACATAGAGTAATTTTAGCAACCAGACTAAACCCAAAAATGCCGCCAGCCCTGCAAAAGGTCCGACATCACCTTTAAAAGTAATATGCTGCCATCCATTGGTCAGAAAATGCGGATCCAGCGCACCGATAAACGCAATTTGTAATCCCATATAAAGCAACATGCAGCAAATAACAGAACCCACAATCGCAAGGGGAATACCGATTGCCATTTTTTTCGCTTCGCCTGCGAGTTCTACACCATGTTTAAATCCAGTAAATGCGAATGCCACACCGCCTGTCGCAACCGCAGCTAAAATGGCCTGCCAACCGCTGACTGAAAAAATATTTCCAACACCGATAAAATTGGTCGGGTGATAACTCACGCGTAACAACATAGCAACCGTCAAAATAATGACAAAAACTTTAAAGATGAACAGAATCAAATTAAACCGTATCAACCCTTTGAAACTTGCGATATTCACAAAACACAAACCCAGCATTAAAAGCGTTGCCCAGAAAAATCCAGTCAGGGTTAAAACAGGCACGTCATTAACAAGGTGAGTGAGAGATGAAAAATAGGTCGAGGCATACTGCAATACCGCTTGCACTTCAATAGGCGCCATCGTCAGCGCCGATAACCAGGCAACCCAACTCAACATAAAACTGGCGAACATGCCGTGACTGAGTTGTGGAATCTGTGCTGTCCCACCCGCTACCGGAAATAAAACAGATAATTCAGCAAAGGTAAGCGCAATGATGGCTGTCGCGACACCGCCAATTAACCAGGCAATGATAGCAGCAGCGCCTGCAATTTTCGCCGCATACAAAGGTGCGAAAAGCCAGGCGGAACCAACCATACCGTTGATGCTCAACATCAGCAAATTCAGTGGCGAAAAACGGCGATTCAGTTCCATCATCCATCTCCTTATTTAGGGGCTTCCGGTTTTTCCTGTACCGGTTTCATCTTTTGTCCGCTTTTTTTCTCTAGTTTTGCTTTGCGACATTGAAGAGAATACTCTGCTTCTTCGGCGGTTACCACCCCGGACGGATTGCCTTCGAGATCAATTCGAACGGTGCCCACCGTCATTTGTTTTAAGTAAGCGGGCGAATTCACATAATAAGACAAGCTATTTACCATGCAAGCTTTGTCGGTAACCACAATATCCTCACGCGTACTGAGGAGCTTTACCAAGTCTTGTTTAATACCAATTTTCAAAGGCTTTACTTCTTTAATGTCTTTAAAACAGGCGGGGAAAAACGTCTTTAACAATTCCACGCCGTATTGCGCCTGCTCAAGCCAGGCGGGCTTTTTTGTGGTTTTGTTGGATTTCTCCGACGTTTGTTTCTTTTTTTGCGATTGCGGTTTTTCACTCGTTGATTGGGATAACCCGAGTGATTGCAATTGCTCTTTTAAACTAGCGTTACTCATGCAGTACTCCTGACTGTTTTAAAGAATAGTTGGGCGAAAATCGGTAAAAAGAAGATTGTTTGTTCATTGCAGAATATACTATGGGTTCCGGGATAATTAATTTAAGCATTTTAATCTATTTTTCGTTACTTCACAAAGTCAAAAGTGGCTAGACTTTCAATAGCCGATGGTGTTAAATTTTGAGATCTCAAACCATCTTAATAAGGAAAGTGAAGATATGCCACGTAAAAAAACCAAGGGCGGGATGAAAAGCACGACAAAACAAGGTAAATCCATGAGTTCCAGTATGCCTCTTTCCATGGAAAAAGAATTTCGTGCAATGCCCATGAGAATCGCCTCCGAATATCGTAAACAAACCCTGTCGTTCAAACAGCAAGAAAAAATGCTGATGCTCCAAATGAAAAAAACCATGGAAATGCGCAAAGCCGCTCAAGATAAAATGAATTCCAGTAACAAAAAATCCGCTCTCACCGCTAAAAAGAATAGCGAACAACTTACAAGAATGATGAATGATCTCAGCAAGCAATTGGATCAAATGAAAAAATGCATGACCATGAGTATCCATAAACAAAATCTTTACATGGCCATGATGAAGGAAATGGTAAAATTCGAAAAATCTTTTCAAGCCACTTCCAAAAAATCTGCTAAAAAAGTTCCTAACCCACGCAAACCAATTATGAAAAAAGACACAAAGGTTTCAACACCCATGATGGATAGCCCGATTCGCACGCCTATGGAAAATGAAATGCCCGAAATGGCAATGGCTGATGAATCCGTTGAAACCCAATCTTGATTAATCGTATTTAAGGAGTTTTTGTTTTATGAATAAAGCCCAATTAATTAACATGATGGCTGAAAGTGCTGGCATCTCCAATGCAAAAGCTGAAAAAGCCTTAGCCGCAGCACTCGACAGCATCACATCCACCTTAACGGAAGGCGGACAAGTTTCATTGGTTGGTTTCGGTAGTTTCGGCGTTAAATCTCGATCTGCGCGCAAAGTGCGAAATCCGCAAACCGGCAAGGAAATGATGATTAATGCAACAGTAGTACCTTATTTCAAAGCAGGCAAAAATCTTAAAGAAACGGTTGATACCACCGAATCCAAATAAATGAACTGATTTCACACGCTTCAATCAGCGTTTTTATTGGAGCGTGAAAGATTTTTATCTGCTTTAAAAAAAAGAAACGGAGCAAGTAACTAAACGGAGTTTATATGGAAAAAATAGCATTACCAGATAATTTAGATTTAGACAGTATCACCTTACGTCAAGCCGTACGCGATACCTTACGCAACTATTTCACGAACATTGGTGGCGAAAAACCAGTGGATTTTTATTCTATTTTATTAGAAGAAATAGAACGTCCTATGCTCGAAGTATTGATTAATCATACTCATTATAATCAAGTGAAGATGGCGCATATCCTCGGACTTTCTCGCGGAACATTACGCAAAAAATTAAAGCAGTATGGCATGCTAGATTAGCAAATCGTCATTGCGAGACCGTGCTTTTTAAGGTCGAAGCAATTTTTTCGTCATTGCGAGCCCTGCTTTTCAGGGCGAAGCAATCTCCGAAAGATTGCTTCAGCGTAAAAAGCACGCTTCGCAATGACGTCAATAATAAATTGTAGGATCGGCAAGGGCCGCGTCTTGAAATCCATTTTTACGATACGTGCAGGGATCACAACTGCCACAGGCGCGTCCATCGTGTGCATCTGCGCGATAGCAAGAAACCGTCATGCTGTAATCCACCCCTAAGCGTGCACCTTCGCGTATGATGTCGGATTTCCTCATGCGTAACAGTGGCGCATGAATTTTGAATTGAGCGGAACCTTCTACAGCGGCTTTTGTAGCTAAATTGGCTAAATTTTCAAAAGCGGCTATGTATTCAGGTCGGCAATCAGGATAACCGGGATAATCAACATAATTCGCGCCAAAAAAAATATCATAGGCTTCTAAACTTTCCGCCCAACCTAATGCCACCGATAAAAAAATCGTATTACGCGCTGGCACATAAGTCGATGGAATTTTATTTTCATCGCTAAAATCTGGAATAAGCATGTCAGGATCAACTAGAGAAGAACCGCCCAATTCATTCAAGGCAAGATTCAAAATTTTGTGATCTTTCACCTGAAATTTTTTCGCAATTTTTTTTGCGCATTCCACTTCACCACTGTGTTTTTGGCCAAATGAAAAACTCAAGGCATAACAGTCATACCCTTTCTCCTTTGCAATCGCCAAACAAGTCGTGGAATCCAATCCACCGGAGAGCAAAATCACGGCTTTTTTATTCATTTATCTTTCTCGCTTTTTTCATGGTTGTTTATGGTAAAATTTCAAAACTGATGAATGTTTTTAGTGGTGCATATGATAATCCAAACTAAACAGTTTGTATACGTATTAGGCACCTTGACGAGGTGTCAGCATGCCAGGTAAAAAAACCATTAATTTACAACCGCTCATCGATCTTGGATTATCTCAAACCGACGCGGACCTTTTAAAAACTCTGCCGCGAGAATTAATCTGGAAAAAGGTTTCAACCACTCTTTTAAAAAATAAACCGTTCAGTGACCAGTTGGCCATTTTCAAATTGCTTTTTCCCTATTGGCCCGATGATCTTGAATCGGCGCCGGCTTGGATTCCAGATAAAGACTCGATTAAAAACACCCATATTGCAGAAGCCATGGCGCGATTAAAAATCACGACTTATCGTGAATTTCACGGTTGGAGCGTCAATCATTTTGAAAAATTTTGGGATTATGTTATCAAGCAATTAAAAATTGTGTTTAAAACGCCTTTTTCCCGAATTTGTGATTTAACCGATGGGCTTGAATTTCCTCGCTGGCTGCCTGATGCAAAACTCAATATCATTGATAGTTGTTTTAATGCATCGCCTACTGCTGATGCGATTCTTTTTCAGGATAAAAATAAAAAAATTCAAAAAATATCTTTTCAAAAACTTGAAGAACTGACTAATCAAATTGCAAATAGTTTGGTGACAATAGGATTTTCTGAAAATGATGCGATCGCCATCGATATGCCGATGACTTATTTTGCCGTTGCAATATATCTTGCGATTATCAAAATGGGTGGGGTGGTTGTTTCGATTGCGGATAGTTTTTCACCGGAAGAAATTGCGACTCGTCTACGAATTTCCAATACTAAAGCGATATTTACTCAAGATTTTATTTATCGTGGTGACAAAAAAATTCCGCTTTACGAAAAAATTATTGCCGCTAATGCACCCGTTGCCATTGTGCTTTCCGAAGAAAACAAACTTGATTTGCGATCGGGCGATCTCTCATTCGAGAATTTTTTAGTTGATAATAAAACATTTACATCCGTCGAACGTGATCCGATGGATCATTGCAATATTTTATTTTCATCCGGTACAACGGGTGAACCAAAAGCGATACCCTGGACCCATTCCACTGCAATTAAAGCAGCTAGCGATGCTTTTTTTCATCAAAATATTCACGAAGGGGATGTGCTTGCGTGGCCCACTAATTTAGGTTGGATG
The DNA here is from genome assembly GCA_021325575.1 of Gammaproteobacteria bacterium. Lineage (GTDB taxonomy): Bacteria > Pseudomonadota > Gammaproteobacteria > DSM-16500 > DSM-16500 > JAJPGW01. Next base: position 213,613 of record JAJPGW010000012.1, on the reverse strand, counting down.
ATGGGGCCTTGGCTTATTTTTGCGGCTTTTATGAATAAAGCTGCTGTTGCACTCTATACGGATATGCCGCGCGAAAGAGCATTTGGTGAATTTATTCAGAATGCAAACGTGACGATGTTAGGTGTAGTTCCGACCTTAGTCGCAAGTTGGCGTCAATCGCACGCTATGGAAAATCTGGATTGGAGCGCGATTAAAGTTTTTAGTTCCACCGGTGAATGTTCAAATCCCGAAGATATGTTATATCTAATGCATCTTGCAGGTTATAAACCCATTATTGAATATTGCGGTGGCACTGAAATTGGCGGTGCATTTGTGACTAGCACATTAATTGAAAATAATTATCCTTCTGTTTTTACTACGCCGGCTCTCGGCATTAATTTTATTATTATTGATGAAGCAGGTAATCCTACCAATAATGGTGAAATTGCATTAGTTCCGCCATCTATGGGTCTTTCTACGGAATTATTAAATGCCGATCATCACAAAATTTATTTTGAAAAAATGCCAAAATCGCGCGAAGGCAAACTACTACGTCGGCATGGTGATCAAATTCAGCAATTTGCCAATTTGAATTACGCAATATTGGGACGCGCGGATGATACGATGAACCTGCATGCGGTTAAAATCAGTTCCGCTGAAATTGAACGCGCACTTTCGGGAATTGAAAATATTATCGAAACTGCAGCAATTGCGGTTTCCAAAGCTCACGGTCCAAGTCAGCTTGTGATTTTTGCCGCGACCGAAAAAATATTAAATAAAAATCATATTATGAAAATCATGCAAGAAAGGATTAATCACCATTTAAATCCATTATTTAAAATTGAAGATGTCGTGTTTGTGGCGGAATTACCGAAGACCGCTTCAAATAAAATAATGAGAAGAATGTTAAGAAAACAGTATCAAAGTGTTTAGACACACCCGTCATTGCGAGGAGCGTTTTTTGCGACGAAGCAATCTCTCAAAAGATTGCTTCGTCGCAAAAAACGCTCCTCGCAATGACGGATTCACTGAAAATATCAGGAGATTAGTAATGTCATTAAAATCATCCATCATCAACTTCTGGACCCAATTCGACGCCATTTGCAATTTCTTAAAACCCGTCGGCGATTTATTTATCCGCTTCTGGCTCGCAAAATCTTTTTTTCAATCCGGTTTGATGAAATTGATGAACTGGAATACCACAGTGATGTTATTTCAATTTGAATATCATGTCCCACTGCTTTCGCCAAAAATTGCGGCGCCGCTTGCTGCAATTATCGAGCTTAGCATGTCGATTTTTTTATTACTGGGTTTGGGTGAACGATTTCCCGCATTTATTTTATTTATTTTTAACTTGGTTGCGAGCTTATCTTATCCCTTTTTATGGACCCCAGCCGGCTATATGGTTTTAAAAGACCATATTTGCTGGGGTTTGCTCTTGATGATTATGTTTCTACACGGGCCAGGAAAATTAAGCCTGGACCGTGTCATTTTGTGGTGGTACAAAAACAAATCCTAACTCTTTAAACTGTCTTTGCTCTTGTTAAACTGATTGCTGGTGATTGGCTAGGGCCTGGATCACTTTGAGTTTCGTCATCACTCCACCATCTAACTACATCTGATTCATCTACTTTCATCGCTAAAAGATTATCAAACGAGGTGGTTTGACGGATAAATGATCCTTTTGGCAGCAAATAGGGTTCGGTCGGACCATGACTTTGTTCTGTTTCAACTTTCTCTTCTGCCATCAAAACAACCGGTGATAGTCGTGAAGCATAAAGCGCGTTTCGTAGATAAGCCATATTTAGTTCAACTTGATAAACTGCTTTTTTTTGATTCGGAAATAATTTTAATAATGCTAACCTAACCTCCGATTCCAATAGTGTGAGCTGAATTTCTGTTTGTGTTTTTTTCTTATTTAAAATTCCCCATTCACTCTCAGGGACTACAGAGATAGGTTTGTTAGATACCGTTTTATTGAAAATAATTTGATATAACTGATCCCGCAATTTGATTGCTTCAGTATGATTTATCTCAATATATTTTTGTAATCTTTCGATTACATTTTTATACCGTTCAAAGATTATTTTATCTTGGTCATTTTCGTGAAGTTGGGCTTCCTCTGGTTTCAGTGGATTTTCTATAAGATCTTTGATCTCGGCCAACTCCAACGTGGCCATAATATTTATTCCAATTCTCTTGGATCTTTGACTTGGTTTAGCTCTGTGCATTTTAATCTCCGCGTTTACGTTTTAATTCATTTTTATTCTATTTTGGCGTGACAATATAACACTCAAAGCTTAAGAAAAAATTAAATTAGTAGAAAAGTTTTTTAAAATAAATTCAGTTGGTTTGCTGATTTTTCAGGATCCGGATAATAAATTTTTACCGGTTGTTGCTTTTTATCTATTACCGCAAACGAAGTCAGTTCGTGCTCTTTTACTGTATGGTCATTCATGATATGAAATACGTCAATTTTTCTCGCAATTTCTGCATCCGAAACAAGCGACCGATGACATTGCCAGGGCAGAGCTTCTGCGCACATAATGGCGACTTTTTCTGTTTTGACTAAATCGTTAAGACGAGTTAATCCCTCTAAAAACTCTTCTGTTTGCATATAATCCGCAAATCCCCGAAAACCTTCGTTATGCCAGCCTGAATTAATCGAATTTTTTTCGGGTTTTCGCAAACCGCCTAATTCCTTTAAGTGGGTATAGGCAATGTGATGTTTTTTGAGTGTTTTTGATAGGGTTTCTTTGTTAAACCAAGGAACGCGTCGTGATTTTGGGATAGTTCGAATATCCACTAAATGGGTAATTTTTTGAGAATTTAAACAGGCTAAAAACTCCTCGAAAGTGCGAGTCGAATGGCCTATGGTATATAAAATTTTCTTGCTCATGGCTACCATCATAGCAGGTTGACAGCCCACTTTGAATTATGTTACAAAATTCAAATAGAACAAATAAAAGGTGAACACACCATGTCACGAGGGGGCAAGCGCCAAGGCGCTGGCAGGCCGAAAGGGGTTGGCAAATATAACGAACCGACTAAGGTAGTTCGGCTACCTGTTAGCCTGATTCAGCGCGTTGATAAATGGCTAATGGAGCCACAGACGGTCCCATTGTACAGTTCCAAGGTATCCGCGGGCTTCCCGTCCCCTGCCGAGGATTACATCGCAGAACGCCTGGATTTGAATGAGTATCTGATTAAACATCCCTCATCGACGTTTCTCGTGCGGGCCAATGGCAATTCCATGATTAACGCCGGCATTTATGAAAATGACATTTTGATTGTTGATCGCAGCATCAAACCCGTTCCTGGCAAAATTGTCATTGTTGCAATCGACGGCCAACTCACGGTCAAACGACTCGCTCAAAAAAATAATCACTATTTATTAATCGCAGAAAATCCTGATTATCCACCCATTGAAATCCAAGAAGATCAGGAAACCATTATTTGGGGTGTAGTCACGCAAGTGCTGCACGCGGTGTGATGAGTATTTTTGCATTAGTGGATTGCAATAATTTTTATGCATCCTGCGAACGCGTTTTTAATCCGCGTCTCGAAGGAAAACCCATTGTGGTGTTATCCAATAACGATGGCTGCGTGATTGCACGCTCCAATGAGGCAAAAAAATTAGGCATCCCGATGGGTGCGCCTTTTTTTCAATGGGAAAAAGTTTGTAAACAACACAAAGTAAACGTTTTTTCATCTAATTATGAACTTTATGGCGATATGTCGAGCCGAGTAATGGCATTACTCACCGAAGCTTGGCCCGATATTGAAATATATTCTATCGATGAAGCATTTTTGTTATTGGATGGATGCCCTGAAAATTGCGTGGAATTTTCTCTCGCGTTACGGCAAAAAATAAAATCTTGTACAGGTTTACCGGTTTCGATCGGCATCGCTAAAACCAAAACACTCGCTAAAATTGCCAATTTCATCGCAAAAAACCAAACAGAAAGCGGCGTTTTTCATTTAAACGACAGCAATATTTCCATTTTAAAAACCATCCCGGTCGAAAAAATCTGGGGCGTCGGCCGTCGACTTGCAGCCAGACTAAATGACTTAAAGATTTTTACAGCTGAAGAATTAAAAAATTCAGACACAAAAAAATTACGCAAACAATTCAGTGTGGTCATGGAAAAAATGATTTACGAATTGCGCGGCGTATCCTGTCTGGGTTTAGAATCCGTTCAACCTCGAAAACAAATTATTTCGTCACGTTCCTTTGGAAAATTAATTACTTCCCTCTCCGAACTCGAAGAAGCCATCAGCCATTACGCCGCGATCGCGAGTGAAAAATTACGAAGCCAACACAGTCTTGCCTCAGGTCTTGTGGTTTTTTTACAGACTAATTTTTTTCGAAAACAAGATGTGCAATATCAAAATAGTGTTTGTGTTCCTTTTCCAGCGGCAACCGCTGATACCGCTTATATTATTCATATTGCAAAAAAATGCTTGCAGCGACTTTATCGAAAAGGGTTTCGCTATCATAAAACAGGCATTATGTTATTAAATCTGATTCCAGATACAGTGAAACAAAACGATTGGTTATTACCACAATCATCCGCCCGTGATACCCTCATGAAAACCGTGGATTCTATCAATCAGGAATACGGCCGAAATACTGTTTTTTACTGCGCGGAAGGCATCAATCCAACCTGGAAAATCAAAAGCGTATTTCGCTCGCCGCGCTACACAACGCGCTGGAATGAAATTTTAAAAGTGAGATAAAAATATGATAAAAAATCGAGGCGCCATTTCCAATCCAGGAGGACGATTTGAAAAAGAACAATACGAAGAATTTGATGACGGTTGGTATCTGGAACCCGAAGAAGATCTTCCTGCGCTTGAAACGATGTTAATTCCAGAAAAAGCGAAAACGGTGATTACCTACAATGACTCACCGGATATCGGTTTTGATCAATCGATCAATCCTTACCGCGGTTGCGAACACGGTTGTATTTATTGCTATGCACGTCCCGCACATGGTTACATGAATTTGTCATCGGGTCTCGATTTTGAGACGAAAATTTTTTATAAAGTGGATGCGGCACGATTATTAGAAAATGAAATTACGAAAAAAAATTATATCTGTCGACCGATTATGCTGGGATCAAATACGGATCCTTATCAACCCATCGAAAGTAAATTAAAAATTACTCGCAGTCTCTTGGAAGTTTTAAATAAATATAATCATCCTGTCGCCATCATTACAAAAAGCTCAATGATAGAACGTGATCTTGATATTTTAGGTGACATGGCAAAACGAAATCTTGCTAAAGCGGCAGTGAGCGTCACGACACTTTCAAATCCGCTAAAATTAATTTTGGAACCGCGCACATCAGGACCGCGCGCACGATTGCGAGCGATAAAAAATCTTACTAACGCAGGTATTCCTGTGAGAGTAATGGCAGCACCCATGATTCCCATGATCAACGATATGGAACTTGAAAAAATTTTGCAATTGGCAAAAGAGTCTGGCGCAACCCATGCAAGTTATGTTGTCGTACGACTGCCACATGAAGTGAAAGATCTTTTCAAAGAATGGTTAAAAACACACTACCCTGATCGTGCTGAACATGTGATGAATATTATTCGTCAAATGCGGGGAGGAAAAGAATATGATTCGACATTTGGTAAACGGATGCGAGGTGAAGGGGAATTTGCTAATTTGCTTGAAATGCGTTTTCGGGTGGCCTGCAAGCGGTTTCAGTTGAATGTTACGCCGTCGAAGCCGCTGGAAATGAATTTGTTTGATAAAAATAAATTGTCTGGGCAGATGAGTTTGTTGTGAAACTCTCACTGAAAAGCACCCCTCACCCGCCGCGCTTCGCGCGTCGACCTCTCCCACAAGGGGAGAGGTGATTTCAAGTCTTACAACGCAGTATGCTTTTCACCTCTCCCCTTGTGGGAGAGGTCGACGCGCGAAGCGCGGCGGGTGAGGGGGCGCTGATCATCTGCACTAACCGAAAACGAAGCAATCTTCACACCAACGCCTGATAAGTTTTTTCCGTATCCGAATACGTAAATATCTGCCCCGCCTTAATATCAAAATACCAAAGATGAATTTCCAACTCCTCTTTCATCATTTTTTCCCGTATCCAAGGAAACGTCAGACAGTTTTGTCGAGATAATTTTAAAGCGAGTTTCGCATAATCATCACTATCAGAAGTATTTTCCTGATTGGATTTAATCAGTGAAACCCAATTGGAAATAAAATCATTCGGCACTTTTCCATCATTCAAAAGTGCTTGAATACCGCCACATTGACTATGACCTAACAAAATCAAATGTTTCACATTTAAAAAGCAAATGCCAAATTCCAATGCCGCACTGGTACCGTGATGCGCTTCATCTTTTTCAAAAGGTGGAACAATATTCGCGACATTTCGCACCACGAATAAATCCCCTGGATCGCATTGCAAAATCAAAGCGGGGTCCACGCGAGAATCGCAGCAAGCCACAACCATGACTTCGGGTTTTTGACCGTAATTAGAAAGATATTGCATGACCGATTGGTCACCCTGGGCATATTTTTCTCGGAATGCCTGATAACCTTGTAACATTTTTTTAAATCGTTTTTTCATTTAATAACCTTTAGCATGTTGAAGAAAATGGCCGATATAGTGTTTGACGCGTTTCACTTCTGTTTTCACCCGTCCATCTGAATAAAAATCCATAATACGATAGCCTTGCGGTAAATCATCTAACGCAAAATCCTCTCGTTTCGGCTTGAATTGAATACAGGTCGCGGGTGCCGAATAAAATCCTATTTCATTCCTGAAATTTTCAAGTTGTTGATGCACATGACCATACATCACAATTTTCACATTTAAATAATTTTGCAATTTTTTCAAAAAAATATCCGCGTTTTTAAGACCAATTTTATCCAGCCAAGCCGAACCGGAAGGCAATGGCTGATGATGAAAAGCAATCAACGAATGATGCAGAGGATACGTTTGCAAACACTCTTCCATAAAATCAAATTCCGCATCCGATAGCACTCCTTCCACTTTTTTGTGAAGATGCGAATCTAACAAAATGATTTGCCAATTGTCTTTTAAAATATGTTTTTGAATCGAAACCATTTCACGAGGAAAAACCTCTCGCATCATTTGCGGATCATCGTGATTGCCAGGCAAACAATAAACCGGTATCTGAAATCGGTTCATTTCATCGGCCAAATGGATATAAGCGGCTTCCGTGCAGTCCTGCGCAAGATCACCCGTCATCAAAATCAGATCGGGTTTATCTAGTACCGCCATCTCCGCTATGGTCTTAAAACTCTCGTAGGTATTAACCCCTAGTAGTTCTGCTTTTTTATCAGAAAATAGATGCGTATCACTGATCTGGGCTATTCGAAAGAGCGGTGTCATATCATCCCTTAAAGTCACTTTTTTTTGCTATGATAACCTACGAGGTAAATTGTTTAAATCGCTTGTTTAGTTCATAATATGTCAAAACTCAAAACTTACTTAATGAGGAATGCCTGTGAAACCTGAGACCAGCGGTAGAAAGGTAGTAATTGAACAACATAAAAAGTTTTCTGAATCAGCGCTTTGGCGATTTCAGCGGGAATATTTTGACCAAGAGGGCATCAATGCCTGGGTCAATCAAGTCCCCTTCTATATTACCAGTAATCCCTTTATCGCCAAATGCTATGCGCGCCTGGTACTGTCTTTTATCCGCGATTGGACAGCAAAACACCCTGAAGCCAAACAACACCCTTTTTACATTATGGAACTCGGTACCGGTTCAGGTCGATTCAGTTATTACGTTATTAAGACCCTCGAAGAGTTAATGAAAGATTTAGAGATTAAAGATATCAAAATCTGCTACATCATGAGTGACTTTACCAAAAATAACATTAAATATTGGGAAACCCATCCCACTTTAAAAAAATACGTCGATGAAGGCGTTATTGATTTTGCTCTCTATGATATGGAAAGTGAGCGACCCATTACATTACTCAAAAAAAATGTTCGTTTAGGGCCTGAAGTATTGGTGAATCCTCTGACGGTTTTTGCGAATTATATTTTTGATACCGTATCGCACGATTCATTTGCGGTGCATGAAGGAAAACTTTACGAGTTGTTATTGTCTCTTTCGACAGATGAACAAAACATGAAAGGCAATCGTCCTGTCGACATGGAACAAATCGCGGTCGATTACACTGTCAAAGAAGCGAAAGCGAATTATTATAATGATCCGCATTTGGATAGCATTTTGGATCTTTATAAAAAATCCTTGCATGACACCAGTTTCCTTTTTCCAGCAGGATCGTTTCATGCGATTAAATTTTTGAAAAAACTAACTAACAATAAATTATTTGTGATCTCAACTGACAAAGGATATGGTTCACTGGAATCGCTAGACCATCTTGGTCATCCGTCGATTTCCTGGCACGGCAGTTTTTCAATGATGGTAAACTTCCATGCGATTGCTGAATACTTTAAAAATAGCGGCGGCGATGCGTTTTTACAAACACCGCGTAAAGGCATTCGCACCTCTGTTTTTGCGAGCGGTTTTAAATTCAATGAACTTCCAGAAACCGCCCATGCGATTAAAGAACACGTCGAACGTTTCAGCCCATCCGATTATTTCACATTGCATCGCAGAATCAGTGATTCATTCAATGAATGCAATCTCGAAACTATCGCAGCGCACATGGAGCTCGCCGGCTGGGATCCGCATATTTATTTAAAATTAACCAACCGTGTCACTGCTCTCATCGCAGAAGAAAACGACACCGAAACCATTGGTTTCATGGCTGACAATATGTACCGCATGGCAGAAAATTATTATTACATGCCAAAATCCGAGTGCATTTTGTTTGAGATCGGCGTATTCTTCCACGCAGCAAAGCGTTATAAAGATGCGCATGAATATTATCAAAAAGCATTACCCTTCGTTGGCGAGCAATTTGGTTTGTTTTACAATATGGCACTCTGCTTGAATCATCTTGAGCGTCCGTCTGAAGCGTTGGAATATTTCAAAAAGGCATTGGTCCTGGATCCTGAATCCAAAGAGACTCAGGATTGGATTGCGCATATTGAAAAAGCGCCTTCGGAAAAAGAAGGTTAATCCTCCTTTTTACGTCATTTTACGTCATTGCGAGGCCGTGCTTTATACGGCCGAAGCAATCTTCTTAAAATGGCTTTGCAGATAAATATCACCTATTTGAAAATGGCGTTTGGACCTTCTTTTTTTGAAATTTCAAAAAAATCAACAACTTAAATTAGACAAATAATGATCAATATTTGTGCATTTTAATTAATTTTGTGTTAAAATGCTCAATACATTCTTATTCTTATAAATTTGAAACGAGGTTATATGATTACCGCTCGCAGAATTAACAGCCAACATAGTCAAATATTAACTGCGGCTTCTAATGCTATATTCGAGTATCGCAATTTCATTGGCGAGAGAAGTGAACTAACTGAAACAGCAGAATTTCTCAAATTACTACGCCGCGAAAAGGATAAATACATTGGAAAAGAACCAAGCACGGAAGGAAAAATTGTTGATATACAGATTTTATTATGTGTACGTGATCTATTAATAGATCACTCTTATCCTGATAGAGTAAAAGAAAGATTAAAACATTATCTCAAAAAATTTGAATGTTTTGGATCTGAATTAGATTATAAAAATTGTGATGTAAATAAAGAATTTGATAAATTATTTAAAAAAAATACAACTACGCCAGCGAACAATACGATCCAAGGTATTCCAAAAAATGAAGAATTGCTTGCGAATGCTATCAAAAAAAATGACGAATTAAGAATAGAGGCAATCAACATTGCATTAAAAGAAGCGGCAATTCAGCATGTTGCAGAGGAAACAATAATAAAACGTAATGCTGAAGCCCAAGCGCAAAAAAAATTGGAAGAAGAAGCTCAAATACAACGTGAACTCGCAGCTAAGAAACATCTCGAAGAGGAAACTCGAAAAAAATTGGAAGAAGAAAATCAAAGACAACGTGAACTACAAGCCAAGAAACAACTCGAAGAAGAAGCTCGAAGAAAACGTGAAACACAACTTACCAGAACAAAAAGCGAAACAGCTAAAACTTTTGGGAAATTTTTCACTTCTAAACCTACACCTCAATCTTTATCAGAGCCGGGACCTGTAGTAGAGCTAAAAGAACTGGGCAAAGTACAGAGTCCTGCTCCTAACCAGTTTATTAGTACTCGAAAAAATTTAGTTAATGGAGACGTCCAACGCTTCAGAGCTGTTTCTTCTAGATCTTCTTCATCGCCATCTAGTGAAGAAGGGGTAGAAATGCGCACAATTAGCAGTCCTAGCCCAACTAATAGCAACAGTAGTAGTGACTAATAAATTTTGTTTTTTTGACTCGTAAAAAATGAAGAGGTCGAGTAGTAACCTACTCACCTCTTTCCGCTTTTACCTTATTAATCCAAAAATTCTCCATCTCCTGCTCATCCTTAAACACCACGCGCTCCAGACATTCCGGCCCCGCAAAATTATCCAACGCACCATCAAATAATTTCCCATTCAAATGATCGGTTTCATGCTGAAAAACGCGTGCTTCCCAGCCTTCCATGATTTTCTCGATTTTTTTGCCTTTAGGATCATAATAGGTTGCCATAATCGCATCATAGCGATTCACCACCCCAGTTGTGAGCGGCACAGAAAAACACCCTTCGTAGGCGGGTACCATCGTCGGACTTTTTTCATTAGGACGTAAATAAGGAATATACGAAGGATTAATCATCACTTCTCTTTTATTCGATTCATCGGAACCATCGGGTGTGTAAATAAAAATGCGTTTACGAATTCCCCATTGATTCGCGGCCATCCCGGCAGCACTTTCGTGGGCTGCGTTCGCTGCTTTTAATTGCGCAGGAAGAATTGAAAAAAGCATGTTTTCAATTGTCTCATGCAATTCAGGATCTTTAAAATCTTTCACGGGCGGCATTACTTCCCGCAGAATGGGATTGGATTTTTCGACGAATAATAATAATTTCGGCATCGTATTTCTCTATTTAATTTTTTTAACAATTGCGACACAACCTGTGTCGCAATTACTATACAAATTATTTTGGTTCTTCTACTGTCACTTTTTCGATAATTACATCATTTAAAGGTACATCCTGATGACCTGCACGCCGCGTGGTGGATACCGCTTTGATTTTATCAACCACATCTTGCCCACTTGTCACTTGTCCAAACACGCAATATCCCCACCCTTCTGGCGATTTCGATTTATAATTTAAAAAATCATTATCAGCGACATTAATAAAAAATTGACTGCTGGCAGAATGCGGATCAGAAGTGCGGGCCATCGCGACGGTATATCGTTTATTCGGTTTTGACTTGTCGGCTTCATTTTCGATTGGGCCGTTATTTTTTTTCTGCTGCATTTCTTTATCAAAACCACCGCCTTGAATCATAAAATTATTAATTACGCGATGAAAAATTACGCCATCATAAAAACCGGCCTTCGCATAATCCTGAAAATTTTGTGCCGTCTTTGGGGTATTTGTAAAATCTAACTCTAATGTAATATCGCCATAATTTGTGTGTAATGTAATCATAAAAAAGTTTGCTCCAAAACAGTAAAAATTGAGCGAAATTATACAGGAATTTTAGACCAGGAGCACTGAATTCATTCAACTTGAAAATAAGCCTAAATGCTATAAAATGACCTACAGGATGCCATTTCAGAGGGAGTCACCATGCCATTCAAATCATTTTTTAAACTAGGCCTATTTTTATTGAGTGTGGTATCCAGTTTCGCTTTTGCAGCAGATCAAGCGCCCTTTCCTGCACAAATTCTTATGAATGTTTATCAAATGCCGGCGCCAATGAAAGCGGATGATCAGTTTTATCTTGTTTACGAAATTTATCTTTCCAATTTAATGAAATCCCCCGCCACCATCACCGCTTTTTCGATTGATGGTGATAACAAAACCGATTTATTTACTTTAAAAGATCTTGATACTGCTATTAAATCACAAGATGAAAAAAATGAAACGAATAAACTAAGTTTTCAGCCCGGTGAAACGAAAAAAATTTTCGTCTGGATCCCTTTTACCAATCAATCTGAAATCCCCATGTTTTTAGCACATCATTTAACAATCGATTCTTCTTTTAAAAATAAACGCAGCTTGTTTCAGCTAGGTTCCTTTAATCTTGCCGTTGAAAATAGCGCGCCTGTGATCATCAGCCCACCTCTGCGAGGAAAAAACTGGCTTGCCGGCAACGCACCTTCAAATACCTCGGACCATCGACGCACCGGTTTAATCTTAAATGGAAGACCCTATTATGCGCAGCGTTATGCAATTGATTTTGTACAAATGGGTGAAGATGGCGCTTCCTACACGGGTGATGTCCATAAAAATGCGAGTTACCATTGTTATAATCAAGATGTGTTATCCGTTGGCGATGGTATTGTAGTGCAAACGCAAGATGGTATTCCAGAAAATGTACCAAATTCCGATAAATTTGCCGTTGATCTCAATCAAAAAACTCTGCCAGGAAATTACATCATCATTGATTTAGGCAGCGGAAAATATGCAGGTTATGCACATCTCATTCCAGGTTCTTTAAAAGTTAAAATTGGTGATCGGGTGGCACGAAATCAGGTGATTGCGAAATTAGGAAATTCAGGCAATTCTTCGGAACCTCACTTGCATTTTCAGGTGACAAACACCAGTTCGTTTTTAGAATCGGATGGTGTTCCTTATGGCTTTGATCATTTTACTGCACATCCTTCTCAATTGATCACCGATGCCAATGGCAGTATGAAAATTACTGTAAACAATGAACCCTTTAAGGAATATACCAATCAATTAGTATTAGAAAATACATTAATGAATTTTGAATAATGCATTTATCTAAAAATAAAATACACAGCACCCACTAAACAAATCGCAGCACCCAGAAAATTCCAGGAAAGTGGTTGCCGCATGTAAAAAATCGCAAAAGGAACAAAAACAGACAGCGTAATAATTTCCTGCAATATTTTTAATTGAGCGAGCGTAAATTCCCCACTATAAAAACCAATTCGATTAGCGGGAATTTGAAATAGATATTCAAAAAAAGCGACCCCCCAGCTGACAAGAATTGCAATCCATAGCGCTTTATTATGTAAATTTTTTAAATGAGCGTACCAAGCGAATGTCATAAAAACATTGGATAAAACAAGTAATAAAATGGTACTTAAATAAATTGGCATTGAAAACTCTAATGATATCAGTTGTTATGGAAATGATACGGCAAAATAGCAAAAAAAACACTGCCTTTTTTAGGAGTACTGGTTACGCCTACCCTGCCTTTTTGAGCTTCTACTATGTGTCGAGTCAATGCTAATCCTATCCCAGCTCCCTGATACTTTTTGCCATGGCTGCTATCCAATTGTTGAAATTTCACAAAGAGTTTTTTTAAATCCGCTCCTGCAATTCCTACGCCTGTATCTTCCACTTCAATACGAAAATGCGTTGCATCTTCTGGCATCACTCGAATCGTAATTGATCCATTTTCAGGGGTAAACTTAATTGCATTAGAAAAATAATTATAAATAACTTGCTTTAAACGAGTAGGATCTATAATGATTCTTTTTAATTTCGAATCAATATTAATCTGAACCTGAAGTTTTTTAGTAATAATATTTTGTTGAAAAAGGATCAGCACTTCTTCAATGACATGATTAATATTGATTACTTCGGGATGAAATTCCATTTCATCCGATTCAATTTTTGCTAAATCCAAAATATCATTAATTAATTGCAATAAATGTTTACCGCTTTGGATAATATCTTCTAGAAATTCTTTATGTTTAGGGGAAACCTTATCAACTTTTTCACTGTGAATGATTTCAGCAAAACCAATAATAGCATTTAATGGATTACGTAATTCATGCGACATATTAGCAAGGAATTCGCTTTTTATGCGGCTGACTTCTTCGGCTTTTTCTGCTTTATAGATTAAACTTTGTTGATATTCTTGTTGTAATTGAAAATGTTTTTTATCTCGCGCTCGAATATATAACAACAAAATTATAAATAAAACATCCGCAAGGCAAGATAAGACAAACATGGTGAAATAAAACGATTCTTTAGCGCCTTGCGCTGAGATATCTCTGTGTTTCAGTAATGATTCTTCAATTGTTTTAATTTCCATGCTTTTTTCATCAATTTGCTGAATCACATTTTGATTGAGTCGAGACAAAAATAAATTGGTTGCCGCGTTAAAGCCTTTCTGATTAAATGTTTCCAGAATTTTTTCATTATTTGCTATTTCAATATCTAATTCATTTTTTAGTAGATTTAAGTTACTTATTTGCATAGCATTATCTTTTGTTAAATTTTTTAACTTAACAATTTCGGAAACAGAATTATTTAAATTAATTTTATAGTTTTCTAAATCGGATGGGTTATGAGAAAGTAAATATTCTTCGAGTAATCGCAAGCTATTAAAAATATCAATTCTTAAGTTGTCCACTTCCTCAATAACGACATCAGTATGTGACAACCAATTATTAGCTTGTAATAATTGTTTATTCTCCTGATATAAATAATATTGTCCGAAAAAAAGAAGAATGACACACAACAAAAAGAAGGTGTTGGTTCTTTTTTTTCGGAGATAATTTTTCATAAAATCCCCTTATTTTCATATTATATAACAAAGGGATGATCAAAATATGTTCATTCTAAGTGATTGATATATCGATTTTTCCTTGTGCTTTGCTACCTACGATAAAATTTTGCCGTGTCTTCGCGGTGCTTGCTCAGGTACGCAAAGTATTATCTATATCATCCAATGATAAATACTCTAAAGCCAAGTCAGCAACGGGGGCAGGTGTTAGTTTAAAAAATCCAGTATGCTGGAGATGGGTTGAAAGAACTCGTTTTTGTTTTTGTCTTTGACATTCTGTTTTTGATGGGTACAAATACATTGGAATGAAATGACATCAACCAAAACTCAACAAAATAATCAGGTAATAGGTAACTTTCGTTGATTGCCTCTCTAGTTTGAGAAACCAATCCAGGATATAGGCTGTTCTTTATCTTCTGCTAAATCAACAGAAGAAGATTGAGCACTTGTTTGAGGGTCGGGGACATTCACATTATTTGCTAATTGCAATTTAATTTCGCGATTCTCATCATCTTTTACTGACTTGGCTTGATGAGGCTTGTCAGAAATTGCAGATTGCATTGCCACATTAGAAGATTTTTCACTAAATAGACCAGGATTATATTTACGGGTAAACCTCACTAAATTATAAAAATGTTCATGTTTGCTTAACTCTACTGTTATTTTTGAACCCAATGTACGTAACCCTCCTTGATTAATGACATTCCATATACCAGCTCCCAGTTGCTCCAGCGCTTTATCGCAATCAGGATCTTCTGCAGTAACGCTGTCAAAATCGAGCATCATTAACAGTGTCTCAACTTTTTCCTTAATGACAGGTGGATTGAATTTTACAAGAAAAGTACCTAAATACCAGTCTTTTACGCCATTTTGTATTTCAAGCCTGCGTTGATCAAGATCACGATATTTGCTTGGGTCTTCATGCGAAAAACTAATGGAGATACAATCAATTAATATTAGACATTTGTTTGTTCCAGGTACTACACCTGGATAATATGAGTCGGAACGACCTTCACTAGCATATAGTTTCATGTTTATTCTGCCATTAGAATTTTTTGGTTAACAGGATATTAACATTTTTTTAGCGTAAAATATTTGAGTAACGATTGGGAATCAAACAATTTCTCGATTTAACTACCCAGGTTTTTTTTAATAGCTTCAACCATCTGATGGCTATCACATTTGCTCACCCAATCTACTCCATTCTTAAGCAAGCTATTAAAAAAGTTTGTCACAGTCTCGCAACATTTTTTTTGCTTAATCGTTTTTTCCGAGCCTTTTGTCTCAGGCATAACCATCGCTAATTTTCTATCTTGAATTTTTTGTTTTAATGCCTTGAGTTGCAAGTTGCAAAACAGGCGAAATTCATCTTGCAACTCGTATAAACTCAATCCTGTTTTTGCTACTCGGCCAACAATATCTGTGCTAGGAAATTTTTTTTCTATATTTGCAATTAACGCAATTCTATCTTGATGGGTTGCTTCTTTATCACATTGGATAAAATAATAATGACTAAACCAATAGTTTTGATCGGCATAACAGTGAAAAATATTCAGTTCTGGCTTGATGGAAATGCCTGAGGATTCTCTTTTTTTTTCAGGTAATTTTTCCATCTGCTCAAGGTCGATGACGGCCATGATCCATTTACCATCAAGAAATTGCTGATGAATTTTAAAACGTATAAACATAACCACTTTCTCGTTTGATTAGATAAATTTTGACCATTATAACATGAAATGAATTTTTTTATGGTATTAGAATGATAAAAGTTTCAAAACTGCTCTTTTTTCGCTCATTCTAACTAATTGATATAACGATTTTTCCTTGCGCTTTGCCGGATTCCAACAATGCATGCGCATCCTGAATCGTCTCAAGCGTGAATGGATGGGGATCCATCAAAGGTTGCAATTTTCCTGCATCGGCAAGCTTTGCCACCTCCGATAAAATTTTGCCGTGTTGTTCGCGGTGCTTGTTCTTTAATAATGGCAGTAGCATAAACACAGCGTGCAAGCTTAAACCTTTACTGTGCAATGGAGTTAAATCATGGGTAGAACGTGCGACCGTCGTCACAACCTGTCCATCGGGCGCCGCTGCAATAAATGATTTATCGAGATTGGCACCACCTACTGTATCAAAGACGATATCAAAACCTTGATTGTTGGTGAGACGTTCCACATATTTTTCGACGGGTTCTTCTTTGGCATTAATGATTTCATCCACACCAAAAGATTTTACGATTGCAACATCTTCATTTTTTAAAATCGTGGTTGCGACTTTTGCGCCCGTCGATTTTGCAATTTGTACTGCAATATGGCCTACTCCGCCAACACCACCGTGGATCAAAATCGTATTTTTTGCAGTAAGATGCGCTTTTTTAAATAGCGCTTCCCAAGCTGTTATCGACACTAAGGGTAAAGCGGCCGCTTGTAACATGGATAATTTTTTCGGTTTAATTGCAATTAATCGCGCATCAGCTAAGACATATTCCGCAAGCGCACCGCCCGTTCCTTTTACCCCACCGACACAACCAAACACCTCATCGCCCACTTTAAAATTGTTAATATCAGCCGCCACTTGATCGATGACACCCGCGACATCTCCATGTAAAACAGCAGGAAATTCAGGCGCAATTGCACTCACAGCCCCGCTTCGAATTTTACAATCAATCGGATTTACGCTGGTTGCACAGACTTTTATGAGCACATGTCCTGGTTTGATGACCGGTTTAGCAATGTCAGTTAATTCAAAAACCGCAGGATCGCCAAATTTTTTGATGACTTCCGCTTTCATTGAATGCTCCTAATCGCTGATCGAATTTTTATTATATATTAATTCTAATTTATCAAAAAGAATGTCAAACTATTGTTTTACATTTTAACACAGAGTACAAAAATGATGACTACTCCAACTACCATTTTAGCAACTGAAGTGCCCCCTCGAAAAATAGTATCCATCTACCCAGAACCTTTTGCGAGCATGATGAATGGCCGAGAAAAACGACAACTCGGTGAAATGTTTGGCATAAAAAAATTTGGCGTCAATCTCACAAAACTTGCACCCGGTGCACGATCTGCCCTACTCCATCGGCATTCCATACAAGAAGAATTTATTTATATTTTAGAAGGAAAACCCACTCTCGTAACGGATAATGATGAAATAGAATTACAACCCGGCATGTGCGCTGGTTTTACGCCGGAAGGTCCTGCTCACTATTTAATAAATAAAACCTCAGAGATTATTGTATATCTTGAAGTAGGTGATCGAACTCCGGGTGACAAAGCGAGTTACCCTGCTGATGATTTAGTTGCCGTTTCGACAGGAAATAACCAATGGCAATTTCTGCATAAAAACGGCGAGAAATATTAGAATGTTGGGTAAAGCTTTTTTAAATTTTTGAAACATAAATGAATTAATTCTAAGGATTAACATGAGCGATTTAATTGAAACCCCTAAGATACTTAATTCAAATGAATGTCTGACACTCCCGCCAACATGCAACAGCCAAAAAATGAAAACGCGCAAAGCATTGGTCGGAGATAATATACCGATTCGTCGCGCCCTCCCTCATGCTGATCGAAAAACCATTGGCGCATGGTGTTTCCTAGATCATTTTGGACCATTAGATTTAGCAAACACAGAAGGTCTTCGAATCGGTCCTCATCCTCATATTGGTTTACAGACATTTACTTATCCATTAGTCGGAGAAATCCTGCATCGAGATAGCCTGGGATCAAAACAAAAAATTCAAGCTGGCCAAGTCAATTTAATGACAGCAGGAAAAGGCATTTCGCATTCCGAAGAATCACTGCCTGATACAGTTCTCCATGGTGTGCAACTTTGGATTGCCCTGCCTGACAGCGCCCGCCATATGGAACCTAATTTTATTCATCATGAAAAACTTCCTGTTATCAAGTTAGATACCCTGCAAATTAAAGTGTTAGCGGGCGAATTTTTAAATTCAACGTCACCCGTAAAAGTTTATTCGCCATTAGTCGGTTTAGAACTTATCGCACTGGAAGACACAACAACCCATTTGCCGCTCAACCCAAAATTTGAATATGGAATTTTACCTTTGATTGGCACAATCGAAATTGCAAATGAGATTGTCGATATCGATACTCTTTTATATTTACCCTCCGGCAGACCTAATACGCAGGTTCATATTCCAAAAGGTTCAAGAATATTAATCATCGGCGGTGAACCTTTTCACGAAGATATTTTAATTTGGTGGAATTTCGTTGCCCGAACCAAAGAAGAAATGATACAAGCAGCAAAAGCCTGGGATAATCATACTCAGTTTGGTGAGGTGATCGGTTTTAAAGGAGATAGACTAATACCACCTCCGCTGCCAAGTTAACCGGTATCTGGTCCGAAGAATGGCTGGCTGATATGATTAAAATAAAGAGAGTTGTTTAATGCATTCTAAGTCATTCTTGCTGAAACCGATTTTGTTTGGGCTTTTGTTTCTTTTTTGCAGTCAATCTAATTTTGCATCAGGTGTAGAGAAAAAACTCGCAGCACTCGAACTTTCTTCAGGCGGTCGAATGGGGATCGCTGCGATTAATACCGCCAACAACCAACAAATTCAATACCGCGCTAATGAACGGTTTCCTTTTAAAAGCACATTTAAAATAATAGGAGTCGCCGCCATTCTAAAACTCAGTACAAGCGATCCTCATTTAATGCAACAACATATAATTTATACTAGTAAAGATTTAGTCGCTTTCTCACCCATCACTGAAAAACACGTGACTGATGGCATGACCATTTCCGATCTCTGTGCTGCTACCATCGAATATAGTGATAATACGGCTAGTAATCTCTTGATGAAAAAATTGGGTGGCCCTGAAGCTGTCACCCTTTTTGTTCGTATGCTTGGCGATACTAATTTTAATTTAAGTTCTTGGGAACCGAATTTAAATTCAGATCCAAAAAATCCAGAAGATACCTCTACGCCGGCTGCCATGAATGCAACTTTGCAAAAATTAATTTTTAGCAATGCATTAACCACAAACGAACGTCAGCATTTAATTAACTGGATGAAAAACAATACGACTGGCAATGCAGCCATTCGTGCAGCTGTTCCAAAAACATGGATAGTTGCAGATAAAACCGGTTCTGGATTTTTTGGGATTACCAATGATATAGCCATTCTTTGGCCGCCTCACGGCGCACCCATTGTTCTATCCCTATTTTTTATCCAAAATTCAAAAGATGCCAAAATACGTAATGACGTCCTTGCTTCAGCAGCCAGTATATTGCTTGATGAATTTGCCGCACAAGATAACAGATTAAAGCATTAGCTTTTCATTGGGTGCGTCAATCGATACCGCAGCTCATCCATTTTTTTGGCAGCTTCTACTCCTTTAATTGGCAATCCTTTCGGATCTAATAATCCTATTTGCTGAAGCACGCTGGCTTGATCCCAATAAATATGTTCATGGGTTACTTTTCCATTAGAAAACCCAACAATCACGACCAATGGGATTTCGACGCGTTTTCCGGTCGGTTTGATATTCGGTAACATCCAGCCAATTTCTGTTGTATGAGTGAATTTAAAAATAATTTCGTCAACCAATTGATGATCATCAACGGTTCGAGACACGGGAACCATTTCGGTATCGGGTGGAAAGAATTTCCCGGGAAGAATTAAATTGCTATAAAACTGCCGAACACCTACTAAGCCTATTCCACCGATCATGGTTGGAATGTTGTTTAGGTGCGGATCCGAAGTCATCGTTGCAAGTGTGGTATCTAAATCTTTGCGAAGTTCAGCATCAATATGTTTTTGAAAAGCATCAATGAGGATTTGTCTATTGTTTTCCATCCTCAGATTATACTGAAACGCTTTTATTTTTGTCTATTAGGCGCGAGTAATACAAGATTTTTTTTCCATTGATGAGTGTTTTTATCCCCTATCGACACGGAATAAGTATCTGTATCAACAATTCGTAAAGTGCGCACATCATAGAAAAATACTTTAAAAGCGGGATTATTGCCAAAAATCGGACTAATGGATGGCGTAATATAGACGGGCACATGGCCTACGGTGCGTAAGCCAAATGCCTGAAGTGTGTCAATATGAATGTGAGCACATAAAAGAGCTGCTATATTTTTAAATTGTTTTAATATATTTTCAAATCTTGAAGTGTAAGCGGATTTCCAGAATTCATTTATTTTATTGAACTTAAATTCAAAAGTGGAAAAAATATCGACCCCAACGGGGATATGATAAGCTAGCAATACGGATTGATCATTTTTAGTTGTTTCAGTTAATTCTTGATCTAACCAATCTAACTGTTCCAGCGACGCTTGTTTTGTCGGTTTTAGCGCACTTGTTGAAAATATGACTGAATTGAGAACAATTAACTTTTGTTTTTCACCCGAGGGCAAATCAACCGCATAATACCCTGCTTTTGGAAAATTACGCTTAAAACTTTCTTGATTCGATTTATCTTTGAAAAATACCGACCAGATCTCAGTCATGTCCTGCAAAAATTTGCCATGAGGGACGGTATCATAATCGCCAGTATAAGAATCATTGTTCCCGACCACGGGATATATATTTAATGTTGGAAAAGTTTGTACGAATTCATTGGTAATAAACTGATAAGTTTTTTTCACGAAGGCTTCGTACCCTGCTCTGGTTCTATCGCCGGTATATTGCTTATATTCATTTCGAAAATCGTGACCTAAAAAATCACCCATAATCATTACGAAGCCAGCATTTTTTTCTTTGGCCACGGCTTGCATAGCGATTAGGGAGGATTTCAGCAGTGGATAATTCGCATCTTCATAGGCAAAACTTAAGTCTTTTTTGCCATATTTTTCATAGATCGCATCCCAATTTTGATAGCTTGCTTGACGTAAACGAGTGGCGATTTGACAAGTCCCATGGGTATGTCGGCAATCGGACAAGGGATCAAAATGAATATCTGCAACACTAATAAAAGTAGCAACCGAGGCCGTCTCAGCAGCGTAAAGAGAAGAGCTGCCGATGATAAACAGAACGAGCATTTGTAATAAATGAATTATGTTTTTTTTCACTCTTTTTCCTTAGCGGCGTTTTGCTGACCATATGTTCTACATGGAACATCCCATAGCCGTCACATGTTACGGGGGATATTCGAGCATCCCACAGATGTCACATTCTTCTGGGGGCTCTTATATCTAGCCAATGTTACCATCGATTTAAAATTAATTAATTTCTTTTATTATCAATAAGTTAAACTATACTTCGGTCACCGAAGTTGGCTCGCGCAACAGCCTTTGCATGATGCTTGCGCGAACGACATTGCTCTTTACCCCTTCCATGGCGGGATAATGGCGACGGATTTTGATAATGGATTGATCGATTTGATTCATCAAGTCTTCTGGTAAGCGAATACTGATCAATTCACTGAGTTGATCCATGCCATCTGCAATATCAACCAATGTCGGAAAATCCGGTAATTTCAGAAATTGTTCAATGGCTTCAATGATCCATTGGCTTTTGCCGCGCATCCCATAACCGTCACTGATGATGCGCTGCTGCATTTTTAAATGGACGATTTTTTGTAATTTGATCGAGGTCATTATTTTTTTATTCATAAGCTCATCTCACATCTTGCTCTAAAATTTCAATCAATTTTCTAAAAGCTCTGGCGGTCTGGTCGAAGTGTGACCAATCCACTTTTGAAAAGATATCTGAAAATTTGCGATATTCTGCCTGATTTAAAACCGAATGGACAATGGTCTGGACAACCGTTGGATTTAAAGTAAAACCCATATTTACCCGGCTGACTACCCTGCCGCGCTTACGTTCTGCTTTTTCAGTCTTTTCATTTTTGGAATGCAGCTTTTCGCGAGCAATGATTTTACGAAGGTCTTTTAAACTGGAACCCTCAATACAAGCCTTAATGGCTTCGCGGCGAATTTCATCCGATTCGATGGTCGCCAGCACCGCCGCTTTATCGAGGCTTCGGACTTGGCCATTTTCAATAATCATTTTGACATCATGAGGTGCATTCAAAACCGCAATGTAATAGGTCGCTTGTGGCAGTGAAAGACCCGTAATATTTTTAATTAATGTCGCTGACAGCGCGGTTTTCCCATGTTGGTTTTGATATTCAGAAATAATATCGCGAATATTGCCGATTCGTTCTTCCAAGGTCAGATCTTCACGAGCGGTGTTTTCAATCCATTGAATCAGCTTTAATTCAAATCCTTTGGGTTTTTCATTAAAAACTCGCGCATCAATTTCCTGCTTGCCCGCAAGAATCGAAGCTAGGCAACGTCGCTCGCCTGCGACCACTCGATACACTTCACCTCTCTTGTACACAACAACTGGGTTAATGACACCGCTGGTTTCAATGGTATTGGCCAGTTCTTTTAATTTTTCCAACTCTTCGGATTTACGCTGATAGAGACCATCATTTTTATCTAGTCCATGGCGCATGTCATCTAACGTGATGCTCAACTTACGCGGATTGTCTGGGTCCAATTCAACGCGCGATAACGGTAATACAACATTTCGAAAAACCCCTGCGTTGTTTTCCACAACATGGATAGTTTCACTTAATCCACGGGTCAAAGCCTGTGACACACCAAAGCGCTTCCGTTTACTCATCGTTAAATATCCTCTCAGAAATGAAATCACAAACCTCTAAAGCTTCCTGTTTCGCCACATGACTTTCATGAAAATCAAAAATGGAATGGGGATTGGCATCCTCTGAATCGATTTCCGCAAAGACAATACGCTGGCTTAATTTCACCGGCATGATGTATTTACTGATCGCAGAATTATCCTGAAGACTTTTTAAAATATCTTTGTGCAAACGTGTTTGCTTAAACATATTGGGCAGAATGCCAATGAGTTTTAACGGACGGTTTTTTTCACGCGCTAACGATTCCTGCATCCACAATTGCAACATGCCATAAATTCCCTGAACGGGTTGTTCTTCCATAACCGATGGAATAACAATATGGGTCGCGGCCTTAATTACGCTCACCGTAAGCGGGCCTTTGGACGGTGCTGTATCAATCACAACTGCTTTATAAGTAGCCTGAACATCAGGAGAATTCAAAAAATTAGTCAGTTGCTTGTGGACTTTTTCCACAACCTCTGATTTTCTGACTGATTCTGCAGCAAGCAATTTTTCGGCATGTCCCGGCGCTAAATCCAGATGTTCAATGTAGGTGGGATAAGGAATCACACCTTGTCCATAAAAAATTTCTGCGATACTACTGCGACCATCCCAATCTTCATCATCGGGATTGTCAGGACTGTAATCCGGATGAATAGGCGGCATTAAACCTTCGGGTGCTGCAGGATCGATTTCCATTTTGAGATATTGATGCGAAAAATTACATTGAGGATCAAAATCGATAGCCAGCGTCGGCATTTTTCGCGTGCGGCTTAAATATTCTGCCATGGTGCGACTACAGGTTGTTTTACCGACACCGCCTTTGTTATTCAAAAACGCAATCACTTTCATGTGTCAAACTCCCTCTGTTGTATTACGATATAACTTAATATATGATCAATCTAATGTCACGAAAAATTAAGTTTTATGTTATTTTTAAAAAAGAAAAAGCAACACGGCTAGTTGTGTTTTTGTTTATATATATGTTTATATGTTTCTTTGCTAATAACATATTGAAAAATAAAAATTTAAGCGTGAAAAATGTGACGGCTATGGGATAAATTGTGACATCTGTGGGATGAAATGTGACATTTTTGGGATGGAAATGTGACGCCTATGGGATTAACTGTGACGGATGTGGGATTAGAAAAAAAAGATTCTTCGCCCGAATTAAAAAAACACGCGGCGACCATTCATTGCTCGAACTCGCTCAGTTTACTGCAGCGAAAAATCAGTAATGCATTGCTCTATCATGCGTACAAAGAACTTCAAACCAAAGAAGAACACGAAATCACGGTGAAACAACTTTGCCGTTTAATTGGATACAGTGGAAATAATCACGCGGCGATCAAAGAAGGCTTAAAAGGCTTGATCTCGACTGTGATCGAATGGAACGTGGTCAGCGACACAACGGGACAAGAAGATTGGACAGCAAGCTCCATTCTAGCCAGCGTCAGCTTGCGCGGGCCTATTTGTCTTTATGCTTATTCGCCGCGCATGAAAGCCTTATTACATTCGCCGTCCATGTTTGGAAAAATTAACCTTTTCATCCAATCCCGTTTTAAATCAAGTTATGGACTGGCGCTTTATGAAAATTGCATACGCTATCGAGGTTTGCCTTATACCAAATGGCTTGAAATGGATGTGTTTCGAAAATTAATGGGCGTGCCTGCCGACAAGTATCCCATTTTTCGCGACTTTAAGCGCCGTGTGTTGGATAAATCCATAGAAGAAGTGAATACCTATTCAGATTTGATTGTCGAAGCGGATTTTTTAAAAGAGGGACGTCAAGTCAGCAAAGTCCGTTTTCTCTTAAAAGAAAGAGCGAAAAAGGTCCGACTTGGAACTCAATCCATCGAAGATGAAAAAGACACGCTAAAAAACACGCTGCAATCAAAATTAATGGCGGATTTTAGTTTATCGAGAGAGCAGGCCATCCAAGTGATGGCAGAGTATTCCGAGACGTTTATCCAGGAAAAAATGGAAATTGTCGAATCCTCGCAAAATTATCAGAAGGGCAGGGTGCATAATCTGGCAGGGTATTTCTTGAGTGCATTGAAAAATAACTTTTTGCCGGAGAAAAGCGTGGTCCTCATCAAACATAAAAAAGCGGAAGCCTTGAAAGAAACGCAGCAACGAAAAGATGAACTCGAAGAAAATTATCAGATTTATCGTGAAAGTTTTATTGATAGGGAATTTGATAGTCTTGCCGTTCATGAAAAAAATGCCATTATTCAGAAATTTTATGACGTCGCAGAACCCGCCATTCAAACAGTCCTAAAATTACAGAAAAATAAATATACCCGAGATACCGTACTTGCTTCGCCGCAAATTAAAGGATTGCTTAGACAATTTATTTTGCGCGAGTGCAAAGGAATTCAAGAACGGCTTTGTTCATTTGAAAAATTTATTGAAAGGGAATGCACTGAAGAATCTGAAATGGAAAAATTGCTTGTAACATAAAAAAAGACCCTGAATTTTCTCAGGGCCCATCTATCAAGATCTAGTGTGCCAATCCTGGAGTTGAATTATTTAATGCTTTGGCTAACTCAACAATTTCTTTAGTACGGCTTACATCACGAAAGAAAGATTGATAAACCAGAGAGCTTTTTTCTTTAGCTTGTTTTTCGAGAGCGTCAACTTTGACTGGACGGTATTCTTCAAAAGATCTGCCAAGTGACTGTGCAATTTCATCGACTACTAATTTTTTGGCAGCGTGTTTTGAATCATTTGTTTGTTGATCCAGGTGAGCTTTTTGGTCTTGCACTTTGGTTTTCAATTTTTCATAGAGAGCGCGTTGTTGAGCTAAATCCGGTTTAGGTGCGGAAACTTTGGGAAGAAGAGGTTCTTGTTCGCTGTTAGAACCGCAGGAACGTATTTTGTCCCAAAGATATGACAGCGCTCTGATCGGAGCTGCTAAAACAACTTGCGTGATGCTGGCCGCGACAGTTAATACCTTTGAGGTAATAACGATCGGTGCTGCAATCAGCACAGGGATAATTCCGAACCCGTAAGAATTTTTGATGAAGCTTCCTACCTTTTTGGCGCCTTCCGCAAAGTTTTCGCAAGCACGCTTGATACTGTCTCTAGGATTTTTCAGTGATTCAATCGTTTCATCAAATTGACGATTAGCATTGGCGACCAGTGAACTTGCGGTCCCTAACGTTAAAAGAGCGCCTAACGCATAAGCGACGGGTTTAAATGCTTCATAAACACGGCCGGCGGTTTGGGTAAGATCAATTGCTGCGAGAATTTCAGGAAAATTCCAATGGGCAACACCATCGTTAAACATGTCATTTGCCGTTTTCAAAGCAGCGCCAATCTGAGTCACTGCAATGCTGGCATAAGTACCAAGACCATTAATGGTAGCAGCAATGAAATTTAAGCCGGATTCTTTCAACAACGTATTTCGTTCGGTTTTATTTCCTTCTTGATGTGCTTTATAAGCTTGATAAGCTTTTTTTACAGCGGTATACAAACACCATGCACCACCTAATGCAGCGCTGATCGGCAATAAAATCGGTAGCGCTAAAGCGGCACCCGTGATTAAACTTGCAAAAAATACGCCGACTACAGCCGTTCTAAATAAATTAATGGCTAATTTAGCCACTTTTTCGAAGTTTTTATTTTCTGCGTAATAAAGTTCTTTCGCGCTATCCCACGTATCTTTCAGGGCAAGCGCTGTGCCGAGAAAAGCTAGAACGGAGACTGCGGTTTTTCCAAACGAAGTTAAAAATGTGCCTTGGCCGGGAAAATCCACATCGGGTGTAGGTGGAATAGAATTTAATCCGTCGGTAATTGCTTGGGTAACTTCTAAAGTCACAGCAGCATTTTGAATGGTTGCGCCCATGGCTGGAGTTTCGATTGTTCTTGAAGTAGTCATAACTTGCCTCGTTAGTTTATTTAATAAATATTTTAATATCTAAAGTAAATTTATAAAAAAATCCCTGGTATATCGTAATATCATCCTATATATTATTTTATTAACTTAATATTTCAATTTATAAAGTATTAAGCCAAAAAAAATCTCTTATAACCCAGTCATTTTTTTAAGTATATTTATAAACATATCTTGTTCTTGTTCGTTTAAAGTCGAAAGTAACATATGACCGACTAGGTTATAACGTTCAATTTGCACTTGATAGATTCGCTTGCCTTCAGGCGCTAATTTTGCATAAACAATTCGTCTATCTTCATCACTACGTAAACGAGTAATTAATTTTTGTTTCACCAATTTATCAACAATGAGGGTAATGCTACTCAGTGAAAGACTGGTTTTTTTAGCTATTTCACCCATGGTGCAAGGCTCGGAATCACCAATAATATTTAAAATTTTTATCTGGGGTAATGTTAATCCGCCTAATGAGGCAATAAAGTCCTCTTCGGACTTATCCTGCAAGCGACGCAGCGTCAGTAAATGCGCTGTCATTTGTTTTGCTTTTTCGGTTAAGTTCATAGCACTTTATTTGCCTGTTATTGTTCAATAGGGTTACTTTAAAACAAATTATTTTAGTTGTCAAACTATTTTAATAACTAAATTATTTAAAAATAGAAGTTTATTCTAAGTTATTGATTGTACAAGTAAGTAATTTCTTGGCCAGACTAAATTGGAACAAACTAAGATTTTAATAGGGTAGATCTTGTTTCTCGAACAGCTGAGAATACTTCAAATTTGCCTTCTGGAATAGGTTCGCAAATTATAATATCTGTCACTGGTTTGCCATTTAGCTGAAATCCTAAAGGTACATCATATTTTCCTTTGCGAGAGAACGATTTTTCTTCCTGCCTTTGCACGATGGGAACGGGTTGGGGTGGCAGTGCTTGAACCTTTTCTTTAGGGGGCGTAACGCGTTTATGAGATGTGCTGCCATAAAAGAAATTAAATAATCGTTTTTTTTTGTTACCCAGAAGTGGTTCGGTTAAATCAATTTTTGGTGGCATAGAATCCTCGTTAAATAATCATATTTTATGATTATTTTATCTCATTAACCTTAAGGATTACTTAAAATCACGTGTCATCCTGAGCGAAGCGAAGGATCTCTGGAACGTTGGACAGATCCTTCACTTCGCTCAGGATGACAGCGGATGTTCTGAAACATGAAAAAAATCCCTAAAAATAGCGAAGAAAATTAAAAAAAATTTTTAGCGCGAGATCACTTCGACCCTTCCACGAAAAATTGCAACACACTCTTCACAAATGATGAGAAAGGTATATAATGAAATTGCTCGAGTGGTTCGGGCAGACCTTTACTAACCATCTTAAGGAGAAGATAACATGCCAGCGAAGAAAAAAACCGCTAAAAAGAAAAAGAAGTAATTCATTAAAAAACGGGGAGGGTGGCGACACTCTCCCCGTTTTTATTTTCATCTCTGAACTTTCCTGCCTATGACCATTTTCAAATAATCTGTTTCCGGAATCGCGATATGCACGGGATGATCGGGCGCTTGATGTCCGCGTTCCAGTAGTTGTAATTCGCAATGAGCCTGCAGTGTGGCGCGCCGAATGGCTTGCAGCAAGTCTTCAAAACTCATGTGCATCGAGCAAGAGCAGGAAACCAAAATACCCTCTGGCGCTAATAATTTCAGCGCCAATTCATTGATGCGCTGATAGGCAAGAAAACCTTCTTTTTTGTCTTTTTGTTTTTTAACGAAAGCGGGTGGGTCAAGAATAATGACATCGAACGTCTTTTTTTCCTGATGCAGTTTTTTTAAGGCATCAAAGGCATCCTCACAAATCACATTCACTCGATCGGCAACCTGATTCAGCTCGGCATTTTCTTTTATCCAGTCGGAAGCAAGTGAAGAAGCATCAACGCATACAACGGATTTTGCACCAAAAACAGCGGCTTCAATTCCCCATCCGCCGAGATAGCTGAAGACATCCAGTACATTTTTGCTAGCAACATAGTCTTTCAGACGCGAGCGGTTTAAACGATGATCGTAAAACCAGCCGGTTTTTTGGCCTTCCCAAAGTGGCGCATGAAATAAGGTATTATTTTCTTCGAGAAGAATTTTTTGAGGTGGTTCACCGAAACCCGCGATGATTTCAGTCTCTAGACCTTCCTGTAATCTCGCCGGACTGTCATTTCTGAATAAAACCGCTTTAATTTCAGGTAAAATTTCAGAAAGAGTTTCCAGGATAAGATCTTTTTTAAGTTCCATTCCCGCCGTATTAATTTGAATAGCAAGCGTTTCATTAAACCGATCGATAATCAGACCTGGCAAACCATCCCCTTCACTAAATACCATTCGATAATAGGGTTTCGTATACAAACGAGTCCGTAAAGCCAGCGCATTTTGCAATTTTTCACGAAAATAATCCCGATCGAGTCGCGCACTTAATCGTCGACTGAAGAGTCGAGCGGTAATCAGCGAGTGCGGATTAACATACGCAATTCCCAAAGGGGTTTTATCATGCGCTTCCACTCGCACTTCTTCACCCGCTGTGAATTCTTTTAGTGGGGTTGCTTTCGTATCAATTTCATTACTGTAAATCCAAAGATGTCCCGCACGCAGACGGCGGTCTTCGTTTTTTTTCAATCGCAGTGTTTTCATAATGTTTCTCTAATAGACGGTCCTTTGCGGGGACCAGACTTGGTCATCTAATTGATATAAATCATCCCGAAAATTGACGCGGCCCGCTTCATCTACCCAGGCTGTGATATAAGTCACAAAAATCGGGATAGGGTGGGGGACTGAGACGTAGCGTGTTTTGCCTTCATCTAAAATTTCTCCGATACGCATGTCTGTCCAGCGCGGATCATCTTTTAACAGATATTCTACCAAGGTGAAAGGATTTTCTAGACGAATACAGCCGTGACTGTAAGAACGGATATGGTTGTTAAATAAATCTTTTGCGGAGGTATCATGCATGTAAACATCATGCGTATTATGAAATTCAAATTTAACCAGTCCGAGCGCATTTTCAGGGCCCGGGTCTTGTCGCAAATGATAATTTAAACCGTAAATTTCGGCGTTCTGCCAATCAATGTTAGCGGGATCGACCTCTGTTGCATCATTGTCTTCGACACGAAAGGCGCGAATGTGGGAGCGATACATGTAACTCGGATCAGCCAGCATTTTTGGTGCAATATCATTTTGCGCAATTTTATTTGGAATATTCCAATAAGGATTAAAGACAATGCGCGTCACTTTCGATTCAATTTCAGGCGTTGGCAAATCTTTTTTTCCAACAATCGCTTTTAAACTCAAGACCACTTGATTGTTTTCAAAAACTTCCATGTGATAAGCGGGAATATTCACCAAAATAAATCGCTGGCCTAATTTATCCGCCAAATTGGCCCAGCGTTGCATGTTGATCGCGATTTGTTTGATGCGTTCTTCGGGTGGGATATTTAATTCATCGCGGGTTTCATTGCCTACCGCACCATCGACTTTGATGCCATGACGTTCTTGAAAGGATTCGACAGCTTGTTCGAGCGCTAAATCGAATTTTTTTCCGCCGACATCATTGACGGGTTGTAAATCACCTAAAATTCTTAAGTGTTCACGAAGGATTAATACCGCATTGGATTTGGTGCCTAATTTTAATAAATGTGGTTCTTCAGGAATGATGTTCCACGGTTGGTGTGATAATTTTTCGTAGAAAGACATAGCGTGATTCAATTGCCAAAAATTGCGGCTGGCGACGGTAAGCTGGGAGCTAATAATAGGTTGTTCGCCCATTGCCAATGCAAAAGACGTCGTGACGAATAGTACGACTAAAAGCATTATGCGAAACATGAACAAACGGTTCATGATTGTAACTCCAAATTACCCCGTCATTGCGAGGAGCGCTTTATGCGACGAAGCAATCTTTTAAAGATTGCTTCGGCCTAAAAAGCAGGCCTCGCAATGACGTATTCATACTAATATTTTAACATTTAGAATTGTTTGAAAGATGGCCAATACTTTTTTGTTAAAAAAAGAACAATTTATTAAAAACTGAATTATTAATAGTGATTATGAGATAAGAATGTATCGTAATCCACCGGTTTTGATGGATTACGATAAAAAATGACAGGAAGAATTTTATTATCTACTTCCAGTTTTTGTTAAAGAAGCAGTTGAAGCATTCAGTTCATCACCTTCTTCAACATCACTTCCTGAATTATCTGGAGAGGGTTGTGGTTGTTGCTGCTGAGAACCTAATAGTGATTGAGCTGCAAGCGACGCTTTTCTTTTTGCTCTCTCTCGTTTTCTTTGACCTTTGCTCATTTTTGGTTTTTCTTGCTTTGGTTGTTGCGCATTGTTACCGGTTGACCCATTAGCCGCAGTCGCCGCTTTTGCATCGGAAGCCGTGACTGCCGGTTTACCCTCCGCTGGATTCGCATTTAAACTTTGCAAAATAGTTGCAGCACCCGTCCCAGAAAGTGGCAGAGTTGGAGGAGAACCTTTTGGCTTTGGCTGTCCAGCAGATGCCGAAGTTTTGGGACTACCATTTTGTTCTGTTTGCTTCGGTCTTTCTCTTGGAGTGACTCGGCCGTTTGGCAAATCAGAGACAGGTTGTCCGTCCGCAGGTTGGGCAGGTGTCGCTGTTCCTGGTTTATGCCGTACTTCTGTTTTGGGTTGCTCGCTTGGCAAACCAGACACAGATTGTCCCTCTGCAGGTTGAGCAGGTGTCCCTGTTGCTGGTTTAGGTTGTACTCCTGGTTTGGGCTGACCGCTTGGCAAATCAGATCCTGGTTGCCCACCCGAAGATGCATCAGGAGATCCTTGATTGGACGGCGTTCCTTTTGCAGCAGTTAATACAATTCCTTCCCAGCGAGGCGGAGTTGTTTTTCTAACTGTATCATCATGAGCATTCGCTTTGAAGGATTCTACATCTCTTTCATCTTTTCTTGGGTCAGCTTTAGCAATGAATTCAGTGAAATAATATTTAAAAAATTCTTTATTACAGAATAAGGGGAACATACTGTTCCATCGATAGTGTCTATCTTGCATTAAGCCATGACCATAGAACTTTTGCGCAAATTTTTGCGCTTCATGAATGTCTGAAGTAACAAGAATACTAACTGCTTCATCTGATCCCAGATTCACTAAGCGAGTGGTAAGTTGTTTATATTCTTGTTCTACGGAAGCAAACGTTTCTTGTTTAGTATCAGGATTAACACAAAGTCGGCGATATTTTTTTTCTATGGCCTCAAGGTCAACAAGCAATTTTGCTGCTAATTGTTGTACTTCAAAACTTTTTTGCAGTTCTATTCTACAATAGTTATACACTGCTATCATCGTATTGATAAAAACATCGTCGATAGTTTCTTTATTGCTGCCGGTTACTAAATTAGCCATCCAACCGATTCCGGCTTGAAATGTTTTACCGATAGTCCGCAATGTACTAGCTTGTTTAGCTTGAATTTTGGGATCTTCGGCTAAGATATAATCATGAATTTTTAAGAGGATTGCTTCCCAATCTGCTAATGTAAATGTTCTGCCGTCTTTTTTGACTGTTTTGTCTTGCCCAATCTCCATCATTAATTTGATTAAGTTTTCATAATTTTCTGTGTCTGCGGTATAGCGAATTAAATCTTCTTTTTTTCCTTCGTCGGGGATTCCTCGCAATTTTAGAGCAACTTTTAATATTGCTAATGCTTCATTGGGATCGGGTAGTCTATTTTTTTCTTCTTTTACGTCAGGTGCTTTACTAGGTGAGGGAAGTTGAGCGGGTTGAGTGGGTTGAGCTTGACTTAGTGCCATGAACGGTCTCCTTGTAATTTTTACCGATGCTAAACAACAAACCTTAAGGAATTCTTAAATGAAAATTGATTGACTCTAAATTTTTGGATCGCTACCCTGATAAACCAGAATTTGAATCAAAAAGGAGACCTGAGTGGAAATTGTTGCGAAATTTGAAGTCCCTTATTATCAATATTTAAATCATGAAGGTAATGTGGTCGCGGATTTACCTGCTTTTGCCAAAGATACTCAAGAATTAATCAAGTTGTATCGTCTAATGGTGCTGAATCGTATTTTTGATACCAAAGCCATTGCATTACAGCGTACTGGAAAAATTGGAACCTATCCATCAACACGCGGACAAGAAGGTGTGTTTGTTGGTGTGGGTGCTGGGATGGCAAAAGATGATATTTTTGTGCCCTATTATCGCGATGTGGGAATTTTGGTACAGCGTGGAGTGAAATTCAGTGATATTTTGCTCTATTGGGGCGGCGATGAACGTGGCAATTGTTTTGCCTCGGCGAAAAATAATTTTCCTTATAGTGTTCCGGTCGGCAGTCAACCATTACATGCTGCAGGTGTTGCAACGGCTCTGAAAATTCGCAAAGAAAAACATGCTGTGTTGACCGTGACCGGTGATGGCGGCACGTCTGAAGGCGATTTCTATGAAGCCATGAATGTGGCGGGTGTCTGGAAATTACCCGTCGTATTTGTCGTCAGCAACAATCAATGGGCTATCTCAGTACCCCGAAGTGAACAAACAGCCGCCCAAACACTGGCTCAAAAAGCGATTGCCGCCGGATTTGCCGGTGAGCAAGTGGATGGTAATGATGTGATTGCGGTGCGCGATCGAACGGAAGTCGCCATGAAAAAAGCGCGTGAACAAAACGAACCGACATTGTTGGAAATCATTAGTTATCGTCAAAGCGATCATACGACAGCTGACGATGCCAGTCGTTACGAAGCAAAAGGAACGCGTGAAACGCATTGGGCACATGAACCTATCATGCGTCTTAAAAAATATTTAGAAAAATTGGGTGTATGGGACGATAAAAAAGAAGAATCCCTACAAACCGAATGCGCCGCAGAAATCGAAAAAACGGTCGCTGATTATTTGCAAACCGAACCTGCAACTGTCGAATCGCTTTTTGATTATTTATACGAAAAATTACCAAAAATTTACGAAGAACAACGGGATCAATTAATTCAATTAGGAGGGCAATCACATGGCTGAAATGACGTTAGTAGAAGCCGTGAATTTGGCTCTCGCTTATGAAATGAAAGCAGACAAAAGTGTCGTTGTACTAGGCGAAGATGTCGGTAAAAATGGCGGCGTGTTTCGTGCGACGCAAGGTTTACTCGATAAATTTGGCCCAGATCGCGTTCGCGACACACCCCTTGCGGAATCCATGATCGCCGGGATTTCAATTGGCATGGCGGCTGCTGGATTAAAACCGGTCGCTGAATTTCAGTTTATGGGATTTTTATATCCAGGCTATGATCAAATTGTTAATCATGCTGCACGCATCCGCAATCGAACCCGTGGACACATGACCTGTCCTGTTGTATTTCGCACGCCTTATGGATGTGGTATTCGTTCTCCTGAACATCATTCAGAAAGTACTGAAGCGGTTCTCGCACATATTCCAGGTTTACGCGTCGTGATTCCATCATCACCAAAACGCGCTTATGGTTTATTGCTGGCATCGATTCGTGACCCGGATCCCGTCATATTTTTAGAGCCTTCACGTTTATATCGCTGGGCAAAACAAGATGTCATCGATGATGGTAAAGCCTTGCCGCTCGATACCTGTTTTACTTTGCGTGTTGGAACCGATGTGACATTAGTGACTTGGGGCGCTATGGTGAAAGAAACCCTTGCAGCCGCTGACCTGCTGTCACAAAACGGCGTTAGTGCAGAAGTAATCGATGTCGCAACCATTAAACCATTGGATATCGATACCATTATCGCATCCGTCGAAAAAACCGGTCGCTGCGTTATTATTCACGAAGCGGCAAAAACCGGTGGTGTAGGCGCCGATATTTCTGCGCTAGTTGCCGAACGGGCATTATTGTCCTTGCGCGCACCCGTGCAACGCATCACGGGATACGATACAATTGTCCCCTATGCAAAAATGGAAAAATATTATTTACCCAATGAACATCAAATTGTCGAAGCAGTCACCAATATTATGGAATTCGCATGAGCATATTTAATTTACCCGATTTAGGCGAAGGTCTCGCTGAAGCTGAAATTCACGAATGGCACGTCAAAGTAGGCGATGTCGTCAAAGTCGATCAACCCATGGTTTCTGTTGAAACCGCAAAAGCAGTTGTTGAAGTACCTGCCCCGCAAGCGGGCAAAGTCGTCAAACTGTTCGGTAAAGCGGGCGACATTATTCAAACCCATGCGCCTTTGATTGAATTCGAAGGTGAAGCAGGTGCCGTGAAAGATAAAGGCACGGTCGTTGGCAGTCTCGAAGAAAGCAATGCTGTGATGGATGATGGCGACATGATCATCGGTTCAGCAAATCCGACGACGACAACCATTAAAGCCATGCCCGCTGTACGTGCATTAGCAAAACAATTAAATGTCGACTTGAATTTTGTCAAAGGAACGGGTGCAAACGGACAAATTACTATTGACGATGTAAAAAAAGCGACTAGCGCCCCAAAAAAAATGCACGAAAATTTCGAAGTGTTGCATGGCGTCCGCCGTGCGATGGCTGCTGCCATGACGCATTCACATCAAGAAGTGGTGCCTGTCACCATTATTGATGATGCAGATATTACCGATTTACCTGCGGGTTCAGATATTACGGTCCGATTAATTCAAGCAATGATTAATGGCGCAAAAGCCGAGCCTTCTCTAAACGCCTGGTATGAAGGTAAATCCATGGAACGCTGTTTATTGCCTGAAGTCAATCTTGGACTGGCCGTGGATACTCCAGAAGGATTATTTGTTCCAGTGATCAAAAATGCAGAAAAAAAATCCCCACAAGAATTGCGTGATGCGGTTAACAATTTTAAAAAAACCGTTAAAGACCGCACAGTGCCACCGAGCGAACTGCAAGGTGCGACCATTACTTTATCCAATTTTGGAATGATTGCCGGTCGTTACGCGACACCGATTATCGTGCCACCGATGGTTGCGATTTTAGGATGTGGTAAACTACGAGATACGGTCGTTGCAAAAGATGGAAAAATGGTGATTCGCCGGATTTTGCCCCTTTCGCTGACATTTGATCATAGGGCAGTGACTGGCGGTGAAGCGACACGGTTTTTAGCGGAAGTAATAAAAAGTTTAGAAAGTTGATGTCATTGCGAGGAGTGTTTTTTACGACGAAGCAATCTTTTTGAGATTGCTTCGCCGCCTGACGGCGGCTCGCAATGACGCTAGGAAATAAGGAATGTTTAAATGGATTTCTGCAAACCGCCCGTGCGAAAAAAAGAGGAGACTCTTGTGACCTCGTATCACGAATTGGATTTTCAGCTCGGCGAAACAGCAGATATGCTGCGTGACGCTGTCCACCACTTTGCTCAAAATGAAATTGCACCATTTGCCGCTCATATCGATCATGAAAATAAATTTCCCCACGCTCTCTGGAAAAAAATGGGCGCGTTGGGATTTTTAGGCATCACGATACCAGAAGAATTCGGAGGCAGTGGTTTAGGTTATCTCGAACATGTGGTTGTCATGGAAGAGATCAGCCGAGCGTCCGCATCCGTTGGTTTAAGTTACGGCGCCCATTCTAATCTTTGCATGAACCAAATCAACTTAAATGGCACACGAGAACAAAAATTAAAATATTTACCAAAATTATGCACGGGTGAATTTGTCGGCGCACTCGCGATGAGTGAAGCTAACGCCGGGTCCGATGTCATGAGCATGCAACTGCGCGCTGAAAAAAAAGACAAACATTACATTTTAAATGGCACAAAAATGTGGATCACCAATGGTCCCGATGCCGATGTTTTAGTCGTCTATGCTAAAACCGATAAAACCGCCGGCTCAAAAGGCATTACTGCATTTATCATCGAAAAAAATTTCCAAGGATTTTCCACCGCACAAAAACTCGATAAATTAGGCATGCGCGGTTCTAACACCTGCGAACTTATTTTTGAAAATTGCAAAGTGCCCGAAGAAAATATTTTAGGAAAAGTGAATCACGGCACAACTGTTTTAATGCACGGCTTAAATCTGGAACGATTAATTTTAGCGGCAGGCCCCGTCGGCATCATGCAAGCTTGCATGGATGTGGTTTTACCTTATGTGCATGAACGCAAACAATTTGGCAAACCCATCGGCGAATTCGAATTAATGCAAGCCAAAATTGCCGATATGTATGTTTCCTTGATGTCATCCCGTTCTTTTTTATATGCGGCTGCCAAATCGGCTGATAAAAATAAATTATCACGAAAAGATTCCGCTGCGCTCATTCTATTTACTTCTGAAAACGCAACGCAAATGGCTTTACAAGCGATTCAGTGTCTAGGCGGCAACGGCTACATTAATGAATTTTCCACCGGCAGGTTATTGCGCGATGCCAAACTTTATGAAATTGGCGCAGGCACCTCAGAAATTCGACGCATGTTAATAGGACGAGAATTATTTAATGATACTAAATCATCGTGAAAAAATTCCAGGAGCTACCGTGACGGCTTTTCAAACGCAGGTTGATCCAAACAGTGAAAATTATCGACGTAATTCAGAAGCGATGCTCGCGATTGTCGACGATTTAAAACAAAAACTTGCACGCATTCAAGAAGGCGGCAACGAAGTTTCTCGCGAACGTCATCGCGAACACGGCAAATTATTACCGCGCGATCGCATTCGATTATTGCTGGATCCGGGTTCCGAATTTTTAGAATTATCACAACTTGCCGCATTTGAAATGTATGACGATGAAATTCCAGCGGCTGGCATCATCACAGGCGTTGGCAAGATCAATGGCATTGATTGCATGATTGTTGCGAACGACGCAACGGTCAAAGGTGGCACGTATTATCCGATGACGGTTAAAAAACATTTACGCGCACAAACGATCGCAGCTGAAAATCATTTGCCTTGCGTCTATTTGGTGGATTCGGGCGGTGCTTTTTTACCAAAACAAGATGAAGTCTTTCCCGACGAAAATCATTTTGGACGGATTTTCTTCAATCAAGCGAATATGTCTGCTGCCAATATTCCGCAAGTCGCGGTCGTGATGGGATCGTGCACTGCGGGTGGCGCATACGTGCCAGCGATGGCCGATGAATCCATTATGGTACGCAATCAAGCAACGATATTTTTAGCTGGCCCACCGTTAGTGAAAGCGGCGACCGGTGAAATCGTGACAGCTGAAAGCTTAGGCGGTGCCGATGTGCATTGCCGTGTTTCAGGCGTTGCAGATCATTATGCACAAAATGATGAGCACGCCTTAGAAATTGCGCGTCGAGTGATTGCCAATTTAAATCGCAAGAAAAAAATTTCGTTGGAACTTTCAGAACCTCGCGAACCCCTTTTAAATATCAATGATATTTATGGCGTTATTCCAGCGGATCCGCGCTATCCTTTTGATGTACGCGAAATTATTGCGCGCATTGTAGATGGCTCTGAATTTGATGAATTTAAAGCGCAATATGGAAAAACCATCGTGTGCTGTTTTGCGCGTTTACAGGGAATACCCGTTGGAATTATTGCAAATAATGGGATTTTATTTTCAGAATCCGCTTTAAAAGCGGCGCAATTTATCGAACTGTGTTGTCAACGAAAAATTCCGCTGATTTTTTTACAAAATATTACTGGATTTATGGTGGGCAGCAAGGTCGAAGCGGAAGGCATAGCTAAACACGGTGCAAAATTAGTAACAGCCGTTGCATGTGCCAATGTGCCAAAAGTCACCGTGATTATTGGTGGCAGTTATGGCGCAGGAAATTATGCCATGTGCGGCCGCGCGTATGATCCCCGATTTTTATTTATGTGGCCGAATGCACGCATTGCAGTCATGGGCGGTGAACAAGCTGCGAATGTATTAGCTCAAGTCACACGCGAGAAAAAAGAACGACTAGGCAAACCATGGTCGTGGGACGATGAAGAAAAATTAAAATCTCCCATCCTCGCGCAATATGCTAAACAAAGTCATGCGTATTATTCCAGTGCGCGTTTGTGGGATGATGGTGTAATTGATCCAGTCGATACCCGAAGGATTTTAATTTTGAGTTTGTCTGCGGCATTAAATGCGCCGATTGGACCTACTAATTTTGGTGTATTTAGAATGTAACGTCACGATCGTCATTGCGAGGAGCGCTTTTTGCGACGAAGCAATCTGTTGAGAGATTGCTTCGTCGCAAAAAGCGCTCCTCGCAATGACGAGTTTAACGACAAGGAACTGGCATGAATAATTTCAAAACCTTAAAAATCGAGAAAAAAGATACGATTTTACAGGTTTTTTTAAACCGTCCTGAAAAACGCAACGCCATGAATGAAGAAATGATTCATGAGCTGTTAAGTGTTATCGACACCACCGCCAAAGATGAAAAAATCCGTCTCATGATGCTAGCAGGTGCGGGCGAACATTTTTGTGCGGGCGCAGATCTCACCTGGATGCAGAAAGCGCAAAAAAATTCGAATGAGGAAAATATTCAAGATGCGAAACAATTAGCTGAAGTTTTTTTTAAACTTTATCATTTTCCAAAACCGACCATCGCACTCATTCAAGGTGGTGCCATGGGCGGAGGATTGGGACTCACTGCTTGTTGTGACATTGCAGTCGCATCAGAAAACGCCGTCTTTTGCTTTTCCGAAGCAAAAATTGGTTTAACACCCTCCATGATCAGTCCTTATGTGATTGCAGCGATTGGTGAACGCGTCGCTCGATATTATTTTTTAACCGCTGAAAAATTTGATTCACTGGAAGCCAAACGCATTCATCTGGTCCAACATATCGTTAGCGAAGAAAAATTAATGCAATCCGGTTGGATGATCGCAGAAAATCTTTTAAAAAACAGTCCAAATGCCCTGCGCGAAGCCAAAAAATTAATTGCTCATGTCGCGCATAGCGAACTTTCTGAAAAAATTATATACTATACAGTAGAGCATCTTGCCATGATGCGCACGACCGATGATGCGAAAGAGGGGTTGCAAGCGTTTTTAGAAAAACGTAATCCAAAATGGGAATAAACCATGACCTTTCCAACGTTTGTAAAAATTGTGGAAGTCAGTCCGCGTGATGGATTGCAAAGTGAGCCCACAACAATTGATGCGACGACTAAAATCGAATTTATCAATCGCTTGTCTGAGACGGGATTGAAGGCAATCGAAGTCACCAGTTTTGTGTCACCGAAATGGATTCCGCAGCTTGCCGATCATACCGAAGTGTTGCAAGGCATTAAGAAAAAACCTGGAATTTCCTATCCTGTATTTGTTCCGAATGCGAATGGCTTAAAAAAAGCATTAGCAGCGGGTGTTTGTGAAATTGCCGTATTTTCTACGCCTTCCGAAGAATTTTGTAAACGCAATGTCAATTGCTCCGTCGAGGAATGTTTACAACGGGTGGCTGACATTACCACAATTGCCAAAGAAAAAAATATTCCCGTGCGCGGTTATATTTCTTGTGTATTAGGCTGCCCGTATGAAGGTGAAATTTCACCCGAAGCTGTTTTGAAAGTCGCAGAAAAATTAATTGCGTTAGGTTGTTATGAAATTTCATTGGGCGACACGATTGGTGTTGGTACACCGCTTAAAACCAAAAAATTACTCGAAACCATTTTACCGAAAATTCCCGCAGAAAAATTAGCCGTGCATTTTCATGATACTTATGGACAAGCCCTAGCGAATATTTATGTCGCATTAGAAAAAGGAATTGCTGTAGTAGATAGTTCTGTCGCTGGATTAGGTGGATGTCCCTATGCTAAAGGCGCCTCAGGCAATGTCGCAACCGAGGATGTGTTATACATGCTAAATGGCATGAATATCAAAACCGGCATTGACTTGAAAAAACTGATGGCAGCGGGGGATTATATGCTTCAACATTTGCATAAATCCTCTCATTCAAAAGCAGGGCAAGCGATGAGTGGAAAATAATGCTGTCATCCTGAGCGAAGCGAAGGATCTTCCTAAAATTGGCTTCAGGGAAAATTTAGGTAGATCCTTCGCTTCGCTCAGGATGACAAAATGCTTCTTTTACATGGTTTCTTCAGCTATTTCAGCTGTTTCTTCTTTCTGACCCTGAGCCGCACAAAACTCTTCCGCGCGTCTTTTCAATTCCTTCGGCGGAACATCTTCAATATGTGTCGACACATGCCAGCTATGACCAAATGGATCGATTACACCACCACTTCGATCACCATAAAATTTATCGCTGACCGGATGAGTCAAGGTAGCACCCGCCGCAACAGCCTGCTTAATCACTTGATCAACATCTTTCATATATAAATGCATAGAAACCGGCGAACCACCAATCGATTTCGGGCCGCGTGCATTCATTTGCGGATATTCATCAGCCAACATCACCATGGAATCACCGAACTTCATTTCGGCATGGCCGATTTTGCCATCTTTTTCCATTACAAAAATTTCTTTCGCGCCAAAGGCTTTTTTGTAAAACTCAATCGCTTCGCGCGCATTGTCAATAATCAAATAGGGGGTCAGAGTATGATAGCCTTTCGGAATCGCTTGGACTTTCGCTTTTTTACGTACCACTTTTTTGGCTTTTTTTACAGTTTTTGCTTTGGCTTTGGTTTTTTTTACGGGTTTTGTTTTTTTAGCTTTAACCGCCGTTTTTTTAACTTTCATTTTCTTCTTCATCTTAGGCATAAGATCCTCATGTGTGTTAATAATCGGGGGAGATTTTAGCACATTGAAAAAATTTATGTACACTAAGATTTCGAGCAGTTGAGTGCGGGCATGAGTAAAACCTATCCGGGGATTAATCCTCAGAACTTTTGCGACCCAAGTTACTTCTCGGAGAGCTCCCCGGTGAACTGTGTGCAACGATCGGACCCCCTGGAGCTGTAACAGTATATCCATTAGTTCCATTTGCATGTTTTGCTTCGTCAAGACGTTGATAGCCATTACCATTTGGAAATAATGAAGGTCTGCGAGAGGAGCCTGATGCACTTTGCTGTGGCTTGATCGTGATGACGGTCGCGGCATAAGGGATGGTATCATTTCTCGCATTACCCAAAAGACGATCCGTTTCTCTAGGTTTTTTGCTTTCGGCAAACATTGAATTGTTTCCCGGGCCTTTTAATTGTGTTGGCTTGGTCTTTTGAATATTTTCATCAGAATAATATTGAGCGACGATTTTCCTAAGCGGCGGAGGCAGCATACGAAGTTTTTCATCTAGCACTTCTTCAAGTACGAATGGTGTTTGCTCACTCATTTCTTTACAAAATTTCTTCACCCCGTATGCACTTAATGAAAACATTAAAAATTGAGTAC
The DNA here is from genome assembly GCA_021325575.1 of Gammaproteobacteria bacterium. Lineage (GTDB taxonomy): Bacteria > Pseudomonadota > Gammaproteobacteria > DSM-16500 > DSM-16500 > JAJPGW01. The sequence goes on along the minus strand of JAJPGW010000012.1, from coordinate 171,280 downwards.
TTAATCCTGCGCCCCATGCAAATATTTTGACTGGAAGGACAGTGGGGCAAGCAGTAAGCGCTGTACTTTGGTGCATATCAACACTTGTATCAACGCCCCATCCAAGATCATAAAAAGTACATTTCGTTCCAATTTCAGTGTTTAGCAAAGTACAACCAGAATCTAAAATATTTGCCACAATCAGAACTCGCGACACTATTCTTAGAGGATTTGAAGCAAGACCGCAGGTTAAATAATCTAATCTTTCCGAATAATAGTAAGGCACTTCAAATACCATGCCTAATCTTTCGCGAAAACTCTTAGAAGGATCAGCACGAAAAGTGGCAACAAAATCATGAGCGCTTGGAAATAACATGATAGCAGTAATAGGCAAATTTATTGCGCTAAAAATAATTGCAATGGGTTTAATACCGGCTTCAAAAAGGTTTTTAAAAAATACGAAATTTTCAAATGAAGAGGTTAAGTTAAAATAAGTACCAAAAGGGGAACTCAAAATACAAGGTGAAGCTAAGAGCATCGTAAAAGCTAAATTTGCACCGGTTAAATCATATTCCTTGGTTTGCACCGCTTCTTTCATTTTATCAATTCTAGGATAGGTTAAAAAATTTAAATTATAAGCGAGATAATTAAGCGCAAATTCAATTGGCAATACCCAAGTCATGACCTGTAAAAATTGACCGAGAGAGGACTCGTCATTTAGAAATTCCGGTGCGGATTGTCCCCGAATTGTTCTAAAAATGGTTACCATGCCAAGATTACCAGCGATAATGCAAGTGGTAAGAATATTGGTGGAACAAAGACGTTTAAACCAAAATGCCATATGCGAGCTAAGGCAACGGCGAGAGCAAGAGCAATAATCATTTCCACAGGCTTCGCAGCAGGTTTCCTCGTCATCTGCTAACAATTCTTGAGTCTCTTCTGCTTTGCTTTCGGCAACGGTATTTCCAATTTGATCGGCAGCGACAGGTAATGAATCAGGCGGGGTATCAGCCTCAGGTTCTTGATTTTCGAGTTGGTCGGCAGTTTCAAGAACAGGATCGTGAGAATTATCAGCTGGTTTCTTGGATTCTGAAATCTCTTCGGTGTTTTTTTTCTTGGGCGTAGGGTTTCCGCGACAATATTTAATGATTGACCAAATGCGAGGTACAGTCCCGATAACAGTACCGGCAGTAAAAGTAATGGCCATAATTAAGACATTGGCATCGTTGGGATTTGGGGTTTCAAATAATTCTTCTGCTGCTTTTTGATTGCTAAAAAGATTTCTGGCGGCTAAGACTACTACTGCAGCTGTAATAACATTAGGTACGATGATACCCCATTTGACACCTTTTTTAACAACCGAAACCGTTTTTTTAATAACTGAGCCCGCTTTCCGGCAAAAGCTAGTTGTGCCAGACCAGCATCGTCCCCATAGACTTTCAGTTGGTCTCGTTTGCATGGTTTATTGATTATAATTAGTTCAATTAATGAGCTGAGCGAGTGCATTCTAATTGATTTTTAAGCAAAAAACAAGCCTAATAATTGGACAGCAAACTATGCTTACGACTGTATAGAAAATATACTGCTAACCCTATGAAAAACCAGATAATAAATCGCGCCCAGGTCATCCAGGCCAGATGTACCATGAGATAGAGGCAGAACAAAAGTCCGGCTAATGGAATTAATGGGTTAAATGGAAGTCTAAACGGCCTCTCAAGATCGGGTTGCGTAATACGTAATACGATAACCCCCCCGCAAACCAGGGCAAACGCAGCCAAGGTACCAATATTCACAAGTTCCGCGGCCAAATGAATAGGCACGAACCCAGCAATGGCTGCAATCACGAGACCACTCAGCGAAATGATCAAAACAGGGGTTCGAGTCTTAGCATTGATGCTAGCAAAAAAAGATGGCAGCAATCCATCGCGGGTGATGGCAAGACACACCCGTGTTAACCCGTAATACATGACTAACATGACCGTGGTAAGACCTGCAACTGCACCCAAAGCAATAATGCCTGCTGCCACAGGATGCCCAATTTTCAATAGGGCGGAAGCGATGGGTGACGGGACATTCAATATTTGATAGGGAACAATCCCCGTCAATAATACACCGACAACAATATAAATCAGAGTACAAAAAACGACAGACGTGATAATACCAATGGGTAAACTGCGCTGAGGATCGATGGTTTCTTCGGCAGCGGTTGAAACAGCATCAAAACCAATATAGGCAAAAAAGACCAGTGCCGCACCATTCATCACGCCTTCCCAGCCAAAGGGAAAAAAGTTTTGCCAATTCGTCGTTTGAATATTTTGCACAGCAATAAAAATGAAAATCGCAATCACGCTTAATTTAATCAGAACCATTAGCGAATTAAAACGCGAACTTTGTTTTGACCCAATACACAAGAGAATGGCAAGAAAGCCAATGATAATCACCGCGGGCAAATCAACAAGCCCGCCATCAAAAGGATTTTTAGTAAACCGTTCAGGCAGTGTAATGCCAATCGATTCCAGCGCATTATTCACATAACCCGACCAGCCAATCGTAACGGTCGAAACACTCATGGTGTATTCGAGTAATAAATCCCAGCCTATCACCCATGCGATAAATTGCCCGAATCCGACATAAGAATAACTATAAGCACTACCACAGCCGCCAATACTGGCAGCGAGTTCTGCGTAGGCTAATGCTGAAAACAAACATGCTAATCCGGCAACAACATAGGACACGGAAACGGCAGGGCCTGCTTTGGTAGCCGCTGCAACACCAGTTAATACAAAGACGCCTGCGCCAATGATTGCACCCACACCTAACAAAGTCAGATCCCACGCTGTCAGACAGCGCTTTAGTGCTTCTCGATATTCGGTGATCGGCTTGATGCGTTCGACGGCCATAAATATCACTTGTGAGTAAATGATTTAAGAATACAATAACACAAAATAGTTTCTGAAGGAAAAGTCACATGACATATAAAGTCGCCCACTTCATCAATGGCAAAACAATCGAAAGCAAAGGCAAAACGCTCGATATTTATAATCCAGCAACAGGCAGCGTGATTGGTGAAGTCGCCTTAGCTGATCAAACAATGATTGATAAAGCTGTTGCTGCTGCAAAAGCGGCTTTTCCTGCTTGGTCTGCGACGACACCTTTGAAACGCGCGCGAATTTTATTTAAATTTAAAGCGTTATTAGAAAAAAATTTAGATGAGCTTGCTAAATTAGTCACGCAAGAACATGGTAAAACATTTGTGGATGCACAAGGTTCCGTGCAACGCGGTATTGATGTGGTGGAATTTGTCTGCGGGATTCCCAATCTTTTAAAAGGAAATTTTTCAGAAGATGTTGCAACGGAAATGGATAGTTATTCGGTGCGGCAACCTTTGGGCGTGTGCGTTGGTATTACGCCTTTTAATTTTCCAGTGATGATTCCATTGTGGATGTTTCCGATGGCGATTGCTTGCGGGAATACATTTGTTTTAAAACCCTCTGAAAAAGATCCATCGTGTTCGATACGATTAGCAGAATTGGCAAAAGAAGCAGGCGTCCCTGATGGCGTTTTAAATGTTGTTCAAGGTGACAAAGATGCGGTGAACGCATTATTGGTTCACCCTGATGTGAAAGCAGTCAGCTTTGTCGGTTCCACTCCAATTGCAGAATATGTTTTTAAAACTGCAACTTCCTACGGCAAACGCGTTCAAGCCTTTGGTGGCGCCAAAAATCACGGTGTCGTTATGCCGGATGCTGATCTCGATCAAGCTGCTGATGCAATTGTCGGTGCAGCTTACGGCTCAGCCGGTGAACGTTGCATGGCAATCTCAGTTGTGGTCGCTGTGGGCGATAAAGTCGCAGATGAATTAATTGCAAAAATCAAACCTCGCATGGAAAAATTAAAAATTGGCGAAGGATCAAAAAAAGAAACTGACATGGGACCTTTAGTTACTGATGCACATTGGGATCGCGTGAAATCTTATATTGATCTCGGCGAAAAAGAAGGTGCAGAACTCGTTGTCGATGGCCGCAATTTTAAACCCAAAGGTTTCGAAAAAGGGTTTTTTATTGGAGCAACTTTGTTTGACAAAGTTAAACCCGAAATGCGTGTTTACAAAGAAGAAATTTTTGGACCGGTTTTATCAATCGTGCGCGTTCCAGATTTAAAAAGCGCACTGAAATTAGTGAATGAACACGAATTTGGAAATGGCACAGCGATTTTCACGCGTGACGGCAATGCTGCGCGCACGTTTGCAAACCAAGTTCAAGTGGGCATGGTTGGAATTAATATTCCAATTCCTGTTCCCGTTGCGTATCACAGTTTTGGTGGCTGGAAGCGTTCCATGTTCGGTGATATTCACATGCACGGCACCGAGGGCGTGCAGTTTTATACAAAATTAAAAACCATCACTCAAAAATGGTTTAAAAATAAAGACGGCGCGGATTTTTCAATGCCGTTGCATTGATAAGTACCATGTCATTGCGAGGCCTGCTTTTTAGGCCGAAGCAATCTCATGAAGATTGCTTCGTCGCAAAGAGCGCTCCTCGCAATGACGAACAAAGTTAAAAGGAAACAACATGTCAAACATCACTTTCATCGGCCTCGGCCACATGGGCAATCCCATGGCAAAAAATTTAATAAAAGCAGGACATGAAGTTACTGTATTCGATGTGATGCAGCCTGCGATTGATGCGCTTCAAAAAGAAGGTGCAAAAACTGCTGCATCACCCACAGAGGCGGTGAAAAATGCAGAAGTGATTATCACGATGCTGCAAACCGGACAACAAGTCCATGATGTTTGTGTTGGCGATCAAGGCATTTTTAATCAGGCACCTAAAAATGTTTTGTACATCGATTCGTCATCAATTGAAATTGCGATTTCACGTGAGTTACATAAAATGGCCGAAGAAAAAAATATTGCGATGGTTGATGCACCCGTTTCCGGTGGAACGGCAGGTGCAGAAGCTGCAACACTTACTTTTATGGTCGGTGGATCCGAAAAAAATTTCCAACGCGCAAAACCTATTTTGGAAAAATTAGGCAAAAAAATCGTGCACGCGGGAACTGCTGGAACAGGACAAGCGGCCAAAATTTGCAATAATTTAATTTTGGGAATTTCCATGATTGCCGTTTCCGAAGGTTTTTCACTCGGACAAAAATTAGGATTAGATCCTAAAAAATTTTTTGAAATCAGTTCCAATGCCTCAGGACAATGCTGGTCCATGACAAGTTACTGTCCGGTGCCAGGGATTGTTGAAAAAGCGCCATCCAATCATGATTATAAACCAGGCTTCATGGCGAAAATGATGTTGAAGGATTTGCATCTTGCTGAACATGCCGCAGAAGATGTAAATGCATTTATTCCATTAGGCGCAGAAGCCACAGAGCTCTATACACGTTTTGTGGAACAAGGTAATGGTGAAGTGGATTTTTCAGGGATTATTAATTTTATTAATCAAAACTAATGGCATCACCCTATTTTAACCATTTGTCACCCCGCAAATAGCGAGGGCTAGACATAAAAAAGTATTACAGGAATATCACGAGCTATTCTGCGGGGCCTGGGCTTTTGCAGCGATAAAAGTAGAGCTCTGATAAATTGATAAAAGCCCGGGTCCCGCAGAAACGTTCGTGATAGTTAATAACATCGATTACTCACCGGGACGAACGTTTTGCGGGATGACACTAGCTTTTGATTTGCTGCGTTTCTTCATCATTGTTCCCTCAAATTCTATCAAACAAGTTTTTTTGCAGTAGTTGCTTTTTCTTGATTACCCGAAGCCGATGCTTGCTCTGCCAGCAGCGGCTCTGCTTCAGATGAGCCTTGCTCTTTGGTATCCGCCGGTCCAAACATCCCACCATTTGAACTCGATCCAACTGACGAACTTCTCACTTCGCGCAATGCGGCATTCACTGATTTTTTTACGCCACTTTGCAGTGCTCTCATTGCTTCTACATTATGATGCATTTCGATTTTTAACAGTTCAAAATCTTTTTTTAATTTTTCATTTTCTCTTGCTTTGGCTTCTAAAACGATAGCTCGTTGTTTAAGTTTTTCATTTTCACTTTGAAGATCAGCCAAAGCAGCATCATGGTCTTTTAATTTTGAATGGCCGCCTGCAATCATGGAAATGATTTTGATGGTACCGCTGCCAACGCCATGAACGCCCGTATAGGCAACAACGCCATACAAAATTCCTAACCAGGGATTTGATACAGTTAAGAATGCTTCGACAGCCCAATAGGAGGAAAAACCTACTTGTCCCAGCGTCAGAAGATGGTTCGTTCGTTGTTGGCATTTTGTTCTTGGTTTTTTGTAGACTTTAGGAAAAATAATGGGTTGTACGCGCGCACAACATCCTTCTTTTGTTTCTGTTTCACCTGTTATTGCTTCATCTTTTTTTGGAGCCCCTTCTGTGGATCTTGGTACTCCACCCAGTTCGATTTCAGAAGTTTTTTTGTCTGAAAGACTCAAAGCGGGAAAAGATCTTCCCGTTGCCCCAGGCTGTAAAATAGGTGAAGGAGTGGGCGGCATTAAATCGGATAATGAACGTTGTTCAGGCAAACCCGGTTGCTGCGAACCGCTACGAGGAATGCCAGGTTTATTCGGTGTAGGCTCGCCGGTTTCAGATTGTAGCGAACTGCCAGAATGACTGGAACCGGTATTCGACATTGGATCAACTACAATATCCAATGCGGGAGGTTTCAATAAAATTTGTGATTCACCGGTTTTTGCTGGAGTAGCAGTATTTTCTGCGCTTGTGAGTTGACTAGCTTGCACGATAACCTCCCTGTATTATGCTTGTACGAATTATTTACTGTACGCCGCAAACCTTAAGGTTTTCTTAAGTGAATTTTTAGGGAATTGTTAGACTAGTTGAAATTTTTCATCCAGCGCATGCTTTGCAATGATCACCCGCATGATTTCATTTGTGCCTTCGAGAATGGAATGCACGCGTAGATCACGAAAATATTTTTCAATGGGATATTCGCAAATATAGCCGTATCCGCCGAAAATTTGCATGGCCTGACTGGAAATATCGAACGCAATGTCTGTTGCAAAACGTTTTGCCATGGCGCAATACATCAGGGCATCCGGATGTTTATGATCTAGTGCGTAGGCGGCACGATAAGTCATTAATCGGGATGCTTCGAGATTCGTGAACATATCAGCAAACTTAAATTGCAAGCCTTCGAATTCAGCTAATTTCTTTTTAAATTGTTTGCGCTCAAACATATGTTGACGCGCTAATTGCAAACACGCCCGTGCGCCGCCAATGGAACAAGCAGCAATATTAATGCGGCCGCCATTCAGTGCGGATAATGCAATGTTAAAACCCTGGCCTTCTGCACCCACGCGATTGGTGATGGGAACGCGGCAGTTTTCGAAAAAAACCATGGTAGTGGGTTGCGTCCGCCAGCCTAATTTCAGTTCTTTTTTACCAAAATGTAATCCGGGAGTGCCTTTTTCCACAAGAATGCAGCTAATCCCTTTTGCGCCTTCGCCATTGGTGCGTACCATGCATGCATATAAATCGCTTTCAGAACCGCCGGAAATAAAGGATTTTGCGCCATTTAAAATATAATCATTGCCGTCAATGACTGCGGTTGTTTTGAGTGAAGCCGCATCGGAACCGGCATCGGGTTCAGTCAGACAGTAGCTGCTGAAAATTTCCATCGAGGCTAATTTGGGGACCCATTGTTTACGTAATTCAGGACTGCCAAATTGGTCAATCAATTTTGCTACCATGTTGTGGATGGATATATAAGCAGCGGTTGAAACGCAGGCGGCGGCTAATTCTTCGAAAATAATGGCAGCATCCAGTCTTGAAAGTTCTGTGCCCCCGACATCATTGCTCGCACAGATGGCACCTAATCCTAACGCGGCAGCATGACGCATTGCATCGACTGGAAAAACATGGTTTTCATCCCATTCTTTTGCGAAAGGGGCAATTTCGGCAGCCGCAAATTCGCGGACCATTTTTTGAAAGGCTAATTGATCTTCGGTTAAAGTAAAATCCATTTTGCTTCTCACTTAATAATTTGTTCCAACGCAAATAAATCATCCACTTTTTCACGTTTGCGAATCAGATGTGTTTGGTCGCCATTGACGATAACCTCCGACGGTCGCGGACGAGAATTATAATTCGAACTCATGCTAAAACCATAAGCTCCTGATGACATAATTGCCAATAAATCGCCAGTCTCTAGCGCTAGTTCACGATCTTTTCCAAAAAAATCCGCCGACTCACAAACGGGTCCTACAATGTCATAGTGTGTTTTGTTGCCATTTTTTTCTGAAACAGGAATAATATTGTGCCACGCATCATATAAAACAGGTCGAATCAAATCATTCATGCCTGCATCAACGATTGCAAAATTTTTGTGATCATTGTGTTTCAGATATTCCACTTTAGTTACTAAAATGCCAGCATTCGCAACAATAATTCGGCCTGGTTCTAGAATTAACTCGAGTTTAGAAGGCGCTAATTTGTTTCGGATTGCAGAAATATAGTCAGAAATCGCAGGTGGTGTTTCATCTCGATATGCAATGCCGAGGCCTCCGCCTAAATTTAAATAATGTAAATCCAGTTGGGCCGATTTTAATTTTTGAATTAAATCCAAAAGACAATCCAGTGCTTCTAAAAAAGGATCGAGTTCCGTTAATTGAGAACCAATGTGACAGCCGATGCTAATCAGTTTTATATTGTTTAATGATTTTATTTTTTGGCAGAGTGGCATGACATCAGAAAGTTCTATGCCAAATTTATTTTCTTTTAAACCGGTTGCGATATAGGGATGAGTCCGTGCATCAATATCCGGATTCACACGTAGAGAAATGGGTGCAATTTTATTTTGCTTCTCAGCCAGTTGATTAATTTTTTCGAGTTCGGCTTCCGATTCTACATTGAAACAAAAAATACCAACTTCAAGGGCGCGCAAGATTTCAGAATCGGTTTTACCAACGCCTGAAAAAACAATTTTTGCGGGATCGCCGCCGGCAGCAAGCACACGTTCCAATTCGCCACCCGAAACAATATCAAATCCAGATCCCAATTTTGCCAGAATATTCAAGATAGCAAGATTGGAATTAGCTTTAACCGCATAACAAATGCGGTGCGGTTCGGATCCAAAGACATCGTTAAATTCATGCCAGTTTTTTTCAATCTGGGCGCGGGAGTAGATATAACAGGGTGTGCCAAATTTGCTCGTGATAGTGCGGATAGCGACATTTTCTGCGTAAAGTTCGTTATTTTTATAATGAAATGATTGCATGGTATAATGCCAACATTAATCTTAATGGCCCATTATACAGGTCAGTCATGAAAATAGAAAAGCATTCTATTCATCTTTGGCAGGCTGATTTAGCAACTCTATCGCCTCATGAAGGTGCCTATTTTAAATTACTCAGTCCTGATGAAGCACAACGGGCTGAACGGTTTCATTTTCCGAAAGATAAAAAAAAGTTTACCTTGGCGCGTGGTTTATTGCGTTCTGTTTTAAGCCGATATGTGGATATCCCGCCAGAGGATATTATGTTTGAGTATGGTCCGCGCGGCAAACCTTATCTGAAAGACAATCGCGAAATTCAGTTTAATATTTCCCATTCTGATGAATTAGTGGTTTTAGGTCTAATCTTGCATGATGAAGTGGGTGTTGATATCGAAAAAATGAGTGATCATTACAAAGAAGGCGTTGCTAAACGATTTTTTTCTGAAAGCGAATTTGCCGAATTAAAAAAATTATCTGAAAAAGAACAGATCACCGCATTTTATCGTTTGTGGGCAGCGAAAGAAGCACTCATTAAAGCAGTGGGTGAAGGATTATATGTGCCATTGGGAAATTTTACTGTGGCATTCGATCAAAATCCGCAACAAATCGAATTAATCCATGATGAAAAAAAATCAAAATTTTTTCTCGAAACTTTTCAGCCGCACTCAGATTATCAAGGTGCGTTTGCCACACAGCAAGAAATCAAACAAAAAATGTTTTTTAAACCGCAGGACTTAATGTAGCGCTTGATTCAACTTTCTGCTCCTCTTCTGCCATGAGTGTGCTGTCGTCGATTAATGCCTTACGTAATCGAGAGCGTGCTTCCGGTGGAATCATGGTGGGTAATTCTAATAGTGTTCTAAACCATTCCTGATCGCGCTCGATTTGTTTATCCATGTTTCCCGATAGTTGTGCAGTGATTTCTTTTTTTAATTGCCGGTCGAATCGTTTAGTTGCGGTTCGTTCTGAAATACGTTCTTTTGGTTTTTTTGGGAAAGGTGTGCCAGCCATCTTTTGTACTAGTGTGACGGGGTAATTAATTATAGTTTTTACTGGAATTTGACCACGTATAAAATTACCGACTATGCCTGTACCAAAAATTGAAGCTGTCCCGCGTGCAATCAATTTACCGATTTCTTTTACTAATTTTTTTTCGACAAAACCGTACATACCAGCCATTTGCCAACAACCAAATCCAATCGAACCTAAAAAGGCGGCATTGGAAAGACTTTTGAAACAACGTTGCAGAAAATCTTTTGATTTTAATGCTTGTTCCATTTTATTGCTGGTTTGATCAAGAAAATCGGTCGCATCAGAAAAATAAGTGACTTGCCATAACCAATTTTTTCCAGTTTCATAGGATTTTAATTTTTCCAGTGCTTTCTCACCGCATTTTTCATTTTTTAAGGTATCAAGGAATTCGCTAGCATCACCTAAATAACTCAATTTGTGGATATCCGGCACATCCGTGCTTCGGGCTACGTTAAGGATTTTCTGACAGAGGCGATAGAGATGGCTGTTTTCAGGCGATCTCGAGATGTATCCTGCTGACAATGATCCGAAGAGAGACGTTTGATATTCTATTTCGATATGTGCCATGATATTTAATGCAACGCCGGAAATGACACTTTGTTTTGTTCTTAAAAATTCGGGATCATCCGTTGATTGGACGCCTGCGCATTCCAGAAAGATGGCATCAGCGCTAGGATCATTCATGATTCGGAGCAATAATTCATATTGTTTATGGGTGTAATTAGGATTGGTATAACGTTTTTCTAAATCCATTGCGTAAAATTGATAACTTTGATTGAATTCATTTAGCAAATTTTTATAGGTAGGACGCGGATTTAAAGCGGCTCTTATTTCAGGAATTCGACCTAAGATACGATCACCAATAAATCTAAATTCATTCTTTAATTTTTGCGAATCTTTGTATTTTTCATGGGTCAGATCTAATTTTTTTTGCTTCGCATACTGGTAAAAATGATTTAAACAAATTAGTTGCTCGCGCTCATCCATGATATTGCCAGGACGGTTTAATATTTCCGATTTTAATTTTTTGAATAATTCGCTGCCTTCAGGAGAAGAAAGTCGATATTCCGATGCAATTTTTTCAGTGAGATAAACCGCGAGCCCCAATAAAATTTTATTTCGTTCGGGATGATCTTCCGGGACAGAAAAATTCTGCAAAAATGAAATATCCTTCTTACGCTTAGAACTGGATTGATCTAATAGCCCAGCAAATATCTGCTTGATACTGGCGTAAGACAACGGTTGATAATGGGAATTCACGGTTTCCTCCCTGGAAAAAGATCTCAAACTCTTATCCTATTTTGCAAAGATTAAGAAAATCTTAAAAACCCGCACAAAATCAGCACTATTTGTGAGCAGCAATTAAGATTAAGTGTAAAATCAGCGCGTTATAGGCGATAAAACGGGTTTATAATGGTCTTAGGGAATACTTTTTTTATAAAACAAAGGAAATAGAATATTATGACTGCACCCGTGCCCGATGAAAACATTATGAGACATAATGTGCCGAATGGCAGGCTAAGTCTTTTAATCCAAAAAAAAATTGATCTCGAATTAATTACTCATATTTTTAAACAAAATGATGTAGGTTTTTTTGCGGCCCTATTTGCCGCGACCGTCATTTTAGTCGGGCTTTATCCAGGACACCATCCTAAGATTTTAACCGCGTGGTATATCGTTATTTGGATGGTTACGTTATTGCGTTTTTTATTAGTAAAAATGTTTTTATACAGTATTTTCCCTGAAGTAAATATATCTCTCTGGAAAGGATTATTTATCACCGGCGCATTGCTCAGCGGAATGTGCTGGGGATTTTTATGCAGTTACTTACTACCTTATGATAATTTGATGCAATTGACGTTAACACTTTTTATTATTGCAGGGATGACAGCGGGTGCGGTACCGATGTTGTCTGGGATTTTATGGGCATCCTATGCTTATTTAATTACATCACTTGTACCCCTCATTGCAACATTGATCTGGGCGGATGGATCGGAATTTGTCTTGTTTGGTATTTCGTTGCTGGTGTATTTACTTTATCTCATCTTGATTTCAATCAATACGCATACCATTATTACCAATACGCTTGGATTACAATATGAAAATATTTTGTTATTAGAAAATTTATCGAATGCTAAAAGAGCGCTTGAAGAAACCAATGTGAAATTAGATCATGCAGCAAAACATGATCCCTTAACCAATCTTGCTAATCGAAGTTTATTTGAAATGAGTTTTTCCAGCGCCATTCTGCGTGTACAACAGGAACATAAAGGATTAGCTTTACTCTATCTTGATATTGATAAATTTAAGGAAGTCAATGATGCTTATGGGCATCATGTGGGTGATTTGCTTTTACAAAAAATTGTCGAACGAATTATTCGCAAAGTCCCCGAAAAATCCATCACTTCAAGATTAGGTGGCGATGAAATAACAATTATTATTGAAAATGTCGATAATCCGGATCAAGTTGCGGAACTTGCCAAAAACATTTGTGCATCATTAGCAAAACCATTTGATATTCAGGATTATAATATTTTTATAACCGCAAGTATCGGTATTAGTATGTTCCCAATTGATGGACGAGATACAGATATGTTATTACGAAATGCAGATAAAGCGATGTATTTTGCAAAAGAACGAGGTGGTAACAATTACCATTTCAATACAGATATTTCTGCCATCAAAAACTCGTTTATCACATTTTCATAAGTGTTTTATGTTATGATAGCTCTAGGCAGAAAACGGAATACGAGTGTATGAAAAAAAGAGGGACCTTCTTATTAATTCTTTCAATATTTTTTGCCAGCATCACATTCTCAATCACAACTAAAGCCGAAGAAAAAGATGAAATAGTCACTGAACAGCATCTTGCCTCCGATGTTGGCGCGGAGATTTTACATGCGGGCGGAAATGCTGTTGATGCCGCTGTTGCAATTGGTTATGCCCTTTCCGTCGTCGAACCTTGCTGCGGCAACATCGGTGGCGGCGGATTTATGACGCTTCATTTGTCAGATGGGCGAAATATTTTTTTGAATTTTCGTGAGCGTGCGCCGATGGCCGCAACAAGAACCCTGTTTCTTGATCCAAACGGTAAATCCATTCCGGGAAAAAGTAATCGAGGTTATCTCGCTATAGGTGTACCTGGAACCGTCCTCGGTCTTGAAACCGCATTAAAAAAATATGGCACCATGAACCGAAAGAAAATTATGGCACCTGCCATAAAATTGGCTAAAGAAGGATTCCTGCTTTCCAAAGCGGATGTCGATGTATTTCAAACCTATTCGGCATTTTTTAAAGACGAACCCAATGTAGCAAGTATTTTTTTAAAAAATGGTAAAAGTTATCAAGTGGGTGATCGCTTTATTCAGACCAATTTAGCAGATACATTAAAATTAATTGCTAAAAATGGGCCGGATGTTTTTTACAAAGGAATCATAGCGAAAAAAATTGTCGATGCAAGTCAGCAAAACGGCGGAATACTGACCTTAAATGACTTTGCGAAATATACGGTTTCAGAATCATCTCCTGTGCAATGCACTTATCGAGGCTATACTATTTTATCCGCGGCCCCGCCTAGTTCAGGTGGCGTTACATTATGCGAAATGTTAAATATTTTGGAAGGCTATCCTCTTCAGAAGTTCGGATTTAACTCGCCAAAATCCATTCATTATATAGTTGAAGCGATGCATCAAGGTTTTTATGATCGGAATAATGAATTAGGTGATCCGGATTTTGTGAAAAATCCTACTGAAAAATTAATTTCAAAAAATTATGCGGCAGAAATCCGAAAATCCATTTTGCCTGATAAAGCGCATCGTTCGGAATCAATCGAGCTTTCTAAACCCGAATCCATGCATACAACGCATTATTCTGTATTGGATCAATTTGGCAATGCTGTTTCTGTCACTTATACCTTGAATAGTTATTTCGGTGCGAAAGTCATTGCCGATCATACGGGATTTTTTTTGAATGATGAGATGGATGATTTTACAACGGATCTTAATGGTGTAAATCAATTTGGGTTAAAACAGGGAGAAAAAAATCAAATAGAGCCAGGAAAAAGACCATTAAGCTCGATGGCTCCGACCATTATCATGAAAAATTCAGATGTCGTTATGGTGATTGGAAGCCCAGGTGGGCCGCGAATTATAACGGCGACGCTTTTGGCGATATTGAATGTGTTGGATTATCATATGTCGATGCAAGAGGCTGTCACCGAGAAACGATTTCATTATCAATGGTTGCCGGATGTAATTTATCTAGAGCCGAATGCGTTTTCACCTGAATTAATTCACTCGCTTTCCAATATGGGTTATCAGTTTAAATCGGAAGAACCCTGGGGAGCAGTTGAAGCGATTTATCGAGATGTGAAAACCAAAAAAATAACCGGAGTCAATGATCCCCGTCATCCGGGTGGTAAAGCAATTTAATTTTGTCATCCTTCGGTTCAGTGAGGTTAAAAATTTAGGTCAATTCTGGATGTTTTTTAATAGCCCTGTAAGCACGTTCCCAGGCCCAATCTCTGCAAATTCCATCGCACCCTGCGATAATAAATATCGAATCGTTTGGGTCCACTGGACGGAGTGAGTCATCTGGTCACTTAAATTCTTCTGAATAATCAGCGGATGATAAGGTTTCGCATTCACATTCGCTAACACAGGCAATGATGGAATATTAAAAACAAATTGCTGTAAATAGATATTAAATTCTTGATGGGCAGTTTCCATAAGATGCGAATGAAACGCACCGCTTACTTTTAGCGGAATAAAGGTTGCAGAAAAATTTTTAAAAATAGATTGAGCATGCTCAATATCATTTTTTAATCCAGAAATCACTGATTGTGAATCGGAATTAAAATTAGCAATAGTAATACCTAATAAATTATTTTCTGCAATAATTTCTTGAATTTTTTCGGCAGTCAAACCCATAATCGCAGCCATTCCGCCGCCTTCGGCTTTACTCATTAATTCACCGCGTTTTTTTACGAGTTTAATTCCTGTTTCGAAATCAAAAACATCAGCCGCAAATAGCGCAGAATATTCACCTAAACTATGACCAGCAGCGTAATCTGGCTTTAAATTAGTTTCCTGAATTTTTTTTAAATAATTGAGTGCGCTGACAATATAAATGGCAGGTTGAGTGAATTGAGTTTGATTTAATTGTTGTTCTGGATCCTCGAGACATAATTTTTTGATAGAATATCCTAAAAGGGCATCAGCTTTTTGAGTCAGATTCGAAAATTCATCAAATAATGTTCCACCCATACCCTTAAATTGTGAGCCTTGGCCCGGAAAAAGAAAAGTTAACATAAAGTTCCTTATATTTTTTCTTCATCGAGTAAGTTCGTAATCGAATTTAATTCTTCGGACATTGGGCGGCAGTCAGCGATTTTCGGTGAATATGAGCGAATGATTTCGTAAACATGCTGTGACTCATGACTGGCTTTTTCGATGCCGCGAAATTCCAGTGCTTGAGTTGCTGCAAGGAACAAAATCCCGGTTAATCGTTCGAGATTGGCAACTGATTCTTGAAAATCAAGCGCCGCGTGAGTTCCCAAGCTATTAACGTCCTGATTATCGCCTTCTGTTGGCAGGGTGTGTGATTGATGCGTTTGACTTAATTTGCGGTTTTCGACGGCGAGCGCTGCTGCCAATAATTGAATAGGACGAAAACCATTTTGGGTTCCGGGCTCATCAACTAAATTGGCTGGCAGATTATGATTTTTTCTGGGATGCACTAAATTCGCAAGCAAAGCATGAATCCAGGTTGAGGCTTGCGCAATATCCATTTTTAAAATATCGCAAGCATCGGTTACATAATATCCCATGAAATTGGCGCTGTGATGAATTTTATTTTCATCAGGATCAATGATTGGATTGTCATTGATGGAATTCATTTCATTTTCAATCCAGGTAATGGCATGTTCCAAATTTTCTTCAAATGGACCAAAACCTTGTGATACTGCGCGCAGTGAATAATAATCCTGAACAGGACGAGTCGTTTTTGAATCTTCCTGAATATGGGATTGGCGTAGTTCATCGAGATCTGTTACTAATTGACTTCCTTTCC
Organism: Gammaproteobacteria bacterium; assembly: GCA_021325575.1. GTDB lineage: Bacteria > Pseudomonadota > Gammaproteobacteria > DSM-16500 > DSM-16500 > JAJPGW01. The sequence goes on along the minus strand of JAJPGW010000012.1, from coordinate 154,933 downwards.
AGAAATTTAACAGAAAATCATTGACTGTGCTTTCGCCCGTTTGTCTTTTCAAGTGATGAACTAACGGATGATAGCCGCTGCTAATGACGAGCATCGATTCCAGCGCCATGGCGATAGCAATCAACATTTGCCGAGTTAAACGGGAAAGATTATAAAGGGATAAGCTTGCGATGGCTGTCATGAAAGAAGTGCCATTAATCATGGCCAATCCATCGCGCAGTTGCGGATGGAATTTTTTTAATCCTGCTAATTCCAACGCTTGCGGCGATTTCATGATTTCACCGCGATACAAAACATCGACATTTTCACCGATAATTCCTGCAGCAATGGATGCAAGCGGAATTAAATCGCCGCTTGCGCCAATGGAACCATAATAACGGACAGCGGGTGTAATCCCGGAATTTAAATAAGCAATAATGGCATCCACTGCTTCATTCGAAACGCCAGAATAGCCTTGTGAAAGACAATGAGCACGTAACATCATGGCAATTCGAATAATATCGGGACGAATAATATCGCCAAGCGCGCAGGAATGCGCTTTAATTAAATTTTCCTGCCGATTATTGATCGATTTGTAATAGTCACTTTCATTGACATCAGAATTTTTTAGATAAGGTTCAAGAAAATTAACCTGATCACCAAAGTGGGTATTAATGCCATAAATTGGCATGCGCTGATCAATGCAATTTTTTAAGAATTGATGCGAGCGTTCCATCGCAGTATAAGATTCTTGATTCAGGTGAACCGGCAATGCCTTCACAGAAAGTAATTTCGCATCGCTCAGTGTTAATTTACAATTAACACCGATGGTAATGGATTTTTTTTCCTGGGAATTTTTTAGTTTTCGCGAAATTACATTTTCCATTGAAATGTCAGCCATGATGATTTCCTTATTATTTTAGTGCTGGTCAAAATTTATATACTTGTATATCATCCCTATATAAATTAGTATAATTTTTTTTCACATGTACTCATAGACTAATTTTCTAATTACTTGTACATTGAATTTATAAAAACGGACAATGAAGGCATAAAATGGACTTTTTCACACAAAATATTATTTCCACTCTCAGAAAAAATGCCGTAAAACACGCAAAAAAAAATGCGTATGTCTTTTTAGAAGAGGGTGAACGAGAGACCGCACGTATCACATTTAAGGAGTTGGATCAAAAAGCTCGCGCAATCGCAGCCTTTCTCCAATCCAAAAATTTATTTGGTCAACGAATTATTTTGCTGTATCCCACAGGGCTTGAATTTATTTCTGCCTTTTTAGGGTGTCTATATGCGGGTGTGATTGCGGTACCAGTGAATTGTCCGAAATTAAATGAATTTGAAAAATATAAAGCAGATATCAATATTATTGCCTGGAATGCGGATATTGCGGGGATTTTTACACTCGGTGACTATTTACCCGCTATTAAAAAAAGTTGTAACGAATTAATTTCAGCAAAAAATATCTTCGTGTCAGATACATCTGAAATTGATATTCATCGTTCCGTACTGTATCAAAAACCACAAATCACAGATGAAACCATTGCCTATTTGCAATATTCATCAGGATCAACTGCGACGCCTAAAGCTTCGATTATTTTACATAAAAATTTAACTCACAATTTAAAATACAGCGGAAAAATCTGGGATTATTCAAAAAAGAGTGTCACCTTCACATGGGCGCCCCATTCACACGTGTATGGATTAGTGTGCGGATTGCTAGTGCCCTTATATTATGGCAGTACCACTTATTTCATGCCGTCTGGGGCATTTATTCGTAAACCATTGAATTGGCTTCGAGCAATTTCTAAATATAAAGTCACACACAGCGGTTGTCCGAATTTTGGGTACGATCTTTGCATAGAAGAAATTAATGAAAATGATCTTGCCGGCATTAATCTTGAAAGCTGGATGGTTGCTGTCAATGGCGGTGAAAATGTTCAGTACGAAACACTATTAAAATTCAGTCAGAAATTTGGGCCCTTTGGGTTTTGTTTCAATCATTTTTGTTCGGCTTATGGCATGTCAGAAATGGCGGGAACCATTGCAGCGACCCAAATCACTAAAGTTCCCGTTTTTTTTAATTTATCCACTGAAGGATTAAAAAATAATAAAGTTATCTTTACCGAATCCAATCAAGAACATTCCAAATTTGTAAGCAGTGGCAAATTGATACCTGGATTGCAAGCAATGATTGTTGATCCCGAAAAAAGAATTGCATTAAAACCAGGAAATATTGGTGAAATTTGGCTGAAAGGCAAACCAGTCACAGCGGGATACTGGCACAATATTGACGATACCGAAGAATACTTTAATGCAAAATTGGTTGGCGAAGACCAATTTTATTTTAAAACGGGCGATTTGGGTTTTATCAAAGAGGATGAAATTTGCATTACGGGCCGCTTAAAAGACGTCATCGTCATTTTTGGCAAAAAATATTATCCCATCGATTTAGTCAAAACGGTGGCGAAGACGTTGTCTGAATTTCCAATCAGTAAAAATGCCGTTGCATTTTCACAAACGGTCCATGACAAAGAAGAAATAATTTTTGTTCAGGAACTTCTGGATAATCCTGCTACAGCGCTTTTCGAAGAGATTATCAACCATATTCGAAAAACCATTTTTGATCGCTTTGGTATCGATTTGTATGGAATTATTTTAGTAAATCATAATTCTTTACCAAAAACGCCGAGCGGTAAATTGCAAAAAAAGCTATGCCAAGAACATTATTTACAAAACAAATTGCAAGTATTAAAACAGCATATTAAAAATCAGCAAACGGTTGAGCCTGAAATTCTACAGATTGCAGTTGCAGAGCATCAAGAAGAAAATAAATTAAAAAATCAATTTATAAAATTAGTTTCATCGGTTTTAAAAATCGATCAGAACAAAATTAATTTATCCTTACCTCTGAGTGAATATCGTTTAGATTCAATTAATATTGTTAGGTTTACAAGCTCTGTTAACGATGTTTTTCAGATGGATATCACACCGGCTGCTTTGTTTGAATATGCCACATTAGAGAATTTTTTTAATGCGCTAATAAATAAAAATAATGAATTACCCATTGCAAAATTACCGCCAACAAAGCCTGTGCCTGAAAAAAAACTTTCACAAGAATCCACAGATGTCGCAATTATTGGCATGAATGGAGTGTTTCCCGGCGCCTCTGATCTCGAATCATTTTGGGACAATCTCGTTTATGGAAAAAATGCCATCACTGAAATACCAAAAGAGCGATGGGATTTTGAAAAATACTTGGGTGACCCTGCAGTGGACCCCAATAAAACCAATATTAAATGGGGCGGATTTATTAAAAATATCGCCCAATTCGATGCCTCTTTTTTTAATATTTCACCGCGAGAGGCGGAGCTAACCGATCCGCAACAGCGAATTTTTTTACAAGTGGTCTGGAAGACAATTGAAGACGCGGGTTATTCAACGGATGCGATTGCAAAACTAAAAATGGGTTTGTTTGTCGGCGTTTTTAATAATGATTATTCTGAACTATTGCAAAAAAATAATATTACCGATGCGTATACCACAACGGGTACCACGCATGCGATTTTAGCAAACCGCGTTTCTTTTTTGTTAAATTTAAATGGGCCGAGTGAAGCCATCGATACCGCTTGTTCAAGTTCCTTAGTTGCAATCCATCATGCCGTGCAAGCCATTCAAAATGGCGATTGTGAAGTTGCGATTGCGGGCGGTGTTAATGCATTGCTTACACCCACTGCTTATCTTGCAGCGAGTAAAGCGGGTATGTTGAGCGCAGAGGGTCAATGCAAGACTTTTGATAAAAATGCCAATGGTTATGTTCGCGCAGAAGGCGCCGGCGCTATTTTATTAAAATCGCTAAAATCGGCCATCGCGGATGGCGATCATATTTATGCTGTCATCAAAGGCACAGCAGTCAATCATGGAGGGCACGTGAGTTCACTGACTGTGCCAAATCCCAACGCACAAGCTGAAGTCATTGTCTCAGCTTATCGTCGTGCCAACATTCCAGTCGAAACCGTGGGTTTAATTGAAACGCATGGTACAGGTACTTCTTTAGGTGATCCTATCGAAATAAATGGCTTAAAAAAAGCATTCGCTATATTAAAAGCAGAGAACAAACATTCTGTTGTAGATAAAGCTCAGTGTGCGTTAGGCGCAGTGAAAACTCACATTGGTCATTTGGAAGCAGCAGCGGGTATTGCGGGTGTCATTAAAGTATTACTCGCTATGAAGCACGCGAAAATTCCAGGAAATTTAAATTTTGAAGAATTAAATCCCTACATTAATTTAGATCAAAGTCCTTTTTATATCGCAAATACAACTAAACAATGGACGCGATTTAAAAATTCAGAAAATAAAGAATTCCCCCGACGGGCAGGAATCAGTTCATTTGGTTTTGGCGGCACGAATGCGCATATTGTATTGGAAGAGCATGTTGTAGAAAAAAATACTGACATTTTGCCTGTCCCCTATCCGCAATTGCTTACTCTTTCTGCAAAAACAGATTCTGCATTACAGCAACGTCTTCTGGATTTGTCTCTGTGGTTAAGCAAACAAAATGAGCCCATTTCTTTATCTGCATTAAGTTTTACATTGAATCAAGGGCGCAATCATTTTGAAAAACGTGCGGCTTTTGTCGTTCAATCGATCCAAGAATTGCGAGATTCTTTAAAACAGATTGAGCAAGGCACCCACCCCGATCATTTTGTCATGTATGCAAAAAATCATTTTGATCAAAATCGACCGGCGCTTCGCGAATTATATAAATCATTAATCAAAGAGATTCAGCAACCTTCTCAATTTTCTCCTGTCGACTATCGTAGCAAATTATTGGCAATCGCCGATTTTTATGTGAATGGGTATGAATTGGATTGGTCTATTTTACACTCGGGTGAGAAGCGAAAGCTTTCTCTACCGACTTATCCTTTTGCAGATGAATATTATTGGATTCCTAATTCTCATTCTGATTTAGTGCCAAAAATAAAAGAAAAAAATAACACTCAAAAGAAAATTTTGATTTCACAGACTAAAAAAACGGTCAATATTACCGATCATCCTCTGCAGCAAGAAATGATCCAAGAAATTGCAAAGCTATTGAAAATTGAAAGTAGCAACATTAATGTCACTTCGTCACTAAGTGAAATTGGCTTTGACTCGCTGGCATTTAAAGAATTTGCTGCGGCACTTGAAAATCATTATGCCATTGAATTAAATCCCGCTGTTTTTTTCACTCACAATACAGTGCAACTGCTTACGCAATATTTACTCGACAATTTTTCCGAAAAAATGGGCCAATTGCCACAAGAAAATACTGTTATTGAGGAACGCGAATTTATTCAAGAACAAAACGAACCCATCGCTATCATCGGGATGCAGGCTTATCTCCCTGATTCCAGGAATGTCACTGAATTTTGGGAACATTTGGCAGCAGGTGATGATCTCATAAAAGAAATTCCGACCGAACGATGGGATTGGCACAAAAATTATGGTGATGCAAAACAAGATACCAGCAAAACCAATTCCAAATGGGGTGGTTTATTACATGAAGTCGATAAATTTGACGCGGGATTTTTCAATATTTCATCGCGTGAAGCGAATTTAATGGACCCGCAACATCGATTATTTTTAGAAATTGTCTGGAAAACGATAGAAGATGCCGGTTACGATCCTTTATCTTTCTCAGGAAAAGAAGTGGGTGTGTTTGCCGGTGTTGAATTTAATGAATATCAGTCATTAATTAATGCTAAGCAAAAAATTTATCACGGCCATTTAGCAACAGGCAATTCGCATGCATTAATTGCTAATCGTGTTTCTTATTTTTTAAATCTGCAAGGCCCGAGTGAAGTCATCGATACGGCCTGCTCAAGTGCTCTGGTTGCCGTGCATCATGCCGTCAGCGCATTACGAAATGGCGAGTGCACGCTGGCGATCGCAGGTGGTGTGAGCTTGATGTTAAATCCGGATACGTTTGTGATAACCAGCCAATTAGGCGCTTTGTCTCCGGATGGAGAATGCAGGACTTTTGATAAGTCTGCCAATGGGTATGTCAAAGGCGAGGGTGTCGGTGCATTACTTTTGAAACCTTTGTCACAGGCAACAGCCGATGGCGATACGATTTACGGTATTATCAAAGGAAGCGCAGTGAATCATGGTGGTAAAGCGCAATCACTCACTGCACCCAATGCTGCAACCCAAAGTCAGTTGTTATACAAATCCTATCGTCAGGCGAATATAGATCCTAGGACTGTCACCTATATTGAAGCACATGGAACTGGCACAGAATTAGGTGATCCCATTGAAATCGAAGGTTTAAAACAAGCATTCAAGATGCTATTACCTAACGATACAATGGTGAAGAAACCATTTTGTGGATTAGGTTCAGTCAAAACCAACATCGGTCATTTGGAGCCCGCCTCAGGCATTGCCGGTATTATAAAAGTGCTGCTTGCGATGCGTTATGGAAAAATTCCAGGTAATTTACATTTTAAAGAAACCAATCCTTATATCGACCTAAAAAATACGCCCTTTTATATCCTAGATAAAATGCAAGACTGGGCTCGATTGAAAGATGAAAAAAATAATGAGATACCAAGACGTGCCGGCGTCAGCTCGTTCGGTTTTGGTGGAACTTGCGCGCATGTTGTCATAGAAGAAAATATTGCTCCGCTTAAAATATCGCAATTAATGCCGATCAAACCTTATTATTTATTAACATTATCTGCTAAAAAAGAGGAAAGTTTAAAACAGAAAATGCTGGAACTTTCTGAATGGATCGAGCGTCACGACAGCGAATTGAATCTCGAAGCGTTAAGTTTTACCCTAAATGTTGGCCGCAGTCATTTTGATTTACGCTGTGCGATGGTTGTTAAAACACTCGATGAATTAAAAAATACGTTAGGATCCTTGATAAAGGGTCAAAAACCAGAAAATACTTTGCAAAGCTCAACGCAGGGTAATGTCAAAAGTCCTTTATTTGATGAAATTTATAAATCCACTTTAGAAACTCTCAATAACTACGCAGGCTTAATTCCAGATATCTATCGTGAAAAATTATTGGTTTTAGCTGATCTGTATATAAAAAATTATCCGATTGATTGGCAGGTTTTACACGCCGATGAGCATCATCATCGCATACCGATGTTACCGACTTATCCATTTCTCAAACAGCGTTGCTGGTTTGATATGGAATTTGCAAGCGCATCGACTGAAAAATCAGTTAAAAAAATAATACGAGAGACAATTACCGATATAAACGATTTGACTCACCATTATTTACAAAATATTTTTGCTGAAAAATTAAATGTTGCACCTGAAAATATTTCTGTTGATGAAACTTACGAGGTATATGGTGTTGACTCATTGATTGGTCTCGAAATTACTAATCGATTAGAAAAAGATTTTGGTGCAATACCCAAAACTATTTTATATGAACGAAACACGATTCGTGATTTGGCTGAATTTTTGCAACAAAAGTATGGTGAAAAATTAAAAACGTTATTTGCAGGAAATGAGCAAGTAGGAGAAATACTAGAAGCCGTACCTTCTTCTGAAAAAATAATTGAATCACCCGTATCGCAAGAAATAATATCGGATGCGGAAGCCATTGCTATTGTAGGCTTAAGCATCCGTTTTCCTGAAGCAAACAATTTACAAGAATTCTGGGATAATTTAGTCAAAGGGAAAAACTCCGTAACTGAAATCCCTAACGATCGCTGGAATTACAAAGATTATCCTATTTTACTCGGTGGCGAAGAAAAATATTATAAATACGGTGGATTTATTCAGGACGTTGATAAATTCGATCCACTCTTTTTCGGCATAGCACCACGCGAAGCGCAACTTATGGATCCGCAGGAACGATTATTCATGCAGACTGCCTGGAGCACGTTGGAAGTTGCGGGTTACACCCGAGAAAAATTGCGTGTTGAGGCAAATAATCAAGTTGGCGTATTTGCCGGCGTTACTTATAATTTTTATCCGCTATTTATTGCTGATGAATGGAACAAAGGCAATCGATTGCCTTTAGATATTCAGAATTTTTCAGTCGCCAATCGTGTTTCATACTTTTTAAATCTAAAAGGGCCAAGTTATATTGTTGATACCGCCTGTTCCTCTTCGCTAGCCGCTATCCATCTTGCCTGTGAAAGTATCCATCGCGGTGAATGTCGTATGGCCATTGCTGGCGGCGTCAATTTGTCGATCCATCCCGCGAAATATCATTTCCTGGGTGGTTATGGTTTCATGTCAGAAAAAGGTGAATGCGCCAGTTTCGCTGAAGGTGGCTCAGGTTATGTGCCAGGTGAAGGCGTTGGTGCTGTTTTATTAAAACCTCTTTCTCATGCGATTCGCGATAACAATCATATTTATGGCGTGATAAAAGCGAGTGCTATGAACCACGGTGGCAAAACCAGTGGCTACACGGTACCCAATCCGAATGCACAAGCGGAATTAATTAAAACCGCGCTGCAAAAAGCTAACATGAATCCGCGCACTATTTCATACATTGAAGCACATGGAACAGGCACTTCATTGGGCGATCCTATTGAAGTTCGTGGTCTGCAAGAAGCATTTGAAAATTATACTCACGATAAACAATTTTGTGCGATTGGTTCGGTTAAATCCAATATTGGTCATTTGGAATCTGCCGCCGGTATCTCACAGCTTGCAAAAGTGTTGATGCAGTTACAACATAAAAAATTAGTGGCTTCGATTCACTCCGAAAAATTAAATCCATTTATCGATTTTCAGAATACGCCATTCTATGTACAACGTGAATTGACTGACTGGAAATCTTCAAATGAGCATCCGCGAAGGGCAGGTATTAGTTCTTTTGGCGCAGGTGGAACCAATATTCATCTTATAGTAGAAGAATATAATGCATCCGATAAGGCCATTATCAAAAAGCCATTTATGTTTTTACTGTCTGCGATGAATAAAGAACGCTTGAATGAATACGCAGATAGTATGTATTCCTATTTATTAGCGGAAGAAAGTCATTATTCTAAGAATAACGACATTGATATCTGGCTCACAAAAGTTTGCTATACCACACAATTAGGTCGGGAACCAATGCCAGAGCGATTGGCCATTTATGCTGAAAATTACAGTAATCTTAAAGATAATTTAAAAAATTATTTAGATGGCAAACCATCGCAACAAATATTTTTAACTTCAAATAATGCTACAAAAATGCAAAATCAAAGCATGTCAGAATTATTTAACAAAGCCCAGTATGAAATGATTCTGAATCATTGGGTTACCGGCGAGATGGTCCCATGGCATCTCTTTTATGAGGACATCAAACTGGAAATGATAACACTTCCCACTTATCCATTTGCAAAAAGACGCTGCTGGGTAGGGTTAGCGCCAATAAAATCCCAGGAACTGGAAAAAGAACCGCGTTGGCTGATTTTTAGTGATCAAGAATTAGGATTAATGTTACAAAATGGATTAGGCCGAAAAAATTGTGTGTATGGTTTTGCAGGCGATCAATTTGAAAGAATGAATGATGATACTTTCTATATCAATCCTGAAATCTTTGATGATTACTCCCATCTTTTAAAAGATATTCTTGCTAAATATTCTTTAAAAGGAATTCTTTATTTATGGGCACTAGAAAAATCGGAAAATACCAAAAAACCTCTTAATCTCTTTCAATCACTGACCGAAGTAAAAACCTTTGCACCGGTTTACGTTGTATTACGAGGCCAGGATAACATTGAATACAACGAAATATGGCAGCACCATTTATGGACTTTCAATGAGATCATGCAAAATGATAAAAATAATCAGCAGGTCATGTTGTTACAATTAGCTAATAAAAATTTACAACAGGATGCAAAAATTATCATTAATGAAATCAATCAATATAATCCAGATAAAAATCATGTTATCTATCAGGACAAAAATCGCGAGTCACAGTTATTAACCAATCCTGAAAAATTTGCCCATGCATCAGCAAAATCCTCCACCTCACCTAAATTGGATATTAAAATTACCCGCGAGGAATTATCGGACATATTATTAAAACTCGCTGCTAAGTTATTGCAACTTGCGCCCGAAGAAATCGAACTAGATATTGCGTTTTTAAATTACGGCATGGATTCAATTATTGGCATTAATTTTGTAGGCGAAATTAACAAGCAATTTCCAGATATTCTTGCGCCTATGGATCTTTACCGTTATCCAACGGTGCAGCAATTGGCCGGCTACATTTATTCGTGTTGCCAACCTGAAACAAATACACAAACAGAACCCGAACAAAGTGTTGAGTTACCGAATGAAGATGATTTTATGGAAAAAATTTCGCACTTAAGTGATGACGAAGTCAAAAAATTATTAGATGACGAATTAAAAGAACTGGATGAAATATAAGGATATTGTCATGACAGAACAAGTTACGTTACAAAAAGCACTTTATACCATTAAAAAATTAAAACAAATGCTGCAAGATCAAAAACCATCTCCGATTGCCATTGTGGGCTTAAGTTGTCGCTTCCCACAAGCAGTGGGTAAGGATGCTTATTGGAAGATGTTGAGTGAAGGAAAAAATGTTCTATCACGCATGCCAGAGGAACGGTGGGATTTATTAAAAAATACGCATGAAATTACGCTTCGAGATAAAGAACATCCCTATTATGGCGGCTTTTTATCGAGTATCCCGGCCTTTGATCCTTATTTTTTTGGCATCAGTCCGCGTGAAGCGATTCGGATGGACCCTCAGCACCGATTGCTGCTGGAAGTGGCGTACGAAGCGATCGAAGACGCAGGTTTAACCGTTGAAGATTTGGCGGGTTCCAATACCGGCGTTTTTTCCAGTTTATATGTCAGTCAGTTAGCGCACATGCAACGCATGGATAATGAAATGGATGCGTTATATCTTCCCACAGGTAATGCGATCAGTATTGCGGCAAATCGTATTTCTTATTTGTTTGATTTACGTGGACCTAGCGTCATCGTGGATTCTGCGTGCTCCTCTTCCATGGCGTCCCTTTATCTTGCCTGTTTAAATTTGCAAAATAAATCGTGTGATATGGCATTGGTCTGCGGCGCCAAATTAAATTTATTGCCCTATGTAAATTTTGTCTTAACCAAAGCAAAAATGCTGTCGCCAGATGGTCAGTGCAAAACATTCGATGCAGGCGCTAATGGTTACGCGCAAGGTGAAGGTGTTGGCGTAATTGTTCTTAAACCATTAAATAAAGCGCTCCAGGACAAAGATCGAATTTATGGCGTTATTATGGGGAGTGCCGTCAATCAGGACGGTAAAACCAACGGATTAACGGCACCGAACGGATTACAGCAGGAAGCTTTAATCAAAGCCGCGCATCGCAGTGCCAACATCAATCCGGAAAATATTTCTTACGTTGAATGTCATGGAACGGGTACCTTTCTAGGAGATCCGATAGAGATCCAGGCATTAGGTGAAGTAGTCGGAAAAAATCGAGACAACGATAAACCCTGCTGGATCGGTTCTGTTAAAACCAACATTGGCCATTTGGAACCCGCCGCCGGAATTGCGAGCATCATCAAAGTGGCGTTGTCTTTGTATCATAAAAAAATTCCAGCCCATCTTAATTATCACACGCCGAATCCGCATATTCCTTTTAATAAATATCACTTTGCAATTCCGACCAAAATGCAAGATTGGCCGCTTTATGGCCCTTATCGTTTAGCCGGCATGAGTGGATTTGGATTTGGTGGCACCAATGCGCATGTCATGATGCGTGAAATCACAGCAGATGAATTAACACCCGATTCTCCCATTTCAGATCAAACTGAAATTTTTACCTTATCTGCAAAAGACCCACAGGCCTTGAAAGATTTAATTAAAAAATGGCAGGATTTTCTGAAAAATACTCCTTCGCTTAATTTATCTCAAATTTGCTATAACTTGCATGTGCGACGATCACATTATACTTACCGTTTAGCGATTCTTGCTAAAAACATTTCTGAATTATCAGAAGCACTTAACGCAGTGCTTGAAAATAAAAAATCCCCAACCATCTTTGTTAATTTTGAAAAAAGTAAATCCGATAATAAAGTTACCAATATTGATTTAGAAAAAACGGATCCGAAAACATTAGCTGAATATTATGTCAATCAATCGAATATTCCATGGAAAAAATTCGAAGAAAAACGCCAATTCCACAATATGGATTTGCCCACTTACGCTTGGCAGCATAAAGATTATTGGCCACCATTAGGTGATGTAGTTCCTGAAACGGTTTCCGATGATCCGTATCCATTACAGGCAAAAGCCATTTTTTCACCGCTAGATACGTTACAATTTGAATTCAAGATAGATAACAAACATATCCCTGATCTTGCTGACACCTACAATATTTTACACGCAGGCTATTATTTAGAAATTTTGGCGTATGCTGTCAATCAAATTCAACCCAAAATTCAATTTACTATCGAAGACCATCAATTTCTTTCTCCGTTAATTGTTCCAGAAAATGCCCGCTTAACGGTGCAATTGATTCTGAAAAAAATCGATGAAAGCCAATATTCGTTTCATTTTTACAGCAATACAGTCGGTCAAAAAAATTGGGTAGAGCATGCGATTGGCAAATTAATTTTGTCAGAATCTACATCGGTAAAAATTGATTCTGTTCAACAAATAAAAAAACGTTGCCCTAAGAATGAAAAGGCACCTAAGCTATATGAAAAAATTCTTGCCATGGGCATGCCCGCAGGCGAGAGCATACGCTGGACCCAGCAATATTGGTTTAATGACAAGGAAATCTTGTGTGAATTTCAACAACCAAAATTTACTGAAAAAAATCCATTATTTAAATTAGGCGTTCATCCGGGAATTATTGATGCTTCCATTCAGCCCATTTTCAAATTATTACCGGATCAATTTACAAAGCCCTATATTGCTTCCAGTGCGAGAAAAATGAATTTTTATGGCATAAAAAATCCACCGTTTTATTTATACGGTGTGCTGACCCATTTGGAACCCTCGGGCGAAAAAATGCTTGGCAATTTATTTTTGATTAATGAAAAAAATGAAGTTCTAGCCGAATTCCATGATATCGCTTTAACACAACTTGATAACAAAATTCAAATTGAAAAGATCATGGAAGCCAAAGAAAAACATCAAAAAATTGATTTAGCTTCACTGCCAGCACACGAGCGCAAAAAATTTGTGGTCGATTTTCTGATGGAACAAATTGCTATTATTTTTTCGATGCCAAAAGAAGATATCGAAATCAATCGCTCATTACGTGATATGGGTATTGATTCTTTGATGGCGTTGGTTCTCATGCGCACACTCGAAATGGGCTTAGGCGCAACTTATTCGATGCAGGCATTGCTTGAAGGTCCAACCATCAATGAATTGGCGGATTTTGTCATTGGTGTGCCTGCGACAGAAAACAAACAAACTATTCCAGAGGTCATAAATCCCTGGATTGCATTCAGAAAAAAACAACCCGAAGCGCAATGCCGATTATTTTGCTTTCCCTATGGCGGTGGCGGTGCATCCATTTATCGCGAATGGCAAAAAGAATTACCCGCTTCAATTGAAGTTTGTCCCATCCAGTTAACCGGCCGCGAAGGCCGTATGAATGAAAAACCCTACAATAATCTGGACACTTTGATTGATGCGCTAGTTGACAATTTGCAATCCGAATTGGATTTACCTTTCGCCTTTTTTGGTCACAGTTTTGGTTCCCTCATCGCATTCGAACTGACACGCCGTTTACGAAGACTCGCTTTACCAAAACCTTCGCATTTATTTGTTTCTGCATTCCCCGATCCACGCACACCGACACGCAGTCTTGATAATTTATTGGCGCAATTAAAAACGATTCATATTTCGCTTTCTGATATTGATAATTCTGCATCAGTCGAGTTACTCAGTGATGAACAGTTAAGTCAATTATCTGATATTTTCAATGAAAATGGCATTGCAGATTATGGTGATCACTTAATGAATCGAGAAATTATTAAAGTATTGCTCCCAATTTTTATGGGTGACATGGGCATTGTTAAAAGTTACCAATATCACGATGAAGCCCCACTTGATTTGCCTATCTCCGTATTTTTAGGCCTTCGCGATACCTGGGTCGATCGCAATGATCTTTTAAAATGGAAAGAGCATACACTACAAACATGTGAAATATCAGAATACGATAGTGGACATCTTTTTATTAAAGATCGCGCGATTCGACGCGATATTTTAAATAAAATTACAACCGCACTGGTGCGCGAAAAAAACTTTTCACCCGAAACGAGCGGGAGATAAATCCGTAGCCGTACCTAACTTTTCTAAGGAAACGCGATGTGTTTCGCGTAGAGAAAACCAGGTAAGCAGTGCAAATAATGCGGCAGCCATTAAAATAAAACTGGGCGCGTACAAATTTCCTGTGGCATGAATCAATTCGGTTGCTAAAAGTGGCGTTAAACCGCCCACAATTCCAAATCCAATATTATAAGTTAAAGCAACGCCACTATACCGAACTCTAGTTGGAAATAACTCTGCCATCATGCAGGGAAAAACACCCGCGACACAGCTTGCAAATATAAGGGAAATCGACAGCATCAGCACAACAGTGGATAAATGGTGAAAATGCAGCAAAGTAAAAGTAGGGTAAACCAGCGTACTAAAAAATAAAATCCCGACTAAAATAATTTTTTTCCTGCCTTTTTGATCCGACAGAAAACTCGTCAATAAAACAGGAATAGAAAAAATTAAAATACTCAATGTATTTAAATAAAATAATTGATCAATAGGGTAATGAAAAAACGTAGCTAAATAAGTGGGGAAAAATAAAATTAAAATACTAACAATGACAGCTTCCAATGCAGTGATAGAGATTCCCTGAATCAGTGGTAGTTTAAAGTGGGTGATCAATTCCTTGAATGGAATTTTATTTTTGATTTCTGCTGATGCAAGTTGGGTAAAAATAGGCGTTTCTCGTAATTGTTTTCGTAAGAAATAACTCATCACACCCAGTATGCCACCAATAAAAAACGGAATACGCCAACCCCAAGTCGTCAATTGTTCTGACGTAAGAAAATGATTAATCATCCCACTGACAAATGAACCTAATAATATTCCCATATTAACGCCAAGCAATATCAAACCGGTCGCAAAACCACGACGATCAATCGAAACACTTTCTGTGATAAATACAATGGCCCCGGGAATTTCACCGCCAATTGAACAGCCTTGTAATAAGCGTAAGACCACCAACATAATGGAGGCTGAAATGCCAATATGATGATAAGTCGGCAAAAAGCCAATTAAAAAAGTCGGAATCGCCATCAAAATTACCGTGGATACAAAGGTTTTTTTTCTTCCGAGGCGATCACCAAAATGCCCGAAAAATAAGCCCCCTAACGGCCGTGCCAGATAACCGATCGCAAAAACGGTCAAACCCACCATGAGCGTTGCCACGGGATCCGTTTTTGGAAAAAATAGCTCACCCAATAATTTGGCTAGAAACACAAAGATAATAAAATCGTAAAATTCTAACATCCCGCCCAAGCTAGAAAGCGCAATAATTTTTTTCTGTTCTGCAGTAAACATATAGAATTACCTGAAATTAAGGCAATTATTATAGCAGATTATAGGATTGAGTGAAAAAAACTTCTCTCCCGCAATAAGCGGGAGAGAAGTTTTTTAAGTGATATTCCAATTAATTTGCGCACCCAGCACGGTAGTTTGCGCATTCATATTACCAGTCACCGTCGTAACCGGTGTACCACTTGCATTAAGAGCGGTGAGATTGACATTATTTTGTCTAAAGAACGAATGGCCGACGCCCACATCATAACTGAGGCAACGATTTTGTGTGTAACGCGCACCTAAACCGAGAATGATGGCGGATCCGACGGGATCAGCTACCCCGCGATATTGATTATTCGAAGGGCTATTCATGAATTGAACACCGCCGCGCAATAACCATTTTTCAGTTGCTTTATAATTTGCACCAATCGAATAATCAACGGTATTGTGATAATTAAATACGATCACTTCACGTGTTAAAGTCCCATTATTCAACATCGTATTCTGTAGAGTGACTCGTGGAAAGCTTCTCCAATTGGTATAAAAAACGGTAGCCATCCCCGTCCAACGAGGTGTGAAATCATGTTGCACACTAAGTTGTGTGCGAGCTGGTAGTGCAGCATTGGATTTTTGACTAGTGGTTCTGTATTCGGTCGTTGTAGTAAACGCTTCACTGTCGCCAGTCGCATGGAACATCAGCATTGAATTAAAACTTAAACCGATTCGGGTATCACATAATGGTTGATATAATACACCGGCATGGTATCCATAAGCCCAACCCGTTAAATGATTTTGGGCATTAGCATCAGGAAAGCCAAGCGGTGAAGCATCCATATTATTCAAGGTGAATGCTAAACGTGCTGCATCTAATCCCAAACCTAAGGAAATTTTATCGGTGGCTTTATAACCTATGCTCGGACCAAAATCATTCACTACAACGGTGCTGCGAGTTGAAAGATATCGCACGACCGTATCCGTTCCATAATTGGTACCAAGACCGAAAGGGGTTGTGGAAAATAGCGCAAAAACCCATCTACAATTAATCGGTATGGAATAATAGAAAGAAGGAAAAAAGGCACCAATTCGAGTATTCGCAACACCACTGGAGGATATGCTTCCGGCCGGAATAAAAGGTGGAAAGGGCGGTGTAGGTGTAACACTGGAACCTTTAAATTGTGCACTACCCAGAATTCCCATCGGTGCAAAAACAAATTGCTGATGATGAAGTTCCGTTAATCCTGCCGGGTTAGAAAACGAAGTACTGGCATCACTTGCAGATGTCGCCCAATCGGCATATAGATCACCGAGTCCGGCTGCGCTAATAAATGGAATACTGAAATCGTTCGCATGGGCTGAGGCTGAAATCCCCATTAAATAAGCCGTAACGGTTAAGTATGCCAAGTGCTTTTTCATAAAACAAAATCCTTTTAGTTGTTCAACCGTTCCCGTCCAATGGGGTTCATTCAGAAACCGTGGTTGTTCATTTGCCTAAATAATACTATATTAGAATAATCAAGGATACAAATCTATTCATTAACAAGGATGATAATCATGGCACGAATACACTTATTTGAAATTGAAGATCAATCCTGGTGCCCCTCTGTAATCCGAGAAACAACCACTGATTTTTTATTCGGACTTTTTACGCTTCTTAGCATCTATGAACCCGCCTATCAAAAAATCGCTGAAGTGTTGGATAAGACAAAAACCAATACTATCGTGGATTGTTGTTCTGGTACCGGAGGTCCCATCCCAAAATTAAGAGAATACCTCGACCAAAATAACCATCAGGATGTCACGATCACGTTGACTGACAAGTATCCCAATCTGAATTCATTTGAAAAATTGCAAAATCAATATCCTGGAAAAATAACGGGATTAAAAAATTCATTTGAAGCAACATCACTGCCTTCATCGATAAAAGGAATGAGAACTTTTTTTTCTTCCTTCCATCATTTCACACCCGATCAGGCACAAAAAATATTACAAAATGCCGTAGATAATCATATGCCAATTGGAATATTTGAATCAACTCAGCGTCATCCTATTGATTTTATTCGTGCCATTTTAAGTCCGATTCTGATGCTTTTTATCATGCCTTTTGCAAGACGATTAACTTGGCGTAAATTTTTCTTTACTTATGTATTGCCGATTGCGCCATTCGTTGTGATGTGGGATTACATCGTTTCCAATTTGCGAACCTATTCGCCAAAAGAAATGGAAGGATTAATCTCAAAATTAAATGCACCCGGCTATCATTGGGAATACGGAAAATTATGGTCGAAAAAAGCGAAAACTGATGTTGTATATCTCATTGGTTACCCAACTGAGGGTTAATAAAAAGTGATAGAAAATTCCACACGACCGGCAGAAGCACTTTCTCTCACACCGGGTGAAGCAAAGGTGATACAAAAACGAGTGGAATTTGAGCTCATTAAAATGGTCTGTAAAGCCATTAAATTGGGCGGCTTTACCAATATCATTGCGGGTGTATTTGTCGTCGTTGCCTTATGGAGTTCATTCGATCGAAAAAATCTTTTGATCTGGTACGGCGTTTTGCTCTTGATGAATATCATCAATATGACTTGGGCGTATTGGTATGAGTATGGCAACGCAACGCCAAAACAATTAGAAACATGGCTGAAAAAAGCCCGTTACATTTGGGTTGCCTTGTGCTTGACCTGGGGCAGTCTAGGCGTATTTTTTATTTCGGGAAATATCTATTATCAATTTTATATATTTGCGTTTTTGTTGGCTGTTTTAATCGGATTTACTTTTGGCTCTGTTACCGATTTCATCGGTTCTTTTGTCTGCATTATTTCATTACTTGCGCCATCGATTGTTTATCGGATTTATCTTGGAACGCATTCGTTAATGACAATGGGTCAAGATGCAGATGCGAATTTAGCCATTGGTATCGCACTTTTAATATTGGGAATTTTTTTGTTGATTGCCGATTATATTGGCAATCGGTGGATAAAAAAATTCTTTATCTTGTCATTTGAAAATGTTGCCTTAAGTCACAAACTGGAAAACATGAATAAATTTCTGGAACAGCGTGTCAGAGAGCGCACCATTGATCTAGAAAATTCTTTGAAATATGTCACTTTTCAGGCAACACATGACTTATTAACCGAATTGCCAAATGCTAGGTTACTTGCCGATTACATGGATGAAGCCATCGAAAAAGCCTCCAAACAACAATACATGTTTGCCGTCATCTGTTTTACATTAAACGAAATTGAACGAATCAACGATGGGTTAGGGCATCAAATTGGTGATTTTGTCATTAAAACAGTCGCGCAACGTTTTCAAAAATGGGTGAGCACACAGGATGCTTCGGTGAAATACAGGATTACACTGTCCCGCAAAGATATTTTTGTCTTGCTTGCCGAACCCATTTCAAAAGTAAATGAAATTGAAAAAAAATGTGAAAAAATTTTTTCTATTCTTGATGAACCGATTTATACCGAACAGCAAGTGATACGATTGACTGCCAGTATCGGCGTCAGTCTTTTTCCGAGAAATGGACGAGATAGCAAATCATTACTGATGAATGCGGATGCCGCAATGCTTCGCGCAAAACTGCAAGGTGGCAACAGCATCAATATGTATAAATCGGATATTAATGCGGATATTTCCAAACAATTGGAAATGGAAATCCATTTGCATAACGCTATCAAAAATGAAGAATTTACGCTGCACTTTCAACCTTTTATCGATTTACAAACGGGTGGAATTTGCGGAATGGAAGCCTTGGTGCGATGGGAAAGTCCAGTCTTAGGTATGATTTCTCCGATGGATTTTATCCCACTCGCGGAAGCGAATGGCATGATTATTCCACTAGGCGAATGGGTATTTAGGACGGCTTGCAAACATACTAAAAATTGGCATGAACTCGGTTTCCCATTGAAAATCGCAATTAATTTATCTGCTAAACAATTACTGAATAAAAATATTGTTGAATCGATACGCAATATTATAAAAGAAGTTAATCTTGCACCCGAACATATTGAATTAGAACTAACGGAGAGCGAAGCGTTCCGACAAGAAGTGATTCCCATTCTGAAAAAATTTAAAGCCATGGGGTTTGGCCTATCGATTGATGATTTCGGTACCGGTTATTCAGGATTAAGTAATTTAAAATTATTTGAAATTGATAAATTGAAAATTGATCAGTCTTTTATTCGAGATATTGTGACGAATGCAGATAGTCAGGCCATTGTTTCTAATACCATAACGCTTGCGAAAAAGTTAAATATTAAGATTCTTGCCGAAGGCGTTGAAACGCGCGAACAAATGGAATTTTTAAAAGCGCATGGTTGTGATATGATCCAAGGCTATTATTTTAGTCCACCGGTGAAGCCTGAGGTTTTCACAGAATTACTTAAAAATAAAGTTCAACTGCACTGAGGTTTAAATGAATTTGTTAGATATCAATAATAAAATAAAAAATATCAAAAGTACTTATCCCAATTATGAATTAAATGAATCTTTCGCAAAAACGGATCCTTTCGAACAATTTGTGTTGTGGTTTGATGAGGCACTGCAAACAGAACCGTTTGATCCGAGCGCGATGGTGCTTGCCACCACCGATGAAAATGGCGTGCCGGATGCGCGCATGGTGTTATTAAAAGAACTTGAACCTGGAAAACTGGTTTTTTTCTCAAATTACAATAGTAAAAAAGCCCGCCATCTTGCGCAAAATAAAAGTGTTGCTATCAATTTCTATTGGCCGAACAATGCGCGGCAGGTTCGCATCAAAGGTACTGTTGAAAAAACGCCACGAAAAAAAAGCGAAGATTATTTTGCTAGCCGACCGAAGCAAGCGCAAATTGGAGCGCATGCTTGGATCCAAAGTACGGTTGTTTCCAATCGCGACGAAATGGAACAAAAAATCACTGATGCTTCAAAACAATATGAAACGGCTGAAATCCCCTGTCCCGATTATTGGGGAGGGTACATCGTCACCCCTTTCGAATATGAATTTTTTCAGGGCAGAAACTGGCGTTTGCATGATCGTTTGTTATATACCTTGGAAAAGGGTAACTGGAAACGTGTTAGATTAACTCCTTAGTAAAATCATAAGCTTGTTAGCGTCTTTTAGTATACTTTCGAACTATTAAAAGATTTATAATATTCTTATAACAGAACAAAAAACGAGGAGGTGCTTATGTTGACCTGGGTCGTGATCTTTCTGGTGATAGCGCTTGTCGCCGGAATTTTAGGTTTTACATCGATTGCTGTTGCTGCCGCATCCATTGCAAAAATTATTTTCTTCATCTTTATTGTACTTTTCTTAGTTTCGCTTATTATGATGTTAGTCAGAAGATGATGCGAAATTAAATTTGATATGTTAGATTACGTATTATGTAACACAGGATGAAATAAGGAGATCATGCCATGGGACGGCCAGGAATTACATATCAAGATGTGGTGAACGCAGCGAACCAGCTTTTAGGCCAGGGTAAATCCCCGACGATAGAACATATCCGTGCATTTCTCGGCACGGGCAGCAGCACTACCATTAATAATCATCTTCGTACCTGGAAACTCGAACAGGGTGAATCACAACAGCTTGCGATGAAAGAACATTTGCCAGCGGAATGGGTTTTTTTAATGAAAGGCTTATGGGAAAAATTAGTGACCCAATCCGAAGAACAAGTCACCTCGATTGAAAATAATTATCAAAAAACATTGACGGATATCAGCCAGGAACTAGAAAAATATAAAACAAACAATCACCGTTGGCAGCAATTATATAATCAGTGGTTGAAAGAAAAAGAAAATCACGTCCAAGAAAAAATCTCATTAGAAAAACAGCATATCGAATTGCAATTGAGTCATACGGCCTTAATTACAAAATATGAATTGGCCCAACAGGAATCTCAAAATAAAGATCTGCGTTTAGATGAATTGCATCAACTTTATAAGCAATTACAAATAAATCATGAGCAAGATCGAAAACTATTTCATGACCAGCAAAAAGAAACTGTCGCGTCTTTCGAAAAGCAGTCCAATGAATTAAAAACCCAATGTAACGAGAATCAGATTTTGCAGCAACAATTGCAGGTTTTACAACAAGCCCTTTCGGCTGCCAAACATGAACTTGAAAAATTACAAAATCAACATCATTCTGAACAAAAAAATTATTCTATCAAGCTCGCCGAATGGCAAACAAAATGCGAAAAATTTCAGGAAAGATTGCTCGAAGAAACTAAAAAATGCATGGAACTCAAAGCGGAACGCGACATGTTAGCGAAAGAGTGCCAATCCAATCACGCGTCAGCGGAAAATTTTCGCGAACAAAATATCATTTTATTTCAGGAAAAATTATCACTTCTTCACGAAAAAGCCACCCTCGAAGAAAGACTACGTTTGCATTTATCATTAAAAAAAGAAATCACCGAAGAAACTTGCGAGTGATTAGGCAAAGAGTCCAATAATGCCTACAATGGTGCCCGAAATCGCAAATATCAGTCCGAGCACCGGAAATAATTTTTTCCGCGAAATAAAATAAAGCGAGCTCATGACGAGGGCAATTTCCAAGACGCCTTCGGCTAAATCAAAGAGTAGCGCTTTTTTCTGTGCTAACTCACTTTCATGCAGTTTTTCTTCGGCAGTTTGTCGAATGCTTTCGAGATTTTTGCTGTTTTTATCGCGTTGAATTCGATAATCACTGATTAACGCAGTCGCTTTCGGATTGGATGCCCCAATCACATCTAACAAATCCATATTCACTTGTAATTGATAATCGCGAATTCGTTTCGCTTGATAATAAGCCCATTGATCATTGGATGCATTTTGCGTCACAATTGATTCCGTATGCGAGCGGTGCGCGCAAATCGTAAAAAAACTTAAAAAAACCGCCAAAACTGCGGCCATGACACCGACCCCTTTGCCATAAGGGTCATTATGATCTACTTGCACATTGTGACTCATGTTTTTCTCTCGTTTATCAAAGGGGCCATTGTAAGGGTAGTAAAGACTAGGGTCAAATCTAGTATTCAATTGATTGTATTGAATAATTAATAATTAACCGATGTGCTACACTTAAAACAGAACTAATATTTTAAATAATCACGAGGATTTTATGCATAACAAACGCCCAGGCGAAGATAATACAGATGCCCAGAATCCTGCAAAAAAAGCTAAAATTGGCGATGCTAAAGATGCTAAAGCTGAGCCCAAAAAAGGCACTATTTTAATTGATATTGATGGGACCGTCTTCTACGGAAAAATTTCAGCCGATATAGAAAAAAATAGGGAACATATCCAATCCGTACAGGATATCGTTGCCATTATTAATCAACGTGAATTGATCGGTGAGGCAAAAGAGTGGAATACTGAATTAAGTAAATTAGTCAAAACGCATGATATCTATTTTGTCTCAAGAAATGATCACAGATTAAAAGATGAAATTGCTAAAACAATTAAAGAAAAAATGGCATTGGATCAAGAGGTATTTGATCAACTGCATTTTGATTGCAAAGATGAACCTAAAACCAATCATATCGGACGATGCTTAGGCGGGAAGGCTACATTAGAAGAAAAATTAAAAACAGTTTACTTAGACAATGACTACCCAGAAGCAAAAAACGTGATGCAAACCGGTCTTTTGCTAGCTGAAGGTTGTCCTCGCATAGGGTGGGTCAATGGTGCATTGCCCGAATTACAAAGAATTAATCAACACTTCGATAAAATTGATGCGAGGATTGCACAATTGAAATCAGAGGGTCAATTGAATGAGATGGCGGTCAAAGCAAGTAATGAAGCTTATCTCAAAGCAGAAGCCGGTGAACACAAAAAAGAAAAATCAGGCGTTTCAGGATTTACCTTTATCGAAGATTTTCAATCGACAGGAAAGTCGGTAGATGAAGTGGAGCCTGTTCAAGATAATACATTAAAACTGGATCTTTCCTTGAATTCAGATGATACTTTGCCGCCGCCACCTACGCTAACCGGTACCGGACATCGTGGTAAATAAATTCATTTTTGAGTTATGAACACTGTGCTACAGCAAGCGCCAGTCCTGCAACTCCAGTAAATGAATCAACCAGCGGTTCGGTCGGCTGCAGAAATTCTTTCTTTTTACGCATTTTTTCCAGAGAAATATTGGGTACTAAATCATCATCAAAAATAAGAGTATCAGGAAAATCTTTGAGACAAAGTTGTCTCTTTTTTTGGAAAAATGATGGCTTAAATAAACCGGGTTTTTGAGAAGCCTTAAATTCAGCTGCTTTAATCTGTGATAATTCATCATGCAATTGAAATAATCCAAGATAGCAAGGATGCACCGATAATAATTCATGTTGTGCCTCAGGAAGCATGCAGACTCTAAGTTTACACATTTCCCACATTATTTTATGCTTTGGATGCTCTGGCGATGTTGCAAGAAATTTCGTTTTCAACGCCAATTTGGTCTGGTCCGTCCATAATGCTTGACTATAACCCGCTAAAAATTCTAATTTCTTTATTGAATTGGGATCGTCATCGTGAATAAATTCGATGAGTAAGCTTTGCAATGCTTGGATAATTAAATCTTGAAATTTGGCAAAATAAAACCATGCAACATTAATTCCATTAACATTATTAGCATCACAAGCTGCTCGAAAAAATTGATATTTCTTTCTAAGTAAAAAATTGAAAAATTCCATTAAATCGGCAAATAACTTTAAATATTCATCAAATAAGAATTTAATACTGGGTTCACGAAATGAAACAGTAGAAGAATCCAGCGGTGTTAATCCAGCATTGTTTTCGGTCAGTAATATTTTTTTCTTAAGATCAGGATCCTTAAATTCATTAATAAATTTAACATAGATTTTAATTCTAAGCTGTTCGCCAAGTTTCGCAATTTCATGCATTTCAGTATTTCCCGCCTTATCTTTTGCGAGAAAAAACCGTTTTCGTTCCGCTAAATTGAATTTGATGAGAATACCTACATTTGAAAAAAAACAATAGGGGTTGCCCAACATGCGTTCTGGGAGCAAAACGTGATAGTTAGGATTAAGGGGTCCATAGACATCAATATATATTTTATGGGCCTCATCCACATAATTCCGATAAAATCCCAATTTCATTTGATAATTGCGTACTGTGCATACAACTTTTTTAAAATAATCACCAAAGATGATAAAAGGCGCATCGGGGTTTTCTGGATCAGGAATCGTTATAGCAACTATCGTATGATCGCCCAATTTAAAATATAATTTTTCTGCATATAAATTGGGATCAAGTTCATGTATTTTTACAATGACTTTGATGGCTTGTTCATCACAATTACCCAAATCAAGTGGTTTGGTAAAATCTTCATTAGCCGATTCGATGGTTTGTTTTAATCGCTTATCATCTAACTTGGCGATTTCAACAAGATTTTTATCGGTTAAATCGTGTAAGGATTGTGTTTCAACTTCATATTCAGAATAAAATTTGTGAGCATCCGAGTTGATTTTATAGCGCAACTCTTCAATTTTCTGATGCGCAACTGTTTTTTGAACAGGATTAGTTTCTTTATCAACAAGAGCTGAACGTGGATGGGTTGATGAAAATGTGGGCGGTACCGAATTCATCGCTTTAACAAGTGTTCTCACCGCGTGTTCGAAAGCCGGAATTTTTTTGCGTTCATCGGGATATTCTTGTAAGACCTCATATACATTAATTTGATGAGACATAGGAGGTAAGTGATGACGCTCCATGTGAGTAACCAGTTCTTTTCGTATTTGATCAGCTTCGGTTTGTAATGGATTTTGGTCAACCCGTTCGATGGGAAGTATTCCGACATTATTAACCGTTTTAGCAGCATCATCGGCTTTAGCGCCTAAATTCGTAAGTAAACATTTGACTGCTGAAAATTTGTTATTTCCACAAACTACGTGTAACGGTGTATTTCCAGCTAGATCCGGTTTATTTAAAATTTCAGGTTTGTGTTTAACTACAAAAGAGCAGACTTCTGAAAATAGATCTTGATCCAGGCATTTGGCGACAAGGTGTACCAGAGTTTCGCCGGAATTGGTTACTTGGGTCAGCAATTCAGGCGTTAATAATTTTAATGCGGCGGTAGCATCTTTTGCTTCCACCTGAGTCATGAACTGCTGGAGTTCTTTGGCTTGGCTAAACATATATTCTGCTTTAAAAAATAGGGAAATTATTTTAACTTAATTAAGCTTAAGAATGGCTTAAGAGAATGCTAAGCCACTGTATTTTAGAATAGTTTTCCTGTATGCCATGGCTTTCTTGTCATCGCTCAGGATGACTTCTACGTGACATTATTGCGCGAACAATATATAATTACAGTTCATAAAATTTCTCGAGGTAGCTACAATCCATGCGCAAGTAAATTTCCATAATCGATCCTTATTCATAACTCATTGGAAATATTACTATGTCGCAACCTCAAATCCTTACTCATTCTATTCATTATCAACTGCCATCTGAAAAGGTTTTATTTAATCAGCTGTCGCTTGCCTTTTTGCAGCGTAAAATCGGTCTGGTTGGAAGGAATGGCGTTGGAAAATCCACACTTTTAAAGTTGATTACTGGCGAAATTCCCCTGCAATCTGGAACTATCCATGTTACTGGATCGATTGCTTACGTGCCCCAGAATCCGGATTTTCCGATTGATAATACCTTGGCAGCCGTAATGGGCTCAGAAGAAAAACTGCAAGCTCTGCAGCGAATATCAGCCGGAAGTACTGACGATACCGATTATAGTATTCTAAATGATGAATGGGATATTCTGGATCGTTTGCGTACTGCATTGGACATTTTTAGTCTGGGTCATATACCATTAAATCGCACGATTGCTTCATTAAGCGGTGGCGAATTAACGCGAGTCTTATTGGCTCGCGCATTTTTTGCTAATTCAGATTTTTTATTATTGGATGAGCCTACGAATCATCTAGATTTATCTGCGCGAAAAAAATTATACGAAGCAATTAAAACCTGGAAAAAAGGCTTAATAATAGTAAGTCACGATCGAACATTACTTAATCTAATGGATGAAATTACGGAATTAAATTCGCTTGGCGCCAAAAGTTATGGCGGAAATTATGATTTTTATCTCGAACAAAAATTAATTGAAGATAATGCTTTAGCTAGACAATTAGAAGATGCAAAAAAACTTTTAAATTCAAATAAAACATCTATACAATCCTCACGTGAAAAGCATGAACAAAAACAATCTTATGGTCGAGCCCTCAGAAAAAGCGGCAGCATTGATAAAATGGGTGCTAATTCAAAAAAAGGAAGAAGTGAGCGCACCCAAAGCAAGTTATTGATAAAAGAAGAGCGAATGCTTGAGGAAGCAGAAACCGAACTAAAATCGGCTAAAGAAAAAATGGAAATCCGCGATGAAATCCATGTTAAATTGCCGGAAACAAAGGTACCAAATGGTAAGCTTGTTATTGAATTGGATACCGTATCGTTTTCTTACCCTGATTTGCCTGCCATTATCAATCAGTTTTCAATGAAAATATTTGGTCCCGCTCATATTGCACTGGTAGGGGATAATGGTTCCGGAAAATCCACTCTCATTAAATTAATATTAAACCAATTAATTCCGCAATCTGGAAAAATTTACCGAGGGACTGACAGAATCAGCTATCTTGATCAGAATTCTGATCTCCTGGATCCTGATATATCGATTTTAGATAATTTTTTAATTTTAAATCCTGACTCGACCCAAAATAATGCGTACCAACATCTTGCCGCTTTTTTATTTAAAAATACCGACGTATTGAAGCTATATAAAAACTTAAGTGGCGGAGAAAAAATACGTGCAACGTTGGCCGCTGTTTTAATGTCCAAAAAACCACCGCAACTGTTAATTTTGGATGAACCAACCAATCATTTAGATATTCAGAGTATCGAAATTATTGAAAATATTTTAAAATGTTTCCAGGGCGCTATGATTGTGATTTCTCATGATCAAGCATTTTTACAAAATATTGGGATAGAAAAAATTATTTATGCACCTTTTAAAGAAATTTAATTTCATTTTGCTCATGATTTTTATGTTAATTCCATGTACTTATGCATTTAATCTTACTGGTACTTGGAAATTACTCTCAATCGAACGACAGACGAAATCGGACCACTGGATCCCAGATTGTGCATCCCCTAAAGGGTTGTTGATCTATACGGCAGAAGGCTATATGGCCGCAGGTATTAATTGCATGAAGACTCCTCATTCAAAAATACCGAGTTTTTCCCACAAAGATATGACTTTTTATATGGGTAAATATTCCTTTAATCAGCATTACGTCATCCATTCAGTCATTACATCGGATAGTGGATCACTTTATGGTAAAAATTTAACAAGAAAAATTATCATAAAAAATAAAAATCAGATTATCTTGTTAGTCAATAAAGATCATCATCTAATCCGATTAAAATGGCAAAAAATAAAAAAGGTGTAATATGTCTATTTCTTTCGATGATTTTGAAAAAGTTGATTTCCGATCAGGTACTATCATCAAAGCGCTGGAATTTCCGCGAGCCAAAAAACCGGCTTATAAAGTCTGGGTCGATTTTGGACCTGAGATTGGAATTAAACAAACTTCAGCGCAAATCACGCATCATTATACCTTGGATTCATTAATTGGTCGACAGGTTGTCGGTTGCGTTAATTTAGGGACTAAAAATATCGGCGGATTTCTTTCTGAATTTTTACTCGTTGGTTTTCCTGATGATAATCACTACGTTTGTTTATTGACAGTGGATCCGAAAGTTCCAAATGGCAAAAAATTATTTTGAGAGTTTCATGATGCAAGAAAAAAATGAATTTAATCAGTTGGTCGGTTTTTCTGTTCCAAATTGGAATAAAGTGTCTGAACCACCGCGCATTATTTTACAAGGACGTTTTTGTCGAGTCGAACCCATCAATCCCAATTTGCATGCAGAAGCTTTATTTAATAATTTGGCATTCGAAAATCTAGGCGATTCGTGGACTTATTTACCCTACGGTCCATTCAAATCGTGTGAAGCATTTTCGGAATGGATTCAACAAACGGATGCAATACCGGATAATCAGTTGTACGTTATTTTTAATGCTGAAAATATTTTGGTTGGAGTTGCTGGGTTTCTTCGCATTAATCCAGACCACGGCAGTATTGAAATCGGGCACTTACATTTTTCAAAATTGTTGCAACGCACACCGGCTGCAACTGAAGCGATGTATCTTATGATGCGACATATTTTTGACGATTTAGGCTATCGTCGTTATGAATGGAAGTGTCATACCTATAATGAACCTTCCAAAAAAGCTGCGGTTCGTCTTGGTTTTAAATTTGAAGGTGTCTTCAGACAGCATTTGGTAATCAAGAATCGCAATCGAGATACCGCTTGGTTTTCAATTATCGATAGTGAATGGCCTGAATTAAAGAAAAAGTTTGAGCGTTGGCTTGATCCTGCAAACTTTGATGCTAATGGCAGGCAAATAAAAAATTTAACTGGAATATAAAATAATTAAAACGCGGCGATTATTCGCGGTCTTTTTGTTGATTCTTGGCGGACGATTGGTTGTCGCAATGATCTTGCAAAAGGTTCCATCACATGAAAATTGGGCCGATAGGAAGAAGGTGGCATCTGAACAGGTTTTATAACCGGAGGAGTGCTTAATCTGACAACCTTGGGTGCAGGCGTCTCAGGTTTTTTTACTTCACCTTGGATTTTCTCTTCTTTTCTCTCTTCAGCGGGATAACTGATATTTTCATTCGTGAAAAAATATTTATCTTTTGCTGAAGAATACGCTGCAATTTTATAACTATTTAGACCACGCACTAATAAATCAGGTTTTCCACGACGCGTCCAGTAACCCATTCCATAATTAATTCGGCAAAAATCGCCCTTTTTAATGGCTTCTGTTGTAACGTAGTAGCGAATAGGCTTGCCATCCACAATTGCCAACGGATAATTCATGTTGGCTGTTACTACTTTATCGAGTTCTATGGTCTTATCGAGCTTCGTGCCAAATACCACATCTGTATAACTTGGACAGTGCGGTGCAAATCGCTCAAGACCAGCCGTTTTATTGGCGCGTAGATTAAAATTACCGACATAACCCATGTCATAAGCCCGTTCATTCAGGGTTTCGATAGAAGTATCTGGGTTATCGACTAATTCACCGCTGTAAATACCAACAACAGTTCCTTCAGGAATATCTTGATTAGCTACTAGACCGTAACCCATTTTGGTCGTCATGTATTGCACATCAAAATAATGTTTGGGATTATTTAAAAAATTTCTGACTTTCGCGGCGTCGGGTGTGTCTTTTAATCCTCTCAATGATGTATTGAGAAGTCTTTCATCCTGTTCTTGATAAAATATTCCAAACGCTAAATTTACGCCAAATTCTTGATTAAATTCAGCTGTCGTTAACTCGCGAACGATGCCGGTTGGGCCTTTGACTTTTATTCTATGAGATGTGGGCGAAAGCGTAGATCCTAGTAATGCTTTTAGCTTTACATGAGTTTGAGGTGGGTTTTGTGGTAGTTTGTTTTCCGCAGGTCTTTGTTGCATGAGAACTGTATATTTTATCAATAATATTGATTAGTAGTGTAAAAGATAAAAGTATTCAATTCAAATTAAACAATTTTCAGTCTTTCAAGGACTTAGCAACGATCGTTAAACTTTATTAACTGAAAAACCACCATCAACATGCAAAATAGATCCAGTGATATAACTCGATGCATTGGAGGCAAGAAGCAACAAAGTGCCCTCTAGTTCTTGCACGGATGCTGCGCGTTGCATAGGTACACCAGTGATTTCCTGTTTGCCAATTTCAGTTTTTAAATAATTTTCAGTTAAATCCGTTACAAAAAATCCGGGCGAGATGCAGTTGACAGAAATTTTATGTTGCGCTAAATCCAATGCCATGGTGCGCGTGATACTCTCAACGCCAATTTTTGAAGCAGAGTAGGCAACACGAGTATTGGAAATATGAAAAGCAGCAGCCGATGAAACATTGATAATTTTGCCGGGTGTTTTAGTTGAGATCATCCATTTCGCAGCCGCTTGCGCAACTAAAAATGTCCCTTTTAAATTGATGTCGAGTACATCATCCCATTGTTTTTCTTCTGTCTCCATGACGGGTACACGCAAACCAATACCAGCTGAATTAATAGCAATATCGAGCGTTGAAAAAGTTTTTTGACTTTCTGAAATAATTTTTGCGACATCCGAAGAGTCTTTTACATCAGCAGAAATAGTCAGTGTTTTAACTTTATATTTTTCGCATTCGTTTGCAACTTCATTCAGTCGATTTTGATTGCGACCGATTAAAATAACATTCGCACCATGTTTTGCAAGCGTGCGTGCAAAATGTTTGCCAATTCCAGAGGAAGCGCCGGTGATGAGTGCAGTTTTATTTTGTACTGAAAACAATTCTTTCATATTAATACCCTCATTTTAATTCACTTATTTTAATCTATTTACTTTTTTGCGTCTAATAAAATAGCCAGTTGAATGCAAGGATTATTTGTACGATTACTCCAAGCATGATTAGTTGCGCGTTGAATTACAATATCGCCGGGTTTCAGTAAGGTTTCTTCATCATCCAGAATTAAATAAATTTCACCTGAAATAATAATGATATAATCCAGTGTATCCGTTGTATGCATTAATGGATGAGGAAAGCCTGGTTTTGCTTCAATATTAAAATGATTCATCACAACAGAATCCGGTGGAATGTGTACGTAACGAAAATAAGATCCATTGGTAGGTGTGATCGGAAGAAGCGTATTTTCAATCGAGACATCTTTTTCTATGTCTACTGGCATTGTGTCAGTTGCCCAAACATCAGAGATGATGAGACCCGGAATGTGTTCTGAAACATTGTCAACAGGGCTGTCCTGAATGATTTTCGATTTGCCATTTTTATGTCCTGTTATGATGCGTCTTGGTATTTTTGGAAAATTAGTCATAAATCCTCTAATATAATGTGTCCAACATTGCATTATGATATGGAACAAGTGGTTTTTCATGAATATAGCGGTCAATTAAATCAGGATTGGCAATAAAAGGACGGCCGATTGCGACTAAATCAAATAAATTATTTTCTATATTCTCTCTAGCCTGTTTAAAAGAATATCCGCCGCAGCCAATTAAAGTACCATGATAATGTTTTCGCATAAATTCAGTCATGGTCATCTGATTTAATTCAGAAAACTTTTGTGAATCATCGAAATTTCCTGTGTGAATATAGGCAATTGGAAGCTTGTTTAGTTCGGCTAGTAAAAATTTAAAAACTTCAGCATCGCGTGCATCGCCTACAATCTGATTTAAATATCCGCCAGGTGATAAACGCAAACCTACGCGCTCATAGCCAATTGCTTCACCACAAGCTCGAACGACATCCAGTGCAAACCGTGCCATGTTTTCAGGTGTGCCGCCATAATTATCTTGTCGGCGATTCGTATGATGATGAAGAAATTGATCGATCAAGTAGCCATTTGCCCCATGAATTTCTACGCCATCAAAACCAGCTTTGATGGCATTCGTTGCAGCTATTGCGTAGTTCTCGATTATTTCCTGGATTTCTTGCACGCTTGCGGCGCGAGATTTGCCAGGAATTAAATTTTCACTGCGATGTAAGCGTTGTGTCATTTCTGTTTCAGATGGAGCGATCGGTAATTTCCCTTTAAGAAAAGTAGGGTGAGAAACACGACCAACGTGCCATATTTGTAAAAAAATCAAACCATTATGATGATGGACTTTATCCGTTACTTTTTTCCAGTGTTTAACTTGAGCTTCAGAAAAAATGCCCGGAACATTATTGTATCCTGAGGCATCTTCGCTAATGACGGTGCCTTCGGTAATAATTAACCCCGCTGATGAGCGTCTAACGTAATATTCAACCATTGCATCGGTTGGAACAAGTTCATCTGTCGCCTTGGCGCGTGTCATGGGTGCCATAACGATCCGATTTTTTAAAATTAGCATATTATTTAATTTATATTCTTTAAGTAGAATGTCTTTCATATTTTCTCGTTTTGATGTTAGTTGATTTCTAGTGATTTTTTTGTTTCATTTAAATCGTAAATGGATCTCAGTTCAAGTAATAATCCCTTTTCTAACGTGCCAAGTACTGTTTCGTACACATGATTGCCATTTTGAGTGTGATATTGAAGAATGATGGCAAAATGGTTTCCATCCAAACTTTTCAGGGGAATAATGGGATCAAAATGAGTTATTTTAGATAATGCTGTGTCAATGTAGGCTTTTGGATCTTCGAAGGTTGCAATAAATTCATTTTTAGTTGCATTCTGCCAGAAAGGTGAATGAAATTGGAAATTTTCTGACAATATTGTGGGATCCAGTTTGCCGGAAACCAACCAGGTTTCGATCGAATGAATCATTTCATCAACGGAGTAGAAGTTAGTTAAATTTTCATTTTTGTTAATTAATTCGTGGTGCATGTAGACCTCTCTTATATTTATATATTGCAAAACATCGATATATAAATTAAATTTTTTTACAATTTTTCAAGTGTTTTGATCAATTCCTTGATGGTTTTCTCGTTACGTCTGCAAAATGTCCATTGGCCTTTTCGGGAGGTTGTGATCAAGCCTGCCTGCTGCAACAACATCAAATATTGAGAGACAGTGGACTGAGACAGACCAATTTTATCTTCAATAAGACCGACGCAAACGCCATCTTTCTCAATATCGCAATGAGTCGATTTAAAATTCTTTTTAGGTTCTTTTAACCATTGGAGAATTTTGAGTCGTTTGTCATTTGATAAGGCTTTTAAAACGGTTATAATATCCATCAGTCTATTATATCGGGATTTTTCGATATGTCAATATATAAGGAAAATAATAATGCAAGCGCTTGAAATTAAACCCGCAACGGTAAATGATGTACCATTCATTCTTGGTCTAATCAAAGAGTTAGCTGAATTTGAAAAATTAAGACACGAAGTCGTTGCCACCGAAGCACAATTAAAAAAAACCTTATTTGGTCCTAAAGCCTATGCCGAAGTCGTGATTGGCTATTGGAATGGTAAACCCGTGAGTTTTGCCCTATTTTTTCATAATTTTTCGACGTTTTTAGGCAAACCCGGGATTTATCTTGAAGATTTATATGTAAAGCCCGAAGCACGAGGCCAGGGTATAGGCGAGCAATTGTTGAGATATCTTGCGAAGCTTGCTAAAGAACGAGACTGCGGAAGACTGGAATGGTGGGTACTGGATTGGAATGAAAATGCAATCAAATTTTATAAAAAACTGGGGGCAAAACCCATGGATGAGTGGACGGTTTTTAGAGTGACGGGTGATGCTCTGGATGATTTGGCTGCCTCCTAAAAAAAGTTCCTCTTTAAAGATGGAAAAATAGGTTTTGTAATGAAGAAAATAACCCTGGAAATTAAGGATAAAGAAATCACACAAAGAGGGGTGAATGCAATTATTAATTTTTATAATACTTTAGCAATTGATAAGAAGAATTTCTTTCAAGCGATTGCTTTTGTTACAGGAATTAACTCGCTTTTTTTAAATGTGCTATTTGATAATCGTTCAGAAAGAACAAATAGTACTGAATTATTAAACACTGCTAGTATTTTCTTTAATAGCTACAAAGTGCCATGGGCATGGTTTATTTTCCCAGCTTCTAGCGAAAATGATTTAATACAACAAGGCTTTACTTTAATCGAAGAAGCGCCAGCGATGTATTATAATTTACTAAACCCGTTGCCAAATAGGATATCTGACTTTATTAGAATCGAAGAAGCTGGAAAAACTGATAGTTTAAAAGCTTGGATACACCCTATAAATGAAGGTTTTCAGGCAAAAGAAGAAGACGATAGTTATCGTAAGCTCAATGCAGATATTTTAAATAAAGGCGAACAGAAGCTGCGACATTTCATTGCATATTATAAAGATCAGCTTGCAGCAGCAGGGACCTTATTTTTATCAGATGACTCTGTCATGATACATAATGTCGCAACTAAAACCGCTTTCAAAAACCGCGGCCTTGGTACAACTTTAACATTGCACATGATGCAAATTGCCAAAGATATTGGATTTAAACATTGCTACTTAGACTCATCTAAAGAAGCCTTTAATTTGTATAAAAAAATCGGCTTTAAAGTTTATTCCACAACTTTGATTTATAGTAAATTTAACATTAAGTAATTTGCATTTTCATGATGTTTTTGGAAAACTTGAATAGCATGGAGACTGTCGCATGGGTAAGTATTTTAAAGAAACAATGAGAATAGTGATTACCGGCAGTTCAGGTTATCTTGGCAAGGCTCTAGTTAAACACTTTAGAGAACAGCGGTATGATGTAATAGGAATTGATATTGTAGAATCAAACGAAACAACCATTGTGGGCTCTGTCACGGACAGGAATTTAATCGAGAAAGTGATTACTGGTTCAGATATTGTTATTCATTCGGCGGCACTCCATAAACCACATATAAATACTCACTCAAAACAACAATTCATCGATGTGAACATAACTGGAACCCAAAATCTGTTAGAAACCGCAATAAAAAATAAAATTAAATCATTTATTTTTACGAGCACGACAAGTGTTTTTGGTCACGCACTCTCACCTGGGGATGAAGAGCCAGCTGTTTGGATCAACGAGAATTTGAGTCCAATTCCAAAAAATATTTATGGTGTGACAAAGTTTGCTGGTGAAAATCTTTGTCAACTTGCGCACCAAGAAACGGGTTTGAATATTATAATTTTGAGAACTTCTCGATTTTTCCCCAAAGAAAAAGACATAAATAACATGATCTCTGGATTTTCTGAAGAAAATATTAAAGTTATAGAATATCTTCATCGAAGGGTAAACATCGCAGATGTTGTAACTGCTCATGAACAAGCCCTTGAACGTGC
Organism: Gammaproteobacteria bacterium; assembly: GCA_021325575.1. Taxonomy (GTDB): domain Bacteria; phylum Pseudomonadota; class Gammaproteobacteria; order DSM-16500; family DSM-16500; genus JAJPGW01. The sequence continues at coordinate 119,572 of JAJPGW010000012.1, read as the reverse complement.
ATCAGATATAGGTTTTGATAAATTCATAATAACTGCAACAACACCCTTTAAAGAATCAGATTGTGCTGAGTTAATATGGAATGCACCGGCTACTTTAAAAAAGTATTACCCAGCGTACAAAGAAATCTTTGATAAAATGGGCTGGAAAATGTTTCCTAGTCTAAGTCGTGTATATGATAATAAAAAAGCAAGAGAATTTCTTGGATGGAATCCTAAATATAATTTTAGCGATATTTTAGCAAACGGTATTCTGAAGTAATCTCCCCGAATCGCGTGATGTGTAAAATGCATTTCACTCTGGCATTGCCCATTCACTTGTGATTGAATAATAGAGTGTCGTAACCACCTTATCAGAAAGGAACTTTGAATGAATCTTTATATTTGGCTGCCTGCAATGTTTCTGCTCGGAATTGTTGCCATGTGGATATGCTATCTATTTATTGAAGCGTGTGACAAAATTTAATAGGTGAGGCCAATGATCTATTTAACTGCCGTATTAGTCGCCTTCATATTTATCTATTTAGTGATAAGTCTGGTCCGACCAGAATGGTTTTAAACTATTCTGTTTAACGTTTTATCAGAAGGAGTTTGATAAGTGTTTATTCAAGTTTGGTTGCTGCCTTTCGCTTTGCTTTTGACCGCCGCATTAATATCCATTCCATTAAGCAGTTATTTATCCTGGATCATGGATGGTAAATATAAACCGTTGCCCGTAATGGGTTGGTTCGAAACACGATTAGATAGCGGTGCTCAAACTTGGAAGCAGTATATGGCTTCACTTTTGATTTTTAATACGCTTCTTTTTGTATTTAGTTATTTGGTATTAGCATTACAACCCTGGATGCCATTAAATCCAGATGGTAAAACCTTATTAGCGCCCAGTGCGATTTTTAATAGTGTTGCGTCTTTCATGACAAATACTGATTTGCAACACTATTCCGGCGATCAACATTTGTCGAATTTCAGTCAGATTTTTTTTGGGATCACCAATCTTTTTATTTCCGCTGCGATTGGATTATGTGCATTAACCGCAATCATTCGTGCATTGCGCAGTGATGATTCGATGGGAAATTTCTTTGTCGATATGTGGCGGGTTGTGATTTATCTGTTTCTACCTTTTGCTTTTGTTTTCGCATTGATTTTCATGCAACAGGGCAGTCCGATGACATTCAAAAGTTCTTATCAAGTGACTACGCTTGAACAAGGCGCGATGGGAACCACCGATAAAGGCGAAGCAAAACCACAAACCATCGTGGTAGGTCCCGTTGCTGCATTTGAGTCCATGAAAATGTTAGGAACCAATGGTGGCGGATTTTATGGAATGAATTCTGCGCATCCCTATGAAAATCCAACAGCTGTTTCCAATTTTTTTGATACGCTAGCGATGATGATTTTTCCGTTTGCATTAGTGCTTATGTATGGCCGCATGTTGGGAAAAATAAGGCATAGCATTGTTATTTATCTCGTGATGCTAATTTTGACGATAGGAACGATCATTTGGTCGGTTTATTTTGATACGTTAAAACCGAATCCTGGATTGACAGCACATCTGGCCAAAACGTTTTCCATTGCTAATCCTGCCTTTCCAAACGGAAAAATGGACATTTCAGTGCCTGCGATTTCAGCATTGCCGGTCGATCAACACTTGGGAAATTTGGAAGGAAAAGAAATGCGTTTTGGTACCTCAGCCGGCGCGACTTTTGCTGCGTTAACGACCGATGTGACTTGCGGTGCAGTGAATGCAGAATCCGACAGTTTAAACCCGCTCGCTGCTTTATCGCCGATGGTCGGGATGTGGTTAAATTGCATATTTGGTGGAAAAGGCGTAGGCATGATCAATATGCTGATGTTTGTGATCATCGGCATTTTTCTTGCGGGCATGATGGTCGGACGCACACCGGAATATCTTGGGAAAAAAATTGGTAGTCGAGAAGTCAAACTGGCCATCATTGGTTTATTAGTCCATCCGTTGATGATTTTGCTGCCGGTAGGCCTTTTTGCAGCAACGAGTTGGGGGATGAATGCGATTAGTAATCCTGCCGCGCATGGACTTTCACAAATGCTTTATCAGTTTTCGTCGGCCTCCGCTAATAATGGTTCAGCATTTGATGGGTTAGGCGTGACTTATGGATTTTGGAACAATCCCAATCCTGCACCTGAGGCGATTTATTGGGATATTGCAGCGGGATTAGTCATGATTTTCAGTCGGTTTCTTCCGATTATTGCAATGGTTGCGATGGCGGATTATCTCGGTCGGAAAAAATCCAGTCCTTATGGCATGGGAACCTTGCGAGTCGATACTTTTACGTTTGGTGTTCTCTTGCTTGGAACAATTATCATAGTGGGTGCATTATTGTTTTTGCCGGTTGCAGTGTTGGGTCCCGTCGCAGAAAACTTTGGCCCAATTCCATTTGGCGGATAAGCAAAATTTAAGGGAATTTACATGAATCTATCAGTTGATCAGAAACCACAATTTGAGAGACGACACAAACGTCGAGATTTATTTGAAAAAGAAACGGCGATTCCTGCTTTAAAAAATGCATTTATCATGCTTCGCCCTGATATTCAGTGGAAAAATCCTGTGATGTTTGTGGTTCTGGTCGGTTCTATACTCATTTTTCTCTATATCTTGCAAATGATATGGGGTGAAAAAACAACGCAGGTTCCTTTATCTTATTTTGTAGCATTGGATATTTGGCTTTTTTTAACGGTTTTATTTGCCAATTTTGCAACCGCTCTCGCTGAAGCGCGCGGTAAAGCTCAAGCGGATTCACTACGAAAAACGCGCAAAGAGACGATTGCCTATCGTTTAAAAAATGCAGGAAAAACCGAAGAAGTTTCATCCGCTGATTTAAAACGAGGTGATAAAGTCGTTGTGACAGCACAACAAATTATTCCTGGCGATGGCGAAATAATTGAAGGTGTTGCTTACGTCGATGAATCCGCTGTGACAGGGGAATCTGCACCCGTGATCCGCGAAGCAGGTGGTGATCGTTCGGGAGTAACAGGCGGCACGCGTGTTTTATCCGATCGTATTGTCGTGGCCATTACTGGCGCCAAAGGGGATTCGTTTCTCGATAGAATGATCGCACTCGTTGAAGGTGCAATACGTCAGCGCAGCCCGAATGAAATTGCACTGACCCTGGTTTTATCGGCTTTTACCCTGATTTTTTTGATTGTGGTCGTTCCACTGTGGCCCATTTCATACAATGTCGAGCAATATATTACGAGTTATCTCGGATTAACGACACCCTTAAAAAGTCTTGGTACGGATGTGCCGACGTTAATTGCACTGCTTGTTTGTCTTATTCCAACGACCATCGGCGCCTTATTGGCAGCAATTGGAATTGCTGGGATGGATCGTGCGTTGCAAGCCAATATTCTTGCCAACAGTGGCAAGGCAGTTGAATTGGCGGGAGATGTGGATATTGTTCTCCTTGATAAAACAGGAACGATTACGTTAGGTAATCGTAATGCGACGGAATTTATACCCACTGGAAATTATCAGATTGGAGATGTTGCAGTGATGGCAGCACAGGCTTCCGTTTCTGATACGACACCGGAAGGCAAAAGTATTATCCGGCTTTATGAAAATCGATTTTTAAAAGAAATGACATTGCCGGACGGGACAACATCGATTCCCTTTTCGGCGAACACTCGTATGAGTGGGATTGATATGAAAGATGGCAGACAAATCAGGAAAGGTGCACCGGATGCCATTATTAAATTTGTGAAAGAAAAAGGGGGAACGATTCCTAACGATTTAGATTCCAGAGTTGAAAGCATTGCAACAAAAGGTTCGACACCCTTAGTGATTGCTGATGGAAATAAAATTGTAGGATTAGTCGTGTTGGAAGATATTTTAAAACCCTTAATTCATGAGCGCTTTGCGCGTCTTCGCAGAATGGGTTTACGCACAGTGATGATCACCGGTGATAATCCACGAACTGCGGCTGCGATCGCAGCACAAGCAGGTGTCGATGATTATCTCGCGGAAGCCACCCCTGCGATGAAACTGGATTATATTCGCAAACAACAAGCCGAAGGCAAATTGGTAGCCATGATGGGAGATGGCACGAATGACGCACCGGCACTCGCCCAAGCCGATGTTGCGATGGCGATGAATGCTGGAACGGAAGCGGCAAAAGAAGCTGCAAACATGGTTGATCTTGATAGCGACCCCACTAAATTAATCGAAGTGGTTGAAGTGGGAAAACAGTTATTAATTACTCGCGGTGCGTTAACGACTTTTTCCATTGCGAATGATGTTGCAAAATATTTTGCGATTATTCCGGCATTATTTGCCAGCACGCTTCCTTGGTTAGGTGTGATCGACATTATGCATTTACATTCACCGACATCCGCTATTTTGTCTGCAGTAATTTTTAATGCACTCATCATTCCTGCGTTAATTCCTATCGCACTGGTTGGCTTGAAATATCGTCCGCTGGGTGCAGATGCGCTTTTACGGCGAAATTTATTAATATGGGGATTAGGCGGGGTCATTGTACCTTTTGTTGGTATCAAATTGATTGATATGATAATGGTCGCTTTATATTTAGTGAACTGAGATTGCACGGAGAAAGTTTTATGTTTGTTAGGACGCTTTCCAAAAGTATTTTTTTACTAACATCGTTAGTGATCATCACCTGTGTAATCTATCCGCTTGCATTATGGTTCGTAGGGCAAACGCTTTTTCCCTTTCAGGCCAATGGCAGCATTATTTATGATTCTAAAAATAAACCCGTAGGCTCAAAATTAATTGCACAACCGTTTACAAAAGATGAATATTTTCAGCCGCGTCCTTCGGCGGCTTCTTATGATGCTAGCGCATCCACTTCTTCGGCATTAGCGGCTTCTAATTATGCTTTACGCGATCGAGTTGCACGGATGATTGGACCCATCGCGAAATATCAGAATGGGCAATCGGTTGCGCCCGATATTCTAAAATGGTATCGGCAGGATAAATTTCAAGGAAAGCCGCATATTGTCCTGCAATGGGAAGCACTGCATAAGAAAAAACTTCCAACCTTTACCAACAATGATGTCCCGGCGATATTTTTCGAAATGTGGCAGCAAGATCATCCTGATGTTCAATTACAGGATATCCCGGGAGATTTCGTGACAACGTCGGCCTCTGGCCTTGATCCGGATATTTCATTACAAAATGCTGAATACCAACTCGATCGCGTTGCTGCGAAATGGGCAAGCACTTTAAAGCGAAATCCTGATGATGTCCGCAAAGAAATCGAACAAATTTTACAGGAAAATACCGCTTCCCCATTCGGCGGTTTGGCGGGGGAAAAATTTGTAAATGTACTTGAAGTTAATCTGGAACTTAATAAACATTATGGATCATCTTCTTAAGGGAAACTATGTCTGATACCAGACCGGATCCAGAAAAATTATTAAAACGCGCGGAAGAAGAGGAGCAAAAAAAACGCCGTGGCAAATTAAAAATTTATTTGGGCGCGGCCCCTGGTGTTGGCAAAACTTACGAAATGTTACATGATGCGATACAGGAAAATTTAAAAGGAACAGATGTTGTAATCGGAGTTGTTGAATCCCACGGACGCAAAGAAGTTGAAAAAGTATTGCATCATCTTGAAGTTATTCCGAAAAAAATTATTCCTTATCATGGCAAAGAATTACACGAATTTGATCTCGATGCTGCATTAAAAAGAAATCCGAATTTAATATTAATTGATGAAATGGCGCATACCAATGCGCCCGGTATGACGCATAAAAAGCGATGGCAGGACATTAAAGAATTACTCGATCGCGGTATTAATGTTTATACGACGTTAAATGTTCAACATATCGAAAGCCTTAATGATGATATATCCCACATTATTCATGCGCCGATTAAAGAAACCGTTCCAGATTCAATGATTGAGTTTGCGGACACGCTGGAATTGGTGGATATTCCGCCCGAAGAATTATTAAAACGGTTACAAGAAGGAAAAGTCTATATTCCTGAGCAAGCCGAATTGGCTGCCGTTAATTTTTTTAAAAAAGGAAATTTGATAGCGCTCCGCGAGTTAGCCTTGCGTACGGTCGCTGAACAAGTTGGGACGCAAGTTTTATTATACCGGCAAGGGCAGGGCATTAAGCATATTTGGCCTACCAAAGAAAAAATTCTGGTCTGTGTCGGGCCTGGTCCTGAATCCAGGAAATTGATTCGCGCCGCGCGTCGTTTGGCTACCAATTTACAAATTGATTGGCTCGCTGTTTTTGTAGATACACCCAAAACTCAATCCTCTGAGTCTGCAAAAAATAGCGCAATTCAAAATCTCCATTTTGCGGAACAGTTAGGCGCATCAACGCGTGTTTTAACGGGATCCGATATTGTAAAAGAAATCATGAATTTTGCTCGAGAACAAAATGTGACACAGATTATGGTCTGGAAAAATATCAAAACTCGATTTCGAGGTTTGTTTTTTCGTAACTTAGCGGATGAAATCGTTCGGCATAGTGGCGAAATTGATGTTTACATCATGACAGGTGAATCCACTTTAATGCCACCCACATCTAAAGACAAAAATATTTCATCTTTCCATTGGAAAAAGTATTTTATCAGTCTATCCGTCGTTGCGCTGGCTACTGGATTAAATTTTTTGTTGTTTCCTTTTTTAAGCGCCAGCACGCTAATTATGGTTTATTTATTGGGCGTTGCGATTGTAGCATTATTAGGCGAACCGGGACCGGCATTTCTGACTTGTGTGTTAAGCGTGCTAGCGTATGATTTTTTCTTTATTTTTCCATTTTATAGTTTTGCGATCTCCGATATTCAATATTTTTTTACTTTAATAGTGATGCTGTTAGTTTCCTTCATCATCGGTCATTTAACCATTCGCGTCCGCAAGCAGGCCGAATCCGCTCGTTTTGCTGAACGTCAAACAGCTGCTTTACACATGCTGAGTCGACAATTAGCGAGCACGCGAGGGATGGATAAAATTCTTGATTTTGGCACTCATTATATTGGCGATATGTTTGATTGTCAGGTTTCTGCACTCCTACCAAAAGGCGACCGTCTTGTTTTTCAAGGAAAGAATAAAAATAATGAACTGAATAGTAAAGAAGAAGGAGTTGCAAAATGGGTTTATGAATTAGGAAAAATAGCAGGACACGGCACCGACACCTTATCTTTTTCCGAGGCTTTATATGTTCCCTTGATTGCATCACAAAAAACGATAGGCGTTTTGCGTCTCGTTCCTAACACAGAGCGCTTATTTACGCCAGATCAAATGTATCTGTTAGAAGCTTCTGCTAATCAAATTGCGCTCGCCATGGAAGTCGATAAAATTCAAGAAAAAGCTCAGAAAAAAGAATTAAAATTAGAGACCAATCGGGTCCAAAATCAATTATTACAAAATGTTGCCCATGATTTACATACTCCTCTGGTTGCGGTGCTAGGAGACGTTACCACCTTGATCGAAATGGCAAATGAGTTAACTCCCAAACAAATTAAAAAACTGGGTGAAGATATTTATTTTGAATTAGAACAGCACAGTAGGTTGATCAATAATCTTTTGCAAATGACTTACCTCGAAACGGGTTCCATTGAGTTACAAAAAAAACCTGATTCCTTAAAAAATATTATTACCCTAGTTGTTAAAACATCCAGTAAAAAATTAGCTAAAAGAAAAGTTAATATCAACATAACAGATGATTTACCTCTTATTCCGGTTGATAGTATTTTATTACAAGAAGTATTAATTAACTTGATAGACAATGCCGTAAAATTTTCTCCTCCTGAAACCCCGATTACTATTTCGGTTTCTTTAGAAAAAAACGATGTCCTTATCAGTATCGAAGATGAAGGGCCCGGAATTGTCCAAGATGAAATTAACAAACTTTTCGAAAAATATTACCGAGGACGAAAAATTACCACGGAAAGAGGCTTAGGATTGGGTTTGGCAATTTGTCGTGCCATCGTCGAGGCGCACGGCGGAAAAATTTGGGCTGAAAATCGCATGGAAGGTGGTGCGGCGATCAAATTTACTTTACCGTTAAAGGATTAACAAATGATGCGTAAAATTTATTGTCTTATTGTTATGCTGCTATTATTGATTGCCAACAGTGCTTTCGCTGATTCTTCTGATTTAAAAATTTCGGGTTATGTTGATGGTTCCTATAATAATTTACAACAAAACTTTTTTACTAGCGGATCTTTTGATCGTGTTTTTGATAATCAACAAAATGGTTTTACCCTGCATCAAGCCGCGATAACCTTTGCTTATCAGCCAGCACAAGGATTCGGTGGTTTGCTGAATCCCATCATGGGATATGATACCAATATTTTCGCGCCTTATGGATTCAAACCAATTACAGAATTTGATTCGCAAACGGCGAGTATTGATGCCCCACAAGGTTTTTTGCAATATACCAAAAATAAATTCACCCTGAGCGGCGGACGATTTGTCGAGTTAGCCGGTTCCGAAGCGCTTTTTCCAACCCAAGATACCAATTTCTCACGATCTATTTTGTATGGTTACGCAGAACCGTTTACGGTTTTGGGACTTCGTGGAACTTATGTCGCAAATGACAAGCTCACGCTCATAGCAGGTCTCAATAATGGTTGGGACAATATTCGTGATTGGAGTCGCGATAAAACCGTTGAATTAAATGCAAGTTATACCATGAATTCATTTTTTTCTTTTTCGCCAACTGTTTATACTGGCCAAGAGCGTGCAACCCCTATGACTGCAACGGGACCCGAAGGATGGCGTACTCTAATTGATTTAATCGGGACTTTTAATCTCACTCAAAAATTAACTTTTATCGCAAATTATGATTATGGCTGGCAAACCCTGGCTGCATTACCGAATGGCACCAATAATAGAGCAGTTTGGCAAGGTATCGCAGGTTATCTCAATTATAAATTTAATGATTGTTGGCAAACTTCATTACGCGGAGAATATTTTAATGATCAAAACGGATTTCGCACGGGTGTGAGACAAGCCTGGAAAGAAGCCACTTTATCGTTAGGATATATGATAATCAAAAATTTTGAAATTCGCGGTGAAGCGCGTCATGATTTTTCTAATGTTAGTTCTTTTACCAATTTTAGCGGAATTACCACAAGTAATAATGCTCAGTCATATGCGGTGGAGGCATTTTATAAATTTGGTTAATCAACCAATAAATGGGGTTTCTAACAAATCGCATTATCAGTCCCGTTTAATCCGAATCAAAGGCAGTATTACAAAAAAGGTGCTGCCCTTGCCCAGTTGACTAGTTACTCCGACTGTTCCACCCATTAGTTCTGTAATATGACGTGTTAATGCAAGCCCTAAACCAATTCCTTGATATTTTTTTGATTCTCCAAAATCTAACTGTCTAAAAGGCTCAAAAAGGGTTGTAATATCCTCTTTTTTAATTCCTATTCCCGTATCTGACACTTGAATACGGAAGTTCTTTCGACCTTCAGGTTGAATAGAAATGATGATTTTGCCGCCTTTAGGGGTAAATTTAATCGCATTAGAAAGATAATTAAAAAGAATATTTTTAATTTTGTCGGGATCAATAACAATATTGTAAAGCGATGAGTGAATCTGCACATTTAATAATAATTTTTTTTCAGAGATGTTGAAACCTAAAGCATTATTTACCTCTGATACCAGTTGTATCAAATTAGTAGGTACAGGATGAAATTCAATTTTACCCGCTTCAACTTTAGTCAAATCAATGATATCAGATAATAAATGTAAAAGATGACGTGCACTTTTTAAAATTTCATTTAAAAATTCTTTTTGGGTTGCGGAGATGGGTTCACCCATCCCCGCAGACATCAGTTCTGCAAAACCAATTATCCCATTTAAGGGGGTACGTATTTCATGGGACATATTCATTAAGAACATATTTTTGGTTTGATCTGCTTCGTGCAATAAGAGAGCTTGATGTTCCAGGTCTTTATTTTTTAATCGTATTTGTTCATTAAGTGCTTCTTCTTCTTTTTCTAATTGTTTTCGATTAATAAAAATTCCAATTTGTTTTCCTATAAGAGTTAATAATTTCAATATATTTTTATCAGGTTGAAGTTTTTGATTATGAAATAAAAGTAATGCGCCAAACACGTTTTTTTGAAAAATGATAGGAAAACCGATAATTGTTTTAAAATTTAATTTATTAAATAATGATTTTCTGAAAACAAATTTATCCGTACGTAAATCGGAAGTCCAATACGATTTCTTTTTAGTAAAAATATGTCCTTGAATGCCTATTTTTGTTCCAAAAAATCTATTATTCTTAAATTCTTTCATTTTGTAATATTGTTTATTAATAAAATAGATAGACGAAAATTGCAAATCCGTTCTAGATTGATTGATTACCCATGCTTCGCCTCCTTGCCATTCTAGTAAATCACAAAGTGTTTTTAGAATTAGTTTCATTGCAACATGAATATCGTTTTCTTCATTTAATATATTACCAATTTTATATTGAATGATTTGCTCGCGTTCTAATAATTTTTGATTAGTAATATCTCTAGCAATAACGGCAAGACCAGATACCTTATTTTCACTTAAAATAGGAGCTGCACTCAGTGAAACATCAATAATAGAACCATCTTTTCTCTTTCGTTTTGTCACCAATTCCTTGATATGTTCTCCTTTATTTACTTTGTTAAATATTTTAATATTTAGCGGTTGTAAGTTTTTAGGAACCACTTTTAAAATGGATTGACCGACTATTTCATTAGCCTTATAACCAAATATTTTTTCCGCACTTGTATTCCAAGTCTGGACGATTTTATTTAAATTGTTTCGATAAATGGCTTCTTGTGCATTGTCAACGATTGCCTCATAATTTCTTAATTTTTCAAATAGCGTATTTCTTTCTATGGCATGACGAATCGATCGTAATAAATTCCTATTATTTATCACGTTTTTAATAAAATAATCTTGAGCTCCTTTACTGAAGGATCTCGCATTATTTTCATTTGCGATATCGCTCAAGATGATAATCGGGATACCATGATTGTTTTTTTTGAGGGTGTAAAAGTCTTTGCGATTTTTTGGTTCGAGGTCGAATAGAATGATATCGATTTTACGTTTTTTAATTATTTTAAGACCGATATTAAGGGTTTTTGCGCTAATCAGATTAAATTTAATGATTTTCTGCGATGACAGAATGGTCTGAATCCGTTTAATGTCATCCGTATGATTACTAATAATCAAAATTTGTAATTTATTAGTCATAAACTACCTAGTGAAATCAAATCCACACTGGCTATATTGTCATTTTAATTGATTTAGAAAGAAAATTTTTCAATTTAGTCTGATTTGCTATCGCTTTAGTTTACTATTAGACCAATCATTAAAATCTGTTTCTTTATTGTCCATGAACGATTCGGCACTAATGGTATTTTTAACTTAAACAAAATTTAAAATGCGATAATAAAGTTGAGAAGGGATTGACATCAATAAGGAATCACTCTTTTGAAAAAAGCACTCAGAAAAGTGTTTAAATTCATTTTACTCTTTTTGATTGTCATGTGGGTAGTCTATCTTTTTTTAGCGCCAAAAGCGGTTAGGGTATCTTACGACGAATTTCAAAATCTGTTGAAATCAAATATGTTGAGTACGGTTACCCTCAAAGACAATGAAATTATTTCGACAATAAAACCTGCCGCCGATTCCAGTAATGTCCTTACAAAAGAACAACTTGATGATTTATCTCGATTGCCACCTAACCAACAACGAATCACCACATCGGTTGTAAATGATCCGAATTTGATTCAAGCACTCGAAAATGAAAAAATTGTTTTTTCTGGCGAACCGAAAAATAATTTATGGGATACGATTAAAACCTTATTCGGCATTTGGATTTTTCCTGGAGTTATTTTTTTTCTCCTTTTTACTTTTTTATTGTCTCGAATGAAAGTATCAGAGAAAGTGACTGATATAGGAAAAAGCAAAGGGAAAGTCTACACCGAAAAACATACAGGTATTACTTTTAAAGATGTAGCGGGCATTGATGAAGCCAAAATTGAATCGCTTGAAATTGTCGATTTTTTAAAAAATTCTAAGTACTACCGACGATTGGGTGCGCGTGCCCCCAAAGGCGTGCTTTTGATAGGACCCCCTGGTACTGGAAAAACATTGCTGGCAAGAGCGATCGCTGGCGAAGCAAAAGTCCCTTTTATTTCCATCAATGGTTCAGAATTTGTGGAACTCTTTGTTGGCGTCGGTGCTGCGCGAGTGCGTGATCTTTTTCGACAAGCTCATGCAGTCGCCCCTTGCATTATTTTTATTGATGAATTAGATGCACTGGGCCGACAACGCGATTATTCCTTCCGTGGCAATGATGAAAAAGAACAAACGTTGAATCAACTCTTATCTGAAATGGATGGTTTTGATGTGAATACCGATGTCATTATTCTTGCCGCCACGAATCGTCCTGAAATTCTTGATTCAGCCTTGCTGCGCGCAGGTCGATTTGATCGGCAAGTGCTCGTTGATAAACCTGATAAAAAAGGGCGTCTTCAAATTTTAAATTTATATATAAAGAAAATTCATTCAGGAAATATTGATCTCACAGAAATTGCTGCAATGACTCCCGGATTTACCGGTGCTGATTTGGCGACACTGGTAAATGAGGCAGCATTACTTGCTACACGCCGTAATGCAGAACAAGTTGAGATGAAAGATTTCATTGATGCGGTCGAACGTGTTGTCGCAGGTCTAGAAAGAAGAAACCGTTTAATTAATCCAGAAGAACGTCGGATTACTGCCTATCATGAGATGGGTCATACGGTTGTCGCCTTGGCATTGCCGGGAGCGGACCCTGTAACCAAAGTGTCCATCATACAACGTGGTGCCAGCATGTTGGGTTTTACTATGCAACTCCCAAAAAACGATCGTTCGATTATCACTCACCATGAACTGGAAACGAAGTTGGCTGTCATGCTCGGCGGTCGAGCTGCTGAATTAGCCGTATTCGGGGAGTATTCTACGGGAGCCGTCGATGACTTGCTTAAAGTAACGGATCTCGCTCGTGATATGGTGATGCGTTACGGGATGCAAGAATCGCTTGGACACATCGCTTATGAAGCCGATCGTCGGGCTTTTATCCCGGTTTTAAAATTTTCACGTGATTTTAGCGAAAAAACTGCAGAAGAAATCGATGAAGCTATTCGTAAAATTGTCCAATCCGCATTTGATAAGGCCATCACTATTATCAAAAAAAATAAAAAATATCTCGACCAAGGGGCCAAAATATTACTTGAAAAAGAAACGTTAGATAAACATGATTTAGCTACGTTAGGTGTTCCAAAAGAATAAATCCTAAACCATTGTGTTAATCCTTTATGTGATGCCCCGTTTTACTGCTATAGCAGTAAATATCTTAATTATATTTAAAATTTTGCTGAAAACAGTCAATAAATGATATAACTTACTGTTATAACAGTAAAAACATAAATTTTATTTAAAAATTTGTTAAAAAAGTATTTATTTTATTGATTTTTACTGCTATAACAGTATTATAGAACAAATAACTGGTGGTAAAATGACTTCCAACGAAATCGCTAAAATGGTGCGCTATTTTCGTAAACAAAGCGGACTGTCTCAAGAACAGTTGGCAGAGCTTGCAGGAATTGGCAAAACCGCTGTGTTTGATATCGAAAAAGGAAAACCAACCGTACAACTCGATACATTATTAAAAGTATTCGATGTATTAAATATTCATCTTCGTTTTGAAACGCCGTTCGAACAACTACCGGGCACTGAATAATGAGAAAAGCACGCATATTCGTTAATGATATTTTTGCCGGAATATTGGAAGAAAAAGTTTCGGGTCAATTCCGTTTTACCTATCAGTCTGAATATCACGGTGCACCTGTTTCATTGACGATGCCAATAAAAAATGCGGAATATGAATTTAATCAATTTCCTCCCTTTTTTGAAGGATTGTTACCAGAAGGTATTCAACTGGAAGCGATGCTGCGTAAATATAAAATCGATAAAAATGATTTATTTGGACAATTATTAAAAGTGGGCAACGATTTAGTAGGGGCTGTGACCGTTGAGGAAATGGTATGAAATATTGTCCAATTACTTATGAAAAAATTAGTGAAAAAGAACAATATTCACTGCGCGGACTAAAACAACTTTCACCGCAATTATCCATACTGAAACCGCTAACATTCAGTGCGGCAGAACAACGAGCCGAAGCCATTGCTCGCGCTGGCAAAATGTCCATTCAGGGCGTGCAAATTAAGTTAAGTGCCAAATTGAAAATTAAAGAACAACACTTTGAAATAGTCGATCAAAAAGGGAATTATATTTTAAAACCACAAAGTGAATACTATCCAGAATTGCCAGAAAATGAAGCGATCAGTATGACATTGGCGGGAACAATAGGAATAGAAGTACCGGTCCATGGTTTAGTCTATTCGAAAGATAAAAGTATGACTTATTTTATCAAACGATTTGATCGAACAGGACATCGAGACAAATTAGCGGTAGAAGATTTCGCACAATTATCTCATGAAACACGTGACACAAAATATAAAAGTTCTATGGAAAAAGTAGCCAAAATACTTGATTTTTGCACGTTCCCAAAAATTGAAGCCCTTAAATTATTTAAATTAACCCTGTTTAATTTTTTAATTGGCAACGAGGACATGCATTTGAAAAATTTTTCTCTGATTACGCGTGAGAAAATCATTACATTATCCCCATCCTATGATTTGTTAAATACGACGATTGTGCAAGCCAATACGAAAGAAGAAATTGCATTGCCTATTAATGGCAGAAAAAATAATTTAAGAAAGCAGGATCTTATTGATTATTTTGGCATTCAGCTTTTACAAATTAATCCCGTGGTCGTCAATAAGGTGTTGAATGAAATTCAACTCATGCTGCCTGAATGGAAAAGTTTACTCTCTAAAAGTTTTTTATCTCAATCCATGCAAAAAAAATATCTTAATTTATTAGATGAACGATGTAAGCGTTTAGGATGGATAGAATGATTGTGCAATTATTATTCAATCGCAGCTAATTTTTTCTCTCTTAAGAAAATATTAAGAATTCCAATATATCATTATCAGATACTTTCAATGAGGTACTTCTATGTTTGGTAGTCTTAAGAGGCCATTACCTTTACAGCTCGACGTAAACCCAGGCCCCGAAATGTTTGTTCAAACAGCTATTTCCCTTATGCAACAAAAAGGTTACGGGAATACGACACCCTTTGTCGATAATTCGACGTTTGAAGCAAAACGGCATTTAGAAAAATCGACCAGAGAAGCTGCTTTGCTTTGGCATAAGATACACAATATAGATAAAACCCAAGTAAAAAAAGAGCCGACAACAGAAATACAACCAGTTCCTGATTTAAAAGCGTCAACTACCTGGTTATTAGTGAACGAAAGGTTAATATCCCAAACCTTAGGAAAGCAAGATTGTGTAAAAGCGATTTGGAATTATTTAACAGAAAATGGCTGTATTAAAGACAGTGGATATTTACGAAAACTCACTGAAGAACACATTAATCATTTATTCGATATGTACGTACGCCCGCCAAAGCAAGAAATCGATTTTGTTAATTTTTGTCATATGTTCTTATATCTAAATCGCGAGAATGTGCTGCACGAATCGCACGAAGTATCATTAGCCCAAGCCATCGATAGCTCCTACCAATTTGTTCAAGAATCAAAATCATTCAGCACAAAGTCCCGGTCAGAAATAGCTGAGGAATTAAAAGCAGCAAATTTACGAGGTGAAAAAGAAGTCGTTATCTTTCGCCTCGCTGAAGGTCGTGCTGAAGTTTCGAGTCAACAATTGACGACCTATGGATTGAACATAGAAATTTGTTGTTTGAATTCAAAGGGGCAGCCGGTTTATGCGCGATATCTGTGTGACACAGTAGTGGGTGATTGGAATCCGACTCTGGATCATTGTTTTATGCCGAGTATTATTCAGGAACTGCAAAGTAACGGTACCACGACAAATGTTTTTGGGGGTTCATGGCCCCGACGTTTTGCATCCAAATTAACCTACGATCCGGCTGAATCCATCATTCCGAAACTAGCAGAGGTACTCTCATCACCTATTCCATTACTTGGAGAGTATTTTGGAAGATTTTTGCTGATGCTAATAGAAAATTATTATTACCCATCTTATAGCGAGCAATTTGATCTTGTGCTGAAATTCGATAATAGACAAACGTGTATTATCGGAAAAATACTATCAGCGCCGCCTGCGTCTGGCGTGGCTATTGCGCCAGCTGTTGTAAATGCTGCTCAATTTCCTCAGTCATTAACACGCTCTATGCATGCTGGAAATCGATTAGAGGAAAGTCCAGACGATCCAACTTTATCAGTGGTTGCTAGACCCCCTCGTTAATCTTTTATACGATGCCCCATTTCCCAAAACGTTTTCACCGGTCCTGGCTGATTTAATAATTCAGTAACGGGGCCGGAAGCCACAACCTTTCCTTGATCCAGCATAATGACGCGATCAAATTTAGGTAAAAGATGCAGTCTATGCAATGAAACGATAATTGCTGAATTGGGAAATGCTTCAATCACTCCCGATAAAATTTCTTTTTCAGTCGGAAGATCAACGCTAGATGTTGGTTCATCCATTAAAATAATCGAACTATATCGAGCAGCAAAAAGCCCGCGTGCCAACGCCAGACGTTGTTTTTGTCCGACGGATAAATTCAAGCCTTTTTCTCGAATATCGGTTGCAAGTCCTTTCGGTAATTCCTGCAAAACTTTTGCAAATCCGGCAAGATTGACTGCGCGATTGATTTCTTCGGTTGTTACAGGCACATCCATCGTAATATTAAATTCAATGGTATTTTCAAAAATTTCGGGATCTTGTGGGATGAGTGTAGTAATTGCTTGAAGCGGTTCCAGTGAATCAAACGAGTCATCATCAATTTTCAAACGAACTCGATCAGGCAAATACAAACCGCGTATAATATTGAGCAAAGTACTTTTACCGCCACCGCTTTCGCCAATCAATGCAATTTTTTCTCCGCGTTGAACAGTCATTTGCAGATGATTAAAGATTATTTTACGCTCAACATCATTCACATGATAAAAATCTAAATCCTGAATGTCGATGCGATGCCAGTGATGAGTCACAGCAATGTCCTTTGGTGCATGCGCATAGCGTTTAATGTCATTTTCTAAGGGCGCTAACCCATTCACATCGGTGTTCATGCGAACCAACTCACCATAATGCGCACTAAAATTAAAAAACACATCACTTAAATCCCATTGATAACGAAAAATCATGACCACAATTCCGATCATGACGGCACCTTTCAGATCAAGTGAATGAACGATATAGCCAATTAAAATAATCGATTGCAGGGTAGTTAATATGATACCCATCGTGAACCATTTCACTTCATTTAACACAATGTCTTTTCTATAAAACGGCCAGATGGCGAGCATTCGTTGAAATAAATTCGTTCGAGTTAAATCACCCAAGCGCAAAGTGAGAATGGTTGTCATATTGCTGATGTAATCAAATAATACGGCGCCAACATGATTATCAATTTCATTTTGTTTATCATAAAGTGGAATTAATTTTCGATCGAAAAGTAAAACAGTGGCGATGCCAAGAGAACAAGACAGCAAACTTAAAATGCCAACGGGAAAAGAAATCCAAAGCAGGAAGAAGGTCGAGGCAAAAAATTTAATAATCGTTTCAATATAAACAAATTGATCGCCCGCGAATCGATACAAAGCTAATGCAGCACGATTAACACGACTGATAATATTTCCAGAGTGATGGTCCTGATGCCATTTTAATGGTAAATGTGTCAGCTGTTCATAAATTCGAATGCGCAAGGCTTGTTGAATTTTCAAGGCCACATCACGTTCTTTAACACGTGCCGGACCATGGAATAACCAAAATATCAGCAAAACGGCAACACTTGCTGTCAACCAGTAAATGACTTCATGCAGTCGTCCGGGTGAAAAATTTTGTAACACATCAATCGTGCGACCAAATGCGTAGGGCCCTAAGCTTAAAAACCCTTGTGCAAGAATATAAGCACAATAATAACCGACGATCGCGCCCCGCCAAGGTTTCCCATTGGTCCAAACTGAGCGAATTAATTCAAAATAGGGATTTATCATTGTGGCTGTCACCTCGTGTCATGCCAGCATGCTTTTAGCTGGCATCCAGCCTTAAAAAATAGTTCAAGATCTTATTTTACAAAAAAGTAGTAATTTAGTATAGTTTTTTAACATAAAACAAGGTGCAACATGATCAAACTCCACGAAGTCAAATCCACATTAACCATTGCTGTGCCTTTAATTGCAGCTTTTCTGTCGCAAAAAATGATGCAATTCATTGATACCATGATGATGGGATGGATTGGGCCTTCGGCTTTGGCGGCGGGCGCTTTGGGGACCTCGATTTTTATCACGACGTTAGTCTTTGGTTTAGGAACGTTAAGTTCAGTCGGCGTTTTTGTCGCGCGTGGCCGCGGAGCTAAAGATGATGATGAAATAAGAAAAAGTTTACTGCACGGTATTTGGTTAGCATTATTCTTATCGGTGCCAAGCGTCATAGTGATCTGGCTTGCACCTTATCTTTTAATTCGCGCGGAAAATAAAGAAGTGCTCGATAACGCAATCCTATTACTGCATGGATTAAGTATTGGTTTACCTGGTTATTTATTATTTTTAATTTTCCGTGAATTTGTTTCCGCATTTTCACTGACCAGAGTCGTGATGATTACCACCATCATCGCGCTGCCGCTGAATTTTGTGCTGAATTATCTATTAATTTATGGCAAATGGGGTTTACCAAAATTAGGCGTCGCCGGAATTGGTTACGCGGGCGCCGTTGCGATGTGGTTTCAGTTTTTTGTCATTATGACTTATACCTTAAATAACACGGAATTAAAAAAATACCTGAAATTCAATCTTTTTCATTTCAATTTTTCACAATTCAGAGACATGTTATTTATTGGTTTACCGAGCGGCACACTATTTGTGTTGGAATCGGCGATGTTTTTATCAGCCGCAATTATCATGTCATTTTTTGGTGTTGAAGCGCTTGCATCTTATCAAATTGCTATGCAATGCGCGATTTTTGCATATTCGATTCCGTTTGCGCTGGGAATTGTGAGCGGCATGCAAGTCAGTCACATTATGGGATCCAAAGAATATTCCCGTTTAAAAATGATAATTGTACAGAATTTTTTATTGGGATTAATGGTCTCGGTTACGGTTGCGTTCTTATTTATTTTGTTTCCAACCTTTTTTATCAAATTATTTTTATCGGGCAGAAGTGAGCATCAAGCGACGATACAATTGGCTGCGTCGTTTTTATTTATTGCGGCGTTTTTTCAGTGTTTTGATACCATTCAAGCGATCGCTAATGGTGTGTTAAGAGGATTAAAAGATACTTTATTCCCAATGTTGATGAGTGTTGCCTGTTATTGGCTACTGGGTATCAGTACTTGTTATTACTTTGCTTTTCATACGGCTTTGGGTGGAAAAGGGGTCTGGTATGGCATTATAGTAGGCATAGGGAGTCTCGCCATCATTCTGTGGTTCCGTCTTTTTCGTCAAATTAAGTCCTATATATGATAAAATAACGGTATCACTCTCTATTCTGGATTAATGAATGAAAAAATTTCTGAAAGATAATTTTGTGCTGGTTTTAGGGATTCTTTTACCCATTTTGGTCACGGTGCTTTTTGCATTGGCGACGATCATACCTGGATTTTTCGTTGATCCCCCAAAATATGATTTATTATTTATGACCAGCAATAACTACAATCAAGTTGGTTTGCGCTTTGATATTGTTAACGGAAAAATTCAGGCGCAATATCGTTGCGACACCTCCTACTATTGCGCAGATCGATCCAATCAACAAAAAGTGTATCGATTCAATGTAAAATCCCGAGTGCTGCAAGAAATTCCTGTTTCGATGCCAGCGATTCCGCTGAAAGCGACCTCATATGCTGCGCCTGTTCCCATTCCTGAATTGGCTAATTTGACTATAAATCCCGCTACCGTTTCGCCCGATGGTTATCAATTTAATGATTTTCGAAATAATGGTGGTGATTTTTTTGCAGGATTATTTTATAGCAGTTACAAACCACAACTTTCAATTTCCAAAAATGGTTATAGTATTTTAATACCATTGAATACTGGAAATATCCTTTTCTATGACGTTAAATTTATCGGCTGGATTATTTCGCAAGGAAATTAAAATGGAAACCCGAAAAGAGGCTTTAGAACAAATCCGTTATCTTATGAAAAAATATTCGATTTCTTTAAATGAAATTAGAACGACGGAAAAATTTCCAGCAACCGAAGAAAAAGGCAGCACAATCAAGCGTTTTTTTGCTTTTCTTGGTGGTCTTTTTGTCTTATCTGGCATCTCCATTTATATCGGCCAGCATTGGGTTGCTATGAATAGTCTTTCACGTGTCGTTATTACTTTAGGAACGGGTATTGCGTTTTTTATTTTTGCTGTGACTGCATCCTATGACAAACGTTATGAAAAAATTCTCGCACCCTTTTTTCTGTTGGCCGCTTTGTTTGAAACCATTGGTATGTTCGTCACCATTCATGAATATTTTGCTTATGGAAAAGATTGGCACTTAGCAGCGCTGCTTGTATTTGGAACATTACTGATTCAGCAAGTTATCACATTTGTTAAATATAACCGATCTTCGTTATTATTTTTAAGTATTGCATTTGGCGCATTATTTTTTGCAAACTTATTTGATTATATGCATGCCAGTGAAAATTATTCACAAATCACGATTGGTTTATCACTCGTTTTAATTTGCTATGGTATTAATGAAACCCATCATCGCAGCATTACGCCCTTTTGGTATTTGCTAGGCAGTGCATTGTTCTATTTTGGCTTTTTTTCAATAGTACAAGGCAAAATTTACGAGCCATTATTTCTGGCTGCAGCGATTTTTGGTATTTATCTCAGTACCTTTGCTCGTAGCCGCATGTTGCTTTTTACCGGTGCGATTGCGCTGATCTCCTATATTGGCTACTTCACCAATAAATATTTTACTGTATCGATTGGTTGGCCACTTTCGCTGATTATATTTGGAATTCTGCTGCTCGGGATTAGTGTGATTACCCTTCGAATTGGCCGTAAAATTAAATAAATTTATCAATAAGTTAGCCCTATTGTTCAATTAATATCCACATGTTATACTATTGCCTCAAAAAATTATAATATTAAATAAACGAGGCAAAAGTGGCTTTTTCATTTAATTTACTCCAACGCATTTCAGAGAATGATGCGACTCTAGAACAACATCTCGAATTCAAGGAGCCTATTACTCCCAAAAATCTGAAACTTGTTTTGGATGCATTAGAAGAAAATACCTGTGTAAGATCCTTGAAAGTAACTGCTGTTGTCGGCAATCTCATAACAGAAGAGGTGGTCGTAGCACTATATGATCTTATTCGAAGAACACAGACTCTCCAAAGTATCGATTTTGGAGATATTGGTGTTGCACAAACCTATACTCCTGCGGGTTTCGCTCAAACATATACGACTGAATCTTTAATCCGGATTAGCGTACTTAAAAATAATTCACTGATGCATTTTCAAATAAGCATTCCTGAAGACATTCTAAAAATTAAAAATCATCTGGAACACAATAAATATCTTGCTCGCGCTGCGGCATTTTTTTCGATCTGTGAGTTAGAGCATGCAATAGCCGCAGAAGAAAAAGAACTTACTACCAATTCTGATTCATTAATCGCTCTATTAAAAACACTTCGTGATGACTTAAAAGATGAAGATCAATATCCAAAAGACCGGCCAATGCCAATCGCTAAATTGCGAAATCGATTAACGTTAATCGCAACTTTATGTCATAAAGATGCCAAAAAAATTATACAAGATCTGCTCGATTTTATTAAATATTTAGAACTGAAAAAAACTAATCAGGAAACTGCTTTGCATGTCATGGCTAAGTATGGTTTTACCACTGAATTAGAGAAGTTAATCACAGAATGTCATATTCCAGTGAATATCGTTGATGGGAATGGACGGTCACCCATACTCACTGCTGTAATCCATTCTCAACATGCAACTGTTCAAAAGTTGGTGGATCTCAAAGCCGATCTCACGCTTAAAACGTCTGTTGGCCAAG
This sequence comes from Gammaproteobacteria bacterium, assembly GCA_021325575.1. GTDB lineage: Bacteria > Pseudomonadota > Gammaproteobacteria > DSM-16500 > DSM-16500 > JAJPGW01. The sequence goes on along the minus strand of JAJPGW010000012.1, from coordinate 97,453 downwards.
ATGCAATGCATTTTGCCGAAAGATCGGGTGATGAAAAAATGAAGGACATGTTGAGAACAGAAAAATCTCCTATTCAAAAGGGATTGGATAGCAAGCTGGCTGAGAGCTATCGCCGTGTCGTTTACATCTTGGGAAGCAAAAAATTAACAGAAAAATTTCCAGAAAAGGCAACTGAAATTGTGCAATATGCTTCAACCGGATCCCCTGCTCAAACGGAAGAAATATTCAAAGTGCATCTTAGACGGTATCTTGATCAGCGTCGGTATGCAAAGTTTGGTCTCAAAGCAGAAGAAGTTTGTGCTGCTTTCGAGTCGATCATCGCAACACTGGATAGATCGCCTGCAGTGTACTCTATGATTATTAATGCCCCTAAAAGACCCGTTCCTTTTATTATGTGTCATCAATCTTCTACAAGACAGGTTGCAACCGATGCCATCAAATCATTGTATGGATACCAAGGACTCTTCCTTACGCATTTAGGATGTAGTGGACATGTCTATGCTCTATATTGTTCCAGAAAAGAATTTGATTGTACCGGAAAAGAATTTGGCTATGAGTTAATGATTGCTGACAGGGGAGTTTTGTCAGATCACGTGGCAGATCTAAAGAAAGAGAAACAATTTCAAGTCGTCCGTAAGATTACATTTCACCATTCATATTTAGATGAGGTAATGAGACTACTAACAGATGCTAACGAATGTTCACCTTCGGAGGCAGCTAAAATTATTTTTACGGATATTCCCAAAAAAGTGGAGCAAGCAGGATTTACGCATCGTTCCGATGTATCCGCTAAACATTTTAAAGAAGGTAAATGCTTTTTGAACCTAAAAGCAATTATTAAAGCGCTTTTGACTATTATTCTTAAACCTGAACTAGGTCTTGCAGCCTACAAAGATTTTACCCAAAAAGAGTTACGACCCGGAGTCGTCACCGATCATGCTAACGATATGCAGCAAGCGTTTGGTCAAACATGTCCGGAATATGTTGGCAAATTGGTAACATTCTTTGCCTCCTCTCTAACCGCCGAAGATTTATATAAAGAACTAGATGCATTAGAACACTATACAATGAGAGATCCAAAACCATTTGAATTGCTTGCTACAAAATTAGAAAATTTAAAAGCCATGGAAGGTAAAATGGAACCCGAGCAACAAGCCGTATATGCTATGAACAAAGCTAAATGCTATTCTATGATTTGTAGGAACGCTGAGGAGAAAAGTTCAAAACTCAGTGATGCTCAGCAATCAAAATGTGAAGCAAATTTAGCATTTGTAAATATTGTTGAGGGAAATTCTGATTTATTGAATAAAGACATGATCAAAAATAGATTACCATATGCATATCAAGAACTTGCAAGTTATTATAAAGGACAATTTGATTCCCTGTTGAAGAAATTTGATTCTATTTCTATTATTATTGAGGCAGTTCAAATCGATAGTGTATTATCAAACTTACATAGCTATTTAAAATATCATAAAAAAGCCTTAGAATCAGTTAGGTTGCTTCCAATTGAACGACAAACAGGAATGAAAGTTGTCTTGGATAGAGATCACTACCATGATCATCAGTTAGCAGATATTAGAAAAAAATTCCAGGAAGCACGAACGAGGGGGGTTCTTACTCTTTAGTAAAAGAATATTGTCTGTGATATAATTTTTTTATGCGATTTCTTTCATTTTTTACCCAGATTACTCGAATAATGTACCTTGTTGCATTTATCTCATTTTTAATGCGCATCAGTCAATTTATGTCGCTGCCCTTTTTAGCGATTTATTTATCACATCAGGGTGTGATGACAGCATCGCAAATTGGTTTGGTGCTCGGAATTGGGCCACTGGTATTTAGCGCGACAGGGTTGATGAATGGGATGTATGTGGATCGCCAATCGCACAAACGGACTATTATTTTTGGATTATTTTTTGCGAGTCTCTGTTTTTTCGGGTTTGCCTTTTCTATCGGATTTTTTTATGGATTATTGTTATTGAATGCAGCGCTAGGGTGGTTGCGTTCTCTTGTAGATATCAGTGCGATCGCAATGGTAGTCGATCACACACCGTCTGAAAAGTTAAGTTTGGGATTTAGTGCACGATTTATCGGGGTCAATTTAGGTGTTGCCATCGGTCCATTGCTTGGAGCTTATATGGCAACGACACAATACCCATTAAGTATTTTCTTTATTTCAGGCGGGATTTATTTCGTCATTGCACTTGGAATGATTTTTTATCGTGAAAAACCCAAAATAAAAATCAGCTCTTCCATGCAGGATGATTTGTTAACCCATTTTTTTGATGTAGTCAAAAATAAATTTTTAATTATTATTACACTCATTAATTTTATTATCTGGGTTATCTACGCTCAGATGGATACTACCTTTCCGCAATTTCTTGCGCAGCATGTAAAAAATCCAGCAACTTTATTTAGTTATTTTATGCTGATTAACGCATTGATTTGCGTATTTTTCCAGCCCATTATTTTGCGATGGGCAGAACTGACATCGCCTAAATTAAGTGGAATAGCGGGGTGTGTCATGTTTAGCATTTCATTCTTAATGCTAAGTTTTTATCCGAGTATTCCATTCATGATTATTGCTATAGCTATTATGAGTTTTGGTGAATTGTTTATTTTGCCGGTCAATGCGTTATTAGTTATGAAAGCGGCGCCAAAAAATCTTTTATCTAGTTATAATGGCTTTACAAATTTTAGTTTATTAGGTCTTTCATTTGGGCCAATCTTGGGTGGTTTAGGATTGCAATTTATTGGGAGCAGTTATTTATTTTTCCTGGATGGATTATTGCCGATTATTGCGATTTGGCTTTATTTGAAATTTATTCGAGAATAAATTATTCGCTTCGAACAATCAACACCGGTGTTGTTGCCGATTTTAAAATAACTTCAGCGACACTGCCTAACATTAAACGACTGAATCCTGTGAATCCGTGTGTGCCGATGACCAGCAGATTGGCTTTCCAGGATTTGGTGGATTGAATGATTTTTTTGGCGATGCTTTCTTTGTAATTAATGATCTCAATTAATTTCGTTTCAACGGGAACTTTGTTTTTGGTCGCCATTTTTTTAAATTTATCTAGTAATTTTTTGGCATTTTTATTAGCGAGCAATTGATATTTATTCACATCAATTGCAAAGGCAACATGGTCAGGTAAGCGCTCAATGATATGCAGAATACATAATTTAGCATGCGAAGCTTTCGCGAGTTTCAATGCCTCATCAAAAGCACGTAATGATGTTTTGCTGCCATCCACCGCGACTAAAATTCGTTTGTAGAGCATACTGCACGCTCCTCGTTGCATATTGTTATTATTATTTACTATTTAATTATATCATTAACGGTGTCTTAAAAATGGAGAATATTTGTATTAGATCAGTTATAATAAACCGATCTTTACTTGTAGGATCAAACACTTAACTTCGAAATGGATTTTGACTCAATGAGAGTTCTTTATTCCTTTATTTTTAGCTTATTTTTTTTAAATATTGCATGGTCCGCAACTACTATTGGATCGAAAGATGAATTGCCCACGACCGGAAATTTTGCGCTTCCCGCTTCACAACAGCCTGGCCCACTCGTGGGACTCGGACAAAATATTCCGGGTGCACATGTCACACAATTATTTTTGTTTGCAGATGATATTGTCGGGGTACGCAGACATGCTGTAGATATCATTCCGTCTGTTTTGTATGGTATTACCGATTACTTTTCGGTTTTTTTAAATGCGCCTATTGCTGCAAGTTTCCAACAAGATAATAATCATTCCGCGGGTTTTGAAGATGCATTTGTCCAGCTCGAATATGCGTTTTATACCAAAAATACCCATGAATATCAGGACCAGGCTACCGTACTTGGGAATATGACATTTCCGACGGGATCAACGCAAAAAAATCCAGCAACAGGCGTTGGATCGCCAAGTTTTTTATTGGGCGGGACATACAATCGTACCTGTATCAATTGGTTTGCGTTCACCTCTTATGGAGTTCAGTTGAATACGACGCGCAATAATACACGATATGGCAATTCCTATCTTTATCAGGGGGGCATTGGGAGAGATATTGCTAACATCAATCAATGGCTTTTTGCTTGGATGATAGAAGGGACTGGACAGTTTTCAGAACAAAATAGAATTCAAGGCGCGGTTGACAGCAATTCTGGTGGAAATATTTTTTTAATAACACCATCGTTCTGGGCATCCTCAAAAATATTTATTATTCAGCTCGGCGTCGGATTTCCTGCGACACAACATTTATTTGGAAATCAAACGCGAACAAACTATGCGCTGGTTGGAAATTTTGGTATTACTGTTTGATAAAAGAAAAATATCATGTTTTTGTTACGTAAATTATTTAAATAAATTTAATTAGATTTAAAAATCTGACACAAATTTTCGCATTGTTTTAAAATAGAATTTTTTCTATTATCTGAAATTTTTAATTTATTAATAATCCGCGGCAGATCAGCAATTTGTTTACATAAAACAATATTATTTGCAAATAATATTTCCAATTCCGTTTTTGTAAAATCAGTAATACAGGTGATGGGATATAATCCTGAAATTTCTATTTGTTCTTTTAGGCTGCCTTTTTGAGGGTAATCCCATGCTACCAAATGCAAACCCGCACAATTGCCATATTGAGTGGCATCCGTTGTGAAACGGGTATTCGTGATTAACCATCCTTCAAAGTGTGGCAAACGGGTTTTTCTTGCCTTTTCGATATCTTCAAAGCGCGCTTTGACATACAAAGGAGTTTTGACAGTGGATTTTATTCCCTGACGATGGTGATATTTGCATTCGATATAAATATTTTTTTCGTTATTGATAGCAACGACATCTACTTCGTGTGCGACGCAAAATCCCTTAATTATATAATTCGTTTGAGTTTCAAAGCCTTTGTTTCGAAATATTTCGGCAATAAATTTTTCAAAAGGGTAGCCAGTTATCCCTAAGCGCATAATGGCTCTTTTTAAATGATATTTTGCTGATAGAGTGCGTGATTTCTTTCGAAGCAAACGCAAAGCAATACGGTAAATATCATGAGTTGACATTTCATCATGCAAAATAGTATTTACTTCAGTGACAATTTGCTCTATCAGATGTTTGTCTGCACCAATTCGATTTAATGAATGACGCAGTTTGTCGGGATCAAAAGGAACGATTTCACCGGATGCTTTTTTGATATTAACCATGCTGAAACCATTATAAATCCTGGATTTTAGAATTATAGATTAATTCGTTCCTTATGTCAGTTAAAAATGCAAAAATCGACAGAGGTTTTACTGTATAATGACTATTAGATTCTCTAAGTGACAGGCGAGAACTGCTAATGCAACCTAACCATGTTCCTGAAAAACTTATTCACTTACTGAATGATGAAATCATCCCTTTTTCTATTTCTGATAAAAACTCCTATAAAACACTTTCTGAAAAAATAGGTGACGCTCGCATTGTCCTGCTCGGGGAAGCAACGCATGGAACCGATGAATTTTATCGGACTCGGGCTGAGCTTTGTAAGTATCTGATTCAAGAAAAGGGCTTTCAGGCCATTGCAGTTGAAGGAGATTGGACCAGTGCTTATTATATTAATAATTATATAAAGGGTTATGGCAATGCTGACGACGTCGATTATGCGTTGCAAGATTTTAAACGATTTCCGGCCTGGATGTGGCGCAATACTGTCATATTGTCTTTTTTAAATTGGCTACGAGCCTATAATGATAAATTGCCTTCTAAAAATAAAATTGGCTTTTATGGATTGGATTTATATTGTCTTGCATCTTCGATGCAGGCTGTTATTCAGTTTTTAAATAAAACCGATCCCACTGCGGCGAAACATGCGATGGAACGTTATGCGTGCTTTGATCATGTAGGAACGGACCCGCAAGCTTATGGTTATATGGTCGAATCACGATTAAAAAAACCCTGCATCAATGAAGCAAAAGAACAATTATTAGAAATGCAACGAATGGCGTTCGATAAATTTCATGATCAGCCAATCGATGAAACGGAATCCCTTTTTTTTGCTACTCAAAATGCGCGCGTTGTTAAAAATGCTGAAAATTATTATCGTTCCATGTTTGAATCTCACGCAAACACTTGGAACATTCGTGACCAGCATATGGCTGAAACTTTGCAAAATATTATTTCTCATTTAGAAACTATCCATAAAATGCCCGCCAAAATTATTATTTGGGCCCATAATTCACATGTCGGTGATGCGCGAGCAACAGAAATGTCAGAGCGAAAAGAACTTAATCTTGGGCAATTAGTTCGTGAGCATTTTGCCTCTTCCACATTTCATTTAGGTTTTTCTACTTATCAGGGTACAGTGACGGCTGCTTCCGATTGGGATAGTCCGCCGATGTGTAAAAAAGTTCTTCCGGGGTTGCCTGGAAGTTATGAATCATTATTTCATGATCTAAAATATAAGGAATTTATTTTAGATTTGCACCACGGTGAGCATGTCAAACATTTATTAGAACTCTCTCGTTTACAGCGCGCGATTGGTGTGATTTATCGGCCAGAAACAGAACGGGCCAGCCATTATTTTTTCACTCATCTTCCTTTTCAATTTGATGCATTGATTCATATTGATGAAACCCATGCGGTAGAACCCTTGGATCATTAATATCTGTTACTGCGAAAAATTCTATCTTATGATAATATACTTAAGTACCTAAAATGGATGCATTAAATTACGGATGTAACCCTATGTTTAAGTATTTTTTTTCTCTGATGCTGTCTTCTTTGCTTTGCTATAGTTCTTTTGTCGGTGCGGCAGAAACCCAAAACAACACATCCTCTACACAAACTCTGCTAAATCGCCCAATAATTAATCTCGGGGAACAGCTGGTCAATCAAATCCAAACTGACCCTACCTATGTTTCAATGTTTAAAAGAATCTATAACGACAATCCTACACCCGAAAATATTATTAACGCGGTAAATCAATATAAAATTTCGTTACAACAATCTTCCCGATTTGATGAATATATGAAGGGAAACAAAACTGCTTTAACGCCAGACGAAATTCACGGATATCAACTATTTAAATCTTACGGCTGCGCTGCATGCCATTCTGGTCCTAATTTTGGTGGAACCCAGTTTAAACAATTAGGTGTTGCTAGAAATTTCCTAATCGAACGCAAAACAATTTTAACTTCAGCGGATCTCGGCCTCGCAGAAGTCACTCAGGATACAAAAGATTTTTATGTATTCAGAGTTCCCGCATTGAGAAACGTTGAACTGATTTCTCCTTATTATCATGATGGATCCGTTAAATCATTGGATGAAGCGGTAAAATTAATGGGTAAATATCAATTAGGTGTCGATATTCCTGATAAAGATGTCAATTCCATTGTCGCTTTCCTGAAAACGCTTACTTCAACATCATTAGAGAAACCCAATTCAAAAAATGGGACCTAAATGAAATACATTATCAATCTGGATGAAGTGAATTCATCTGACATTAATAATGTAGGAGGAAAAAACGCGTCGATCGGCGAAATGATTCAGAAATTATCTAACCAAGGCATTTTGATCCCGGGCGGTTTTGCAACAACCGCCTATGCTTATAAAATCTTTCTGACTGAAAATAAATTAGAAGAAAAAATTTCTCATGCTCTTTCTCTTTTAAAATCGGGAAATATCAAAAAATTAAATAAAATAAGTACTAATATAAAACGCTGGATTATTGCTGGTATTTTTAATCCCGATTTTGAAGATGAGGTAAAACGAGCCTTAAAAAAATTCAAAAATAACGCTTTTGCTGTTCGATCATCAGCAACGGCTGAAGATTTACCTGAAGCTTCTTTTGCAGGACAACAGGAAACTTTTCTCAATGTAAAAGGCTACAAAAATATTTTGCATGCGATTAAGCTTGTATATGCTTCCCTTTTCACCACGCGTGCTATTTCATATCGTCGTGACCATGGTTTTGATCATACTCACTTTGCGATATCGGTCGCTATACAACCGATGGTCCGAAGTGACAAAGGAGCGAGCGGAGTCATGTTTACCCTGGATACTGAATCTGGGTTTGACAAAGTGATTTTGATTAATGCATCTTACGGATTAGGTGAATCGATTGTACAAGGCAGAGTCAATCCGGATGAATTTTACGTTTATAAAAAATCGCTAGAACAAAATAAATTTCCAATTATTCAAAAAAAATTGGGGAACAAATCCAATCAAATGATTTTATCCTCAACCAAAAAATTACATCAGACAATCCAAACCATACCGGTTCCTGAAAAAAAGCAAAATGCATTTTCCATCACCGACAAAGATATTGTAACTCTTGCGCAATATGCCTTAATTATCGAAAAACATTATGGAAAACCCATGGATATCGAATGGGCCAAAGATGGTATCAACCAAAAACTTTATATCTTGCAAGCGCGCCCAGAAACAGTCAAAAGCCAAACAAAAAATCAATTTATTGAACGATATCATTTATCCAAAAAAGGCAAGGTGTTAACCGAGGGTTTCAGTATTGGCCAAAAAATTGGAACCGGTAAAGCACGAATTATTTTAGACCCCAAACGCATTCAGAATCTTAAAAAAGGCGAAATACTTGTAACCGAGATGACGGATCCCGATTGGGAACCCATTATGAAAAAAGCGGCGGCCATTGTCACAGACCGCGGTTCGCGCACTTGTCATGCCGCTATCGTCGCGCGCGAATTGGGTATTCCAGCTGTAGTCGGTTGTAGCAATGCGACGAATGCCATCAAGCAAAACCAAATGATTACGGTTTCTTGCAGTGAAGGTGAAAGAGGTTTTGTGTATGCTGATAAAATTCCTTATCAAATTAACAAACTTTCAATAACCGAATTGCCAAAATTACCGCTAAAATTATGCATGAATTTAGGGAATCCCGATCTTGCTTTTTCAGCGCAATTTTTACCGAATGAAGGTGTTGGATTGGCGCGTTTGGAATTTATCATTAGTGATATTGGAATTCATCCCAATGCTGTATTGCAATTCAAAAAACTACCCAAAAAAATTCAACAAGAAATACGCTATAAAACGCGTGCCTATAAAAATCCTGTCGATTACTATTGCGAAAAACTCCGCGAAGGCATTGCAAAAATTGCTGCGGCTTTTTATCCCAAAAAAGTTATTTTTCGTTTTTCCGATTTTAAATCAAATGAATATGCTAATCTTTTAGGCGGCACTTTTTTTGAAATAAAAGAAGAAAATCCAATGATAGGATTTCGCGGCGCCTCGCGCTACAACCATGAAAGTTTTCAACGTTGTTTTGAATTTGAGTGTAAAGCCTTTAAGTTTGTTCGTGAACAAATGGGTTTAGCCAATGCACACCTGATGATTCCTTTTGTACGAACCGTGCAAGAATTAAAAAACGTCCTGGGTTTGATGGCTGATTATGGCTTAAAACGAGGCAAAAATGCGTTAAAAATTTATATGATGTGTGAAATTCCTTCGAATGTGATTTTATCAAAAACGTTTCTGAAATATGTCGATGGATTTTCAATCGGTTCAAACGACTTAACGCAATTGATTTTAGGATTGGATCGTGACTCAACCATTGTGGCTCCTCTTTTTGATGAGCGAAATGATGCTGTCAAAAAATTTCTGCATAAAGTTATCCATGAATGCAATCAACAAAATAAATACATCGGTATTTGCGGCCAAGCGCCGTCTGATCATCCCGATTTCGCTATCTGGTTAATGCAAGAGGGCATTCAAAGTATTTCTTTGAATCCTGATTCACTTGTTGAAACCTGGATGTTGCTGGGTGGAAAACTCGATTGAAATAAAAACTTTATTGCGCGATCATAAATAATCCAATGGTGCCAAGAATATATAACACCAATACCACCATTGAGTCGATGCCAACCCAAAATATTTGTCGCTTGGACCTGAAAATCAATCCATAAAGATAAATGCAGGTCAGCAATATTCCTAAACAGGAAAGATAGATATCACTATGTTGGGCATTAGACAAGACTGATTCGCCTGACAAAAGTGTTGCCGGTAAAAATAACACCGGCAAAAATGCATTTCCGCCAAAAATATCGCTGATCGCCAGGGTAAAATCGCCAATTTTCACCGCAGCAAGACCAGTTGAAATCTCTGGCAGCGAGGTAACCGCAGCTAAGATAGTTGATCCAAACAAAACACCGGTCCAACCAATTTTCGTAGCGATGGCGCTCCCGCTTTGTTCTGAAACAACACCGGCTAAGAGCGTTATTAGTGATGAAAAAATAAATAAAAACAAAATCGCAAACGTACTTTTTTTATTCATTGTTTTCAGACTGCGTCTGTGTTTCGGATAATCAAAATCACTGACCACTTTTTTTCTTTGCCAGGGTAATTGAGTTCGTGCTTTATTAATTAACCAGCTCCCTGTTAGCCATGCTATTACAATTAAAAAGTCTCCTGGCGCGATTCGCATAAAAATAAAAGAATTTGGTAATTGTGTGCCCATCATGGCAATTGCGAGCACGATAATGACTAAAACCCCTTCTAGTACCAGTTGTAATGAATAGGATTCGTGAGTCAATATCGCTTTTCGGCCTAATCCCAAATCCAGAATAACAAGAACGACGGTTTGAATCGCAATGCCGCCAAGTATATTACCGATTGCAATGCCTACCTCGTTACGCAGGGATGCGCTCAAAACAATGGAAATTTCAGGAAGATTGGTAACAAAGGCTAAAAAAATAATACCACCAATTGCTTCACCTAAATTAAATCGTCTATCAATAATGTCAACTGTTTGCGATAGTTTGATACCGGCCAGCCAAATGGCAAGAGCCGCCACAACAAAGATGGGAATTAATGAAACAAGAGAGAGTGATGCGAACATATTTCATCCCTGTGTGCTTCTAATCACCAGCATATCGAGATCTAACGAGATAAGCAATGGAGAGTGTTTATTCTTGATTTTTATTTCCGAGAGCAGCACAATTCTTTTTACAGGAAAGACAAAGGAAGGTAACTGATGAGTCCATTGAGCGGATCAGCCAATATTTTAGTCACGGGCGGTGCAGGTTTTTTAGGTTCCCATTTATGTGAGCGCTTGCTGAAAGCGGGTAATTCAGTCGTTTGTGCAGATAATTTTTTTACTGGAAATAAAAAAAATATTGCACATCTTTTACGAAATCCGTTATTCGAATTATTGCGGCACGATATCACTTTTCCATTATATGTCGAAGTGGAGCAAATTTATAATCTTGCTTGTCCCGCATCCCCCATCCATTATCAATTTGATCCGGTTCAAACCACGAAAACCAGCGTGCATGGTGCTATCAATATGCTGGGATTGGCAAAACGAGTCAGGGCACGCATTCTTCAGGCCAGTACGTCAGAAGTCTATGGTGATCCCGAAGTCCATCCCCAACCTGAAAATTATCTAGGACGAGTGAATCCAATCGGGATCAGAAGTTGTTATGATGAAGGTAAGCGTTGTGCGGAAACGTTGTTTTTCGATTATTGGCGGCAACATGCATTGGAAATAAAAGTAGTTCGCATCTTCAACACCTATGGCCCGCGCATGCATCCGAATGATGGACGTGTCGTCAGTAATTTTATTATGCAAGCATTGCAAGGTGAAGATATCACAATCTATGGCAATGGCCAGCAAACCCGCAGTTTTTGTTATGTCGATGATTTGATTGATGCCCTCATTCTCATGATGGAAACACCGAAAGAAATTACGGGCCCCATTAACATCGGGAATCCTGGTGAATATACGATCCTGGAATTGGCGGAAACCATTGTAAGAATGACCCATTCCAAAAGTAAGCTAGTATTTAAACCTCTGCCGCTGGATGATCCTCGCCAACGAAAACCGGATATCAGTCTCGCAAAAAACCATTTAAATTGGGAACCCAAAATTAGTTTGCAAGATGGATTGAAAGAAACGATTCATTATTTTAAGAAAATGATAGCTGGCAATGTTATTCAGTTGGACAAAGTTGTCTAATAATGAAAAGAGATAAAATTTTTATCGTATTGGAAAAAAATCATTGATTACACTGGGAACTCCGAATACTTTAGCTGCCACTAAAATGCTTTTGTTAGGCGCAGGTGAATTAGGAAAAGAAATAGCGATTGAAGCGCAACGCTTAGGAATTGAAGTGATTGCAGTTGATCGCTATTCAAATGCGCCTGCGATGCAAATTGCGCATCGAAGTCATGTTATTTCCATGTTAGACGCTAAAGCCTTGCGCGCGATCGTCGAAAAAGAAGCGCCACATTTTATCGTGCCGGAAATTGAGGCAATTGCAACAGGGACGTTAGTGGAGCTAGAAAAAGAAGGCTATCACGTTGTTCCAACGGCACATGCAACTGCATTGACCATGAATCGCGAAGGTATAAGACGATTAGCATCAGAAAAATTAAAATTATTAACATCTCCCTATCAATTTGCAGATTCTCTGGATGAATTGCATCAGGCTGTCAAAAAAATTGGGTTACCCTGTGTCATCAAACCGATTATGAGTTCATCGGGCAAAGGTCAAAGTGTAGTGCGTGATTTAAATCAACTTGATTCAGCTTGGAACGTTGCACAAACCGGTGCGCGTGCGCAACAAGCTCGTGTGATTGTTGAAGCATTTATTCCATTTGATTATGAAATAACTTTATTGACTGTCCGCCATATCGCAGGCACCGCATTTTGTGATCCGATTGGGCATTTGCAAGTGAAGGGGGATTATCGCGAATCCTGGCAACCGCATCCGATGCGCTTTGAGGTACTTGAAAAAGCCCGTACGATGGCCAAAATGATTACCGATGAATTAGGTGGCTATGGTGTTTTTGGCGTTGAATTTTTTATTAAAAAGGATGAAGTCTATTTCAGTGAAGTCTCTCCCCGACCGCATGATACAGGATTAGTGACCCTGATTTCACAAGATCTGTCGGAATTTGCGTTACATGTCCGAGCCATTTTGGGATTGCCTATTCCGAGCATTCGTCAATTTGGACCTGCTGCATCGTGCGCATTGATTGCAGAAGGCCATGGATCACAGATCCGTTATCATCATATCGAAAAAGCGCTGAATTTTCCTGATACGCAATTACGTTTATTTGGTAAACCCGAAATAAAAGGCGAAAGACGTCTTGGCGTCATGTTAAGTTTAGGTGAAACTATCGAAGCCGCGCGTAGCAAAGCAAGAACCGCCTTATCTTGTCTTGAAGTTGAGGTTTTATAAAATGTCCCTCAAAAAATTTATATTGGGAAGTGCCTTAGGTAATTATTTAGAATTTTTTGATTTCACACTTTATGGATTTTGTGCTCCTCTTATTGCACATTATTTTTTTCCAAGCAATGATCCTAAAACTGGGATTTTGATGGTGTGGGGCATTTTTGCAATTAGTTTTGCAATCAGACCCATAGGTGCGCTTTTTTGGGGATATGTTGGTGATCATTATGGTCGACGGACTGCACTGACCAACTCCATTGTGTTGATGGCCACCACCACGATGTTATGCGGATTGATTCCCACTTATTCGTATTGGGGAATGGGTGCACCTGTTACCTTAATCGCTTTGCGGATGTTGCAGGGGTTTTCGGTGAGTGCCGAGTATAATGGCGGCAGTATTTATGTTATCGAAAATAGTGCTAAAAATTGCGGATTTTTATGTAGTTTTACTAGTTTTTCTTGCGGTCTTGGGATTCTTTCCGGATCTTTTGTCATGATGCTGCTAACGAAAGGATATACGGCAGACACTCTTCCACAATGGCATTGGCGTCTACCTTTTGTTGCTGGGGGTTTATTAATTGGTGTGACAGGATATTTTTTACGACGAAATATGCCAACCAATATTTCCGAAAATAAAATGGCGCAGAATCCTTTAAAACTTTTATTAAAAAACGATAAACTGGCTTTGCTGCGCTGTTTTTGTGTGAGTGGGTATAATGGCGTTTCCGCTTATGTGATTTATACTTATTTTTCTTCTTATTTACAAACGCATTTGTCTATTCCTATTCATGAAGCATTAAAATATAGTTCAATAGCGACAGGCATTTCGATTATCACCGCACTGATATCAGGTCATCTGTCTGATCGATTTGGCAGAAAAAATACGCTGCTTTTTGCAGCATTTGCCATGATTTTATTGGTGATGCCGATGTTTACTCTGATTCAAACAGGCGAACCGCTTGGGATTATGCTTGGGTTAGGGGGTTTAGCCATGTGCAGTGGTGCTTTTGGTGGCCCTATGAATGCTGCAGTTGCAGAAATGTTTTCGACACAAAATCGTTACACAGGTACAACGTTGGGTTATAACCTAGGCGTCACATTAGCGGGCGGTAGTGCACCTTTCATGATTTCTGTTATTTTGAATAAATTTGCTAATCCATGGGTTGTGCCGGTTTATTTAATCTTCTTTGCGTCACTCGCTGTGATGACGCTGCTGACATTTATTAAAAAAACCTCAAGAACAGCCGAAATTTATCGTTTATTTCCAGCATCAGAATGAATATTTTCTGAAATAAACTTCATGACTTCTTTGCTCATATCTTGATAATCATTATGTTTTAAATTTTTCAAGAAAATGGCTTCTTTGGGCGGATTGGCTGCTGCTAACAATTCTTTGGAGAGTGCGACAGGAATCAGTTCATCTTGTTCACTATGGATAATGAGTAAGGGTGCGTGGACATTTTTAATTTTAGACAGAGAATCAAATCGATCGCGCAGTAATAATCTGACGGGTAAATAAAAATAGTGATATTGTCCAACATCGGTGATGGAAGTATAGGGTGCATATAAAACAAGGGCTGCCACCGGATATTCGGTTGCCATTTGGATCGCAATCCCGGTCCCTAATGATTCGCCGTAAAGCACAATATGATCCAATGGCACTTTTTCTGATGTGACAAACTGAATGGCAGCACGCGCATCGTTATATAATCCTTCTTCGGTGGGTTTACCTGGATTACCAGCATAACCTCGATAGCTGACGAGCAAAACGCCAAATCCCGCATCAAGATAGGGACGGACAGTGGGTCCTCGTCCGCCAAGATGAAAAGCATTACCATGAAAATAAATGATAGTGGGTTTGTTTTTTTCAGCCGTTTTATACCATGCGGTTAAGGATAATCCATCTTGCGTTTTCAAAGTCACTTCTCGCATATCGGGCACACGCCAATCGCTGGGTTTAGGATGTGCGTTAGATGGAAAATAAAGTAAATTACGTTGAAAAAAGAATAAAACAGTCACAAATATAGAATAGCTAATGGCTATATAAATTAAATATTTCATAAAGTAAGTATATCCCAATTAAATCAAATATTAATGTATACTAAAAAAGCTAATTAGGGAGAGCACTTATGACATTTATTAATCGAACTACTGGAATTGTTCTAGCGTTTTTTTTAACACTATTTTTTATTAATGTACCATCTTTTGCCAGTGATAATCAAATTCAGGCAGGGGTTTCCAACCAAATATTTGATAAAGTTAAACAAAATGAAAACTGGAAATTAGCGTTTTTTACAGGGAAAGATGCACAAATTGTTTTTATGAATATAACGCCTGCAACCAACCCTGCAAATGAAATTGGCATGGAAACGCATAAATTTGATCAAATCATTTTTGTTGTTGAAGGGAACGGCAACGCAATCTTGGATGGTAAACCAACTCTCGTCAAGTCAGGCGATATGATTTTTATTCCTCAGGGTGTCGCACATAATGTGATAAATATGAACAAGAACAAGCCGTTAAAAATTCTCAGTGTTTATTCGGCAACAGATATCCCAGCGAATTCAACCTATAAGAAAAAATCGGACGCACAAGATTAATTATTTTTTTTAATAATTGCTTGGATGATCGTTTTGTTCAAGCAATTATAAAATTTTTTTCGCTTGATCCCACAAGGCCATCAATTTTTGAAATGATTGACCTTGTAAGGTTGTTAATCCTTCTTGTCTTGCCAATTGCTGGACAGCACGAAAACGTTTCTCAAATTTTTTAATACTGTGAATAAGCGTTTTTTCAGGATCAATTTCACAAAAAACACATAGCGAACAAACAGCATGTAACAAATCACCAATTTCATCTTGTAATTTTAATTGGTCCTGATCGTTGAGATGAACTTCGATTTCAGCGATTTCACTTTTAATTTGGGCCATGATTTGTTGGGTAGTTTCCCACTTAAAACCAAAATCAGCGGCTTCTTTTTCAAGGTCTGTTAATTTTTTAAATGGATCCATTTAGTGCTCACGATTGAAATCGATAGAGTAGGTTGATATTATTATCTGATATAGCCATCCATATAACAAGACTCCTATGACTTTAATTATTTCACAAAAACACCCTGTTTTTGAATTAAAAAGTAAAATCCAGGAAATCAGTCAACATTTTTTAAATTCATTTGGATTTCACTATTTTCAGTATCTTCGTTGTTTTGCAGATGGTTCAGTCAGTTTATTAACGAATAATACTTCTGCTTTTGAATATTTTCAGGAAGTCGGTGATCGACCCGCTGTTTATTCCTCGTTTGAAGATGCGCCATCTTATTGGTTTTTATGGGATGAAAAACTACCCGAAACGCCTGTGAAAATTGTCCGTGAAAAATTTAAGATTCACAACGGCTTGACCTATGTTCGCCGGACTAAAAATTATTATGACATGATTGCCGTTGCGCTACCAAAGGAGCAAGAAAATCCCGGCACGTT
This sequence comes from Gammaproteobacteria bacterium, assembly GCA_021325575.1. GTDB lineage: Bacteria > Pseudomonadota > Gammaproteobacteria > DSM-16500 > DSM-16500 > JAJPGW01. The sequence continues at coordinate 80,797 of JAJPGW010000012.1, read as the reverse complement.
TTATCTAAATAAACTAAAAGCAATCGAAGAATTTATTCATGAATTTGATCGTGATAACAAAGATCTTATCCAATTGGTTACTAAAAATCCCATTGCATTACCTGAAAAATTTCGTGATCAGAATTATCAGACGATGTGTTTAAATAACGGAAAAATTGTCATCCATGGCAAATACGGAGAAAGCTATATCACACCCCAAGAACTTGCATCAGCGCGATTATTATCACAAGGCTATTCCTATAAAGAAGCTGCCAGAACATTGGATTTATCATCAAGAACGGTTGAAACTTATGTGCAAAGAATTAAACACCGCACTGGGTTTGACACTTTGAGGGAACTTGAAAAAGCCTTATTAATTAGTCCGTAATTTTCCCTGACAAAAATTCTTTATTGAAAAATTATAATTCTCTTCATTAATCAGGAGAATTAAATGAAAATGCCAGAAACCAACATTCCTAAAATTATTTTTAAAGAATTCTGTAGTTTATACAAAAAACGCGATTTAAATGGCTTACTGGCGATTTTTACTGAAAATTGTAATCTGTGGGGAACTGCCATCGACGAATATCGGGTCGGGTTAAATCAGATTGAAGCACAATTGAAACGTGACTGGAGCCAATCTGAAAAAGGGGAGTTAGAAATCGTTAAATTTGTCACCACACCCAGAGAAGCATCCTGGGCCGCCGCGGTTTGCAATGCAAAGCTTATGATTGATGGCCGAGAGCATTTTTTCGAACATTTGCGAGCCACCATTTCAATCGAAAAAGAACAAGGGATTTGGAAAATTGCCCATATGCATGCATCCTTTCCGGATTTTAGAAATGCACCTAACCATTCGTTTCCGGTTAGTTAATTTCAGGATTTAAATCGGTTTCAATTTGACTTCCCCAGATAAGACGAAGTGCATTTAGAATAGCAAGAATGTCGATTACTTCTTGCAAAATCGCACCTATGACGGGGGAGATAAATCCTGCTGCTGCAAAACCCATTCCGATGATGCTCAACATCATGCCGCCAATAGCACTTTGTAAAACGATTTTGCGAGTTGCGAGAGCAAGGTGAATCAAGACTTCAACCTTATTAAGTGAATTTTCCATTATTACGGCACCTGCGGCCTCCGCGGTCACATTGCTAAATTGTCCAAAAGCAATGCCGACTGTCGCTGCAGTTAATGCTGGCGCATCATTAATGCCATCACCCATAAATAGAGTAGGGGCTTTTTTAATTTCTGATCGCACAATTTCAAGCTTTTGTTGTGGACTTTGTGAGTAATGCAGTTCTGTTAAATCAAGCAGACCACCTAGATATTTTACTTCGGATTCTCGATCACCTGAAACAAGCATTATTTTATTAAAAAGATGTGAAGGTTTAAGATGGCTAATAAATAATTTACTTTCGGGTCTCGGAATATCATGAAAACGCATCGTTGCTGCATATTCTCCATTAATTAAAATGACACATTCTAATCCTGTTGCAGTGGGTGGTAATTGTGTTGACAGTTCCGGATTAAGTTCAAGTAATTTTTTGCGATGGGTAATATGAATTGTATTATTACCGATGATACCTGTTAAACCTTTTCCTGCTTCTTCAGAAATACTAGTGGCATCCAGTAGCATTAATTTATTTTTTTTAGCGGCTTGTAGGATTGCACTGGCTAGTGGATGTTTAGAATAACGTTCCAGACTTGCGGTATTTTGCAAAATAATATTGGGATCAACTTTTTCTGATGTAATAATCTCTGTCAAAACAGGTTTACCATAAGTGAGTGTACCTGTTTTATCAAAAATGGCAGTTCTACAAGTTGGTAATCGCTCTAAAACGGTGGGATCTTTGATAATGATAGCCTGTTTTGCCGCCATTGAAATCGCACTAATCACCGTAATTGGAATGGCAATTAATAAAGGGCAGGGTGTCGCAATCACTAATACCGCTAAAAAACGGATGGCATCTCCAGTAAAATACCAAGTTGCCAATGCAAATAAGAGAGCAATAGGTGCAAAAACAGCGCCGATTTGATCGCCAAGTCTTCTAATAGTCGGTCGTTTTTGTTCAGCTTCTTCAAGGACCTTAACAATGGATGCATACCGAGAGTCGGCTGGTACGTGTTCCGCTCGTAAAATAATTACTGTTTCTCCATTAATTGCCCCTGATAAAACGGTTGTGCCAGGCACCTTTGAAATTTGATACGGTTCGCCTGTTAAATACGATTCATCCATTGAACCTTTACCTTCAACAACGATTCCATCGGTGGGACAAGTCTCGTGAGGATAAACAGCAATCAAATCACCAATTTGAATATCATTTAAAGGAATGTCTTCGATACCGGTTGAAATTTTTCGATGAACAATGGTGGGCATGCGTTCTGCCAACGCTAAAAGAACAGAAGACGCTTTTCGCATGGCATAAGATTCCAGTGCCTGTCCGCTTGCCAACATTAAAATAACAATTACGGCAGCGAGATATTGGTGCAATATCACTGCAGTTATGATGGCTATCGCCGCTAATGAATCTGCGCCTAAGTCACTTTTTAATAATTTTAGGATGATGTAAAAAATTGAAGGAATTCCACCTAAAATAATCGCAATCAATAGCGGAAAATCAGGAGAAAAAATTTTAGTAAATTGAAATATAATTGACAAGATGATGGCAAGTAATGAGATTCCGATAATCATTAGCTGCCATCGTAGTTTAAGAGGAAGCTTAGATACTAATTTTTGAGACATTCTAGTATTCCCTTATTTCTCAAATAATTTTCGTCGTATAGTGCAATATTACCCGAAAATTTTAAAACATATCCAGATTTTATTTCATTTTTGACGGCAATTTAATTTTTTTACCAGAAATCGAAAAGACGCCCTTACCATGATGATGGAGTGTTTTTTGATTTTTTTCTGCAGGATTAATCCATGCTTTCAATACTTGCAAAATAAAAAAATTGTATTTCTTCCCAAGTTTTTTATCGATGACTTTGCATTCAAGATTGACATAACATTCATCAATCAAGGGGGCTTTCACTTTTGATGCCAATTTCGGAGTGAGATGAAATTGATTAAATTTATTGATTTTGCGACCTGAAGTGTTGCCGCAGCCAACAACTTTTTTCGCAAGTGCAGCAGTAGGAATATTTATCACGCATTCATTTGTTTTCATTAAATTTTCGAAAGAATAATTACGATTACTAATCACACAACCCACAATCGGCGGTTCAAAATCCATCATGGTATGCCATGACATGGTCATTATATCATTCTTGTTTTTATAAGATGTTGAGACCATCACAACCGGGCCTGGTTCCAGAAATTGATAGACCTTTGAGAGAGAAAGGGTTTTTTTCATGAGGGTTCGTCTCCATAAATAGTTAGCTTGGCCTGGAGTTATTTATATAGTATATGTTATATTTAATACCAATAATTAACTATAATGGCTTTATAAGGCGCATCTCATATGCTACGAAAAAAAAATTTACTCAAATTCATTTATTTATCAATAATAGCTAATTTTCTTATTATTTTTGTTCCAATCAATGTTCTTGCCAGTACCCCTCTATTTATCGGTATTTTAGAAAATTTTAATAACAAACAATGGTCAAGTGAAGTTGGCCATGACTCGATCAATCCGCGAGTTCGTATTGTTTTTGTCAAGGATAATAATACTTGGCAAGCAATGAAAACCAACTTTGATAATTTTGATGAATTGACCAATTCGACAAAATATTATCCTAAACAGGTGACTTGGAATGTCATTAATAATCAAAACTATTTAGGCACACTTAAAAGTCAGCAATACACCCCAAAATTGTATCGAGATATTGGAGTACAAGAAATTGTTGGTAAATTACCAAGTCAATTTTTATTACCGCCCACAAAAAATCTACAATTTCCATTGATAAAAATGGATCATAAGCCTTTAGTTCTGATTTCAGCTTCTGAAAATTCAGAGAAAAATTTTAATGACCCCGAAGATTGGAAGCTTTCAAAAGTAACGCCAGATGAAACAGCACTCGTGCTGAAATCCATAAAAAATACTTCCGAAAAAAATATTAAAGTACTCGAGTCTTATCGATCCCAAAATCATGGATTAATACTAAATGTATTAATTAAAAATAATTCGAAATCAAAAAATACTTATTTGTCTACTATTCCAAATTGGTTTTATATTTCCAAAAATTCGGATGTCAAATTTCTTGGCGCCGGCATGAACCTTATCGAAAGGGCTGATTTGGATCATGATGGACAAACGAAATTTATATTTATGTACACAGATCCCGCGAATGAAGATCTGAATTCAAATGGCTATATTTTATTTGATAATGACTTCAATGAGTCCGCTCGATTTGTATGGTCTAACCATTAGTAGCTTGCTATTTTTATTGACCATCTTGCATAAGTGGTTTTAGTTCAGCTAGCTTACTTCTTATGATTTTTCCACGAGCATTAAAGGGGAGTGCCTCAACAAAAAATAATATTTGGGGTATTTTGTAATCGCTCAAATGGGCCACAAGATGTTGTCGTATTAATTTCGCTGTTTGTTGATTAGGTTGATCACTAACTACATATGCCACTAAGACATCAGTTTTATTTTTTTCATTAAAAATTGTTCCACATGCTGCGTCTTTCACGTGTTTGCATGATTTAATGACATCTTCGACTTGGATAGGGGAAACTCGAAATCCGCCATTGACTTTTACAATCGAATCGACACGACCAAAATAAGTGAGATACCCATCTTGATCTCGGCTTAAGATATCTTGAGTTAAAAACCAATCACCTCGATAATTTGGATTCCGACCTATACTTTCGCCCAAATAACCTAGCATGAATCCTAATTCATCTTTGTGAATGGCAAGAATGCCTTCTTCGTTATCCGGAACAGATTCAAATCCACCATTAAGCGGCAGCAGGGTGACTTTTCGTCCAGGTTGAATTTTTCCTATGCTGTGCTGACGAGGCGGAATCCGATTCCCGGTGCTAATAAATGTAGATAGTTCCGTCATGCCTAAAGCAATGTAAATAATCGTGCCAAAACGTTTTTTCCAGTTTTGCTGTACTTCATTCGCCAGCAATGAGCCTGCTGAACCGGCCAAGCGCAGAGTCGGTATTTGAATATTCTTACTATCTGCATCATTTAAAATAGTACTGTAAATATCGGGTGTAGAAGCAAGCACCGTAATTTTATATTTCTGAATTAATTGAAGCCACAAGGCTCCACTTGTCGCGTCTTCTGCTAACGCTGATGTATTGGAGGGATTGTAGATAAGTGCGGTTGCCCCTACCATGAGTGGGTCTAATAGACCTGTAAACATGGAATAAGTCCAACATAGATTATCTGTTTGCATCACAATATCGTTGGCATTGAGATCAAGCCAATATTCTAAACTGGGTTTCCGACCGATTAGTGATCGATGAGCATGCAAGACTCCTTTTGGGGTGCCGGTGCTGCCAGAGGTATAGAAAATAAAAGCGGGATCATTCCATAAACTGCTGGTATGCAAGGGCTCGAATGTTGATTCTTTTAATAAATTAAAATCAGAGATTAACATACTGCGACAGTTTTTCGGAATTTGAAAATCATGTTTTGTTGAGTTTAACTGCAAAAAGAGTCGAGCCTGTGAATGTTTGAGTATGTAGTTAACACCTTCTTCACTGAGGGAAAGTAATAACGTGATTGGCACTAAATCAGCTGCAAGTGCACCAAGAAATGATAGGATGAGATCATAACTATCTACGGCCTGAATACAAACGACCGAGAAGCGAGGTAATTGTAATTTTTTAAATCCCGCAGCTAAACAACAGACAGATTCATATAAGGCACGATAAGTGAAAACACGTGCTGAGTCGAGACTGTCCACAATGATTAAAGCATTTTTATTTGGGCATTCTTGGTTTTTTTGATCAAGACAATATTCGGCTATATTTAAATTGAGGGAGTTTAAGTTGTTTGTCATACTCAGGTTCCTGGTCTCCTTATAATAATTATATAAAAATTTCCATTATTGCAAGGGTAGCTGTATGGTTTGATCATTGACTAGCAGGCAAAATCTTAAGCCCCACAAATTGACATCCAAGATTTGAATGTACCTTTCTTACATTCAATTTTGAATCGCAACTCTTATAAACAATAGGTTAGCTGTTATGATACGGCAAACCTATCTGGACAATAGGAGTTTGTCGTGGGACATAAGCAGCTAACCAAGGAACAAAGATACCATATTTATGATCTCTGGAAAGCAGGATTCAATCAGGTCGAAATGGCTAAATCCATTGGAGTTCACAAATCCACAATTAGTCGCGAGTTTAAAAGAAATACCCGCTGGAATGGTTATTTTCCTGGGCAAGCGGAATGTTTTGCGATCACAGGCGAAAAACAACTAGAACATATTATAAATTTGACGAAAAAATCAAAGAATTAGTTAAAGAAAAAATTCAAAAAAAATGGAGTCCTGAGCAGATCAGTGGATATGCAAAAAAACACAAATTGTTCTCAATTAGCCATGAGAGGATTTATCAATTTATCCTAAAAGATAAAGAAGATGGTGGAAAATTATATCTTCATTTAAGACATCAAAACCGAAAATATAAAAAACGATATGGACATCCGCGAAACAGAGGCCCAATTAAAGATCGTATATTTATCGATGATCGTCCAAAGATTGTCGATGCCAAAGAACGTGTGGGTGATTGGGAAATTGATACTGTGATCGGCAAAAATAGACGAAATGCTATTGTTACAATAGTTGAGCGCGTTACGAAGAAATGTGTTTTCACGAAGGTCGAAAGTAAAAAGCCAAGCATTGTCGGTAAAGCGATAATTGATAGCTTGAAACCAATTTCTAATTTGGTTTTAACGATCACTGGTGATAATGGCATTGAGTTTGCACACCATCTTAAAATTAAACAAGAATTAAATGCAGATTTTTATTTTGCGCATCCATATTCATCTTGGGAGCGTGGTTTAAATGAAAATACTAATAAATTACTACGACAATATTTTCCTAAAGGTACCGATTTTAGTGAAATTGAAGAATTACAGTTAAAATTGATCATGGAAGAACTAAATAATCGTCCTAGAAAGGATTTGGGTTATTTAACACCCCATGAGGCATTTGAGATTGCATTTGAAGAAAAAAAGCGTACTATAAAAAACTCATCAGTTGCATTTCAGATTTGAATGTACCTTTGAGGAGTATTCTCTGATTCCAGTAATCTTCAATACTGGAAGTGAGTCAACGAATTATTTCTATGTTAATAGTATCTAAAGCTAATTTAGCCCATACTTTATCCGCTGTTAATACATCTGCTTTTAATTGTTCTGCAAGCGCGAGGCATGCGCGATCACCTAATGATAGACCATAAGGTTGGGTCTTTTTTCTTAATATTGCTGCCTTATGCGCTTGTTGGGTATCAAAAGGAATAATATCGTGAATTATCGCATGAGTTAATTCTCTGGCTTCTTCTTCAGGCATCCCGATTTGATTCAATACCGCAAGCGTTTCTGAATAATTTACACTGGACATCAAAGCATTTGATAATACCGATTCCACCCTTTCAAAGCCTTTTTCCTGATTTAATAAGGCAAGTAAGGCGGATGCATCCAAAACGATTTTTTTATTCATTATCTAAATCCTCATTACGCATCGATTTTAATTGTTGTACCAGATTTTTATTTTTTGCGTATTTTCTGACGAGATTTTGAGCTTTTTTTAGGGCATGCTGCACGCTATAAATGCGTAGCTCATCATTCTCGACTTGGATCACTAATTCTTCCCCGGGACGCAAATGAAGTTGTTTGCGTAAAACAGCAGGAACGATAATTCTGCCATTTTCACTAATCTTTGTCCTATATTCAATCATATGTCACGTTCCTAAAAAATGTCATATTATAATAAAATAGCATCAATTATTAATTTTGTCAATTAATGCGTATTTTTTACGGATTGAATAAAAATGAAACTTATATAGAATTAGATGAATAATCTTAGTAACTCAAAAAGACCCAATCATTATGAATATTCGAAAAAAACCTGAAAAAACTGAACATAAATCAAATGGATTTGAAATGAAGTCCTTGGTTGTTCCAGTTCAAATAAAAAAAGCTCAAAAAAAATTCCTACCCGTTATTCAAAAAACTGTTAGTGGTTTTTTGGAAGCGAAAGAGTTGGCTGCTTTAGAAGAAGTCTGTTTTGTAACACAACACTACGACAATTCTTATTGGATGAACTTAGTCTTAAAAGATATCACGGAAGAGCCTAAACGGAAAGACCAGGAAAACTATAAACAATTTTATGCCAGGGCTTATCTCCTATGGTTAAAAATTCGAAATGCCATACAAAATCCTGCAACTTCTAAACAAGAACAGAGAGCGCTTTTTATTGAAGCATTTAAAAATGGCTACGAAATGTATGCTGCTCGTATTATCAAATATGTGGACGTGAATCAGGAAATTGAAGAAAAAGAATATCCTGGGATTGGCTACAATCCTACTTTTATGCATGAATGTGCCTACATGGGCAACGCAAAAATGATGAAATTATTGCTCAACAATAAGGCCAAAGTCGATCCCGTTGGCTGGGGTGGTTGTGGCACAGGCGAGCTTTTTGCTATGTGCGAAGGAATGGGCAATACACCACTCATTCTGGCCGCGGTTCATGGCAAAGATAACTGCGTTGCATTATTGCTAGATGCAAAGGCTAATGTTAATTATCAAACAATGTCTTCTGGTGAAACAGCGTTACATGCGGCTGCTCAAAATAATCGAACCAATTGTGTAAAACTTTTGTTAGCTGCAAATGCTGATCTGAGGATTAAAGATGACCAAGGCAGAATGCCGCTCGACTTATCAAAAGAAGATAGCGAGTGTGAAGCGCTTATTCAAAACGCCATGAAGGCGCGAGGATTGACCGTTCCCGCTCGTGAACGACAACAATGCAGTATTCAGTAATTTTTTAAGATTTTGTAATTCTAGGAGCTTGCAGCGACATAAACCCACGCATCAATCCCAGAATTTAGCTGTACACTAATGCGTTTGTAATCATCCACTTCATATAAATCAGCTTGTTTTAATTCATCAGAAGTGATTTCAAAAACAAAACCGGTTACTTGATCCTGTTGATTCCCAGTATATTTAAGAATAGGATGCGCGGCTTCGCCACTTTTTTTAATTACGTCGCTGTCTTTAATTTCTAACATTGATAAATTAAAACCACTCAAAATATCAGGGGTCCCTTTTAACAACCGGCCAAAAGTAGCTAATTGCACGGATTCATAGCGTAATGTCCCGTATGAAAATAATTTTTCAGTATTATCATTTTGATTTGTCATTTAATATACCTACGATGCATGTTATTCGATTTTATGTTTATTCTACCAGGAATATTGCATTTGAGAATGACGCTCAGGCACATTTGATACTTTTTCGTAATGGGGATCACTCCATGTTCCTGTCACATGGTAATTTATTCTGAATAATCCATTCAACAGCCCACCGGTTAATTTATCTGAAACCAAAATCACTTTTTGCATAATAATACCGGGGCCTAATGCTAAATAGGCTGGCAAATAGGCAGTTAAAAAGGGTGTAATCACGACATATAAATCATAATCTCGTTTTACTAAGCCAATTCGACCTTGTGCTTTGACTTGAGCCAGTTTGCCATGCAAATAAAAATTTTCGGTATATACATTTCCATTGATGATATTGACACCGCCCTCTTCTACATCAAAATCAAATCCACCACGGTTTGGCGCAATTGAACCAAACGGTTTAGAAAACAATTGTTGCAGTGAATCAATACTGATGGCATTTAAAAATCTTCCAAGCATTTCAACTTTCTTACTCACTACATCTAAGATAACACCATTTTCTAATTTAAATAGCAGATTGCCATTCAGTTTACCTAGATTGATTTTGTAAAGAGGCCCTTGCCAACGAAGGGTAAAATCTACCTTACCTTTTGATCCTTTTAAGCTTTCAGATAATTCCCACTCTCTTAAAAATTCACCGAAGTCACAAGTTTTAACATGACCACAAAGTGTAGTACTTTGAGTACCTCTTCCATCCCAATGGCCTGTCATGGAAAGGCTAACATTCCAATCGTTAACAGTAAATTTATCAATTATAAATGAATCACCTTTTCGAGTGGTGACGATTTGAATTTTTCCTAAATTATTTTTATCATAATAAAAGTTTTTAAAAGTAATATTAAGCGAAGGAATTTGGGAAGGTTGAATTCCATTATCGGAACTGGATTTTTCCATCGATGTCAGCGTAGCGGATGATAAATAGAAATGATCAAAATCAATTTTCAGTGGAGTCGATGCGAAATTTTCAGGAATAATTAGTTTGCCACTGATGTCTCGACTCATCAGCCGAACTGACCAGCCATGATTAAGTGTATTGGCTTCAATTCGAGTTGCATGCAAGGGGAAGCCGGCGATAAATAAATTGTCGAAATTAATATCGATATTATTAATTTTAATTAGGTTCGTCGATGCATTATGATTGGATTCATTTAAATAAAAATATTGCACAAGCTCTGCCAGATCCAAATGTGGAATCGTTCCCCGCACAACAATATTTTTTTGATTTTGTAAAGAAGCGTTCGATCCCCCAAACAAAATATCACCTGAAGGTATAGTCCAACTATGCTGAGAATTTTGTTCTAATAGCAATGCTACACTCAGTTTTTTTTCGTAATTTGCAATAATTGTCATTTGATTATCGGAAGTAGTGATAACTAGATGGCTGGGATATATTTCTGTACTCAATTTCTTAAACGATCCCGGTAAAATGAATTCGATTCCTTGCAAATCGGAATCAAAAGTAAAAATATTTTGTATTTTCTGGTCTTGTTTTAACAGTTGCCAATTTGCTTTAAAATCGGCGCTTCCCCGAGCTATTTTGTTTACTAAAGTTAAATTTTGGTTTTTAGCTAATTCCGTGACGGGCAACGTTCCGCTAATGTCTACATTAATACTGCGATTTTGATCATTGGAACGTTTGGAATCAATGTTAATTAACATCGGTTTGCCAAACCACTGCAATGTCACATCGGATGTTTTAAAATTGGGATAATCCAGAAATAATTTACCATTTAACTTTTCAAACACGAGCGGTTCTGATAGTGCCGGCAAATGAATTATTAAATTTTCACTACTAATTTGTGTTGTAGGATAAGCATAGGAAGCATGAACATTATGCAATGATACTGAAGTTTTATCTGCTCTTTCCCAAGTTAAATCGACGTTACTTAAGTAATAATTAATATTTTTTAAATAAGCTAAATTATTGGATGAGTTATCCGATGATTGATTGGGAAGAACAATGTCATTGACACTGATTTTATTATCCGGTAATTCTCGGATCACCAGTTGACTACCGTCTATGATGACATCATTCACCATTATCTGACGATGGACTAAACTGGAAAGAATATTGATGCCCAATTTTATTTTTTGTATTTGGACTAATTTGGAGGTTTGATTATTGTCTAAGATAGTAAAATCATCCAACTCTACCCATGGATGTATTCCTGACCAATATCCATTTATTTGACCAATTATTACCGGGCGTTCCAGGGAAACACTGATTTTTTGAGTTATTTGCGCCTCAAAATGCCTGATCATTGGCAATAAAGCGACTGCAGCCCCTATCACCAGAATTAGAAATAGGATAAAAAAGAAGACAATTTTTACAAAAATGCGAAAAATTTTTTTCAGAATAAATCTTCCTTAATTAAACTGAATAAGATTATTTTATCACAGCTGAAGCCTGCACTTTGTGAAATTCATTGTTTACGTAGATAGGAACAGACATTGCGAACTTCATTATTTACTCATAGAATCCAGCTTTAAAAGGCAGAATTAAGGATATTTATGCAAGGACACGCAACTCAGTATGCAACTACTACAAAAACCGTTTGGATCGTCGCGTTTTATGCCTTGCTCTCCCTTGCAATTTTATCACCGGTATCATCTAGCATCGCAATTCCCAATTTAGGTGATTATATCGGTCATCTGGCCGCCATTATTCAGGCAAAAACCGCGTTAATGCAAGGACAGTTTCCTTTACGGACGATGCCGCTGGAATATGAGGGTTTGGGTTATCCTCATTATCAATTTTATTCGCCCACTCTCTATACTTTTGTTGGTTTAATTTATGGATTGATCACTCCAAAAAATCCATTGGAAGCATTCACGATTGCCATATGGTTTAGCTTGATGATGGGTAGTCTTTCGATGTATCGATTGGCGTATTGGTTTATCCGATCTCAGCCAGCGGCAATATTAGCGGGTGTTGTTTATCTTTATGCACCCTATTATGTTATTCTCATTGATCGTTTAGGCAATTTGCCTGAAATTATGGCGCTTGGTATCTTGCCCGCTGTTTTGTATTACACCGTGCAACGATACTATCATCCACACAGCCATAAAAATTTATTGATTTTAAGTCTGCTGGTTTATTTATTTATTACTATTCATCTGCAGACAGCGGTATATTCTTCTTTGCTATTTTTTATTTTGCTGGCGCTCATTTCTTCGAAAAATAAAATGCGTTTTAAAAACTGGATTTCTGTTGGGATTGCTTATGGTTTTGGCTGCCTCATGGCATTTTGGTTTCTTGCACCCGCCATTTTTTTACAAAAATTTTTTTTACTAAGTCAAACTTATGTGGATCCTAATCATCTTATTTTATATCACCCTTCGCTTTCAAATTTATTGTTTGGAGCAGCGACTTTAACGAGTGGTTATAAAAGCAGTGCACTCATGACCATTCATCCATCGATTGGATTTCCAATTGTCGCGGCACTGGCCGTGTATATTTACGCTTTATGTAATAACCTATCTTCTGGACGTAAGCGCGCCGATTATTGGATGCCGGCTTTATTAATTGTTTTTGTCATAGCCTTTTTATTAGTGTGGTCACCTATTAATTTTTGGCGATGGTTGCCGCAACCTTTACTGATTGCACAATATTGCTGGCGGCTCATGGGCCAAGTGATTTGGATGGGTTCTTTATTTTTTGCTTGGTCGGTTTACTGGTTATTCAAAGGAAAATTAGACGCAAGACACATTTTGTTAGGCACGCTGCTGATTATTATTTCGGTTAATTCCTGGTTTCCGTCTACAAAAAACTTTTATATATCGCTCGAAAATTTTATTAAGCAACCGAATTTTATTTATAACGGTAACGCACTGTTAATTAATTACAACAAGTTTCCCCATTTTGTATCGAAGATTGATAGCCTGCAAATGGACGAAAACCATCTTTTGCGAACCAACTCCTCTTATTTTATTCCACGGAAATTGATTAAGTTAGCCGCGGATCCTAAGATTTTAATTAGAGGTGAAGCAAGCAATAATGTGCAATTGACTTTTACTCAAAATCGAGTGCCACTGGCGATTAAAAATATCAATCGTGGCAAATTTAGCTGGGAAATTCCATTAAATCTTAACCATATTTCAGAAATTACCACTGTAGAATTTTTTTCTAACAATGGCTCGTTAGCAGAAAATCAAGTAAAAATTCCAACAGAAGAATTTGTAATGAGTGGCTTTTTACAAGAAAATGAAGTGGTTAATCTTCGCCAGATTCTACCCAATTGCACACAGCAAAAAACAGTAAAGAGTTGTCAATTGATGGTGCCACCTACCGTTAAATTAGTTGAACTACCCGAATTATTTTATCCCAACCTGTTAAAAATTACTTTAAATGGTAAAGAAATTGCGTACAACAGCGTCATTTATCAGGGTCGATTAATCGCTGCAATTATTCCAGAACCTGGCGTAATAAACAAAATAACCATTCAATTTCGTGGTCTTGATTGGGCAAATGAATGCAGTTGGACGGGATGGGGACTGTGGTTTTTGGTCTTGATTCAGACTTTGATTTATTGGCGAAAAGCACAATGATGCCTTTTCAAGAGTGGAATTTACCCAATTTTCGGGCTGCTTCTTCAACTATTTTTTGGATTTCAGGATTGTTCCACTTCATGTGTTCATAAACGCCGAGCACAACTAAAGCAGGGGCGTATTCTTTTATTGTTTTTAACGCTTCTGATTTTTCTGATGGACTGATTGAACTATCTGATAGAATTTTTGCATTCGCCATGACAGCGGCGATCGTGCCTTTTCTAACAGGAACGCCATCAATAATTTTGATTGATTCATCGTCCGAAAGAATGTCTTCTGGTTTAATGGATTTTTTCATATTGAAATGATCCCTTGCATAAATAGCGGTCTTTTAAATTTTCACAAATAATTTCCCCACCGCGAGGTGATGCTTGAAACCCCGTTAATTGGGATTTATTTAATTTGTTTGCCCAATAGGGAATCAAAAGACAATGAGAAGAGCCAGTGACAGCGTCCTCGCATGCCGCTTTTTTAGGATAAAATGTTCGTGAAACAAAATCGTAGTTTTTTCCTCTGGCCGAAACGATAACACCGCGATGTTCAAGATTCTTTAAAACTGTCATGTTAGGTTTTAAGTCTGTCACTGATTTTTCCGAATCGAAAATGGCAAGACAGCGTTCGTTTTTATATTGATACATTTCAATGGGTGTTGCGCCTAAACCTTCGATTAATAGTTCAGGCTGAGAAAACTTTTCTAATGGTTTTGCAGGGAAATCCAAGGTAAATAAATCATTTGATTTTTTAACTTTGAGTAATCCATTACGATATTGTAAATCCACTTCAGAACCAGGATATTTCAAAACAGTAAAAATAACAAACCCAGATGCAAGACTTCCATGCCCACATAAATCAATTTCATATTCTGGCGAAAACCAACGCGTTTCAAACGAATCACCTTTCTTTAATAAAAACGCCGTCGCAGGCAATTGATTTTCAATCGCGATGGTTTGCAATAATTTTTCATCTAACCATTCCGGCAAAATGCAAACTGTCGCAGGATTCCCTGAAAAAATTTTATCGGCAAAGGCGTCAACATGATAAATGGGTATTTGCATAGATTTTATATTTTTATAAAAAGTTTATTTCGATAAAGAATACTTAAAAAGATTAGCCAAAAAATAACATAACTCACCGCATATAACAAGGAAGCATTTTGAAGAGTTGTCCACCCAAAAAGATGCTCGCTAATGTAAATCCGCAAGTTGCCAGGGGTACCATCCATCCTGGTTATATGAATCATCGCCTGAATTTTCAAGAAAAAAATATGCAAAAAATACGCCGCGATGGCATTTAATCCAAAAATTTCAAGAGGTTTAGACCAGTTTTTCCATTTTTTTATTTCTATCAGCCAATAAATTACTGCGAGTAATATCAGCGCTAACCCGCCGGTCCATAAAACATATGAACTGGTCCACAGATTTTTATTGATCGGAAAGTTCAATCCCCAAATCCACCCTGCTATTGCAGCAAGGAAACCCGCTGTTAGCATCCCTGTAAATTTTTTCTGGAAATTATTTTTAGTCAGCAACCACGCTCCAGTCAAATTTCCTAATAAAGTAGTCGCTAACGCAGGCAGCGTACTTAAAAATCCTTCGGGATCAAAAATTTTTTCATATAAATGAGGCGCTGAAAAAACCAATCGATCAAGATAACCTGCCCAATTGCCTTCTTCCGTTAAATTGATCCCATAACCCGGAACCGGAACATAGGACATGAAAATCCAGTAACCCAGTAACAACAATGCGGCAATCATTGCTTGTGTTCGAATTCGTGTTGTTAAGAATAAAACCGCACCTAAAAAATAACAAACCGCAATTCGCTGCAACACACCAAAATAACGCACCGTCCCAAAATTAAAATGATACGGAAAGGCATTCAAAAATAATCCGATTAAAAAAATAATCAGAGTCCGTTTAATAATTCGACGCATTAAAATGTTTGTTGGAATTTTTTGCTCAACCGATTTCGTCAGTGAAAAAACCAGTGATACGCCAACAATAAAAAGAAGAAAAGGGAATACCAAATCAGCAAAAGTGCATCCATTCCAGACAGCATGATTCAGCAAAGGATAAGCTGTCTGATTCCCAGGACTATTCACCAGAATCATCAAAGCAATCGTAAGCCCGCGAAATACATCAAGCGTCAGCAATCTGAAATCTTTGGATTTATGAATAAAAGCCATCTGAATAGTCTACTACCTTCTCCCTTAATATCAACTATTTGATATAATGATCGGGATATTGTGCTTAAGGAGAAGCCTATGTTTGCATCATTATTCCCCTGGATTTTATATCTTATCGCCTGGATTTTTACCGGCTATTATTTTTATTCTGATTCTTACCCTTTTTGGGAAACGCTGCTTTTTTACGTGATTTTACTGAATGGCGGCATTCAGGGTTTATGGGCAGCTGTTGGTCATTTGATTTTTCCTAAACAAACGGCAGAAAAGATCGGTTGGCAACCTTGCGGTTTTCAAACAGAAATGGGTGGCGCGAATTTAGCGATTGGTATCGTCTCGATTTTATGTTTCTGGTATCGTGACTGGATTGTACCCGTTGGTTTAATGATCGCAATTTTATTTTCCGTTTGTGCGTTTCAACATATTCGAGATCGTATCGTTAACAAAAACAATGCGCCTTGCAATAGCGGGCCGATGATGTACAACACGATTATTGTTGTCATGACTATTTTGTTGGCGATTGCTTTGAAATAATATTTGAAATATAAAATGAAACTGATGCCGCGGTGGCGGCATCAGTTATGTGCGCTATCGTGAATTTTTAGCTAACAAACGATCTTTGTTGATCATTAGTGACTTTATTCTGCACATCAGTCAATGATGCTGTAGGTGAAGAACTGAAAAGTAAGCCTTGACTAGGACTTGATTCGTGACTTACTGATGGACTTGGCAAGTCAGAGTCCTTAGCATCAAAAGTCATCAACCCTGACCGAGATAATCTTCTCGAAATGAACGCTGGAGATCCTGAATGTGCTTTTCGCCGAAGTGATCGGACATGTCTCTCAGCTTCAAGAGTGAATTGTTTATCATGTTTGTCTGCACTCACATCACTAAATTGAACGTTAAACACATTACGCAGAACTTCCGAGGTATACTTATAAAATTTTGAGTAATTTAATGGTTCAAAATTTAACTTTAATTTGGATTTTAGAATTGCAACTAGCTCAGGATCTTTAAATTGACCCGTTATCAATTGAACTTCTAAATCCGCTGGGGCAGTACTCTGATGAATTTTTGTAGCTTCTTCTTCTAATTTAGACTCTTTATGTAAATCGACATCTTCTAAGCCGGGTATTTGATGTAGCATAATTTCCTCGTTCTAATAGTAATAAAGTCAGCATTGTACATTAATTAAACACAACTATCAATCATTATTAATAGAATTTTTTACCATAAAACAATGACTTATAATCTACGATTGTTAAAAATTAATTAGCGGCGTTGTGCAAGCAATATCGGGTGAAGAAAATCACTTCACCCGAATCATTCATTGATTACAGAAAATTTTGCAACACCTGCATTTGATAAGATTTTGGTGTCACGCGGAGATTATAATCACCCCATCCGTGGCCGGTGCTCCAAATAGTCCAACCTACGAATCCATAATCTTTATCTTTTGCTGAATTATCTTTTAAATAATTTAAAAAATTATGCAGCGTGTCTTTACAGGTTGCGCTATCTGTTCCTGCACCAAATTCTGTTACGATCGCTTTTAAATGATTTTGTTGTAAATAATCCACAAAAACATTTAAATTAAAGCCATCGGGACCCGTCGTCCAGATATTCGATAGACATTGTTGGTGGGTACCGCTGTAATCGCTATCAAGATATTGATGCACATTAATTAAAATTTTGGAAAGATCGGTCACACCCGCTTTCGCAAAATTATCTCGAGTAAATAATGTCGCATTGGAATAAGTCACTTTGCCATCACTGGATTTCCAGGTTTTTGTGGTCCAAGAATGTAAACCAGACCAGGAATTTCCTTCTACTAAAATATAACCTTGAAAACCTTGATCGCGTAAACTTTTTATTACAGCAGCTTGCACTGTAAAAACAGAATCATCTGGCGCATCAACCGGTTCATTGATCAAATCAAACATAATATAATTTTGATTGATTTTCGGATCATTTTTAATAAGCGTGTAGAGTTTAGTCCACACATCTTGATAGATCGAAGGACCCGTAATTAATGTGCCATCAGGGCATGGACCATCTGGGCCGCAACCTGCATATTGTTTACCGAAAACAGAATAGCGCATGTAAGCATGCAAATCGACAATAGCATAGGTATGTCCATTCGTTAATGATTCTAATAATGGTTTTACGTATGAATTAAAATAATCAAGATTCAAATCACCTTTTCCGGCACCCTCTAATTGTAAAAATCCCCAATGCAATGGCACGCGTATTGTATTCATACCCGAAGTTAAAAATGACTGCGTGTCATTTAAATCAGTTAATTTTCCCGCTGAATCTTCTGATGAAACATTTGGGACTACTACAGGGTCAATCATTTTGCCGAATTCTAATCCTGAAAGATTTGCACCCATAAAATCCCAACTTTGAACATGACTTGGCGCAAAACTTGCAGATAGTGTTGAAGCTGGATTGATGGGTGTATATTGTATTTGTCCCGTTAAATTGCCATTCCCATCGACCGCAGCATTTGCCCATTGCACATGCACACCTTGTGGTGGACTGTAGGTCACTTTCCCACCGCTAACACCTGCATAACCCAGATAACTATTATTGGCACCACAACCGCCAAATCGTACAGTGGCACCTACATAGTAGGGATTACCGCTATATTTATTACCATCAACGGATTGGCCTGGTGCTAAAGCATAAGTCATCTGTCCGTCGGCGTTTTGAATACAGAAATAGGGCTGAATGGGGTTATCTTTCGGTCCTACGCCCATGATATTATTAGTAATATTGCTAGCTTCAGCTGTTTGTATGGTTGCCAAAATAGCCAATGTTAAAAGAGTTTTGCGACACATTTTTTGCCTCGTTATATCAATTTTGTGTACTAATTATTCAGCATATTATACACATGCTGAACCTGTCATTTCTACTAGGTTTTGCTATAAATTTAGCGCCACGCAAGCCATAAAAATCACCTCGTTCTATTGATTTTTTACCTATTACACCTATTGTGCTTACTTATTATCCAGGTTAGAATAACCAACCATACCTGTCATTATTACTAGGTTTTATATGAATCTTTCGCATTTTATCGCTCGATTAGAAAAGGCAGATACCGACAGCCAAGCACGGATTATTCTGCAGGAATATTTAATTGGCTTTGGAATCAAAAGCTTTGCTTTTACCTATTACTCAGGGCATGTGAAAACAGGCCGTAAATTACGTTATCACTGTGTGTCGGAACCATTAAGACCTTGGCATTTGCATTATCTGGAACAAGGCTATGCGGATGTCGATCGAACGCTCGAAGAAGTCCATACCCGTATTTTGCCAGAATTTTGGGACGTCCAAATTCAGTTAGCGAACGCAAAAAACAAACGCGAAGCGCGTATACGTGAAGAATCCATTGAGTATGGCATCGATAAAGGTTTATCGATTCCCGTTTATGGTCCTCATCATGATTTTGCGAGTTTAACTCTTCATCAATTTCGTAATGAAAAAGGCTTAGCAAATTACGAAATAAAACAATTCGAATGGATGGTGGCGGCGAAAATTTTTTATCACTACATCCGAAAAATTTTGCAATTAGATAAAAATGAAATTGCACCGTACAATTTAACCAAACGCGAAAAACAATGCATAGAACTCACCGCAAAATTATGGCGCGTGGAACAAATTGCGAAAGAATTAAAAATCAGTCCGCGCACAGTGAATTTTCATATTCAAAATGCGAATAAAAAATTGGGGACGAATAATAAATATCAGACGATGTATCAATACTTGCAAAGTTAAGATTGATAAAAAATTACTCAGGGTATTTCCAAAAATATTTTTTTCTTAAGACTTCCTTAATCTTTCTCTTGAATACTGTCAGCTCCAAACAAAAAGGAGCTATCTTATGCAAAGAGTGTTATTTAGCCATCTTGATGATGGTGAGTTCAAAGGGCATTTAGGTAAGGCGGAAGAATTATTAGGAAAGAAAACAAAACAAGTTGCACTGCTAAAAGAAATACTGAAATATAATCGAGAATTACACGCAAAAGAGATTGAAGCCGCTAAAGCACAAGTTTCAGCAACAGAAGTAAAAGCAACACCACAAACAAAAGATAAAACTCCCGCACCAGCACAAGAACAACAAGCCTCCGATAAAACACCAGCAGCAAAACCTCTTCTTAAAAAAGCAACCCTAGTCTATCCATTGGTTTTAGATGGATCACTTAGCTATCAGATGGAAGATCCCAATTCTGCATTAAGACAAATGATGGAAGCAGAAACTTTACTCGGGCGAACATTAAGTCAATATCAAGAATTTGACACTGATCGATACACTGCTTTTCTAGGAAGAGTTGAAAATGAAATAGGAAATAGAGAAAAAGAAATTGCACTCTTAAAAGACGTGATTGATGGATATAAAGCACCGGTACCACAAGACGCAAAAGAACCTGATCTTTCAGCTCCTAAAACAAAATCACTGGTCGTTCATTTAGATTTAGATGGCGCATTAAATCACGAAATCGAAAACCCAGAATCTCGTCTTTTTCAATTAATTGAAGCAAGAAGATTGCTGAGATTACCCGCTAATCCAACGCCAGAAGAGGAAGAAGCTTACGATTTTTTTCATAAATTACTGGATGAAGCCGTTGCCAAACAAATTGTTGACGATAACCAGGAACTTTGGGATAACCTCGCAAAAGAAGCCAAAGAAGGCGGCTTTTCCGATGTCGTAACAACCATAGGTACTAATCGACAAGATAAAACCTGGGATGATTTTAATTCTACTCACGGTCGAGGATCGTTTGCACCGGTATTTAAATATATTCCGACAGCAGGCATTCGAGCTGCATTACACAAAATAGGTGCGGGCGCGATCAGAGTAACGGAAGATTCCGATATTCTCGCGAATGTCTATGCAAACCAGGGATCAAGTGAAGGTGCAGAAAGAATTCTTGATGACCAACAATTCAAAACAAAAGCCACCGTCGTTAAAAATCCTCGCCAATACACGCATAAAGATCACGGTCACTATATTTGTGATGGCATAAAAGTGGTAATGGAGTATAAAGATCTGCATCGTGGAGATAAAAAACCTAGTAATACAGAAGATCAAAAAAGTTATGACCGCCATATTTTTATCGATGACAAACGCAGTTTATTAACTGCAGATATCGAAATTTGGGAAGCAGCTACTGATCTGATGCCCAAAAAAGAATTTGCAATACGCAGTTGGCCAAATGTCGACGGTTCAAAATTCTGGCCCGTTATCGATAAAACAATTGTGGGCACAGGTGTGACCGATCCCAATTACAAACAAAATACTATTTTGTTGACGGCAATTTTATTGGGTGTATTTGATGAAGCAGAGTTTCAGAAAGCTTCATTTAATGTTGGTATTGAACAACTTCGAAAACAACTTGAAGGATATACACAAGCTGAAATTGGAAAATATCATTACACGCCTGAAAATATGGCTTTATTTAGAAAATACCGTAAATTAGACGCTCCAACGTTTGTTCTAACAGCAGAAATCAAACAAGAACCGGCTGTGCAACAACAACCGAAAGCTGCTGCTGGCAACGGAGATCCTGTACTTCAACACGAAGGACCAAGCAGTGCACCTAAAGCTAATCACACTGTTGTAACTGCTGAAGAAGCCAAGAAATTAGTTGTGACTACGGGTGTAAGTGATCCGGGTCTTGCGGTTGGAGTAAGTGATCCAGGTATTACCGTCGAAACAGGATCTGCGCAAGGAAAACCGGCTGTTCAACGACTGTTTACACCGAAAGCTGCAAACCCAAGTGACCCAGTTAAGCAAGATCCAGCCAATCAATCGGCTAATCAAGTGACTTATTCTGGAACCGCGTAAGCCTTGAAAATCCACTTCGCTCCTCTTCAAAGGGGCGAAGTGAATTAATTAATAACTCCCCAATATCGCATCATACATACTCGCCGCATCAGGGTTCGTGCAATCTCCACCCCAACACAGTACTTTTATGCCTTTTTGATGGTAGTCATCGACACGTTTTTTGGTAATCAATGTCGTTTGCAATGCAACCCATTCTGGAGAAAAATGAAATTCTTTTTCATAGCCGCCATATTTAAAAAATTGATCCCAAACAACGGGTGGCAAAATATAATCGGGATAATCAGGAAATATTTTTAAATCTTCGACATGATAAGTTTTTGTCGCTTCCAACATCGCTTGAGTCAGAAAAGGATTATCAGAACTTACAATCATATGTTTAAAAATATCAATATTGCGTTCACGCAAAAATTGTATCCGCCAGGATTTTAAGGCTTTAATGAGTTCAGTTGCAGTGTAACTGGGTTGGCCTGGTACCGGTTTATAATAATGTTCCTTAACATTCAGCCAAACGATAAAGGGTTTATCTTGCATTACACCATTCAACACATCTTCAAAAAAAGTAAAATGTCGTTGTTTGCCATAATCCACCCCATCCAGCACTTGTAAAAGCAATAGATTTTGAATTTGTTCTTTGGATAAATCATGCAAATTGATATTTTGTCCGGTTAAATCAATTAAATTTTCATCGTGTGAACAAACAAAAATAGGCGGATCGGATGGATTTTGGGGTTTAACAACGACAACATGCACTTCAGAGCCTGCCAGCGGTTGATCTGGATGATCGAGATTATATTGTTTTACCGCAAGGATAGCATCAATTGAATTTTCCTGCGCACGGTAAGGTGCAGTATAAATAATACCACGCGAAGTAAAAATTAACGGTTTTTTGGGGGCAGCTTCGGCAAAAAGATTGGCACAAAAAAAACTAAGCAAAATAATAAAAATTTGAATAATTTTCATGGGTCTTCCTTGATTTCTGAGTCCTTTTAACAACGGCTGGCAATCCTACCATACTCTTATTAGGCTTGAAAATCAGTTTTTATAGGAGTAGATTACGCGTGTTCTGACCCTCTTTTGGCAGAAACAGCTAGACCTTTACAATACTTTTTTGGACTTGATCAATATGCGACAAGTACCTCACTATCTGATTATCGGCAATGGCCGTGTTGCGCGGCATTTTCTGCATTATTTTAATCTGTTAAACATTCAGTGTGACAATTGGCATCGTCAGGAATCGTTTGCACTTTTATCTGAGAAAATAAATCAAGCCACACATATTTTGATACTGATTTCAGACAGTGAAATTGAAAAATTTGCTGAAATGCATTTGCGACATACTGACGCTATGCTGATACATTTTTCTGGTAGCCTTGTCAGTGAAAAGATTTTTGGCGCCCATCCTTTGATGTGCTTCAATCCTACCCTTTACTCTGATGATCAATATCCTAAAATTCCATTCATAATTGATCATGATGCACCTGATTTTGAATCACTATTACCGGGTTTACCCAATCAGCATGTGCGATTGAACAAAGAACAAAAAGCCAAATATCATGCGCTTTGTGTAATGAGCGGTAACTTTAGCTGTATTCTCTGGCAAAAATTATTTTCTGGTTTAGAAAAAGAATTCCAAATTCCAGCCGAAATCGCTCATGGTTATTTAATGCAACAAACTAATAATTTAATTCAAAATCCCAAAACCGCTTTGACAGGACCATTAGTGCGTAACGACAAAAACACACTAGAAAAAAATATTTCCGCACTTGCAAACGACCCCTTTCAAACTATTTATAAAAGTTTTGTGACTTGCTACGAACAACTTCAGAAGGTGTCTTCATGAATATATTTGATTTTCAGAAAAAGAAAGAAAATAACGAAAAAATCAGCATGATTACTTGTTACGATTATACCAGTGCTCGAATCATTTCTGAAACTTCGATTGATTGTATTCTAGTTGGCGATAGCGTTGCCATGACCATGCATGGATACAAAGATACCTTATCTGCAACGCTTTCTATGATGGCCTTTCACACAGCAGCCGTCGCACGCGGTGCGCCGAAAAAATTCTTGATCAGCGACATGCCTTTTTTAAGTTATCGTAAATCACTTAGCAAAAATGTTTCTGCTGCACAAGAACTCATGCAATCGGGCGCACAAGCCGTCAAGCTCGAATGCGCACAAGGTAATGTGAATTTAATAAAACATTTAGTGGAATCCGGCATTCCTGTCGTCGGTCATATTGGTTTAACGCCGCAATTTATTCATATGCTAGGTGGATACAAAATTCAAGGCCGCACGGATGAAAGCGCAACACGTCTCAAAGAAGAAGCACTACTCTTGCAAGAAGCCGGTTGCTTTCTGGTTGTTCTGGAATGCATTCCCGCAATTCTAGCCAAGGAAATCACTGCGTCTTTATCTATTCCAACCATTGGCATCGGAGCGGGTTCTCACACGGATGGGCAGGTC
Organism: Gammaproteobacteria bacterium; assembly: GCA_021325575.1. GTDB lineage: Bacteria > Pseudomonadota > Gammaproteobacteria > DSM-16500 > DSM-16500 > JAJPGW01. The sequence goes on along the minus strand of JAJPGW010000012.1, from coordinate 56,394 downwards.
TTAGTGTTTCAAGATTTATTGGGATTGAATACGGATTTGCATCCCAAATTTGTCAAAAAATTTATTGACGGGCAAACACATTTTAAAACTGGCATCGAAGAGTATATCCAAGCAATCAAAACTGGAGAGTTTCCTCAACATGAACATTGTTTCGAAAATTGATGATTGGCAAGCAATCAGAAAAACCTTAACTCATCAAAAAATCGGTTTTGTTCCGACGATGGGACACTTGCATGCAGGTCATTTGAGTTTATGTGAAAGTGCCAAAAGAGAAAATGATGTGACTGTCATGAGTATTTTTGTGAATCCAACGCAATTTAACCAGAAAAATGATTTTGAAAAGTATCCACGTACCTTAGAAAATGATATTGAGTTACTTCGAGCGCAGCAAATCGATTATTTATTTGCACCCGATGAAAAATCCATGTATCCCGATGATTACGCGTTTCAGCTGCACGAAACAGCGATTAGTCGTGAACTTGAAGGCGAATTTCGGCCAGGACATTTTAATGGCATGCTCACAGTTGTGTTAAAGTTACTGAATTTAATTCAGCCTTCCCGAGCTTATTTTGGCGAAAAAGATTTCCAACAATTAGTATTAATTAAAAAAATGGTTACCGCTTTATTTTTACCTATTGAAATCATTTCGTGTGAAACAGTGCGAGCCGAAGATGGCCTTGCTTTAAGTTCCCGTAATTCCAGACTAAACCCTTCCCAACGCGAGAAAGCAACCCAATTCCCTGAGTTACTGACAAGTGCTTTTTCATTGCCACAAATTCGTGAACAATTGACATCGGCGGGATTTAAAGTAGATTACATTGCAGAAAAATGGGGCAGACGCTTAGGCGCAGTTTGGCTAGATGATATCCGTTTAATTGACAATATTTCATTAGAGAAGGTTTAAATTTATGATGATCACTGTTCTTAAGTCTAAAATTGCCTATGGCACGATTACTCAAAAAGAATTATTTTACGTAGGCTCGATTACCATCGATGAAGACATCATGAAAAAAGCCAATATTCGTGAAAATGAAAAAGTTCAAGTCGTGAATTTAAATAATGGTGAACGACTGGAAACTTATGCCATTAAAGGCAAAGCAGGCAGCCGCGTTTTTTGTTTAAATGGCGCCGCTGCGCGGAAAGCCGAAGTGGGCGACAAAATTTTTATTATTTCATACGCACAAATTAATGAGTCTGAAACACTAGAACCCATTATTGTTGATTTAGAACATTAGGAGAAACCCATGCTACTCTGTCTCGATGTTGGCAATACCCATATTTTCGCCGGCGTGTTTGATAAAGAAAATTTAACCATGCGTTTTCGATATGCGACCCACATGATTGGGACCGCGGATCAATTTGGTATATTTTTACTGAATATTTTACAGTTTAATAAAATTAATCCTGAAAAAATTTCTGCAGTGGCAGTTTCTTCCGTCGTCCCAAGCAGTGATTTTACCTTGCGTCACGCGATTTCTCTTTATTTTAAAAATGCGACTTATTTTACCCTGCAAGCTGGCGTAAAAACGGGTTTAAATATTAAATACAAAAACCCCAAAGAAGTCGGCGCAGATAAAATTGCCAACGCAATCGGCGCAGTCAATACCTATCCTGATAAAAACCTAATTGTGGTTGATATGGGGACTGCTACCACTATTTGTGCGATCAACAACAAACGCGATTATCTAGGCGGCACCATTTTAGCCGGCATGCGATTAGCTATGGAATCATTAAAATCCAACACGGCTAAATTGATGGCTGTCGATATCGAAGAACCGAGCTCCTATCTTGGCCAAACAACTCGTGAAAGTATTCAAGCAGGTCTCTATTACGGTCAACTTGGAGCGCTAAAAGAAATTGTAAATGGCTTCAAATCACAATTATTCAACGGCGAATCCGTAACGGTGATCGGCACAGGCGGTTTTTCTCAGCTTTATAAAGATAAATCGTTATTTAATGTGATTTTGCCGGATTTGGTACTATTCGGATTAAATAAAGCTTATCAATTATCGTTGTAAGTTTATCTGTCTTTTTGCTTTTTTTAACTTTTGTTTTGCTTTGTATAATACGTCGTCCCGCGGGACGACGTGGTCATGACATCGCGGTAATATCAAATTCAACTTTCACATTATCTTTGATCGCATCTGTTTTGGCCCATTCGCCAGTCCCAACATTAAATTTTGTTCGAGCAAATTCTGTATCACCTTTCACATGCGCCAATTTATCTGAATATTGATCCAGCACAAAATGCACTACGATAGGCACCGTTTTATCACGAATAGTTAATTTGCCAGAAGCCATATAAGCGTTATGCCCTGCTTTCGCATCTTCCACGATATAATCTGCGGCAAAAAGTGCCTGCGGATATTTATTCACATCAAACCATTCTGGCGTTTTTAAGGTATCAGCAACTGTCCCGTAGGATGTCGTAACGGATTTCATGTCGATGACAATATTTACATGACTTCCATTTAAATCTTTAGGATCAAACGCAATATCACCCGTAAAATTTTTAAATTGTCCCGTGACTGGCGAATTGTTTTGTATCGCCGTGAAAGTTAGCTTACTTTTTTCCGGAATGATCTTCCAGGATTTTGCCGCATAAGTCACTTGCGCAACACAGAGCAAACAACTAATTAAAAATAACGTTAACCCTTTTTTCATGGTTCAATCATCCTTTTTAAGACATCATCATGATATTTAAAATAATGGCGAAATGCAGCAGCGACATGTAAGCAAATTAAAGCAATTAGAATATAAGCAAACGTTTCATGTACATTGGCAAAAAAGTTTTGTAGATTTTCATTCGCAGGAACGATATCCGGTAATACGAATAAACCGAAAAAAGAAACCGGCAGGCCCGCAGCCGATGACATCATCCAACCCGTAATCGGCATCGCAAACAGAAAAAAATAAAATGCAAGATGCACCGCTCGTGCTGCGAGCTTTTCCCACGATGGCATATACATCGGCAAAGCCGGCACCCAATTTATAATACGCCAACTCAATCGCACAATAATTAGCGCCAAAATTAAAACACCCAGTTCCTTGTGCAAACCAAATAATTTTAATTTTTGTGCGCTATTTGGTAATTCCACCATAATTAATCCCAGCGGAATCATCGTCAAAACCAATAACGCCATGATCCAATGCAAAAAAATCGCAATGACACCATAGCGTTCGCTAGAGTTTTTTATTCGCATAATTAACCTGCTAAATTGGCTTCGGATTCAATATGAATATCGACTTCATCACCTAATCCTGGCAAATAAGCATTGATGCCAAAATCAGAGCGTTTTAATTGGGTCGATGCAGCAAATCCTGCCGTTTTCTTGTTAGCAATCGGGCTCATGCCAATTTTATTTAACTTCACATTGAGAACAATGGGTTTTGAGACACCATGAACGGTCAATGTTCCATAGACTTTTGCGGATTTATCGCCAGTCATTTCAATTTTGTTACTGACGAAAGTCGCCACAGGATATTTCGCAGCATCAAAAAAGTCTGCGCTTTTCAGATGCTCGTCAAGTTTTGGAATTCCCGTTACGAGATTTGCAATAGGGATATTGATCGTAATCTGGCTATCTTTTGGATTTTTTTCATCAAGTTTTAACGTTCCTTCCACGTACCATTTTCCAGTGGGATGTGAAAAATCAAAATGGCTGATTTGCCATTCGACAAAGGAATGGGATGGATCAAGGGTGTAAGTTTCTGTTGCAGCATAGAGTGATGAAGAAAATAAGAATAAAATAAACGCACACGCAGTATGAACAAAACGCATAACACCCTCCTTGGTTTTTTTACATTAAGTAGTTTCCGCTAATTCCGGACGCGTCGCATAGGCTTTTAACACATCGTCCACGTCTCCTAACATTACCATTTTTCCTTTGTGCAGCCATAGTGCTTTATTACAAAATTCTTTTAAAACATCGATCGAATGGGACGCCAATACCAGAATTTCCGCACGGTCATATAAGGCCTTGGCACGCGCGGATGCTTTTGCAATAAAATGTTTATCGCCAACGCCAATGGCCTCATCCAATAACAGAATCGTCGGATCAATGCAGGTACAAATTGCAAATCCCAACCGAATGCGCATACCAGCAGAATAAGTCCGGACCGGCATATTTAAAAAAGATCCGATCTCGCAAAAATCTTCGATGTCTTTTACTAATGTTTTAATTTGTGCTCGCGTCAGACCCAACAAGGCGCCCATATAAAAAATATTATGATAACCACTGCGATCAATATCGATCCCCATGCACACATCAAAAAGAGTCGAAACTTTGCCTTCAATGGTAATGCTGCCGCGAGTGGGTTTATAGAGTTGCGCCATGGTTTTAAGCAATGTGGTTTTGCCTGCACCATTATTTCCAATTAACCCTAATCGATCACCTTGTTGCAACGTAAAAGAAATATTATCGAGAGCACGATAACTAGTAGAAAGCGTATCGCGGTACAATTTTCCGCGTGTGGTCAAATTCACTAATGTACGACGCAGTGAATAATGCTGGTCATCATAAATGGGATAATTAATTTCGACATTATTTAAAACAATCTTTGCCATTGCTGCCTCTAGACCCAGAAAATGATTCGATAGCGAAATTTAGAATACAAAACCAGCGTAAATAAACTGCCGAGTATGCCTGTCACCAACATCACTTCCCACGAAAGCATGGGTGCCGCTTGTCCGAGTAGTGGCGCGCGTACAATTTCGATCGCATGATAAAAAGGATTAATATTTGCAATCCAGACGTGTTTTTTTAAGAAACTTCGTTCCCAGAAAATCGGTGTGATAAACGGCAGCACGGACATACTGGTCGTAATAATTTGCTGCACATCGCGATAGCGGGTGTTCATGATGCCAAACAAGGTTCCCACCCATAACGCATTTAACAACAGTAGAAAAAGGCCGGGAATAACTAGCAAGGTATTCATGTTAAAACTGACATGACACACAAGAAAAACAAGAATAAAAATCACAAAATTATGCAAAAAAATAATAAAATTGCGAATCAAAAATCGCAGCACATGCACGGACATGGGCAATGCAATAGAATGAATAATCCCCGTGTAATTAATAAATAAAATACACCCGTCATTCATGGTATGCGCCATGAAATTCCATAAAATCGTACCCGCCGCGATAAAGGGCAGGGTCTGCAAGATGCTGTTGCCAAATAGCGATGCCATAACAAAACTCATGGCACCGGCCCAAATGGCCGTCCCAATGATTAACCAAAGGGGGCCCAAAAAGGTCCGAATATAGCGCTGCCGGACGTCTTCCCAGCCTAAATAGCCAACCATCTTCCAGAGCTTTAGGCCTTGCCAGAAGTCTTTTAATCCAGCCCAGAGTAAACCATCATTGCTATCGGTTAGGGTAACGGATTGATCCATTGATTTGGAAATAGATAACATATCTAACTCATTATACTAGGAATATTTCCATCATCCCCACTTTCGCGGGGATGACGATAATTTTTTAATTCAATGCGGTATTTTGCCATCGGAATGGCTGATTATCCAATGAAATTTACCTGGATTTGTTCTTAATCCTGGCAATAAGGACCAGCACAATCCCCGCTGCCAAGGATAAGCCACCCACAATCGGCGGGAAATAGACCGTTTTTTCAGTTTGAGCCGTCACCTGCAAATCACCCAATTGGGCAATTTTTTCCTGCTGAGTGTAATGAAACCCTTGATAGCCTAAAGAAATGATCCCAAAAATAATTAAAGCGATTCCAACAAGCGTCGTCAGTGATTTCATTTGTTATCTCCTGGTTGTGGAATGGCATTCAAGGCTTGAAATAATTCTTCGCGGGTAAACGGTTTTTTTACTAAGACATTTTTGATATTTTTTAAAAATTCTTTTGCATTGCCTGAAATCATATCATGCGTAATAAAAATAATGCGTTGTTCGAATCCAGGATACTTTTCCGCTAAAAATCGGTAAATGTCATCGCCATTAATTTCTGACATGTTTAAATCCGAGATAATCACATCAAAATGCGCTGCGCCTTCAAATAATAATTCTAACGCCGCACGACCGTTTTCTACGGTGATGACTTCGTGTTGTTTTTCTAACATGCGCTTCAGTGAATTTAGCAAAGTAATTTCATTGTTGACAGCTAAAATACGGAAATTTTTCTTATTATCATGTGATATCATAAATGTCAGCCTTCTGTCGTTCTGAGATAGCCTGCCAAAACACCGCCACCCGAATTCGCCCAAGTCACGGTGCCATCATTCACAATCGGCGTCATAATTAATGTATCGGTTTCTTTAATTCCATATTTTGGAACGGGTGTCACTTTGATAATGCCATTGGCCACAATCAAAGAGGCAACAGGACCTGTTTCAACAGCAATCGCTGCTGGAATTTTATTTTTTCCCGCATCACAGCCTTTCGTGGTTTTAGTTTTTTTAATGCAGAGATCAATCGCCTCTTTGTAAGGTTCAGCTGCCTGGACTAATTCATTGAAATAAGCACGACGCAAATAATTTTTATAAGAAGGAACCGCAATCGATCCCAGCACCGCAATCACAGCAAGACTGATCAAAAGCTCGAGAATCGTAAACCCGCGTGATCTCGCTTTCATTGGAAACCTCCAAAAATAAAACGGCACGCTTTCTGCGAAAGATACTTTAATTATAACGTTAATTGTTTTGGAGTTTTTGGGGTTTTTAAGACTTGTTTAATTCTCGCCCAATATGGATTAATAACGTCAAGATATTACATACTAGATTGGCATAAAAAAATAAATATAAGGGAAAGTATATAATTAACAATAAGTTATGTTGTTAAAGCAAATAAAGACAGAATGGGACTAAGTGTGCAATTAATTGTTATAATTATAAAAACGAGGCAATCATTCAAATGTTTGGTCATCAAGATGTAATATTACGAAAATTCAGACGCTTTATCAGCATTACTGCTGTACAAGAATATGCATCGGAGTTTATTGACCATTTAAACAAAAATGATGCGACAGCAGCTAATGAATTTAGCAAAGCCTTAAATAAATTTATGGAAGAAACGAGCTATGCTGAATATTCAACCTTTTTGGCCAATCACCCTAGATTTAAAGAATTTATCCAGAGAAAAATAGTTAATCGCTATAACAAAGGAATGATTGCTTTCTTCAGAGCAAAAAAAATTCCTGATAACAATCTCTCAGAAATCGAACAAGAATTTAAAAAGTTTTTCGAAAGTCCACATGAAGATTTATCTGGAGATTATAAACAATTTATAAAAGCACAATGCCTACGATTAAATCAACAACGGGATGGTGCATATTTATCAGATCAATTTGATATTGAATTTAATCAGCTTGAAAATATGTTAATAAATTTGCATGAGGGATATTGTTTTGGACTCTCTCTCACCGATGCGCTCCATAAGGATTGGGAAGGCTGGGAAAAACAAATCAAAGCGTGGGATGGAAGGAATGGTTCTCTTGACCATGAAGTTAAGATGCAAGAATCAAAAAAGAATCCTGCACAGCCCAAAAACTTAAGAGCGTTAATTAGCTTAGGAATTCAATATGCAGTACCACTTCAAGTGGATCATCCTGGCTCAAGCTATCAACGTATATATTCAAACTATTTAACACCCGGCGTGGATCAAAACACCATACTAAAACCCGCTGCACATCAAATTACAAGACCAAAAACAAAAAAGGATCCCGAAGAAACAGTTAGCCGAAGTCATTTGGAAATCTCCGTTTTCAAAGAAAAAAAAGATGATAAAGATATATATGAAATAAAATCGGTGCAAAAACATATTAAAATTTCGGGAGATTTTGAAACTACTTTATCATCTGTATTAGATGAAAAAACGATAGAAGGCAATATTTGTTTAGTTCATGCAAAAAATCACACGGGTCATTTAAAATATGATGAGGGGGAATGGGAATTTTATGATCCCAATATGGGGGAACGATTTAGAGGTGACAAAAAGAAAATTGCTACTGATATAATGCGACAGTTAGGAACCTCAATTTCCATAGAAGTTGCCTCTTTTAACCCAGAGCAGGAATTAAAATTTCCTGCTTACGATACCATTCTCGAGAATTCACCAGAATCTCTGCTTGCACATAGAGGACTTCATTTTTTGCGGGTAGTATCGCCGGAATTGTTAGAGAACCTTTTCCAAAAAGCACAGGATAGCCCACCGTTACGAAAAGCAATAGCCGAAGCGCTGGTCCGAGTTGATAAAGACAATGTTTCAGGTTTGGCGAGCATCCTTAAAAATAGAAAATTAGCTCTCGCATTATTTAATTTGGCTGAAAAAGATGAACAGATTCGAAGTAGGATAGCAAGTGCAATTCATCTTAGAGATAATAAAAGCATAAATGCATTTCAACTGCTAGTTTCTGACCATCCTGACTTATTTTTAAGATTTTTAGAATTGGCAAAATCTCACATTATTTTTTTTCGAGTTCTTAACAACAGTTCATTCGAGCAGTTCTTAGAAAAACTTCAAAAACCTGATATATTCGTTATTTTTTTAGAGTTAGCCAACAAACAAAATCAGTCTACATTTGCATACGAACTAACCAAATCCATAATAAATTATACAAAATATATTCTGGACAATTTCAGTCATGATCCAAAACACATGCTGGAACTTTTCAAACTAGCAGAACAAAACGACGAATTAAAAAAATGTCTAATAAATTATATTATTGAAATTAATCAAAATCCGAGAATAAATTCTCCATTTGCAATTGTGAAAATGCTAAAGAGTCCCGAAGTTTGCGAGCTTTTTTTTGAATTAATTAGATCCTCTGATGAAGGTGGTAATCTTAAAAAACGGTTTGCACAAATTATCCAATCCGAAAATATACTATCAGATCTGCCGGTGTTCAATTTACGTAATCCTCAATTTATTCAACAATTATTTAGATTCGCCGAAGAAAAAGAAGGTACCGATGTTAGATTACTTATACAAGAAGAAATGCGTGCTGAATTCCAAAAAATGTCTAAGGGTCTATTAACTTTTTCTCGCGCTGGCGCCTTACATCATTTATTTCATTTAGCAAAAAAAGATCAAGAATTTAAAGAAATATTGGTGCTAGCTTTATTAAAAGGTGGCATTCATGCAAAGGGTGTCGACCTCATTTTTTCATATAATAATTTGGGTATAAATGCTTTATTCCAATTTGCGCTCAATGAAAATAATAAAGACTTAAATGCTGCTATCGTGGGTGCATTGTTAAGCCCAACGGGTCAAACAGGTCAAACTGTGATGGATTGTTTAGTGTCGTATTCATCACAACCATCTCCTGAGTTTCTTCGTTTTGTTGGTTCACAAAATCAACCTGCACTTGATCAAGCTCTCATTTCTTCATTAGCTATCGTCAAAGATGAAAATGTCAAAGTCGCACAGCAGTATCTGCAAACTCCGTCCACCACAGAATCTGAGAAAAAAAATACTGCAAATCGAGCAAAAAAAATATTCGAAAAAGGGGAATCCTATTTCAACGCTCAACAAAATTTTTCTGCTTTTAAATGTTATACAGAGGCTCTTGAACTAGCCCTGAATGACAAAAAAACGAAGCAATCTGATTTAAATACGTACCAAAATAAACTGCTTTCACAGGTTTATTTTCTGCGACAAGCTGCTTACGGTCAGGTACATCAATGCAACATGGCGCTTCATGTCCATCGCAGAGCCCTCGATCTTCTTTTAAAAATTCCACCTGGTAAATGCACAAAAGAAGTCAATGATTTTTTGGGGAATGATCCCCCACGATTAGTTACTGTCGCAGAAGAATATTGTAAGTATGGACATTATAATCAAGCAATAGCTTGTTTTTCAGAAGCGCTTTATCAATTAGACTCTGTCAAATTCCATACTGATATGTCTCAGTATAAAACATTTTTGAAATCAAGAGTAGATTACATTAAATCAATTGAATCAACCAAAACCCCTCCACTCGTCCAGCATGGTTCATTTTCACCATCGGATAGTAAAGAAACATCTGCCGACTCAAAAACACAGGAAACGTCTGTGTTGAATAAAGACAAAAAACTTTAATTGTCTATGGGTCAGTTCTTTTCCACATCCATCTCCCCAGCTACCCCATGCGCATTCACGCTTGGATCATACATGGAGTTTGCATATATCGGCGGAATAGTAAATTTCCCAGCGTTAGTTGCTTTAATGCGATAGATGATTTCAGAAGGATCGGTACCTACTGTTAAGAAAAAGACGACACGATCTTCGCGAATATCAGCATAATCGATGCCATCGTTTTTAACAGAATCACGAACCACTTCGAAACCACCTGGTAATAAATCTACGATGGCTATGTTAGTTAGAGTAGTATTATTCAATGCGCGCACTCGAACGTGAACTTCAATTTCATTTCCTAAGCTAGCGCTGGTGATTACAGTATTTTTGGCATCATGATATTCACGATAGATTTCCAGATTATTTTTGACGATTTTATCAGAAAGTTGTTTATCAAAACCCGACTCCGTCACTTGATAAAAATAAGTCTGTTTAGTTGGATTATTAAACTGTATCTTTAACGCAGGGTCTGAAATTTTTACTTTTATAAATTGATTATCATCTGAAAAGAGATTTTTAATTTGATCGTCTTTTAAAACTTCGCTAATGGATAAATTAGCCGGTTTTAATAATTCAGTCGCTTGTGCGTAGGCGCTTAGTGCTAAACTCGCATAGCTTGAGAAAACAGTATTAATGCTGTCATTATTCAATTCGCTCGCGAGTGACATAACAACACTCGGGCCCATTTTTGATAATTGATTTGGGAAATGTCGAGCGAGAATAAATAAATACTGTGCATCAGCAATTTTATTATCATAAAAATCATACGAAAATTCAGGATGATCGGCATGTAAACGATAATGCGCAATTAATCGGTCCGCTTCTTCGTAGTTTTTAAGTAACTGATAAGTAGCAGCCATATAGACACTTGTCATGTCTTCGTACCAGGAATTTTTCTGGTCTTTTTCAAGATAAAGTTGTAAGTGGGTTAAATAATTTGTCGTAACAATTTCATTGCGAGTCAAAATATAAATTGCGTATGCTTGCAGACGTGCTTCCGTTAAATTTGTAGCATCCCGCTGTGCTACTTCTTTTAAGTAACCGATACCTGCACGGAACATCTCGCCTGGCACATCGTAACCTTGTGCTTTGGCTTCAGTCAGGAAATGCATCGCATACACGGAATCAAATTCATTATTGGTGTTTTCACCCATATCTGGCCAATAACTAAATGCGCCGCTAGTCATTTGGCGTTGTCCGAGCATTTGTACAGTTGCCATGATTTTTTGCGTAATTGCTTGCGGGTCGCCGCCTAAACCATGCAATGTGCCAGTTGCAACCAATGGAAATGCTTTGCTGACTAATTGCTCTGTACAACCAAATGGGAAATTATCTAAATAACGTTGCAAACCTGCTGCTAAAATCAAAGGGCTCGTTGATGCGACGGCTTCAATATCACGATATTCTGGATATAAGTCGCGATCTAATTTCACTGTTTGAGTTGCTTTATCGGAGGTGCCACTAATTACGCTGGTAAAATAAGCAGACGCCGGACGGACGCTTAATGTCGCAGACATCGTGCTCGCTTTATCACCCAATTGCGCGGAAAAATTCAACTCAGCCCCGCTTAATTCATTTTTTGCACGCACTTTGTAACGAATGGGTTTTTCCTGTCCTTCAGGAATCGTCAATTCTTGTGATGCATCAGATAAAATTTCTAATTGCGGAGACGATTTCAACAATAAAGAAACTTTTGCATCTTTACCCGATCCTTTGACATTATTAGCAACACTAGCCGTTACAAAAAATTCATCACCCGGTGCCACAAAAGTGGGAACATTCGGATTGATGACAAAATAACCGCGAACTTCAGATTTTTTATCCGCAGCTCCTACCGCATTTGCAGCGACGGCAACCGCCATCACATGTAAAGTCCCGTTAAAATAATTCGGCACTTGATAGACTACTTGACGCATTGTGCTATCAGCATCAATGATGCCGGACCAGAATACGACAGGTGCTTCGGTTTTACGTTTAAAGGGGTTGAGATGACTGCGCAACGCCGCTTCCCCACCATCGCCACCGACGGACGATAACTCACGTCGCTCAATAAATTTCGGCAAAATCTGATCAACGGTTTGTTTTGTTATAACTTCCAGTGCGCGTTTTTGGAAAAAATAACCTAGTGGATCTGGAACAGTGTAATTTGCCGCTTGCAAAATACCTTCATCGACCGCAAACACAATAATTTTTGCGGGTTTATCTGTTTTATATTGAATGGGGAACGCATCACCAGGACGCGCTAATGAAGGTGTCGTTAAATCAATATGAATAGTATGTTGTTCGTGATTCACTGAAAACGGAACCACACTATAACTCAGTGGACTGATAAAAATTTCCGGTGAATTCCAATCGCGGATAAAGGCCACATTGATGTAACCATTTCCTTGGAAATTAGCAGGAATATGAATTTTCTGAACGGAATTCATGGTTTTGCTCACGAACCACTGTGATGCATAGACTTTATCACGCTCGATGGTAATTAAACCGGTACCTGTGTAAGGCGCGGTCATTTGAATTTCGATGTCTTCGCCCGGCGCATAGACATCTTTGTTTAATTTCAGTGTCAATTCCGCATTTTTTGCTAAAGGCGCTTGGCTGGGACCGACCACACTGAATTTTAATTTTGATAATTCGGTATGGTGCTCATCAAAAATTGTTAATATGAAATCACCGATTTGATCGCTAGGTAATGCAAAATCCGTTCCTTGCTCACTCACAGTAAAAGGTTCGGTGCTGACAATCTGTGTCTGTTGTATAGATTGATACTGGAAAGTGCCATCTGGATTTTTTACCAATGTTGTCACTGGACGCAATGCAGCTATTTGCATCGTTAAATTTTTCAAGTTTTGCAATTTAAGTTCAGGATTCACTGCAATAAAATGAATCGAGCGTTGGCCTTTTTGTTTAATATAATTTAAATCACCATCGGGTTTATAGCCGACTAAATAATCTAATGGGCTCACTAATCCTGTGGTTTGCGTTGTGACGCTGCGGCCACCTTCTGCTTCAAATCCTTCGGAATAAATAGTTAACTGATAAGTGGCTTTGTCAAAACGCTCCAGATTTAAATCAAATTGGGCTTGGCCATTTTTATCGGTAGTGGTATCGGTCAATGTATCCGTGAATACTTTTGGCGGTTTTTTTGGATCCAACAGTGGATCGAAGAAAACATAATTCGGATATTCTGAAAATTGCACGGATTTCGGGGTTAAAATGATTTTTGCAGTGACTTTGCGATCGGTCGCAGGCGCGCCATATAAATTCCACAAATTCACCGTGCTTGTTAATTTTAACGGTGAAATCCATCCTTTGCTCATTGAAGATAATGCGGAAGAAATTCGCATTCGATCGGGTAAAAATTCTTGAACTTGGATTGAAGTGGATCCCAATAAACTGCTAGGGCGTTTATCTTTCACGATAAAAAGATTAATGTTGTATTGGCCAGTCGGTGAAGTCGGGTTTGTCTGAAAATCCAGGGTAAAATAGCCAGTCGCATCCAATGTTAATTGTTGTTCTTTGACTGTCGTCCCACGCGGATCTGTCACAGTAATTTGTACGGGTAATCCCGCCGGTTGTGCTTCGGCATAAGCTTGTTTGACTATCACGCCAATGTGCGCCAAATCACCCGGACGATAAATACCGCGATCTGAAAATAAATAGGCGCTGAGTGTCTGAATATCCGCCTGATTGTATACGCCACCCACATCAAATCGAGATAAATTTAAATCGCGATCAAAATTTTTGTATGGAATAAACGAAACATCATTGCCTTTTTTTGCAAGATACACGGTTGCTTCACGATCATCCGTGAAATCTTTTAATGAAGGAATATTCGCATGGCCTGATGCATCTGTGGTACGCGAAATAATCGGTAAACCATTTTTGCCAAGCACCGAAATTGTTGTATTGGCAGAAGGTGTGCCTTCTGCAATGGAATCAACAAAAACATCATGACTACCATCACCATTATCTTTGACTAGCAATCCTAAATTAGTAATTAAAATTAATCGCGAAGTCGATGGCGCATCAAGCAATGCTTCATTTTTTTGTTTGTCCCAGCCTAATGCTTTTAATAAAAATAAACCTTGCGGTCCGCCGGTGTTCGTTTTTGCCGATAAATAATGGCCGATATTCAATGCGGTATATTGCTGTAAATCAGGTTGTGTTGCATCAAAGGTCTGGATTTCTGAAAAAATTTCACTAATATTATTTTGATTAAATGTATCCGTATTTAAAAAATAAGGATTATCAAAACTCCCTGATGTCTGTGTGATGAGATGATTCACATCATCTGGCAATACGCGCGCGATTTCAAATTTAACTGCAGGAACACCGCGCACTAATACCGATAATTTTTGCTCGCCACTTAAGGCTAATAATGAACCCTGATGTAAAAAACCAATTTCTCGAGGATAAGCTGGGACTTTTAAAATAGCAGAATAGTCTTCGCCTAATTTATAGCCGCCAAATCCTTCGATGCCTTTATCTAATTTGAAAAATAAATAGCGTCCAGCTGGCGCGTTAAATTTATAACTATGTAATGACGCGTAATCACGATCAGTCGGAAGAGATTCTAAATTTACGGTCGCAGAATCTTTTAAAATATCCGCCGTGACTTCACCCGGATTTTGCCAGTTATAATTTGTTTTTGCTTCTTCTGTTGCTGTCGCAGGATAATCGGCTGGCAGTAAATAAACATGTAACCCAGGATTCAGAACCGAATCTTTCACGCCTAATGTTGTCTCTAGAGTGAGAATTTGTTCTGGATGATCTTGCGTATTACGGACAATGGAGGCTGCTAAATTGGATATTTTAAAATAACTCGCAGCATCGGGAATCATCACATCCGAGCTTGCAACTTCGGTAGTTTTATCACTGCCTGTTTCGGCTTGAATGCCCTTATCTAAGGTCAGCACTAAATATTGAACTTTTTCAGGCAACGGCAACGGTTCCGAAGTCAGATACGCCACTCTTTTTTTATCGTCATATTTCACCGTAAATTTAAATTGCGGCGCACTGAATGAGTTCGCATCTTTTAATTTTTCTAATCTTAATGTTGCATGTTCTTCAAAACTTTTAGTCTTCACAGGATAGTTAAAATTGATCGTTGCAACCGCTTGTCTTATTTGCGGATTGGTAGGATCTTGATAAAACTTAAATTCAGCAATCGTCGCATCGAAAGGCACGGTCGAGAAAGAATAATCAAGCGATTGCATTTTGGTGTGGGGTGCAAATAAGTTTTTATCAAAATGAATCGTGTAGGTCTGCCCTGCAGGCCAATCTTCATCCGGGACAAACTCGAGTCGATTACTTGTCGTCCAGCTCCATTTGCCTGCTTTTTCGGGTTCGATATGAATTAAGTCGCTGACTTCTTTGCCGATAGAATTCAGTGGCGCGACTGATTTAGGAATAAAGCCACCTTTATTCAGGCCAAAATCAACCGTTAACACATCGGGCAAAGCTTCTTCCGTCACAGGAGTAATTTTAGGCGCAGTAATATAGGCTGAAACTAAGGCCGGTTTCGGGCGATTTTGATACCAATGAAAAGCAGAAATCCCTATGAAAAGAATAATAAAAATCCCCGCCACCGCGCCAAAAAAATGGAAAGGTCGATACAGGATCTGATTGCGTAATCGATTAAACCAAGGAGGCGAATTCCAGGAAAACTGGCCAAAAACGCGGGTAAAAAAAGCTTTCAACATAGTAAAACCTCTATATAATAAGGTTTGTTTATGGCGTCCCTCGCCTTGGCATTTTTTATGAAACGGTTAACGCGATTTAGCATAGCGCTAGTTTTAGTCCTTGTCACTGGTTTTGCAACTTTATATTTTACAGCCCCACCTTTGCTAAATACCCCCTTTTCTCAGGCTGTTTATGATGAACATCATCAGTTATTACGACTAACCCTGACCCAAGATGAAAAGTATCGTTTATTTGTGCCGCTGAATGAAATTTCACCTCAACTGACAGAAGCAACTTTATTAGAAGAAGATCAATATTTTCGATGGCATTGGGGTATTAATCCGATTTCTTTTATTAAAGCAATACGATTAACTTATTTTGTTCACGCTAGGCGTGTGGGTGGATCAACAATTACGATGCAGTTGGCGCGCATTCGGTTTAATATTCATTCCAAAACGATTCCTGGAAAGTTGTTACAAATTTTTCGCGCGATACAACTTGAAGTTCGCTACAGTAAAAATCAAATTCTGGAAGCGTATTTGAATTTAGCGCCATACGGGAATAATGTGGAAGGTGTAGGTGCTGCAAGTCTTGTTTATTTCGGTATACCGGTAAATAAATTATCTTTATCGCAAGCACTGACACTGGCTGTTATTCCACAAAATCCCATTCAACGCACGTCAGTTCAACCCAAATTAAAAGAAATTCGCAATAAATTATTTACACGCTGGATAGTAAAACATCCAGAAGATCGCAATCAATCAGCGATGATGGATCTTCCGTTACAAATCCAATCCATAAAGAATCTTCCCTTTTTTGCGCCACATTTTGTGAACGATGTATTAAATCAAACGCCTTATCATCAAAAAAAGATTGTGACAACGCTGGATTTACCGTTACAAACTGCGTTGGAGCATGTTACATCTCGATATTTATCTAGAAAAAAATCATTAGGTGTTTACAATGCCGCTGTTTTATTAATTGATACACGCGATATGAGCGTAAAATCCATGATTGGATCTGCGAATTTTTTTAATTCAGCCATCGAAGGACAAATTAATGGCACCCATATCAAACGTTCGCCAGGATCTACTTTAAAACCGTTTGTTTATGGACTTGCGATTGATCAAGGCCTTATTCATCCTGATACTGTTTTAAAAGATGTACCGCATAGTTTTGGCCATTATAATCCAGAAAATTTTGATTATGATTTTGTGGGGCCAATACATGCGAAAGATGCTTTAATACTTAGTCGCAATATTCCAGCGATTTTTCTTGCTTCACAATTAAAACATCCGGATTTATACGATTTGCTTCGAACTGCGCACGTCAGTCACTTAAAATCGGAACAATACTATGGATTTGCATTAACACTGGGCGGTGCGGAAGTTACCATGCAAGAACTTGCAACTCTTTACGCGGCACTGGCAAACGATGGCGTGTGGCAACCGATTCATACGCATGACAATGAAAAATTAACGGCATCAGAACGTTTACTTTCTCCTGAAGCCAGTTTTTTAATTTTGGATATGTTAAAAAATACACCGCCGCCGGATGAATCTTCTTTTATTTCTGAAAAATTAAAAAATAAAATTTCCTGGAAAACAGGCACCTCATCAGGTTATCGCGATGCTTGGTCGGTTGGATTAGTCGGTCCTTATGTACTTGCTGTATGGATTGGAAATTTTGATAACACAGCGAATCACGCATTTGTCGGAAAAAATATTGCGGCGCCCTTATTTTTTGAATTAGCTTCCGCTCTGCAGCAAGCGAAAGGAAATATTCCTTCACTAATCTACAATATGGCAGCACTCAATTTAAAACAAATTCCAGTTTGCAAAGCATCCGGCATGCTGCCTACTCGTTACTGTACGGATACTGAATTAACTTGGTTTATTCCCGACAAATCTCCGATTAAAACCGATACGATTTATCGTGAAGTCGCCATTGATAAAAAAACGGGTTTACGCACTTGTCATTTCGATCAAAACACGGAATTTAAAATTTACGAATTTTGGCCCTCGGATTTATTACAGATTTTCAAGCAAGCAGGCATTCAACGACGCACACCACCACCTTTTGATACCAGCTGTTCAATGATTTCAAGTAATGGATTTGCACCGCAAATTATTTCTCCGCAAACGGATGTGAGTTACATTGTTCGCTTAAATTCTTCTTCCAAATTGCCATTAAGCGCCGTCACGGATGCGGATGTAACTACTTTGTATTGGTTTCTTAACAATACTTTTCTTGCAAAATCGGAACGTGATCAACCGTTTATTTGGAATCCTAAACCAGGGAAATACTTATTAAGAGTAGTGGATGATCATGGTCGATCGGATGCACGTGAGGTGGAAATTAAATTTGAGCGGTAAGAACCTCTCAAATTCGAAGCAAGCGGTAATTTCTACCCGTCTTTGCGAGACCGTGCTTTTTACGGGCGAAGCAATCTCAGGAAGATTGCTTCGTCGCCTGCGGCTCCTCGCAATGACAGAGTCTTCAGCAAACTGCCTGGGAAATGATATTTTTCCTATTTAGTTCTTGCAAATAATGCTCCATGGTACACATGCCCGCACTCATCCCTGTTTGCATAACGGAATAAATTTGCGAAATTTTTTCTTCTCGAATCAAATTTCGAATAGCATTATTACAAATCATGATTTCAAATGCCGCAGTTCGTGATCCAGAATTGGTTTTCACTAAAGTCTGACAAATTACCGCCTGCAATGATTCAGATAAAATATTTTTAATAATATTTTTTTCGTGCGCGGGGAAAACATCAATAATGCGGGTTATTGTTTTAGGAGCAGAGGCAGTATGCAGCGTCGCAAGCACTAAATGCCCTGTTTCTGCTGCTGTTAATGCAAGCCTTATTGTTTCAAGATCACGTAATTCCCCAACCATGATCACATCCGGATCTTCGCGCAAAGCGCCCCGCAATGCGGCTGAAAATTGGTGCGTATCGCGATGCAATTCTCGTTGCTGAATCAAAGAATTTTTACTCTCATGAACGAACTCGATGGGATCTTCGATCGTGATAATATGCGAGGCTGAATTTTTATTGAGATGATCTAACATCCCAGCCAATGTGGTACTTTTTCCCGATCCTGTGGGTCCCGTTACTAAAATCAGTCCATTTTGATGCGCTAGTATTTTTTTAAAAATCGCTGGCGCTTCCAGATCATCTAAGGTTGGAATTTTTTTAGGAATCAAACGAAAAACGGCTGACATACCACGCGCTTGCTGAAATAAATTAACACGAAACTGTGCGAGATCTGGAATGGCGAATGCAAAATCCAGTTCTTTTTCTTCTTCAAATTTTTTCTGTTGGATTTTTGAAATGAATTCATAAATATTTTTTTGAATAGCATCATGCCGCCAGACCAATTGATCCGGTAGACGAATTAAATCGCCTTGAATTCGCAAAAAGGGAACTTCATCCGATGATAAATGTAAGTCGGAGGCATTCTTTTCAACGGCAATTTTTAATAGGGAAATGAGTGACATAGCGTTAAGATAATCCAAAACGCGATGATACCCAAAGACAGTCCTCGATGCATCCAGAATCGCGATTGTATATTGAACGTTTTGGTGTATAATCCTTTTCCATAATTTTATTAACCGGCTGTTAATAGAGCATATCGAGGTCATCAATTATGGAAACACGATCTAACCCTGAAGTCCTTTCTACTTTAAAATTTGATTTAACACAAAATTTAGACCACCAGCCTTTTATCCTAGTCCCTGGCAATCAAATGGTCACATTCGATGATAAAGGCATCAAACTAATTGATCTCGCGAGCTCCACTCCACTAGAGTTAAAGGTTATTTCTGAATTTGAAAGAATTAAGTTTTGGAGCGCAGAAAAATTTACACCCGCGCAGATTGGAGTTACCACAGACCTAGTTCGAGTCCCCGGTTCTTCTAGACAATTTGTTAGTAGTTTTACAAGCCCAGAAGAAGCAGAATACGAAAGACTAGCAACTAGCCCTTTGTTTGGAAACATGTATCGCGCATCACAAATCGGTTTTGCCGTTTGGGATTGCGATGATGCACGACCATCAGCACACCCTGTAAAGTTCAAAGGAAATCTTGCCATTAGCAAACTAAATGACGGAGTCGTTGCAGCAGAATCCAGCACTGATAATAATTGCGTTCTGATTTATGATATGACAAAAAGACGTGTAGTAGCAGAACATAAACTTGGAAATCCCAAAGACCATAAACATCCTTTTATTATTTCGAGATGCGATTTTGTAAATGCCGAATTACTTGCTATCGATGTTCGATTTAATACGAAAAAAGATGGTTCAGGCGATTGGAAAAATGGGCGTTTATTTTATAGAGTTAATACCGAAGCTGAACAAGTTTGTACTCGCGTCGGCGAAGAATACGATGTAGGCAGACTCGTGTTCAGTCCCAAAGGCGATTATTGTGCTGAACTGAAAGATGATTATGTTCAGCAATTAAAAAAACCCAAGAGCCAAGTATTAGACATGGATAGAAGACGCACTTTATTAACAGTACGAAAAGTTGAAAAAAATGGTTTGGGCGCGCCCGTACTTGTTACAGCAAATATCAGACAACCATCACAGTGTCTCCCAGCTTTTTCACCTGATGGAAATTCTTTATATTTTTGTGTAGATGATCAAATTAGACGGTTGGTTTTTAGCAAAGGATCTTCTGATATGATTATCCAGCTTGCGGAAAATTCGCCAACACCAACTCGTCTTATTCCCACGCATAGCGGATTGCTCATGCTACAACCTGGTCCAACTGGGACAACCTTGACATCTTATCAATTAAAAACAGAAACTGAAAAATTGGGTGAAAGCTATGCATCCGTTGTCGGACTATTTAGTCGCGTGACGGGAACACCTGCAGGTGTCGCAGCATTAATGTGTGAATATCTAGGAGATCAAGCAACGGTCGTTGAAACGGTTTCAGATTTGCGGCTGTAATTCGATCCAGGGCAAAAAAAATTTTTGCCCCGTTTTTTCTACCTAGGATACCATCTTGTACCATCTGAAGTCATCGCGGGCCACGCACCATTTCCAGTGAGTCGGCAAAGCGCTTCAGGGGTATGATCATTTCCACCCAACCATGTGCTTAACGGATTATATTCCCCAAGAAGATTTACTACTTTGTCCCCACACTTAATTACGGCAGTAGCATAATCTGCCATTAACGTAATTTTTTGTTTTATACTTTCTGGATTATTAATCGCTTCAGCAACAGCAAGACCACCTAATATTACCATTGAACCAATAAATAAAGTCCTAGGAGTGATTCTAGGTACTGGCAAAGATGGTAATGGCCATAAACGCATCATATTTTATTCTCCTCAAAAATGTAGAAAAAAATTATACATGTTAACTTTGAAACAATCAATATTTGTACGATTTGGCACTAATGTTGTTCTATTGCTGTTTCAAAGCATGTTATTGGTGATCATAACATTGCCTAAGGATTCATTGATACGATGACGAATTTCTTCTGATAGTGTTGGGCGATCTGGATCAACATCTATTTCTCGTTCTCTATCTCGTATCGTACGTACCAGCGCACTCGCTTGATTCACCTCTTCAACCGAATTAGTCGCTGGAGCGGCATCTTTTGCATCGCTAATCGTTGATGTTTTCTGTAGAGCAATGGCCCGTGTAGGATGCGGAAGAGAGGGAAAAACACCAGCATCCATTAATGTACAGTACAAATAAGTATTACATTCATATAATTTTTTCTGTAAATCGACATCGGCAGTCAAAGCATCGCAAGTTTCTTTTTTCAATATTTTTAAATCTTCGGATGATTTAAGTTTTTGCGCCAACAAACTGACAATCTGTTTGAGAAATTCATCATTTTCTACAGTCGGCCGAGTGAATAACCCATCTTGGGTATAAAATAAATTAGCCAAAACAGTACCATGAGCTAATGCCTGGCATAATGCTTCTATTTGTAATACTTCTTCTTTGAATTCGGAAATTCTAGCCAATACCATTTTCTTTGCAGATTGCATCGCATTGTAAGAGGGTACGCCAAACACAGATTTTTTTGGATCATGACTCCATTGAGTGGGGTCCATGACAAATCGAAGTAGATCGTCTTTTAAATCAGCTGATGGTGGGTGTTTTAAACCTTCTTGAAATGCTTTTTGATACACATGATTAAATTCGGCACTGAGTGCTTTATTTGTAGGTTGCAATTTCACTGCTTGTGAAAAATATTTAAGAGCAGATATATAATTCTGTTGGAAATCCAGAGAACCCTGAAGTGCATCAGAGTTCATATAGTAATACAATCGTCCCAGCCAACGATTGGCATCGACATGATTCGGAGCAAATGTTAAAAAATTTTGAAGGTCCTCTACAGCATCAAAACACATCCTTTTAGTTTTTTCACTTGTTCGCTCAGTTGTAGGCGCCATTTCGTATAATGTGCAATACGCTAGGCCTCTTTTGTAAAGACAATCAGCCGATTTGGGATGCAATGTGAATTTTTTCGCAAGTATGGCGTTAAGCTGTTCCCGAGGCGTGCCATTAAATAGGCGGAGCGCTCGAGTAAAATATCCAACAGCCAATGCAAAACTTCCTAGATTGAAACAAGCATTACCGGCATCTCCGTATATTTCGGCAAGATGAACTGCTTCGGGGGATCCAGTGACCGTTTTTACTTGCCTTTTTTCTCTAAAATCTTCAATCAAACGACTTCCTTGACCATAATAATGAAGCGCTGTGTCATAAGAACCTCTATCGGCACAGATTTTTGCTATTTTAAAACATAGATTAAAATCGTTTGGTTCTCTTTTAAATTGATTTGTCATAGCTATTAAATTATTTGCATCATGCGTGCTCGTCGGACTGTGATCTTTTCCATCGCTTTGAGTATTGGGGATAACATCCGCTTTGACCAGTAATTCGCATACTGATCGAAGGTCTCGTCGTCGCATTTCTTCATGTAATTTTGTATGCGTTCGTAAAACTTTTTGGGTTTCATTTGAAAACGCTTTTGCAACTGCTACGGTAAAATTTCCAGACATTTGAAAATTTAAAAAAACTTGCAAAAGTTCGTCATAAAGTTTATCAGGCGCTTCGGGTTTTAATTCAATCGCTCGGGTGTAATGGTGAATAGCTTGGACATAATTTTTTTGCTGATGATATAGCCGCGCTAATTGATAATGCGCAACAGCATTTTTATCATCCATTTTTAATGCCCGAGTAAGGAATTTGACGGCACTTCTCAATGCATACTCATTCCTGTTTAGATTATATTGCTTACAATAAGCAATTCCGCACTTGATCAAAATTCCAATGGATTGGGGATGAAGTTGTTCAGGTAATTCAGGGTCTTGAAGGTTTACTTTAGGATTAAGTAGAACAAGCGCTTGGATAAAATTGCCAATTGATGGCTCTAAATTGTCATTATCAAGATATACTGTCCCACGCGCTTCATAAACTTCGGCAAATCTTTCAGGCGCAGGGTCGGCTAGTCTCTCTAAATACAAAATAGCAGCATTTAAATATTTGTGTGCCTCATGATTCAACGACTTATCATAACAACTCGCATTTTCGAAACATACCATAGCACAAAAATCGGGATCTTCTTTTCTCGATCGATTATCTGTTTCATAGAGTAAGGCATTCTCATAATATTGAATGGCTTGTTTTAAATTTCCTTGAACACGATAATGACGAGCCAAAATCAGACAAGCTCCGCTATCGCGCTTACCTTCCGCAAGCATTTTTCTGGCTGTATTAAGACCTCTATCTGACGTTTTAGAATCTTGTGGTTTGGCTTTACTATCTTGTGGAGAACTGAACACTAATTACCTCGTACCTCGTTTATTTGATCTTTATAATATTTTGTTTATTTTATGCTCTAGATCCCATCAGAAAAAGGAATTTTTTTGATACTGTGGGTAAAGATTATACATTTTAACCATAATACAATCAAATACTTGCTAGTACTATTATAACTTATTGATTTATTTTATTATTTATAAACATAAACCAAGCCTTCTTGTGATAAAATATTACCCACAATATGACTAGACGGTAAAAATTATGTTCCGATTTTCCGCGATTGAAGCCAGCGTGCAACAAATCGATTTTTTATGGAAAAAAACAAATGCTGCTAAAAAAACAGGTTTGGAAGAACTAAAAAAAGCGCTTGGGACGTTACAAGATAATAAGGATCATGATGAAAAGCAGTATGATCGCGCTCTTGCAACATGTCAGAGACTTTTAAAAAATCCTGAAT
Source organism: Gammaproteobacteria bacterium (assembly GCA_021325575.1). Taxonomy (GTDB): domain Bacteria; phylum Pseudomonadota; class Gammaproteobacteria; order DSM-16500; family DSM-16500; genus JAJPGW01. The sequence goes on along the minus strand of JAJPGW010000012.1, from coordinate 32,375 downwards.
TCACCTATAAACGAGTGAGCATGGGTGGCCTTTTTAAATCACGCAGTGAGATAATGGTCACAAAAATTCGAGCGGGTTTGGCAGCGAATAAAATCTTTATTCTGTTAGATAAACTAGCTCAATTTGCTGAAGATCGCAGTGCAATCACCAGTGAAGTTGATAAAATAAAAAATCTTATCAGAGAAAGAAATTTTTCTGAAGCTTTAAATACATTAACTCATTTAATTGAAAATTATTCTAAAACTGCAGTGGCAGCCGCCAATTTTGTCAAAAATTGGTTAGAACAAAAAAAAGCAATTCAAATAAAATTAGATCAATATAAAGTTTTTCCATTGCTTGATCGCAACTTTCGATCTAAACAGCAAGCTGTTTATGATCTTAATGAAGTGAAAGCACACTTGGCTACGTGTGATTACCATGAAACTATTTCATTTATCTTTGCAATCGACCTCCATGACAATGTTCATTTTTCATTGGATCCGGATGTCACTTCTCATCATAGTATTTATGAAGGTGAAGAGTTTAAAGGTGCGGGTGAAGTTTATTTTAAAAAGACGCGAGAAGGCTTTGAAGTGGTAATGTTGAATAATAAAAGTGGGCACTTTTTACCGACGGATGAATTTCTTGAACCTTTAAAAACTTGGTTTAATAAGAATGGGTTTATTACAAGAAACACAAAATGTGTAAAAGAACGTGCAAAATTGATTGGTGATGGTATATATAATCGAGTCTCGTTAAGATAGCTACATATTGGAAAATTTGTTCAAGGAAGAATAAAGTGGAACTAATCACTGAACCAATCAAAACGAATTCGCAGTTATTTGTCGATCATTTATTGCAATTAAAAGCAAATACACTTAAAAATTTATCCAAACAAGATTATTTGCATTTGCGGAAATTAATCTTCGTAAATCGGTTTTTTCTGATGGTTGGTTTTCTCACTGCATGGATTCTGCCAAATCCATTTAGCATGTTATGCATCAGTATTGCTTTACACGGTCAATGGACTATTGTGGGGCATCATGTCTGTCATGGGGGTTATGATAAGGTCCCTGGTACCCCGAATCGATATCGCAGTGATCATTTTGCCCTAGGTTGGCGTCGCTATGTTGACTGGTTAGATTGGATATATACACCTGCTTGGAAGTATGAGCATAATGTTTTACATCATTTTTATACTAATGAACAGTTAGATCCCGATGTTTCAGCAGAGAGCATTAAACATTATTTTAATCCCGAGTGGCCTTTGTGGCTGCGATTTGTAATATTAATTTTAAATATGTGTACTTGGAAAATAATTTATTTCTCCACGAACACATTAAAAGCATTTTATGAAAAGAAAAATTACGACCCCTCTCGAAGCCCTTCGGACTATTTTAAACAAGCACTGATTTTTAGTTATATTCCCTATTTCACCATTCATTTTATTTTTATTCCATTCCTTTTTTTTCCACTTGGAAAAATAGCGGTTTTATTTGTACTAATTAATCGAATCGGCGCTGAGATTTTAACGAATATTCATACTTTTTTAACCATTGTGCCCAGCCATGCAGGTGCTGATATTCCTTTGCAAACAAAACATTTTTCCAGCAAAGAAGAATTTTTTATGAATCAGATTCAGAGCACATGCGATTATCATACCGGTGGTTTTTGGCGCGATTACCTTCAAGGATATGTTAATTATCAAATAGAGCATCATCTATTTCCGGATTTACCGGTTTCACAATATGTCAAATTGCAGCCGAAAATTAAGGCACTTTGTCAGCAATATGGTATCCCTTATAAACAAGAATCCCTTTTTCTTCGCATAAAAAAAACATTTCGTGTGCTATTGATGATTGATAAACAAAAATAAAAGGGGGCAAGTGCCAACAATCAACATTTTTTAATTATAAACTTGTTGATTGTTGGCACTGGACCTATTCTTCTAAATTAATTGATTAGATCAAGAATTTCTGATAGCTATTCCTGTTATTGCAGCTGCTGCGCCTAACGTTGTTAGACTGGCGCCTAGAGCCTGGTATGCTCTGCCTTCTGATGTTGGTGCTAGTCCGAAGAGCGGAATCCCGATAAGAGACATACCCTGAAGGGTATATAAACCTGTCCACAAACAATTTAATGAGGGTTCTTTTTTTGCGGAAGTTCCAGCGGAACTTGCAGCTGGCGTTGCATTTTTTACGGTGATTGCAACGTCTTTTTTTCCAGCATCCTTATCAGCTAATTTTTGAAAAACGTGAGCTGAACTCGCACCATCACCAAGCATAAAAAATCCTCCATATATAATAATTTTGCTTAATTATAGGTCTTTTGGATTTGAAGTCAATGTAATGGTATTAAAATTTCGCGCTTTTAACATACCCATCAAAATTCAGGCAATCCATCACGCGATGATGCTGGACTGGGGACAATTCGCTCAGATCAAAATAGCGAAATTCAGAATGTTCTTCACTTAATTGGATGGGTTTATTCTTATCGACCAGTTCACAACGAAAAATACACGCATGTGAATCATAGGCTTTGTGATAATACATGCCACTCATATAAAGAATATTTATTTTCGCACCCAACTCTTCTTCACATTCTCGGTATAACGCTTCGTGAATAATTTCACCCGGTTCAAGCGAACCACCGGGCAAGCCCCAATGTTTTTCTGCATAAGTTGCTTTTAACAGCAGAACTTTCTTCGACTCATCCAGAATAACAGCATGCACGCTTAAGCGAAATTTATCTTGAAATGCCATAATCACTCGACTTATACATCACGCAGGTTGCTGCGAAAGTAATTTTTCTAAAATATTTGGGTTTTGCAATAAGTTAATGGTATCCGCCGCAGGTTGCGGTTTTGAAATTAAAAAGCCTTGAATTCCATCACAATCACGTTCTTTTAAAGCAAGATATTGTTCGATTTTTTCAACCCCTTCGGCAATTACTTTCATTTTGAGACTGTGCGCCATGGCAATGATGGCTGCAACAATCGAGGCGTCATCCGAATTGATGGTGATGTCAGAAATAAAGGATCTGTCAATTTTCAGAATATCAATCGGGAATTTTCTGAGATAATTTAAACTGGAATAGCCAGTACCAAAATCATCTACTGAAATAGTAATTCCTAAATCTTTAAATGCTTTAATCATCTTATTGCTGTATTCAATATCCTGCATAATCAAGGTTTCAGTTAATTCAAATGATAAATACTCTCCGCTTAATCCAGTTTCTTTTAAGATGGCGGAAATCATATCAATCAGATTTTTTTCTCTAAATTGTCTCGCTGAAATATTGATGGCAGTCGGAACATGCAATGGCAAATAGCCTTTTTGATGCCATGAAATTTTTTGCATGCAGGCGGTGCGGAAAATCCATTCGCCAATCGGTACAATTAATCCCACTTCTTCTGCAATGGGAATAAATTCACCTGGCGCAATGAGTCCAATTTCGGGTTGTTGCCAACGAATCAACGACTCTAATCCTGATACGGTGTTTTCGCGGATATCAACAATAGGTTGGTAATAAAGTAAAAACTCTTGTTTTTCTAATGCGGTGCGCAAATTGGTTTCGATCGTATGCTTTTTTACAACTTTATCATTTAATTCATCGGTATAAAATTCAAAGGTATTGCGGCCACATTCTTTCGCGCGATAAATTGCCATGTCGGCATTTTTTAGCAAAACTTGCATGTCCTTGCCATCTTCAGGATAAATACTGATGCCCATACTCGTTGTGATAAAGACATTATGATCATTTAATAAAAAGGGTTGAGTAAAGGATTGGCAGATTTTGTTTGCAATGCCAATCACATTTTCTGTGGTAATGTCTTCCAGAATAATAGTAAATTCATCCCCGCCTAATCGCGCAAGAATATCGATTCCACGCAAACAACTTTTAATGCGCTCCACGACTTTTACTAATAAATGATCGCCAATGTCGTGGCCTAACGTGTCATTAATATTTTTGAAATGATCCAGATCTAAAAATAATAAAGCCACTTGATAATGATGACGATTAGCGCGTTTTAACGCTTGAGAAAATCTCGCGGTAAATAGACTTCGATTCGGCAAATCCGTTAACGCATCGTGCGTTGCTAAATAATTAATGCGTGGCGTCATGTCGCTAATTAATGAAAATAATCCCGTCACTTTGTTGTCGTGCACGTGCGGAATTAATGTGACACTCACATAACGTTCTTCATCATCACGAAATTGCATCACGGTTTCATAATGGATTTGTTTTTGATTATTAATTTTTTCGTAATGTTCAATAAAGATAGAATAAGCAGTGTTGCCTAAAACATTTTTAATGGGTTGACCCGTAATTTCTGTCAACGGCTTTCCAAACCAGACTTCATGCGCTTTATTGTTAAAACGGAAATTAAAATCAAGATCAATATAGGAAATCAAAACGGGCAATGCGTCGGTCACCAAACGATATTGTTCTTCGCTTTCTCGCAATAATTTTTCCGCCAGTTTACGATCACCAATTTCATTTTTTAAATCACGATTGATATGATCCATTTCATGGTGTGCGCGTGTGAGATCTTTTATCAGTGAAGAATTTTGAAATTTTAATTTTATCGCATTGTAAATGACTTTGTGTGTTTTAAACGATGAAAAAATCAAAACAGCAAAATAACAAACGGTAAAAATTCCTAATAGATAATAAGACTGACTGCCTTGCATAAATAACCAAGTAGCAAAAGGCAGTAACATAGGTGCCGTGTACATGGCACAAGCCAGTCGGCTACCTGAAAAATAAGGCACAGCGCAAGCAGAAACGCCCGCTAAAACGCATGCAATCAAAGTCCGATGCATCCCATCTTCTGGCATCAATATCGTTCCTGAACATGCCCAAATGATGCCACCTAATGTTGCGATAAAAATAAAAAGTTTGTACCAGAAAAACCATTGCTCGGCGGTGGGTTTGACATGCAAGTAAATTTTTACCATGCTGTAACGAAACAACGTAATTAAGGTCACCGCTCCATACCAGCCAAACAAAAGCCCATTCGGCATGACATGATAAAGCGCCAACGTCAGAAATGACGCAACAAAAAAAGAAGCAAGAATCCCAGCGCCTGCCTGAGAATAAAGTAAATTAACCAGTTCATACTGGATATTTTTATCTTGACTAGAAAAATAATTTTTAAGTGAAATCATAATATTATTCACCAATAAAATGAGCGAACTGTTTATGATATTTAACCGGCTGAAATTCAATAATGTCGTATTCAGCGATCCCATTGGTATAAAAAGGGTCTTCTTTTATAATATTGAACAATTGTTCCCGATTTTTTAATTGGGAAAGAATAATCCCGCCGGTACGAGGGTTTTTTGGACCAGAGACAATAAAATAGTCTTTTTTGTAACCTTCTTCTAAGAAATCGCGGTGTGCTAAAAGATGTTTTTCTACTATATCTAAGGGCTTCAAATAGTGTAGAGTAATTAAAAACATAACCATCCCTGTCAGGAATTTTTAAACAATATGTGAGAAACAATTATAGCATTAGCGCTAGGTATATTTATATTGTTTACAGAAAGTTTGGAAAGTGAAATGAATTTTATCTGACGTAAATCCTCTTTTAAGTATAGATAAAAAACAAAAAAACATGGAGGGCTTCCGTAATGGAACATACAAATGAATTACGACGCTGTTTGACGGCATTTGATTTAACCCTACTCGGAATCGGCGCCATCATCGGCGCCGGCATTTTTGTTTTGACAGGGATTGCGGCTGCGACTCAAGCGGGCCCTGCAATTATTTTTTCTTATTTACTGGCGGGCACGGCTTGTGCATTTACCGCGTTTGCTTATGCGGAACTCGCATCCAGTTTTGGCGGTTGTGGTGGCGCTTATGGTTATGCTTATAAAAGTGTCGGTGAATTTTTTGCTTGGATGATGGGCTGGGATTTACTTTTGGAATACGGCTTGGATATTTCGACCGTGTCTATCGGTTGGTCTGGTTATTTGCAACATCTATTGAGCGCTATCCATTTAACTATTCCGCGTGCCTTAAGCACAGATCCTTTTCATGGTGGAATTGTGAATTTGCCCGCGGTTTTTATTATTTTATCTTTGGCAACCCTCATGTCGATTGGCACAAAACAAGGGGTGCGTTTTAATAATTTTATTGTAGTTATTAAATTAGTGGTGCTTGCTATTTTTATTGCGATTGGTTTTTTTCATTTTAACTCTGCGAATTGGCAACCGTTTATGCCGTTTGGTTTTCAGGGAATTGTGAATGGCGCAAGCTTTATCTTTTTTGCCTACATTGGGTTTGATGCCCTTGCAACAGCAGGTGAAGAATCCGTTAACCCAAAAAGAGATTTGCCGATTGGGATTATTGCATCACTGATTATTTGTACTTTGATTTATATTCTGGTCGCCGCTTTATTGACGGGTATCGCAAAATATACCACGTTAAATGTCACATCACCTGTCGCGCAGGCTTTACATGGTATTGGATTCCAGTTTTCAAGCGCTCTCATTTCAGTCGGCGCCGTTGCAGGCTTAACTGCAGCTATTTTACCGATGTTTTTTGGCGTTTCTCGGGTTTCGCTTGCCATGGCGCGAGATGGTTTATTGCCGCAATGTTTTGTAAAAATCGATAAAAAAAGTCAAACCCCTCGCAGACTCATTTGGAGTGTAGGCGCGATCATCGCAGGTATGGCGGGGTTTTGTCCGATTAGTGATTTGGCGAACTTAGTCAATATCGGAACGCTTGCAGCGTTTGTCGGGGTGTGTGGGATTGTAATCGCGCTTCGAATTAATCAGCCTAATCTAAAAAGATCTTTTAAAACACCTTGGGGATTAACGATACCCATTATTGGTGTTTTACTTTGTTTTTATCTCATGATTTCTTTGCCGCGCAGCACTTGGATCAGTTTCATGGTATGGACAACGTTCGGCATATTCATTTATCTATCCTATAGCCGCGTCAAGAATTACATGGCAGAAACTGTCATCCCGTCTGAGGCGGGATGACAAAAGTAATTTTTAAGATTTTTTAATCCATTTGTCGTATATCAAAAATCCAGCGGCGACGCCAACGATAATGTAAACCAGTCGCGCTAAGATAGACATGGGACCACCTAAAATGAGGCCAACAATATTCAGGTTAAGTAAACCGACTAAACCCCAATTGATGCCACCCACTAACACCAGAATATAAGCAATCTGGGCATATAATTTCATGTTCAATTCCATATGAAGCTCCTTCTAAATTAGCCATTCGAACATAAGAATAGCACCGTTTATACTTTGATACCATATGATTTTAAAATTTCCACAAATCGCTTGCCTTCTTCGCTAATGTCTTCATAAAAATACGTTTTGACATAATTTTGGATGACATAAAAATAGTTTTCGCCGAGTGCCGTTAAAATGAGATCCGCACGTTCACGACTCTTCAACGTATCTTCATTGCAACACTGAAAAAGTACTGCGGCCAAAATTTCCGCCTTGCATGCTTTTCTGATTGAGTCTCCTTCATGAAAAGCTTGTATGCAAAAACTTAATGAGCGATCTTTGTTCCATTCACGCCATTGATTGAAAAACTCCATCGCGAGACTTTTATAACGCACAAAATTTTTCTGAAAATCACTCGCCTTTGAAAAAAGTAAAAAAAACAAAACCGGAATACAGGCTTCCACATTGGCCCAAGAACAATTTCCGCTGATTTGCGCAGGCACTTTTAATTCTGTCAGAAATTGTAAATCCAGCATCTCGGGTAAAACAGTATTGATAGTTTCATAGGATTGTTTTTCATAAATTAAATCTTTAATTGCAGCGACAGACAATTTTTCAGGATGCATCATTTGATAAAACACAACATTGTCATAGAGACGGCTTTCTTCGCGTCGATCGCATTTTACCAAAAAATTGGCAAGCTTGATAAACGTAATAGCATGGCCTTCGTAAGCAATCGGAATAATTAAGGGCTCTTCTTGAATCAGAGCACGGACCGTTTTTTCATGTTGTTTTAAATCCACTTGATATTGCTGATATTTAATAATTTGAGAAGCGCGCTGCAAAACCTGAATAATCACTTCCGTTAAATGCATGTAACGACGAATCGTGCGACCTGCAAAATGCGTTTTAAATTGCAAAAGCGATTCTGCAATCATGCCTAATGTCACTTCCAGAAAAAATCCTTCAAAATCCACTTCGACAAATTCATTTTTGGGTGAAATAATATTGGCGGTTCCGACCAACTCAAATAAATGGCCCAGTAGTTTTGTATTGACAAAATCCTGAGTAAAATCGAGATTAGCGCCCGCTTGAATCAAAACGCGCTTCAGCGCTGTTTGTTGACGCAAATAAGGCATGACCAAAACCGGTTGTCCTGAAAGATTAAACGCATTCGGGTTGGCGCCGTTTTCTAATAATAATTTGGTTAACGCGAGATTATTATTTTCTGCTGCCCAATGCAGCGCGGTGCCGCCTATGCTATCTTGTAAATTCACATCGGCACCGTGTTCAATCAGCATTTTGGCAATGTCAGTATTGTTGGCAATGGCCGCTTCAATGAGTGGCGTGAAACCATATTCATCCAATTGATTCAATGAGACACCGTAGCGCAAGGCATTTTGCACTTGATTGATATCTTCTTGAATAATGGCATCCGCAAACGAAAACATGTTTTATACCTAATGACGAGTCAATCGTGGAGCGGATTGAGGCGTGAAACGATGTTGGTAACGATTTTCTAATTTGTCCTGCAATTCCTGATTGGTATTTGCTTCTAATTCCGTTGGCAAACCAATGATCTGTTTATCCATACCGCTAAATTGCGCGCGATTGGTGAGGGGATGTTTTTTATAATTCGAAAGACCGCCACCACCGCCCATGCCTAATTGTTGCCGATGGGCCAGAATTTTTTTCCCTTCTTTTAATGCAGCGCGTTCCTTGCGCGTTACTTTTTGTTTCTCGGTATAAGCTTTATGTAAATCGGCATGAACGATCAAAAGTCTTTTTATTTCACCTGGGGGCAATGCATCATCTCGCGGGGGTAAAGAAGCCGCGTCGCGATAGCGATAAATAATTTTTCCGGTCTGGCCACCTTTGCCCTCACCGCCCGTTTGACTACCAGATTCGTCATTTAAATCATCATCTAGATCTTTGACCATACAGTACCTATTTAGTCCTCGTTTACTATGATTATAGCAATTATTATTGTATAGTAATGCCAGAATTGTTTTGTAAACAAGGAGATATTGCTATGCTTGGACAGGGAAAGCCGCCAAAAACACCGGATCCTGATAAATTTCTTTGGATTAACGGCAGAGATCATCCAGAAGCTGGGGATGATTTTGAAACCGAAGATTCGGAAAATAATTCTCCAACTGCTCAAGGGTCTCAAAATGAGCCTCCAAAACCTCGATCCCCACGCAATCCATTTCAAGCGCATGAGCCCACAGCATTAACTGGGACGCTCACAATTGAGATCCCAAAATCTGAGGAAAAAACTGAAGCCGCTGCAGCACGGGTTTCAGAAACTTTGCCACAACCCAAATCGCAACCATTCAGTTCATCGAGTACTATATTACAACGAACTAACACGCCGCCGACTGCCGCACCTGCAGAACGGGCAGAACCGAATCCTTTTATGACTCGTGCATTAACACAACGTCATGGGACCGGTGCTTCACCCAAATCACCCGAAGCAAAGCGGCTTGAAATCAAAAGTCTGCCACCGCAAAAGGATTGTGTCGATTCAGTTTTAGAGTGTTTACGAGATTGTTACGCATCATTGTTTAACAGTTCACCCACGAAACAAAAAAGCGACACTGAATTTGTTGTTGAAGCACCCACATTACGTTAACACATCACTCCCGCGCGCTTCGCGCGGGAGGATTTATTTTTGTTTAGTTAATTCTTCTTGCAATTCTGGCAATACTTTAAAAAGATCGCCCACCAATCCATAATCCGCCACTTCAAAAATCGGCGCATCGGGGTCGGTGTTGATTGCGACAATCACTTTGCTGTCTTTCATGCCGGCCATGTGTTGTATCGCGCCGGAAATACCCACTGCAATATATAAATCGGGCGCGACGACTTTTCCGGTTTGTCCAACTTGATAATCATTGGGTGCAAAACCGGCATCGACGGCAGCGCGTGAAGCACCAATGGCAGCGCCTAACTGATCGGCAATTTTTTCTAATAATTTAAAATTGTCAGCACTTTTCAATCCGCGACCACCTGAAATGACGACACGCGCTGCGGTTAATTCAGGTCTCGTTGAAACCGTTAATTCCTGATTTTCAAAATGGGATAAATCATTTTTAACAATTGTTCCAATATTTTCTACGACCGGATTTGCTGACGCATTTTTTTCCGCTTGAAAGGCAGTGCTTCGAATCGTCAATAATTTTATTTTATCTAATGATTTAACCGTCGCTAATGCATTGCCTGCATAAATGGGTCTTACAAAGGTATCCGCCGACAAAATTTTGCTGACATCTGAAATCATCGCTGAATCTAATAAAGCAGCAGCTCGCGGTAAACTATTTTTGCCAAACGTTGTGGCCCCTGTCAGCACATAATCATAATTTTTTGCAAGATCAGCGAGTAATGGCGCAATATTTTCAGCTAATTGATGTTGATATTCTTTCGCATCGGCGACAAGAATTTTTTTAACATCAAGCGATTTGGCTTCATCAACGACTTTTTTACACTCACAACCTGCAATCAAGACATCCACATCACTTCCTAATTGATGCGCCGCCGTGAGCGTATGAAAATTCACTGGTTTTAAAACAGTATTATCATGTTCCGCTAAAATTAAAATTTTCATCAAATCACCCGTGCTTCGTGCTTTAATTTATCCACTAATTCCGCAACCGAATTGACTTTCATTCCTGCGCGGCGTTTTTCGGGAGCAGAAATTTTTAAGGTTTCCATGCGGGGCGTTACATCGAGATTTAATTCATCTAATTTCACGACAGTAATGGGTTTCCTTTTTGCCTGAACAATGTTCGGCAGAGAAATATAACGCGGCTCATTTAATCGTAAATCCGTTGTCACAACAGCTGGCAATTTTAAGCGTACCGTTTCCAATCCCCCGTCAATTTCTCGAGTAATTTTGATATTTTCATTTTCAATTAAAAGTTTGGAAGCAAATGTGCCTTGCGGCCAATTCAATAATCCTGCAAGCATTTGTCCGACTTGATTATTATCGGTATCAATGGCTTGTTTACCTAAAATAATTAATTGCGGCGATTCTTTTTCCGTTAATGCTTTTAAAATTTTTGCAGCAGCAAGTGGTTGAATTTCTTTTTCAGTTTCAACTAAAATCGCGCGATCTGCACCCATCGCAAGCGCCGTGCGCAACGTTTCCTGACACGCAGCAGGTCCGATGGATACGGCAATAATTTCTTTTGCAATGTTATTTTCTTTTAAACGAACCGCTTCTTCGACGGCAATTTCATCAAATGGATTCATGGACATTTTGACATGCGCGGTTTCAACGCCGGATTCATCTGCTTTAATGCGAATGCGTGTTGAGAAATCAATCACTCTTTTTACTGCGACGAGAATTTTCATCTTCTGGCTTCCTGTCCCTCTTTAATTCGTGTAGTATCCACAATCTCAATCAAATTTAAAAGAGCTTGATGATGGAAGTAAAAAATTCTGTCGCTGTGATTAGCGGCGGCGCATCCGGTATGGGAGCGGCAACGGCCCGCATGTTGAGTAAAGCGGGTGCGAAAGTTGCTATTTTTGATTTGAATGACGATGCGGCTCAGAAATTAGCAACCGAAATAAATGGTCTTGCGGTCCATTGTGATGTGACCGATCCTGTCAGTGTTCAAGAAGCGATAAAAAAATCTTCCGCAAAATTCGGCCCAGCGCGAATTTGTGTGAATTGCGCAGGCATCGTCAGAAGCAAACGCATGGTGGGTAAAGAAGGTCCCATGCCACTGGATGAATTCCAGCAAGTGATCGAAATTAATTTAATTGGTTCTTTTAATCTCATGCGCTTAGCTGCCGCAGAAATGACAAAACTGGATCCGCTCGGGGAATCCGAAGAACGTGGCATTATCATCAACACCGCATCGGTTGCCGCTTTCGAAGGACAAATTGGCCAAACAGCCTATAGCGCTTCTAAAGGCGGAATTGTTGCTTTGACTTTACCTGCCGCACGCGAATTGGCCCAGTTCGGAATTCGAGTTAACACCATTGCGCCGGGACTGATAGATACACCCATGTTTGACAAATTACCCCCTGAAGCCAGGGCCTCATTGGCTGCAACCGTGCCCTTCCCAAAACGCCTGGGACGGCCCGAAGAATTCGCCAAATTAGTGTTGCATCTCATTGATAATCAAATGATTAATGGCGAAGTCATCCGATTGGATGGTGCCTTACGCATGCAGCCTAAATAGTGTATACTTCATCGACTATGCAAACTTCTATTACAGCTAAAATAAAGCATTTTTTCATCGGGGACCCGCTTAATCCATTTAACCCCAATATCTTGCGGCACGTTTCATTAGTCGCTTTTCTTGCCTGGATTGGATTAGGGGCAGACGGTCTTTCGTCATCTTGTTACGGTCCAGAAGAAACTTTCATCGCCCTAGGTTCTCATACCCATCTAGCATTATTCATTGCAATTGCCACGGCAGTTACCGTTTTTGTTATCTCGTTAGGTTATAACCAAGTTATTGAATTATTTCCCAGTGGCGGCGGTGGATATAAAGTCGCAACGCAATTATTAGGCCCTTATGTGGGTTTAGTCTCGGGCGCCGCCCTTTTGATCGATTATGTTTTAACGATTGCAGTTTCAACCGCAAGCGGAATGGATGCTATTTTCAGCATGATTCCAGTGCATTTTATGCATTATAAATTATTTGCTGAAGCGCTGATGATTATTATATTGCTGGCACTTAACCTCCGCGGCATGAAGGAATCCATCATCGTTCTCTTGCCTATTTTTGTTGGGTTTGTCATTTTTCATTTTGCGCTCATCGTCTATGGCATCTCCGCACATAGCAAAGGATTATTAACAGTCGTTCCAGACACGATTACCGAAACCAAAAAATTAGCACTCACCCTGGGTTGGATACCCCTCTTAGCATTAATGTTGCATGCTTATTCATTAGGGGGCGGTACTTATACTGGCCTTGAAGCAGTCTCAAATAACGTAAACCGATTAAGTGAACCGCGTGTAACAACGGGTAAATGGACGATGTTTTACATGGCCTGCTCATTGGCCTTTACAGCGGCTGGAATTATTTTGCTTTATTTACTCTGGCAGGCAAAACCACAAGGTGAATTGACACTGAATGCAATCGTTTTCAGTACGATTTTAGGCAACTCCACCTTCGGCAACACTGTTTTAATTATTACTTTATTGTTGGAAGCAGGATTACTATTTGTTGGAGCCAACACCGGATTTTTAGCGGGACCGAGTGTGTTGTCCAATATGGCTTTAGACAATTGGATGCCCAATCGGTTCCGCCATCTATCCACTCGACTAGTGGTGCAAAATGGCATTATTCTCTTTGGTATCGCTGCACTATTAGTTTTATTGTGGAGCCATGGCAGCGTTGCATTATTAGTAATTCTTTACAGTATTAATGTATTTATCACTTTTTCATTATCTCTTTTCGGTCTATGTGTTTATTGGGCCTCGCATCGAAGCAAAGCATCCCCTCGCTGGAAATTGCGATTAATGTTTTCCGTTTTCGCAGCCCTCGTGACCACGAGTATTTTATGCATCACGTTATTTTCCAAATTTGAAGAAGGCGGTTGGGTCACCGTTCTTATTACCCTGGCTGTGATTGGGATTTGTTTATTGATTAAGCGACATTACAATGATGTCAATAAAACACTTGCGCTACTCGATTCGCAATTAATGCAACCCATCGTTGAAAAAAGATTACAATGCGTCATTCCGGATCCCCAACAGCCAACAGCAGGTATATTAGTCGGCAAAAATCCTGGAATCGGCATGCATACTCTATTATGCGTATTACGCATGTTCCCGCGTCACTTCAAGAATTTTATTTTTATCAGTGTAGGTATCGTCGATGTCGAAAGTTTTACTGGCGCATCCGCGCTTGAAAAAATGCGCGAAGAAGTAAACCACACCATGCAATATTTTGTTGATTATTGTCAACAATACGGCATTGCCGCGAGAAGCTATGTCGCATTTGGAACGGATACCGTGGAAAAATTAAGTGGACTGGCTGAAAAAGTTGGCGAAGATTTCCCGAATTGTATTTTCTTTTCCAGCAAATTGATTTTCGAACATGACAATTGGATCACACGTTTTTTACATAATGAAACACCCGTCACTTTGCAAAGACAATTGCATTTACAGGGTAAAGAATTAGTCATTATCCCGATGAAGATTTAAGATTCATCGGATTGATTTCGAATATCAGCGATAATGCCCAAACTTGAAAAAATCACCACCAAAAAGGGTATTAACAAAGAAATCCAATGATGCGCGGGCGCGATTCCTAAAATTTTAAAAATAAAATCTTGCACAAATAACGTAAAAATACAAACTAACGTTAAATAAACTAAACACGCGACCCAGTACATCACTTCTGGAAAATAATTTCGAAACACACCACTCCGTTTTCGAAAAATTTTAGGAAATTTCTTAACTAACCATAAAACCGAAGATTGCCGCAAATGATTGCGGTCCAGCACATCCATCAGAATATAATAACCATCTAATTCTTGCAGCGGACTCATCATTCGGAATGCATTGATATAAGTATAAACGGCAAACACCCAAAAAAATCCTTTAAGATAAAAATTGGAAACAGCAAAAATAAGTAACGACGAAATACCCGCAACCAAAATGTCCGTGCAAATACCAGCGATATTGACCGCAATGCGGGGCCCACGTGGATTCAGCCACATATCGGTTGTATCAGTAAATGCAACAGGACTAAACCAATACCAGCCAACACCCATGTAATGCACTTCATGACCAAAAGACTTCATGGTTAACGCGTGCCCCAACTCATGCAATGCAACCGATAACAAGGTAAAAGGAATTAAAAAAACAAATATCAACCAGCTATCATGCAATGTTTTAAAAATATCAATGATTTGAATCGTTGCAAAACCACAGGCAAAGAAGCCCAGCACTGAAATAACACCCATGATTGCTAAGCCCATTTTTGAAAATAATAAATATCCTGCATTTTTATAAAGTGTTGTTAACCATTTATCAGAATCTCCAATGACAACTCGCACTTCCAGTAATTTTCGGATCCGCGTGAGAGCGCGGACCCAAAAGGGTTTGCTCCAGTTATTTTCTCCGTTGACTGAAACATTTTCGACAAATTGGCTTCTTGCTAATTTTGAAATTAAAGCCGCCACCGAATCCGGCGCAAAAATATTATATTTATCTGCGAGCGAAAGCGTAATATCACGCATGCTGTGTTGGCCAGTTAATTGTTGCCAGATAAACCACCCTTCTTGCGATAACTTAAAATACGCGCCGTTATCAGGATTTTTTAAAATAATGACCGATTGTTTATCCGCCGTCATACGAGGATGTGAAGACACATGTGGATTTTGTTTAGGACGACTGCGATCGATCATTAAATTCATGAACATCTTGGCGACTTGTTCTTCGGATTCAATGAGTTCCGATAAAAATTCGTGGCGCAAAACAAACAAATGACTATCAGATACCGCTCTAGCGGTTGCATTCCGAGGTGAATGGGTAATTAATGTGGCCTCACCAAATAGAACGGGCGATTTTAAGAGCGCTAATTGTTCTTCTTGATTATTTTCATTTGTAATAAAAATTTCAATTTCGCCGGAACGAATTAAATAACAACAATCACCAAAATCGCCTTGTTTAAATAAAATGTTGCCGGCTGCAACTGACAATTCTTCAATTTTTTTTACTAACTCTTGTAATCGTCCCGTTGATATTCGACTGAACGGTAATGAATGTTTAATCAAATGAGCGCGCATCATTTCTTCTGCTGATGCATAAATGGCGGTTTGTACATGCGAATACGTTTCAAGAAAATCGTGCAGTTCTTTTAAATCAATTTTTAATACAAAAACATCCGTGATGGCAGTGACCGTTGCTGTCCGTTCTCCGGTTGCTGAAAAAAACCCGGTATCATTTAATCCGATGGTGTCACCGGGATGAAGTGTCGCAAGCGGTGTGTGAATGATTTTTTTTCGCTTGGTCAATTCATTTTTTTTGATGGTCTCGATGCTGACTTCGGCTGATCCCTTTGTAATGATATAAACACTATCAACGGGTGTATTTTGTAAAACAATGATTTCTCCTGGATGAAATGTCACTTCATACATGAGATCAGCCAAGGCGAGATGCTCTTCTTGGCATAACGCTTTAAAAACAGGCAAAGCCGCAATATACGCAACGCGTTCCTCGATGCTAAGCCGCGGCTCGTTCAGGCGTTCCGACATGTGCTGCATCCTTTCGGGGTATATTTATTAGTATATCGCGTTGAGTTGAATGCCATGCTAGGATAGTTTCACTTCTAGTTTTTTCGAAGCGAAACATTGCGAAGCGATTATTAAAGTAGTATAATCAGGACATCAATAATTAATTTCAGTTAATTCAATTACTTATGAATAAGTCATTAAAACCAAGAAATTATTTTCCTTTGGGTAAAGCACAAGGGTACGCTTTTTGTAACCGTGAAATGGAAACAGAATGGCTGATCGGCAACATCGAAGCCTGCAAGCATTCATTGCTCATCGCGCCCAGACGTTTTGGCAAATCCAGCCTAGCGGAAAAGGCCCTAACTGCTTCAAATCTTCCTACTATAAATGTCAATTTCAACACTTGCTCTGATGAGAATGATGTTGAATTATTAATTCGACAAGGCATCAGTCAATTAATTGGTCGTACGTTTGGCTCAGTCGATAAACTGATTAATTCCATAAAAACCTACGTAACCCATTTAACGCCTAAAATTAGCATTGGGCCTGAATTTGCCCATCTGGAATTATTCTCCAATCAGCAAAATAATTCTGCTATTCATGTCGAAGAAAGTTTAAGTCTCATGGAAAAATTACTAGCCGAAAAAAATGCGCATGCCGTCATTGTTTTCGATGAATTCCAAATGGTGGGATTAATTGCTAAAGGCAGCGGTGTGGAAGCCGCCATTCGCAATGTGGCACAAGACATGAAACATCTTGCTATTATTTTTTCTGGCAGTAATCGCAGTTTGCTGCAGCTCATGTTCGAAGACGAAGGGCGACCGCTTTACAAAATTTGCCGAAAATTACGCTTAAAACGCATTGAACCTTCGCATTATCAAAAACATTTAAATCACGCAGCGCAATTAGCCTGGAAAAAAAATCTGGATGAAACCGTTTTCGAGCAAATTATGCTTTTATCCGAACGACATCCTTTTTATGTCAATTATTTATGTGATGTGATCTGGACAGAATGCGCAGCCATTCCCACAAAATCGGATGTCATCCGCGCTTGGAATACCGTCATTGATGAAGAAGCGAGTGACGCGAATGCTGAAATTGCGACATTATCGATGGGGCAGAAAAAATTATTAAAATATATTGCCAATTATTCAGGCGATCAATTGATGTCTGCCAATACGATTAAAATTTTAGGAATGGCTTTAAGTTCTATAGCGGGCGCTTTAACAGGCTTGATTGAGAAAGACTTAATCGAAAAAGAAAATGAAACCTATCAAATTATTAATCCAGTGATTCACTGTTTATTAAAAGAAAGTGTAGCGGTGACTTAAAAAACTTGCGCATCAGAACAACTAACCCTGAACCAATGTTTTATGCGCATCAGGAACCACGGCAGTCAACTCATGCAACACATGCCTATTTCCTGGAATTTTTACACCTGGGGGGGGCCATTTTTGAACGGCCATTACACGGTAATCACCGAATCGATCGCCTAAAAGTTTTAACTTTAATGAACTTTGTTCGCCTTTTAGTTCTTTTATGCCGCTTTCTTTCCACAATCTAAATCCTTGCTGACCTTTTTTCGCTGCAAAAGCTGGATCCTTAAGCTGTCCCTCAATAGCTGCGTATATCTCTGGCACTATTGCATTAGCCTCTTCAGCATCTAGCGTGCAACGAACGAAATGGTGAGTATTGCGGAATGTTTTGAAATCTCGCACGCTACCGCTAGCAATAGGAAGAAGAGGTGCTTTTTTTATTTCTGCTTCAGAAAGATGAAATAATTTATGTAGTTCCGCTAATGCCTTCTTCTCTTCCTGATGCTGAGTAGTCTCTTTTTTATCAGTATTATCTTTTTCTGCTTTGACGGTTTTTAATCTAGACTTAATACTGCCTTCTTCTGCTGGTGCGGGAGATACTGTGGCAGGAGCTTTTGCTTCTCCTTCTTTCTGTTCAAAAATTCTAGCGCGCAAAGCAATTTCATCTTGTCGCGCTTTTTCATTTTGTTCATTAATTTTTTTTATCAGAACCTGTAATTTTTCCTCATCAATTTTGACATAATGCTGGAGAGTAACACTTAAACCACTTTCATTGGGTTCAAATTCCACATGCTCCGAAGAAAATAATTCTTCAAATTCTTTTTTAAACTGAACCATTGAAGCTGGTAAATTAAATTCAATAAAAATATCAGGAAATCCATTGTGGTCAATTTGCGGAATTTGTAAAAAAGAAACGTGATTTTTACCGCGAAAAACGGCGCATAATAATTTTTTTAACTGTTTTTTTAAATCGGAAATTTCAGAATGTCGGGTGAGATTGGAATGAAACGTTTCGCTTATTTCGCTAAGCGTGCTTAACTTCCCGGATCTTCTCAAAAATCGTTTTACTCGTTGATATCCTCGGCCCATCATCGAGTGATCCTGTACAAAATTAGCAGCAAGCACGACTTTATTTGAACGCGATGTAACCACACCCACCTGATGGAAATTCAGAGTACCGACAAAGGTGCGAGCCATTTTTTCCGGTGAAACGTTATATTCTTTAGAATGACCAAAAGAAACGGTCATTTGACAAGCTTCGATCACCGATTTTATGCGTGGTTCTACACTATATTTGCAATCGGTTAATAAAAATTTAATCGCATTTTCAGCATATTCTAATTGTTGCGAATACTGACGGTTCCCATACCACAACATTCCATCCTTTAGCAAATCTTTACAACCTGCAGCAGCCATGCTGAGAGCAAAAATCATCATTCGCGGCGACATTTTTTCATAACTTTCTAACAAATAGACCGCGGCTGGTATAACAGCTAGCGTAATAACACGCGCGACCATGATATTACGTCGCGCTTTTTTTCTGAGTCTTAATTCGAAATCTTTAAGAGTTTCTTTTTCATCTTGCGTATTATTGACAAAAAAGGGAGCGTAACATTGCAATTTTATTCCATGAGGAAATTTCCATTGCAACGCACGGTCCATAAAAACATATTGCAAAACCATCGCACCTGCAACACTCGCATATTTGATCCAACGATTCATTTGGAGAGTTGTTTCTTGTTCCACATATTTTTTTGGTGCATCAGTAAACAATTTATCCATAAATTTTTTATGGTTTGCCATTGTTCCCTGTGTTGCTTGAAATATTTGTTTTATTGAATATTGATTGGCATCGTTAGGATCCAGTAATGAATTTTTTTTGAAATAGCGCACTCGCATTGTAGGTTGTGCCGTTGAAGGCGCACAATGTTCAACTGCAGCATTATACATTTCAATCAATTTTTTTTTGATAGTGTGTTTATCGATTAACCTATCAGAAGCGCCATCAATTTTTGCTAATATAGCCTCGTGGTTTTCTGATAGGGGTGCTTGAGGAATTCCTCTTTGAAGCAGAAGATATAAACTTCGCAGATAAACAGTATATTCTTCAAATGATTTCTGCAATGAGGCAAAAATTGATTTTGCAAGAGCCGCCCTTTTTTCAATGTCTTCGGTAAAATAATTAAAATAAGATTGCTCTAAGCTCTCAAAGGAGCCACGCAAGGGACTCCATTCTTCCAACAGCAAAGCATCCAACAAAACAGGAAAAATAAACGCACTCATTAATGCCGAATAAGGTCGATTAATGGAATAAACATGCGATTTTATTTCAGCCCTGAGCGCTTGATCTTCGGCATTTTCAGTGAGAGAACGTTGCATAAGTTCGTCAATTTCAAGAATAATTCGCCATTTTAACCGCTAAAACTTAAGGTTTACTTAATAATTAGTATTTTTTTTTTACAATTAAAAATGCAATATTTACAATAAGTTATATCTCGAAGGCAAAAATTTAGGTTTCGAATTTGTAACAATATGTTATGATTTTTACCACATTTATCTCAAGGAAAGCTATGCCTAACAAACTAGAAGACGTATTCACCGAATGGCAAAATAATGCAGAATTTCGAGATGCTTTTAAAAAAGACCCGATTAAAGCCTTAGACGCTTGGGGTTTTAAACTGGATGAAACGGATTTAAAAAAAATGCTGAAATTCAAGCAAGATAATGAAAAACTGGATGATCGAATTAGTAAATAATTGAGGTGTATGATGACCAAAAATAAAGGCCCCGGATTAAGTATCTTTACCTTAGCCATGCTCATTACGGTTGCGATTGATAGTGTTCGTAACTTACCGGCGACTGCACTTTTTGGAACGGCCTTAATATTCTTTTTTGTTTTTTCATCGATTGTATTTTTGATTCCTGCCGCGTTAGTTTCGGCGGAACTGGCATCAGGTTGGACGGATCGCGGTGGGATTTTTCATTGGGTACGATTGGCCTTTGGGGAAAAACAAGCGTTTCTTGCTATCTGGTTGCAATGGATCAGCAATCTAGTATGGTTTCCGACGATTCTTTCTTTTATTGCAGGCACTGCGGCTTATCTTATTGATCCTACTTTAGGACAGAATAAATATTTTCTTGTTAGTGTAATTCTCGGAACATTCTGGTTTTTGACGATTCTCAATTTGCGTGGCATTCATACCTCGGCTCGTTTCGCGAGTTTTTGTGCGGTAACCGGATTAATTATTCCGATTGCATTTATTATTGCCTTAGCGGGTATTTGGATTTTCACAGGAAAACCGATTCAAATTCATTTTACGGCTTCTAATATGCTGCCGACATTAAATAATTCAGAAAACTGGATTTCATTAACGGCAATTATGACAGCATTTTTAGGCATGGAATTGGCAACCGTGCATATTAAAGATGTACGCGATCCGCAAAAAACGTTTCCGAAAGCACTTTATCTCTCTGTGATTATTATTTTAACCACGATGATTTTAGGATCACTTGCAATCGCAATTGTTTTACCGCAAAAAGATATCAATTTAGTGAATGGTGTAATGCAAGCCTTTACTAATTTCTTCGCGGTTTATCATATTAGCTGCGTTATTCCTATTATCGCTGTGATGTTGTTATTAGGCAGTCTGGGTGGTGTGGTTAGCTGGATCATTTCGCCGGCTCGCGGTTTATTACAAGCAGCACAATATGGTTTTATGCCGGAATTTTTACGCCGTGAAAATAAACACGGTGTAGCCAGCAATTTATTAATTTTACAAGCCTTGATCGTGACGGCCTGCTGCATGGCATTTATTTTTATGCCGAGCATTAATGGTTCATACTGGTTGCTGACTGCATTAAATACGCAAGTATATATGCTTATGTATATCATGATGTTTATGACTGGGATTTATTTACGTTACAAATATCCGAATCAAGCGCGTTCTTTCAAAGTGCCCGGCAAACAATGGGGCATGTGGTTAGTCGGCATTCTAGGTTTAATCGGATGTGCAATCACATTAGTCGTAGGTTTTATTCCACCGGATGGTATTAATGTTGGAACACTATTCCATTATGAAATGATTTTCTGTGGCAGTATCGTCGCTATGGTTGTCCCAGTGATTTTTTTCTGGATGTACAAGTCAAGTGTTGCGCCGAAACTTTTTCCAACAGACGATTTCGGTGTGGAAACAATCTAATATTCTCAAAGCGGATTAATTGCGATCCGCTTTTCTCTTATTTCAGGGATAAGAAACATGAAAAATTCTGTCATCATTGCGAGTGTAGCGCGAACGCCGCAAGGCAATTTATTAGGCTCACTCAAAGATCTTTCTGCACCAGAACTCGGTGCTGCTGTTATTAAAGCGGTTGTCGATCGCGCCAATGTCTCTTCGGATTTGATTCAGGAAGTCATTATGGGTTGTGTTTTGCCAGCTGGTTTAGGTCAAGCTCCTGCGCGACAGGCGGCCCTTGCAGGTGGACTACCGCAAAATGTACCCTGCACAACTGTCAACAAAATGTGTGGCTCTGGAATGAAAGCGCTCATGTTTGCTCATGATGGTATTATTGCGGGTTCAAATTCGGTTTACATTGCGGGCGGTATGGAAAGCATGTCTAATGCGCCTTATCTTATTCCTAAAGCACGACAAGGTTATCGTTTAGGTCATGCAGAAATTCTTGATCACATGATGCTGGATGGTCTTGAAGATGCGTATGATAAAAGACGTCCGATGGGTTATTTTGCAGAACAATGTGCAAAAGAATATAAATTCTCACGCGAAGAACAAGATCATTACGCAATGACATCCTTGGAACGCGCACAAAACGCTATACGCGATAAAAAATTTTTTGATGAAATCATTCCCGTTACGATTAAAACACGACAAGGTGACATCATCGTTGATACAGATGAACGCCCTCTGTCGGTCAAAAAAGAAAAAATTCCGCAACTATCGCCCGCTTTTGCCAAAGATGGCACTATCACTGCTGCCAATTCGAGTGCGATTTCCGATGGCGCTGCGGCTATTTTATTAATGGATCAAGCCTTTGCAGAAAAAAATAAAGTACAACCGCTTGCCCATATTTTGGGTCATGCCTCTTTTGCTAAAGCACCTCACGAATTTACTACTGCTCCGATTGACGCGATCCGAAAATTACTGAAAAAAGTCAATTGGACCATTGATCAAGTGGATTTATTTGAAATTAACGAAGCATTTGCCGTCGTCACACTTGCCGCCATGCGTGACTTAAAAATTCCGCATGAAAAATTAAATATTCATGGCAGCGGTGTCGCTTTAGGCCATCCCATTGGTGCTACGGGTGCAAGAATTATTGTGACACTCGTTTCAGCTTTGCGGCAATATGGATTAAAACGCGGCGTCGCAGCACTTTGCATTGGTGGCGGCGAAGCAACTGCAGTTGCAATCGAAATTCAATAAGGAACAAAAATGCCTCGTGAAAGCATGGAATTCGATGTAGTCATTGTCGGCGGTGGCCCTGCTGGTTTATCCGCTTGTATCCGTCTGCTACAAAAAGATCCGCAATTAACTATCTGTGTCCTTGAAAAAGGTCCTGAGATTGGCGCTCAGATTTTATCGGGCGCCGTACTCGATCCACGCGCATTGAATGAACTCATTCCCGATTGGCAAACTCAAAATGCGCCGATTACGACTCCTGCAACGCAGGATCAATTTATTTTTCTGACAGAAAAAAAATCTTACACACTCCCCACTCCGCCACAAATGCACAATAAGGGAAATTACATTATTAGTTTAGGCAAACTCTGTAAGTGGCTTGCTGAATATGCTGAACGATTAGGCGCAAATATTTTTCCAGGATTTGCTGCGACCGAAGTGTTATACGACAATGAAAAAGTCATCGGTGTCCGAACGGGTGACAAAGGCATCGATAAACACGGCAATAAAACGGCTTCTTTTCAAGAAGGCATCGATTTATTGGCAAAACAAACTTTTTTTGCTGAAGGTTGCCGCGGATCGTTAACACAAACACTTTTTGATAAATTTGCGTTAAGAAAAAATTGCGATCCGCAAACATATGGGTTAGGCATCAAAGAACTCTGGGAAATTCCAGAAGCAGATCACAAAGCAGGTCTCGTGGTGCATACCATCGGCTGGCCGCTGGATTTTAAAACCTACGGCGGCGCATTCATGTATCACTTCGATAAAAATTTAGTAGAAATCGGTTTTGTGGTCGGTCTCGATTATCAGAATACTTATTTAAACCCGTACGAAGAATTTCAACAATTTAAAACGCATCCAACCATCGCGAAATTTTTACAAAATGGTAAACGCATCTGTTATGGCGCCCGTAGTTTAAATGAAGGCGGTTGGCAGTCAATGCCCAAATTAACGTTTCCGGGCGGTTTATTATTAGGTTGCGCGGCCGGATTTTTAAATGTTCCGAAAATTAAAGGCATTCACAATGCCATGAAATCCGGCATGATCGCTGCGGATCATTTTTGTCAAAACAAAAATGCCGTTGAATGCCAATCCTATGAAACTGACATTAAAAAAAGCTGGGTGGGCGAGGAATTATACGCCGCACGCAATATTCGCCCCGCCATGCGCTGGGGATTGCCTTTAGGATTAGCTTATGCCGCGATCGATACTTATGTTTTCCGAGGCAAAGCGCCGTGGACTTTCAAAAATCATGCCGATTATCCAGCATTAAAACTTGCAAAAAACTGTAAAAAAATAAATTATCCCAAACACGATAATAAATTAACATTTGATTTGATGACTTCGGTTTTTTTAACCAATTCAATTCATGATGAAAATCAACCCTGTCATCTGATATTAAAACATCCGAAAGATGCAATTAAAATTAATTATGACCAATTTGCATCTCCAGAAACTCGTTATTGCCCGGCTGGCGTTTACGAAATTTTATTTGATGAAAAAAATCAACCCCGTTTTCATATGAATTATCCGAATTGTATTCAATGCAAGGCTTGCGATATAAAAGATCCGACTCAAAATATCGTTTGGACACCTCCGGAAGGCGGTTCGGGGCCGCAATATAATATTATGTGAGAATAACAAATGTTTAGCGCTCGTTTTTTTAAATCCTCAATTTCCAAATTAAAACTTCCAAGTACTTTTGTTCTTCCACAAATACCTATCGGGTTAGCGGTTTACCAGCATTTTAAACAAAAAAAATCATTTACTGATTCGAGTGCAGCACATGTTCCAAATTTTCAACAAGTCCGGATGCCGACCAAATACATTTTTGATGATACTCGGTCGGAATCTACCGATCTTTCTGGATTTACGGTTTTACCCAATGCTAAATTTGATGGCAAACACGAACCCGACTTTAAATTAGATTGGCATCATTTTTTAGTCTCACAGCATAAAATTATGGGACTCGCTCCTGACAAAACCGTGGGTGTCTTTCGCGGAGAAGCGCGTCCAATTGATCATATAATGAGTCATGGGATTTTACCTAAATCACCTTATTCGAAATCGACTCTTATTCTTCATCGTTGCAGCAGTGAACATTCGAATTTTGTCTCCTTCACCTCCAAATGGCATATTGCAGCCAAATTCGGTGCGCTTTCGGCCCAGTTTCCGTCTTATGGTAAAACTCAAACAATAGGCAATGGCCAATTCTATCTTCTGTATGCAGAACTTCCTGGAAACCAATTTGATCTTGCAGGTCCAAGTGTGGGTCCCAGTTTTTTTGCCTCTGAATACGAGGTGACCGCGGCAAGTGGTGTCGCTCCTTACTATGTCAAAGGCTACAGACCTTGCCAATTCAGAAAATTTGGCTTTGGCCCCGACGAATTGCGCTATACCCAATGCTTTAATATCTTTGTTCGAAACGATCTTTCCGAATCAAAGAAAGCTGAAATCGTCCATCTTTTAGAGGGTCATGATCCAAAAGATTTTTTGCCAACAGAATCCTCTTCCCCCCGTCAACTTGCTCGAAAATGACAATTTAACCGCATAATTTTTTTAAATGTGTTTTTTATAAACTTCACGTGACCAACATTTAAACAACCAGCTTCGGTATAATAATAATCATAGAACACCACAGGGAGAGGCTCTTATGTGGCAGTTTCGGTTTGAAGTGATAGTAGGCGCGCTGATTTTTTTCATTGCGGTCCCAACCGCAGAAGCCTGGGACAAAGGGATTTACTTAACCCAATATACCCTGGAAAACCCCAAAAAATTGGATTACTTAATTCGTGAAGCCAAAGAAACCGGTATTAATACCTTTGTAATTGATCACGAATATTACAGCTCGCACTATGCCCCTGCCATTGCCAAAGTAAAGGCGGCAGGCATCAAAGACGTAACCCGTATTATCGTTTTTTCTGATGGCGGAAATGCTCAGCAGATCCATTCAAAAGAACATTGGGAAGAAAAATTGAAATTAGCCAACGATGCCATAAAGGCCGGTTCCGATGCCATCCAGTTGGATTACATCCGCTATAGCTCAAAAGAACCCGCGAATCCCCAGCATGCCAAAGACGTTTACCAAATTATTAAATGGTTCAAAACTAGAATTAATGCGCAAGGCGTTCCAATGGAAATTGATATTTTTGGGGAAGTGAGCTATTACCCTTCCATGCACATTGGGCAAGATTTAAAAATGTTTGCTGACAGTGTCGATGGGATGAACCCCATGGTTTACCCATCGCATTTCTGGCCTTATCAAAAATATTCTGCCGAACCTTACAAAACCATTAATAATTCGCTGAAAGCACTTGTCGGGCAATTTAATAATAATGTGCCTTTCAAAGTGCATGCCTTTATTGAAGCGGCTAATTTTCATTATGTAACTAAAACCTCAAACGCAGATAAACAAAAATATTTACTGCAAGAAATCCGTGCGGTAGAAGACGCTCATGATGTTACAGGTTGGTATGTATGGAGCGCAAACAATGTTTACGAAAATTTATTCACTGTGTTAAAAAATAATAAAACCAAACCCGCCGATTTTTCTAAAAATAGAGAAGCTCGCGTCAATCAAAATATTCCACAAGACGATGAAACGGTAGCAAAACCAGTACAACACGGATTTTTATATCGATTGTTCCATGGGAATCGCTCTTAACAAACGATTAGGAACAATGCTGCCTTGTTTCTTGGATTGCTTCGATTTTAATACCCAATCGATCCAGTAATTCACGATCTTTTTTCGCTTCAGGATTCGCAGTAATCAATAATTTCTGACCGTAGTGAATGGAATTGGCGCCGGCTAAAAAACACAATGCCTGCATTTCATCCGACATGGCGGTTCGGCCTGCAGAGAGACGGACGCGTGTTTTGGGAATCATGATGCGCGCAATGGCAACGGTGCGCACAAATTCAAAGGGATCGATTGGCGGACGATTTTCGAGCGGCGTTCCTGGAATCGGGACTAAATTATTAATCGGTACACTTTCCGGTTGTGGATCAAGATTGGCAAGTGTCACTAACATGCCGGCACGATCGTGACGTGATTCGCCTAAGCCGATAATGCCACCGGAGCACACGTGGATGCCAGCGTTACGCACGCGATTCAGTGTTTGTAAACGATCGTCATAAGTTCGAGTAGTAATAATTTCCTGATAATATTCAGGTGAAGTATCAACATTATGATTATAATAATCTAATCCAGCATTTTTTAGTGCTTCAGCTTGACTGTCAGTCAACATCCCCAAGGTGACACATGATTCCATGCCTAATTTTTTTATTTCCTGAATTAAATTTGCAATCGCAGGGACATCGCGGTCTTTTAACTCTCGCCATGCGGCGCCCATGCAAAAACGAGTAGCGCCTGCCGCTTTGGCAGCCTCGGCGTTTTTCCTGACCGTTTCAGGATCCAGTAATTTTTTAGCCGTGACGCCAGTGTGATAACGTGCAGCTTGCGGACAATAATGACAATCTTCGGGACATCCGCCATCTTTAATATTTAACAATGTGCTTAATTGCATTTCCGATTGCGGGAAATATTGTCGATGAATGGTTTGGGCCTGATAGAGTAAATCATTAAACGGAAGTTCATATAATTTAAGAACGGCGTCGACCGTCCAGTTTTGTTCTTTTGTTTCACTCATGCGATGGCTCCTTCAACTTCATGAATAACAATATCGTAAGTGTTTTGTAATTCCCGCTCAGTTATACAATAAGGCGGCATTAAATAAATCACGTTGCCCAACGGTCTGATTAATAATCCCCGTTCTAGAAATTGTTTCCGCAACTGAACACTTTCTTTGGAACCATATTCTGCTAGACAATTTAAATCAAATGCAGCGATTGTGCCACAAAATCTTCTGTGCTTGATCAACGGAAATTCCTCTAGGTTTGCAAGACGCTCACGATGAACTCGCTCAATCATGGCTATTTTTTCAAGTGTTTCAGTGGATTTTAACAATTTGAGTGAAGCGAGCGCTGCAGCACATCCCAACGGATTAGCTGTATAACTGTGACCATGGGCTAAGGCTTTTTTAAAATCATCACCTAAAAAAGTTTCATAAATTTTTTCATTGCAGACTGTTGCAGCAAGCGGGAGAAATCCACCTGTTAAACCTTTCGCAAGGCAAATAATATCTGGCGTGGTATTTGATTTGAGTGATGCAAAAAGATCACCGGTGCGACCAAATCCAGTCATCACTTCATCATAAATCTGCAAAATGCCATATTCCTGCAAAAGACGCTGCAATGCTCGCAAAAATTCAGGACGACACATGCGCATGCCGGAGGAGCCCTGAATCAAAGGTTCAATAATCAACGCAGCGACTTCATCGTGAAAATTTTCCAAATAGGTTTTAATTTCTTGGAGAATCGCATTTTCTTTTTCTTCTATCGTATTATCATTTAACCAAGTCGTCGGATACGGAAACATTTTCACTTCAAAAAGAAGTGGATCAAAATTTCCAAAAAATCCACAATTCTTTCCAACAGCCATCGCACCAAAGGTGTCGCCATGATATGCACCATCAAATGCAATAAAACGTTGGCGTTTCATTTCTCCTCGGTTTCGCCAATACTGATAGGCCATTTTGAGCGCGACTTCGACCGCAGTCGATCCATTATCAGAATAAAAAATTTTACTAAAGCCTTTTGGCAATATCGCAAGTAACTCATCGGCCAATTGCACCGCAGGTTCATGAGTGAAACCTGAAAAAATGACCTGTTCTAATTTTAAAGCCTGATCATAAATCGCTTTTGCGATGGTCGGCTCTGCATGCCCATGCAAGTTGACAAACCACGATGAGACTAAATCCAAATATCGCTTGCCCGATTCATCGATAAGATAGGCGCCTTCGCCACGTGTAATAGGAATTGGCCACGAGGAAATTTTGTGTTGGGTGTAGGGATGCCAAATTGTGTGTTGATCTCGCTCTGAAAGTGTCATGCAAAATTCTCAGTAATTTGTATTTTATTTTCGGTTACCCAATTTTTTAATGTGTTCAGGTCTAATAATGGCAAATGAAATAGAGTGCGAATATTGCCTTTTTTTTCTATTGCTTTTTGATTTTCAGGATTTAGCTCGCCACTAAAAACAACACCATGAATGGGTAACCGACGCTGACGTAACATTTCTATGGTCATTAATGTATGATTAATCGTTCCTAGAGTGCCACGACTCACAATAATAACCGGTGCGTTAACATGTTTGATTAAATCCAACATGCATGCCGTTTCATTAATTGGCGCCATCACACCACCTGCGCCTTCAGTAATTAATATTTTTTCAGTGTTTGGCACAACACAGTGATCAACTTGTATAGTCATATTTTCTAAAGCAGCCGCTTGATCAGGTGATAAACTGGCTTTTAATGAATAGTTCGCTGGATGAAAAAAGTCATCCGAAAATTGGGTGAGTTTTTTAACTTGATCAAGATCTGATTCACCCGATTGAATGGGTTTCCAATAACTCGCTTGCAAGGCCAAAACCAATGCGGCGGAAACTACTGTTTTTCCAACACCCGTGTCTGTTCCAGTGATAAAATAACGCTTCATGGTTTTATATATTTCCCGTAAATAACTTCATAGCTGATTTCAATAGGCTGATTAAATTTGCGTAGAATCGTCCGCATTTTTGCAGGAGAAATCATTTCATAGTGCTCGGGTGTTGCATGAGCCCCAATTTTTTTTAATGATTGCAGGAATTCTTGAATATTCTTGTACTGCATTTTAATTAGTTCTGTTTTAACTTCCAGTAAGGGAAATAAATTTTTTAATATATAATTTGAATCAAATAATGGCATAGGAAATGGTACAGAATATTCATCACAAATTTTTTGCCATTCATATAATGATTTTTTTCCTAACAGGGAAAAAATAAATTCACCACGCGCAGATAATTTTG
This sequence comes from Gammaproteobacteria bacterium, assembly GCA_021325575.1. Taxonomy (GTDB): domain Bacteria; phylum Pseudomonadota; class Gammaproteobacteria; order DSM-16500; family DSM-16500; genus JAJPGW01. Next base: position 2,353 of record JAJPGW010000012.1, on the reverse strand, counting down.
AAATAATTTTTTCAAAACTATTCGGAATATTATTCAGCCAGTGCAATGTCATATTCGAAGTAATTAAATCGTAAGAATCATTCACTGATAACTGTTCGGCATCCTGACAAGCATATTGAATACATTTCCTCTCTCGAAACTTTTTTTGGCAAACATCCAGCATGGCAGGTGCAATATCGGTCAACATGAAATTGGCCGTTGGAAATTTTTTGAATAATTTTTCACTGAAAATACCCGTCCCACATCCAAGTTCCAAAATACGATGTGCTTTAGTGCCATTTATATAGCGCGACAAATTTTCAGCCACGGTAGTTTGTAACGTCGCGGCTTGATGATAGGTTGCTGCAGCTTTATTAAAACACTGGGTAATACGCTTTTTCATGTCTTATTCTTATAGAAACTTTAAGAGGTGAATCATGCATCAATCGGGGTTTCTATTCAATAGTGAGCGTCTTTTGTACAGCTGAGATTAGTTGATTCAGATCGTTTTCTGTATGGCCTGCGGATAGGCAAAAACGGATTCGACTTTGGCCTAATGGCACAGAGGGGGGACGTATGGTCCCGGCGATAATGCCTTCCCTTTCTAAAGCCTCGCTGATGCGTAATGTTTTTTTTGCATCTTCTATAATCCAGGGAATAATATGAGTAGTCGATTGGCCGATATTTAATTTATTTTTTTGAAAAAATTCTCTTAATCGCGCGGAATTTTTTAATAATTGTTTTCGTTGCAGTTCAAGCGAAGGCAGAAGATCAATGGCAGCAGCAATTGCACCCCACACAGCGGGCGGTAATCCCGTTGAATAAATCAATCCTTTGCATTTGTTGATAAGAAAATCACGGACGGTTTCAGAACAACCAATATAACCCCCAAATCCACCGAGCGCTTTACTGAAAGTTCCCATCACAACATCTATCTCAGGCGCTTCGCTTGCAAAACCCCAGCCATTTTTTCCGTACACACCGACGGCATGCGCATCATCAACGTATAAAAATGCTTTGTGCTTTTTTGCCAAAGCAATTAATTGCGGCAAATTAATTTGATCTCCATCCATGCTAAAAACCGATTCGGTTAAAATAAATTTAGGCTGACTTGAGTCAGAATATTTTTCTAATAATAATTCTAAATGGCTTAAATCATTGTGTGAAAAACGATGTAAACGCGTAATATATCGGGTTGTTGCAATCATGCTGGAATGAATTAATCGATCACAAAATACGAGGGGTTTTTCCCCTAAAATATTAGGATCTAGCAGTGATTCCAAAACAAATGTATTGGTTTGAAAACCCGTTCCTAAAATTATTGCTGCTGGTTTATTGAGTGCAACTGCGAGTTTTTGTTCTATTTCTTCGTGAAAAATTGCATTGCCTGTAACCGATCGAGAAGAAGAGGCGCTTGCACCATATCGTTCTGCAAATTCAATCGTTCGCTCAATTAGTAGCGGATGATTGGCTAGACCTAAATAATCATTGGATGAAAAATTTATTAATTTTCTGCCGTTTTTCGTTAAATATAATGGACTAGAATTATTTTCATACGTTTGCAATTTTCTAGGATAGGGATTATTTTTTAAAAAATTTTTGTAATAACTTTCCTGTTCCATTTTTTTTAGCCTTAAATAAAAACAGGACCTCAATCGAGGTCCTGGATTTTTCTGAAAAATTTAATTAATCTGTAATCACATGATTCGATCTTTCTTTTATAACATGATGCGCTTGCCATCCGTCACTTGCAGGCACTGTGATAAATTCCACTTCATCGCCAATTTTTAATTGACTAAACTCCGGATAATGCGTATTCGCCATACTAAAATATAATTCTTGCCCTTGTCTGTCTTCGATGAATCCATAGCCTTCATCCATAAATAATCTTGCGATTACACCATGATCGACTGCTTCATGCGTTTTCACATTGCCGCGTCGTTTGCGAGCATAATTTTCTACCTGGCGTTCCAATGCATCAAAAGCATCGCGTATTGCAATATAGACATCTTCATTGAGTTTCTTGTTTACCACCAATTCTTTACCAGGAACGGTAATATCAATTCTTACGCAATATAACTTTCCCTGATGCTTGTGTTTCTGCGCCAAACTAATGACTATTCTACAGCTATTGATGCGCTGGTAAAACTGGGTCAATTTGTTGGCTTTTTTGCGTAGATGATCTTCTAAGGCGGGAGAATTCGGTAAATCACGAACGGTAATTTGGACTGCTTGCATAAAAACCTCACTCGTTTTTTGATTTAATTATAATGATGTTGAACTATGCTTTGCGGGGGTCCTCCTTTTTGGAGTGATAAATCTTGCTCTTATAATTACATTCTAGCATGAGTTTGAGGAATATTCCTAAAAGGGT
>JAJPGW010000004.1 GCA_021325575.1 Gammaproteobacteria bacterium | reverse complement strand
GGCGGGAGCCACATGAGATCGTCTTTTTTTTCTAACTTGGCTGCGACATTGACTGTGCCATAACGCTCTGCTTCGGCAATGGCTTTTTTAGACCAGATACCGGTATCGATATAATCGGCCGTACTTTTTTTAGCAAAAAGATTGATTGGAACCATCGCAAATTGAACCGATGCCCCACCCGCTAAAAAAAGCACGTGATAATTATCGGGAATATTCATGAGTTCGCGGATATCTGCTTCGGATTGATCGGCGACGACTTTAAATTCAGCGCCGCGGTGGCCTAATTCCATGATTGACATGCCGGTGCCGTGCCAATCGAGCATTTCTTTTTGCGCTTCTAATAAGACTTCTTCGGGCAGCATGGCAGGGCCCGCACTAAAATTGTATACCTTACGCACAATACGCACTCCCTTTTCTAATAGCATAAATCCTACCAATTTTGGCTTATTTTCGCTATGATAAATCTATTCCATTATAAAAAATAGAGCTCAACATGACACACGCCGATTTAGTAAAATTTATTGTCGCTATGGTGATCATGATGAATCCGCTGGGTTCATTATCGATCTTTTTGGATTTGACCAAACGCAATTCCTTGCAAAAACAACGTGCGATTGCAGCGACTTCCACGATTGCCATCTTAAGTATTTTGTTAATTACACTCTGGATTGGCAAAGAATTACTCGATTTGTTAGGCATCACCATTTCCTCGTTCCGGTTTGCGGGCGGGATCATTTTATTATTGATGGGACTTTCCATGTTGCAATCCAAAGAAAGCCCGGTCAGCCACACGACCGAAGATGATGTGGCTGCCAAAGAAAGCGAGTCGATCGCGATTGTGCCGCTCGCTTTGCCTGTGATTGTTGGGCCCGGAGCGATTAGTACCTTAATCATCGCTGCAGGCGATTTTCCACAATATATCAATAAAATTTGGCTTTCCGGTTCCTGTATTGTTTTAGGAATCAGCATGGGATTACTGCTCTATTATGCAAAGCCAGTCGCCGATTTTGTGGGTGCTTCTGCCATGAAAGCCATCACTCGCATCATGGGCATGATCATCATGGCGATTGCGGTTGGTATGCTTGCGAATGGTTTAATTGGTTTACTTCCCACCTTGCATTAAAAAAGGTTTATCATGAGTTTTGGAATTCTAGAAGCAATTTTATGCGTTTTTTCTACTGCGTTAGTCGTGAGTATTCTGTTTCGTAAACTGAATCTTTCTGTGATTTTAGGTTATTTGTTAGTCGGCGTTATCGTGGGGCCTCATGGTTTACAATTGATTCCGGATTCTGAATATATTCCTAAGTTAGCGGATTTTGGTATTGTTTTTCTGATGTTTACGGTTGGGTTGGAATTTTCTATCCCTAAATTACTGGCCTTACGCAAAGAAGTTTTTTTAGTCGGTGGTTTACAAGTTTTATTTTGTGTGTTGATTAGCATAGGCATGGGACTTTTGATAGGGATGGGTACGCTGCCCTCGCTTGTCATCGGCAGTATTGTCGCCATGTCATCAACGGCGTTAGTTGTAAAACAATTAAATGATCAATTTGAATTGCAAAGCCGGCATGGGTTGAATGCCATTGGCATTTTGTTATTTCAAGATGTGGCGGTGATTCCCTTAATTATTTTAATAACCAGTTTCGGCGGGATTACAGAGCACCACTTAAGTTCTGTGTTGTTATGGGCAATGCTGAAAGGCGCTGCGGCGATTTTAATCATTTTTGCGCTTGGACGATGGTTATTACGGCCTTTGTTTCGTTCAATTTCCAAAACGCATTCCATTGAGTTATTTACACTGTGCGTGCTAGTGGTTTCGGTTGCCGCCTCCTGGATTACAGAAATTTTAGGATTATCTTATGCGTTCGGGGCTTTTTTAGCGGGCGTGATGTTGGCTGAAACGGAATTTCGTCATCAGATTGAAGTCGAAATCCGGCCTTTTCGAGATATATTGTTGGCGCTCTTTTTTATTTCCGTAGGAATGCTCACCAATTTCCATGGCTGGGTGGATATTTGGCCCTGGATTTTATTATTGCTGAGCGCTCTGATCGTTGGAAAAATGCTGTTGATTATTATCCTTGGTCGCCTCGTCGGTAACACCTATCAAAACGCCGCCAGGACCGGTATCGTGCTTGCGCAAGGCGGGGAATTTGGTTTTGCTATTTTAAACCTTGCGATGGACAATAAAATTTTTCCTGCGAGTTATCAGCAAGTCATTTTAGCTGCGCTCTTGATTAGTATTGCGATCGCGCCCGTTTTGATTCGCTTTAATAAACAAATCGCCGGATTTTTTACTGCTAAAACTAAAAAATTAAGTGAAACTGCGAGTCAATCTGAAATTATTCAGCATGCAAAAAAATTACATAACCATGTTATTATTTGTGGTTATGGCCGCGTGGGTCAACACATTGCGCGCATGCTGGATAAAGTGCATTTTCCTTATGTTGGAATTGATTCGGATGCGGATCTGGTGCAACGCGCGAGCTTAGCGGGTGATGAAGTGATTTATGGTGATTTAAGCCATCCGGAAATTCTGGAAAAAGCTGGCGTCAATCATGCTAAAGTTGTAATTCTCTGTCTTTCCGACCATCGCTCTACCCTGCAATCATTGAGCATGATTAAACAACATTTTCCTAAACTTCCTGTGCTTGTCCGTTGTCGCGATAAATCAGAATTAAAACAAATTAAAAAAATCGGTGCGACCAATGTTTTTGCTGAAACATTTGAAGTGAGTTTGACTTTATCTAATCATTTATTGCACCTAATTAAATTACCGCGCGATAAAATCGCAGAAATTATTCAGGATGTGCGGAATACAGATTATGATGAATTGCAAAAAGTATTTGTTGGCGCACTTTCTGAAGAGTCAGATCAATTTGAAGAATCCTTGCACGAGCAACTGCGCCCCATTGTCATCACAGAAAGTGCTTTTGCCGTCGATCACAAATTAAATGAATTAAATTTGCATGATTTAGGCGTTGAAGTGATTTCTTTGCGTCGAGGTCATGAAAAACAAGTGAAACCGCATGGGAATATTAAGATTCTAGCGAATGATATTTTGGTGTTATTTGGAACGCTGAATCATTTGGAGGCGGCGGAGAATTATTTGCTGGAAGGAGGGAATGATTAAAATCCAGCATGTGCAAAATTGGCTTACTGCAAAAAATGATTAGATATATTTTTTATTTTGAAAAAAACTACCAACTCTGCAATTTACTATTATCTAAGCTTAATTCAATTTTTATCCAAAGTAACCCTTTCATAGTGTTTTAAAATTTCCAATTAAAATAATTTCATCTTGACAATTGTACCAATTATGGTACAATTTTAGGAGATAGTAATGAGCCACATTACCAGACGATTAAATGCTGCTTTTTACCAAACCGAAAATGGTAACGAACCCGTTAGAGAATGGTTAAAAAGTTTATCTAAAAATGATAAAAAAATTATAGGAGAAGACATTAAAACAGTCCAATTCGGCTGGCCACTCGGTATGCCCTTCACGGAAGATGCCAAAATTAGAGATAGATTTAGCACACAAAAGAAAACGACAATATGAATAAAATTTATAAGCGATGGAGATAAAAATATGACTACGACTAACAAACACAAAGGCTCATCTTTTGATAGTTTCTTAGAAGAAGAAAACATACTCGAAAGTGCCGAAGCCATTGCAGTTAAACGGATTATCGCTTTTGAACTTATAAAAACAATGAAAAAAGAACACATGACAAAAACCATCATGGCTGAAAAAATGCATACCAGTCGATCGGCTCTAGACCGCCTACTGGATCCTCAAAATACATCGATTACGCTTGGGACATTAGTCAAGTTAGCGCATGTTTTAGGGAAAAAATTGCAGGTGAAGTTTGCTTAAATTGATTGGGCGCGCATAACAAATAGATATTTAATAAGTAGCGCCTATAAAATAAAAAATAAGACGCTGGCGGCGTCTTATTAATACAATTTTTATCGACCCTTCTTTGATTCCGGAGCTGGCGTTACCAAGGGATCTCCTTCACTTAGCCCAAGACCCGGCTCCCTACGTTGAGCGGACAATTCCACTGAAGTTTTTCGTGCAACAAAGGAAAGATGTCTTAAAGCCAGTGCAGATTGTTTTTCGCTACCGCTAATTACTGACGCAGTTCCTGCCGTCGTTAATGCTGCACTTGCTGCAAGTCCGATAAGAGTAACAACTTTAGCAGTTAGAACAATAGCAAACGGTAGCGTTGCACCCAATGTAATAGGAGCTAACATCCAACAAAGCGCGGCCCCTGCTATTCCTGCCAATATCCCGAGCGCGCCTAAGGATTGTTTAATTTTGCTATGTCTGCCTGGCATTGTATTATTGGCTGCTTGATTTACGGCTTTAATTCTTGCTGGATCTAATGGATTTCTCTGCAGCGCGGCGCCTTTGAGAATACCATCTGAAAGCGCAGAGAGTTCACGCGCATTATCAGGGCTGCTATTCTTACTCAAGGTGTCAAAATCTTCGCGGAACTTCCTAGAAGCATAAGGTTTTGCTAAATTCATCAAGGGCGCAGACGCTGGACTATTAGATCCTTCAAATTCAGCCATTGCATATTCACAACTGCGAGCAGCTGCATCGAAGCGAATGTGCTGGATGTCTTTTACCTTTGACTTTTTGGCATCTATAATTCGAACAGCAGTATCATCAATCGTCCTACGTAATTTTTGTAATCCCTCTATAATTTTAGAATCGCACATGGAAAGAAAAACACGTTCATAATCGCGATAGATTTCCGTAACTTCAGGATAGCTACCGGATTGCTCTCTCAATTTATTTAAAGCAAGACGACAATTAAGTTGGTTTTGTAATAATGTTAAATTTTCTATAGTTTTTGGATTGTTATTCACTTCTACAAGTGTTTGTGCCAACCATTCGAATTGGGCAAAATTGCGGACATTTTCAGCAACGAGATAAACACAGTTTGAACAAGCTCTAGCACTTCTTTTAATTTGTTGTTAAGGGCAGAATCTTCTTGTCCTTCAACATTAGCTTTTTGATCGGCTTGTAATGATTTACCTAAGCGATCCACTTCACCCTTAACATAGGTGATAAGGTCATTTTGCATACCTGCAATGGTAAAAAGTGAAGTTGCATAATATTTATGTCCCGCTTTTTCAGCAATATCAATAAAAGCCTGTTGGATCAGAATAAATACTGATTGTACACAAAATACTTTTAAACCAAATTCACCACATTCCTCACGAAGCTCGCCAAATAAATCTTCACCAAAATAGTTTGCGATCGCTGGATTAATATTACCATTCTGATCTAACGCCTTTTCAGCAGAATAGGTATAGGCTGTTATTATAAAATCTTCAGCCACAGAACGCATTGGTTCTTGAATATATTTTAAGGTCCAAGTTAGATTACCATCAGTATCAAAAGGTGACTCATATAGAAAACCTCGATCATCATTTTGAGGCCTTCTTAAAACATGCTCCTCTAATTTTTCAGCGGCCATTTGCTGAGAAGGATCAAGTTCGGTTGAATCTACACCTCTATCACTTTTCTTATCAATCCTGTCTGATTCAATTTGTTCTTTAGGTAGCAGTACGGTTGGCCTATCCACTAATGCTAGCAATTCGTGACCTGGAACTGCTTGATCGAACAGACGAGTAAACTGTGATCTGATAGCAGCTTTAGTTTGCTGATCTTTTCCTTTTTTATCTGATCCCTGAGCACTGTTTATTGTAGCTAAATTTTTTCGTAATTTATCTCTAGCTCCAGTTTTTCCTTTTTCTTCTCCGCGAAGAATTATTGAGGAACGATGTTTTTCATCAATATGTGTTTTGGCAGATGGGTCTAAAATTAATGATTTTGGTTTTGCTTTAGCAGCAATTAATCCATCACAATACTCAACTCGAGATTGTAGCGTATCTCTGAATAACTCAGCTTTTTTAAATAATGAGTTCTTATAATTTTCAGCTTCTTCTACTTTTTTTGTAGCGGACTGGAGCGCTTCGTTTGCTTGTTCTAATTTTGATTTGGCTTGCTTTAAAGCTGAAGATTCAGTTCTTTCATCTGTTGGGATAGCTGCTTGTTGCTTATCTTCTTGCGCTTTGATTCCATCAAATGCAGTTTGCATTTCCTGTTGTCTTTGTTCAGCTCGCTTGTGTTCTTGTTGGAATCGTTCCAGCTCATTCTTAGCATGAAGCAATTGACCCGGCAGATTTTTTACTAAATGAATGAGAACACCGACTTGGTTATAATTACGTGGTGATTCAAGAATGGCAGCCAGTGCGTCTTCGAAAATAGGTTTCAAAGGTTGAAGAAGAGGTTCTTTTTGGTATTGCTCATCAAATTTACTTATTTCACCCAAACAACGATTCACTAAAAGAAAATGGTTACCCATAATTCCAGCAACGATCATGCCAAACTGGGAATCAGAACCTTTGGGAGTTAATAGGGGCCCAATAGAAGCACAATGAGTAAGTAAAAAATAAATGGCCATTCTATTGTGACCAAGCGTGGTTACAGCTTCTTTTAATAAATTTTTATCTTGGGACATTAAATATTGTTCAAGATCGCGATGGAAAAATGATCCTTCATCAATAAAGGATTGATAACCTAATGAAACATACTCTTTTAGAAATGCGCTTACAGGGGCGTGTGTGGATGATGGTAATACTTCTTTTATTGAAGATCTTAAATTTCCTTCGTCGTCAAAAGCAGATGCTTCTCTTAATTCTTGTTCTGAACCCTGATTTTGTTCGACCAATGCGGCAGCATTATCTCTGACTTCACTTAACCTTTCACTAGCTTTTACATACTTATCTGATCCAGATCGGTAATCATCGACGGGAAATAAATCAGGATTTTTTAATTTTAATAATTTAGCGCCTGGTGTTTTAGTTAAAGAATCAAATACACGTCGGAAAGCTACTTCTCTGTCAGTAGAATTTGCGACAATTGCAGCTGCAAAGGCTGTAGGTATCATCTTCCGTTCCATTTCAGGAAGATGATATAAAGATTGATCCAGATCACTCGTTTTCAATTCTGTTTTACGTTGTGCCATGTGATTACCTACTCAATTAATCTTAATAGTTTAAAGCATGAACATTAAAATAACCTTAAAATCAACAACATAACCTTAAGGCAACCTTAAGAGATCTTAGATCGATTTTGCTGGGCATTTCTATAAGAGACTGAAAATGATAGAAAATTTATTGGAGGTCGATTTTTACTTAGACTATTATAGCATAAAATACTGAAAATTTACTGATGAGGCACTATAGTTTAACATTCCATCTTTGAAAACAGGTCTGAGCCATGCAAGCCGCCGCCCTTGAAAAAGAACAGAAACAAACTGATGATCTGGATTTCTTTCATTTCAAGGCCTTTTTTAAATTCATTATTCAGTTGGCACAGTCTAAAGAAGCGAGAAAAAAATACCCTCTCCTGCTACTTTTAAGCGACAAATTATTTATCTGTTTGAGAACCACTTTTAATCGCGAGGAAAAAAATCCGAATACCAACTATCACAAAGCTTTGGCTGAAGATTTAAAAAGATTACAGGCCGAAGGAATTTTGCTCCGCGCTTTTCAAAAGTTTTTTCCTAATCAAAAAAAACAAACCCTAGATAGAATTATTTTAGAGATCATTCAGGATGCGGAAAATAATTTTAATAAATTAGTTGCATTAATGAAAGCCTCAAATGTAACAGGCCAGAAATTTATCCAAGACCTCATCCCAGTTACGAAAAAACTTCAATCGGGGCTATCTACGGCCTATGAAAGATATTCCGTACGAACAGGCAGAAACTACAATCCAACTAAATTAAAAGAATATGATGCGCTTCAAACAGCGAATGTAGCACTAGCCACTGATAATTATTTGCTGGCCATTGCAGTATTAAGACAAGAGATTCATGATCTCGCGCAAAAAATAATTTATATTAAAAAAAATAAAAACGAGATTGAAAATAACAAAACGATTATACAAGACCTTGAAGATTTGCAAAAAGATTGCATCCGACTATTAGCACTTGCTTATAACAACTATGGAGCGCATGTTAACAAAAATAATTTTGATATTGATCTAGCTATCGAACTATACAAAGATGCAATTCGATGGATTTATAGTATCGCGAATGATTTTACTGAACAAGATAGAAATAATTGGAAAACCTATGGCGATAATTTGACATGGACCGAAAAATTAAAAAATTCACTAGATTCATCTTGTGATGAAAGCAGTTTTGGTGAAGCTTCTGTTCCTTCTAGTACAAATGTAACATCTGACGATTCTGAACTTAAACAACACCGACAACTTAAACATCTCAAAACACAATATGAGTTATTATTCGCTGAGTGCGACGAAGCCGCCACTTTTCTAGTAGACAATAATATGGAGCAGGCTGCAATCAAGTTACTGCAAGCGTTGATGACAGCATACGAAATATTATTCGTTAGACACGAGGCAGAAAAAATCCTGAAACTATTAATCAAACTATTAAATGGTTGTATCGACTATTTTAAAAAAAACAAACGATATTCCGATATAATCGATATAGCAAATGCATCCATTATTACTTTAAATGCAGTCCCAGAGCATTGTCGCACGAACGATCATTTACCTCTATTAGCAACTCAACAATTTCATTTATTACAATCTCTGCAGGTAGTTGCTCATCAAGCATTTTATGACAGAAAAGTGGCATTTTTTAAAGAAAAATTAGATGCTGCATTGCAACTACTCGATAATAATGTATTTCGTTTGCTCACAGATTCACAAGAACAGTATTTTGCTTATCAGCTTATGCTAAAGATAGCTGATCTTTGTTTTGGTTACGCTTATCACGATGCTAAAAAACCGAATGATGCGATTCAGTATTATCAAAAAGCCATTGCGATTGTTGAATCGGTTCCGGATAAATTTAAATACGAATCCGACGAGAAGAAAAAAAGAGAGTATTTATTCAATTTAGCTAAAGCCTATGCAGAGGTAGCTAAAAGTTTTAATGATCCCAAGAAAGCGATTGAGTATTATGAAAAAGCGACAGCAATTTTTGATAATACACCAGATCAATTTATTCCCTATAGTGATAAAAAAGATCTTTGTGACTATATCAGAAATTTAGCGAAAATGTATTACAAAGCCGCTATCTGTTATTTTGAACAAGATGGAAAAGATGAAACGATAAAGAGACTGATAAAAGCGCGCACACTGATAACACAAATTACCGGATCACTCAGAAATGATTCGGATGATGTGGATCTGAAAATTTATGAGGCTGAATTAGCCAAATTGCAACCTGGATATGTTCCGATGGAGCACGACGTTCTTGGTCATGTCTATTTGGCTAGTCATACTAGGGTTTTTGCAGTGGAATCGAAAAATTCTCAAGATTCATCAACGAAAACAACTGAGCAAGTTCAGAAATGTTGCGTGATTTTATAACGTCATTGCGAGACGCGCCTTTTTGCGTCGAAGCAATCTTTTGGAGATTGCTTCGCCCCCTAGCGGGGGCTCGCAATGACGCTCTTTTTTTTAGACCTGCGGCTCGGTCATTTTTTCAGGTTTCACCAGTTCGCGAAATTCTTTTTCTGACAGATATCCAAGCTCAAGCGTTGCTTCTAACAAGCTCGTTCCATCATGCCAAGCTTTATGCGCAATTTCTGCGGATTTGTCATAACCAATTTTTGGAGTTAAAGCAGTAACCAGCATCAATGACTTTTCCATCGAATCATGAATACTCTTCTCATCCGCTTTAAGATCTTTGACAAGATATTTTGTAAACATGCGTGAGGAATCACTTAATAACCGCATAGAATGCAGTAAATTGTAAATCATAACCGGCTTAAAGACGTTTAATTCAAAATTCCCTTGAGAATCCGCAAAACCAATCGCTGCGTCATTTCCCATGACTTGCACGCAGACCATCGTCATTGCTTCACACTGTGTCGGATTGACTTTGCCTGGCATGATAGATGAGCCCGGTTCATTTTCCGGCAGAATCAATTCACCGAGACCACATCGTGGGCCTGATCCCAGCCATCGTAAATCGTTGGCAATTTTCATCAATGCACAAGCGAGCGTTTTTAATGCCCCACTGGTAAATACAATCGCATCATTGGCAGCTAACGCCGCAAATTTATTAGGCGCCGTCACAAAAGGCAATTTTGTTAATTCAGCAATTTTTTTCGCGACTTTGTCTGCGAATTTTGGATGTGAATTTAATCCCGTACCAACGGCTGTGCCACCTAATGCGAGTTCATACAAATTCGGCAACGTTGCCTGAATATTTCGTATCGCTGCATCCAATTGCGCCACATAACCCGAAAATTCTTGTCCCAATGTCAAAGGCACGGCATCTTGCAAATGAGTACGTCCTGTTTTCACAATATGTGCAAATTCTTTTTGTTTTTTAGCTAGTTCATCACGCAACTCTTTAATCGATGGCAGCAAGCGATTAACAATAAATTCGGCTGCAGCAATGTGCATTGCCGTTGGATACGTATCGTTAGAAGATTGCGAACGATTCACATCATCATTCGGATGAATCGGTTTTTTACTTCCCATCACACCACCCGCCATTTCGATGGCACGATTGGCAATGACTTCATTGACGTTCATGTTGGTCTGGGTGCCACTGCCCGTTTGCCAGATGCGTAAGGGAAATTGATCTTTAAATTTTCCAGCAATAATTTCATCGGCCGCTGCGACAATCAATTTCATCTTATCTTCAGGTAACAAGCCTAACTCGTAATTTGTCATTGCGGCTGCTTTTTTTAAAATGGCAAAAGCGACAATTAATTCGCGCGGCATAATGTCGTAGCCAATATCAAAATGATGGAGAGAACGCTGCGTTTGCGCACCCCAATAAACATCTGCGGGTACTTCTACTTTGCCCATACTGTCCGATTCGTGTCGTGTTTTCGTGGTCATAACCTACTCCAGTGATTTTTTTACTAATTCATAAACGTCTTTGGATAATTTTTTGTGTTCCACAATCGCATTGAGCTCGCGCTGCATGATTTTTTGGCGTTTGGAATCATAGCGTTTCCAATCGGTCAGCGGTTTTACCATGCGGGCGGCAATTTGTGGATTGATGGCATCGAGTTTAATCACCACGTCTTTTAAAAATTCATATCCTTCACCATTTTCCGCATGAAAATTCACTTGGTTTTGATAACAAAAAGCGCCGACTAGCGCATATACTTTATTTGGATTTTTGATATCAAATGCGGGATGCTGCATTAATTTTTTCACATTGCCTAATGTTTTCGGCAATTTAGAAGTGGCTTGAACAGCAAACCACTTATCAACAACCAGCGCATCCTGTTGCCATTTCGCATAAAATTCCTTTAACGCTTCCTCACGTTGAGGTTTATTGATATTGCTCAAACCTCGGAGGGCCGCCATAGCATCCGTCATATTATTTCCGAGGGCGCGCTTAAATTGTTTTAACGCGAAATTATCGTGAATTTCATCGTCATCCAATTGCATGAGATACTGCAAACATAAGTTTTTTAGTTGGCGTTTACCGACTTCTTTCATGTTAAATTGATAAGGGGTTTTGCTATCATTTTTTTGATAACTGGTAACGAAAAGATTTTTTAATTGCGTCGCCAATTCCTGCAACATAAATTCTCGCACAAAATGGATCGCATCCACATCAATCACCGACATTTGTTCAGCAATATATTTTTCAGAAGGAAGCGTTAGCGCTTCCGCTAAAAATAATTTATCTGAAACCGTCTGCAAAGCATAAATAAAGCTATCGACAAAATCATCCGGTAAAGAGAGTTTTTTCCCTTTTTGATGTTCGCGAATTAATTTTAAAATTAAATTCATTGCGTATTTTTGACCGGCTTCCCAACAGTTAAATAAATTACTGTCATGCTTGAATAATAACTGAAGATCGGCATCCGAATATTCAAAATTCACTTTGACAGGCGCTGAAAAATCACGAAGCAAGGATGGAACGGGTTTTTCTGACAGATTTTCAAAATGAAATTTTTCATGCGGCGAACGTAAATGGATGACTTCTTGCAGAATCTCCTTGCCATTTCGATCGATCAAACCAATCTTGACCGGAATGTGCATCGGTTTTTTATTTTTTTGACCCGGCGTATCTGGAATGGTTTGCTTAAATTCCAGTGTATAAACTTTTGTGTTCGGATCATAATGATCTTTGATATCCACAATCGGCGTACCCGCTTGACTGTACCAGAGTCGAAATTGTGTTAAATCAACGCCCGATGCATCTTGCATGGCCTGAACAAAATCATCGGTTGTCACCGCCTGACCGTCGTGACGTTCAAAATAAAGATCCATCCCAGCACGAAATAACTCATCGCCAAGAATCGTCTTGATCATGCGAATGACTTCTGCGCCTTTTTCATAGACTGTCGCAGTGTAAAAATTATTAATTTCAATATAAGAATCCGGCCGCACAGGATGCGCTAATGGACCTGAATCTTCAGGAAATTGAGCGGTGCGCAACACATTCACATCTTGAATGCGAGCAACCGCTTTTGAAGTGACATCTTCCGTAAAACACTGTTCACGAAAAACCGTTAAACCTTCTTTTAAACTCAGCTGAAACCAATCACGGCAAGTCACACGATTGCCTGACCAGTTGTGAAAATATTCATGACCCACCACCGCATCGACATGAATAAAATCCTGATCGGTTGCAGTTTCGGGTCGAGCTAAAATATATTTCGTATTAAAAATATTGAGCCCTTTATTTTCCATTGCGCCCATGTTGAAATCACTGACGGCAACAATCATATAAATATCTAAATCATATTCACGACCAAAGGTTTCCTCATCCCAACGCATCGCTTTTTTAACAGCCTCCATCGCATATTGCGATTTATCTTGATTGCCTTTTTCGACATAAATTCGAAGCGTAATTTTTTTGCCAGAACGCGTTTCAAAAAAATCTTCGATATGCTCAAGATTCCCTGCAACTAAGGCAAATAAATAACTAGGTTTCTTATAAGGATCTTCCCAGGTTGCCCAATGTCTGCCATTGTTCAGTTTTCCGGTCGCTATGCAATTTCCATTGGAAAGTAAAACCGGATATTTTTTTTCATCCGCAATAATCGTCGTCGTAAAACGTGACATTACATCCGGGCGATCGGGATAAAAAGTAATGCGCCGAAACCCTTCTGCTTCACATTGCGTACAAAAATTTCCACTGGATTTATAGAGTCCGCTCAACGCAGTATTTTTTTCAGGATGAATAATCGTATGAATTTCCAAAACAAATTGATCCGGCACTTTCAAAATTTCCAGTGTCTCCGCGGATAATTTATAGTGTTTTTTATCGACGGGTTTACCATCGAGCGCGATGGATTTTAATTCCACCTCATCGCCGAATAATTCCAGAGTTTGCTTTTTATCCGTACTGGCTGGGTTTTTTTTCACAGCTAAACGGGATTTGACCAAAGTGCCCTCTTCCCCTAATTCAAACTCGAGGTCCACTGTTTCAATTAAATAAGCAGGGACTTGATAATCTTTTAAATACACTGTTTGCGGTTGGCTGGCTGTCATATTTATTCCATTCTATCTAAATTGTTTGCTATGATAGCAAAACCGCACGGAACAAAAAACGATTATGAAGTCCCAAAATATTGATCAAGCTGAAGTCAAAAAATTCTCAGAAGCCGCCGCCAACTGGTGGGATTTGCATGGGGAATTCAAAACACTACATGAATTAAACCCATTACGTTTGCAATATATTAATGAAAAAGCCCCCTTATCAGGCAAAAAAGTCATTGATATCGGCTGTGGCGGCGGCATTTTGACAGAAAGTATGGCCAAACTAGGCGCAGAAGTCACCGGCGTCGACATGAGCCAGCCCGCACTCAATGTTGCTAAATTGCACGGAATTGAAAGCGGCGTGTCAGTCGAATATCTCTATGGCACCGCTGAGGAAATCGCCGAACAGCGCCCTAGTCAATACGACGTGGTCACTTGCCTTGAAATGCTTGAACATGTACCCGACCCTTTTTCCATTGTGCAATCTTGCGCAACCCTGGTAAAACCGGGCGGCAAAGTCTTTTTTTCCACGATTAATCGCAATGTAAAATCCTATCTTTTCGCCATTGTCGGCGCGGAATACGTTTTAAAATTATTGCCGCAAAACACCCATGATTTTGCGAAATTTATCCGGCCCAGTGAATTATCCGATTGGGCCAGACGCGCGCAATTAACGGTGAGGGATTTGACCGGAATTCACTATAATATTTTTAATAAAGTTTTTTCATTAGATTCTGATGTTTCAGTAAATTATCTCGTTTATGCAGAAAAAATGGCTTAATTCTGTTTTAAATGCTTGCAAAATCTAAATTTTGTGTTAATATTTTGATCAAATCCTAACTAATATAATCTTTCCTATGCAAAACAGAATCCAAGAAGCAATAGAGCTACTGCGCAGTGCTAGAAAGACCATTGCACTGAGTGAAGAGACAGTGCGAACTGCAGAGCAGGCAATAAATACCATTAAGGATACCATCGAAAAAAAAGACACCCCCTCCGAGGAAGCCACCCGTTTAAAAAAATGGCTTGCAGAAATTCTTTATGCCGCTGCAACGAATGGAAATGTGGAATTAGTGAATTTATTAACTCAAGCAAACGTAGCTGCTAATTTTAAGAATGAAGAAGGTAACACAGCATTGATGAAAGCTTGCAAGACCAACACCGGTCGGTCCAACGAAGTCGCTATGCGATTAATTGATCACAAAGCGGATGTGGAATGTGAAAATAAAAAAGGCATGAGACCTCTCATGTATGCCGCAAGACAAGGCAATACTGCATTGGTCCTTAGACTAATGGAAGCCAAAGCGAAACCGGAAATGGTCAACCATAAGCGAAGATCTGCATTAGATCTTGTTGTCAAACAGGATACTGCCCATTACTGCGTTAGTATCGTCAGCTGTTTAGCACCAAGGACGCCGATTCGAAAACCGCTTGAATTACTGAGGTATCTTCAAAAATGTAATAACAAACATCCTCATACTTTAAATGCGGTGAAGGCATTAGTCACTCAACAGCAAGTGTTACGAGCACTTCCAGATGCAAAACCTCCGTTACTACTGGATGATCCGCAATTAGAGGAAGCAAAGAATTTTAAAAACCACATCGCAAAAAACATTCGCGAGCTCCTAAAAGTCAATGAAGAATTTTTATATGACGCAACGCAACATCAGCTGGTTGTGAAATCAGTAACAGAAATAGTCCTAAACTATTTCATCCCTTTTAATCGTAGCTATCTTGTCTTATTTAAAAATCCGTCAAACGCACCAATTGATGATTGGACAACTGAGCTCTGTCAGCAATTAAAGTATAGTTAACACGCTATCGGTTTTTTACAAATATCTTCTGATCTCACCACGGTCACGCCTTCATTTTTCATCTCTTCTAGCGCATTTTTAATATCGCCTGGAAATAATTCAACGCCTCGGCAAGCATCTTCAATAATAAATGTATTAAATCCTAAATGGGTTGCATCGAGACAAGTGAATCGAACACAATAATCGGTCGCAAGTCCCAGAATATAAATATCCTGAATCTCGTGCCTTAATAAATAATCGGCAAGACCCGTTGCCCGTAAATGCGCATTATCAAAAAAAGCGCTGTAGCTATCGATATTTTTATCGATGCCTTTTAAAAAAAAGTGTTGAATGCGTGAGGTTTCTAATCTGGGGTGTAATTCAGCGCCTTTGGAATCTTGTACACAGTGATTTGGCCACAAGATTTGTTCTAAATGCTCGACTTCCACCACATCACCGACTTTATAGCCTGGGTGGTTCGAGGCGAAGCTAATATGGTCTTTGGGGTGCCAATCTTTGGTGGCAATGACGACATCAAAATGTTTTTGCAGCTCGTTGGCCAGTGGAATAACCTCTTCCGATCCAGGCACTTCTAAACTACCGCCCTTGCAGAAATCATTCTGCAAATCCACCATAATCAGCGCTTTTTTCGGTTTGATCGTCATAGTCATCCCTTATATACTAGCGGCCATGAAAGCGAAACTTACTACTCTTCCACTGGGATTATTAAGCATATCGGGGCCAGATGCAAAAAAATTTTTGCAGGGGCAGCTGACCTGCGATCTCGAGGACGTGACTCTTCAGGAAAGCCGTTTGGGTGCCCATTGCAATCCGCAGGGGAGGATTATTAGTTTTTTCAGGATTGTTTTTTTTGAAGATCAGTATTTTTTATCTATGCCTAGTGAATTGGTTCCGATTGCGATGAAGACGCTGCAAAAATATGCTGTGTTTTTTAAGGTAAAGTTAACAGATGTATCGAATGATTATTATCAATGGGGTTATATTGGCCCTGAAATGCCCGCGAATAAGGCAGATATAATTATTAAAGTGCCAGACGGAAATCGTTTTCACATTATTACAAAAAATCCTGAATTTTCAGCGAATTTTGAGCTCTTTCCGGCAACTGAATGGAAACATCTCGACATGCAGGCTCTGATTCCCACTATTTATCCAGAAACCAGTGGTCTTTTTTTACCGCACGACTTGAATTTGCCGGCTCTAAATGCGGTTAGCTTCAAAAAAGGGTGTTTTACAGGACAGGAAATCATTGCTCGAATGCAATATCTCGGCAAACTGAAAAAAAAGCTGGTCTATCAGCAGTTAACACTGCCTGAAGTACCCCAACGCGGCACTGATATTCAGATAGAAAATCAGGCTGCGACCATCGTCGATTTCTGCCAATTGGGTTATAATACTTTTGATTTACTTATTGTCATTGCGAGGAGCGCTCTTTGCGACGAAGCAATCTCCCAAAGATTGCTTCGGCCCTAAAAACCAGGGCCTCGCAATGACGCAACAATAAAGGCTAAAAATGGCTAAAAAATTACGAATCGTGCTCGCTCAATTAAATTTATGTGTGGGCGACATTCAAGGAAATTTAGAAAAACTCATTCTGTCGGCTTTGAAGGCTCGCGATGAAATGAAAGCCGATATGATTGTTTTTCCTGAACTTTGCATTACGGGCTATCCGCCTGAAGATTTACTTTTCAGAAAAAGTTTTCTGGAAGCTTCGAATGAAGCAATTAATACTTTTAAACAAAAAGTCGAAAATATTTATTGCGTCGTGAGCCATATTCATCCGACTTCGCAAGGGTTATATAACTCGACGCTGATCATTCATAATGGCACTATTTTGGGACGTTATGCGAAACAGCATCTGCCGAATTATGGCGTGTTTGATGAACTTCGTTATTTTGTGCCAGGCAATACGCCGCTTGTGATTCCAGTGAATAATGGAATTTCCGTTGGAACAATCATCTGCGAAGATTTATGGAACCCCGCTCCCACACAACAAGCAGCAAGTCTCGGTGCACGAATTTTAGTAGTGCCGAACGCATCCCCTTTTGAAATTGATAAACACGAACAACGTCATTCGATTCTTGCTAAACGTGCTAAAGCAGAAAATATTCCGATTGTTTACGTGAATTGTGTCGGCGAACAAGATGAACTGATTTTCGATGGCGGGTCTATGGTGGTCGACAGCCAAGGTAAAATTTGTGAATTTGCTGGATTTTGTAATGAAACTTTGTTGCCAGTCGATATTGAAATCGGCGCGACGGATACGAAAATTTCATCGACTCCTTTCACTTTGCCGAGCGAAGAACAACGCGTATATGAATGTTTGGTTTTAGGTGTGCGCGATTATCTCGCAAAAAACAATTTTTCAGGTGCACTTGTCGGTTTATCTGGCGGAATCGATTCTGCATTGACTCTCGCCATAGCAGTTGATGCCTTGGGAAAAAATAATGTCAAAGCGATCCTTATGCCTTCCCGTTTTACCGCCGATATCAGCAACGAAGATGCATTAACGCTGGTTCACCAATTAGGCGTTGAACACGAAATGATTTCGATTGAACCACCTTTCAATAGTTTCCTAGACATTTTAGCGAAAAATTTTGAAGGGAAAAAACCTGATGTCACCGAAGAAAATATTCAATCCCGCTGCCGCGGAATTATTTTAATGGCGCTTTCCAATCAAACGGGAAAAATTGTTTTATCGACTAGCAATCGCAGTGAAATGGCAGTTGGTTATTCTACGATTTATGGCGACATGTGCGGCGGATTTGCGGTTTTAAAAGATATTCCTAAAACATTAGTCTATCGTCTAGCGCGCTATCGCAATCAATTAAGCGCCGTCATTCCAGAACGCACTATCGATCGAGCACCTACAGCGGAACTTGCCCCCAATCAAAAAGATGAAGACAGTTTACCGCCTTATGATTTACTCGATAAAATTTTGGAGTTGTATCTCAATCAAGAACAAAGCATCGCTGAAATTGCGGCGCAAGGTTTTGATGAAGCTATTGTGAAAAAAATCGTGAATCTCATCAATAAAAGTGAATACAAACGCAGACAGGCGCCGATTGGTGTGCGCATCAACAATAAAGCGTTTGGGCGAGATCGGCGGTATCCGATTACAAATAAATTCTAGCCCTGCCATCCCGTCATTGCGAGGAGCGCTTTTTGCGACGAAGCAATCTCTCAAAAGATTGCTTCGTCGCAAAAAGCGCTCCTTCGCAATGACGGTTGATTTCAATCCCTCGCCATCGCCTCTTGCATATACACCGAATTCGGATAGTTATATCGCAACACTTCCATCGCTTCCGCTTCATTCTGCTGAAGATGCAATTTGCGATAAGATTTTGCCATCACAACTAACGCTTCCGGCACAGCAGGGGCGCCTTGATAATGTCGAACCACTAGGTTTGCTCGATTCGCGGCAGCAATATACGCTTCGCGACTATAATAATATTGCGCGACTTCCAATTCATGGTCGGCCAGAATATTTCGTAAATACACCGTATATTGATGCGCAGCCGGTGCGTAAACACTGTTAGGATAGAGATTCACTAATGTCGCAAAATCATTGTAGGATTTTTTCACCTGCGTCAAATCACGCGTTGCAAGATTCACCGAGAACAATCGCTCAAAAATCCCGAGATTTTGATAATAATTCGATAAGCCGCGCATGTAATAAGCATAATCCACATGCGGACTGGTTGGATAAGAATGGATAAAACGATCTGCTGCACTTTCCGCAGAAGCATAATCACTATTCATATAATACGCATAAATAATTTGTAACTGCGCAGTTTCGGTATTGCGACCAAAAGGATACTGCACATCCAGCGCCTCAAACCGTTTAATGGCTTCGCCATAACTTCGATCACGGAGCGCGTCCTCACCTTTTTGAAAAATTTCTTCGGCGGATTCACCTTTGTAGGCTTCAGAAGGATCAATACTCGTCGAACAACCTCCCAAAAAAAACAGAAAATTGGCAAGAAAAACTAGTAGTGCTATTTTTTTCATTCTGAACTCCAAACACCGATTTAAGCCGTGCATTCTAAACTAAATTTTGAGATCATTCACGCTGAAAATGGGAAAAAAATGCATGAGCGAAAAAATCCAGCAAACGCTGATCATTCCAGAAGACCTGGAAGGAAAACGACTAGACCAAGCCCTGGCAATATTATTGCCAGACTATTCTCGCACCCAAATTCAGGAATGGATCAAGAACCAGCAAGTTAAATTAAATGGCCAAATTGCCAAAACCCGTTTGACTGTCAATGGTGGTGAAGAAATCACGATTGACGCCACTTTAAAGGCCCAGCCTGTTTATAAAGCTCAGAATATTGCGCTTAATATTATTTTTGAAGATGAATCGCTGCTGGTCATTAATAAACCCATCGGCATGGTAGTCCATCCAGGCGCTGGCAACTATGATAAAACCTTATTAAATGCCCTCCTGAATCACGCACCGGAATTACAAAATTTACCGCGCGCAGGCATAGTACATCGCTTGGATAAAGATACCTCAGGTTTATTGGTCATCGCCAAAACATCTGCGGCTTATTTTAATCTCACAAAACAATTAAAGGACCGTACCGTCACCCGCATTTATCAAGCCATCGTCCTGGGTGTGATGACCGGCGGCGGCACCATTGATGAACCGATTGGCCGCCATCCCATTATTCGAAAAAGAATGGCCATCACCGAAACCGGTAAACCGTCTGTGACCCACTATCGCGTCATCGACCGTTTCCGAGCCCACACCCGAATTAAAATCCAACTCGAAACCGGCCGCACCCATCAAATTCGCGTGCACATGGCGCATATTCACTATCCCATTTTAGGGGATCAAGTTTATGGACGTTTGCAACTCCCCAAAAAAGCGAGCCCTGAATTAGTTAAAGCATTACGTGAATTTAAGCATCAAGCCTTGCATGCCAGCGAATTAAGTTTTGTCCATCCCGTGACTCACAAAACCCTTAGCTTTCAGTCACCCTTACCCGAAGATATGCAAAAAATGCTAGCTGTATTAAAATCGGATGCAGAACTGGATGAATAATATGTTTATTGAACCCGTTTGGCCTGCGCCTAAAACAATACACGCCTATACCACTTTACGTTCAGGCGGTGTGAGTAAAAAACCTTTTGATCAATTTAATTTGGCGCAACACGTGGGTGATGATGAAGGGATGGTAGCAGCGAATCGTGAAATTTTAAAAAATGCCCTGCAACTCCCGAATGAACCGATTTGGATAAAACAGACACACAGCACTATTGCAATTCTTGCCACAGAAAAAAATACCGAATGTGAAGCGGATGCCAGTTTTACTCATGAAAAAAATCAGATTTGCGTGGTTTTGACCGCCGATTGTTTGCCGATTTTGGTTTGTAATAAACAAGGCACTTCCGTTGCCGCCATTCATGCCGGTTGGCGCGGATTATTAAACGGCGTGATTGAATCCACGCTGGAGGCCATGAAATGCGATCCAGAGGATTTATTAATATGGCTTGGGCCCGCCATTAGCCAGGCGCATTTTGAAGTGGGCGATGAAGTACGAGCGGCTTTTTTAGAAAAAGATTCCGAAGCGCATAGCGCTTTTATTCCCTCTCCGAATCAGCGTTTTATGGCTGATCTTTATCTACTGGCTACACAACGACTTCATAAACGCGGGATTCAACGTATTTTTGGCGGAAATTATTGCACTTATTCAGACGCCAACCAGTTTTATTCTTATCGGCGCGACGGCAGCAAAACCGGCCGAATGGCCAGTCTCATCTGGATTGCCCAAGAACCTGCTTAAAATCAGCAACCTATTGCATCAATCTTAAAAAAAGGATAGAGTGCGTTTCTCTTCTGAATTTCCATTCTTTTTTATCTCCAGAATGTTACTTAGTCCATAAAATATGCTAAAATTTGCGAGCTCATTAGAATGACGAGGAAACCATGAAAACGCTGAATCGCTTAAGCGCCCTATTATTCATTATCGGATCGTTTACTTTTTCCACTTGCATGGCTGCAACCCCTAATAACACCAGTCTTGCGCCCATGTTACAAAAAGTATTGCCTGCGGTGGTCTATATTCGCGCGTTAGTTAAAATCACTGATTTATCAACCCTTAACCGAATTCAGCACGAACGTCAAAACAATAAAGACGACAATTCGCCGGACAACAATAATAAAGATAACCAAGCCGACAATAACAATCCCGATGCCATTCCTGACAAAATGACGGCAGACGGTTCAGGCGTCATCGTTGATGCTAGCAAAGGTTATGTCGTGACCAATGCACACGTGGTCGATAACGGCCAAATCGTGACGGTTACCTTGAATGATGGCCGACATTACAATGCGAAAATTATTGGGATGGATAAACCGTCCGATATCGCTTTATTACAAATTCAGGCGAAAAATCTGACCGCTATTCCGTTTGCCGATTCCAGTCAGCTTAAAGTAGGCGATTTTGTAGCCGCGATTGGTAATCCTTTTGGTTTGAACCAATCGGTGACATCCGGCATCGTCAGTGCCTTGGGTCGCGCGACACTCGGTATTGAAAATTATGAAAATTTCATCCAAACCGATGCGCCGATTAATCCAGGCAATTCAGGCGGCGCGCTGGTGAATACAGATGGGCAACTCATCGGCATTAACACAGCGATCGTCAATCCGGGCAAGGGAACCGGTATTGGATTTGCAATCCCTTCCAATATGGCTAAAAGCGTGATGTCGCAATTAATTGAATATGGCGATGTACACCGCGGTTCATTAGGTGTGGGCGCGCAAGACATTACACCTGAGCTCGCCAATGCATTTAATTTATCGATCAGCAAAGGCGCTGTCGTGACTGAAGTCATGCCAAACTCCCCTGCTGAAAAAGCCGGTTTTAAAGTGGGCGATATTATTACTTCGATCAATAATTCAGAAATCAAAAATGCCAATGACGTTGTCAATTCCATTGGTTTATTTCGTGTTGATTCCAGAACCTCAGTCGGCGTTCTTCGAAATAGTAAACCGATTTCCTTTGATGTCACCTTAAGCGATCCTAAAAAACGTTTGGAAGAAAGCCAACAAGCCGATCCCTTCCTTTATGGCGTCGGTTTGAAAAACTTTACTTTACTAAGTCCTGATCACGGAACCGTAAAAGGAGTGGTTGTCGTTTCCGTCGAAGAAGACACCAATGCCTGGCACGCTGATCTTTTACCAGGCGACGTAATCGTTTCTGCAAATCAGCATCCCGTCTCAAATATTGATGATTTAAAGAAACTAGCTGCCGCTTCCAAAAGTACATTGTTAGTAAATGTGTTAAGAGGCCCAGGCGCAATATTTTTAGTGATTAACGCGGAACAGTAAACCTGAGGGAAAAAATGGAAATGTCACCCCAAATGAGAAAAATGCTTTTAATCGTAGGCATTGTGTTTGGCATTATTTTTGCCTGGTATGGCATAAAAAAAATTGGTTTTGCCTATCTGATGTCACACTATGTTCCGCCACCGGTGACCGTTTCTTCGAGCATTGCAACCACTAAAAATTGGCAAGGCAATTTGACATCGGTGGGAACACTCGCAGCAGTTAACGGTGTGGATATTAGCGCAGAAGTTCCAGGCATCGTGAAAGAAATCCATTTTGAATCCGGTCAATTTGTGAAACAAGGTGATATTCTGGTGTTATTGGATATGAGCATTGAACAAGCTCAGTTACAGGATAATCAAGCGCAATTAAAACTTTCACAATTGAATTACAATCGTAACAAAGCCTTAGTCGCCAGAAGTGCAGTCTCGCAAGCAGAATTAGATAAATTAACCGCTCAACTTCAGCAATCTCAAGCAGGCGTCGAACAAATCCAAGCCAAAATCCGGCAAAAAACCATTACCGCTCCATTTAGCGGCAAAATTGGTATCCGCATGATTGATATTGGTCAGTATGTTTCTGCGGGTACGACCATGGTGACCTTACAATCCATGGATCCACTTTATGTGAAATTTAATTTGCCTGAACAATACTTAAATGATCTTTATCTACAGCAACCGGTTGAAGTGGCTGTCAATCTGGAAGGGGTGCAACCGTTTTCCGGAACCATTACCGCAATTAACTCCAAAGTAGATCAAGCGACGCGAAATATTCTGGTGCAAGCGACAATACCTAATAAAGATTTTCAACTGTACCCTGGGATGTATGCGTTGGTAAAAGTTTTATTGCGTGAACATAAAGATGTCGTGACTTTGCCGCAAACCGCGATTTCTTACAGTTTGCATGGCGATTCCGTTTATGTCATCAAACCGGATGGCAAAGATAAACATGGCAAACCGATTTTGAAAGCCTTTCGTGAATATGTCACTGTGGGCGAACGTCGCGGCGATGAAATAGCAATTTTAAAAGGCGTGAATCCCGGCGAACAAGTTGTCACTTCCGGCCAATTAAAATTACAGAATGGTACCCACGTTGTAATCGACAACAGTGTGGAGCTTTAGCTTTTTCCTCAAAGAAAGCTAAGTAGTAAAAAATAGTTAGATTCTGGAAAATTTAAAAATGACATTTACGGATCTTTTTATCAAACGCCCTGTTCTAGCATGCGTTGTTAGCTTGCTCATTCTGTCATTAGGATTAAGAGCACTCACTGAACTCACCCTACGTCAGTTTCCAAAAATGGAAAATACTGTCATCAGTATTACGACCGCCTATCCAGGCGCAAGTCCTGAGCTCATGCAAGGTTTTATCAC
Source organism: Gammaproteobacteria bacterium (assembly GCA_021325575.1). GTDB lineage: Bacteria > Pseudomonadota > Gammaproteobacteria > DSM-16500 > DSM-16500 > JAJPGW01. Next base: position 280,685 of record JAJPGW010000004.1, on the reverse strand, counting down.
TACTCCTTTACAAAAATCCATTGCAACTGCCGATGGCATTGATTATCTCACCGCTGAAAGCGCGCAAAGTATGAGTACGATTAAAGCCTACATCAAATTAAATCATGATTCGAATGCAGCCATGACTGAGATCATGTCTAAAGTTGCTGAGGTGAGTAATCAATTGCCGAAGGAAAGTAACCAACCTGTCATTACCAAAGATACCGGTTCATCAATGGCGTTGATGTATCTTGGTTTTAACAGTGACGAAATGACTAATCAACAAATTACGGATTTTTTGAACCGAGTCGTGCGACCCAAGTTACAAACAGTGGGTGGCGTTGCAACGGCCGATATTTTAGGCGGACAGACTTATGCGATGCGAATCTGGTTGAATCCAGAAAAAATGGCGGCGCTGAATATTTCTGCTAATGATGTTGTCCATGTGTTGCAATCACAAAACTTTTTAACAGCACCCGGAAATATTTCCGGCGCATTGGTTGCGATTAACATCAGTGCGAAAACCGATTTAAATACCGTGCAAGAATTTGAAAACCTCGTCGTCAAAACGTCTGATTCGACCTTAGTTCGTTTGCGTGACATTGCACAAGTTGAGCTGGGCGCTGAAAATGATGATACCTCCGTCTATTTTAATGGAAAAAATGCTGTGTTCATCGGCATTCAGGGAACCCCCACGGCAAATCCCCTCACCGTCATTGACGACATTAAAAAATTAATGCCAGAACTGGAAATTAGCTATCCACCCAAATTCAGCGGCAAAATTGTTTATGATAGTACTGATTATATTCGAAGCTCGATTCACGAAGTGATACGCAGTATCTCGGAAGCCACGTTCATTGTGATTCTCGTGATCTTTTTATTTTTAGGAACTTTCCGCACGGTAACCATTCCGATTGTGACGATTCCTCTGTCGCTGATCGGTGTTTGCTCCATGATGTTTGCGATGGGCTATTCCTTAAATTTATTGACTCTGCTCGCCATGGTCTTGGCGATTGGATTAGTTGTAGATGATGCGATTGTTGTCGTTGAAAATATTTATCGTCATATCGAAGAAGGATTAACGCCCGTTGATGCGGCACTCAAAGGTGCGCGTGAAATTGCATTACCTATTGTCGCAATGACGATTACATTGGCCGCAGTCTATGCACCCATTGGTTTTATGTCGGGATTGACTGGCGCATTATTTAAAGAATTTGCTTTTACGCTCGCTTTTTGCGTGATTATTTCAGGTGTTATTGCGCTTACGCTTTCGCCGATGATGTGTTCAAGATTATTAAATTCCGAAGTATCGGGACTCACCTTCGTTCAAAAAATTGATGCTTTTTTTGAACGAATCAAAAATAAATATGCGGAGCGTTTGCGATCGGTTTTAGATTTTCGTTATGTGGTTTTAGTATTTGCTGGACTCATTCTGGCATTTTGCGGCTTGCTTGCTATTACTACCACAACCGAATTAGCACCTGACGAAGACCAAAGTATTTTATTTATTTCAGCCACTGCGCCCGAATATGCAAACTTGCAATACCTTGAAAAATTTACCCATCAGCTCAATAAAATTTATGAAAGTTTTCCGGAAACTCAAGATTATTTTATTATTAATGGTACCGGTGGCTTAAATAATGCGATTTCAGGCATGATTTTAAAACCCTGGAATGATCGCTCATCTAGTCAAGCGCAGATGTTGCCCAAAGTTCAGGAGAAACTCGCAAAAATTGCAGGGATTAATACGGTCGCATTTCCACTGCCCTCGATTCCGGGTTCCAGTGATGGATTGCCAGTGCAATTTGTTATTACTTCGACGGCTGACTATGTTGTGATTCAACAAGTGCTGCAAAAACTGCAAGATGCCGCACAAAAAAGCGGTTTATTTTTATTTATGGATAGTGACTTAAAGTTTGAAAAACCGCAATTGGTCATTGATGTGGATAAAGATAAAGCCGGCGTCATGGGTGTGACCATGGAAAATATCGGCACTGGCCTTGCCACTATGCTTGGCGGAAATTACGTGAATCGATTTAGTCGTGAGAGCCAAAGTTTTGAAGTCATTCCAAAAGTGCCGCAAGATTTTCGAATGAATCCAGAAAAACTTAATCAAATTTACATTCCTGCAGGCACAGGTAGTGATCTCGTGCCTTTATCGAGCGTTATTAGCATGCACATTAATGTCATCCCAAATACCTTAAATCAATTCCAGCAGTTAAATTCTGGCACTTTGCAGGGACTCATGATGCCAGGAAAATCAGTCACCCAAGGTCTTGATTTTTTACGCCAAAAAGCAGAGGAAATTTTACCGACCGGATTTTCTTATGATTACGCAGGCCAATCGCGACAAGCGATGCAAGAAGGCAACACCATGCTCTTTACCTTCCTGTTTGCCCTGCTGATTATTTATCTGGTGCTTGCTGCGCAATTTGAAAGTTTTCGTGATCCCATTATTATTCTGATCAGTGTACCGATGTCCATTGCCGGCGCGCTGATTCCATTAAATGTGGGTATCGCATCATTAAATATTTATACGGGTATTGGTTTAATTACGCTGATTGGTCTTATCAGTAAACACGGAATTTTGATGGTGGATTTTGCGAATAAACTTCAAGAACATGAAGATCTTTCCATTCATGATGCGATTTTAAAAGCGGCTGCTTTGCGCTTGCGCCCTATCTTGATGACGACGGCTGCGATGATTTTAGGTGTGGTTCCGCTGATTCTTGCGACCGGTGCGGGTGCTAAAAGTCGTTTTGATATTGGATTAGTCATTGCCTCAGGCATGTTAATCGGTACTTGTTTTACGTTATTTGTTGTGCCAACGATGTATACCTTTCTTGCTAATGATCATCGGCCTCATCGTGGTTAAAACCACGTATCCCCGCTAAAGCCGTCATTGCGAGGAGCGCTTTTTGCGACGAAGCAATCTCTTGGAGATTGCTTCGGCCTAAAAAGCAGGCCTCGCAATGACGGCTTTAGCGGGGACGACATTTTTTTCTAGCAAGTCATTGATTCTTGGTCAAAATTCTTCCCATTTCGCTTATTTTTTGGTGTAAAGTAATTTTATAATACATAAAAAAAGCATAAAACGAGGAGAGTTGCCATGTCTTTCAAAGGCTGGTATTTTGCCGTTGCTTTTATTATGGGGATGAGTTTTTGCCATCCCGCCTTTTCCCATCATGATGGGAATTATTCACTAGAAGAAGTCAACAGCAATCCGCTTTTAGCAGCGCAACTTAATAATGAATTTCCCAGTTATTCTAATTCGAGCTATCAACAGCCAATTCAATTATCACCCCGAAAAAATTTTCAATCTCTAAAAGTGCCAAAGAAAATCAACGTCAGTGAAAAAATGATCGTCATCAATCCCCGAAATCACACTTGGAGCGCCTATTCTGCGAGCGGCCAACTCATTCGCTCGGGAATCGCAACGGCAGGCTCCGGCTGGTGTCCTGACATAGGCCGTTCTTGCCGCACCAAAACCGGCGTATTCCGGATTCAATCGTTGGGTGGCAGCGATTGCAAATCTACGCGATATCCCGTTGGCCATCCTGGCGCGCCCATGCCGTTTTGTATGTTTTTTAATGGAAATCAGGGATTACATGGATCTTATGAAGTCGTTCGAGGCAACATTAGCCATGGTTGCGTACGCATTACGGTCGAAGCGGCCCGCTGGATCAGATATAATTTTGCGACGATCGGAACGAAAGTCGTGGTGAAACCCTATTGACACAAACAATCAATTTCGACGAAGAATTGCAGCCTAACAGAGGCTACGGTAAGCTAATCTTAAGTTTTCTGCAATATGATAGTTAAGAACACAGGGAAAAAATCTATGTTTCGTGATTCAGCAAAACAAGCGCTTTTGAAACAAGCTAATCAAAAAGTCAATACAGTAGACGATGTAAAAAGAGCATGTAACGTACTACGACCGCAGATTGTTAATTATCTGAAAACCTATCATCAAAAATATACCCAGAATACAAACATACCTTTCGATCAATTAAAAACAGAATTCCTCGCTCTTCAGCCAAAATTATTTACTTATGAGAGTAATATCTTGGATGGTCTTTTGTTCAATAATAAAAGTCTAACGGATACTATAAGCCCTATTGTCCATTATTTTCAGACGGGTAATGATCCAGCCGCATTTAAAAAAGCACATCTCGATTTAATGGAAATGTTTGATAACTTAACATCTCTTAGAGAAAGACAGCTATACAACCGGGGCTGTTGCACCATCTTATAGAACGAATAATTTCGCTACCCCAGCAGCATCCGCAAGCGACAACAACTGTGGCGACAAACCAGTGAATGAAATTTTTTTGCCTGCGCGCTTTGCATATTTTATCCATTCCAACAATAATGCTAGCGCCGCACTATTAAGCGTAGTCACACGTGAAAAATCAAACGCCAATCGAGGAGAACGGGAAATCAGCGGCAAACTCTCTTGCCACAAGCTTACCGCTGTCGTGAAATTAATATCACCCGACACCTGCAAACAATCATTTTCAAGCATGATTTTTGCCGAAGTCATCATTTAAGCACCGTTACGCGTATGGAGTACTTTGATCAAGTTATCGATGTTGCCTCGTGATAATTGATCGGCAAATTGCGAACGGAAGCTATCTAACATGCTTACACCTTCAACTGACATGTCGAACAATTGCCAGTTACCGCCATTGCCAATTAAACGATAGCTAACACGGATGGGAGATCCGCTGGAACGATCAATTTCACTTTGCACGGTCACCATCGAACCTTGCACGCCCCCACGCACCGGAAAAAATCGCACGGTTTCATCGGAATAATTGGCTAATGCGGACGCATAAGTGCGTTCCAAAACCATGGTAAATTGACGCTTAAATTCACTGCGTTGTGCGGCAGAAGCAGTACGCCAAGTTTGCGGCGGTAACACATGCTGTGCCATTGCATCTAAATTAGCATGCGGCACGACCACGCGATTAGCAATGGCATAAACAACCGTTGGATTTGTTTTTAAAGAAGCTTGATGCGATTTCAATTCAGAAATCATTTGGTTCGCAATCGAATTCAGCATGCCAACCGGATCGCTTGCTAATGCTATTTTCGGCATGAGAACTAAAAAACTCATTAAAAAAATAACGAATGGGACTATAATTTTTTTCACTGGGTGACTCCTTCTTTTTTAGGTTCTGCGTTTGCGTTATTTGATGGAGTGCTCGAATCGGAATTCGAACCGCCACCGACTTTATACATGAATTGGCCGATTAATCGTTCTAAAATCATGGCAGAATGGGTTTCTGTAATTTCACTGCCTTCTTTCAAAAATTCGCTGCTATACATGGGTGTGATTTCAATATAATTATCGCCCAATAAACCGGCTGTTAAAATAGTTGCGGTCGAATCCACGGGAATGTCTTTTACTCTAGAATTAATTTGGATTTTAACGACCGCTTTAAACGTGACAGGATCCAGTTTAATTCCAGCCACTTCACCGACTGTGACACCACCAATTTTGACCGCGGCACGCGTTTTTAATTGACCGATGTCATCAAACTGCGCAGTGACCATATAACCTTCTGGTTTAAAAAAACTGGTCAAGCCACTGACTTTGAAGGCTAAAACCAACATCGCACCCATCGCGGCAATTAAAAATAAACCTACAACACTTTCCACCATTCGTTCTGATATCATTACCATCCCCCTATCATCATGGCGGTTAATACAAAATCCAAACCTAATACAGCTAACGAAGAATAAACCACCGACCGCGTCGTTGATTTTGCAATGCCTGCTGACGTCGGTACTGCATCGTAACCTTGATAAACCGCAATCCAGGTCACCACAAAACCAAACACCAGACTCTTCAGCAATCCATTCACGATATCACTGTGAAATTCGACTGAAGCTTGCATATTCGACCAGAAAGCACCCGCATCCAAGCCTAACCATTTTACGCCAACAAGATAAGCACCATAAATAGCAACCGCATTAAAAATCATCGTCAGCAAGGGCATGGAAATAAATCCGCCCCAAAGTCGCGGGGCAATGACTTTTCGCATTGGATCGACTGCCATCATTTCCATACTGGATAATTGATCGGTCGCTTTCATTAAACCAATTTCCGCTGTTAATGCGGAACCTGCTCTGCCTGCAAATAATAAAGCCGTCACAACAGGGCCTAATTCTCGCGCGACACTTAATGCGACTAGCGGGCCTAATTCTTGCGAGGCACCAAATTTTGCAAGTGTGTGATAACCCTGAAGTGCAACTACCATTCCAATAAACAAACTGGAAACTACAATAATCAACAACGATTGCACGCCTTCCGCATAAACTTGCTGCAAAACCAGCGGGAAACCTTTTCTGACATTCGGAACAGCAAAAACTACACGCGACAATAAAATGCCAGCACGACCATAATCTCGAAGTGTCGCCAATCCCCACGAACCTAATGATTGAACATAGCTCATCATATTTGGGTGTCCCCCAATAAATCTTGTTCCAGTGGCAGCGCAGGATATCGAAACGCGACTGGCCCATCCGGCAACCCATGTAAAAATTGATTTAATTCGCGGGTGTCGTTTTGTTTAATCGTATCAGTTGTGCCCTGCCCTATGAGTTTTCCATCGGAGATCACGTAAACATAATCGGCAATGCTTAAGGTTTCCTGGACATCGTGAGAGACAATAATCGACGTTAAACCCAATGAATCATTGAGCGTACGCATTAACCTCAACAAAACACCCTTAGAAATCGGATCTTGTCCTGATAAAGGTTCATCATACATGATCAGTTCAGGATCCAGCGCAATAGCCCGCGCCAGTGCCACGCGTCTTGCCATACCACCGGATAATTCACTGGGCATTAAGTGCCATGCACCACGCAATCCGACCATTTCTAGTTTCATTAAAACAATACTGCGGATCATCTCTTCAGAAAGTCTGGTGTGTTCACGCAGCGGGAAAGCAACATTTTCATAGACATTCAGATGGGTAAACAGCGCGCCGTTCTGGAATAGCATGCCCATTCGGTTTCGTAAACGATAAAGCTTGCGTCGGCTCAGTCTATGAACATTTTGACCATCGACCAGGACTTGACCACTGGTGGGGATTAATTGTCCGCCTATTAGGCGCAATAAAGTCGTTTTGCCGGTACCGCTTGGGCCCATAATGGCTGTTATTTTGCCTTTTGGGATAGCAATATCTACCCCGCGAAAAACGCTATGGCGGTTGCGGTTAAAATAGAGGTCGGTAATTTCAATGAAATCTTGATTGTTCATGGGGGGATTCTAATACTTATTTGGGATGGAATCAGCAAAATTCTGCGGGGGTGGGGGCTGCGAGTTTTCTTCTTGCCTGTTAGGGGGTTTTGCTGTTCCGCTCGGGGCAGTACGTCCGTGTACTTATGCATTTCATCCATGAAATGCACTCGCTGCACAGCAAAACCCCCTAACAGGCAAGAAGAAAACTGCGGGGTTGTTTGAAGGGGGGGTGCTAATAACGATTTTTATTTCATTGTAAAAAAGGTAAAATACTTACCAAATTCACTATTCAAGGACTTTTGTTTCTTATGCAAGATGTACAAAAAATATGCGATCTCGGACGGGCTGTTATTGAAACTGAAATTCAGGCGATCAGCGCATTATTACAACGAATTGATCAGCGTTTTGCCAAGGCTTGTGAATTCCTATTAGCTTGCGAAGGACGTATTGTCGTAACTGGAATGGGAAAATCTGGCCATATCGGTAAAAAAATTGCGGCGACGTTTGCGAGTACTGGCAGTCCTGCCTTTTTTGTTCATCCTGGTGAAGCTAGCCACGGCGATATTGGTATGATTACTAAAAAAGATGTCGTGCTGGCGCTTTCTAATTCTGGTGAAACCGAAGAAATTATTACGCTCTTGCCTTTTTTAAAACGATTGAATATTCCCTTGATTAGCTTAACCGGCAATCCAGAATCAACACTCGCAAAAGCTGCAAACGTTAATATCGATGTCAGCGTCACCAAAGAAGCTTGTCCTTTGGGATTAGCACCTACTGCTAGTACAACGGTGGCGTTAGTGATGGGTGATGCGCTCGCTATTTCTTTATTAGAAAAACGCGGTTTCACTAAAGAAGATTTCGCACTGTCACATCCCGGCGGCACACTCGGTCGACGATTATTATTACGCGTAGACGAAATCATGCATCAAGGCCCTGCGATTCCGAAAGTGAATTATGATGCGTTACTGAAAACTGCGCTCGTAGAAATGTCACAAAAAAAATTAGGCATGACCACTATCCTCGATGCCAATAATGAACTGGCTGGAATTTTTACGGATGGTGACATTCGCCGTGCTTTTGACAATAACATTGATATTCACAAAACACGGATCCACGAAGTGATGACTCGAAATCCTAAAGTGATTCAACCGGGCATGTTAGCGGCTGAAGCCTTAAATTTGATGGAAACCTACAAAATCACTTCACTCGTTGTGATGGAAGAAAATAAACCGGTTGGCGTGGTTCACATGCACGATATTTTACGCGCGGGAGTGATGTGATGAAAAATATTATCGAAAAAGCCAAAAAAATTCGCTTAGTTATTTTTGATGTAGATGGTGTACTCACTTCTGGAAAATTATTTTATAGCCCAAACGGCATTGCGCTCAAAGATTTTCACGTGCACGATGGTCAAGGCATGAAATATTTACGGCAAACCGGGGTTGAAATCGGCATTATTACGGCTTGTAAAACAACCATGATCGCCGATCGCATGCGCGATTTAGGGATTGAACATGTTTATCAAGGTCAACCGATGAAAATCGCCGCGTTCCAGCATTTAAAACAAAAATTAAAACTCACCAATGAGCAAATTGCTTATGTGGGTGATGATTTACCGGATTTACCCATCATCAAACAAGTGGGACTTGGCATTACGGTTGCGAATGCACCGCAATTTATGCGCGATCATGCACTCTTTACGACAAGTGCGATAGGTGGTGCAGGTGCTGCACGCGAGGTCTGTGATTTAATCATGACAGCGCAAGGAACCTTTGATGAGATAGTCAATGCTTATTTGAAAGAGGCAGAGCCTGCGTGACTTTATCCAGAAACACCTTGATTCTTTTTCTGCTACTCATCGCATTTGGCTTGAGCAGTTGGTCTATTATTATTACTCGTCAAACGAGTAAGGTAATCACACAACATTCACCGGACCAGCCCGATGCCTTCATGGAAAATATTGCTTCAACTGTTTTTAACAAAACAGGCACACCCTCTTTAAAAGTTTCCGCACCCAAAATGGTGCACTACGAAGAAAACGATGTCACCGAATTAACAACCCCCCACGTCATCGTTTACCGAAAATCACCGGAACCTTGGCATATTGATGCGGATTATGCGAGGGCTACGGGAGGGATCAATCAAATTACTTTTTGGAATAATGTCGTCATTCATCATCTTGCAGACACCCAAGACCCGATCACGACGATGACAACTTCATCATTAACGATTGTCCCCGATGAAAAAATCGCAAAAACCGATGACGCTGTTGTGATGACACAACCGGATACCACGGTGCATGCCGTCGGCATGTTAGCCAACTGGGAAGCTGGCACTGTTAAATTACTTTCACAGGCGAGGGAAGAATATGTTCCGCAATCTTAGTCTTGTTTCTTTGTTTTTGGTCAGCACGCTGGCGCTCGCGTTGCCTTCGGATGATCAAAAACCTTTGAAAATTGAGGCAGATTCGACGACGTTTGATTATTCTACCGGCGCGCATTCTTACGAAGGCAATGTCAAAATCATCCAAGGCAGTACGACACTCACTGCCGATCGCGTGGTAACCAAAAACAATGATAAACATAAAATGGAAGAAGCCGTCGCGTATGGTTTTAAGCATTTAGCAGAATATTCTACTCTTCCCAAAGAAGGTGATAAAATACTTCACGCCAAAGCCAAAACCATTAAATTTTATCCGGCGACCCAAATGGTCGTTTTAGAAGGCGATGTGATGGTCACGCAAGGCGAAAACAGTGTCAATGGCCAGATTATTATTTATAATATGAAAAACCAGACTGTGACCGCACCCGCCAATAAAAGCGGCCGAGCAACGGTTGTTATTGAACCAAACCAATTGAAATCATCATGACTACATTAAACGTCGAACATCTCAGTAAAAAATATAAAACCCGCCTGGTGGTGAAGGATATTTCGTTGCGAATTAAATCGGGCGAAATTGTAGGATTATTGGGACCGAATGGTGCGGGTAAAACGACCTCTTTTTATATGATTGTCGGTTTGATTAAATGCGATGGCGGACAGATTTTATTTGATGAGACAAATATTACAAATTTACCGGTGCATGCGCGCGCGCAATTGGGCATTAGTTATTTGCCGCAAGAAGAATCCATCTTTCGAAAACTGTCTGTCGCAGATAACATCATGGCTATCTTGCAGCTTCGGAAAAATTTAACAAAAGCAGAACAGCAGGATAAGCTTGAGCAGTTATTAACAGAATTTCACATTGACCATTTGCGCAATTCATTAGGCATGAGTCTTTCCGGCGGTGAAAAACGCCGTGTAGAAATTGCCCGCGCGCTTGCGATTGAACCTAAATTTATTTTACTCGACGAACCCTTTGCCGGCATCGATCCTATTTCCGTGATTGATGTTAAACGCATTATTTCGCATTTGCGTGATCGTGGCATTGGTGTACTCATTACCGATCACAATGTGCGTGAAACACTGGATATTTGTGAACGCGCCTACATTGTGAACGACGGAAAAATTATTTGCGAAGGCACGCCCGAGGACATTCTTAAAAACCAAGAAGTCCGCACCGTTTATCTGGGCGAAGAATTTGATTTATAACAACTAGAGAGGAAGAAACCATGCAGATTCATTTAACAGGCCGAAATATTGAAATCACTGAAGCCTTAAAAACATTTACGACAGAAAAATTTTCAAAACTCGAACACCATCACAAAAATATTAAAAATGTGAATGTCACCTTTCACGTAGAAAATGTAACCCATGTTGCCGAAGCTTCACTCCATCTGAACGGCGCTGAATTTCATGCCTCTGCCAAATCAGCTGACATGTACAGCGCAATCGATGCCTTGGTTGACAAAATTGGCAAACAAATTACAAAACACAAAGAAAAGATGCGATGATCAATGAACCTATCACCATTCAAAATAAATTAGGGCTGCACACCCGTGCGGCTGCTAAACTCGTTGCAACCGCAGCAAAATTTGAAAGTCAAATCCAACTGGTCCGCAATGATCACATTGCGGACTGTAAAAGTATCATGAGTGTCATTTTATTGGGTGCCACCAAAGGCATGACCCTGCAATTAATTATTACTGGTGCCGATGAATTTGAAGCGCATGATGCGATTGTGAATCTTGTGAATAATCATTTTGGTGAAGGCGGTTAATTCGTTCAATCATTCGTTATCAGCAAATAATTTCGTTAAAAAAAATTCCGCATCGATTATTTTAGTTGTCTAAGGATAGTTAAAACCGATTCTCTTGAGTGATCAATCTCATTAGTAATATTATTGGTAGCAGCCTCATCGGATGGGATTTTTTCCCAATTTTCATCCCAAACTTTAGTTAATGCTTTAACATGATCAGGTGCAGGATTAGGAAGAAGTTGGCCTAAATCGCTAATCAGTGCAATGTGACCCCAACCAAGAAAAGGATTCCCCAACTTCTTATCATGTAGATAATGGGAATAATTGATAATATTTTGGAGTTCACCCAGTTCCATTAAAACTTCAAACGCTGCTGCACGAGTATTTCTATTCTTTTCCGTTTGCTCATTTCTCCAGGTATTATAAAACAGCGCAGTAATTGCAATAAATAAGCTGATTATTGCAATTAAGTTATTTCTAATTTGATTAGTGATAGTCGTTATTTTCATATTCAAATTGGTAACACAATTTGTTTTTAAATACAAGTTTATTGGGTACCATACTATTGACTCGGCACGACTTAGGGCATGAGCCTGCAATTAATTATCACGGGCGCCATTGTTAATCTTGTGAATAATCAGTTTGGTGAAGGCGGCTAATTACCCTACCCTTGCTATTTCCTGCTTTTTTCAGTAATACTGAGGCTTATATAGTAAATCATGGAGACCAACTACCATGTACAGAACTATAATAATCCTCTTCATTTGTATTACTTCAGCGATCTTCTTTAAAACTGCAATAGCTAAAACCGATGATTTTGACACCGATAAATTTCTGCGTACGATTGATTTACCCAAGTTAATAAATAAAAATAAAGTCTTAAACCTGATCGCCCAATTAAGCACGCCTTTCACCAGCACTTCAAATGTAAACGATATGGATGACTTTTTTGCGATAGCCAATATCGATGAAAATTATGATTCCATTATCACTGAATTCGACCGCAGTCAGGATATTCTGCAACAAATTACCTTACCGAGTGCGTGGGTTGGTGTCAGCCCTTATAATCAATTAAGAATACCGCTCGAAACCTTACAACAAGGATTTCAAGATGTTCAAACCTGCATGTCTAAACAAGGCACGCCTATTTCGAACACCATTTCTCGTCTCGTTATTTATAAAACAATTGATACCGAAAAAATGATTTATGACTACGCATTTACCGACCCTAACTTGCCTTTTGGTATCTGCCAGGAAGTGTTGTATATACCCAGTACTCATGGCTGCACATACGGTATGGTTGTATTCTGTCATGTTAATCTTTTAACCCTAAAACAAAAAAATAAACCTATTAAAAATCAATGAATTAGATAAGCATTTGTTGTTAGGCTATACTATAATTAATGAATATAAAAATTGAGGAGATCACATGAAACCTAGAGTACCTGCTGCTGAAAGTGCACAGATACAACAACCGAAAACACCCCGTGTTGCTGAAAAAAAAGAGCCTGCAAAAACTGCTATCGAAAGCAAAGACACAGAACTCTATACCAATTATTTAAATGGTCAAAAGGCTATCCAGGATACACTGAATGCGATCGAACAAAAAGCCGCTAAAGAATGGAGCCAATTAAAAGATCCAGAATTTCCAGAAGACGAATTCAGACAAGTTTTCAATGCAACTGCCTTTCAAATGCTCGAAAGCTGTTATAAAGATCTACAAAGAAAAATCATACCAGAGCAAAAAAAACAAGATCCAGAAATAAAAGTATCGGAAGAACAAAAACAAAAATTTCAGGAATTACAAAAACGTTATCAGGAGTTAAGAGATCAAATTACAAAACTTGACACTAGCAAACAAAAAGTAAAAATGGAAGAAGGCGAGTTCGATGATGTTTATGATATTTTATGCAAGGTGAATTTCATCGGCGCGTCCGATGCTGGGAAGACTAATTTATTACAGCATATTGATTCCAACATCAAACAATTTTCGCCAACCCGAGGAACAGAAATCCATGCTCGTTATTTTAATGTGTCGCCCACTGTTACTAAGCTACTATTCTGGGATCAAGCAGGTAAGGATACAAATCAGGTTCTGACAACTTCTCAATATCAAAATACCGATGTTGTTGCGTTCGTTGTCAATTTAGATTCAGCGAAAACATTTGATGTTGAGGAACAATATAATCAATTTTTAAAACAACAACAATATTTTGATAAAACTTACCCACCTCGTGTAGTTATCATCGCTAACAAACAAGATTTGGAATCAAAAGAACAAATCCCATCGAACAACGAAAAACTAAACTTACTTGCAAATAAAATCGGTGAGCTAATGAAAACGTCATCAACCATCCCTGTTTACAGATGTTCTGCAAGCCAAGGGACAGGTGTACCACAGGTGTTTAATGATATCGCTGCGCTGGCTAAGCAGAAACATATTCTACGTCGAACTAAGGAAAAAGCACAAGCAGAGAAGTCTCAAATGGAAGCCGAAAAAGAACGTAAAAAATCTGTGCCGGAAGCAAAGACAAGTTATACATTTAAACAAATCCATGATGGTATCAAAAAATATATAAAAGGAACACCCGCAGAGAAGGACCCAAAAGTAAAAGAATTTTTAGATCTGATAGATCCGAATGCTAGTACTTACAATTGGGACAAACATAAGACATTTTCATCCTCATCAACGAAACAAATATATTTAACACATGGTCTTAATAACAAAGTTGGAGGATGGTATGACGCCTATAGATGGAGCCAGCAACATTTGGCCCCTCGTGAGTTAATGGGGCACCAATATGAATCTTTCTCACAACAACAGCGAGTATCAAACCAACCTAAGCCTAAAGGTCCTTAAGAAGGACCTAAATTCTCGGAAAGTTCTATTCACGCAATTGTATTTCCTTGACAAAAAAAACGAAAAATACATAATGCTTATTCTTATCATTTTATCAAATAATTCATAATCTTATCTCGAAGTCAGTCGCTTACCATTCATTCCTGAACTTATACACCCCTTTCAAAATATAACACTAAGTATTATAATTAATAGGTAACAATTAATGAAAATATATAAACACAGAAGTTTCCACCAATGGGCTGATTTAGAACGAATAACCGACAAAACTTTAAGAACAGCAATTGAAGAATTAGAAAAAGGTCTTCACGAAGCAAATCTTGGCAGCGGACTTTATAAAAAAAGAATACCAATATCAGGAAAAGGAAAAAGAAGTGGTTACAGAACATTGGTGGCTTTTAAAAGAGAAAAATGTGCTTTTTATATTTATGGATTTGCAAAAAATGAATATGCCAATATAAATGAACGCGAAGAAAAAATTTATCGGTAACTTGCAAAAGATTTTCTGAATATGAACGACCATGCTATTACCATAATGATAGAAACGGGTAAATTATTTGAGGTGAAATGATGAAACCAAAGAAAAAAGCAAAAAAAACGCTGTCCGAAACAGCACATGAAATGGCTACAGATCTCTACGAAGCCGGCGTAATTGATGCGGTGACTATGCGAGAATATGATTCTTTGTGCATCCCGGATGTGATTGAATTAAGCCCGCGCGAAATTAAAAAGATCAGATTGCATGAAAAAGTAAGCCAAGCTATTTTTGCAAAATATTTAAATACAAGCACTTCAACTATAAGGCAATGGGAACAAGGCGGCAAACATCCGCGAGGAACTTCTTTGAGATTATTGAATCTGATCGCGGCGAAAGGTTTGGAAATTTTATCTGTAAATAATTAGCCTACTCCCCCGCCACCATCATATTCTCTAATAAAATAGATCCGGTGCGAACATTCCCACGTAGATCAATGTCATTACCAACTTCAACTAAATTTGCGTACATATCACGTAAATTGGAAGCAATGGTAATTTCAGAAACGGGATATTGAATCTCCCCTTTTTCAACCCAATAACCACTCGCACCACGCGAATAATCACCGGTGACTAAATTCACGCCTTGTCCCATCACTTCGGTGACTAACAATCCTGTATCCATCGTTTTTAACAAGGCCGATAAATTTTTCTGGCCCGTGCTAATGAAAACATTATGCAAACCACCTGCATTTCCTGTTGTTTGCAAACCTAATTTGCGTGCAGCATAAACACCTAATGAATAATTTTTCAAAATGCCATTTTCGATGAAAACATTATCGCGCGTGGCCACACCATTATCATCAAACGCAGCGCTACCCAACCCTTTTGGTAAATGCGGATGTTCTTGAATCGTGATATGCGAGGGAAAAACTTTTTTTCCTAATTGATCTAATAAAAAAGAAGATTTGCGATAAAGATTGCCGCCCTGGATCGCGCCAATAAAATGTCCCAATAATCCGCGGGCTTCTTCAGCGGCAAAAATGACAGGGACGCGACGTGTGCTTAAGCGTTTTGCGCCTAAACGATTGACGGTTCTTTTTGCTGCGATGTCAGCAATTTGATTAATCGGAGTTAATAAATGCGGATCGACTGAAATTGAATAGCTGTAATCACGCTGCATATCGCCATTTTCCGTTGCGATTAACACACAACTGATTTCGTGAGTGGTCGAAGGATAAGCGCCAATAAATCCATGAGAATTGCCATAGGCTTGCCAGCCTTCTGCCGTCGAAACGGTGACACCTTCTGAATTGGTAATGCGTTTGTCATTCGCTAAGGCATGTGCTTCGCATTCACAAGCTAACTTAATTGCTTCTTCAACCGTAATCGCCCAAGGATAAGATAATTCAAGTTCAGGATAATTAAAGGCTAATAATTCTTTTTCCGCTAAACCCGAATATTGATCCTCATCGGTAAATCGCGCAATATTGCAAGCCGCTTCCACCGCAGAGCGTATCGATTCCATTCTGAAATCAGACAAACTAACCGAACCCGTCCGTTTGCCAAAATAAACCGTAATGCCAATATTTTTATCTTGATTATATTCGACCGATTCCACATCACCTTTGCGAGCATTGATCGAAAATCCCTTATTCATGCTAACCCCGACTTCCGCTTGGGCAGCACCTTGCTTTGCGGTTTCTTGCAAAATGGTTTCGACGATATTTTTAATATTTTCAAAATGAAAATCAGTGGTCAGCGCGTTCTTCATGATTTAATCTCTCGCTTGGCAATAGGCATCGCAGTATAGTATTGTATATTAAAAATGGGAGAAACTCTTATGAAAAAATGGCTAATGGTGAGTTTTTTAATGCTTACAAATGCGACATTTGCTGCAGGCTGCGGAAATAAAAATGATGTGTTACACAGCATTCCAACCAACAATAATTCTGCGATTCCTTCTACACAGGATACTGGCCCTGGTCTACCCAAACAGTCTACACAGAAAAAAAACCATCAGCCTCAACAAGAGAATCAATAAGTGTCAGAATTTCAAGAAGAACGCCCCAGCAAAAGTCAGCGCAAACGCGACATGATTGCGCTGCAAAAACTGGGGGAATCTTTACTTAAGTTAACGCCCGATAAATTGGCTAGAATTCCACTGGATGAATCCTTGCATGATGCAATTCTTGTTGCCCATTCGATAAAAAGTCACGAAGCACGTCGCCGTCAGTTGCAATACATCGGTCGTTTAATGCGAAATGTGGACCCTGCTCCGATTGAAAAAGCGCTGGAAAAGATCAAAAATAAGCCAGGTTAAAACTCATCAAACAAATGTAATATTTTTCAAATACTACTGTAAAAATGCAAAAACTTCATTTACACTTATCACGCCAAAAAACATTTAAGGAGAGTTTCATGAAAAAGTTGGTTACATTATTAGCTACAGCAACAATCGCTTTATCTTCTGCCGTTTTCGCTGAAGATGCAGCTACTTCAACAATGCCAGCATCTGATGCATCTGCTAAACCTGCAATGATGGCTGACAACTCAGCAATGAGCAGCGACCAAACCGCTACTACAACTGAGAAAAAAGCTACCAAAATGCACAGAGCAAAAAAGAAACATTGCTGCCATTGCAAAGATAAAACAGCTTCTGCTACACCAGCATCAACCGAAGCTACCGCTTCTTAATCAAGACCATAACGGCCTCCTAGTTTTAGCGAGGCCGCTTATTCCCTTCATATATTTTATTCTTCAGATCCCTGGGTTCCACCTACGGTTAATCCATCAACTCTTATTGTTGGTTGACCCACCCCAACCGGCACACTCTGTCCTTCTTTGCCGCAAATTCCAACGCCGGAATCCAATTGCAAATCATTACCTACCATGCTGACTTTGCTTAATACCTCGGGACCATTTCCAATTAATGTTGCCCCTTTAATCGGCGTTTTAATTTTTCCATCTTCAATGAGATAAGCTTCAGACGCTGAAAAAACAAATTTTCCCGATGTAATATCCACTTGCCCGCCACCGAAATTGACGGCGTAAATTCCTTTTTTAACCGATGCAATAATTTCCTGTGGATCCGATTCTCCCGGCAGCATGTAAGTATTGGTCATGCGCGGCATAGGCAAATGCGCATACGATTCACGACGTCCATTACCTGTCGATTTCGTTCCCATTAAACGTGCATTATGCTTATCTTGCATATAATTGCGTAAAATACCTTTTTCGATAAGTGTGGTACATTGCGTTGGAGTCCCTTCGTCATCAACATTGAGCGAGCCTCTTCGATTCGGCAAAGTTCCATCATCCACGATCGTACATAAATGCGATGCCACTTGTTGACCCATTCTGCCACTAAAAGTAGAAGTTTCTTTGCGATTAAAATCGCCTTCCAATCCGTGACCAATTGCTTCATGCAACAAAACACCGGGCCAGCCAGGGCCTAACACGACTGGCATGAAACCTGCGGGAGCGGGAACGGCTTCCAGATTAATTAATGCTTCACGCACCGCTTTGTCAGCATATTGCGAACCCAAATCGTTTTCTAAAAAATAAGAATAGTCGAAACGCCCACCACCACCCGCATATCCATGTTCACGTCGGCCATTTTGCTCTACCACTACCGAGACATTCATTCGAACCAGTGGCCTCACATCCGCCGCAAGATGCCCATCACTTGCCATAATTAATACCGTGTCATATTCCGAAGCCAGCGTAACAGTCACTTGAATCACGCGCGGATCTTTTTTTCTTGCATAGGCATCAACGCGTTGTAAAAGGGCAATCTTGTCAGTTTCCTTTATTGAATTTAATGGATTCACCGGCAAATATAATTCATGCCCTGTCGTCCATTGATAATTTTTTATCGCTTCATGTCCGCCGTGTTTACTGATGCTGCGTGCTGCATGCGCTGCTTGTTCTAATGCCGGCAACACAATATCATCCGAATAAGCAAAACCGGTTTTTTCACCACTCATCGCACGCACACCCACACCGCGATCAATGTGATAACTGCCATTTTTGATAATGCCGTCTTCCAGCACCCAGGATTCAGAATAAGTCGACTGAAAATACAAATCCGCATTATCAATCGCACTGCCTAAGACATCACTCAAGACGTTTTGCAGCTGATTATCCGTAATCCCAGCGGGTTCTAATAAATTCTTACGTGCTATTTCTAAAAATTGATTCATGAAAATATCCAGTAATATAAATTGTCAACACTTGCCTTTACTATTTTAATCCAATAGGATGAATAGAGACACGTATTTAAGTGGTTATTAGAAGGATCTCTACCATGAAAATATTATACCCGCTTAGTGTAATTTATATAGGATTATCGCTAGTCGGTTGCGCTACAACTGATCAAACTGGATCTTGCAAACCTATGGTTGCCGCGCCTATTAAATCACCTGATTGTTTTTGCAAAAAAAATCCCTTAAAAGTCTCATTTTACACCACAGGTCACCCCTCAATGCCTTATAAAGTCATCGGCGTGGAACACATTTCAGAATACAACATGGGTGGCAACAAACGCCAAGAAGCCAATATTCAAGACGGTATGCGTGAATTAGCGGCAGCCATGGGCGGTGATGCGGTGATTAATATCAAAAAGGATTCTAAAATCATTACGGGAACGGTTGTAGCCTTCCAAAAAGAGAACACTAAAATTCAGGGGTGAACCCTATTAATTGATCACCATAGGCGGCCATTAATTCTCGGTTAGATGAACAATCCAATAATTTGCGGATGCGTTCCAGATAATGTTCGACGGTACGGTGTGAGAGTTTGATTTCTCTGGCAATCTGTTTTGCGGATTTACCTTTCATCAATAACAATAAACACTTGCTTTGTTGCGGGGATAAATGAATAGGAATATTCATGTTTTTATGAATCAGACTAATTTGATTTTTTTCAGAGGTGTGATGCGAATCATTGAAAAAAGGCAAAACAATCTGATTTTCAGCGGCCTTCGCTTCTGAAATAACCTCGCGCGCATTCCAGTTATAATCATCAATCACATCCTGCAAAAGATGGCCGTTATTAATGACCCAATGTAAAAAATCTTTTTCATTCAAATCAAAATAAAAAGAGTAAAGATGCTGGCACTCTTTTTCATGCACCATGACTGTCAATGAGTTTTGTCCGTAATTTACGCCGAATTTTTTACCGATTTTTTGCATCAAGGGAATTAAGACGGCGCAATCGGGATTATTTTGTTGCAGAATTTTATTGAGATAAATACCATCCGGCAAAGTCCTGCCGGTACGATCAGTGCAAAGCGTTGGAATTTTATTTTGATAATAAAATTGAAATAGCTCCGCCTGACTCACTAACATGCTGATACGACCTTCCGCAAACGTAATATCATGCATGAAATTCGTCAATGCCAGGTTCCGATAGGATTTACAGACTTCCTGAATGAATTTTGTTGCCTTAATGGAAAACAAACTTACCTCGAAGTGACCTTAAATCGTTTCCTATATTATAAAACAAAAAAATACCCTTGGGTGTGGGCTGATTAGAATAATTATATCTATTTATCAGATACTTATAAAAATAAGGTAATCCTACCCTATTGCTTGATTTTAAAACAGGCCCTAAATTGGCTTGATTACAATTTGGGGGTGAACGATGTCACAATTTGAAAAGAAAGATCCATTACAAGAATTGATCGATAAAGTAAGCTGCGGCCGATGCCGAAATGCCAAACAGACTACCTGCAAATGTGGAAAAGCAACAGGCGGTGGCGGTAAAACGGAAGGTTCCGGCAAAGCTGAAAATTCAGATGAAAATGAAAAAGACGAAGATCATTCTCGCAGAAGAATGTTTCGATAATAATTGTTTATGCACTGAATCAGTTTAATAACCGCTGAGACACATACCAGGCTGCTGTCCACTGCCATTTAATAAGGCTTTGGACCCGCTTGCTTGAAGCAGCTTGGTACGGGTTTCTTCCATATCGGCTTCGACACGAGCCAGATTGCGAAAAGCTTCTCTAAGGTCAATGAGATCGCCTTCTAGAGAAAAATAACGTTTTTTAGCCGTATTAAAGGCTTTATTAGCCAAATCAAATTCATAATTGAGATGCTGCAGTCTTACCTGTGATGAACGTATCACTTCATCGTATTTACCATTCATGATGCCTAAATATTGGCGCTGCGCTTCTAGTTCTTTTTCACTGGCATAAGCTAGTGCTTCAGCGCGATGCACTTCACCATTGGTATGCAAATCCAAAAGAGGAAAGACGAGCCCGATGCCGGCTGAATAATCCTGTTTACTAACTAAGCGAGCGCTTGCAATGGATCCAACACTTGCAACAGCCACAATTTTTGGATAAAACGCAGCTTGTTGTTCTTTCAATCTTGATTCAGCCACTTTAGTACCCACGATTGCACGAGTTATAAGGGGACTGGATTCCATGTTTTCATTAGGATTAAGCGCGCTCGTTAATCGGTTCGGTAGAGCGGGACAGGAAAACGATTCATCACTCACTCCCATAATCACAGAGAGCACGTGAATGGATTCCTTTAACCGCGCAGCATAAAAAGCTTGTGCGGTTTGCGCTTCTTCTGTTTGTGCTTTTGATAAATAGCGATCGACAATTGAACGTTGTCCGGTATTCACAAATTTTTGCGCTTCATCAGTAATAATACCCGATTCATGACTTAGGCTCCCCCAGGTATCGCTTTGAGTTTTAAAAAAAGCGCAGTCATAAAATGTTTCTAATGCCAGTTGTTTTACTTCATAAACAGTCACGCGAGTCTCTTGTTTACTTAAATCAGCTTCATTTTTTGATGCTTCAACATCATAATAAGTACGTCCAAAATCATAGATCGTTTGTTCTGCAACCAAGCCCGCTCCGTAACCCGAACGAAAAGGTGAGCCCATTAATCCAGTCACGCCCGTTCCCACAGAAGACCCTGGAAATCCTGTGCTATCAATTGCTTCAACGTTTAATGTCGGATAATAGTTTGCGCGTGCAATATCCACCGATTTTTCGGCAGCCAATTCATGAAAACGTGAAGCCGATAAACGTGGGCTATTGATCTCAGCTAATTGCATGACTTCATCTATTGAAAGCAGTTTTTTTTCACTTGCCCATAAATTCTGTGAAAAAACGAAGACCATCCATCCTATAAACAAGACTCTTTTTTTCATTCTTCTACCCTTTTTCTTTTATAGTGATGAATTTCCACACTGTATCGATAAAGAATTGGAACAATAAATAAAGTCAATATGGTTGAAAACAATTGTCCCCCAATAACAGCTCGTCCAAGCGGAATATTTGCTTCCGCACCATGGCCTAATCCAATTGCCATAGGAACTAATCCCAAAATAGCGGCCAGCGACGTCATGAGAATAGGCCGCAAACGCGCTTTGGCGCCTGAAAGGATTCCCTGATCAACATGATTATGTATTTTTCTATGATGTGTCATAAATTCAATTAGCAGGACGCCATTTGCTACCGCAATACCAATCATAAAAATAGCGCCAATCGCTGCTTGAATGCTGAAATAGGTATGCGTTAACAATAACATAAACACAATACCAACAAGACCCAGAGGCACGGAAGTCATGATAATGAGAGGAAGTAAAAAAGAACGGAATTGTACCACCAAAATTAAATAAACTAATATCGCTGCTAATAAAAATCCACCTGCGAGTGATCGCACTGAATTTTTCATTTCAGACACTTCTCCGCGAATATTAATTGAATAAGCTTCGGGCACAGAAGTATGATTTATTATTTTTTGAATATCATTGGCCAAACTACCGATATCACGGTCTTCTGCGTCTAAATAAATATCAATAACGGGTCTAAAATTCACATGATCAATTTCGGTCGGACCCGTGGTCTTTGTAATGAGCGCAATACGATTCAATGGTAGAGTGCGATTCCTCTCAAAACCTTGAATGGGTATATTGGCTAATTGATCGAAAGTAGAGACTTGATTCGGCGGAAATTGAACGCCCATCAGATAATCAATGCCTGTCTTTGGATCCACCCAAATATCATTTGAATCAAATGTCGAACTACCCGTGACCGCGCTGACGACATTTTTAACTATTTCATCGGTAAAGACACCTAAATTCATGGCCTTTTGTCTATCAATATTGATCGATATAATAGGATCATCAAAACGTTGCTGAATACGCACATCAACCGCGCCGCGCAATTTTTTGATTGTTTCAGTTAAGGGTAGCGCAAGCTCGTAGGATTTTCTAAGACTTGGACCTTCAATTTGTATATCAATAGGCGCTCTTAATCCCATGTTCAGCGCTGACGTTAATAACCCACCCAATTCAACACCCATCTCGACACCCGGAAATTCCTGGCGCATGTGTTTGCGTATCAATTTGGCATAATATTGCGAAGTGTGTTTTCTATTTTGAGTGAGCTCTACATCAAAAAAAACATCTTGGGTGCCGACGTTGGGTGTAAATGCAGCGGGAAATCCATAATAAACACCCGCATTAATGATTGTCATTTTTAAATCGTCTGGAGCAATCCATTCGTGAATTTTTTTATCCAACTGTTTTGAAAATTCAGCCGTTTGTTCAATCCTCGTTCCAGAGGCCAGTCTAAGATCTAGAATAAAATTCCCTGTATCCGCTCTTGGAAAAAGTTCAGTTCCGATCAACGGTGTTAGCAAAATGCCAATTAAAAATAAAATCAAAGTACCTATTAACACCGATTTTCTATATTCCAAAGCGCAAGCTAGCCATTTGGCATAGGATTCCGTTAAACGATAGATGAACTGTTGCGTTCGAATAAAAAAACGCGAATGTGAATGGTTTGGATCAACAGCTTGCAAACAGCGCGATGCAAAAAGCGGCATCACTGTCATGGCAATAAAGTAAGAACCGATCATCACAAACATGACTGATTTCGCTAATGCAGAAAATAATATTTTTACGATTCCCGTTAAAAATATAACTGGAAATAACACAATGAGGGTTGCCAACGTCGCTGCAAGAACAGGCATGGCCACTTCAGAAGTCCCTTCCAATGCAGCATGATGAATCGATTTTCCCGCTTCGATTTTTTTACTAATATTTTCTAAAACCACAATTGAGTTATCAACCAAGACACCGATTGATAGCGCTAATCCGCCCAATGTCATAGCATTGATGGTTTGTCCTGCTGCTTGTAATCCGATAAAAGCAATGAGAAGCGACAGTGGCAATGACAGTAAAATGCCAGCACTGGCTCTTGGATTCCCTAAAAAAAGAAAAATCATTAATGCGGCCAAACCACCGCCGAGTAAGGCTTCTTCGCTGATACTCGCAATCGCATGGCGAATAAAATAGGATTGATCGGCAACTAACGTTAGCGTAATGCCATCTAATCGTTTTTCTAGTTTACCTAGCGTATTTTTGACTTGCTCCACGACTCGAATCGAATTTCCGCCGGGTTGACGATAAACAGGTACATAAACCTGTTGTTTCCCATCGATCAAAACCATATTTGTCTGTATCTGGCCTGAATCTTCCGCTTGACCCACTTGATTGAGATAAATAGGAACGCCGTACTCGGCTCGCAATGGAAAATTATTCATATCAGCAATATTTTCTACTAAGCCATTGCTGATAATTTGATAATCAAAATTACCAATTTTGATATCGCCCGATGGAATAAATGTATTAAGACGCGATAACCGGTTCAATACATTGACAGGTGAAAAATTAAATTCTCTTAGTTTTTTTGGATCCAGATAAATAACAACTTCTCGCGGTGTACCTCCCATCACAGTTGGAGCCATGGCGCCTGGAATGGATTGAATCGCATTTCTGACTTCATAACGCGACGTATCATAGACTTGTTCAATGGTTTTATTTTCTCCACTGACGATCACTAAAGCCAGTGGAACGGCGGCCATCGGATCAAAGGGCAATATCAATGGCGGCTGCGTGCCTGGGGGCAATTTTCGCAATACAGACATTACTAATGAGGTTACTTGAGTGATAGAGGTATTCAGATCTGATTCTGGCGTAAAAAAATTTCTGACAATACTCACACCCACTAACGACTTGGATTCTTGTCTTTCTATTCCTATCGCTTGGCCTGTGTAACGCTCAAATCGTCCACTCAGATTTTCTTCGACGGCTTTCACAGGCATGCCTGCATAAAATGAAAGAATTTGAACCGCCGGTAAATTCGCAGAAGGCAATAAATCTTTTGGCAATTTAAAAATGGCCAGTGTGCCGAGGATGATAACAAATAAACAAACTACCACAATCAAATGAGGATTTTTAATCGCGATGGCAGCCAAGCCCTTTGTACCAAAACTTCCGTTGTTTTCTTCCATTTCAGCCCTAGATAGTTTTTTTAAATTCCACCAATGATACAGTATATTTTTGATTTTTTAAAAAAAAATTCGATGCTTAATCTATTACTGCGCATTTCCGTAATATGAGAGGCAGATGGGATAGCATTTGCCATCTGCACCCTTTTTTATTGTATTGAATAAGATAACCTTAAGCTAATTAGTATAAAATTTAGCACATAGTATCTTTAATTTTTTAATACAAAATGGCTAAATCATCACAACAACTTGATTCTACTAAAAACCCTCAATGCCTGGCCCAGGACTCGGTTTATTATACCGACCAAGAATTTAGGGATTTGCAGGCGCTCACCCATAGCACGGCAGTGGATAAATTCGAACAGTTGGACGCTTATCTTGAGAATCACGCAGAGGTGATATTAAAAAAAGATAAAGAAGGCCGAACGATGGTCCATTGGGCTGCAACAGCAAAAACGCCTGAAATGTTAAACCTCGTTCACAAACATCTTGCCAAAAGGAAACTCGAGGAATATCTACTCGTAAAAGATAATCTCGGCAATACTCCCCTGCATTATTGTGCGCAATACGGCACAGTTGAAGTCGCTGAAACGTTGTTAGCAAAGCTGACGCCTGCAAAGCAACAACAAGCCGCCACTACACTCAATGATTTCGGCACCAACCCAATCGATATCCCGCTTATCAATCGAACGAGTGAAGAACTACCCGCGATGTATCACACTCTTAGAGACGCAGGATCTGAGAATCAGACCGGCATATTACCTTTAGGAATGATGGTTGATGAAAAAGAAGTGTTGGCACGCTATCCTGAATGCAAACACAATCCGGAACTACAAGAAAACTTAGTGATCGCTTGCAAAATTACCAATATAGCGCGAAAAATTGTGAAAATTTCTTCTTCGCATCCCGAGAGAAATTCTTTAACTGAGGAAGATAGATGGTTAGTAACAAAACATGTAAAAGAACTTCAAGAATTTATTAGAAAGACCTCTGAAAAAATATGTGAAGAATTTGAAGAAGCCAATAATGAATTCCATTTCAAGATCAATATTCTTGCCTATAGAGCCGTCAAAGCTTATCAAGCTGCAAATTGCGATGAATTTGCTGATGTTTGCATGGCATTATTATTTTTAGAAAATCCTTACAAAGGCGGCTGCATTTGTAGAGTTAAGAATGGCAACCATATCTTCATGAAAATTGGCAATGATCCAAAATCCAGCGTATATTGCGACGCCTGGAGCGGACAAATTTTTCGTGAATCGGATGCTGCACAAAAATTACGGTGGTGGAAAGAATATCCAATATCCGAAGGTGTTTATGTTAATATTACCGGACCCATCAATGAAAAACATAACGGCATCATCGAAGAAAGAAAAGTGGACCCGATTACAAAAACTCCGGATTTTGAAGAAGAATGGCAAAAGCTAAATGAATCTGACTCGGAAGAAGAAAATCAGGACACAACACCTGAAGAAGGGTCAACCTCCTCTCAAGATGACAGCGATGATAGCGCGACTAAAAAATCTCGAAAAAGAAAATTTGAAGAGACTCCGCCTTCAAAGTCAGGATTATTCAAAAGACGCAAAATGAATCACGCACAAAATGACGATCAACTACATCAAATGAACAAGGGAAGCCCGACTCGCTGACTTCTGATTTTTCACTATAAATCATGATTTTTGATCGTCGATAGAATCATAAGAACTGATTTAATGACTTAGTTATTTTTGGAAAAGATTTCAATCATGATCGTCCTTCTTCTTTTGTAGATTTTAATTTTTTTTCTCTAATATGGAATTTTGCTGTTTTCCCCCGTAGACGACTGGCTTCTTTTAAAAGAAGTTGTTGATTTGGCCTATACTGATGAACGACCTGCTCTAGGCTTACGATAATTTCGCTATTTAAACTGCGGTGATGTTGCAAAGCCTGCTGCTTCAGGCTTTGATAAAGTTCATCGGGGATGTTTTTAATCGTTAAGGTAGTCATTCGCTACGGTTCCAAAATGGTTCCATAATGGAAGTATTGCTCATTTTATTTTTTTTGGCTAGGTATTTTAGGGTAATTCTATTTTTTACCTACGCTTTACATTACCTTTCGTAAAATTTAACTGATCGGCACGATGTCTTGTTTCTTGTTTTTGTCCTGCTTTTTCAAGTTTGTCTGCATCACCAAACATACTTTGTTGCAATAATGCTTTTTGAGTTAAAAGTGATTTCATCGTTGCAGCTCTTTCCTTGCTACCATCCAATGAACTGATAAAATTACCTTCTTGCCCTTTCTCCGGATCAACACTCACTAATGCAGCGGCATCGTTGCAAGCACTGGCCAGATTGGCATGCGCACAAAAATTAAATGCGTAGATAAAGACCTCTTTTACACCGGCCTCGTCTTCAAACCACTTAGATGGCTTTTTATTTTGAATGCCTCTTTTTCTTGGTTTACCGCGCTGATAATGAAATTCCCGTTCTTCATCAGAAAGACTCGACATCGGAACCAATTCTCTAGGTGCGAGTTGCTTACGAAATGATTCAACACGTGAAAGATGAAAACCAATATGTCGTGCTCCTTCTTTTTTATATTCCGAAGCCTGGAAGGAACGATAAAATAACAACTCCACGGCAAGTTCTTTTGAAGATAAATCAACACCGGCTATATTTTTAGGATCGCTGAGCCACGCGATAAAATAGTTACTTAAATCATTTTTCCAGGATTCATCTGACATTTGTATGGGCGTGCCTTTTTTTAGCGCTTCGAGCGGATCTATTTCCCCGCTGTGGTCAACTACTTCCACATAACCGGCACTTGCAGATACGATTGTAGTTAAAAGCATCAACGATTTAAAAGTACGCGCAGCTGACATTTTATCACCCTGATTTATAAATAAAGATTAATTTTAACGCAGTTAGACTGCTTTCTCAATGACTACCAACGAGTTAAGCCTCGCTCTTCACCAAAAAAGGCATATCAACACTAGCCGTTTTGAGAAAAACCTCATGATGCGGATACGGTGGTTTGATGCCAGCTTTTTCGAAGGCTTCCCAGATCGCGATCAAAATTTCAGACCGAATACCAACGCGGGATTTGACTTGACGGATGTTAATATAATAACGCACTTCAAATTCAGTTTTGCCGCCACTGAGATCCTTGATAAATACTTCGGCTTCAGGATCTTTTAGCACGGCTTTATGGTGTGCTAAAACAGAATGAATAATTTTTTGCACGTCTTCCGGTCTATCATGATTATTAATTTTGATGCTGAAAACGGTACGGATAATATTATCTTTTGCCGTCCAATTGATAAAGGTTTTACTGAAAATTTCAGCATTCGGTACCAACACATCCATATGATCCCAAGTGCGAACCGTCACTGCACGACTACCGATGTGCATGACTTCACCTTCATGATCATTGATCGTGACAATATCGCCCACTCGCACGGGACGTTCAAGCAGCAATAAAAATCCGCAAGCAAAGTTATTCACTAAATCACGTAATCCCAAACCAACACCCAATGCGAAAGCACTGGCAACGAAGGTAAGTGCACGAAAATCAATTCCCAACACGCGTAAACAAATGAAAACGCCCACCAAAATGACAGAATATTGGCTTAAAATCGCAATACTGTTTCGAACGCCAAGGTCCGATGTGCGCGACAATAAAAAGCGATACATAAATTCTCGGGTCCAACGCGCCGCCCAATATAAAATGGAAATGACGACGCATAATTCCAAAATATTCATCAAGGTAATCGAAGTGTTCAACATTTCAAGCAGCGGATAATGCAAAGAATAAATCAAAAACTTGATCACCGGCGATTGTCTGTCCCAACCATAAAATTCAAATAAAATTAACCAGGAAGATAAAAACAACATCAGTTTCAGAATTTTGTCGATCGGTTTTAAAATCGCTTCGGTCCACAGCCAACCATTCGAAAGATGCCGAATCAAAATTTGCGACACAAAATGCATCGCATCATTCATTAATCCGCGGACAAATAAATAACTGACAAGCACCAATAAAAAGATACTCTGATACCACGAAATCGTCTGAATGAAATTCACATAACCCAATAATCCGATTAAGGAATTCACAAGCAAAATCAGCGGGACAAACACACACAATAATCGCACCACGCGTTTCACATAAGTGTGCTTATCATCCACATGCGGTAAAATTAATCCGGGCAGAACCCGCCAAGATCGCAACAGAAAAAATGAAACGATAAGCGAAAAGACCAAAAATAATCGATCAAAAAGATCTTTCACTTCAAATACCAGCGGTAATCCATGCACAAAAACCGAAAGAGCCGTGATCACCCCACCGACAATAAATGACGCTTTTAATCGATGATACAAACGCACATCGTGCCCAGCTTTATTATGTACTGTTTCAACAAGACATAAACGCGCAGTAGTAAGAATAATTTTGAAAAACAGCCAGACAATTCCGAGATTAACAATAAAATTAAAATTCTGTGCCGGCAAACCGCAAAAAGCAAACAACCAGACTAATCCGCCTAAAACCATAATCTCTTTTAAACAACGGCGCGTCACTTTTATTAATAACCATTTTAAATTCACATGACCATATTCGTGGTCCGGCACGCCTGCAACAATTCGATTTAAAAAACGACTGAAATAATAAAAAATTCCAATCCAAAAGGATTCCAGCGCCAATATCATCGCCCAACTTGCAAGACTGATTTCTTGCACCGCGCAGATCATATTTTGCGTTAAGCTTTTTATGACTTGGAAGGTCAGCGGCGGAATTAACATTAATTCAGCGCTAAAATCAATCCACTCTTTGGCATCAAATCCTGGCAATCCTTGACGTGATGATAATTCGCGTTTTAATGCTTGATCGACCGCGCCTCGCAGCGCAATCAATTCATGATTTAATTCTCCTACGTGTTTCAAGGATTGATTGTATTGCAAGGCAAGTGCCGCATTTTCCGGTTGAGAAGTCCTTTTTGAAACAATATGAATACGCTCAACTAAAAGATCATTAATGCGTGAAAGTTGTTTACCTAATAATTGTGCTTTATCGCTGGCTTTATTCAGTAAAGTAATCGAATTCGTGCGATTAATGGAAATTTTAATCTGTTGGATTTCATCCTGATAGCGTGCCATCAACATTTGCAGATAGGAATAATTAGCATTTTCATTCGCATAAAAAATGTCATTACTTAATTTTTCATAAAGCGCTTTATTTTCAGTCTTGCTGTGTTGCAACTGCCCTAATTGAGCGTACAACACATTCAATTGCTCTAGCCAATAATTTTGCTGCTCCTGGAAACCTAATTCATATTTCGCTTGCTGCTCTTTTAATTTCATGACCGTCTGCGATTTTAAAGCGGATTGAATATGAAAATATTTCCCGCGATAAAATTGCAAAGTATCTTTCAAGACAGACTGTAATTGCTGCAAACTTTCCAAGCGATTTTTTTCAAGCTGCAATAAGTTTTTTTCAAAATCGAGTTCGGCTCGAAGATTCGTTAAATTGGCTTCCACATCTTTTGAAATTTTCAAGCCAAAAATATTATAGACATTTAACTGGTTTTCAATTTCCTGTGTTTCACTCAACGATTGCGCAATGGTTTGCTGCGATTCGGCAATTTCAATATTGATGCTATCCAGATTGGCTTGCGCGACAGTAATATCTAATCCCGCTTGGGTTAATTGATCTTTGCTGACTTGATCTAGCGAATTTTTTATTGATTCCTGATCTTGCAATTGCTTGAGTTGATTTTGCGTTTGCACTAATCTTTTTTTCAAAAGATCGATTTGTTGTGCAACAATTTTGGTTTTATCCTGATAAATAATATTTTCAGGCGCAAGTTCACTGGCCGAAAGGGTCTTAACGACAATCAGCAACAGAAAAAATAATTTAAGCCTTAACCACTTCCGCATTAAAATTCACCCTGCTTCGCATCACACTTAATAAAATTAAACCCGGGAAGGACAACATAAACGACCAAAAGAAAAAGTGCGGCCAACCAATATGCAACACCATGAGCGCCGCAACGGGGCCCAAAAATACGCGACCCACTGCCATGAGCGCAGTCAAACTCGCATATTGTGTCGCACTGTATCGCTCTAAACAGAGCGACATCATAAAGGCCATGAGCGCTGCCGTCGACATCCCGCTGCAAAAACTTTCAATCGTGATGGCAGAAAACATCATGGGTATATTTTTTCCGGTGATTGCAAGCAGCATAAAAAATAAGGTAGAAAACGCCTGAGCTAAACCAAAATACAATAACCCATAATATAAATTGATACGCGATAAAATCGCACCCCCTAAAAATGCACCCGCGATGGTTGCAATAAACCCGACGGTTTTGTAAGCGAGGCCCACCTGAGTTAACGAAAATCCTAATCCATGTAGTAAGAAATTACTCATCAAAGAAAAAGCTAGCGCATCACCGATTTTATACATCACGATAAATAATAAAATTAGCACGATTTTATCTTTTTGTAATAAATTGAGGAACGGATCAATCACACTTTCACGAAACGTTTTGGGCGCTTCGATGGTTTTCGTGCTTTCAGGCCCTAAATAAGTTGCAATCGCCGAAAGCGCGATCAAAACAGTGATCCATTCATACGTCAAACGCCAGCCAATGTGATCGGCGAGCACTAACGCAAGTCCACCTGAGACTAACATTGCGATTCGATAAGCAAGAACAGTATACGCCGCACCATATCCACGTTCTGGCGCGTGCAAAATATCAACTCGGTAAGCATCGACTGCAATATCTTGCGAAGCGGAAAAAAATGCAATGATCAGGGCCAACACACCCATTAATTTCGGCGTTGCCGCCGGATTCATGTTCGCCATAATAAAAAGCGTCGCACAAAGCCCTAATTGCGTCACCAAAATCCAGCCTCGGCGACGACCTAATACGGGCGGTGTAAACCGGTCCATCAAAGGCGACCACAGAAATTTCCAGATATAAGGCAAACCGGCAAGACTCAAGATACCAATCGTCATCAGGTTAACGCCCGATTCGGTATACCAGGCTTGCAAAGTCGAACCCGTTAAGGCCAACGGCAATCCCGATGAAAACGCCAAAAAGAGTGTGACGATAAGGCGGCGATTATAAACTTTTACTGTTTCAGACATGGGGGTTTTTTCTTTGTCATTTTTGGATAGGGTATGATACCATTTTCTACCCAAATTTTACACAAAAACGAGAAAAATTTACGATGACAATCAGTGTTTTTGATCTATTTTCCATAGGCATAGGGCCATCAAGCTCCCATACGGTCGGCCCCATGAAAGCGGCCGAGCACTTTACCGCCTCTCTCGATTTTACGAAAACCAGCCGAATTCAGGTCGAAATCTTCGGTTCGCTCGCTTTTACCGGCAAGGGCCATGGTACCGATCACGCGATTTTGGTCGGACTCGAAGGCGAACTACCTGATTCCGTCGACCCAGATACCATCGGTCGCCGCGCCTCTGAAATAATTCTTCAAAACAAAATTAATTTACACGGAAAGAAAGACATTTCTTTTCATTTTAACGATGATTTTATCTTTAATTTTAAGGATTTATTGCCAGAACATACGAATGGCATGCGCTTTACTGCCTTTGATAAAAATAATAATCCCATCAGCTCCCGCATTTTTTATTCGATTGGCGGTGGTTTTATTAAAGAAGAAAATCAAAAACCAACCGCTAATGAAAAACCGCTCCCCTATCCTTTTTCTACCACTAAAGAATTATTAGATCTCTGTGAAAAAAATAAATTATCCATCGCGGAATTAATGCTCGCAAATGAAAGCGTTTTACGTCCGGAAAAAGAAGTCAAAGAAAAATTATTAAAAATCGCCGACGTCATGTGCGCCTGCATTGAAAAAGGCTGTAAAACATCGGGAATTTTACCCGGTGGCTTGAATGTAAAACGCCGCGCGCCCGAATTATTTAAAAAATTAAATCAAAAAGGACGACCGGGGTCTTATGAATTAACGGATAGTATGGCCTGGTTAAATCTCTACGCCATCGCTGTGAATGAAGAAAATGCTGCAGGTAGCCGTGTAGTAACGGCACCCACCAATGGCGCGGCAGGTGTTGTACCTGCTTTGCTACGTTATTTTCTGGATTTTTATCCCAATACCAAACGAGAAGACGCCATCCCCTACTTATTAACGGCAGGCGCAATCGCCATTTTATATAAAAAAAATGCCTCGATTTCCGGCGCAGAAGTTGGTTGCCAAGGGGAAGTCGGCGCCGCTTGTTCAATGGCGGCAGGCGCGATCACCGAACTCTTAGGCGGCAGCATTTATCAAATCGAAAACGCCGCAGAAATCGCGATGGAACATCATCTCGGCATGACTTGCGATCCGATCAATGGTCTCGTGCAAATTCCCTGTATAGAACGCAATGCCATGGGTGCCGTTAAAGCATTAAATGCTGCACGTTTAGCATTATTAGGTGATGGAGAGCATCATGTTTCATTGGATAAAGTCATTGCCACCATGAAACAAACGGGGAAAGACATGATGACGATTTACAAAGAAACTTCGCTGGGTGGATTGGCTGCGAATATTCCCGAATGTTAGTTAACCCTATTACTTTGGGTCATTTTATTTAAGAGTTTTTTAAATTATGCAAAGTCATTATCAACAGGGCGAACAACATTACGTTAAAAAAGAATACCAAAAAGCGATAGACTGCTATACCCATTCTATCGAAAAAAATGAAGACTTACTTCGAGCGACTTTTCATCGCGGTATTGCATATGCTTCACTTAAACAATGGACTTTGGCCAAAGAAGATTTCGAAGCGGCACTTTGCTTTGCAATGACCCCCAATTGACTTGGTCTATTTATACTACCTTCGGCATTTTTTATAAAAACTGGAAAGCTAATACGACCAATGTCGCCGAACAAGATGAATATCAGCAATTATCTCAAAAATATTCTCAGTTGGCCCAAAGCCATCACGATTTAGGAAAAAATAAACGATTCGAACATGTTGCCTTTCTTCGAGCAATTCAAACAGGAGAACTCGAAGCGAAATGGCCTGACCTTTCAAATGAATCGAGTTCTTATGTTAACTGTCTTCAAACAATAGTTAAGTTCCATCAAGGCGATCGCAAACTGGATTTTTTAGTGAGTTTTATTTGGCATTGTAAAATTGTTGAAATATTTGGAGCAGGCGATAAGCTGCTGCAAATGAGTTTTTTAGCAAAATATGTTCTGGAAATGCTGACTCATCGAGATTTATTTGATGCAGTTAAAAGACCACAAACCACTAACTGGTTTAAAGAAACTACCAGCGGGAAACCTGAAACACAATGGCTTGGACAACAAGTAAAAGATGTATTATTGCAAATGATATCTCATATTTCAGATAATGCACTCAGGCATCGCGCATTACTTCAAACGCTATGTCCCGGTACCTTATTAAATCAAATTTTTTCTACTCCATTATCGGGTTTCGCACCCTCATCCACACAGGGACGATTAAAAATCGTCCTCCAGATGTTGGGAGCAGAAAAAGATCTTATTGTGGATGATGAAACAGCTCTGCTATTAAGAAATCACACAGACCAAGAAGAATTGACAGACCTCATTCTCGATAATTTTCCAAACGTTTACACCACTGTTTTCTTGCCTCATGCAAGACTTGTCTCGTCACAATATTGTCCGAGATTATTTGATCATTCGGGTGGTTCCATACTTGATATCCAAAAAGACGAACGAATTGCGCCACAGGATACTGTTACAAATGCGATGCTGTAAGCAAAACTATTTTTTCAAGGCTTTTTTATTTTTTCTAATTTTCTTTTTCTGCCACAACGTCAAAAAAGGCCCCGAAAACGCATAAAGAAATAACACAGCAAACAACATATGCGGCGGATCAGTCGCAATCATCGCAATGACAAAAACCAACAAAACCGCCATAATAAACGGCACTTTGCCTTTAAAATCGACTTGCTTAAAACTATGATACCGGATCGTACTAACCATTAGCGCCGCCAACAGCACAACCAAAACCCCAACCGGCACCGCTACAAAAAATCCTTCTATATCATATTCCGATCCTAACCAAACCAAACTAGCGACCACCCCTGCCGCAGCCGGACAAGGCAACCCCTGAAAATAACGCTTATCGTCATCATGCGCCTGGGTATTAAACCGAGCCAATCTCAAAGCAGTCGAAGCCGTATATAAGAATGCCGCCAACCACCCAATCTTCCCCAAATGCACCAAAGACCAGCTATAAATCACCAACGCCGGCGCCACCCCAAAAGCCACCATATCCGACAAACTATCATATTGCGCCCCAAACGCCGTCTGGGTATTGGTCATCCGCGCCACCCGCCCATCGAGGGTATCTGCAATCATCGCGACAAAAATCGCAATCGCCGCCACATCAAAAAACCCTTTCATGGCCGCCACGACCGAATAAAAAGCCGCAAACAAGGCAGCCGTAGTTAAAGCATTCGGTAAAAGATAAATACCCCGCGGCAAAATCGTCTTGAGTTCCTGCCCTTTTTCTTTGTTATCCATTATCACTCCTACGTCTATGAATCTAGGGGCTTATTTTGCCTGAAAAATGATTCAGGGCAAAGCGATCAATTTTCTTCCTGAATGTCAATAAAAAAATTCTATTTTTTCAGGGCTGTAAAAAATTTTCTTAAGATTTCCTTAAGCTTTCAGTTCTAAAATTTGCTTAAAATTTTTACCGTACCCATTTTCTATTCTTGGGCATAACAAAAATCAGGAGTTTTGACTGCATGGCAGATCAACGTAGACCAATTTTTACTAGTGCTAACCCTTATCAGCTTTTAGCCAATGCGGGACAAGAAGGCAGAAAAACCCCAAGCCCAAAAACCTCGCCCAAAGCGCAAGATCACAAAGCGCCCGCCAGTCCGAAACCTGCGGTAGGCCAAACCGCACCAAACGATAGCGGTAGCCAACCAGGCCATGCAATCGCAAGCACTACATCGATCTCTTCCGATGCCACTGCAACGGCCGCAGGAGGCAATGCAACAGCCACAGAAAAAGAACCCGGTGAATCAAGCGATCCAGGCCCCAAAGTTGAACCTGCTCTGCGCTCACTAAATATCCCGGTTTCCCAGAGACCCAATATTCCTGCGACTGGATTTAATTGGAAACTCCCCATAGGAGAAGGCCAAACACCCCTTCATCCTGTCGGCAGTGAAAGCCTGTTTACTGTTACTCGCCCCGATGGCACGCTAATAAAAGGAAAACCTGGCACCGAAGTACGCCTGGATGCCGAAGGCAATGTAATCATTTCCGCTTCCCCACACCAAAGTCCAAAACAAGAACCGCGCAATACTAGCGATCTTAAAGAACATCGTGTCACAATTCACGATACGGGCTCAGGATTAGGAGCCTTCAATCTACCACCAGCAATGGCTTTACCTTCACAACGCTCGCCCGCTGCAAATCTTCCATCCCCTGAAGGCCGAACCAGTGAAGCAATGCGGCAACAACAAACCCAAATTAACGGATACGGTACCCTTTCTAATGAAGATGAAGAACCAAGCACAGCAATAAATCCTCAGGAAGCAGTAAAAGAACCCAATGAACGCACCCATTTGTTTGAAGGACAATCCTCCTCTTCAGGTTTACCAAGAACATTCACAGAAGCCAAAATTAATAAAGAGGAATCCAAAGGATGCTGCGCCAAATGTAAATGTTCAAAAAAATGCTGCTGCGAATACCTAGTATCATTTGGCAAATTTCTTGCATCTTGTATCCCATCATCGGTTCCTGCAACTAACACATTTTTTGGTGCGATTGTGTTATGGAGCTTGATGACCGGCGATCCAGTGAAAACATTAGGAGACATTTTAGAAGAAGGCCGTGAAGCACTTACTCCTTATGCCTGGGCTTTCGCAAGTCCCGCATGTGTTTTTTCTCTTAATGTAAACGTTCGACAAACCCTCGATTCCTTACCTGACCTTGCGAACAAATTAGAAAGTTTTCTACAGTTTTGCAAAGATATCAAAAATGGCCGGATGGAATGCAATAGAAAAACGACAGCTTATATTGTCAGCCTATTTCCTTCGTTGGGATCCGCTACAGGTATTGGTCTTATTGCGAAAGGCACATTTGATTCGGTAAAAGATCCGAGAATATTAATTCCTATTACTATTCTGACTGTATTTTCTTCATCATTAATGAATTTCGCAACCCGCTATGTCGCCAGTCGTAAAAAATTAGATGAGTGGGATTGGCTACACACACCCAATCAAATTATATTTAAGAATTTTATCGCATTAATTGAAAAACATTGTGCAGAAGCCGCAAAAAACATGGCGGCGGACGACATAAATCCAGATAAAATGGCTAAAAAATCTGCTTCCGAACAGCCAGATGCAGAAATGCAACAGCATATTGATGCTTTAGCGGAAGTTGTAAAAATACTTGCTGCACAATTCAAAGATGGCGGAAAAGAATTTAAAATCCCTGACGATGAAACATTAAAAAAAGAAGTGCTTCCAGGTGTCATTGAAGAGTTACCCACCATCTTTCAAGATAAAAAAATAAAATGCTCGGCATCTCTCTTTTTCAAATCTTTGTATGTTGGAATTTGTACTACCGCGGGTCTTTTGCTTTATACCGAAAAACTAGCCGCCCTTCTTCCTGAGGGACCTGATAACACCGCCGGAATATTTTACGATATATTCAGAGTCATGTTCGGTGCTTTTTTTGGAAGCGCCACTGGATTATTAGCAGCCGATGCTTCTCTTGAATTCGCTCAAAAATTAAAAGACAGTTGGGTTGCAAGACCCTTCAAAACTGGTTGGTATATTTTTGAAAATATTTTTGCTTCATTAAGTTTATTTACACCCGCAGTCAAAGTAGCCAATGGGACGAATCCCGCTCCTGTCATTCCCTATCCAACAACCAAATCAGGTGCTGGCTATGTTTTCCCTACCGCTTGTGCTGCCACTTCCTTTGCAATTAATTTTAGGTCCTGTGTCAATCTTGCAACGACGGAAGATAAAAATAAATTAAATAGTAAACAACGACACAATTTAAAAAGAAAATTAAAACGAAAAGCTAAACAGCAAAAAGAGTATGAAGCAGCCCTTAAAAAATATGATGAATTAATGAAAGCAGGCGATTTTGCTAAAATAAGAGATGCTATTGTGGGCCAAAAACGTCCTGCGAATAAACAAGAAGTAGATAAAGCTATTCAAACTATGCATAGCGTATTGAGAGATAAAAAACTTTTGAAAGAAGGTCTTCCACGAACTTTGTTTGCTAGAAAACCAGAAGCGACGCCCACATCCCAACCCACAGTGGCTGAAACCAAAGCTGAAAAATCCTGTTGGAAGCGTTGGTGCGGTTCCCGAGGAGAATAACCCCAAGTTCCACACCATTCCCACAACTTATCCACAGCTCCCACACATTTTATCCTATTGCATCCCGCGCAAATATACACTATCTTGTATTTGCGCGGAGGAAAACATCAATATATTGTGGTTATAGCCTGTACATCAGTGCTTAAAAACCACCCTCTGTGGATGTTAAAAAATTTTAATGACGCTCTGGAGGAGCTATGGAAACTGAAGTCTTATCACGCCCGAATAAAACGACCGCTCACGACAATACCACACCTGGCGTAATCAAAGTGATACGTCGCAATGGCACACTCACCCCTTTTGATGGCAATAAAATCAGCATCGCCATGACCAAGGCCTTTTTAGCCGTTGAAGGCGACACGGCCGCCGGCTCACCGCGCATTAATGAAATTGTCCGCAATCTGGTACAAAAAATTTCTGAAGTATTTTTCCGACGCATGCCAAGCGGCGGCACGATCCATATCGAAGAC
Source organism: Gammaproteobacteria bacterium (assembly GCA_021325575.1). Taxonomy (GTDB): domain Bacteria; phylum Pseudomonadota; class Gammaproteobacteria; order DSM-16500; family DSM-16500; genus JAJPGW01. The sequence continues at coordinate 241,839 of JAJPGW010000004.1, read as the reverse complement.
ATTCAGGACCAAGTTGAACTTTGCCTGATGCGCGCCGGCGAACACAAAACGGCCCGTGCTTATGTCCTCTATCGCGAAGAACGCCGCAAAATCCGCGAACAACAAACTGACACTCCGGCGACCACTCAATTAACAGTGACCTTAAACGACGGCAAGGTCGTCCCGCTGGATCTCAAGCGTTTAACAACCCTCGTTGACAGCGCCTGCATGGGATTGACCGATGTGTCCGCCAAAAATATTATCGAAGACACCCAACGCAACTTATTCGACAAAGTGCCGGTCAAAGAAGTCAGCAAAGCCCTCATCATGTCCGCCCGCGTCTTAATCGAAAAAGAACCGAACTACAGCTATGTCGCCGCGCGTTTATTATTAGATGATTTACGCAGCGAAGCATTAAGCTTTTTAGGGATCCAAGACAAAGCAACCTTTGAAGAAATGAAATCGCTTTACGAAACTTATTTAACCCACTACATCGCTCGCGGTATCGAAGTTGAATTACTTGATCCTGAATTGAAAAAATTTGATTTGCGAAAAATGGCCGCTGCCATCAAACCCGAACGCGATTTGCAATTTACTTATTTAGGTTTGCAAACCTTGTACGATCGCTATTTTATTCACAGCCATGGCATCCGTTTTGAATTGCCACAAGCCTTTTTCATGCGCGTTGCGATGGGTTTAGCTTTAAATGAAAAAGACCGCGAAGCCCGCGCCATTGAATTTTATAATTTATTATCCTCATTTGATTTCATGAGCTCGACCCCAACGCTTTTTAACTCGGGCACTTTGCGTCCGCAATTATCCAGTTGTTATCTCACCACTGTCCCTGATGATTTAGATGGAATTTTTGCTGCCATTAAGGACAATGCTCTCCTGTCAAAATATGCCGGTGGTTTAGGAAACGATTGGACTTCGGTGCGGGCGCTAGGCGCACGAATCAAAGGCACCAATGGTAAATCATTGGGTGTTGTGCCCTTTTTAAGTGTAGCGAATGCGACGGCCGTTGCAGTTAATCAAGGCGGCAAACGCAAAGGCGCTGTGTGTGCTTATCTTGAAACCTGGCACAAAGACATCGAAGAATTTTTGGAACTGCGTAAAAACACCGGCGACGAACGCCGTCGTACGCACGACATGAATACAGCCAACTGGATTCCTGATTTATTCATGAAACGCGTTGCGGAAGAAAAAGACTGGACTCTTTTCTCCCCCGATGAAGTGCCTGAATTACATGATTTATATGGCGATGCGTTTGAAGCAAAATACACGGAATACGAAGAAAAAGCCTCAAAAGGCAAAATCCGTAATTTCAAAAAATTGCCTGCAGTCACCTTGTGGCGAAAAATGCTCGGCATGTTATTTGAAACGGGCCATCCTTGGGTGACCTTTAAAGACGTTTGCAATTTGCGTTCACCGCAACAACACATTGGCGTCGTACACAGTTCTAATTTATGCACTGAAATTACTTTAAATACTTCGCAAGATGAAATTGCTGTTTGCAATCTTGGTAGCATTAATTTAACAATGCACATGACGGACAAAGGGTTGAATCAGGAAAAATTACGCAAAACCATTCATACCGCGATTCGCATGTTGGATAACGTAATTGATATTAATTATTATTCCGTGCCACAAGCGCGCAATTCCAATTTCAAACATCGACCGATTGGAATGGGCATCATGGCGTTTCAAGATGCGCTTTATCAACTCGGGATTCCTTATGCTTCACAAGAAGCGGTGGATTTTGCAGATCGCTCGATGGAACTAATCAGCTATTATGCGATTGAAGCCTCTGCTCTGCTTGCAGAAGAACGCGGCAAATATTCTTCTTACGAAGGCTCATTATGGAGCCAAGGCATTCTGCCGATTGATTCCGTTGAATTATTGCAAAAATCGCGCGGTCAGTATTTAAGTCAAGATCGCAAGCAAACATTGGATTGGGATACGTTGCGTAAACGCGTGAAAAAAGTGGGGATGCGCAATTCCAATGTGTTAGCGATTGCACCGACGGCAACGATCGCAAATATTTGCGGCGTGTCACAATCGATTGAGCCGACTTATCAAAATTTATTTGTGAAGTCGAATTTGTCTGGTGAATTTACCGTGATTAATCCTTATCTTGTGAATGATCTTAAAAAATTAGGACTCTGGGACGATGTCATGGTCAATGATTTGAAATATTTCAATGGCAGCGTCACTAAAATCAGCCGGATTCCGGATGAAATTAAAAAACGCTACGCGACAGCGTTTGAAATCGATCCCGTTTGGTTAGTGGAAGCTGGCTCACGCCGACAAAAATGGATTGATCAAGCCCAATCGCTGAATTTATACATGGCAGAACCCTCGGGCCGTAAATTGGATAATCTTTATCGTCATGCGTGGATACGCGGATTAAAGACTACCTATTATTTACGCAGTATGGGTGCGACCAACGCTGAAAAATCGACGATTCATGACAGCGCGTTGAATGCGGTGCAGTCGGGATCTGAACCTAAGGCATGTTTGATTACAGACCCAACATGTGAGGCTTGCCAGTAAACTCGACCGTCATTGCGAGCACGTGCTTTTTACGTGCGAAGCAATCTTTTTAAAGATTGCTTCGGCCTAAAAAACAGCCCTCGCAATGACGCGCAATATAAGACAAAGATCAAATAACAAGGAACAAACTAATGTCCACAGTACAAAGCAACGAAACCCACGGCGGCGCGACCGGCCTCGAATCCCTCGAAATGGGTGCCGCGCGTATCCACGTCGATGATAAACGCATCATCAACTGCCGCGCCGATTTAAACCAGCTCGTGCCTTTTAAATACAAATGGGCTTGGCAAAAATATTTAGACGCTTGCGCCAATCACTGGATGCCAAACGAAATTAATATGGCGGCGGATATCGCACTTTGGAAAGACCCAAATGGTCTGACTGAAGATGAACGCATGATTATCAAACGTAATCTCGGATTTTTTTCAACAGCGGATTCGTTGGTTGCCAATAATTTAGTGTTGGCGGTTTATCGTCATATTACTAATCCAGAGTGCCGCCAATATTTATTGCGTCAAGCCTTCGAAGAAGCCTTGCACACACATGCTTACCAACACGTGATTGAAAGTTTAGGCATGGATGAAGCCGAAGTGTTTAACATGTATCGCGAAGTGCCGGGTGTCGCGCGCAAAGCTGCGTGGTCCCTGCCCTTCACCCAAAGTTTGGGCGATCCACATTTTCATACAGGGACACCCGAAGCCGATCAACGATTATTACGCGATTTGATTGCGTTTTACGTGATTTTTGAAGGTATCTTTTTCTATGTGGGTTTCACGCAAGTATTGTCCATGGGACGCCGTAATAAAATGACCGGCACGTCCGAACAATTTCAATATATTTTGCGTGATGAATCCATGCATCTTAATTTTGGGATTGATGTGATTAATCAAATCAAAATTGAAAATCCACATTTGTGGACGGATTCTTTCAAAGCCGAAGTGCGCGATATGATTCGTCAGGGCGTGGATCTGGAATATTCTTATGCGGTTGATACCATGCCGCGCGGCATTTTGGGCATGAATGCTGAAATGTTTAAAGAATATCTGCAATTCATTGCGAACCGACGATGTGTGCAAATTGGTTTGGCCCAAGAATATCCGGGCGCGACGAATCCTTTCCCTTGGATGAGTGAAATGATGGATTTAAAGAAAGAGAAAAATTTCTTTGAGACTCGGGTGATTGAATATCAAACGGGTGGCACACTCAGTTGGGAATAGTCCCAAACCCGCTGTCATTGCGAGGAGCATTTTTTGCGACGAAGCAATCTCTAAAAGATTGCTTCGCCGTCTACGACGGCTCGCAATGACGAGCAAATTTTTTCTACTAAACAACAATTCACAAAATCCAACAAATATTCTATAATTCCTGCATCTCTTCGTCGCAATGGCAGAAGGAAAAGTTATGCATCTCGATCCACTGGTCTTATCACGGTTACAGTTTGCTTGGGTGGTGGCTTTTCATATTTTGTTGCCGGCGTTCACAGTCGGTCTGGCATCTTATATTGCGGTGCTGGAAGGCATGCACTTTGTTACCAAAAAAGAAATCTATTTCCGCATCTCCGTTTTCTGGACCAAAATTTTTGCCATTTCATTTGGGATGGGCGTTGTTTCTGGCATTGTGATGCCCTTTCAATTTGGCACCAACTGGAGTCGTTATGCCGATGCGACGGCGAATATTTTATCGCCGCTTTTAGGTTATGAAGGACTCACGGCATTTTTTCTGGAAGCGTCATTCCTGGGTGTGCTGCTTTTCGGCCGCCATCTGGTCCCACGCTGGGCGCATTTTGTTGCAGCATTGATGGTCGCTTTGGGCACCTTGCTTTCGACTTTTTGGATTTTATCTGCCAATAGCTGGATGCAAACGCCCGCCGGTTTCAAAATGGTGGATGGGCGATTTTTTCCAACCGATTGGCTCGCCATTATTTTTAACCCTTCTTTTCCGTATCGATTCTCTCATAATGTGACGGGATTTTATATTACTACAGGATTTGTGGTAATCGCAGTCGGCGCTTATCTTATTCGACAAAAAAAATTCACCGAAGAAGGCCGCGTCATGTTTTCAATGACATTCTGGCTCTTGAGTGTTTTAGTCCCCCTGCAAATTGTTCTGGGTGATATGCATGGATTAAATACTTTTAAATATCAACCCGCAAAACTCGCGGCAATTGAAGCCCACTGGTCACCGGAAAGACGCGCACCGCTCACTCTTTTTGCGATTCCCGATCAAAAAGATGAAACCAATCACGACGTGATCGAAGTACCCCTTTTAGGTAGCATTATTCTTACCCATGATCTGAATGGCGAAGTGCCTGGACTGAAACAATTTCCAGCCGATCAACGCGCACCGGTTGCGATTCCATTTTTTTCCTTCCGTATTATGGTTGGATTAGGCTTTCTGATGTTGGGCGTCATTATGTTAAGTTGGTGGTTGCGCTTACGTCATCGACTTTTTGAAGCGCATTGGTTTTTGCGCTTATGCCAATGGTTTGCGCCTATCGGTTTTATCACCGTCATTGCCGGTTGGGTCACGACGGAAGTTGGGCGCCAACCCTGGACCGTTTATGGCTTATTGCGGACCGCCAATTCAGTGAGCCCCTCGCTCACGGGGTTCGATGTTATCTTGTCACTGATCGGTTATATGCTGGTTTATATCATTATTTTTCCTGTTGGCATCATTTTAATGGCACGCGTGGTCCGAAAAGGCCCTCTTGAAGCTGCAAAAAGAGAACCCATTGAAGGCGGCCAACCACGCGCCCCTGTTATTACACCACCGGAGTACAATCCTCATGGTCATTGATTTTGTTCCATTATGGACGTTGATTCTGGGTGCAGCCGTGTTTTTTTATGTGCTGTTGGATGGTTTTGATCTTGGGGTCGGGATACTTTATGGGTTTGCGCCAGATCGGGCTAGCCGGTCTCTGATCATGAATTCGATTTCGCCGGTTTGGGATGGTAATGAAACCTGGTTGATTTTAGGGAGTGTTGGGCTCTTTGCGGCGTTTCCGTTAGCGTTTGCGATTATTATTCCGGCTGTCTACTTTCCTATTCTCATTATGTTGCTTGCGCTTATTTTTCGGGGAGTGGCTTTTGAATTTCATTTTCGAGATGCGCCGCACGTCACCGTTTGGGATCGTGCATTCAGTATTGGATCGGGTGTTGCGACCTTTGCGCAAGGCATCGTGCTGGGTGCTTTTATTCAAGGGTTCAATGTAGCCGGACGAAAATTTATCGGTTCTTCGTTTGATTGTTTTACGCCTTTTTCACTCTTCACAGGTCTTGCGCTGGTATTTGGTTATGGTCTTTTAGGCGCGGGTTGGTTAATTTTAAAAACCGAAGGTGAATTGCAAAAAAGATCGCGCCAACAAGGTCGGATTTGTTTTATCGGTGTTGTGATTGCAGTCGGCATTGTGTCACTGTGGACACCGCTTATGGATCATGACATTGCACGCCGCTGGTTTTCGTTGCCGAATATTTTTTATTTAACACCCGTACCTATCATTACGCTGTTGCTAGCATTTTTTGAATGGCGATCTTTGAATAATCAATCGGAAGTCGCCCCTTTTATCTGGGCGATTGGTTTATTTTTGATGTCCTATCTAGGTATTGCCATCAGTCTCTTTCCCATGATTGTGCCGCATCATTTTACGTTGTGGGAAGCCGCATCGGCACCTGAAACACAAGCGTTTTTGATTGTCGGTACGTTATTTTTGTTGCCGATTATCTTAATGTATTCTGCTTGGTCGTACTGGGTGTTTCGGGGGAAGGTGCAGAGTGATGTTGGATACCATTAAGCGTTTCATGAATTTCTTTGAAAATTTGATCGCCGTTTGGAAAACCTGAGAGTGCGGCTTTGTTGGAGGTAATATCAAGCACTAAACCATGAGGTTTGCCCATACTATCTAGCAGATACCGTTTTCCGCCCGTTTCGTAAATCACAACTGCGTGGCGGTTGGTTTCATCTTCTTTCGTAAATCTAAAACGAAAAACATATACAGCTCCATCTGGCATTTCTTTGTTTTGAATTAATTTTGTTAGTAAATAAGATAAAAAGAGAACCTGATGACGACAAACGCCGGCTTTTTCATCTAGAAATTGTTCCAAGGGATAAGTCTCGCTGGGTTTTTTCTTGGCTTCGTCAAATTTGTTTTGATCTAATGCTTCACCAACAAATCGAGTTAACGAAGCAAGCTTTTCGAGATCGATCGCTTCAGATTTTTTTTCGGATGAAGGTTGCTCTTCAGACAAGGGTTGCGTGCCAGCAGTCTCTATGGTGAGACGCTCTTGAAATTTTTTAAAATGCGCTGCTAACTGTTCAGAACCCATATCAACTAAGATATTTTCGCGACCTTTAGTATATTGTACCGTTTCATCTGGCGCGGAAAGAATGCGATCCGTAGATTTTAATTGCACCCAATTGGTTTTATTATCTAATGTTTGAACTTTCGCGTCCTGGAAAAAGCGCGATTTTTGTGATTTTTTGGATTCGGTATCGCCGTTATTTTGAGATTCATCACGTGGTCTTTTGCGTGAAGATTGGGAGTGTGATTTCATAGGCATTCATGTTTTTGCGCAGATGCGATAAATTCCAATGATACTAATGATAATCCATGCTATCTCGATGATGACAGAGGCTAGGTTCCAATGAAAAAACAGCGAAAATAAAATCAACCACGCGCCTAAAAAATTTAAAAATTGATAACGAAAACTTTTGGCAGGCCAGCGGTCTACGCTTAAGTAGCCATAGGCAATTAAAATCAAGACGACGCCGAGAATACCGACTGGATTTGCGATTTCGTAGAGATAATTGTGCATTGCAGCTCCTTACTATATTTCTGTCATTGCGAGGAACGCTTTTTGTGACGAAGCAATCTTCTGGAGATTGCTTCGCTCGTAAAAAACACGAGCTCGCAATGACGGATTAAACTTATCAGCCTAATTGTTCCAATGCCGCAAATAATACCTGAATTCCCGCCCCTTCGCGATGGGCATTTTCGCTTAAATAACGGCGCCACAACCTCGCCCCTTTTTGACTTTGGAACAAACCCAGAATATGACGTGTCATACTGGATAATTTGATATTTTTTTGCAATTGATCCTGGATATAAGGTACTAATTTTTCAATGACTTGGTGGCGGGTTTGGCTATTGGCTTCTGCAGGGTAATATTTTTCTTCAATTTCAGCCAGAAAATAGGGATTTGCATAAGCCTCGCGCCCAATCATGACCCCATCGACTTTTGAAAGATGGGTATCAATATCTGCGATGGTTTTTATCCCGCCATTCAAAATAATAGTCAGTTCTGGAAAATCTTGTTTGAGTTGATAGACAATTTCATAACGAAGCGGCGGGATTTCGCGATTTTCTTTTGGGCTTAACCCATTTAACCAAGCCTTGCGGGCATGAACAATAAAAGTTTTGCAGCCTGCCGCTCGATTTATTTCAATAAATTTATGTAAAGCTTCATAGGAATCCTGTTCATCAACGCCAATTCGCGTTTTGATCGTCACTGGAATTTTTACAGCTTGCGTCATAGCAGTGATACAATCTGCAACCAGATCAGGTTGCAACATCAAACACGCACCAAATTGCCCCGACTTCACCCTATCACTAGGACAACCTACATTAAGATTCACTTCATCAAATCCGGATTCCTCTGCCATTTTTGCGCATTGTGCTAATTTATCAGGCTCACTCCCACCCAGTTGCAATGCCAACGGATGTTCCGCACCATGAAATTCTAAAAAACGTTTGGTATCGCCATAAATTAACGCATTCGCCGTAATCATTTCGGTATAAAGCAAAACATGCGGCGATATCAGCCGCAAAAAATACCGATCGTGCCGATCGGTGCAGTCCATCATAGGGGCGATTGAGATAATCTTTTTTGTCATTGTAAATTAAATCTCTGCATCGGTGAAACATGGGTATCAACCGGAAATTTTAACACAGGGGGAAATAAATTCATGGTCGATATATGAGAATAATCTGCTAATCGGTAGCTATCCCACATCGGAATAGGAACAAGATCCGGATAATTTTGATGAATATCCAAAAACGTTTTTTCAATAAAATCTCTGTCTTTTTCAAGCAGACATTTTGAAAAACCTTTTGCAAATGTATTTAGGGCTTTTGTATAAGCTAAAAATTTTTCACATTCTCTTTCCATGCCATTCTTAAACAACTTATCATCGGGTTGATCCATAATTTCTTTTTCGAGCGTGAATATTGAACGTTGCAATTCATCAGCACAACTTCCGGTATATTCCACAGTAAGCCTATGCCTTAGCCAGTCTGAAGGCGTTTTGATGGTTTGGTATTTTCTAATATTTGGGTGAAAAATTGCTTTATCAATATGCTCTTCTAGGTATTCAGGACTTGCAGACAACTCTCGCAAATCAGGATCATCATATATTGCATGCAATGCCGCAATGAGAAGACGCGCATAGGTATACTTAAGACCATACCCATTTTTTTCATGAAACTTTTGAGAAATTATATTGTCTATTACAGATGAATCTTGATCTAAATCAATTTTCCAATCATTAAAAATTTTTAACAATTCATTTTCAATAAAAGCAACTTTCTCCACAAGTGTTTTTGGAAATTGCGCCAGATCGGCTTCGGCTATTTCCTGTCTCTGAGGAACGAGCTTTGGCGATACATCGAACATAATTGCCAATTTACCAATCCCCACATCATGTTTGCGCTTCCCGGTTATTCCGCCGGTTTGGTCTTGATTATATTTTGGAACCAATTCATACATTAAAGCATTTAATTTTTTGCCCAGATATTCGTTTGATTTTTTTTGTTTTTTTTCTTTTAATTGTTTTTTTGGTTTTTTTGCTTCATCTTGATCTTTATTTTTATTCTCCAGTTGTTCTTTGACAACCATAGTAGATAGCCGAACAGTACGATGAATTGTTTTTTTTCTTTTTAAAGTCGCATGAGTATTGTATAAAACATCATATTCTTTTTTTCTATTTTTATATTCTGGCGTTTGACGAAAATTAGTAGTGATTTCGCTCAAGAGTCTAAATACATAAGCAAATTGAATTTTTTCTCGGACGATTGCTAGCTTCTGATTGATTTTTTCATTTTCGGCCAAAAATTCTTCAGAAGGAAGATTTCTTTGTTGTAATTTTTCAAGTTGGGCTTTTTGAATTTTGTCCCAGTAAGCTATCCACTCCTCTTTTTCGGCGAGTTGTTTTAGCCATTTTTTTTGAAGATCAAACAAATCTTTTTCTGTCAGTGGACAAGCTTCTGCGACTCGCTGGGGGATAAGTTCGCATTCAACCCCAGCAGCACCACCACAGCCTGATGGACCATAGGAAAAGAAGTTTCCTTCGATGAAAGGTTCAACTTCTTCCAAATCAGCCAGTTTTAAGGGAATATCGATATCATCAATTTGAATATTTGGGAATTTATGCCGTACGACAGCATTTATATATTGTTCAAACGATTTTCTATTATCATCATCGTCTCGCAGCATATATCCTCATCGGTATATTGATTGTTTTAAGGATGTACATTTTACCTCGATATGCTAGCGGTGTCAGCTAAGGTGAATGGTTATCTTTACTGTCTTTTAGAGTTTCTGAAGTTGATTCGGTCTCATCGTCATGCTCTTCGCTAGACAGCAAATTATTTAGTAGCCCTTGAATTTTAGCTGTTTTTTGCACTTCAGACGTCGTACGCAAATCACCAGCGTCAGGGAACTCGTTGACTGCACCGATTTCCGCGCTTTCATGCCTTTGTACTTCTTTAAGAGGGGTATAGCCTCTCATATCGAGAAATCGGCCATAATGAGTATAAATATCGCATAAGGTTTTTTCTAGAAACATTTGATCCTGCGGATCGCGTTTATCTTTTGCTTTAATACAATCATCTAGTAATTTAGTATGAGCAATAAATTTTTGCCGTTCTTTTTTCGCAAATAACTCACCGCATGCTTTATCATCTGCTTCGTCCTTTATTTCACCCTTTAATTTTCTTGCTTTAGCATTATCAAGAATCAATTGTTCTTGCTTTGGCCATTCTGCGCCATCTATATCTTGTACTTGTTGTATCAGGGTCTGCTCGATTTGTTCTTTATCATTCCCTTTATATTCATTCATTAATCGATTCCGTAACCAATCTGAAGGAGTTCTTACATTTGAAGGTAATTGTTCAACCTTGTATTCTTTTTCGAGCTCCGGCATTATTTCACGTATGGCAGCACCTAGTTCCATGAGATATTTTGCTTTCTCGGCTAATTCAACATCATTATAGATAGCATAAAGAACACCAATCATAATGCGTCCGAGAACACGGCCTTCTTTCGCAAAATTTTCTCGAATTTTTGCTTTAATTTTTTGTTTCTCACCGGCTTCAATGAGTTCATGAGTAACCCCCCATCTTTTCAATTGAGCCAATGCTATTTTTATAGTTTTATCGACTTTCTGTCGCGGTGTAAATACTTTATAAATTTCCACATCTTTAGCTTTAACTAATTTTTTTTGTGGCAAATCAAGATTAAATAATACTGCTAAAATTCCGACTTGTTTATCATGCTTTCTTCCCATTAGACTTATTTTTTTCCCAAAAATGGGGATTCTGAAAACCCCTCTTTCTTTTTGATTTTCATTGTATTTGGGAAGCTTTTCCTGCAGCCATTTTCGCAATCTTTTTTCCGCAGTATTTTCTTTTGATTCTTTATTATGGGTCAATTGCACGATCGCAGCGCTGGAACTTTTGGACGTAGCTGTTACGGCATTTGCAGATGATGTGGATCGTGCATCTCGTTTTATCATTTTCCGCTGCTCAGGTGTGATTGTTTTGGCAAGAGATGCTAAGACATACAAATTAGTCGAAATCTTAAAAACATAAGCATCAAGAATTCTTTGCTTAACTCGTTCAATTTTTTCAATTTCCTCTTGATTTCCTTGATGTGCATCCTCAATTTTTTTCCAATAATTCTTCCAATCTGGTTTCTTTTTTAAATCTGATTTTAATTTTCTTTCAAATTCTTCATATTCAGCAGGCTTACTTGGAAGAGTATATTCTTTGAGATCTATATCGACCAAGTTACAGGCTATGTTTGAATTTTTCCCAAAATTTTCAAAAAAATTGCCTTCGATATCGTGAATATCATGTAAGGACAATGGAAGATCTTGATCAGCGATTTTTTTCTCATCAGGGGTTGCATTTCGCGTTTTAAGTTTATCGCGAGTGACCCTTGTAATATATTCTTCAAAACTCACTTTTTGCCGTTGCATAACTTATCCTCGTTAATTTTTCTATCGTTTATTTAATTATATACGTGAACGCTTAACAGAAGATTAAAAGAATTTAGATATAACTTATTGAAAAAACTAGACTTCTAAACTATGCGCCGGCTTCATCGAGCTCCACTGCTTACAACTTGGGCATTGCCAATGCAACGATTTGCCTGAAAAACCACAAGATGCACATTGATAATCCGGTTTATCTGCCAATAATTTTCGGGTTAAACCTTGCAGTATAAGTAAATCTTCCCGCGCACGTCCTTCGGCACTCGTTAGATATAAATTAATAAATAAATGTAAACCTCGTATCGATGGATAACGTCTGACATAATCCGCCACAAAATTCGCAGCCGTTTTATCGCCCTTCCATTTCCGAATGCGCTCAGAAAGAATTAACACGACAGGCAAACGCGGATATTCATCCAATAATTTCATTAAATATTCGACCATTTTTTCTTCTTCGTTTAGGGCTTCATAACAAGAGGCTAATGGATCGATGGATTCCGAAAGAAAATCGGGATTTTGATTTTTAATGCGCTTTAAATTTTTGAGTGCGGATTTATAATCGCCTTGGCTCATTTCCAGTCGCGCACTTAAAAGACTCGCGCGTACGCATTGATCGTCATTGATTAAAGATTCTTTTAAAAATTGCGCCGCTTGATCAACCTGCCCTTTACTAAAAGCCTGTTCGCCTAATTCGCAATAATAATGCGCGATGGTATGTTGCATATTTTGCTTGGTGACGGATGCGAATTTTTTTGCAATTTTTATCGCATTTTCCCAGTCTTTTTCTTGGCTATAAATATCCAATAAGGCTTTCAGTGCATTCGCTGAAAATTCTTTGATTTCAACTAATTCTAAAAAAATCCGCTCAGCACGATCCAATACACCGGCACTTAGATAATCTTGTCCTAATTCAAAAAGCGATTGCTCGCGATAAATTTTATCGAGCTGTGGCCGTGCAATTAAATTTTGATGAATTCGAATTGCGCGATCGACTTCGCCACGGCGGCGGAATAATTTGCCGACGGCCAAATGGGTTTCAACAGTGCTACTATCGACTTCCAACATTTTGATAAAAATGTCGACGGCTTTATCGGGTTCTTCGTTTAATAAAAAATTTAAACCGACTAAATAATCCCTGGGCAAATTGACTTTTTGCGCGTCATCACGTTCCTGACGGGTAGAAAAACCCAAATACCAGGCACTGATAAGTCCCGCAAATAATAATAAAGTCCAGAAGATTTCCATCGTTAATGTTTATCCTGTAAGGGAATCGCACGTAAATTTTCGACTTCTTTTTCTGCCAATTTCAGGCGTTTTTTTAATTGATGATTACGCATTTTGGTCTTGATAATCGGCCAGGCGGCAAGCAATATCCCCGTCAACCAACCCGCACCAAATGTTAAAGCCAATAAAAGCGATAGCGCCATGGTGCGATGGCCCACATAATAATTAAACACCACGGGTTCTGAATTCAAGATCGCAAAGGTAATGCCCAATAAGATAATGAATAATATGAAAATATAACTAATAATGCGCACGCGTTCCGCTCCTGCCGATAATTTGAGGTCTATTGTACTCGTCTTTCAGGCAGGCGAAAAGGTTTAACCTCTGCTACACTAAGCACCCGATTTCCATATAGGATAACGCGTGAGTAACTTAATTACCCTTGATAATGTCTCCTTGGCCTATGGCTTAGATATTTTATTAGATAAAGTAAAATTGCAAATTGCCTCAGGCGAACGGGTTTGTTTGATTGGGCGTAATGGGGCTGGGAAATCCTCTTTGCTTAAAATTATTGACGGATCTTTTATGCCGGATAGTGGGTCGGTATTTCGAAAGCCTAATTTGAGATTGGCGAGATTAGAGCAGGAATTGCCGCAAAAAACGCCTGGGACAGTTTATGAATATGTGGCGAGTGGTTTAGCAGAAACGGGGAAGTTACTAGCGGCTTATCATGTTCTCACTCATCGCTTAGCGACTGACTATTCAGAAAAAGATTTGAACGAGCTCGAACGATTACAACATGCTATCGATGCAAAAAATGGCTGGGAATTTGAGCAAAATATAAAAAATATTTTAAATCGTTTATCACTGGAAGCCGATCGACCGGTTGCGGATTTATCGGGTGGTTGGCAACGTCGGGCTGCACTTGCTAAAGCGCTCGTGGGGTCTCCTGAATTATTATTACTGGATGAACCAACGAACCATTTAGATATCGATGCAATCCAGTGGCTTGAAGACCAATTAGTTTCATGGGATGTCGGTTTACTTTTTATTACGCATGATCGCGCATTGCTGAAACGTTTAGCGACTCGAATTATAGAATTAGATCGCGGACAATTAACTTCTTGGCCTGGCGATTATGATAATTTTTTACGACGCAAAGAAGAAATGCTACACGCCGAAGAAAAACAAAATGCCCTCTTCGACAAAAAATTAGCAGAAGAAGAAGTCTGGATCCGCCAAGGCATCAAAGCACGCCGCACTCGAAACGAAGGTCGTGTGCGCGCATTGGAAGCCATGCGTTTGCAACGCAGTCAGCGTCGAGAACTTCAAGGCAAAGCGAGTTTCAATTTAAATGAAGCACAAAAATCCGGGCAATTAATTATTGAAGCGAAAAATATTTCGCAAAGTTTTAATCATCAGCCTGTTATTGAGAATTTTTCTTTACGCGTCATGCGTGGGGATCGAATTGGTTTGATTGGACCCAATGGTGTGGGCAAAAGCACACTACTGAATATTTTATTAGGAAAAATGCCACCTGAGCATGGCACCGTTACATTAGGAACAAAATTACAAATCGCGTATTTCGATCAACTTAGACAAGCACTGGATTTAGAAAAAACCGTTGCAGAAAACGTAGTACAAGGCACCGATTTTCTAGAAATCAACGGTAAAAAAAGACATATCATGAGCTATCTCGGCGATTTTCTCTTTAGCTCGCACCGCGCGCGCACTCCTGTCAAAGCACTTTCAGGCGGTGAATGCAATCGTTTATTGCTGGCGAAATTATTCAGTCAACCTTCTAATTTATTAGTCATGGATGAACCGACCAATGATTTAGATATCGAAACATTGGAATTACTCGAAGAATTACTCAGTCAATATCAAGGCACTTTATTGTTAGTCAGTCACGATCGTGCTTTTTTAGACAACGTAGTGACAAGCACGTTAATTTTTGAAGGACAGGGAAAAATCCAGGAATATGTTGGCGGATATCATGATTGGTTAAGACAAAAAACCGAAGAAAAGTCACAACCCACTCCATCTATTGAAAAATCCATAAAAAAAACCGAAAAATCCAGCACGAAGCTGAGCTACAAAGAACAAAAAGAATTAGCAGAACTGCCTAAAAAAATAGAACAACTCGATGCTGAAATTACTGAATTGCAGCACACAATTAGCCAACCCGATTTTTACCAGCAGCCTCATGAAACAGTTACTAAAAAACTTGCCAAATTACATGAGCTAGAACAAGCCCTAGAGCACTGTTATCAACGCTGGGAAAAATTAGATAACTCATGAATTTCTTGCGGAAGACGATATAAGCGCTTGAATTTTATATTTATCTCAATACCCTTATCAGATTCTTTCAATTTTTATATGCTATTCTAAATGCATATACAGAGGAAATAACACATGAACGGTCGCTTTGCAAAAGACAAGCAAAAGTTACAGTGGGCTATGCAAGAAGCTGGAATCACAGACATTCCTCTAGAGGTAGACAATCAAGGGATCTGGGCCTCTGCAGACTCCGAGGAAAGGTTAGAAACCTTGTTGAAAACCGTACTGAATGCGGATGATGCCAGAAAAGAATTGCACCCATTTATATCCAACAGTCTTGGCGTATATAAAGTCTTAATAACAAAAAATTATTTAGATAAACTTGTCGTCAAACAGTTACCTGCGCAAGATGATGCAAAATCGGCTGAATTTTTGGGGGCGTTAACGATTACATCCCAACCCTCACCTTCACAACAACTTGTTTTCCATCGTAATGCGATAATAAACGATTGGCTGCAAGATTGGATCGAAAAAGAATGTGATTTTAGAATGGTTATGAATTATGGACTGCATATTGAATTTGATGGCCAGCGTATAAATATTGAAGCGAATGGAAAGCTCAGCATGCACACTTCTCAATACATGATCCGTGAATTTCTTTACGATACGGTTACTAAGCTAAAAGAACAATTTTCCAAAGCGTTTCCTAATATTGGTGTTTCAAACTTTGAATATTCAGATGCTCGAATTGAACGAGAAGCTAGGGCTCGCAAGATGGGGATGATTAGACTAGAAAGTGAATCATCAACAGTTAATCCCTGGATTTATAGCGCAAGTTTAAGCTTAACTTTTGGAAAAGAATTTGGCCCCCTTCCAAAAATGAAAGAACCATCTAAACTTCCAGAACAGAAAAGCAAATCGGCTGTTAAAACTCGATATTCGGATACAGTAAGTTATGATGAAGCTAAAAAAGGGATTAATGAGGCAAAAGGAGACCCTTATGAAGCCATAGGAATAGAACAAAATGCCGAACCTAGAGAAATAAGAAAAGCCTATCGCAAGCTTGCTCAAGCCATACATCCTGATAAAAACAAAGATAGAAATACAAAAGAGGTTGAAGCGCTATTTAAGACACTGCAATCAGCTTATGAAAAAGTATATGAAGCAGCAATAAAAAAGAGTTCAGGCTTAACACTCTAACGAATCCAATTACCCAGAGATCCCAGCCTCGTCATTGCGAGGAGTGCTTTTTACGACGAAGCAATCTTTTGGAGATTGCTTCGCCGTTTAGATTTACCCCGTCATGTTTTTTGATGGGGCGGCTCGCAATGACGATGCTAGATGGAGTCTCAGGTTTCAGCCTGATTTATTTCTCATTCTCACCATTCATCTGCTGCTTCATCAAATCACCCAAAGTCGTTTTCAGCGGAGCATCAGCGGTTTTGTCTTTTTTCTTCGCTGTGGTTTTCGCTTTTTTGGGAGCTGCAGTGGATTGATCGTCTTTCGCTTTCATAGAAAGCGTGATCATGTGGGTTTTACGATCGGTGCCGGTGATTTTGGCTTCGATCATATCGCCTACATTTAGACGGGTGCGAGCATCGTCGACTTTTTCAGCTGCAATTTCGGAAGCACGTAAGGTGCCGCGAACATTGTCAGCTAATTCGACTGTGGCAAATTTCGCATCGACTTCGACGACTTTACCGGAAACAACGGTGCCTTTTTCATTTTCATTTAAGTAATGAGCGATTGGATCATCCGCTAATTGTTTTAAACCTAATGAAATGCGTTCACGTTCTGCATCGATTGCGAGAATGATGGTTTCGAGTTCATCGCCTTTTTGGAATTTGCGGATCGCTTCTTGCGCTTCTGCTTCATTCCAAGAAACATCAGACAAGTGAATCAAACCATCAATGCCGCCATCGAGACCAATGAAGATACCGAAATCGGTAATGGATTTAATTTTACCGCTGATTCGGTCATTTTTCTGATGGTGATTTGCAAACTCTTCCCATGGGTTTGGTGTGCATTGTTTCAAGCCTAAGGAAATACGACGTCGATCGCCATCGATATCTAATACGATGACTTCCACTTCTTGACCTAAATGCACCACTTTATTGGGGTTAACATTTTTGTTGGTCCAATCCATTTCAGAAACGTGGACTAAGCCTTCAATGCCTTCTTCGATTTCGACGAAGCAGCCATAGTCTGTGATGTTGGTGACATGACCGGTCAAGCGTTTGCCGACTGGATAACGGCTGCTGATATCGGACCATGGATCGTCACCTAATTGTTTCAAGCCTAAGGAAACGCGTGCATTGTTGCGATCAAATTTCAAGATTTTCACTTTGATTTCATCGCCAATCGCAAGAATTTCGCTAGGATGTTTGATACGTTTCCAGGACATGTCGGTGATATGTAACAAGCCATCGACTCCGCCTAAATCAATGAATGCGCCGTAATCGGTGAGGTTTTTCACAACGCCCTTCACTTCGTCGCCTTCGTGTAAATTTTCAAGTAATGCATCGCGTTCTACGCTGTTTTCAGATTCCATAGCGGAACGACGTGACACAACGATGTTGTTGCGTTTTGCGTCGATCTTAATGACTTTGAAATCAAATTCTTTGCCTTCCAGTGATTCTGGATCACGGATCGGTTTCACATCTACTAATGAACCCGGTAAGAATGCGCGGATTTTGTTGATTTCAACGGTGAAGCCGCCTTTAACACGACCTTGGATAACACCGCGGATAATTTCTTTGTTTTCATAAGCACGTTCTAATGCAGACCATGCTTCCAGACGTTTCGCACGTTCACGTGAAAGTCTTGTGGTACCAAAACCATCTTCAACGGTTTCCAAAGCAACTTTGACTTCGTCGCCGGCATGAACTTCGATATTGCCGCGTTCATCTTGGAATTGATCGATAGGAATAATGGATTCGGATTTTAAGCCAGCGCTAACAACAACATAGTCTTTTTCAACTCGGACTACGACGCCGGTGACAACGGTGCCAGGCACCATAGGGGTTTGGGTTAAACTTTCTTCAAATAACTGTGCAAAACTTTCTGACATAATGTTCTCAAAAATAATGTTAGTTAATAATAACGGCTACTATAAAAGTATAGCTGCCGCGCCATTAGAGTTTTCATTCTTTCACGGTGTGTAGAGAAGGAAAAATCTTTCTTACTTCCGACATGATACGTTCCACTACTTGATCAATCGTGAGCTTGTCCGTATCAATACAGATTGCATCTTCTGCAGGTTTGAGCGGAGCCACAGCTCGCTCTCGGTCGCGCTGATCGCGCTCCTTTAGCTCCAGAATAAGGTCGCCTAGATTAACATTAATGCCCTTTTCCTTCAACTGGTTATGGCGGCGATTGGCCCGCTCTTCAGGACTTGCCGTGAGGAAGATTTTGAGTTCAGCATCAGGGAATACAACGGTACCCATATCGCGGCCATCGGTCACAAGACCTGGGGCTTCGCGGAATGCCCTTTGACGGCTTAATAAGGCAGTGCGGACTTCTGGCAGGGCACCCACTTTTGAGGCGGCATTGCCCATTTTTTCAGTCCGAATGGTATCAGTAACATCTTGACCTTCCAGAAGAATTTTAGGCGGTCTGCCCATTTCAGTTGCAATAAACTGGACATCGAGAAATTCAGCAAGGACTTTCAGGGCTGGCTCATTTTCGAGTGCAACACCGTGTTTTTGAGCAGCGAGGGCCAATACTCGGTAAAGCGCCCCGCTATCCAGCAATTTCCAGCCTAGTTGTTTGGCAAGTAACTGACTAACGACCCCTTTGCCAGTTCCGCTGGCACCATCGATGGTGATAACAGGTTCTTTCACCTTCATTCCGATGCCTCTCCTTCCAGCAAGGTCGCGATTCGCTCTAATCCGACAAGGGATTCTTGTTCGGAAAGATTGATAAGGCGTACACCTTGAGTATTTCGGCCAACTAATGAAATTTCATTCACGGGTACTCGGACTAAAGTGCCTCGATCGCTGATCAGCATCACTTCATCTTCGGGATTCACTTGAATAGCGCCGATGACTTTGCCATTGCGTTCGTTCACTTGGATCGAAATCACACCTTGTCCACCGCGACCGGTTTTTCGATATTCATCAATCGCAGTGCGTTTGCCATAACCATTTTCGGTGGCAGTCAACACATCGCCTTTTGGCGAAACGACAACTAACGAAATGACGCGTTGATCATCTTGTAATTTCACACCGCGAACACCGCGCGCCGTTCGACCCATGGTGCGCACTTCATCTTCGCCGAATCGAATGACTTTTCCTGCATCGGTAAATAACATGACTTCTTCGGTTCCATGCGTAATATCGACACCGATTAAACGATCATCTTCAGGCAATTCGATTGCAATAATGCCGGAAGTGCGTGGACGAGAAAATTCTTTTAAAGCCACTTTTTTGATGGTGCCTTTAGCGGTTGCCATCACAACATTCTGATGATCTTGATATTCACGGATCGGTAAAATGGCATTAATGCGCTCGCCTTCTGCCAGCGGCAATAAATTCACAATCGGACGACCGCGTGAACCACGGCTGGCTTGTGGCAATTGATAGACTTTGAGCCAGTACACTTTACCGTGATTGGAAAAACATAAAATCGTATCATGAGTTTTTGCGATTAAGACGCGATCGATAAAGTCTTCTTCTTTCACATTGGTTGCGGATTTACCTTTACCGCCGCGATGTTGTGCTTGATAGAGCGCAACAGGTTGCGATTTCGCATAACCTTCGTGTGATAAAGTGACGACGACGTCTTCTTCGGGTACTAAATCTTCTAGACAAAACTCACCTTCAGCTTCGATAATTTGAGTGCGACGTGCATCACCAAATTGGTCTTTGATCGCGATTAATTCATCGCGAATCACTTTCATTAAGCGTTCTGGTTTTGCAAGAATTTCATTGAGATCTTCAATAAGCGCTTGAAGTTCCTTGTGCTCGGTGACAATTTTATCTTGTTCAAGACCCGTTAAACGATGCAAACGCATCTCTAAAATCGATTGTGCTTGTTCGGGTGATAATTTGTAACCTTCATCAGATAAACCATATTGTGAAGCGCTATTCACTCGGCTCAACAAAGTAATCACATTGGCTGGATGCCAGGTTTTTGCGAGCATTTGAGTTTTGGCTTCGCTCGGGTCTTTTGCTTTTTTGATGAGGGCAATCATTTCATCAATATTAGATAAAGCAATCGCAAGACCTTCTAAAATGTGTGCGCGTTCGCGTGCTTTGCGTAAATCAAAAATCGTGCGACGTGTGACCACTTCACGACGATGCAATAAAAATAAATCGATCAACGATTTGATATGTAATACTTTAGGTTGGCCATCAACTAAGGCCACGACATTGATACCAAATACGGTTTGTAATTGCGTGTGCACAAATAAATTATTTAAAATCACTTCAGAATTTTCGCCGCGACGCAATTCGATGACGACGCGCATGCCATCTTTGTCGGATTCATCGCGAAGCGCTGAGATGCCTTCGAGTTTTTTTTCTTTGACGAGTTCTGCGATGCGTTCGATCAGACGAGCTTTGTTGACTTGATAAGGAAGCTCAGTGACGATAATTTTTTCTTTACCTTTTTGATCGGTTTCAAAATTGGTTTTAGCGCGGACCACTAAACGGCCTCGGCCAGTGCGGTAAGCTTCGACAATCCCACTGCGGCCATAAATAATGCCGGCGGTCGGAAAATCAGGCCCCGGAATATGTTGCATGATTTCTTCGATAGAAAGATCGGGTTTATCGATCGCTGCAACACAGGCATTAATCACTTCAGTCAAATTATGCGGCGGAATATTGGTTGCCATACCGACTGCAATACCCGATGAACCATTGACTAAAAGATTCGGAATTCGCGCCGGTAAAACGGTTGGAATCATTTCACTTTCGTCGTAGTTTGGCAGGAAATCGACGGTTTCTTTTTCTAAATCTTCCAAAAGGGAATGAGCAAGCTTAGACATACGGACTTCGGTATAACGCATAGCAGCGGCAGCATCACCATCCACCGAACCAAAGTTCCCCTGCCCATCGACCAGCAAATAACGCATCGAAAAAGGCTGCGCCATACGGACAATGGTGTCATAAACTGCGGTATCACCATGCGGATGGTATTTACCGATCACATCACCGACGATACGGGCGGATTTTTTATAGGGCTTGTTCCAATCATTGCCCAATTCATGCATCGCGAATAACACACGGCGATGGACAGGTTTTAACCCATCTCGCACATCGGGCAACGCACGCCCTACGATCACGCTCATGGCGTAATCGAGGTAGGATTGTTTTAACTCATTTTCCAGGCTGACTTTCTGAATTTCTTTTGCGATCAGGGTGTCCATAAGAGGTTCATTTTTAAGAGTTTTAAGATGGCGAAATTATAGCATGGTTTCGGGGGTATAGACAGTAAAAATTGGATTTTCGCGGGATGAAAAAAAGGCAACGGTTAAGGTTTTCTTTTGTGGCTTTGTTTGGGTTTTCCTGGCTCAATTTGTGTTCCCGCAGTGGGGACGGACCAAATCGTTGTATGGACGTAACTTTTCATTTTTGGTTTTTCAAGGGGATTAGCGTACTCCATTACGATCGTTTGAAGTACATCAGGTAACGGCACCACTCCCGTAATTTCTTCTAGAGAATGTTTTATTCGTTCATAAATGCTGGGTTTTAATAATTCTTTTAATTTCTCGGCATTTTTTGGATTGTTTTCTTCAAGCACAAGCATGGAAAATTCCTGCGGTTTTTTCTCTGCGAAATCATTTAATTTTTTACTAAGTTGTTTTCTTAGCTTTTTAGAGAGGTTTTTTCCTTGGTTAAGCACCAAAAGATGATAAGCAAGAATGGATTTCTGAGAATCATTCAAACAAGGATTTTTAGCATCCTTTAGATAGAGTTGTTTTAATTTGCTAAATGCTTCCGAATCTTTGTGATCCGCCGCTTTTCGATATAGGGCAATGGCCGCATCATAATCTTGCTGAAGATAATTACCCATTTCATGCATCTGACCTAAAGCCGTTTCAGCAGGAGCATAGTTTTGAGTAGCGGCTTTCTGTAACAATTGCACGGCAACTTTGCTATCTGGAACAACTTCCCCCTCTTCACCCAAATAGATCAAACCCAATCGATGTTGTGCGGGCGCAAAATCCTGATTAGCAGCTTTTTGATACCACTGAATGGCATGGGCTATTTCGTCTTCTTCTTCATAATCACGACCCAGATTATATTGAGCCACAGGGGATGTGGATTCTTGAAGGTCTTCGTCTTTTTCATCGAGTATTTTTTTTAATTCATCATTTTCATGTGGCATCGGAGCACCTCGTTTCGTGTATTAATTATACGATATGTTGGAATTTGATGCTATTTAAAGCTATTTAATATAAATTTATTAAAATCAATGAGTTAACCAACACATCTTCCAGGTGATGGCTTCCCATCTTGATTATTTGTAGCGTTAAACATTTTGATAAGCTAAAATCGCTCTTTATTTGTAAATAAATAATTTTTTAGTTAATAAATTATACAAACGAGGAGCGATATGAAAAAAACAGCGATTTGTGCGCTATTAGCTATATTTTCAATCAATAGTTTTGCATCTTCGGGTGGAAAAATTTTACCGGGAAAATTATCCGGCAAACCCAATGATGATGCCTATTATGTCAATATCACCAATCAAGATACTGTGACAGTATTTATCACGACCTACGCAGATGCTAAAGATCCTTATGGGCCGGCGTATTCCCCCATCACTACCGGTGAATGGCATATCGGTTTTAATCCGCCATACACCTATCTCAATATTCAAGCGGCTTGTTATCCAGGCGGTCCTGCAAAAGCTTATGGCAATTTTTATAATGGCCAGCGTTTTGTGGTTCCTTATGGTATTTGTTCTGCTGCTAAGGGGAAATAATCATGAAATTTATTAAAGAAATTGCACTGATTGCTGTTCTAGCCGCTGTTACCAGTTTGAGTGCCTGTAAAGTGGACGAAGTCTACTATTCTGAACCTGATGAGTATGCTGAATATGTACCAGTTCAGAATTTATATTTTTATAACGGTGATTATTATTACGATCGTCATCATAGACATCGTTATCATGGACCGATACCGGGACCTGCTCCACAGCCGTGCCCCGCTCCGCAGCCAGGACCTGCACCGCAACCAGGACCTGCTCCCGTGCCACCACCACCGCCGGGACCTGCGCCACAACCTGGACCCGCTCCACAACCAGGTCCGGCTCCAGCGCCACAACCTGGACCTGCACCACAACCAGGGCCTGCGCCCCAACCGGGACCTGCTCCACAGCCCGGACCTGCGCCAGCACCCGCTCCGCAGCCTATGCCATATCATTCAGGTGGAATTATCAAGCCGCATAGTACGGGGTTAATGCAATAGCAATCCTAGGATTGTTTTAATCGACCATGGAGCGTGCAGAGAGCACGCTCCAGCTATGGTTTGAATTTAGGATCATAATTTACTATCTTCAACTGACCCTGCGGGGATAATAAGGTTGAAATGTCAGCTAAAAATTCTGGATGCGCTTTGCGTAAGTGAAAAGTGCTTCTTGGTAATTCAATAAAAATAATATCGTAACGCGATTTTTGTTTTGTTATCCATTCGGACCAATCCGCGACAATCACTTTGCCGGTTAAATGATTTAGTGAAAAATTTTGCCGAGTCCATTCTGCATAAAATTCATTTTCGCAAAGAGAAGTGGTTTCTGCACCACTTGCGGAAGCTACAACACTCATTTCTCCTGAATGGGAAAAAAGATTTAAAAAAGTTTTTCCCTGACTATTTTTACGAATCCAATTTTGTATTACAAACTGATCCGGTAAAAATCCGACAGGATATTGCGGCTCAGTTAAATTAATCAAAAACGTTTTTCCCTGATCGGTAATTTTGTAAAAATTTTCAAGATCATTCAAATCATAATGATCTTTACTAAACGTTTTTAAAAAAATCTGTTTGGGTGGAATGGCAAGTGCATCGGGTAATACCGCTAAAATATGATTAAGACGCATTGCAGCTTTTGTAGGATCCACTGTTTTTGGCGCAGGATATTCCTGAACACATACATAATCATTATAAAAATCGACAGAAACTGCATATTCAGGCAAATCCGCATCGTAAATTCGAAAACAAGAGCCGTGTTGTGATTTTATTTTTTTGAGATTTTTTTTGATGCGGTTTAAAAACATCTCGGCGGATTTTTTATCGGATTCGGTTAGCGATTTTTGCGCTTTAAAAATTCGGCGGGCGTTTCTGGCTTCTGGACTTCGATCAACAAAATATTGAGATTCCACATCAAACAATAATAACTGACAGGGAATCGCACCGTTGAATAAAGCGTAAGTTTTTTTGGCACGAAGCCCCATGGTTTTTCCGAGTTCTGGATTGCCAGTGAAAACGGCGGCTTGCCAGCCTGCAAATTCTTTTTTTAATTTTTCACCCATTAATTCATATAATTTTGGCAAAAAGGGAAATTCGCCTAATCGTTCTCCGTACGGGGGATTTGTAACGAACAATCCTTGCGGTTCGGGAGCAAATGCCTCTGCTAATGATTTTTTTTCAACATGGATTTTGCCTTTTAATCCTGCACGCTCGATATTCGAGAATGAAATAGTAATGGCGCGCGGCTCTTCATCCCAGCCAATTATTTTTGGAAGAGTTAATAATCCTTTTTCTCGACGAAGTTTTGCATCCTGAATTAATTCATTCCAGATTGTTTCATCGTGTTTTTTCCATTTTAAAAAACCAAAATAATCGCGCATTAAACCGGGCGCGATATCAGCTGCAATCCAGGCACCTTCAATTAACAAGGTGCCAGAGCCACACATGGGATCGAGCAGCATCTTTTTTTCGGCTGAAAGATTTTTCCAGTTGGCACGCGTTAATATTGCGGCAGCCAGATTTTCTTTTAACGGGGCGGCGCCCTGCTCTAAACGATATCCGCGTTTATGAAGACTTTCGCCGGACAGATCAATACTGATGGTCGCTTGATCCCGTTGCAAATACACATGGATCGCAAGATCCGGATTTTCATCTGCGACACTCGGTCGTTTTTGATATTTTTCTCGAAATTGATCGACGATGGCATCTTTAACTTTTTGTGCGCCAAATAACGTGTGAGAAATTTGAGAATGGGAACTTACAAAATGAATTGTTAACGTGCCATCCACCTCCAGATGCTCGTCCCACAAAATGGTTTGCACACCAGAATATAATTCATCCGGGGTTTCGGCTTTAAAGGTTGCAAGCGGCAGCAAAATTCGGTTGGCAAAACGCGACCAAAGACAAGCTTTATAAGCGACTTCAAGATCCCCTGAAAAAACAACGCCAGCTAATTTTTCAGATGCGGAAGCCGCTCCCAATTCACGCAATTCCTCTGCCAGTAATAATTCCAACCCTTTGGGTGTTGTGGCAAAAAAATTCATGGTGGGTTTTTCAGTGCTCGTCGTAAAATTTTTCCGACATTGGTTTTCGGCAATTCTTTGCGAAACTCAATGTGTTTTGGAATTTTATATCCTGTCAGATTTTTGCGGCAAAATTGCAGAATTTCATCTGCTGTTAAATTCGGATCTTTTTTCACGATAAAGGCTTTGATCGCTTCACCCGAATGTTCATCCGGCACGCCAATCACAGCCGCTTCGAGCACGCCCTGAATACGCATGATGACGTCTTCGATTTCATTCGGATAGACATTGAAACCCGAAACTAAAATCATGTCTTTTTTGCGTTCCAAAAGACGCAGATACCCTTTTTCATCCATGGAAGCGACATCACCGGTGCGTAGATAGCCGTTTTTGGTAAACACTTTTTCGGTTTCTTTTGGATTTTTCCAGTAGCCCAACATGACTTGCGGGCCTTTGATGCAGAGTTCGCCGGCTTCACCGAGCGCCACTTCGTTATCGTCATCATTTAAAATACAAACATCAGTCGAAGGTACCGGTAAACCGATCGTGCCGTTATAAGCATCTAGATTCACTAGATTCACGGAAACGCACGGTGATGTTTCCGTTAAACCATATGCTTCAAGCAGCACTGAATTGGTCACTTCTTTCCATTTATCAGCAATCGATTTTTGCACGGCCATGCCACCGCCTAATGTTAATTTTAGCGCGCGAAAATCAAGGTTTGTAAACTCAGAATTATTCAGCAACGCGTTAAATAGCGTATTCACACCCGTCATCACTGTAAATTTAAATTTAGACATTTCATCGACTAAATGCGGCACATCGCGCGGATTAGTAATTAACACATTCATGGAACCAATGCGCATCATGAAAAAGCAATTCGCGGTCAGCGAAAAAATATGATAAAGCGGCAATGCCGTGATCATGATTTCTTTGCCATACTGAAATAATGGTGCAAACCAGGCTTCGGCCTGCAAAATATTCGCAATCAGATTTCGATGTGTCAACATCGCCGCTTTTGAGACGCCGGTTGTTCCACCCGTATATTGTAAAAAAGCAATATCGCGCGATTCAATGGCAACCGGCATAAATTGTAATTTTTTGCCTTGGCTTAAGGCGTTTTTGAATTTAATCGTGCCTGAAATATGCCAAGCTGGAATTTTTTTCTTGATGTATTTTAGGAAAAAATCCGTAAGCAACGATTTCGGAAGCGAGAAAAAATCACCGATGTGTGTGATAATCACATTTTTTAATTTCACCGTTTTTAACGCATCTTGAACAGTGCGCGCAAAATTCGCGAGTACAACAATGGTTTCAGCGCCTGAGTCTTTTAATTGAAATGCAAGTTCGGGTGCCGTATACAATGGGTTTACGTTAACGACGACGACGCCTGCACGCAATGCACCGAGCAGAACAACGGGATATTGCAACACGTTCGGCAACATCACAGCGATTCGATCGCCTTTTTTTAATTTCAGCACTTGTTGTAAATAGGCCGCAAAAGCGATTGATAATTCCTGGATTTCTTTGAATGTCAGCGTGACACCTAAATTATAAAACGCGGGTAATTCAGCATAGGTTTCACAACTCTCATTCATCATTTCAATCAGAGAGGGATAGATATCAGGATTAATTTCGTAAGGTGTGCCGGGTAAATAATGTTTTAGCCAAATCTTTTCCACGCCATCCTGATCCTTGTGTTTTTCTGTCGCTAATTCTCGATCCACGACTGCCACTGTGCATCATCCTTTTTCTTATAAAATATGGTCGGGACGGCCGGATTTGAACCGGCGACCACTTGCGCCCCATGCAAGTGCGCTACCAAGCTGCGCCACGCCCCGTGGTGTTGAATGAATTCCTGCTTGAGACGAACTGCTTTCGCCTATTTGTTTAGAGCAGTTTTCTTCTGCTCCGGCTTCGTTTGCTTCCCTCGCTCGGGGAGCGTACGTCCATGTACTCGAGCATTTCATCCATGAAATGCAATCGCTCTGGAAGCAAACGAAGCCGGAGCAGAAGAAAACTGCGTGGAACAAGCGAAAGCAGTTCGTCTCAAGCAGGAATTCATTTATCTTTTAAAATTTTAAATGATTTCCATTTTTAATTTTTGCAAAACCGCTTCCAGGTCTGCAATTAATTTTTTAACTACCGCGTCGGTTTGAACAGATTTGCTCACTTCAGATGGGTTGTTGACAAGCTGTGCTCGTGCGCCCTCAATAGTGAATCCTTGTTCATATAACAATTTTCTTATTTGGCGAATCGTGATGATATCTTTGTATTGATAATATCGTCGATTGCCACGCCGTTTTACCGGCTTTATTTGTTGGAACTCTTGTTCCCAGTATCGTAACACATGCGGTTTTACGCCGCATAAAAAACCGACTTCACCGATGGTGAAATAACGTTTGTCAGGAATAATCGGCAATTCACTTTCAGAATTGCGTTTATTCTTTGACAGATCCTTGTTGCGCTTCATTCCCTGCATACAATTCCACGCGTGCTCTTAATTTTTGACCGCTGCGGAATGTGACAACCCGACGGGCAGAAACAGGAATTTCTTCGCCTGTTTTCGGGTTCCGTCCCGGTCGTTCATTTTTGTCATGCAATTCATAATTTCCAAATCCAGAAATTTTGACTTGCTGACCTGTTTCAAGCGCCGCAGATATTTTGTTAAAAAAGATTTCGACTAATTCTTTTGCTTCCCGTTTAGTCAAACCAATTCCGTTAAATAAGTGTTCCGCCATCTCTGCTTTCGTCAGTGCCATAAGGTTAGCCTCTTAATTCAGCAGCGAACTTAGTTTTTAAAGCCACTATAACGCGTTCCATGAGATCTGCAACTTCTTCGTCGCGTAACGTACGGGATACGTGCTGCAAGGTCAAGGCCAGGGCGATACTTTTGCGGTGTTCGGCAATCCCTTTTCCTTGATAAACATCAAATACAACAATGTCTTGCAACAACTCACCCGCTACTTCTTTTATTGTATCCTGAATTTGTCCTGCCGGTACAGTGGCATCAACTAAAATTGCGATGTCGCGGCGAATTTCGGGGAATTTTGAGACCTCGAGTTGGCGCGGCAAACGAGCCATTTCCAATTCATCTAAAACGAGCTCAAACAGCATCACTTGGCCTGAAATATCCAGTTTTTGACGGATTTTAGGATGTAAAGCACCCATTACACCGACATAAGCATCGCCGCGATAAATTTCTGCGGTTTGCCCGGGGTGCAAAGCCGGATGCACTCCTGGTTTAAAAGTGTACTGATTTGATAAAAATGTTAATTTAAAAACATTTTCAAGTTCGCCTTTTAGATCAAAAAAATCGATCTCGCGGTTTTTGATTCCCCATTGTTCAGGGAAGGCATTACCAGCAATCAGACCGCTTAGCATTCGCTGTTGTAGGAGCTCCTTGCCAGTCACAAGAAAACGTAAACCGGTTTCAAATAATCGTACGCGCGGTTGCTGGCGATTTTGGTTATAAAGCAGCGTATTCACTAAACCCGGCCAAAGACTGGTGCGCATGACGCTCATGTCGGCTGTGATCGGATTCAGTAAGGGTTTAGGCGTTAATTCAGGATCAAATAAATTCTGGATTTTTTTATCAACGAAACTGTAAGTAATTGCTTCATTAAAACCTAAATCACAAAAAAGTTGGCGAATACGATTTGTTGGTAAATGATTTTCAGGGGCGGGATGCACATCCAATTTGGATCGTGTTTGATGCAAGGGAATATTATTATAACCATACAAGCGCGCGATTTCTTCGATCAAATCCACTTCCAAAACGATATCCGAGCGACGTGGTGGAATGGTTACCGTCCAGCCATTCGAATTTTTGTTGAATGCGAAAGTGAGTCGCTGCAAAAATTTTTCAATCGTTTTTTCTGGAATGGTGATTCCTAAAATTTTCGCGATGCGATCAGTGCGTAATTCTATTTGAGTGGCTTTCGGTAATTTTTTTGTCGTCACAGCTTCAATTAATGGGCCTGGTTTACCGCCAGTAATTTCTAATAATAATTCTGTCGCACGTTCGATGGCGAGGGCTTGCAATAACGGATCAATACCCCGTTCAAACCGATAAGAAGATTCGGAGGTTAAATTATATTTCCGCGCAGATTGCGTAACAGCGGCAGGTTTAAAATAAGCGCTTTCTAAAAAAATATCTTTCGTGAGCAACGTCACGCCTGAATCCAAACCACCCATCACGCCTGCGATCGCTAGCGGTGAAGTTTTATCTGCAATAATTAAAGTATTTTCTGCGAGCGTAACCGTTTGGCCATCTAATAACGCGAGTGTCTCATCTTTTTTCGCATGACGAACATCAATCGTTTGATGGATTTTCTGTAAATCAAATGCATGCATAGGTTGACCGAGCTCCAGCATGACATAATTCATGACATCGACAACAGGACTGATGCAGCGGATGCCGGCACGGCGGAGACGTTCTTGCATCCACATCGGAGTAATTGTGTCCGCTTGCACATCACGAATAATACGTCCAACATAACGTGGGCAAGCCTCTTCGGCATGAATGGTCACTTTTAACGTGTCTTGAATGGCAGGTTTGATGGAAGGAATATTTGGAACATGCAGTGGACATTCAACGAGTGCGGAAATTTCTTGTGCTAATCCTTTTATACTTAAACAATCACCCCGATTAGGTGTAATGGAAACATCCATTACAAAATCGGTGAGTTTTAAATATTCCCAAATATTTTCACCTAATTTTGCCTCATGCGGCAATTGCAACAAGCCTTCGCCTTGTTCTGATAAGCCTAATTCGACGGCAGAACATAACATACCTTGCGATGTTACACCGCGTAGTTCGCTGGTTTTGATTTTGGTTTTATTGGCGAGAACGGCGCCATCTAATGCAGCAGCCACTTTCATGTTAACTTTAACGTTTTTCGCGCCACACACAATTTGCAACGGTTTTGCTTGACCCACATCCACTTCACATACTTGCAAACGATCTGCCTCAGGATGTTTTTCAATTTTTAAAACTTTTCCAACCACAACACCTGTAAAATGTTCAGCGACCGGCGCCACTTCTTCGACTTCGAGACCGGACATGGTCAAAAGTGCGCAAAGTTGGTCCCGAGTTAACTCAGGATTGACCCATTCGCGTAACCACATTTCACTGACTTTCATAAAAACCTTTTAAAACTGTTTTAAAAAACGTAAATCATTTTCAAACAAGGACCGTAAATCGGTAATGCCATAACGTAACATGGCTAAACGATCGATGCCGGCGCCAAAGGCCCAGCCTGAGTATTTTTCACTGTCGATATTCACAAAACGAAAAACATTGGGATGAATCATGCCGCAGCCTAATACTTCTAACCATCCGGTATTTTTGCAAATTCGGCAGCCTTTGCCGCCGCAATTTTGACAACCGATATCCACTTCAGCGGAAGGTTCTGTGAAAGGAAAATAAGAAGCACGAAAACGGATCGGCACTTTCGCTTCAAAAAAAGTTTGTAAAAATTCAGTCAAAATGCCTTTGAGATCGGCGAAAGTAATATTTTCATCGACCATCAAGCCTTCGACTTGATGAAACATCGGCGTATGCGTCAAATCAAAATCGCGGCGATAAACACGGCCCATGGCAATCATGCGCATAGGCGGTTGAGTCATTTCCATCGTGCGAATTTGCACGGGCGACATGTGGGTACGCAATACGGTATTGTCTTCAAAATAAAAAGTGTCTGCCATCGCGCGCGCGGGATGGAGCGCAGGAATATTCAGTGCTTCAAAATTGTAATAATCGGTTTCGATTTCCGGACCATCTTTGATGTCAAAACCCATTTTGCTAAAAATGGTTTCGATGCGATCGCGGGTTTTGGTGACGGGATGAAGACTGCCTAAAGCTTGCTGACGACCCGGTAATGTGACATCAATACTTTCGGCGGCTAATTGGGCGGCGATTTGATCTTTTTGTAATAGTTGAATGCGTTCTTCGATCAACGCCTGGATTTGTTGTTTAGCAGCATTGACTTTTTGACCTGCCAGCGGACGTTCTTCGGGTGGGAGTTGGCCTAGGTTTTTTAAATATTCGGTGAGTTTGCCTTTTTTGCCGAGATAATGGACGCGATAATGATCGAGGTGTTTCAGGTCATCTGCGCCTTGGATTTCATCAACCGCATGTTTTATGAGTGTTTCCAGGTCGGTCATAGCTATCCCTTCGTCATTGCGAGGAGCGTTTTTTTGCGACGAAGCAATCTCTTAAAGATTGCTTCGTCGCCTATCGGCGACTCGCAATGACGGCGCTTCGCCATGACAATTACGCAGCCAGACAGAGCTTGGCTTGTTCCGCTAATTTAGCAAATGTGGTTCTATCATGCACTGCAATGTCAGCTAAGACTTTGCGGTCTACATTGATAGAGGCTTTTTTCAAGCCATTCATGAATACGCTGTAAGATAAACCGCATTCACGGGCCGCAGCATTAATACGGATAATCCATAATGCACGGAATTCGCGTTTTTTCTGGCGGCGATCACGATACGCATATTGAGCGGCTTTGATGACAGCCTGTTTCGCAACGCGATAGACGCGGCTACGCGCGCCGTAATAACCTTTTGCCTTATCCAGGACTTTTTTGTGGCGGGCTCTCGCTGTGACACCACGTTTAACTCTTGGCATGACTTAGTCTCCTCTCAGCCGTTAATTGTGCGGTAACATTTGTATAACAGATGCGACGTCTGAACCATCAACATGTCTGTTACCACGCAGATTACGTTTACGTTTATGTGCTTTTTTCGTCAAAATATGGTTGCGACCCGTAGCGCGGTGTTTGAAACCGTTTGCTGTCGCTTTAAAGCGCTTGGCGGCGCCGCGGTTTGTTTTCAATTTTGGCATTGGATCACTCCAGTTACTTAATAATTACTATGTCATTGCGAGGAGCGCTTTTTGCGACGAAGCAATCTTTTGAGAGATTGCTTCGCCGCCTAACGGCGGCTCGCAATGACGTTTATTTTTTTGGTCCTAAGACCATTACCATTTGGCGGCCTTCTAATTTGGGACGTTGTTCCACTATCCCATGTTCAACTAAATCCGTCATAATCCGTTCCATCAATTGCATCCCTAATTGAGGATGCATCATTTCGCGGCCTCGGAACCGCAAGGTCACTTTGGCCTTGTCGCCATTACTCAGGAATCGAATTAAATTACGCAATTTGACCTGATAATCGGCTTCTTCTGTCGCAGGACGCAGTTTGACTTCTTTGATCTGGATTTGCTTGGGTTTCTTTTTAGCTGCCGCCTTTCGCTTGTGATAAGCGAATTTACCGAAATTCATGATTCGGCAAACCGGTGGCTTGGCGTCAGGAGAGACTTCAACTAAATCTAAAGCCGCTTCCTCACTAATTCGTATGGCTTCCCGAGTGGAAACAATACCTAATTGATTACCCTCAGCATCAATCAATCGGACTTCTGGGACTCTAATTTCCTCATTAATCCGAGGTTTTTTTTCTGCGCTAATTCGTCATTCCTCCAATAACTATTCGTTAACCCTACCCTTTTTTGCGATAGCAGCTTTGATCAGGTCAATGGCCTGTTCAATCGACATACTACCCAAATCAGCACCCTGCTGGGTTCGCACGGCTACCGTATGGGTTTCAGCCTCACGGTCACCTACTACCAATAGGTAAGGAACATACTGCAAAGTGTGTTCGCGGATTTTAAAGCCGATCTTCTCATTTCTCAAGTCCGATTTTGCTCTAATGCCGTTATTTTTCAATAATGATGCCAATTTATCGGCATATTCGGCCTGTCGATCGGTAATATTGAGTAAAACCGCTTGAGTGGGAGCTAACCAGACGGGTAATTTACCCGCATAATGCTCCAATAGTATACCAATAAATCGCTCTAAAGACCCTAAAATTGCGCGATGGAGCATAACGGGGGTCTGTTTGGAGCTATCTTCGGCAATATAATAGGCGTCTAAACGGGATGGCTGGCTATAGTCGATTTGTAAAGTTCCGCATTGCCAGGTCCGGTTTAAGCAGTCTTTTAAATGAAATTCGATCTTAGGACCATAAAAAGCCCCCTCTTTGGGTCGAACTTCATAGGTCATGCCGGCATTTTTCAAGGATTCAGCCAAAGCACCTTCGGCACGGTCCCACATTTCATCGGTACCTAATCGTTTATCCGGGCGGGTCGCCAATTTAATGATCACGTCATTAAATCCAAAGTCGCGATAAACATCTAATAATAATTTAATAACTTGGAAAGACTCTTCTTGTAATTGCTCTTCCAAACAGAAAATATGCGCGTCATCTTGCACCATTTGCCGAACTCGCATCAAACCATGCATAGCACCCGATGGTTCATTGCGATGGACGCAACCAAATTCCGCTAACCGAAAAGGTAAATCGCGATAGCTTCGTAACCCTTGTTTAAAGACTTGAACGTGGCATGGGCAACTCATGGGTTTTAACGCGTATTTGCGATCATCCACTTCGACAGTGAACATTTCTTCGCTGAACATGTCCCAGTGACCGGATTTACGCCATAACTCTAAATCCACTAATTGGGGCGTTACGATTTCCTGATAACCACCCTCTAAAATTCGTTTGCTTAAATAATCTTTAATTTGCTGGTAAATAGACCAACCATTGGCATGCCAAAACACCATGCCGGGCGCTTCTTCTTGGAAATGGAATAAATCCAGTTGTTTCGCTAATTTGCGATGATCGCGTTTTTCGGCTTCTTCGAGATTTTTTAAGTATTCATCCAGGGATTTTTTATCGGTCCAGGCCGTTCCATAAACTCGCTGTAACATTTCATTTTTAGAATCGCCACGCCAATAAGCACCCGCAACTTTCATGAGTTTGAATGCTTTTAATTTTGCGGTGCTGGGAACATGAGGTCCGCGGCATAAATCGATAAAATTGCCCTGCTGATAGACGGTTAACACTTCATTGGCCGGCAAATCTTCAATAATTTTGACTTTGTAATGTTCGCCAATACTGTGAAAATATTTGATGGCTTCATCACGCGAAATCACTTTGTGTGAAACAGGAAAATCTTTTTTGGCGAGTTCCTGCATTTTTTCTTCGATTTGGATTAAATCTTCGGGCGTAAATGCACGACCAAAAGCAAAATCATAATAAAATCCATCTTCAATCACAGGACCAATGGTCACTTGCGCGGTTGGAAATAATTCCTTGACCGCTTGCGCTAATAAATGCGCGGTGGAATGGCGAATGACTTCGAGCGCGGCGGGATCTTTGTCGGTGACAATAGAAAGGGTCGCGTCCTGTTCAATTAAATAAGACGTATCGACGAGCTTGCCATTAACGACGCCAGCCAAAGCGGCCTTTGCAAGACCTGCGCCAATACTAGACGCAACGTCAGCAACCGTTACGGCTTTATCGAATTTTTTTTGACTTCCGTCCGGAAGAGTAATCATTAGCATAACCAATTTTTCTTTAAGTAAGATGGTAGGCACGATTGGGATCGAACCAACGACCACCACCATGTCAAGGTGATGCTCTACCACTGAGCTACGTGCCTGCAAATTTCTGCGAGGGCAAAAGATAGCATCACTGGCTTTTTGACGCAAGAAATTTACGTGAAATGAGTCACTTAAATTACATCTTGTTCGTCGGTTTTTTCATTAAATAAAAAGCCACACTCCCCACGAATAACACGATTGAAATGTAAAAAACGTATCGGGCAATTTCAGCGGCTGCAAACGCAAGACTTGTAAAACCAATCAACCAAGAAACAATCGCTACAATCAAAAAGGTCACAATGGTCTGGATCATTGATTAATTCCTTTTAAAAATGAATGAGATAACGATAACGCGAACCCCGGCAAAATGCAAATTTATGTTAAAATAGAAGAGTGTAGGAGCAATCCGATGGATTACGAATTCTGCAAAGATGAAGGTGGCCATCCTTATCTTAAGGTTGCATTGACGGATTATGCCCTGATTTCTAACCCGCTTCTGAATAAAGGGATGGCATTTAACGCAGAAGAACGCCATACGTTTGGCTTGAATGGACTTTTACCGCCGCAGATTACCAATATTTCGATTCAGATCACCCGTTCTTATGAATCGTTTAAAAGTAAGCCGACCGCGCTTGAAAAATATATTTATCTTCGGGATTTGCAGGATTCCAATGAAACGTTATTTTATCGCCTGCTGCTGGAACATATCGAAGAACTGACCCCCATTGTCTACACACCCACGGTAGGTTTGGGATGCAAAAGTTACAGTCATATTTATCGTAGACCGCGCGGATTATTTATTTCGTATCCTGAGCGTCATCGTATCGATGAAATTTTTTCACATCCGCGTTTTAATCGCGTGAAAGTCATTGTGGTTTCAGATGGCGAACGAATTTTAGGTTTAGGTGATCAAGGTGCGGGCGGTATGGGAATTCCCATTGGAAAACTTTCGCTTTATTGCGCGTGCGCTGGCATTTTTCCAGGTGACACCTTGCCGATTTTGTTGGATACCGGAACCAATAATCCTGATTTACGTTTTGATCCACTCTATATTGGTTGGCATCATGATCGCATTCGGGGAGCGGAATATGATGAATTTATCGATCTTTTTGTCAAAGCCGTGAAAAAACGATTTCCGAACGTGTTACTGCAATGGGAAGACTTCGCGCAACAAAATGCGAATCCGATTTTAGCGCGTTATCACGATGAATTGTGCACGTTTAATGATGATATTCAGGGAACGGCTGCGGTTTCTGTCGGTGCAATACTCTCTGCCATTCATGTGACCGGCATTCCGTTACGAGATCAGCGGATTGTCGTTGCTGGTGCCGGATCTGCCGGATGCGGCATCAGCAATCTTTTGAAACAAGCTATCATGAAAGAAGGATTATCTGAAAAAGAAGCGTTGCAGCGGTTTTTTTTAGTGGATCGCGATGGATTGTTAACTGAAAGTTCTGCCAATCTACTGGATTTTCAAAAACAGTTTGCGCAGAAAAAAGAAAATCTTTCGTCTTATCATTTTAAAATGGGTGAAAAAATTTTTCTGGAAGAAGTTATCAAACAAGTGCATCCAACTGTTTTAATCGGCGTTTCTGGCATTGGCGGAATTTTTTCTGAAAGATTAGTTCGCGAAATGGCAAAACATGTCGAGCGCCCGATTATTTTTCCTCTTTCAAATCCAACCGATCATGCGGAAGCCACACCCGTTGAATTAATGGCTTGGACAAATGAAAAAGCCATTATCGGTACGGGCAGTCCTTTTTCCCCTATTTTAAAAAATGGAAAACTGGTGCGGATTGATCAAACCAATAATTCTTATATTTTTCCAGGATTAGGTTTAGGACTCATTGCAGTTAAAGCAAAAAAAGTGACGGATGAAATGTTTATGACCGCAGCGGAAGCACTTGCCACTTGTTCGCCTGCGATCAAAAATCCAGAAAATAATTTATTACCGCCACTGACAGAAATTCGGGAAGTATCCTATAAAATTGCTGTTGCAGTTGCAAAAGAAGCCATTCGAGAAAATCTCGCGGAAGAAAAAAATAACATAGAAAAAAAAGTACGAGAATTAATGTGGACGCCCGAGTATTTGGAATATAGACACTCAAAGAGCTAATGCGTTTTTTCCAATCGAGGTGCGCCAAGTAATGAAGCTATTTTGCCATTGGGTTGCTTTACTTCAGCAACGACATCCCAAAAAACTCTATATGCCCCATGCGGATGTTTCAGCGCTTTCGTTTTAAAACGTGCATTTTTTGTTCTTTCTCATTATGACTGGACAAATCCACAAATCCCTCATATTTTTCATCAGGGACAATTTGAGCTCGGGTCGATAACATGAAAAATTTAGCATGCAGTGATTGGTTTTTTTTACCAAAAGCATTAAAAAAATCTTCCGAATGAATGAGAACAAAAAACAAACCATTTAGTGGGGTGAAAGCTGGAAAAAGCGTCCAAAGTTCGATTATTCGTTCTTTGCTGCGTGGAATTCCATGGAGTAAATACTGGTTTCTATTATAAAAAACGGTACGTAATTCATTATTTGATTCATAAGTCCATTTTACAACATCCTCATCGGGTGATGGACGGGTTGTATTTTTTGCGACAGGTGCTTTTGACTGTGGGCGGGCTGTGTTTGTTATAACAGGTGCTGCTGATGATGAGTGGCTTATGCTTGTTGCAACAGGTGCTGTTTCTGCTCGATCGAGTTTATTCAAAGGTTTATCAACTAATTGTTCTTCAACACTTTCACTTTCTTCAATCTTAACAGTTTTAGATCCTATGTTTGTTGTTTGAGAGTCTGATTTTTTATCACCTGATGAAGTCCGAAGTGTTTCCGGCTCCCTCTTTGGAGGAAGTTTACGCGGTTCTGGCAATTTTTTCTCGGGAACTAATTCTCCTAATGATTCGACTCCATACTCGAGTGAAGCTAAAATATGATCACTAAAACGTGGCGCTAAATTATTGACAGTAAAAGAATCTCGAGTGAAAGGTCTTAATATTCGATTAGT
The DNA here is from genome assembly GCA_021325575.1 of Gammaproteobacteria bacterium. Taxonomy (GTDB): domain Bacteria; phylum Pseudomonadota; class Gammaproteobacteria; order DSM-16500; family DSM-16500; genus JAJPGW01. The sequence goes on along the minus strand of JAJPGW010000004.1, from coordinate 203,635 downwards.
GGTTTCAGTGTTAGAAAATTTTAACAAAATCACTATTGTCAGAAAAAATGTAATCCCACCTAAAATCGAATAATCCTTATAAAATGCGCTCAATGATACAATAAACATAAGGATGGCAGCGACAAGCTCTAAGCCGTGCCCCGCTTGCGCATTAGCCATAAGATCGCCTTCTTGAAGTTTAAGTGCGAACTCAGCTACATTTGCATCCAGCTCATCAAGTGTATTTCCTATGGGAAGTACTGATGGCCCTGAACGATATCTCTTATCATACAAATTGATGTCTTGTCGTAGTTCGAGCGCTTCCTTCAAAATTTGTTTTTTTAACTTGTCTTCCTTTTTTATTTTATCTAATGCACCTTGAATTATCCATTTTTGTTCTAAATACATTTCTGTTTGACGAAGAGAGCGCAACCCGCTCTTGATCATCTGATTTCTCATATATTTTTGAGCATCAAGTACCATTGCTTCTACTAAAGCAGTATTATTTAGTATCTCCGCGGCGGGCAGAAAATCCTCAAATATTTTTTCTGCCATCTTCGATATGTCATCCTTATCAACGATCATTCCATTTTGTTTGAAAAAACCCTGTATTGCCTCAGAAGCCTGGCTTAAAGCACTTTTCACAAATAAATGACGATGAAGATTATCCTGTTCAGTTCGCCAAGTAACAATTAGAAATTCCAAGACGATGGCTGCTAATTTGTTTAATAATTTTTTCTGCTGAGCACTAGATTGTTTTAAAAGAGGAAAAATTTTATTTTTACCATCGTTCATTACCGACAGAGGAGATAATGCGATCTCAACTTTACGAGTCGAAGAAACTTTTGGTGTGGCTTTATGCGCTTGTTTGCGCAGCTGGAGTCTTTGCATAAAAGGCCATTTTTAATTAATTGTAATCGGCCGTGATTATACAGAAGATGATCTTAAGAAAAGCTTAAGACTTTATTTTCTTCTATTTTTCAATCAGATCCACTGAACAAAATCTCGAATCGGTGCGACTTTTTGATCTTGTTTGGATAAAATTTTAGATTATCAAAAAGGCGGGTTGAGCGAACAAGCCTCTTTAAATGTTCAGGACTATATCCGTCATTGCGAGCCGTGCTTCGCAATGACGAAGAAATATTATCGTTTCTTCTTCCGCTGATCTTTCGGCGTCACCGTTCCACTATAATCATGCCCTTGATCAGAAAAATTATCTGCAAGCTTAGCATTCAGCGCCAATTGCAAATCAGCAGGACTTTTTCGGGTTCCAGAAATGGACCAACTATCCATAGCCATACTAAAATCAATAGAACCATCATCATGTTCATTGCAGGTACCGTAAAAAGTTCCTAGCATCCATCCTGAAGTATAATCATCGTCATATTGAATTGAACTATTGATGTTAAAACTGCTATTGGTTTTTTTGGAAGGATCAACAGAAATAGAAAGATCCGTCACTTTAATGTGATCGGTCGTCTCTGTAGAAGACAGTGGGCCAACCCAATGACCAATTTTATTTAACGCAAGACAACCTGTAGCATTTTGATCGAAACTGCCGACAGCAATCCATCTTTTTCCATCCCACACAATGTCATTCAGCGCGACATTATCAGATGCACCGATGGCTTTCCAAGGTAAAGACGCTTGCTGCCAATTTGTTCCGTCTTTACTACTTAAAACAACAGGAAACGAATTGTGAATTTGCCCGCCACTACCAACTGCCATCCATGTCGTATCATTGCGGGTAATTTTATTGAATTGCATAATCGCAACCGGAAACGTTTTTTGCAGTGTCCAGCTAGCGCCTTTATCTTTACTCGATAAAATAACGGCAGCATTATTGCCTGCATTATTATAAGTTCCCGTCATTAACCACAGATCGTCATTCGTTGAAATACTTTGTAATGAATTAATTTCAGCAGGAAGCGCAATTGGAGTTAATGTTTTGAGATCCGATGTTGTATAAAGCAACGGTGTGTTATCCGCTTTTGTCGCAAACAAGATCCACTGTTTTCCATCCCAATAAGCATTATTAAAACTGGCTTTTTCATCTTGCATTTCCGGTGGCAACGTTGTTTGTGTTCGGAACCAATCTAGACCATTGGTACTGGTTAAAAGTGTAGGAAGCGTAGCGTCCGGGCCATAATTATGACAAGAAATAAAAGCTAGAAAAGTCGAATCGTTAGCCTGAACGCCATTGATTTTTTTGACAGAAGCGCATTGATCATAACTAATCGAAGTAAAGCGCCAATTATCGATATCCCCGCTGATAGCCAACTGAGCATTTCCACTCGAATCGCCACCAACAGCCACCCATCCTTGATTATTAACGGCTAAGCCTGAAATCGTGCTTGGCATGTGTTGAAAAGTCGATGAATTCCAATTCACACCATCCAGACTATAAAATCCTAAACTGGCCATCCAAGAAACGCCGGTGTCTCCTACTGTGATGAAATTATTATTGTACTGAGCTATCCGGCTTAAATTATCGACATTATGCGCCAATGGATACAATCCAGATATTTCCTGGGTCCACTGCGTGCCATCTTGATTACTAACTAAGATAAGGGCATTGGTATCTGCAACCGCTGCACCTGAAAATAAAAACAAGATAAAAAATAATTTAATCGATTTCATAAGAACTCATTTTAAAAAAAATGTTAGGAATGGGATTTTTTCGCGCTCGGTGGATTTAGAAAAACAATACATTCTGAAAAAGGTGAACGATCACCCACCGTGTAAAGTTCTTGCTGAGATGTTAAATCGATGACAGGCATTAAATTACCGCCATCTTCATCATATTCAGTCAGAAAAGCTTTTTTTCCATCGGGAGTAACGCCAATTCGATGATGTTTTCCACCCGGAATTGAGAAACTGCTAGCCGTATCGGTTGCAGTATCTACTACAGTAATTCTGTCAGTCGCAAGCACATAAGCTTTTTTGCCATCATTGGTAATAGCAATATCACCCACACCGACCATAGGCAGAGTTGTTTTGATGGTATCAGTGGTGAGATCAATGACGACAAGATTTCGAATGGTATCCCCGGAATTGAGGAGATCATCTCCTTCATTATCATAATCTGGAACATATCCACCATCATGAATAGGGATATAAGCTTTTTTCCCATCGGGTGTCATGACGAGTCGATGTCCTACACCGGGTAATTTAATCACATCTAACACTTTTTGATTATCAAGATCGATCACTGCGAGCGCGGAATTCATCGGATCACGATCTTTTTGTTTGAGCAGAACAATTGCTCTTTTGCCATCGGGTGTAATCCCTAATGCTTCAGGCACCGAAGAATTATTTTTGGATTGGAATTCAGGTAAAACTAATCGATTAGTAATCGTTTTTGAAGCGATATCAACAGTTGCAAGCAATGCTTGGTCCCAATTAAGGCCGATGATATAAAGTTTTTTACCATCCGGTGAAATGCCTAGTTGACGAATATGGTTAGTAAAATCTTTTCTTAATTCGATATAATCTGTTTGGACGGTTTTCACCGTATCGATAATTGCAATTTTGCCATCGGTCACGACATAAGCATTTAAATTATCAGGCGATACGCAGATATAACTGGGATAATTTAGACCTTCGATATTTTGAATCCAATACGGTGGATAATCTCCACGAACGGGATCCTCTACTTCAATCAGATTAACTGTAGGATTCGGATTTGCAATATAGACAAGAGGATTCGCATAAGTTCCACAGGAAATGAATCCACAGCAAAGAATGGCTAATACCGATTTGTTAATTTTATTATCAAATAATTTCATGAAGCGCATTTTATGCGTCAGGGATTTTCCCGTCAAGAATTACTTTTCCATCACATCCTGCTGAATCTGCTGAATCAAATCCCGCACACGAGCGGCTTCTTCGAACTCCAGATTATGCGCGTGCTCAAACATTTGTTTTTCGAGCTCCGCCATTTTTATTTTTAATTTTTCAGGCGAAAGATGACGATATTCAGCGGTTTTTTCAGAGACTTTTGAATACATTTTGCCGCGCACAGAATTTTCTGAATAGGCGCCTTCCATAATATCGCGCACGGCTTTTTGGACACCACGCGGTGTGATGTTATGCGCGATGTTGTATTCATGTTGTTTTTTACGGCGGCGTTCGGTTTCTTTAATCGCTTTATACATCGATCCGGTTGTTACATCACCGTATAAAATCGCTTTACCATTAAAATGTCTCGCGACACGACCGATCGTTTGGATTAATGAAGTTTCTGATCGTAAAAATCCTTCTTTATCTGCATCTAAAATCGCAACGAGAGACACTTCTGGCATGTCTAATCCTTCGCGCAACAAATTGATTCCGACTAACACATCAAATTTTCCTAAACGTAAATCACGAATAATTTCGACGCGCTCAACGGTTTCAATATCGGAATGTAAATAACGCACACGGATTTTATGTTCTTCTAAATATTCTGTCAGATCTTCTGCTAACCGTTTTGTTAATGTCGTAACTAGCACCCGCTCATTTAATTCAAGACGTTTATGAATTTCAGAAAGCAAATCATCCACTTGATTTTTTGCAGGACGCACTTCAACTTCAGGATCCAATAATCCTGTTGGGCGCGCAACTTGTTCGATAATGGCGCCTGAATAAGTATGTTCATATTCACCCGGCGTTGCCGACACGAAAATTGCTTGCGGCATGCGCGCTTCAAATTCGTCAAAACGCAATGGACGATTATCGAGTGCGGATGGCAAACGAAATCCGTATTCCACTAATGTTTCTTTTCGTGATCGATCACCGCGATACATTCCACGTAATTGTGGAATCGTGACGTGTGATTCATCGATAATTAACAAACCATCTTTCGGTAAATAATCAAAAAGCGTTGGCGGTGGCTCACCTGGTTTTCTGCCGGATAAATAACGTGAATAATTTTCAATGCCCGGACAATAACCCAATTCATTCATCAATTCTAAATCGTAAAGCGTGCGCTGTTCTAAACGTTGCGCTTCGACTAATTTATTTAAACTATTTAATTCAGCGAGACGATCTTTTAATTCTATTTTTATATCATCAATCGCATCGATGACGCGTTCACGGGGTGTCACATAATGACTTTTTGGAAAAATGGTTAAACGCGGAACCCGACGCAAAACTTCACCCGTCAGCGGATCAAAATAACTTAAATTTTCAATTTCATCTTCAAATAATTCGATGCGAACGGCTTCTTTTTCAGATTCGGCAGGATACACATCAATCACATCTCCGCGCACGCGATAAGTTGCGCGATATAAATCAACATCATTTCGGGTGTATTGCAATTCAGCCAAGCGACGCAATAATTTTCGGTGATCGATTTTGTCACCGCGATCAAGATGCATCACCATGCTTAAATACATTTCTGGATCACCCAAACCATAAATCGCAGAAACCGTTGCGACAATAATCGAATCGCGTCGCTGTAATAATGCTTTCGTGGCAGATAATCGCATTTGTTCAATGTGTTCGTTAATCGAAGCATCTTTTGCGATATAAGTATCAGACGAAGGCACATACGCTTCCGGCTGATAATAATCATAATAAGACACAAAATATTCTACGGAATTATGGGGAAAAAATTCCTGCATCTCACCATAAAGCTGCGCCGCCAGGGTTTTATTAGGTGCCAAAATTAGTGTGGGCCGCTGTTCGGATTCGATCACATTAGCGATCGTAAAGGTTTTTCCAGACCCCGTCACACCTAACAAGGTTTGATGGCTTAAGCCATTGCGAACGCCCTCGATCAGCTGTTTTATCGCAGTAGGTTGGTCGCCGGCGGGAGCGAATTGGGATTCTAGTTTAAATAGTTTGGACATAGCGTGAAGATTATAGCTTATTTTTAGAAAAAAACTTATAATCGCTTCCCGTCCAGAAGAATAAATAAATGGGAACTTTTATGATCAAAGAACTAGCAGCGCGTGTACAACGTATCAAACCCTCTCCTACCCTGGCCGTTTCCGCTCGTGCCGATGAAATGATTGCCGCGGGTAAGAATGTGATTTCTTTAAGTGTGGGCGAACCCGATTTTGATACCCCAGACAATATTAAAGCTGCTGCCATTAAAGCCATTGAAAAAGGCTATACCAAATATACTGCGGTGGATGGTATTGCTCCTTTAAAACAAGCGATTATTAAAAAGTTTTCTCATGATAACAATTTAAAATTCACACCGGATCAAATTCTGGTTTCTGATGGCGCGAAACATAGTTTATATAACTTATTTATTGCCTTATTAAATCCAGGTGATGAAGTGATTATTCCTGCGCCTTATTGGGTGTCTTATCCTGATATGGCGAAACTGGCTGATGCGGTGCCAGTCATTATTAAAGCCGATTATGATCAGCATTTTAAAATTACTCCGGCGCAATTGGAATCGGCTATTACCCCTAAAACGCGTTTGGTGGTGTTAAACAGTCCTTCAAACCCAACCGGGGTTGCTTATTCGAAAGCAGAACTAGCGGCATTAGGCGAAGTATTATGCGCCTATCCGAATGTCACTGTGGTGAGCGATGATATTTATGAGCATACCCTTTGGATCAAAGAACCGTTTTCAAATATTTTAATGGCATGTCCTGAATTGGCTGACCAGACAATGGTGGTGAATGGTGTTTCCAAATCCTACGCCATGACTGGCTGGCGCATTGGTTATGCCGCGGGCCCAGCCAAAGCCATTGCCGCGATGAAAAAAATCCAATCGCAATCGACTTCTAATCCTTGCAGTATTGCACAATATGCAGCGCTCGAGGCATTAACGGGCGATCAATCTTGTATTGCCAAAATGACTAATGCTTACCATGAACGACATGATTATATTCTTGCGGAATTGCAAAAAATTCCAGGTGTGAAAGTGTTGCCATCCGATGGGACTTTTTATACTTTCCCCAATTTTGAAGGTGTTATTAAAAATTCTTCCAAAGTGAATAATGACATCGAGCTTGCAGAATATCTTTTAAATGAAGCTGAAATTGCTTTAATTCCGGGTTCGGCTTTTGGTGCACCGGGCTATCTTCGAATTTCTTATGCCACCAGCATAAAAAAAATCAAAGAAGCCATGCAGCGCATGCAGGAAGCGATTAAAAAATTAGGTTGATCCTCCCGCAAGCGATAAGGGTGAAAGCGGCCCTTGGGGAGTATTCCGCGCGGCTTGCGGGGTGCTCCCTTGTGATTTTTTTCCATTCGGTGTCGTTGAAGATTTTGCCTCACTGATCAGTCTTGCAAGAGGCGATGAACTATCAAAACCTTTAAGGCCTCTTGATTCCGAGAATTTAGAATGAGCTCCGAGCGGCGTCATTCCTTTCATCTGCGGCGAAGAAGGTGCCGACAAAATTTCCAAATTCAGTTTTGGAACAGCGGGTTCTTCGGGCGGTTCGATTCCTAACTCATCCCTCGCCTGTTCTAACTCTTTTCGATTGAAATATTTCAGGGGCACTTTTCCAACCACTCTTGGCTCGGTTTTCCAGTCACTTTTTGAAGGTTGTTTGTAACTATCCAAAAGGGAGCGTGTTGCTTCGTCAATGGTAACTTTTTTTCCATTTTCGGTTGTTAAAAAATGTCTAAATCCCGGGATGATGCTTTGCTCAAACTTGCAATTTTCTAATGTAACCTGGTTATTAAAGCGCGTCACATGGGTTAAAAATTCAAGATAGGTATCCGTTATTTTGATACGCGAAAAAAGAATCGCTCCACCGTGCCCCTGCTGCAGACCTTGTCTTTGCATAAGCATCTCCTTGCCCGTCATTTCCCTTTTAGGCTGGAAAATGGCATTAAATTAGTCCACTTCGAAATTTTATTTAAAAATATTGACGTCGAGCTCGAGCAATATTAGTATCACACACTCAATGCACTTGTACATTCCCCGATAGCTCAGTCGGTAGAGCAATTGACTGTTAATCAATGGGTCACTGGTTCGAGTCCAGTTCGGGGAGCCAGTAATAGCAAGGGCTGGCGGTTTTTCTGAACCTAAAATACAAACTCCTTTCTTCTAAATGGGCACTTCCATGGGCACTTTATTTAAAATGACTGGGGTCTTTCCCACTTTAAAGGAGTACACTTGTTAATGGACGGAATATGGATGCCTGCCTAATAAAATTAATAACACTTACCCTTTCAGTAGTGGCGATTTTTATTGCAATTTGTTCCTGGCTAGTTTCTCAACGCGCATTTTCGCTAAGTTTATTTAATAATCGATATAAGCTCTATTACAAACTTAGAAGTTCAATCTACCAAATGAATGACGCCATACATGGAAGATTGGCGGGACCCATAGCTAATTTTTTAACGAATAATAAAGCCATTATTAAGGAATTAACTTCAGAGTCTGCTTACTTATTTGGTAAAGAAATCGCAGCGTTATTGCGTAACATAGAAGAAAACATAGACCCTCTCCATCCCACAACCAATACTGAGTTGGAAACATTGCTTAACACATTACTTGGGAATAATAATTCAAATCTTGATTCTTATTTCAAAGATTATCTTTCTCATCCGTCTTTTAAAAAGAAGATAGTATAGCGTTATTTTTTACCAAGGGTGATACTTGTTTGGATATTTTATAAATTCCAATAATGCCAATAATCATAGCACCCCGAATAACAAGTTTAAAAACATACAAACGTAAAAATTTATTTTATTAATTAAGAATTATCGTCGCTACTTTTAAAACCTCTATAGACCCATCCTATTGCTTTCCCAAGAAGATATATAATTAACAAAGGAATAATCCAAAGAATCACAAGACAAGTTAGTGCAATCTTAGCCTGATTTATGTGCAATTTATTTAAATCATTTGTATATTTATCATGAATCGAAATTACATTGTCATTATATTGATGAACCAATACATCGTATGGGATTTTTATATTGCTATTTGCTAGTACCATATCTTGATTAGGTACTGGCTTCAATTGTAATTCAATTGATTGAATTAATTCATAGATTGATAAATTTTCATGAGATACTTGATAATCATAAGAAGATATATTTTGAAAATCAGAATAATGCTTGGCATATCTAAAAATTTCATAATACCATTCTTGATAAATTTGGTTCTTAGTAGGTAATGCCGAAAGAGTAATAAATACAACTGGAATTAGATATATAATTGATACTAAAACCCATAGACGTTGCCAACCATTTAGTTTCATTTAAATATCCCTTTATATTTAAAGCATATTGGATTCCTAGTCCTTATTAATTTCTAATAGTCCAATAAAATTATTTCGATAGTTTAAATCATTTCTTCGTAATATCTGATGGATAACATAATGGCTCTCTTCCGCCGTTTATGGACCACGCGCTCCTACCGCCGCATAAATGACCATCTTTATCTTCGCAGTAGGGGCATGGACAGTTACCAAAGTTTTTCAAGTAATCATGTATAGATTGCTTAATTAATGCATCTTTGATCTGCTCATCTTCATCACACGGTAAGGCTAGCACATTTGGCGTGAGGAATAAGATGAATACAAGCATAAGAATGCGCATATTATTACTCGTTATTATCATATTAATATTATAACTCAAAGTTCCAGCTCGAGGAGCACTCACTTCTCTCATTACATACCTAGTAAAATCATTAAATGATTGTTACAATTTAATAATAAAAGGAGTCAAAAATGATTCGAGAATTTCTAAGAGGCATGGGCACAATTAGCTTATTTCCCACCGAAAATGATGCGCCAACATTGCCAAAAATATTATCCAACGAAGAAGCTTTTGATGCTAATTTAAAAGCAATAGCTAGCGACATGTGGGAAGCAATCAAAATTATTAAAAAAGAACATCCTGAGTTTAAATAATGAATGTCAAAGAAAAAAACAACTTGGAAATAAAACAACCACATAAAAATTTATCTGATAAACCGATTCAAGGATTAGCTCAATTTTTGCAATATACTAGTCCTTTTCCACCTCCTGAAATCTTAAGTCAATATGCAAAAATTAATCCGGATTTGGTAGAGCAAATAATAAAATTAACTGCAATCCAAAATGATCATAGAATTGCATTAGAGAATAAAAATCTTGATGCCCAAATTAATCATCAAATGAGACGAGACACAGAAGCTAAATTTGGTCAAATATTCGCGTTAGTCATATCGATTTTAGGTATAACAGGAGCAATAATCACAGGATGTTTTGGCCAATCATGGGCATCGGCTGCTCTTAGCGTTACCGCTTTAACAAGTTTAGCTGCCAGATTTATTCATGGTAGGCCTGATTCAAAATAATTTTTTCAAGATTTTTTCTATCCACTCAATCGTCAGCGATACTCTAATCACAATTTTATTCAACAATTTTTTCTTCAAAATTGATTGTAATTCATATTTGTAGTTACAATAATAAATTACTCATGTTAGAATCAAATAACATCACTCATGAAGAAAATGAATATGGCGAAAAAATCACTCACATTATCTCGGACCGGGCGAATAACCGAAGACATGAAAAGAGAAATTAACGCGCTGAAACATCGCAAAGTTGATTTGAGCGATCCTGATGCGCCCGAAGTAACTGACTGGCAGCATGCTGTTGCAAGAAAATTTTATCGTCCGATTAAGCAACAAATTACTATTCGCATTGATGCTGATGTGCTGGATTGGTTTAAACATGCTGCAAAGAAATATCAGTCTTTAATGAATCAGGCTTGTAGAGAATATATGAAGCGGCATCAAAAAAAAGAAAAATGAGTTAACGATCGATTAGCTATAGATATTTTAAACTGCTCGAAGGATACATATGAAAAATTATTGGTCTAGCAGCAAATTAGCAGATTGGATACGTGGCACAAACAAACCCTTGGTTGGCACAGAAGAACAATGGCACGACTGGGAAAAAGCAGCCAAAACAAAAACATTTCGCTATTGGCTAGCCGAAGAGGGACTTGATTATCTACAAGATTTTATATTCTGGCCAGTAAATCGATATAAAGCTCTACTTTTTTATATTAACAATCGCTGGATTACAAAAAGTCATGCTCTCAATTCCAAACTTAAGCGAGGAGAATGGCACGATTTCGATAATCGCTTGCTTCATTCGGTTTTTGATGAACTAATTAATTTTGTCGAAATAGAACTTGCTTGGATGAGCGTAGTTTTCTCAGAAGAAAACAAAAAAAAATATAAAACTCCTTGGTTTCGTACTTTTTTAAAAATAAGAGCATGGCGAAATTCTGAAGCAGGCCTCGAATATCTTAATTGGGCTTCGCAGTTAAAATATGATGAAGATTGGATGGATAAAACGGATCTCAAATATGGACAACCTACCCCACAAGCTTTGGCTGCAGAAGAAATATTAAAGCTTTACAAATGGTGGAAAGAAGAAAGATCCAAACGACCTGATCCCTATGACGCCAGTGGATGGACTCAACACTCTGAAAGTTTTCGAAAGAAACCCAAGTCTGAAGAAGATTCAGTTACATTGCGAAATATGCTGAAAAATTCACATGAAATAGAACAAGAGCAATATAATGAAGATACGGCCATGTTGATACGGGTTATAAAAATTCGCAATCATATCTGGACTTAGCTTCATGAAGCCGAATAATTGAGAGCGAACACGATATGAAAAAAAACCATTAACAACCAAAGACGGCGAGGTGCGCGAATTAACTCGCAAAGATATCCGCAGAATGCGTCCTATGGAAGAAGCACTCGCTCCCGAGTTGGTTAAAATAATCAAAAACCGCAAGCGGGGTAAAAAAATTTCCATCAAATCTCTGTAACTTTTAAACCCTTTCGAATTAAGGTGCTTATTAATTAAGTTGACCTGAAGGCCAGGATTTACGACTAACCCTCACATCCACAAGTTATCTGCTGCTCCTCCGCATCAGAAAGCAAACTCTCAGTAGGATAAAGATCCCGCTTCCACCAATCAATGCCACCAATTAATTCTTTAACTTTATAACCTAATTCTGCGAGTTTTAAGGCACTCTTTGTTGAAGCGTTACAACCAATCCCATCACAATAAGTCACATATTGTATTGAAAAATCCAGGCGCTCTTCTGCCGATTCTTTAGTGATACTGCGATGTGGGAAATTGATTGCCGCTGGAATATGCTCATTTTTATAAGCTTCGAATGAGCGAGCATCGATAATTACAATAGGTTCTTTATTCTGAATCGATTGATGCAAATCCCATGAATCAATTTCATATTGCAATTTATGTTTATAATGAGCAATTTGCTCTTGATTTGGTTCTAGAGGTTTTGAGCATTTTGTGAGACTAGCTTGATTTTCTTTCATTACATTCATCCTCGCTGTTTAGCAAAAATGAACATTATGATATCAGTAAATGCATAAATTTTCCTTCGCAAAAAAAATACTAAAGAGTGGTTTTTCTGCCGATATAACCTCTTGTTTTAAATCACTTAATTAAAATACCCACTTGTGTTAAACTTAAATTAGAACCAATTTGATCATTTTAATATAATCTGGCCACTTATGCTGCATAACGAATCAAGCGAATCAAAAGATGCTGTTAATTATGTCTTTGTAGGCGATCCACCCACTTATCCAATGGGTGTGCCCGGACATGATGTTGCTGGGCCCATTGCGATGGCAAAAGCAAATAAAACAAATCCAGTGGTTTTTTGGTGTTTAGATAAACAATTAAAATTCTATCAAGATCAACTTGAAAAACATGGCATCACTGTCAAAGCGATTGAGCCTCATGTCGAATCTTGCTTGAAAGACCCTGAATTGAAAGAAGCCGCTGAACAATTTCAAACTATCATGAAAACATTACTAGCCGAGACCAGAAATGCTGCGCGAGACAGAACAACAGTCAAAGAAGCCTTTTCTATTTTTCTATTGGTAAGCAATGGCGGATATTTTTGTGACACTAATGTGAGACCCATCTTATCTTCAATGAGCTTGCCCTCATTCAATACTTTTAACATCCCAGATCAAAAAACAAGTGCCAACGAACACAACCCCGAATGTTGGATGATGTATTCTCCACCCAAAACCGCGCGCGCAAAAGAAAGTTTCAGAAAATTTTTTTCCAATTGGGAAAAAACAGAAAAAATGTTTGAGGGACAGTTAAATAGCAAAATTGCTTATCCCTATCCAGAAAAATTTCACACTTGTTCGGCATACGATATTATAGTCGCTGTTTGGCAACCGACTGATACTAAATCATCTGATTATTTTAATTATGTAGAAGATGAAGATCTAAGTACCGCGACTATTAAAGATCTTGGCATCTTGAAGAGATATTACAACACACACATACAAGATCTCGATTGTGACAATTTATTTATAGAAGAATTGCTAAAGGCAGTTAGGGATGAAAATTTAATTCAATTGCGCGAACTTTTACATTACACTCTCGACAGACCTCCCAATTTGCCGTACGGACCTCTAGATAAAATACTTTCAGATGTCAGAGAGGTATTGCAATACGCAAAGAGTCTTGAACAAACAGCGATTCGAGCAGAATGTTGCAAAATTCTGGCAGAAACAATCCAATCTATCGAACAGGAAATAAATAAGGAAAATCAGTCAAAAATTGTCTCTTCAAATTCTACCATTATTGCCTTTGCAGGGTTGCAGGCTAGACCACAACCGATCGACCCACCAAAAGATAAATCTCAGACGGAAGTGAAAGTTACCCTTGTAGAACCGAAATCAGCTGAAACGACAAAAACATTGAATGCTCCTAAAGCCGATGACGATGGTCCAAAAGCCAAGGTATAAATCTAGGGATCAGATCGGGCTAGCGGCTATATTTTTAAAACCAGATCTGACCCCAATTTTAAATTTATTTCTTCAAAACAATCATGAAGTGCTCAACAACCGTCGGCTTTTCATTTTTCTCCCACGGTCTTTTGTATTCCATCACCACATGACCCACTTGATTCACGCGGAATTTATAAGTCGTAGGATAAATAGCTTTAAAGGTCCACACTTCATAACCAGAAGCGCCCATTAATTTTGTGTTGGGTGCAACATATTTATGACCTGTGTTTTTAAATATTAAGTCATCAATTTTTGCAACATCCCAAGAATACCCCGTTGTCGGATTCGATTTTAAAGTAATCGTGAATTCAGGATTTTGTTCTGTCACAACGATTTTATTTTTTGGAGATGAAAAAACAGGCGCGTTGTCGGCAGCAAATGCTGACATCGAAAATGTGAATATCGCAACCAATGCACCCATTAATTTTATACTTAGTCTACTCATATTACCCTCTCTAATAGAATTTACAGCTCATCCTATCATAATTTAAATCGATACAATCTGAAAGGTAATTGATATTTATTTAATAAAATGGTAATGTTTAATACAATTACTACATCATAACCTTCTTAGAATCCTATGCTAAGACTATTCTTCCGCAGCGATACAAGATCACCCGAAGTCATTTTTAAAGAAGGCTTTACGACTCGAAAAACCCCAGACGCAAAGATCACCGAAAGAGCCCCCTTTGAATCTGATACCGACAAATCAATCGCATTAAGCAGACAATTTGAAGTCGCCCCTTATTTCCCCTCAAAAAATCCTGAACCAATTCTAAAACAAAATAGTTTATTCTATGGAGCAGTTGAAACAGGTTTATTCGATGCTGCGATAAAAAAAGATGCTGCAAAAATTGAAACATGGCGGCTGTTATCAAGAAATCAATTTTTATCAAAAACCCAATTGGATTTAGAAACCCCAGGATTAAAAGAATTTTTTAAAGAAGACTCCGATTCATCCAATGACAGAACAGTCGATCCCAAATTAAAAACAAAACTAGCGTAAATTGCACTTTACCCACACCACAAAAAAAAACCTATATCAGTTAGATATATTTTCATTTTTTTGCAACCAACCTCATATATCAGCATTGTGTGTGAGTCGGCACCCAATATCCATAATAATTATAATGCCCGCGGATAACTACGCATTGAGCTGGGTAATTATTATAATAATAGGGATAATAGCCCTGATAAACTCCCACACCAATATAAACACCTCCTCGACGATGCCAACCACCTCCATGCCAGCCACCTCCGTGCCAACCGCCTCCATGCCAACCGCCGCCCCCATGCCCTCGATTGGCAACAATATCCTGTGCAGAGGTTAAGATCAGTGCAAAAACAATTGCTAATAACCATTGACGGAGCCCTGTTTTCATAAATGCTCTGTAAATCAATAAATTATAAGAACTCCTCCCTCCTAAACGTTATGATCTCCCTAATATTAATAATAGGCTCTGTACAAAAAATTAGCTAGTCGATAATGATAAAGCTTCCCGCATGAGCTTAATAAATACCGCCCCATATCGTTTTAACTTACTTTGCCCAACTCCACTTATTTCAGCAAATTCCTGCAAGGTTTTTGGTTTTTTCTCATGAATTTCAATCAAGCTGCTATCATGAAAAATCACATAAGGCGGCACTTCTTGTTCACGCGCTAATTCCAACCGTTTATTTTTAAGCGCTTGCCATAAGGAATCATTTGGAATGGCGCGATGTTTTTGTTCTTTTTTCTCAGACGATTTTGATTTGCGTCGAGATTTTTCAGGATCTTTTCGAAATGCAATCGTTTCCTGACCTCGTAATATCGGAGCACTTTTTTGTGTTAAGCGCACGCTACCAAACCCATCCACATCAACGGTTAATAAATTCGCTGTAATTAATTGACGAAAGATACTCTGCCATTCAGATTGCGAATGCGCTTTGCCAATGCCGAAAGTTGAAACCTTATCATGATCAAACCGCTCAATTTGCGGCGTATTTTTTCCAAGTAACACATCAATTAAATGTTTAATACCAAAACGCTGTCCCGTTCGATAAACACAAGAAAGCGCCATTTGCGCGGCAATTTTTCCATCCCAAGTTGCGACCGGCTGCAGACAATTATCACAATTTTGACAGGGCGCCTGAAAATGTTCGCCGAAGTAATTCAGCAGCACTAATCGTCGACATAAAGTCGTTTCACAAAATCCAACTAAGGCATCTAATTTACTACGCTCCACTCTTTTGCGCTGTTCAGTGGCTTCAGAATCACCTAACATCTGTCGCAAAATCACAACATCGGTCACACCATAGGCAAGCCATGCATTAGCAGGCAAACCATCGCGACCAGCACGACCGGTTTCTTGATAATAGCCTTCCATACTTTTCGGTAAATTGAGATGCGCTACAAATCGCACGTTAGGTTTATCAATTCCCATACCGAATGCAACGGTTGCAACGATAATGCACCCTTCCTCGCGAATAAATCGCCGCTGATTTTTTTGTCGAACCGCAGTGGACAATCCCGCGTGATAAGGAAGCGCATCCCAGCCTTTTTCAACTAACCATTCGGATAACTCTTCGACTTTTTTGCGCGATAAACAATAAATTATTCCCGCATCGCCTTTATGGTTTTCTTCTAGAAAATCCAGTAATTGTTGCCGCGAATTTTGTTTTGGGACAATCGTGTATCGAATATTCGGACGATCAAAACTCGAAATAAATTGACGCGCGGAAGCTAATCCTAATTTTTCAATCATTTCGCGTTTAGTCGATTCATCCGCTGTTGCAGTCAGCGCAATGCGCGGGACATTCGGAAATTGCTCATGCAACACAGAAAGCTGAATATACTCTGGCCGAAAATCGTGTCCCCATTGTGAAACGCAATGCGCTTCGTCAATCGCAAATAATGCGATTTTGACTTGTTTGATGAGTTGCAAAAATTTCGGCGTGAGCAATCGCTCAGGCGCCACATAAAGCAAATCCAATTCGCCATTTAGCAATCGTTCTTCAACTTCAATCGCACTTTTCGCATCGAGACTTGAATTCAATAAGGCTGCTTTGACGCCCAGTTGCAATAAAGCATCCACTTGATCCTGCATCAATGCAATTAAAGGTGAAACCACAATACCAACCCCTTCACGCACCATCGCAGGAATCTGAAAACAGAGTGATTTGCCACCACCTGTCGGCATCAAAACTAAAGCATCATTACCCTGAATCATGTGCCGAATAACGGCCGCTTGATTGTTACGAAAATCCGAATATCCAAAAACAGTTTGTAATATGCGTTGCGCGGAATGCATAGAGGCGTCCTTATTATTTTTATTTGAAAGATAGAATTTTTTTGCGAGGCAGGAAAATCCAAATTCTAACGTTTAAAATTATTTTTGAAAATAGTTTTTTTAAATTTTTTCGACCATCGGGCGCAAATTCGTCAACATTCTAAAAATCATTGCTAATAGACCGGTAGCAAATAAAACATAAGCCAATGAACTCATCGCTCCCGTATAAAAAAGACTGCCTGAGATACTTCCTAACACTCCAAACAGTGTCATGTAAGTAGAACTCATTGCAATCCGCACGCCCATGGGTTCATTAGTTGCTTCTACTGCCAGTCGATTGAGTGGTGAAAATGAAAATCCACTACCTAGCGAATATATACTCATGCCAATAATTAATCCCGGCAAAAAATCGGGAAATAACAACGTAAATACGACAGAAATTATTCCACCCAGGACCGTGACACTCAGTCCAAACCAAATGAGCGTCTGTACACTAAATTTTTCCATTAATTTTTTAACGAGTTGGTTCGCGCCGATATAAAACATGAAAATTATCGTCTGACAAATACCGAAAACCAACACGCTTTTATGAAATTCTTGCGAAATAATAAAAGGCCCTGTCGTCAGCCAAGCAATAAATCCTAAAAAAGTAAAACAAAACGATAACATCAAGGTGTTAAACCGCCACGTTGTGAGAATGGTAAAATAATTTTTGGTAATTTTTTTCAGATTTAAAGGTTGACGTTTTTCTACCGGATGACTTTCAGGCATCCATTTTGCGAGCAGAGACGTCGCAAGAAAAGCCCAAATCGCCAATATCCAAAATAACCCTCGCCAATCCATAAAATTCAGCAGCACACTTCCAACCAAAGGCCCAAACGCAGGCGCAATCACTATGACACTATTCATGGTCGCAAGCACTCGGATCGCATGAGTTTGATCATAAAGCTCATGAATACTCGCATAACCTGCAACAACTACAACCGATACCATCACCCCTTGAATAAATCGCGCAAGCAGCATCGTGTGAATATCGCTTGTTAACGCACAGATACACAATGTAATGACATAAAAAATTCCACCCAATAACAC
Source organism: Gammaproteobacteria bacterium (assembly GCA_021325575.1). Lineage (GTDB taxonomy): Bacteria > Pseudomonadota > Gammaproteobacteria > DSM-16500 > DSM-16500 > JAJPGW01. Next base: position 185,542 of record JAJPGW010000004.1, on the reverse strand, counting down.
AATCGGCCTTCGCCCAAATCGATCTGAAAGCGGCCCTACAATAAGCTGCATCGATGCAGAGCCTAAAAACCAGGTCGTTAGTGTCAGCTGAACCAGAGCCTGCGAGATATTTAACTCAGTCATCATGCTGGGCAAAGCTGGCAGATACATATCATTAGAAAGATAGCCGCCCATTTCATAAAAAACTAATAATAAGGGAAATAGCAAAGAGGGCCGCATAAGAAAAATCCAACTGAAATCAGAAAATTATTCTCGCATTTTTTAACAAACGGCGCCACAGGTACAAAAAAATAGCTGCTTCATAATTTTGTATCTTAAATTATCATGCCTGCTTTCCCTGGCATGACAAAATCTGCACGATTCATTTATACTTGTTAATAAATCACAAACACAATCCTAAGGAAGCCATGACTCAGCACTATCTCCTCGCCATAGACCAAGGCACGACGAGCTCGCGCGCCATTATTTTTAGCAAAAACGGCACTTTAGTCAGCCAACATCTAGTCGATTTAAAACAATCTTTTCCCCGCTCAGGGTGGGTTGAGCAAGATGCTAACGAAATGTATGAAAATACTATTCTATGTTGCCGCGAAGTTTTAAAAAAAAGCGCTCTTTCACCAAAAAATATTGCCTGCGTTGGCATATCCAATCAGCGGGAAACAACTATTATTTGGGACAGACAAACGGGTCAACCAATTTATCCTGCGATCGTTTGGCAGGATCGACGTACTAGTGAACTTTGCAAAAAATTAAGCGCTGAAAACATTGCATCAAAACTCCAGGAAAAAACCGGCCTCTTGCTTGACCCTTATTTTTCTGCGACCAAAATCATGTGGTTACTCGAAACGATTCCTGATGCGCGCAAAAAAGCTGAAAACGGTGAATTAGCCTTTGGCACAGTCGATACTTTTTTACTTTGGAAATTAACCAAAGGAAAATCTCATGCAACCGATGCAACCAATGCCTCGCGCACAATGTTATTTAATATTCATACGCAAACTTGGGACAAAGAAATTTTAACCGCACTGAATATTCCCGAACAACTTTTACCCGAAGTGAAAGATTGCAGCGCCCATTTCGGTGAAATCGATAAAGAAATTCTCGGCGAAAAAATCCCAATCACTGGCGTTGCAGGCGATCAGCAAGCTGCGACGGTTGGACAAGCCTGTTTTGAACCTGGCATGGTTAAAAGTACTTATGGTACGGGTTGTTTTATGCTTTTAAATACCGGCCTGGAACCCACTTATTCCCAAAATCGTTTATTATCGACCATCGCCTATCGTTTAAATGGCAAATGCACTTATGGATTAGAAGGCAGTATTTTTTCAGCAGGCGTTACCGTTAAGTGGTTACGTGACACTTTAAAATTAATTAAAACCGCTGATGAAACGGAACTGCTTGCGCGTAGCATTCCGGATACCGAAGGCGTTTATTTAGTTCCTGCTTTTACAGGACTTGGCGCACCTCACTGGAATCCTGATGCACGTGGCGCATTGCTTGGACTGACACGCAAAAGTGGTCCCGCTCAAATTGCGCGTGCAGCCCTTGAAGCAGTTTGTTATCAAACACGAGATCTTCTGACGCTAATGGGTGATCACGTTACTTTTTTACGTGTCGATGGTGGCATGTCGGCCAATAGTTGGATGCTGCAATTTCTTGCTGATATGTTAAACACAACCGTGCAAAGACCACGCTGCATTGAAACAAGCGCGCTAGGCGCCGCATTTTTGGCGGGATTACACGCTGGAATTTATCAATCACTCGAAGAAATTACTCACCTTTGGAGCGCGCAAACCAGTTTTTCGCCTAAATTAAATAAAACACAAACGGACGCGTTCTATGACGGCTGGAAAAATGCGATTGCGAGAATTGTTCATCCCTGATTTTTAAAAAAAGGATTTTTCATGACAAAATTTCCAGAAAACACCCTCCACGACATTACCTTTCCTGCTGAAAATGTGCAACTCCAAGGATTGCTTTTCATTCCAAAATTGGCAAAAGGCATAGTATTATTTGCCCACGGCAGCGGCAGCAGCCGCTTCAGCAAACGCAATCAATACGTCGCGAAAATGTTACAAGATGCAAACATCGCAACTTTTTTATTTGATCTTTTTACACCGGAAGAAGAAGAATTTGATGCCATCAATGCCTCCCTGCGTTTTAACATTCCTTTTTTAGCATCGCGCTTGCTAGCGGCGACAGATTGGATCGAAAAAAATTCCTCTGAAAAATTTTCCATCGGCTATTTCGGCGCAAGCACCGGAGGCGGCGCAGGAATCGCCGCTGCCGCAATGAACAAAAAAATTAAAGCCGTAGTTTCCCGCGGTGGACGCCCCGATTTAGCAGGTAATGCCCTTTCCGAAGTTCAAGCACCGACTTTATTAATCGTCGGCGGCGATGACACTATCGTCATTGACTTAAATCAAAACGCTTATGAAAAAATGCATTGCGTGAAAAAACTAGAAATTGTTCCGGGCGCCACTCATTTATTTGAAGAGCCCGGCACACTGGATGAAGTCGCGAAATTAGCGCGCGATTGGTTTATAAAATATTTAAACTAATAAAAACCCCGCAGAGACGCGGGGTTTGTTTTTATTTTCCCATTTTTAATGTTTAGTTATTGCTTCCTCTATTTCCGCCAAGAGATCTGCATCATCTCCTTTTGTCGCAATATCACATAGCGAAATAATTCCCGTCATTCGTTTATTTTTATTCAACACCACTAAACGACGGATTTGTAGATCTTCCATTTTTTTTGCTACATCTTCTAAATTATCATCCTCCAGGCAATATTGAATCCCTTTTGACATAACATCTTTTACTGAGGTTTTAGTCGGATCCTTTCCTTTTGCAATTGCACGCACTGCTAAATCGCGATCGGTCACAGCACCAATTAAACGATCATTTTCACCAATGGGTATAAAACCATAATCGTGTTTTTGCATTTGATCAGCCGCTTGTTTCAGTGTCGCTGTCGGAGGAAGAAACTCTGGTTTTGTTGACATGACATCTTTGGCTTGCATAGATACCTCCTCGAGGAGTTTTTTTTAAAGAAAGCGCAAATGGTTGAAATCATTCGGCGCCAATTACCATCATAGCATAAATTTTGATCAGATATTTTCTATAAAAATCATATTATTACCGACTTTGACACTTATTTATTGACAAAAACGACGCCCAAACGGAGAATTCCCGTCCAAAGCCGGAGGCAATCATAATGACCCCAGGGATGAAGTTTCGCGCAGCCTGCGCTGAAGAAAAGCCACTGCAAATCGTCGGTACCATCAATGCCTATTCTGCCCTATTAGCCCAAAAAGCAGGTTTTCGCGCCCTTTATTTGTCAGGCGCAGGGGTTGCTAATGCCTCATTTGGTTTGCCTGATTTAGGCATGACAACGCTCACGGAAGTCCTGGAAGACGCCCGCCGCATCACGGGACGCGTGGATTTACCGTTATTAGTCGATATCGACACCGGCTTTGGCAGCGCTTTAAACATTGAACGCACGATTCGCGAAATGATTCGCGCAGGCGTTGCTGCGGTTCATATCGAAGATCAAGTCCAGGAAAAACGTTGCGGTCATCGACCTAAAAAAAGGGTTGTCGAAACAGGTGAAATGGTCGATCGCATTAAAGCCGCAGTCGATGCACGAACCGATCCTTCTTTTGTCATCATGGCGCGCACTGATGCGTTAGCACTTGAAAATCTGGATAAAACGCTCGAACGAATTCAAGATTACGTCGATGGCGGCGCCGATATGATTTTTTTTGAAGGTGTTCGCGAACTTGCACAATATAAAGCGGTCACCAAAGTCTGCCGCGTACCTGTTTTAGCCAATATTACTGAATTTGGCGTCACCCCTTTATTTACCAAAGAAGAACTCGCCGATAGCGGCATCAGTTTAATTCTCTACCCTTTAAGCGCTTTTCGCGCCATGAATTTTGCTGCATTAAACACTTATCAAACGATACGCACCGAAGGCACACAGAAATTTTTACTCGATCAAATGCAAACTCGTGAAGAATTATATACCGTTTTGGATTATCATTCTTACGAGAAAAAATTAGATGAATTGTTTGGACAAGGAAACTAACTCATGACTAAAAAAACCGGTGGATTAGCAGGCATTGTCGTTGGAGAAACCGCGATCAGCACAGTCGGAAAAGAAGGAATGGACTTAAATTATCGAGGGTTTTCCATTCATGATCTGGCTGAATATGCGTGTTTCGAAGAAGTCGCACACTTATTGATTCATGGTGAGCTTCCGAGTCGCAGTGAATTACAAGCCTACGAAGAAAAATTAATGATGCTGCGCGGTTTGCCTGAACCGTTACGAACAGTTCTCGAATCGATTCCTGCGAAAGCGCATCCAATGGATGTATTGCGCACCGGCTGTTCCATGTTGGGCACACTGGAACCGGAAACGCCACAATATGGTCCGCAAGATATTGCTGATCGTTTAATTTCATGCGTGCCAAGCATGTTGCTCTACTGGTACCATTTTCATAAAGAGGGCAAACGCATCAAAACCACCTCAGATGAAAAACACATTGCCGGTTATTTTTTACATTTATTGCATGATAAAAAACCGGATCCGCTGCAAGAACGCGTTCTGGATGTCTCTTTAATTTTATATGCTGAGCATGAATTTAATGCCTCTACGTTTGCAGCACGAGTAACGACATCCACTGAATCGGATTTTTATTCTGCGATTGTTTCAGGCATTGGCACATTGCGCGGACCTTTGCATGGTGGTGCGAACGAGGCAGCCATGGAATTAATCGAAAAATTTAAAAATCCAGACGATGCGGAACACGGCATTCGTGTGATGCTCGCTGAAAAAGCGAAAATCATGGGATTTGGTCACCGAGTTTATAAAATTTCGGATCCCCGATCGGATATTATTAAAGAATGGTCGAAAAAATTATCCGAACAAGCCAATGATAAAAAACTTTATCCCATTTCTGAACGCATCGAAAAAGTCATGTGGGATGAAAAAAAATTATTTCCAAACTTAGATTTTTATAGCGCCACTGCTTATCATTTTTGCGGTATCCCAACGGACATGTTCACTCCATTATTTGTGATGTCACGCATCGCTGGCTGGAGTGCGCACATCATTGAACAACGCAAAGATAATCGCTTAATTCGCCCCGAAGCCAATTACACAGGACCACAGCCACACGCTTATGAACCCATCACCGAACGAGGATAAAAAAATGGAAAGTGCAACGGATATTAACGTCCGCCCTGCTGTTGATGCAGAGCTTGCGACTATTGCTGATTATGTGTCTAAAAAAACAATTAACAGCAAACTTGCCTATACTACAGCAAAATATTGCTTGATGGATGCGTTAGGTTGCGCGTTTCTCGCTTTAAAATATCCGAAATGTACTGCATTGCTTGGCCCTGTGGTACCAGGCACTATTGTTCCAAATGGCGCACGCGTGCCCGGCACACAATATATTTTGGATCCGATTCAAGCGGCATTTGATATTGGCGCGATGGTGCGCTGGTTGGATTTTAATGATACTTGGCTTGCTGCCGAATGGGCCCACCCTTCTGATAATTTAGGTGCAATTTTGGCAGTGGCTGATTTTGTTAGCCGAAATAATGTTGCAGCAAAAAAATCTCCGCTCACCATGAAAGATGTTTTGACCGCGATGATCAAAGCTTATGAAATTCAAGGCGTGCTTGCACTTGAAAATGGTTTTAATCGCATCGGGTTTGATCATGTGATTTTTGTGAAGGTTGCATCTGCAGCCGTAGCCATGCAACTTTGGGGCGGAAATTACGATGACATCGTGAACGTGTTATCACACGCTTGGATTGATGGACAGAGTTTACGAACTTATCGTCATGCCCCGAACACAGGCTCTCGCAAATCCTGGGCGGCAGGCGATGCCACCAGCCGTGCTGTGCGCTTAGCCTGGATGGTATTGAAAAAAGAAATGGGCTATCGCAGCGCCCTTTCTGCTAAAAAATGGGGATTTAATGATGTCATGTTACGCGGTGAAAAACTTAGTATTCCGCGCCCATTGGATTCCTACGTCATGGAAAATATTTTATATAAAATTTCTTTTCCTGCTGAATTTCACGCGCAAACGGCGGTTGAATGCGCGATCCGCTTGCATAACGATGTTAAAAATCGTTTTGATCAAATAGAAAAAATTGTCATGACGACACAAGAATCGGCTGTACGTATCATAAGCAAAACCGGCCCATTGCATAATTATGCTGATCGCGATCATTGTTTGCAGTATATGGTTGCGGCTGGATTGATTTTCGGCGATTTAAAAGCAGAATATTACCAAGATGAATTTGCCAAAGATCCTCGCATTGACAACTTGCGCGAAAAAATGATCGTGCAAGAAGATCTGCAATTTTCTAAAGATTATTTAGATGCAAACAAACGTTCGATTGCGAATTCGATTCAAATTTATTTTAAAGATGGCAGTAAGACCGACAAAATCACAGTGGAATATCCGATTGGTCATTTGCGCCGACGCGAAGAAGGCATTCCGTTGCTGATCAAAAAATTCGAGAACAACATGACAACGCATTATTCAGGTGCTGAGGTTCAGCAACTTAAAGAATTATTCTTGAACCAAGATGCGTTGGAAAAAATGCCGGTGAATGAATTTATTGAGAAATTTTTATAATTTTTTCCTGTGTCATGCCAGCATGCTTTTAGCTGGCATGACAATAAACGGGGCCTGAACAATTTACAGGATGACAAAACGGATAAGAATTATAAAGCAACCGCCTGTCTCATATCCGCCTCTTGATCCACATTAAACCGATGCTCCAATTCATCATATAAATCGATGATCATGCCAATCGATTGATAGGGCACTTGGACTTTATCCTCATCCAGACGATATACCTTGATACCTAAATCTTTCAACCAACCTGCTAATTTATTTCTGTTATATTTTGGATTATTAATATTTGAGATGTTGACATACACATCATTAAGCTTATCCTTGCTACTTTCGACATAAAAACCATCCATTTCCGCTTTAAAATCTCTTAATGTAATACCATGCTCATCCCACAGGCATCGTTTTATTTTATTTGTAATTTCGACCGAATTTTTGGCACCTGAATTTGATTTAGAAAAAAATTTCGCCACAAATCACCTCGTTGTAAAAAAAAGATGATACCATTTTTTGAATTCATTACTAAATTGCTTTTTTATATCAATTAGTGTATAAAATGGACACTACTTTTCGAGGACATTTATGAAAAAATTTATTTATCAATGGGTTACGGCGATTATTTTATCTTTCGCCTGTTTAAGTCTTGCGGCAGCGGCAACTGTTAAAGAGGTCGGCAATTTTCTAGTAATTTCTGATATCCATTTGGATACGACCTCGACGCATCCTATGGATATCATGCCTAAAGGGTTTGATCCTACTAATGACCTCGACCAACCTACTTTTATAAATTTATTGGATACTTTACAAAAAAATATCCAGAGCGGCGCGGTTCCTAATCCTCAATTTATAGTATTTTTAGGCGATGTCGTCGGACATATTCGATCTACTTCTAAATTTGTGACAGACAGTGAGACAGAAGTGTTTGCTGAATTAAAAAAACATTTTCCACAAACACCTATTTTTTATGTGTTTGGCAACAATGATTCATTAGACGTCAATTACGGTGTGTTCAGAAACATAAAAATTCCTAAACCTCAAAGTCCTTATGACGTTGCAACGAATAGTGGCTGGGCAGATGGCTTTTTATCAACGGGCACTCAATGCGGCAACAATATTTATCCTTGTCTTTTACCTATCAAGGACGATACCAACAAAACCTTTGGTTATTACGCAGGTTATATTCAACCAAAACTCAGAATAATTGCCTTAAATACCGTGTTATTTTCAGTTAAACGAGCAGGCACAACCGAAGATCAAGCCCAAGCTGAATTAAACGACTTTCTGGTCCCACAATTACAAGATGCCCGTGCAAAAGGTGATTCAGTATTGATTGCAACTCACATTCCACCCGGATTTAATGTCTACGATCATTCACCGTTTTATATCGATCAAGATAATACGGCATTTGTGAAAATTCTTAATCAATATCAAGATGTCATTATTGGCGTTTTGGCAGCGCACACTCACATGGACGAAGCCAAAATCCTTCGTGATGCGCAAAATCATCCATTTAATACAGTGTTAATGAATGGCGCGCTTTCTACTTCGCATGGCAATATGCCGGCAGTCAGAACGATTTATTTTGCCGCTCCAAGTCAGCCAGGTCATAATTGGACGCTCACAAATTATGAAACGTTTCATTATACGGATGCGAATACGTTGACTGGATTATATGATTATAATTCTCTGTATTGCACCAACCCCAATCAGAGCATTCTGGATTGCTTAAGCAATGTAAACGCCGACAAGATGAAAAAATATTTCAGCATCGGAAATACGCTCTATTCCGGCCAATTTCAATATCCCGATGACATTTACATCACGATTGGTGCAAAAAAAAAGTAAGCTGGTATAAACAACTTTTATTGTTTATTACCGGTGGTATTCGTCGTGCTAGCGCCGCCTTGTAGATACTGACTATTCACATTCTGGATAGTCTGATCTACTTTGGCTTTTAGACTGGTCATGCCGGGTTGAATAGCTTCATTGACCCATTGTACGAGAGGACTAAATGCTTTTACAAAGTAGGAATTTGTCCAATACGATTGCGACGTAAGTGGCGTAAATTGCACGACAAACATCAGAAAAACTGTAATCAGTAAACCGCGCAGTAAACCAAACAACCCCCCGAAAAACCGATTCAAAAGCCCCAGTCCGCTGCCCGAGACGGCTTTGGAAATTAAAAATGAAAGGATTTTGCCAATAATCAAAACGCCGATAAAAATCGCAACGAAGCTAATGCCGAGCGCAACCATTGAAGACGATTGATCAGGCGTGGCCGATGCGGTTGATTGTGCATCCGTACCCATAAACACAGCAGCCAAGCGTCCTGCAAAGAGCGTTGAAACAATAAACGCGGCGACCCAGGTCAGGACCCCTAAAATTTCCCTGATTAGCCCGCGGAGTATGCCGCCGAGCAAAGAAAGCAGGAAAATCGCAAGAACTACATAATCCACCGCATTAAAATTATTAAAGTTTCCCATAATCAAATCCTTTCACAAATAATAGAAACATCTTACTATATATTATATTCACTTTTTTATAGAAAAGGTTAAAAATCATCATGGATGATGAATTAACAACTTTGTTACGAACGAGCAAAATCTTCTCATCGCTTCCTAAGCGCGCCGTACGCAAGCTACTCCCTCAATTTGAAAAAGTTGAATTAGATAAAAATGAAGTCTTGTATTATCAAGGGGATCCTTCAGAATCGGTCGAACTTTTATTGGATGGTGAATTGGTTTCCGTTTTTACCACCGTAAGCGGTGAAAACAAAACGGTCGGTGACATATTCCCTGGTGAAACCGTAGGCGAACTCGGCGCACTCTCAGGCGATCCGCGCGCAACGACCATACGCGCAAAAAAAGAATCGATTCTTTATAAATTACCCAGTGAAGCTTTTAGCGCCGTTTGTAATCAATACCCTGCTGTTTTATTTAATTTGATAAAACCGGTACTCTCTCGCTCACATCAAATTATACAAACTCTTTCTTCTGAAAAATTTAAACGACATATTGTCGTGATGCCTGCCAATGACAAAGTGAATGTAAATGATTTCGCGGCAAAAATGCATGAACACGTTTCAGGATTAATCAGTTTAATTTTAATTTCTGAATATCATCTGACGGAAGATACTTCTGCACGCGCAAAAATTCAATCGATTGTCGATAATGCACGAGAAAAAAATATTAAGCGCATCAAACAAAAATTTATTTATCTGCTAAAACCCAATGACACGGAACTTGCAAAATACAGTACCGAGAAAGCAGATATGCTTTACATCATTGCAAATAGTAAGGACCCCAGTGAGTTAAGTGATTACGTTAAAGCGCAAATCAAACACTTTTATGAAACCAATAAAATTTGCCCCGAATTAATTTTAGTGCATGACAAAAATACGGTTTTACCCAAAGACACCGCCAAATGGCTCGCGCTCACTAATTTTGGTCTGCATCACCATATCAAAATCGACAGGATAAAAGATTATCGTCGACTGATTCGCTTTATGCGTAACAAAGCCGTTGGTTTAGTTTTAGGTGGCGGCGGCACACGCGGTTGGGCCCATGCAGGCGCAATTAAAGCACTCGAAGAAGCGGGCATCCCGATTGATATTATTTGCGGAACGAGTGTAGGGGCTGTGATCGGATCTTTTTATTCCATTAATTTATCGGCCGAAGAAACGCTAGATGATTACCGCAAAATCATCGAGGGCTCCCGCGGCAGTGTCTCCTGGCGCAATTTAACCTGGCCTGCTATTTCTCTTTTCAATGCCAAAGGTCTCACCACTATTTTTCAAAAACTTTACGGCGATATTCAAATAGAGGATTTATGGCTGCCTTTTTCCTGCATCTCAACCAATCTCGCTAAAAATTCAGAAACTCTTCACAAAGAAGGGACACTGTGGGAAAAAGTTCGCGCATCCGTCGCCATCCCTGGCATTATTCCTCCCATGATCATTGATGGTGAATTACACTTCGACGGCGGCCTCTTAAACAACTTACCGGTCGATGTCATGCGCCACACCATCGGCCAACGCGGAACGATCATCGCCGTCGAATTAAGCGGCAACGGCGGCAATCACAAATATTCTTTCCCACCGATTTTAACGTTCTGGCAAGCTTTTTTAGGCAAATTTGGTTTGGCTTTTGATTACAAATTTCCACCTTTTGTCGATACTTTTTTAAAATCACTGATTGTCAGCTCCATCGTTAAATCTCAACAAAACAGCTTAATCGCCGATCTTTTTGTGAGCGTTGATCTCACGAGTTATCCGATGTTGTACTCCAATAAAAAAGTGGAGAATAAAATTGTTGAGTTGGGGTATGAGACGATGATGAAGCAGATTAAGAATATGAGGTTGAAGGGGAAATAGTTTGTTTGGTGTAAGTAATATATATGATAAAATTTTATCGCATAGTACCCGCTTTCACAGGAACAAACCCTGCAAATTCATAAATATGATTCACCACGGCTTCAGCAGAATGTTTCCCCTGTTTTTCATCATATTTTTCACCAGTGGATGTTTCATGTTGCAATCTGCTAAAAAATGAATACAGAGGATTTAGTCTTCCAATTTGATCTGGTTGCGAATTGCGAAGATGGGAACCAATAATAAAAAAAGTAAAACGACTAGGTTTTGAGGCACTGAATATTTGTGAATCTTCAGTTAAGCAAGCCATATCAAGAATCATTTTTGCTAACTTAGGCTCCCCTATCGGATCATTCCAGACTAAACTTAATGGAGTTTCTTCGGGTTCTGCTCGAGATGCCATGACAAATGCCTGACGTCTGTCAGCTAGAGCAAGTTTATTTTCAACTTCTGGAAGTGAATTTTGAAAACTTTTTAACATTTTGGGATAAGAAGAAAAATCACCTTCAATAGCATACTTATCCGCAGCTGTTAATACTTCATCCTCATCGTCTTCAGAAAGACTAAAAAATCGCGAAGTCAAACAATTCGTAAACATGTGCGTGAGCAGTGTCAACGCGATAACAACTGAAGGTGCAACTTCTCCAAGACCGCAAGATAACAAATAATAAATTGCTACGCCGCCAACGGCTTCATAAAAATCGCCTAGATTGACTATCATGCTAGTCACATTAGAAATTCGCATACCGATTGATGTCATATTTTGTAATGTGAAACAATGATCTTTGATCAGATCAAAACAAGCATATATAGAGGGTTGCCCAAACCATGCTTCGCACCCATATTGTGTTTGATTAAAAATGTCTATCGCGCCACATGTATCGGTATACCACTGAACAGGTGCGCTTGGTAAACAAGGGCGCCATCCGATTTCACCACAAGGATAGACAGGAGGACCCGGTGGACAATTAGTATCCCAGTCACGTCCTGGGTATCGACAAGAGAGCGATGGTTCATTTGAAGAAACTATTAATTGATGGCAAGGACCAAACCATTCTTGGTGGTTTCTGAATGGGTGATACCAATAACAATCTAGATCAAAATAATGATGATTCAAGAAATCTATATTCCAGAATTCCAAAACGGATTTTTTCAGATAGGCAAATATATTTTCTAAAGAACTTAATTCGTTAGTTAATGGCAACTGTCTAAAATCTAATTCCGCTTGTTGTTCTTTAAATTGATTATACCTCCTACTTTGATCAATCATGATAATTGCAGTAATACCCATGGCTAATAACATGGTAATTTGGATCGGACGATGACGTTTTCTGATTCCTCTTTTAATTATTTTAATACATTGCAGAATTTCAGCGCGTTTTTTTCGTAACTCCGCGACTCTATCATCTTTGACTTCAGTGGCTTTTGATTCTATTTCAATTACATGAACTGGATTTGCGACTAGCGATTGCATTAATTCCAATGACTTGGATTCAACACTACCGATTGAACGCTTACTTTCAATGTCACTAAAAAGTCTTTGCATAACTCACCTATAGTTCTGTATAATTTTTAATCATACTTTCACTATAGGCCAGTGGGATTAAACTTCCCTTAAGACAAACTTAAAATTTGCTTAAGAGTATTTAAGTTCATTTTAATATAATCAATAAGTTAGATCTATTTTAATCATGAGATGAGATAAAAAAAAACCGCAGCCAAGACCGCGGTTTTTTTGAAAAAAGAACAAATCACCGAGAAACTAACGCCTTACCCGCCAGCGCCGCCATAATATAAGCCCATCCAGCGAAGAGTAAATCGATCCCCACAAACAAGCCGATAATAAACAAGCTTGATTCCGGCCAATGATAGAGAATGAGTAAACCTAACAGTAAGGAAATAACACCGTTAAATAACACCCAACCCCATTTGGGTAATTGCACATAGGATGAATAAAAAATTCGGAACAATCCGAGTACAAGATAAAAGACGCCTAAAAAGAGCGTGAGGGAAACAGATGCCCAAATTGGGTTTCCGATTAAAACAACGCCCAACAGTAAATACAAAACGCCCATGATTAGATGAATAACAAAGCCTTTTCGTTTGCGTTGTCTAAACGTGAGAGTGTCGATAATCAGGACGATGCCGCTCGCAAAAAAGAAAAAACCCAGCGCAATGACAGAAAGTAAGGTCGTAAACGTCGCAAAACCAATTGCGAGTAAACCTAAAATAAGTAGGATGATTCCCCACACAAGAAATTTGCCCCAGTTTTTGCTGAAGGCAACTAAATCCAAACCGCTTCCAAATGCAAAAGTCATGATGTCCCTCTCCTTAGTCCATTCACCTAATCAGTTTAACCTAAACCAGGCTTTATTGCACCTTTGAGCAATTCGTTAGGGGTATCACTGAATACGGCGTCCACACCCCAGGAATAGAGCTTGTTTGCGAGCCCTACATCATTGACGGTATAAGCCAATAGGGCTCGTTGTGTGGCTTTAATACTTTTTACTTTTTCCGGATCCAGAATTTTATGGTTAACATCCACAGCAATTGCCTGCAGGTCATCACAGACATCTTCCCAGTCTTTTCGCCACTCATGCATTAAAAATCCAATTAAACTGCGCGCGGAATGGGCACGGATTTTTTCCAGAATAGAAATTGAAAAACTGGAAATGAGCGGCGGCATTGAGATATTTCCCCAATGCGCTTCGATCACATCCATCACCCGTTTAACAGTTTGGTCCTCCTTGCCGGGTTGCGCCTTGATTTCAATATTTGCGGATAATTTCAGCTCATTCAGTAGATTAATCACATCTGCCAAGGTTGGGATTCTTTCTTTGGAAAAAGACGGATCAAACCAGGATCCTGCGTCTAATGTTTTTAAAAAACGGTAGGGAAAATCACCCACATTGCCATTAAAACCCGTGGTCCGATCCAAGGTCTCATCATGAATGACAACGGCGATATCATCCGATGAGAGCATGACGTCGAATTCGACCCAATGGATGCCTAGTTCTTTGGCTTTGCGGAAGGCAGCAAGGGTATTTTCGGGTGCCATTCGGCTGACACCGCGGTGGGCGATGATGGGAGGATCAAAAGTAATTCTTCTGCTCATACTTTATGATAAACTTTGCACATTATTTTAAGCAAGTTATACTTTCCAACCCATGCCGATTATAAATCCTTTACAGCCACCCATGCCCCAAGGTTCAGGACCTTGTAAATGGGAAAACCTTTCGGGCGCAAGCGCCAGCTTGAGCTTAAGCTCGCTTATTGCTGAGAGTAATTGTCCGATTTTTATCATCACCGATGACATGATGACGGCAACGCGGCTGGAATATGAAATCGCCTTTTTTCAAAAAAATTCCGTGCCCATTATTCCGTTTCCGGATTGGGAAACACTGCCCTACGATCATTTTTCGCCGCATCAAGATATTATTTCCAGTCGCTTGTCGGCGCTTTTTCGAATTCCATCATTGAAAAAAGGGGCTGTCATTACGCCGATCAGCAATCTGATGCATCGCTTGCCGCCGCGTGAATTTTTGGAAGGCAATATTTTTTTGCTGCATTTGCGTGATAAATTAAATATTGATGAAACGCGAAATAAACTCGCGCGAACTGGCTATCGTTCTGTTCCGCAAGTGCGTGAACACGGTGAGTTTGCCGTTCGTGGATCGATTATTGATTTATTTCCGATGGGAAGTGATCTGCCCTTTCGGATTGATTTATTTGATGATGAAATTGATTCTATCCGGACTTTTTCGCCTGAAACGCAACGCACGCTTGAAAAAGTCGATAAAATTGAATTGTTGCCTGCGAAAGAGTTTCCCTTGAATGAAGAAGCCATAGAATATTTTCGCCAAAGTTGGCGCAGTCATTTTAGTGGGAATCCTTTAAATTGTCCGATGTACCAAGATATCAGCGAAGGGATTTATACGCCGGGCATTGAATATTATTTGCCGTTATTTTTTGAAAAAACTGCGACGTTTTTGGATTATTTACCTGAAAAACATATTGTGGTGAAAATTGGAAATGTCGAACAACGCGCGCAGGAATTCTGGCAGGAAATTAATTCGCGTTATGATCAAAGATCACATGATGTCACGCATCCAATATTAAAACCGGATGAAGTATTTATCTCACCAAAAAAAATTCTTGAAACACCCACTGACATCATTATTCATGAACAAAAAACACCGGAAAATTTGCCGGATTTTGCCGGCTTAAAAGAATTTATTCAGAAATTTTCAGGCCGAATTTTATTTGCCGCAGAAACCGCCGGCCGTCGTGAAGTCTTATTACAGTTATTAACGACTTTGCAACTTTATCCGAAAGAAGTGCACTCTTGGCAAGAATTTTTAGCTGAAAAATTTCAATATGCGATTACCGTGGCTGCGCTCGATGAAGGATTAACGCTCGAAACACCACCTATTGCACTGATCGCCGAATCCCAATTATTTGGCAAAAAAATCCTGCAACGCAGACGTAGAAAAGTCACGACGCAAGATCCAGAAACCATCATCAAGGATTTAACAGAACTACAAATCGGCGCACCGATTGTGCACATTGATCATGGCGTTGGGCGTTATTTGGGAATGCAAACTTTGGATGTGGGTGAATATCTAGCGGAATTTTTAGCGCTTGAATATTCCGGCGGCGATAAATTATATGTGCCCGTTTCGTCACTGCATTTGATTAGTCGCTACACGGGATCAGATCCAGAACATGCGCCGCTCTACAAACTCGGTACGGAACAGTGGCAAAAAGCAAGACGCAAAGCGGCGGAACAAATTCGCGATGTTGCAGCGGAATTATTGGCAATTTACGCGGAACGTGAAGCGCGACCTGGTGTTGCAATGAAAACCCCTGATGGACAACTGGCTGCTTTCGCGGCTGCTTTTCCATTTGAAGAAACACCCGATCAGCAAAATGCAATTGATCAGGTGACGCAAGACATGCTCTCTGAAAAACCCATGGACAGATTAGTCTGCGGCGATGTGGGTTTTGGCAAAACAGAAGTCGCGATGCGCGCTGCATTTTTAGCGGTGCAAAATGGCAAACAAGTTGCAGTGTTAGTTCCAACTACCCTGCTTGCTCAACAACATTTTCAGAATTTCCAGGACCGTTTTGCCGATTGGCCGATTCAAATTGAGGTGATGTCGCGTTTTAAAACGGGTAAAGATCAAAAAATCGCAATAGAAAAATTAGCCGAAGGTAAAATCGATATCATTATCGGCACGCATAAATTATTGCAACAAGATGTAAAATTCAAATCTCTCGGATTATTAGTCATCGATGAAGAACATCGATTTGGCGTGCGTCAAAAAGAATATTTAAAATCATTACGCACCAATGTTGATATTTTAACGTTGACAGCAACACCGATTCCTCGCACGTTAAACATGGCATTTTCAGGCATTCGAGATCTTTCGATTATTGCAACACCGCCTGCGCGTCGCTTGTCGATCAAAACTTTTATTCATGAATTTGAAACGCCGATTATTCAGGAAGCGATTTTGCGAGAAATTTTACGCGGTGGTCAGGTTTATTTTTTACATAATGATGTTGCAACCATCGAACGCATGGCGCGCGATATTGAAAAATGGGTACCCGAAGCGCGCGTGGCGCATGCCCATGGGCAAATGCGAGAGCGCGAACTTGAACAAGTGATGTCGGATTTTTATCATCGACGGTTTAATATTCTGGTCGCATCGACGATTATTGAAAGCGGGATTGATGTGCCTTCTGCCAATACGATTATTATTAATCGTGCGGATAAATTTGGTTTAGCACAATTGCATCAATTGCGCGGACGGGTTGGACGATCACATCACCAGGCGTATGCCTATTTGCTCGTCCCTTCAATGAAAACCTTAACTGCAGATGCAGCGAAACGTTTGGAAGCGATTGCCATGTACGAAGATTTAGGCATTGGCTTTACTCTCGCGACACATGATCTAGAAATTCGTGGCGCCGGCGAATTACTCGGCGAAGGTCAAAGCGGCAATATGCAAGCGATTGGTTTTAGTCTCTACATGGATTTATTATCTCGTGCCGTGGAGGCATTAAAAGCAGGCAAAGAAATCGAAATGGAGCCGTCCCTCGCCCGCAGCACGGAAATTGATTTACAAATTCCCGCTCTCATTCCAGAAAATTATTTAGGCGATGTGCATTTGCGTTTACAATTTTATAAAAAAATTGCGAATGCTAAAACGCAAACTGAACTAGACGAAATTCAAGTCGAAATGATCGATCGCTTTGGTTTACTACCGGATCCCACAAAAAATTTATTTGCCATCGCCGAATTACGCCAAAAAGCCGATGCACTTGGCATTCTGAAAATTGAAGCGAATAAAAATGGCGGAAAAATTGAATTTTCAGATAAACCGAATATTGATCCGATGCAAATTATCAAACTCATTCAGACGCAACCGAAAAAATTTAAATTAGATGGATCGACTAAATTGAAGTTTTTTCTGGATGAGCACAAGCCGACAGAACGTTTGAATCAGGTAAAACAAATTTTGGATAAATTTTAATTCACCCATAGCATTTAATCGGCTCAAATTTCAATGATTTTTGAGCCGATTAATTAGCTGAATCGGCTCACGGTTTGATGCTTTTTTGCTTATTTTTTGACCCAAATCATTTCTGTCGATTTAATATTTTCTTAATGTTATTTTGCTAGTCTGGCCAAAAATTAGAGGAGAATAAAATTATGCTACGCGCAAATGAAAATGAAACTGAAATGCAACCCACAACAGTCGAAACTGCTCAAGTTCGACATCCTGCAACGACTGGCACGGGCCGGAACTTCGAATTAAATACGCTCTCACAATCAGGAGGTAATGCATCAGAAGAATTGGATATAGCGAACGCTACACAAGTGGTAACCCCTAA
The DNA here is from genome assembly GCA_021325575.1 of Gammaproteobacteria bacterium. Classification (GTDB taxonomy): domain Bacteria; phylum Pseudomonadota; class Gammaproteobacteria; order DSM-16500; family DSM-16500; genus JAJPGW01. The sequence goes on along the minus strand of JAJPGW010000004.1, from coordinate 167,614 downwards.
AGCAAAGGGTCCGATGAATGTTGAATTACATATTTTGGGAGTAGTATCGAGGCCAAACTTTGATGAGGAGCCAGTTCCACAACCTGCTTCACAACCTGAAGCTAAAAAAAATAAAAACTCAAAAGGTGCTGCATCACCGCAACCCGAATCTACTGCTGAAAAAGAAGATTCAGATGATGAAGATGCTGGAGTTGAAATGCATTCGATGGCCAGTGCACTTTCCCGCCTAGCATCTTCCACTGCATTAATTAGAACTAAAACGCCGCCAATCGATTCGAAAGCAGCCTCCGCACAAAATAGTGGCCAAAATGAAGCGAAAGAAGCAATAAAATTAACCATTCGCAGTTTGACAGGGAAAACAATTGAAAAAGAAATTACACCAAAAACAACGTTGGGCGATATCAGAAATGCCATTGTTGAGTTTAAGCAAATGTCATTCACTAGCAAAGATCAGGTTGGATTGATTTTTAATGGGGCTTTCCTATTATGTGATCTTCCAGACTCAACACCTTTTATTGAATTGTGCCAATTACGTAAAAAATTCAGCAAACAAAATCCACAAGAACCAATCGGTAATTCTATTGTGATTCATGCAAGCAATTACCAACTTAATCCAAATCCACGAAGCCGAGAACATCCTAAAACAATGGATTTTTACAGCCAATCTAGTATTGAAGATTTTTATCGCGAATCTCAATTTTTTAGAGAAGCGATGCAATTAGCTAATAAAAATTCGGATAAAAAAGAAGAAAATAATTTTCTAGAAATTCGTTTTATGAATGGCGTTGCATTTTTAGTCGCAATTACAGAAAAAACCACTCTCAAAGAAGTTCAAGAGCATGTTCGATTGAATTATGGAACTGCAAATGGAAATTGTGGACTGACTTACCAGGGTGGCTTTATACCGGTAGATCTTCCTCCCGAATCACCTATTATGGAAATTTGCCGTTTAAGTGCAAAACATAATGGTAGAGCCTTTGCCACAGAAAATAATACGATTGTTCTGTTTGGGAGAGATTCGATTGAAGATCCCAATCCGAATTTTCACATTAAAACGGCTACTCGCGCTACCCGAGAGCTCGTTAATGAATTGACGGAAAAAACAAGCGAGCTTCGTTGCATCCGATAACGCGTTGCTCAATGGGCTCACATTGTTGTGAGATTGCTTCGGCACTGCGTGCCTCGCAATGACGGGGAAACAAATGCTCGTCATTGCGAGGAGCCGCAGGCGACGAAGCAATCTTTATGAGATTGCTTCGGCCTAAAAAGCAGGCCTCGCAATGACAGGATTTTATCTTCGTACACCAAAATTGAAAAGATTATTCATTCTTTCCTGATTCTCTATTTTTGACCGCTCTGCTTCGGCACGGTCTACTGCATTCCCTTCTGCATTGAGTTGTTTTAATTTCTCTACAGCGGCGACCGACGATGATTGCTCATTGCTATCATTTTTAGATAACAACAAAAGTTTATCCCCTTTTTGCACGAAGGAAATGCCTAATTGATAGCTGTCGGCTTTTTGTTGAAAAGTTTTTTGTTTAGCTGCTGCATCTCCCGCATCGAAACATTGATAGTATTTACATCCCGCAAGCTCAACAATACGTTTGCATTGATTTTCTGTGCCAACGATATCTCGGATAAACATTCTTTTTAAAAATTCATCTGGGTGACAGGTAAAAAGAGTTGAACCAAAACTTTGTCTTTGGGCAGGAGAATTAGCTTTTTGTACAACTTGCATAGGAACTGCTTCAGAATCTTCATCACTCATTCTATTTGTATCGGGTTTAGGTTTAGGCGTGGTTTTTTTATGGGATTTAATTCTGCTTTTACCTGCACTTAATGCAAGGTTAATTGCAGCCGTAGCACTTCTTCTTCCGTTGCCATTGGGTGGTTGTGTTTCGGCAGCTGTTGGAACAAGCGCTTCGATTGAAGTTTGTGATATTTGTAGTGCTTGCACGGGAGCGGCAGTTTGCACTTCCATGGCAACGGGAGCCATAGGATGTATCGGCGCTTCTCCCACGGGGATTTGCAAGGCCGGTTCTGCTACTAATTCACCGTTAGCGGATGAGGTGTCCATTGCCGAGGCTTCGAGGTCTGCGGTCGGTTGAACTTCTTGTTTTGCACGAGTCTTTTTCGGTTTTGCTTTGGGTTTTTGCACTCGCTGCTTTGTTTTTTTGACCGGCTCCTGTTGAGCTTCTGCTTTTTTCTCACCATCCGTCATTGAAGTCGGCGAATTATTTGAAGAGTTCGAATTGTTCGATGAAGTATCCATTTTTTTGGTATCAGTTTTAAAGTAGATAAAATCTGATTCATGATCTGAGAATTCAATCTCGCTTTCATCATCTGAACAATCTTTTTTGCGGTCTTTCTTTTTTGGAACTACACTTGCTCCTACTCGATCTCCTTTAGCGTAAATTATTTCTTGATAGGTTTTATAAGCTTTCCGATCATCCGCACCACTCAATGAATGATTTTTGATAAATTCTGCGATTTCTTCTGCAGAGGGTTGAGCATTGGGTGAAAAATATAATTTCCAAAAATCATTGCGGTTAGTAAAAAATGGTTTTTGTTCGGCTATTTTTGCTTCTTGGATTAGATAAGCATGTTCGTCATCTTTTTTGCCTCGGATATGCAAACCATATTCTTTGAGTTCTTTTCTAAAATCAAAATCATGATTGCCGGGGCGAATTTTTTTTGTTCCACGTTCAACTTTTCTTCTTTTATTAACATCTTTTCTTCTTTTATCAACATTATGAATTAATCTGCTATTGATATTGGTCAGAAGGTTATTATTATTCTGGGTCTTCCACAAGATTTGGTCTAATGCTGGACTATAAACAGTGTTTTCAATCTGGGGATATCCAGTTGTTGTGCCTTTCATATAATCTTCTAATTTTTTGGGCTGTGACTTTTCTTCCTGTTTTGTCTCTTTTGAATCACCTAATTCTTCGGCTTTTCGTTTTTTCGATTTTTTTGGGGCATCAGATGATTTTGACTGATCTTTTTCTACTAATGATTGGATTCTTTGTTGTTGAAATCTTTCTAATCTTTCCTCACGTGTTCGTCCTGTAGCCATACCACCACCTCTTTGTATTAATTTTAATTTCGGCGATTATAATTGATGGTTTTATAATCATCAATTGATTTTTAAATAGTAAAACTTGCTGAACGATTAAGTCTTTTTTATACTCAATCCACAAAAAAATGATAACCCAGGAATCAACATGAAAATGCTTGCTAAAATCGCTCTACTTTCCACTTTTGCCCTTATTTCTTTCAATTCTTACGCTGTTGATTGCCAGGATGAGCCCGATCATGTTCACTGTCTCTCGAGCAAAGATCCTGTAGGTCCTCCAAAATGGCATCTTATGGTATTAGATGGCAAAACATTCGGGCCTTATTGTTTGCCTATTAATAGTTTTGAAAGCGTTTTATCCCAAGAAGATGGACCAAAATATGAAGGTCAATCGATTAATTGGACCATTGAGCAATGTGAAAATGAGGCATGCAAAAAACCCGTTACACTAATGAGTGATACTTTTACGGTGATTAAAGATCCGCAAAAACCGACTGAATATACTTCTACTCCTACGAAAGATAGCCATTATCAAGGGCTAGCGTATGGCGATAATTGCAGTCAAGCGACTTCTCTTAATGTGAATTTTAAAACGAAATAGCCTCTTTAGCCGGTTAATGACCTTAATCGGCTTTATTTCTTATTGGTGTTGATCGTGTTTTGATCAATATGTATTGGATTATTTGTAAAAATTTAATACTTTCTTAAGGAAATATTGATACATTAGCACAAAAATGTAGGAGACCTATTATATGCATAGCAATGCAGTCCCAGCCCCTCGCGAAATGCCTGGACAAGAAAATAAAGCATCCGCACCAAAGCAACCCGAATTTGTATTTTCATCGCTTTTTTTGAAAGATGTTTTAGAGATATTCAAAGACGCAAGCGTTGGCTCGGGAAATTTTCAAGCTGACGATCTTTATCGTGAAGATGATGTCAATGATATTCTTCGTGAAATGGCAGAATTACAAGTTGCAGAAAATCAGCCTATCGATTTTGCAAAAATTTATCGTGTAATCGAAGAAAAATATCAAGGTTTTATCTCGTATAAAAATGATGAGAATGCACCATTTGTGCAAGCATTAAAAGCTGTTCGAAATAAAGTTGAAAAAATGCAACGATGCGTGGAAATTCAAAAAGCGGCGCAAAAACCGATTCAACAGAAAGCTACCTATGCAAGACTAGGGACCACCGAAGATCAAACTGAAGGTCTTCCCAACATGGGAGAGCCAGGACTCCCTGAAGCACACGATTCAAGATCATTAGGGATTTCCGCTAAAATTCAAGAATCTAAACGTGAAGCTCGGCGTCCACAACGCGTAGACGATAAAACTCCACAACGTTTATTTCCTGAATTTATGATGAAAAAAGTGTTAGATATTTTTGAAACTCATAGTGAGAAAGCGGGGGAAGCTAAAGAAAGAGTTACAAATCAACAAATTTTACTTAATGAGAAACCTACTCAGAATCTCTTAACTTACATGCGAAACATGACTATTGATTGGCAAGGAAAAATTGGTTCAGTTGCACCATCTGCGGAAGTAAAATCAGTATCCGCAGCAGAACCTCATCCTCAACAAGTTTACGGCCAATTATTAAAACGTTTGGATGACACTCGAGATACTTATTCAAATTTTTATTCACAGTTGCCGGAAGCGCAAAGAAAAAACGCTCATCATTACCTTAATGCTCTAAAAGAAGTGAAAACATTAGTAAAAGATTTTTTTGAAATTGCAGCGACCTCGGCTTTTGAAGCGACAAAAACATCGGTTGCACAATTTAATGCGCAGGTTGCAGCGCAGAAGAAAAAAATCTCTGATTTAAAATGGGAAAGAGCGGGTTATTTTGCTAGATGGACAGCGCTTGCTTGTACATTGTACGTTCCCAATTGTTGTAACCAATGTGGCCTGAAACAATCGGCAATGAAAGATAGGTCTAAAGATGACCCCTGCATTCCTTGTGGTGTTAATGATCCTCTAGTCAATGGTGAAAGATCCGGTTGCAATCCTTGCGCTACAATCAGACAAATCAATACTGAGATTCCAGAAGAAACGGATAAGTTAGAAGAAATCTATAAAAATGATGCTAACGGGCCTGCTCAGCAGTTTATGAGATAGAACAGGACACTCGTCATTGCGAGCCGCGCTTTTTGCGGCGAAGCAATCTTTCGAAAGATTGCTTCGTCGCTACGCTCCTCGCAATGACGGGGCTTCATCATGAACAACGTTCAGCTATCGCGAACAACCCGATTTTGCTAAAATACCCGGCCTATGAACAACCAATCATTTAAATCCCTACTACTGCTCTTGCTCCTCGGTTTCATCTGGGGCACGGGATATTCTATTGCTCGGTTTGCAATGACCAATGGCGTGCCGCCGTTGGGGTATGGTTTTTGGCAGTCGTTGGGGCCGGCGGTTTTGATTGGATTAATTGTTAAGTTTACGTCATTGCCAACTCCTCGTCATTGCGAGGAGCGCTTTATGCGACGAAGCAATCTTTCGAAAGATTGCTTCGACCGTAAAAAACACGGTCTCGCAATGACGGGTTTTGGCTATAATGGGATTGCTTATTATTTTATTTGCGGATTAACAGGTATAGTTATTCCAAATACCACGATGTATTTTGCAGCGCCGCACTTACCCGCTGGTTTACTAGCCGTCGTTGTGAATACCGTACCCATTTTCGCTTATGCCATGGCACTTCTTGGTCGATTAGAATCTTTCAATTTCGTACGTTTTGCTGGAATTTTATTAGCTGTTTGCGGATTAGGCCTGATCATTCTCCCCAAAACCAGCCTGCCCTCGCCTCACATGATTCCCTGGATTTTAACGAGTTTAATTACTCCATTCTCTTTTGCTTTCTGCGCAGTTTATATTGCTCGATTTAGCCCCGCGAATATTCCACCCTTAAAACGCGCTGCGGGAACATTGATTGCATCTACTCTATTACTTTTGCCGTTAGTTTTATACACTCAGAATTTTTATCATCTGCATTTCCCATTAACTCGACCCGATGAAGTGATTGTGTTAGAAATTATTCTGTCTAGCATCGGCTATTTACTGTTTTTCAAACTAGTCGAAATCGCAGGACCGGTTTATTACAGTTTGGTTGATACCATTGTGGCTCTAACAGGATTATTCTGGGGTTATGTGATTTTTCATGAACACTTGAATCAATGGACCAGCGCCGCTGTACTCTGCATTTTATTCGCCTTACTTTTTACCATAAAAAAGCAACAAGTTGTGGTAGAATATTCCCGCCAGAATCAATAAACAGGAAATCGCATGCTAAAACAATTTCTGCCACGTCAGGAAGGTTTTTTCACTTATTTTCAACGGACCGCGGATATTCTTGCGACCACTGCGATCCAGTTTCACACCATGTTAAATGATTTAGCGCACCAACAACAATATGTTGATGCGATTGCCGCTTACGAAAATGATGGTGATAAAATTGCGCATCAGACTTTTGAATTGTTGCATAAAACTTTTATCACACCCTTTGATCGACATGATATTCATCAATTAACCAGCGGATTAGATGACGTACTGGATTCCATTAATCATTGCGCGCAGCGTTTTCCGTTTTATCAACTAGAAAAAGTTCCGCCCGAAATGATTAAATTAGCCGAACTCAGCATTCAGGCGAGCATGTTATTAAAAGAAGCGCTTTATCGTTTAAATTCATTAAAAAAATCTCAAGAAATTTTGAATTTTTGCGAAGGCATTGATCATGTTGAAAGTGAGGCGCATAAAGTAGTGTTGGCAGGTGAAAAAGATTTATTTCTCAATGAAAATGATTTTAAAATGTTTTACAAGTTAAAAGAGATTTATTCGATTACGAAAGAAGTGATTAATAGTTATCAGGATGTGGCGAATATTATTAAGGGAATAGTTCTTGAGTATACTTAATTTGTAAAATTTGCCCGTCATTGCGAGGCGTGCTTTTTAGGCCGAAGCAATCTTTTGGAGATTGCTTCGCGCAGAAAGCGCGCTCGCAATGACGAGGTGGTTTTTGTTGGGCTGAACAAAAATAGAGATGACTTATGCTAATATTAGTAATTATCACCATTGTCATCGCGTTTCTCTTTGACTTCCTAAATGGATTTCACGATGCCGCCAATTCCATCGCCACCATCGTTTCAACCCGTGTCTTAAAACCCCAAGTCGCCGTACTGTGGGCGGCGTTTTTTAATTTTATCGCCTTTTTATTTTTTGGCTTGAAAGTGGCAGGCACCATTGGTACCGGATTAATTGATCCCTCGATTGTGAATGTCGAAGTGGTATTAGCGGCACTTTGTGGTGCGGTATTCTGGAATATTTTTACCTGGTATTTTGGAATTCCATCGAGTTCCTCGCATGCTCTGATTGGCGGATTACTAGGAGCCGGAATTGCTAAGGCGGGATGGGGCCATTTAAAATGGGCTGGCATCATAAAAGTGTTGAGTGCGATTGTGATTTCGCCCATATTAGGTATGATTTTTGGTTTATTGTTGATGTTTCTCATCGCGAGAATTTTTTTCAATTTTACGCCGTCCCGCATTCATCACTGGTTTCGCAAATTACAATTATTGTCCGCTGCATTTATTAGTTTGGGCCACGGCGGTAATGATGCACAAAAAACCATGGGGATTATCGCGATTTTACTCTTTTCAACGGGCTATTTGGGTGATAAATTTTATGTGCCGTGGTGGATTGTTGTCTCATGTAATTTTGTGATCGCATTAGGCACTTTTTTTGGTGGCTGGCGAATTGTTAAAACCATGGGAATGAAAATTACCAAATTAAAACCTGTTTCCGGATTTTGTGCCGAAAGTGCCAGCGCATTCACTTTATTTTTAGCGACATTTTTCGGTATTCCGGTTTCAACGACACATACCATTACCGGCGCTATTCTCGGAGTTGGGTCATTAAATCGAAGCAGTGCTGTGCGCTGGGGCATTGCGCGCAATATTGTGTTCGCCTGGATTCTGACCATTCCAGCTGCAGGACTAGTAGCAGCACTCGTCTGGTATTCACTGATTCGATTCATTTAATGCGGGCGTAGCAACCCCTGAATCTTTTTTAATACTGTCTTCGATATACGCCAATGCGGCAGACAATGCATCCGGCTCTATAATAAATTCACCCTGAAAAGGACGATCAAGCGTCACCAACAAAAAAATCATGCACGATGCAATAATGGAAAAAGCACACACTGAAATCATGTGCAAATAAAAATTAACACGATAAAGATAATTGATACCTATAATCACAATAGTAGAGATCAAAATCACTTCCCAAATATCTGGGTCCAAGGAAGTTTGACTGAGCTGAATCCGTTGTTCACGTGCGGTATAAAGATTGGTAATGTCGCTCAGCATTTCGGTAATGAGAAGTGAATCAGTGGAATTTTTAATGGGATAATGGTGCAAGACATCGGCAATTTTTTCGATGATAAAATCACCTTCAAAATCGACTTTTTTGTTTTTTTCCATCAAGGGCCATTCAACATCAATTACATGATGAATATAATTTTGAATATTGGCTTGAACACTGGCCCGGGCAGGATTTTGCAAGCCGCGACTCGCACGATATAAATTCGATATCATGCTTCCTTCTTTATCAGCCGCAGTCGATGCAGAGTCATTATTATTTAATAAATATAAGGCCATCAAACCAACCAATATGCCATAAATAACGCCTATCAAGGCAGCAACACTACCTACAACCGAGTTATCTCGATGCCGAAGTTTATGGAGAATAAAATTTTTAAGAACCAAAATCAAAATGAGCGAGAGGCTTAATATAATTCCGCTCAAAAATAAAAAAATATGAAGGTCTGACCATCTATACAAGAAATCAAACATAGATATCCTTATCAAATGTCATAGAGTTAGTATAACTCACAACAGGCCGTTCTTTAAATAAAATCTAATTCATTGTAAAATAGAGTTTATTGTAATTTGCAAAGGACATGCATATGTCACGACCAATATGGAAGGGTTACATTTCATTTGGATTAGTCAATATTCCGGTTGTTTTATATTCGGGTGAAAGAAAATTTGATATTCAATTTAAAATGCTGGACAGTCGAGATCAGGAACGCATCCGATATGTGCGGATTAACGAACACACGGGTGAGGAAGTTCCCTGGGAAGATGTCGCTAAAGGTTATGAATATAATGACCATAATTATATTATGTTAAGCGAAGCAGATTTTAAAGAAATCGCAGGCGAACACTCGAAAACCATTAATATTGAAGCCTTTATTCATAAAGACGAATTGGACTGCATGGATTTTGATAAGCCGTATTATTTAGTGCCGGATAAAAAAGGTGATAAAGGGTATGTTATTTTGCGAGAAATTTTGCGCTCGACTAAAAAAATTGGCATTGCGAAAGTGTTAATTCATACCCGCGAATATCTTGCGGCACTCATGCCCTATGAAAATGCGTTGGTATTAAATTTATTGCATTATCATGCGGAAATTAAAAAACCTTCTGAATTTGATCTGCCGGAAGGCTCGTTAAAATCTTATAAAATTACACCGAAAGAATTAGACGTTGCAAAACAATTAGTATCCTCCATGACGACCAAATGGAACCCCGATGATTATAAGGATGAATATCGTGACGCCCTGAAAAAATGGGTCGAAGAAAAAATTCATCATGCGCGGCCGAAAAAATCAAAAGCCAAAAAAACAGAGAAAGTAAAAAGTTCTAATGTGATAAATTTTGTGGATTTGTTAAAGAAAAGTTTGGCGGAGAAAAGCAAAAACAAAAAACACAGTAAGCGTAAAAATGCTTGAAAATGGAACTTATTTCTTATAAGATCCGTTTTTAATGAGATTTTAATGAACAATAATTTACGTGAAAAAATTTGCGCTAGCTTTTTCTTTTTTTTGATGGGTATCTTTTTTTTACCCTCTTTTATGTTTTTGTCTTTCCCTTTAAAAAACGCTCAGCTCTTTTATTTTTTACTTTCTGGAATTTTGTTTGGATGGGTGGGTTATATTTACGGATATAAATCATTACTAACACCTGCTGACAATCTCAGTATTTTTATCACGCGTTCAGTCGCAGGGATTTGGGGAAGCACTTTTGCAATGCTTGTCGGCTCGCTGATTCCTTACGTTGCGGGCGAAGGAAATAAATTTCTGATTCTCACTTATTACTTCCTATCTGTTCCAATTGGATTTTGGTTAGGATGGTATTACGGTTATAAACTGCTGTTATTTCCAAAAATAAAATATGAGAAATTATTTCCAACTTGGAGTGACCGATCCATTGCAGCTGTTTGGTTTGGTCTTGCGGGTTTTTGTGCGGCTCGATTAGGCCACAGAAGTCCGATAGAAGGAATTGAAATATTTATCACAATTTTCGCGGGATATTTAGGGTTTGCTTATGGATGGCGGGTATTAGCTTTACCCTCTTCGCTGCTAGCCAGTCTAAAAGCAATTATGATTGGATTTATTGGTAGTTGTTTTGCGCTTATCGTTTTTTTACTGATATTGGCGATGGGTATGAATTTGAAACTAGACTCAGGGCATGAATCATTTCAACTATACACATTGGTTGATCATATCGTCGAAGGGATTGGTACGCTATTGTTTATTTATATTATTGTAATTTGGTTCACAAGCATTGTGGGGATCATTTTTTCTTTAATACTGTATCTAATAGGTATTATCAAAAATAAAATTACTCTCTAAAAACTTTTTTGGCTGGTTTATCTTTTCGCAAACCCTTAAAACTGGGATGACGCAAAATGCCTTCTGAAGTCCATTCGGTAAATTCCACCTCGCCTACTAAGACAGGTTTAACCCACGTTACTTTTTTACTTGCTGGTGGTTTTGTCGAAAATGGCATGAGCGTGGCGCTATTTTTCTTTAATAGTTTAAATAGAGAATTTAATGTTTCATCATCAAATCCCGTACCCACGCGTCCTGCGTAAATTAATTTTTTATTGTTATTGTAATAACCTACCAATAATGCGCCAAAGTGTTGCCGGCTTCCTTGCGGCGGGGTGTAACCTCCGATTACGAATTCTTGCCTTTTTTGACATTTAATTTTTAGCCATTCGCGAGAGCGTTTTTGTAAATAGGGACTATTAATATTTTTGGAAACTATGCCTTCTAAGCCTAATTTACAACTTTTTGCGAAGACTTTTGAGCCGGAACCTATTATATGATCACTAAAGCGCAGCACGGGACTTTTTTTGGGAAGAATTTTTTTTAGAATTTTTTTTCGCTCGATGATCGGTAATGCTGTTAGATCATGCCCATCGTAATAAAGCAAATCAAAAATAAAATAAACAAATGGCGCATCGGGTTCTGCATTTTGCATTAATTGGAAATTGGAACGCTGTTTTTTATCTAACAAGACAATTTCGCCATCAAAAATAGCATTTGTCAGTGATAATTTTTTTAGGGCGGTTGTTATATTTTGAAAATGCGAAGTCCAATTTTGATTGTTGCGGGACATTAAACGGATTTTTTTATTTTGAACAAATGCCAACATGCGATAGCCGTCGAATTTGATTTCGTGAAGCCATTGATCGCCTAGCGGGGGAATGGTTACTAATGTGGCTAGCGCGGGCTTGATGAAAGTTGGCATCCGGCTTTTTGGGAGTTTTAATTCCATTTTTCTCCTTAATTTTTGCTGCTATTTTTTGTTATCCAATTCCTTTAAATATTTTAATTTTTCCGCAATTTTTATTTCAAGCCCACGATTCACCGGACGATAGTAAGTACGCTCTTTCATCTCATCGGGAAAATATTTTTCACCGGCTGCGTACGCATCGGGTTCATCATGCGCATAACGGTATTTTTTACCATACCCTAATTCTTTCATTAATTTTGTCGGTGCATTGCGCAACTGTAAAGGGACATCCAACGATCCAAATTCTTTTGCATCACGCATTGCATCGTGAAATGCGGTATAAACCGCATTACTTTTTGCAGCGCAGGCAAGATAAACAATCGCTTGCGCGATAGCGAGCTCACCTTCGGGACTGCCTAAACGCTCGTATGTTGCACACGCATCCAGCGTGATTTGCAACGCACGAGGATCGGCATTACCAATGTCTTCGCTTGCCATTCGAACCGCACGGCGCGCGATATACATGGGATCACAGCCACCATCTAACATGCGCGAAAGCCAATACAATGCCGCATCGGGCGCTGAACCTCTGACCGATTTATGCAAGACAGAAATCTGATCGTAAAATGCTTCACCGCCTTTATCAAAACGACGCACGCTACCCTGAATGATTTCGCTTAATAATTTGGAAGTCACAATCATTTTTTCATTTGCTTCTTCGGCAAGATCGGAAATGATTTCCAGCAAATTTAAAACTTGACGCGCATCGCCATCGGCGTTTTCAGCTAATAATTTTTTCAAATCATCGGGGAATTCAATTGAAATATTTCCGAGGCCACGTTCTTTATTTTCTAGCGCACGGTTAATGACTTGCAGGATTTCTTCTTCGGATAAACGTTTTAAAACATAAACTCGGGCGCGAGATAGCAATGCGTTATTTAGCTCAAACGATGGATTTTCAGTCGTAGCGCCAATTAAAATTAAAGTGCCATCTTCAACATAAGGTAAAAATGCATCTTGCTGGGCTTTATTGAAACGATGGACTTCATCAACAAATAAAATCGTTGCAACGCCTGTTGCTTCGCGCGCTTTTTTAGCCTCATCAACTACTACACGAATATCTTTCACGCCCGAGAAAATCGCGGATAATTTTTCAAATCGTGCTTTTGTTTTTTCAGCCATTAAACGGGCGAGCGTGGTTTTACCCGTGCCGGGCGGTCCCCACAAAATCATGGAGTGTAAGACACCCTGCTCGATCGCTCTTCGTAAAGGTTTATTGGTCCCCAATAAATGGGGCTGGCCCACAAATTCATCAATTGAGCGTGGTCTTAAGCGCTCGGCTAGCGGAACAAACTCAACGTTTTGATTTCGTTTCGTCAATGACATCAATGTGTCCGGGTGGCGTAAAAGAAAAAGTTGAAGCAGTTAAAGGAATGTTCGTCCTGACATGATTAAATTCGATTAAAGTGGTGTGGCCTAAATGGTCTTCCAATTTCATTTGGCGAATTTCCTGATTGGCAAAACCTAATTTCAGGGCTGAAATTGCAGTGCTTTTATCTTTTGGAATCAGAACAAACCATTTTAATTCCGTAGAATGATTCGTTTCGCGAACGGAAAATTCATCGCCAACAGCAAGATCTTCATCGCTTAATAACATGGCAGGCGTTTCGCCAGCGGTTTTAACCAATGAACGAATCGTCACTTGTTCAAGATCGGGATCGTAGATCCATAATTTTTTGCCATTGGTTACTACTAATTGTTTCGTTGGTTTTTTTACATCCCAACGAAATTGGCTCGGGCGCTGTAGAGACATTTCGCCTGTGGATTTTTGTACGGCTTGCCCATTTTTATCTAAAATCGTTTGGGTAAAATCCGCCTGCATGCTGTGCATGTTTTTTAATAATTGGGTTAACTTATCCGCTGCTTCATCAGCATAAGAAATCGATGTAGTGAAGAAAATTAAAAGTGTGAACAGTAGATTTCTCAACATTTGTGACCTCTTTTTTGTCGCCGTCATTGCGAGTCCTCGCGTAGCGAGGACGAAGCAATCTTTAAAAGATTGCTTACCCGGCTAAAAGCATGCCGGGGCAGGCTAAAAACGCAAAAAGCGCTCCTCGCAATGACGTTAAATTTCTACGGGCGGCGGAGCTAACACTTCACGGGTGCCATTTTGATCCATGGTGCTAACCACCCCGGCTGCTTCCATTTCTTCCATGATTCTGGCTGCACGATTATACCCTATTTTCAAGCGGCGCTGTACCAATGAAATCGAGGCGCGGCGGGACTCGGTGACGATTTTCAGGGCTTCATCGTATAAAGGATCCAATTCACCCGTAGCCGCTTCAGAACCGGTCGTATCGCTACCCCCTTCCGTGACTTCATCCAGATAAACGGGCTTGCCATAGGTTTGCCAAGCGGCCACAACGCGATGGACTTCTTCATCGGCGACATAGGCCCCATGAACGCGAACCGGTAAACCAGTCCCCGGTGGCAGATATAACATATCGCCATTGCCCAATAATTGCTCAGCTCCCTGTTGATCTAAAATTGTTCTGGAATCAATACGCGACGATACTTGGAACGCAATACGCGTTGGCACATTGGCTTTGATCAAACCGGTAATGACATCGACGGAGGGACGTTGAGTCGCCAGAATCAAATGGATACCCGCTGCACGCGCTTTTTGCGAAATACGAGTGATGAGATCTTCCACTTTTTTACCGACGACCATCATCATGTCAGCTAACTCATCCGCAACAACGACGATGGTTGGCAACGGCTGCAATTGAATAGGCTCACCACCTTCCGCAACCAACCAAGCAGGTGCCGGTATTGGATTGCCTTGTTTGATGCCATCCGCAATTTTTTGATTGCAGCCTTGAAGGTTTCTGACACCCAGCGCAGCCATCAATTTGTAGCGTCTATCCATTTCAGCCACACACCAACGCAACGCATTGGCTGCATCTTTCATATCGGTAATGACAGGCGTTAATAAATGCGGAATCCCTTCATAAATCGATAATTCCAGCATTTTTGGATCAATCATAATTATCCGCAATTGTTCCGGGGTTGCTTTAAATAACATGCTGAGGATCATGGCATTAATGCTGACCGATTTTCCGGAACCCGTGGTACCCGCCACTAACAAGTGCGGCATTTTGGCAAGATCAACGACGACTGGAAATCCAGAAATATCTTTTCCTAATGCAAGACTCACTGGCGATTTGGATTGCACATAACGTTGCGATTCTAAAATATCACGCAATACCACTAACTCGCGGTGTTCGTTTGGTAATTCAAGACCAATCACCGATTTACCTGGGATGACTTCAACAACGCGGACACTGATCGCCGATAAAGAACGAGCGATGTCTTTTGCGAGCCCCGTGATTTTGCTGACTTTGATGCCAGGCGCAAGTTCCAGTTCAAAACGCGTAATAATCGGCCCTGGGTGCACGGCTACGACTTTCACAGTCACGCCAAACTCTTGTAATCGTTGCTCCACCAACAGAGATAAATCTTCAAATGTTGTGTGCGTAAATGCTTTTTCTTCATGTGGTGGTGGCGCATTCAATAATGTTAATGGTGGAACGGTGCCGGGTTTCATTTTGATATCGGATTCCATTTTTTTCGGCAACAGTTTTGGCTTAGGCTGAGGTTCCGAAATAACAACTTTCGGTTCTGCGCGCGGCGCGGGTGCAGGTGCTGCAGGCATGGTCACTGCAATTTTTTTCGGTGCGGGTTCTGGTTTTTCAATTTTTTCCAGACTGGGTTCCGCAACGATTTTAATAGGCGCTACGGGTGATTTTTTATTTTTAAACTTAATTAAACTACTTAAACGCATGACGTGATATCCTAACGCATCAATCACGCCTAACCAGGAAAGTCCTGTAAATAAAGTCACCCCGCAAAGAAATGCGGTAATTAAAAATAATCCGCTGCCTGATTTATTAAAAACATGCGTAAGACCCACCCGCAATAAATCGCCGACAATTCCGCCAAAATTCGCAGGCAATGGCACAATAAAAGATTTGAAATAAATACCGCTCAAACCACAACTGCTCACCATGATGAGCAAAAATCCTAGGCATTTAAATAAAAAATCGACGGTGTTAAATTGGGCTTCTTCGTTTTTTTCACGGACGCCCATCCAGCCGGCAAAGACTATCAACGGGACCAGTAAAAATGCCAGCCACCCCACTAATGATAAAAAAATGTCAGCAAAAAAAGCCCCCGCGCGTCCACACCAATTTTCAACATTGCCGACACCGGTACTTGACCAACCGGGATCTGTACTGTGATAGGTGCAAAACGAAAAAAATAAAAATACCGCAAAGGCAATTGAGACGAGAAATATTCCTTCGCGCAAGCGATGGGCCATCTTAATGGCCAGGGGTCTTCGTACGGGTTTGGTTTCGGTGGCTTGTTTCAAGAGCGACTCCCTGCTTTACGTTATAGATAACTTTGCGTACTATACCATTCCAATTCAGCACGTAAAAGACAGGATTTTTATGACAGCAGCCCCAGAACATCATCGATTAATTATTTTAGGTTCAGGCCCTGCGGGTTACACAGCAGCGGTCTATGCGGCACGCGCCAATTTAAAACCCATTTTGATTACAGGTCTTGAACCGGGTGGTCAGCTTACGACCACAACCGACGTCGATAATTGGCCAGGCGATGTCGAAGGCTTACAAGGCCCCGCCTTAATGGAACGCATGAAAACGCACGCGGAACGCTTTGATACTAAAATAGTTTATGACCACATTAACTCGGTCGATCTTTCGCGGCGACCTTTTATTTTGAACGGCGAGCATACTTATTCTTGTGATGCGTTGATCATTGCAACGGGGGCTAGTGCGCAATATTTAGGTCTAGATTCTGAGAAAAAATTCATGAGCAAAGGCGTGTCAGCTTGTGCGACTTGCGATGGATTTTTTTATCGTAATAAAAAAGTCGCAGTCGTGGGCGGTGGTAATACTGCGGTCGAAGAAGCGCTCTATCTTTCTAATATCGCATCCGATGTGACCGTGATCCATAGACGCGATAAATTCCGTTCTGAAAAAATTCTTTCCGACAAATTAATTCAAAAAACCAATGGCGGGAATGTCAAAATTGAATGGAACCACATTACCGATGAAATTTTGGGTGATGCATCCGGTGTCACCGGTGTTCGGGTAAAAGATGTCGCAACGGGCGCTTCAAAAGTCATCGATGTGCACGGTATTTTTATCGCGATTGGGCATAAACCCAATACGGCGATTTTTCAGGGTCAGCTGGATATGTTTGAAAGTGGTTATATCAAAGTGAAAAGCGGCTTGAATGGAGCTGCGACCGCGACCAGTGTTCCTGGCGTCTTTGCTGCAGGCGATGTGGCAGATTCTGTTTATCGTCAGGCGGTCACGTCAGCCGGGTCAGGATGTATGGCGGCGTTGGATGCGGATAAATATTTGGAGTCGTTGAAAACGGAATAAACATAAGTAACCGTCATTGCGATAAGCAATGACGGATTATGCCAAGACGCTCATGAGCAATTTAAATCGACGCTGTTGCAGATCCAAGTTTCTTACTAGTATCTACTTCCAGAGCTGCAGTTTGCTTCTCAACACCTTCACCCGCTTGTTGCTGTGTTTGGCCAAATAGTTTGAAATTTCTAGCTGAAAAATATTTCCTAGCATCCAACAATGACCGACAACTTTGATCCTGGGTCACAACGGCAGTTGCTAAATCAAAAAATCGTTGAATGCCAATCGGCTTCCCAATTGGATTAGGTAGTGTTACTGGTGATTTTGTTTTAAATTCCTCAGGAACCGGATCTGGGCGGCCCGCATCTTTCTTTTCAGCGTGACTCATCAAAGTTAAAAAATAGCTTTTTTTGCTCTGGTATTTTTTGGGATCTAATTGGGTTTCTGTTTCAACCAATTGTGTTAATTCATAAGCCGCAATTCTCTGCCCGACCAGTCTTTGGTAACATGCACTAACACTTTTATCTACTGAGCTCGATTTTAACTCATGAGCTAACTCATAAAACCGATCCGACGATAATTTGTCGACTACCTGAGTTAATACATCATCACTTTTACCCGCGGTAGCATGATCTAGCAGAGTTTTGCCTTGTTTATCTTTTGTTGGTATTTCTGCCGCATAGTAAGGCTGCGCTAAAAATTGTTTTAAAATATCTGCTTGGCCATATTTCACAGCGAGCGCGACCGGAGAATCACCTTGTATATTCTTTTTGTTACCTAGCTGAATTTTTTCATCATCATCAGCTAACAATAATCTGACGGTCTCTAATTCGCCTGCTTGAACCGCTAAATGTAGCGGAGTATTTCCTTCGCTATCGGGTTCTTGCAATTTTTGTTTATAGACTTCTGTTCCCAGAACTTTTTTAAATTCCTGAAGACATTTGGCGACATTTTTTTGACGACACAAAATATGTAAGGGGTTTTCTCCTTTTTTATTTTGACAAAAAGTTTGCACTACTTGAGTGGGTGGAACAGGCGCTTTTGAATCCGACACCGATTCTTTTTTTTCAGCAGCCGGCAACAACACGCTGCACATCTCTAAAATTGTATTGACTTTAGATCCCTGACAAGCCACATGGAGCGGCGTATTGCCTGCAACATCCACCGAATTCATGGCTTGCTGTAAATTTTCCTTTCCAAAAATGGGTTGAAGATTTGTAAAAAATTTCGGTGAACAAAGACTTAAAGATGCAATAACGTGGAGAATATTTTGTCCTAATGATTTATTTTTAGCGGCTAACAGCTCTCTTTTTTTCTCTTCTTTTAGCTCCTTTAATGGTTCCAATCCCTTCCAAAAAATATTTTGCAGGTCTTCTTCTTTTTTATCTAAATAACCAAAAGCATAATGCAATGGAGTACAACCAGAATCATCTTGGGGACTAACCAGGAAAAATAATTTTTCTGGTTGGTTAAATGGCTGAAAAATAGCTCTCAACACTACTTTTAATTGGTCGTTACCTAAAGAATAACTTTGTTTTATCGACGGATGTCCATAAAAATAAGATAAAATCTGGTCATGATTATAACTATTATCATGCCACTCCCCTGTATTTTGAATATTATCCTCTGTGACTCCATACGACATCGGTGCCGGCGCAGCATAAAGGTCATGTGAAAAAAAGTAATGTAATGCATTTTGATTATTATATTTTTCTAATAACGGCTCGGTTTTTCCTTGGACAAAGTCTGCAAATCCTTTAGCATTTGGACAGGCAGCAAGACGTTCCTCCGCTCCACTATTAGTCCGATATTTCCATGGCGCCATCGACCATTTCATGGTCTGCATCATTTGAATAGCTTTAGGTACCGCTCTAAACATACACCACCCCATTAAAATAATGGCTAAAATTGTATCATTTAATGTGTTTTTTGCAATTTTTTTTGTCGAATATTTGATCTGAAGACTCATGATTAAACAATAATCACTTGTTGCGATTGAAATAGGACTCAGCTATGATCTGCCTTTTCCTATCATAGAGAGAAAGTATGCCGAAAGAAGATCAAATTGAAATGGAAGGTACCGTCACCGAAACCTTGCCAAATACTATGTTTCGCGTGCAACTAGAAAATGGACATACCGTTATTGCTCATATCTCGGGGAAAATGCGTAAAAACTACATTCGAATTTCTAAAGGCGATAAAGTTACCGTTCAACTTACGCCATATGATTTGACCAAGGGCAGAATTTCATTCAGAAGCCGGGATGGAAAATCGCCAGCGCCGGATAAGCAGCAAGAAACAGAATAATCCGCCTCCGCACTACGTGCTTCGGCGCGATTAACCGCGCCGAAGTGGTAGGCGGGCGACTAACCAAATCGTCCACCTTGAGAATGTCTCGCTGAACCAGAATTCACAGAACCATAGTCAGTTCTTCCAGCAGTGCTTCTTCGTTTTTCAGACATTTCTTCTCTTTTCGGACCGTTTGCATTCGGACCTGAATCGGTCTTTGAAAACAACCCAAAACAACTACAGGATGAATCTTGATTGCCTATCGGCTGATATCCAGGTTTTTTGGGTTTACATTTTTGAAAAAGCGTATTACAACACCCTATTACTCCACAGGCTTCCAGCTTATCTAGCACTCGATCAAACATAATAATAACCTCCACGTTTTAGATTTATCGAAAACCCTTATGCCCACAAAAGTTAGCAAACGCCAAGAGTTTTGGCTTACTATCATTTTGAGCAGAGGGGAACCACCTATAACAATTATATTTTCTTCGTTCCGGTGTCGTTTCTGGCAAGTATTGCAACTCATCACTTTCATATTGGCCGACACAACCTTTTTCTTGCTTAAATGGCCAAGTCAGCAGTAATCCACTTTCGGGTGAATCCCCCTCACTACCATCCAAAAATCGTGTCAGATTTTGGCGGGCGCGTGATTGAATTATTTTAACATTTTCTGGTAAGTGCGGATTATCCAATCCTTTCTCATCCAATGCCTTACAGCAAGCTTCACCGAAATAATCTCGCCAAATTTTTACGCGGAAGGCTCGGGTCTCGGCTCGGCATTGTTCTTCAAATCCACTCATAGGCTGTTGATAGACATTGGCTTCTGTGTCGTAAGGCCCTGCTACGCTACGTTCATTCAAGTTAGCGCTGCCATTCAGCACATATAAATCATCTGCAATCATTAATTTGGAGTGGATGTAAACATGGGTATGACCTGCATATAATTGTAACTCTGCGAGACTAGTTTCTGGATTGTTATATTTTCGCTTGTATTCAGCGACTCTTTTCAACCATTTCCCAAAAAAACCAAATGTTAAAAAATGTCCCCAAAATTTACCCGTTTCTTTTTCAATCGCTTCCATCATCCAGCGCATCGTTTGCCATTGAACATAGCGCATTGACTCAATTCTTGAGTCACCTGGAGCATCGCCTGGCAACATCGGCAAAATAACAAAAACATGAAATGGTTTATCTTTTTTATTACGTTCTATAATTTTTTTCACTAATGCCGCTGGAATTTGATTTTCACTGTCAGGTAACCCTGTGAAAAATTGATTTTCAATATAAATAAAATTTTCGGCGTGCTGAATTGCATTGAGATAAGCTTCTTGAATGCTTTTATCAAATGGTTTTTTTGAGCCCCATGCAACATGGCAGTCTGATTCAATCGAAGTCACTAATTGCGCATCCCAAATACTTGGATCATCTTTTGAGTCATCAGCGGGTGTAAATAATTTTTCACGAGCTACTTTTTTATAAAATTTTAAAACTCGTCCTGCTCGATCAGCCGATCCTTCAAAGCCACTTAATGCGCCCTGACTGCCTGCGCACCAACGAGATACAAATTCAGTTAAAAAATCTTCTGACACAGGGCCTTTTACTCGCGAACTGATTTCTCGCCAGGGAAAACGAGGGGGCAAAACATTTTCTACATGGAAAACAGGGAATTTAGAACGATAACAACCCCCTTCTTCAAATACATTAGTGAGTGCAAACTTATTTTCTGATACATCGATAAAATGATGATGATGCGTTTCAAATTTATAGCCCGCTAAATCAGCACTCCCGTAAAATACGGTTAATTCACGTTTATCTGGCGCTGCAGTCGGGGTATCCACAATAATAAATTTTTGATGGTGAGACCAAAGAACACCCGTTCGATTGACTTGCCGGATTTGGAAATTTTGCGGTAATCCTTTTAAACCCTTTTCTTTGGCAAGTTCTTCTAAATATTTAATTGCGGTTTTATGAGGCTCAGGGCCCCATGTTTGGTTCCAAACAAGAATGGCAATTTCCATTTCGGGTTTTTCGATGGCTTTTTCTATTAAAATAGTGCCGAGCGTTTTAGAATCGTTGGAATGTTTTCTTGGAAAATAAAATTGCGGTTCAAATAGCCAGCCCGCAATAAAAATAACTTTTTCAGCATGATTAATATCATGCATTACATCGGCAAAAAAACCTTCCGTGCCATCTAGATTTTCGCTGGTATTACTGTAATGTTTTACTCGGTTATGACCACGAACGGGATAGCGAGCAGTCGAAGCATTTAAACGTTTTGCTTCTTTGCTTAATAATGCTTCACGCGATGAATCATCATCGCGTGAAGTATTGGTCTTGGAACGATTAGTTTGTGCGTCCATAACCACGAGGTGCTGCGTTTCCGCCTTGGTATTCTTGACCTTGCTCACTTGAGTTATCTAAAGCACCGTAAGCTTTTCTGTTTTGGTTTGCTTGTTTGTCTTCACCCATCGATTCACGAGCTGGCGCAGCTGAAGTTCTTGATCCCAAACCGCTACCGCCATTTGGACCAGTATGCCACCAAAAACAAATACAATTAATTTGGGAACCTATGGAAGCCGCATTATTTCGCGAGCCGCCACCGTTACCGTGGCGACTACCACTACTACCACCGCCATGGCCATGACTACTGCCACCACCGTTTGATCCGCCACCGTTTGACCCACCACCACTTGATCCACCACCACTCATTGTTAATACCTCTTTAAAGTTAATATTTATTTCCCCACAACACTGTGGGTTGAAATTGACTATAACGCCTTTGGATTAAGAAAATCTTAAATCATTCTGCTCAAAAAATGCACTTAAGCGTTTCTTAAGGTTAAGTGGGATATAGTTTTATTTATACTTAAAAAAACGAGGGTGGTATGGCAAGGGCGCAATTTCTAGTTCCACCAGTGAGTGTACCTAAAGAAAGAAAATCTGTCGCAGATGATAAATTATGTGAACAGGTTATTCGCGATTATAAAGAACTGTTTAATCTGAAAGTTCAAAATATTCTTAAACTGATAAATAAGCCAACCCCTCATTCAACGGATGAAATCATTGAAATTATTGATCGATGCGACAATTTATTTGTTTTTTTTATTGAATTAATTAAAGAAAGAATTAAATTAGAAACGGAGTTTCAGCAAGGGATTTTCGTTGCTTTACATAACCAATTTCCTGGCGAACTTAAATTACCTCATGAAGTCGCGTTAAAATTAAAATCATTTCTCAGCATTGATTCACTCGAAGGAATTTCACTTGGATGGAATTGTCTTGATGAAACCATCATACAAAAAATTAAAAAAGCTCGATTCTTTTTTGCAAAATTCACAAATGTTTTTAAATCGAATCCTAACCAGGCAGAAATAGAAGCACTCGAAAAAGATAGAGATGAATTGTGCAAACGAAAACTAGAGGCAGTAGAGAAACTACCAAAAAATTTTTCAAAAACAGATATGGACGAAATCAATAAAGAATTTGACCCTAAAATTCGAGAAAAAAAATCATTACTCGCTTCCAAAAGTGAGGAAAAATTGTATGTACCCAGAAAACAGGATTTTGATCGATTAAAAACGGGGTGTGTGGATCCAGAATTACAAGCAATAACTGACAGAATTGATGGATTAAAAAAAGATACGAGAACAAGATGTGTATCCAGTTTATTTGTATCAGCAAGAGGAATTTTTTCTGCTAGGGTTTGTTATTATCCAAGGAAATTTTTGGGTGAACTTGATGATTTTAGAAAGCGTAGCTTTGAGACACCCGGACATTTATTGGAAGACCTAAGAGCCCTTTTTGCTAGGCATAAAATTTTAGATGATTTTTTTAGGTTATTTCCAGAAAGAAGAAAAGCTAGGAATTATTGTACGATGTGATAATTCAGATAATGGCTTTAATCAATCGTCATTGCGAGGGACGCGAAGCGTTCCGAAGCAATCTCCAAAAGATTGCTTCGCCCTAAAAAGCAGGGCTCGCAATGACGAAATGGATGGGAAACGGCTCGAGCTTAAATCATTCACTCATCATATTTTTATTTTCAAGCTCTTCAATTGCAAATTCGAGCTCATCTTTTTTATCGACAGTCACACTGACATGACCGCCTTTGTTTAATTTGCCAAAGAGCAATTCTTCCGCAAGAGGACGTTTGATTTTTTCCTGGATGAGACGTGCCATTGGACGTGCGCCGAGTTTTTGTCATAGCCGTGTTTTGCGAGCCATTCGCGCGCGTCTTTATCGATTTCAACGACAACGTGTTTTGTTTCTAATTGCACTTCTAATTCCATCAAGAATTTATTGACGACATACAATATCGTTTTATCATCCAGTGATTTAAACTGAATAATCGCATCTAATCGATTGCGAAATTCAGGTGAAAAAACTTTATTAACCGCTTGCGTCGAATCAGGACCACTTTCACCGGGCGTAAATCCAATGACATTTCTATCCAATAATTCTGCGCCAGCGTTAGAGGTCATGATTAAAATAGCGTGACGGAAGTCTGTTTTTCTGCCATTGGTGTCCGTCAAGGTTCCATGATCCATAATTTGTAATAACAGATTATAAACATCAGGGTGTGCTTTTTCGATTTCGTCCAAGAGGACAACCGAATGCGGATGTTTATTTACAGCTTCCGTCAACAAACCGCCTTCATCATATCCGACATATCCAGGAGGTGCGCCAATTAAACGAGAGACCGTATGGCGTTCCATATATTCAGACATATCAAAACGGATGAGTTCAATTCCTAAAATTTTAGCTAATTGTTTGCAGACTTCGGTTTTACCTACACCGGTGGGTCCACTAAACAAGAATGAGCCAATCGGTTTAATCGGGTCACGTAAACCGGATCGCGCTAAACGAACGGCTGCACCTAATGTTTCGATCGCTTGATCTTGGCCGAAAATCATCATTTTTAAATCGCGAATTAAATTGCGTAATACTTCGCGATCGGATGTTGAAACATTGCGTTCAGGAACGCGTGCAATTTTGGCTACGACTTTTTCGATATCCGCTGTTTCAATGATTTTTTTGCGATTTTCTTCGGGCACTAAATATTGGAATGCACCGACTTCATCGATTAAATCAATGGCTTTGTCGGGTAATCGACGATCTGAAATGTAGCGCGCCGATAAACGAGCTGCGGCTTCCAAGGAATCATCCGAATATTTTAATCCATGATGGGATTCAAAACGTTCGCGTAAGCCTTTTAAGATTTCAATTGTTTGTTCCACGGTCGGTTCTTTAATATCAATTTTTTGGAAACGACGAGCGAGCGCGTGGTCTTTTTCAAAAATGCCGCGATATTCTTTATAGGTCGTCGAACCAATGCAAGTTAATTCACCGGAGGCTAAAAGCGGTTTATTAAATTGGACACATCCATGAGACCGCCGGATGCAGCGCCAGCGCCAATGATGGTATGAATTTCATCGATAAATAAAATCGCGCCTTTTTGTTCTTTGAGTTGATGTAAAACGCTTTTTAATCGTTTTTCGAAATCGCCGCGATATTTTGTGCCAGCGAGCAGGCTGCCTAAGTCTAATTCGAAAATCACGCATTCTTCGAGAATGCTCGGGACTTTTTTCTCAATGATTAATCTGGCTAAGCCTTCTGCGATGGCGGTTTTACCAACGCCTGCTTCGCCGACTAACAATGGATTATTTTTGCGGCGACGGCAGAGAATTTGTACGGTTCGTTCAACTTCATCGGCACGGCCAATCAAAGGATCGATTAAACCGAGTTTTGCGCGAGCATTTAAATTAGTTGTAAATTGTTCCAGCGGGCTTGCGCCGGATTCTTCTTGGACGCCTTCACCTTCATCCATGTAATGACCGCCAAACTGGTCGTTTTCACGACTGGGTCGGGGTTTGGTCGAACCATGAGAAATGTAATTAATCACATCCAGGCGACTGACGTTTTCTTGACGAATGAGGTAAACGCTTTGACTTTCTTGTTCGCTAAAAATAGCCGCGAGCACATTGGCGCCCGTGACTTCTGTTTTTCCAGAAGATTGCACATGAAAAACAGCACGTTGCAATACACGTTGAAAGCCTAGGGTAGGTTGCGTATCTCGATCGTGTATATGAGGGGGTATGATGGGGGTCGTTCTATCAATAAATTCAACTAAATTATTACGGAGACGGTTCACGTTGGCGCCGCAGGCGCGTAAGACTTCGATGGCAGAGGAATTTTCGAGTAAAGCAATCAACAGATGCTCAACGGTCACAAATTCATGACGTTTAGCACGGGCTTCTTTAAAAGCCAAGTTCAACGTGTACTCAAGCTCCTTGTCCAGCATGGCACACCTCCACGCTTTCGCTGTTTATGCAACCTCTAGACCGCACATTAGAGGATGATCATGTTTCCTTGCATATTCCAATACTTGATCCACTTTTGTTTCAGCTACATCTTTACTAAATATTCCACATGCCGCTCTTCCTGATATGTGGACTTCGTACATCACCTTCGTGGCCAGCGTTCTTTCCATGTTAAAAAAACTTTCAAGGACGGCCACCACAAATTCCATTGGGGTGAAATCATCATTATACATAATGACGCGGTACATTGAAGGTTCCTTTAACTGAGGCTTTGCTTCTTGTACCATTAAGTCATTATTCTGTTTAACTACGATCGTCATACTCCTCTACCCTTACTTATAGTTTATAACATTTAGAATTTTTGTACCTAATAAAGAAAACTATTTATTGCCAGACAAAAGGAGAAAATCCCATTATACTTAGATGATGGATCCTCGCTAAAATTGCACCATTATCTCATAAAACTTACCGATACGCACAAATTATAGTCAATAAGCCATAAATTTTGTTCAAAAATAAGGGCTTAGGTGAAAAAATTGGTTAGTTCATCTGCTGCATAGCAGCATTCCCAACCTCGGCTGAACCCATTCCAGGCTTCATATGCTGGATGACTGCATCGCCAAATTGAGCAGAGCCTACTTCCTTTGCATCTTTCATCAAACGAGCAAAGTCATAAGTCACGGTTTTGGCATTGATAGCGCCTTCCATACCCTGGATGATGAGGTCTGCTGCTTCGTTCCATCCCATATGACGCAACATCATCTCAGCTGACAGAATAATTGAACCTGGATTTACTTTATTTTGGCCGGCATATTTTGGCGCGGTGCCGTGAGTCGCTTCAAACATCGCAACGGTATCACTCAGATTGGCGCCAGGTGCAATACCAATACCACCAACCTGTGCTGCCAACGCATCGGAAATATAATCGCCATTCAAATTTAACGTGGCGATGACGCTGTATTCTGCTGGACGAATTAAAATTTGTTGTAAAAAGGCATCCGCGATCACATCTTTGATGATGATGTTTTTTCCGGTTTTCGGATTTTTGATCACATGCCAAGGGCCATTATCTAATAACTTGCCACCAAAATCATTTCGCGCCACTTCATAACCCCAATCACGGAATGCACCTTCGGTGAATTTCATGATATTGCCTTTATGGACCAAGGTGACGGAATCACGATCATGATCAATCGCGTATTGAATCGCGCGTTTGACTAAACGGCTGGTGCCTTCTTTGGAAACGGGTTTTACGCCAATGCCGCAATGTTCGGGAAAACGGATTTTTTTGACTTTCATTTCGTTTTGCAAAAATTGGATGACTTTTTTGGCATCGTCACTGTCAGCAGGCCATTCGATACCCGCATAGATATCTTCAGAATTTTCTCTAAAAATCACCATGTTGGTGTGCCAGGGTTCTTTGAGGGGGCTTGGAACGCCTTGAAAATAACGGACGGGGCGCAAGCAAACATAAAGATCTAATTCTTGTCTTAAAGCCACGTTTAAAGAACGAATGCCGCCGCCTACTGGTGTGGTTAACGGGCCTTTGATGGAGACCACGTAATCTTTGATTGCATCCATGGTTTCTTTTGGAAGCCAGGTATCTTTGTCATACACTTTAGTGGCTTTTTCTCCAGCATAAATTTCCATCCACTGAATTTTTCGTTTTCCTTTGTAGGCTTTCTCGACTGCCGCATCGACAACTTTTTTCATGACGGGCGTAATATCAACACCAATGCCGTCGCCTTCGATGTAGGGAATGATCGGCTGATCTGGAACATTCAGGGTGAAGTCTTTGTTGACGGTGATTTTTTTTCCTGTCGAGGGTACTTGGATTTTTTGGTATGACATTTGAAACGCTCCGTATTTCTGATTAGTGGGTGCATTTTATACTTGAGATTAGCCGTTGTCATCCTGACAATTTTCGATGAGTTAACGCAGGAAAATCCCTCCGAATCCTTTTTTGAAAATCCAAATTAATTTCCGCAATAATCACTCCCGGATTTTCCGGCAATTGCGCAAGAATATCACCCCACGGATTCACAATCATGCTGTGGCCGTAAGTTCTGCGATGGTTGGAATGCATACCGGTTTGACAGGCCGCGAGTACAAACGAAAGATTTTCAATGGCACGGGCTCGGACTAATATTTCCCAATGGGCAGCACCGGTCGTGTATGTAAACGCAGAAGGGAGGGCCAGAATTTCAACGCCTTCTTTTAGCATTAATCGAAACATTTCTGGAAACCGCACATCATAACAAACGGCTAAACCCAATTTACCAAAAGGAGTTTCAGCCACGATAATTTTTTCACCGGGCTGGATGGTTTGCGATTCGAGATAACTTTCTTGGCTTGCCGGCAATTCCACATCAAAAAGATGAATTTTATCGTAACGACTGACGCATTTTCCTGAATCATTGAAAATCAGCGAACTTGCATAGACTTTTTCACTGGATTCTGCACGAATAGGTAAAGTGCCGCCTACGATCCAGATTTTATGGTTGTTAGCGGTTTCGCTTAAAAAGGCTTGAATCGGTCCCTTGCCAGGCGTTTCGTAATGTTTCACTTTTTCAGCCTGATCCATGCCCATGGTCGCGAACATTTCCGGCAATACCACCAATTGGGCGCCCTGTTCGGCGGCTTGTCGTATAAGTCGGGCAGCTTCGTCTAAATTTTGATCAATTTGACTACTGGATGTCATTTGAACACAGGCTGCTTTAAAATTCATTTTTTTGACACATCCTTTAGGAAATTAAGATAGAATACCCCAAACAGATTATAACGATAACTATAATCCCATGAAATTTCGCCAACTAGTATTTTTACTGCTTTTTTTACCCTCCACTGCGTTCGCGAATTCGTTGCGCATTCAAATTCATGGCATTTCGGGCGAAGCATTGGACAATGTAAAAGAACGTTTGAATGTGACGCAAACCACTGAGGGCGAGGATTTTTTTCGACTCGCACCAAAAGATATTCGAGAAGCATTACAACCTTTTGGTTATTTTAAGCCGATTATTTCTGCAAAACAAAATCAGAACACAGCGATTTTTACTATCGATCCCGGTCCCTTATTAAAAATTACTCGTGCTGAGATTAAAATTGTAGGTGAAGGCCACGAAAATCCAGAATTAAAAAAATTCCTAGCCACATTTCCGCTTGCGCCAGGGCAACCACTGAATATTAAAAATTATGAAGCCGCCAAAGAAAATTTATTTCGCATTGCGAATAATCAGGGTTATCTGAAAGCTGCACTCAGCAAAAAAGAAATTCGCATCGATTTAAAATCCTATTCCGCACAAATTATTTTAATTTTTGATACCGGTCCGCGTTATTATTTTGGGCATGTTAATTTTGAAAAAAGTCCGTATGCGCCTCAATTTTTACAACGGTTTGATCAGTTTAAACCGAACGAACCTTATTCCAGTCAAAAATTAATAAAATTTCAGGAAGATTTATACAACAGCCATTATTTTCGGTCGGTGCAAGCGACACCTGATTTTAGCCAACAATCGGGAACAACGATTCCTGTCAACGTGGCAACGACTGTTCCGCGATCACAACGATATGATGTTGGATTAGGTTATGGCACCTATACAGGCCCACGATTATCGTTAGGCGCAAATTTCAGACGCGTAACTGACACAGGGCAGCATTTTGATATGCAACTAAAATTATCTTCGGTTTTGCGGGGGCTAACGGCAACCTATTATATTCCAGGAAAAAATCCGCTGACTGAGCAATACACATTAGGCGCAAACGTCCAATACTTTGATCCCAAAAATGGCACCAGCTTCTCGCAAACATTATCAGGCACTTATCAAAAAACAATGGGGGATTGGCAAAGAAGCGCGAGCCTCAATTTTTTAAGTGAGCGATTTATGGTGGTGACGGAGCCCACTCATCGCAGTGAATTACTGTATCCCAGTGCCACCCTTTCCAGAATTAAAGCAGATGATATGATATTTCCGCGCTTGGGTTCGATGTTTAGTTTTACGTTGCAAGGTGCGAGCCAAGATATTTTTTCTAAAACCAGTTTTATTCAAGCTGAGACGAAAGCAAAAGGGATTTTCAGTCCAACCAGCATGAGTCGTGTGATTGTGCGCGGCGATGTGGGTTATACGACAGTTGAAAACTTGAATCAGCTGCCGTTAACATTGCGTTATTTTGCAGGCGGTTTAGGAACAGTTCGAGGTTACCCTTATAGCACGATCGGTCCTGGAAAATATCTGGAAGTAGGAAGCGTAGAAATCCAGCACAAATTAATCGGCGATTGGTATGGCGCTGCGTTTTATGATGTCGGTAATGCGAGCAATACCTTTAACAGTAACTTTAATCGTGGGCAAGGGCTCGGCATCATTTATCAATCCTTTGTCGGTCCCGTGCAATTATACGTCGGACAAGCCTTATCGAAACCCGGCAAACCTTACGCACTTGAATTTAGTATAGGACCGGATTTTTAATGCGAATGTTAAGCTGGATTTTTTATCTCGTTTTGATCGCGACGTTAAGTACCGGATACTTTTTCACGTGCACTGAAAAAGGATTGCAAAAAGGCATCTCTCTTTTTTCAGATGCCCTGCCGGGTAAATTAAGCATTAAAAGCGTTTCGGGAAAATTATTTTCTGATTTCACTTTAAAAAATGTTCGTTATACAACGCCTGATAAAACCATTTTTCTTTCTACCATTCATTTGAAATGGAATCCGGATGGTTTAATTATTAAAAAAATTATTATCGACAATTTACAAGTGGGCGATGTCGCGATCAACATCACATCGCACACCACCTCCGATTCAACCGTGGATTTAACTTGGCTGCATTATTTTTTAATTAAACGATTTTCATTAAATCATTTTACTTGTCAATATAATCAAGCGAAATTTGACTTTCAGGGTGAGCTTAATCAGGAGTGGAATGCAGCATGGCAAGCCAACATTCCCGATTTAAAAATGCTCTCGCCGGCTCTTTCTGGCGCACTGATTGGCACAGGAAAAATTAGCGGCCAACCGTTTTTTCCTATCATTACCTCTGAAATAAAAGCCACAAAACTGATTTTAGCTAAACAGAAAATAGATGAGATGACAGGAAAAATCCTCTTAAATTTTACACCTTATTCCAATTCCAGTATTGCATTAATCATCCATAATGCAGAAATCAATAAACAAAAATTCAAAAAATTGGCGATCAATGCTGACGGGAATATTATTCGCAAAAAAAGAGCTTTGTTAATTGATTTGAAAATGCTGTTTGCGGAACATTACGCCCTGGCGGCTTATGTCGAATTTCCACGATTTACTGAATTTTCTGATTTCACGCAACCCATCGATGCAAAAATTAATTTAACGAGTGACCATCTGGACCTGCTTACGAATTATATTTCAGAAATTTCCCATCCTGAAGGGATGCTTGAAGGAACTTTTTTTGTAACAGGTTCTATTTCCGAACCTGATATTGCGCTGAAAATAACATTAAAAAATGGCCAATGTGCGATACCCTCTCTTGGAATCAATTTGCAAAATATCAATTTACAGGGCGACAGCAATCAAGATAAACAATTGATTTTCGATGGGACTTTTTCTTCCGGACGTGGCGCTGGAAAAATAAAAGGTGACGTAGCGCTTTCTGATGCCACCTTTCCGATCTCCTGCAATATCGAAGGCGATCATTTGCAATTAGTTAATCTTTCCGAATATAAAATGACTGCCTCACCGAATGTCAAATTGCATTTTGAAAATAATATTCTGCAAATCCAGGGAAAGCTATCCATCCCGGAAGCACAAATTACGCCAAAAAATTTTTCCAATGTTGTCACCCTCCCCAGTGAAGTGATTTTTGTCGATAAACCAACAAATGAAATAGCGCTACCTTTTGATATGGATCTGCAAATTCATTTGCAACTAGGCGACAAAATCCATATTGCTTATGATAATTTGCTAACCGATTTAAAAGGCGAATTGGAGATTACTGAACACCCGAACGGCAGCGCAACCGCTGTCGGCGAACTCTATACAACGGATGGGACTTATAAAGCCTATGGAAAAGTTTTAAAAATTCAGGATGGACGACTGATTTATTCGGGCGGCACACTTATCAATCCTGGTTTGAATATTAAAGCCGTCAAAGCAGTTAAAATCGTTTCGGTCGGCGGCAAAAGTAATTTTAGTGAATCAACACCCTTGATACCTGTTTACGATGGCACGGATTCTGCTTTTGTCGGCATTCAGATTACCGGCACCTTTGAAAATCGCACTGTGACACTTTTTTCAAATCCACCCGGTTTATCACAAAATGATATTTTATCGTATTTGGTGTTTGGGTTTCCTCAATCACAAGTTTCTGATCAACAAAATCGGGTTTTATTAAGCGCTGCAACCGCGTTAAATTTTGGCGGGAAAGACAAATTTACAAATGTGACGGATGCTTTGCAAAATACACTGGGCTTAACTGAATTAAATGTGGGATCGATGGAGGTTTTTAATCCGGCATCCGGCAAAGTTTCATCGACTACCGCATTTGTCATTGGAAAAAAACTCGCGCCCAATTTATATGCGAATTATAGTATAGGCATATTTGAACCGGTTTCGACATTGAATTTGCGTTACCAATTAAGTAAACATTTCGCGATTCAATCAGAAACAGGTACTATTGGCAAAGGTGCTGATTTGTTGTATTCAATAGAAAGGGATTAAGGAGATTGCAATGCTTGTTAAAAAATCATGGGGAATGATTTTTGTGGTTATGTTGGGTTTTACGACATCGACTTTTGCGGATGAACCCATTGCTAAGGAAGATACGACACCACCGGCCGCAGAAGGCCCACTTCCTGCTGAACGAACTCCACTCATTAACTCAGCGACTGTTCCTAGAGTCCCGGCACCGGTGATTACCAATACACTACCAAGACAACCAACGGTACCAACTGGCATGCCGCAACAACCTGTCATACCAGGGGCTTCAGGCCCAGGTCAGGCTCCGGCTCCGTATAATGCTGCTGCTCCTCAACAAATGATGCAACAAGGGATACCATCACCCGCCACAGTCACGGCTCCCGCATCTGCAACCGGAATAGCACCCGCTGCAGCACCCGGCACTGCCGTACCCGCAGCTTCTGGTTCGACCCCACTTACACCACCGCCGGGAGCCATTTTGCCGCAGCCTGCTCCACCCGGAACTCCGCAGTACGTGCCGCCTGCTAACCCTCAGCCTGCTGCTCCAACTGCGATGCCCGCGCAACCGTCGGCTTATTAGATCCTTCTTCGAGGATATGACGAATCACAAATCGTGGGCGTTTACGGACTTCTTGATAAATTCGGCCGATGTATTCGCCCACCACCCCCAATCCTAATAAAACAATTCCGATCAGGAAAAAGAGAATCGCGAATAAAGTAAAGACGCCTTCGACTTCAGGTCCTACAATAAAACGGCGAACCATCAAAAACACCACGAAACCAAAACTAAGCATGGAAATCAACATCCCAATCAAGGTAAAAACTTGCAAGGGAAATAATGAAAAACCGGTCACTAAATCAAAATTGTAACGAATCAATTTATAAAAATTGTAGTTAGAAGTACCCGCCGCTCGTTCCGCATGAGCAACGCCGACTTCCGTTGGATTGCTCGCATAATTTAAAGCAAGCGCTGGAATAAAGGTAGTTGCTTCACCCGTTGATGCCATCAAATCCACAATGTTTCGTCGATAAGCACGCAACATGCAGCCTTCATCTTTCATCTTGAGTTTTGGCATCATCCATTCGCGAAGTTTATTGTGGCTTCGCGAAACAAATAAACGCCAAAAACTATCTTGTCGTTCTAAACGATGCGTATTCACAACATCATGCCCGGCTTCCATCGCGGCAACTAATTTTGGAATTTCTTCGGGTGGATTTTGTAAATCCGCATCCATGGTAATTACAATTTCTCCACGCACGCGTTCAAAACCCGCCATAATGGCCATGTGTTGGCCGAAGTTGCCATTGAATTCTATAACACGGATTTGATGGGGACGTCTCGCGTGCAGTTCTTGCAGCATCGCGCCAGTGCGATCGGTGCTGCCGTCATTGGTGATAATTATTTCATAGGGCTTATTTAATTTGTCCAATGTCGTCGTCAATCTTGAATATAATTCTTCAAGATTTTCCTGTTCGTTATGCACGGGTATCACAATACTTAAATAAGGATGGTAGTTGGACATATTTCTTTACCTTTCTATCATTAAAATGAATAATGGTGGCGAATTATACTTTACAAATGTATGGAAACTAAACTGATTTTTTATCTATGAATCCAAAAAAAGTACGCGAAATTTTTCTTCGATTTAAAAAAGCCAATGCTAATCCTACGACAGAATTAATCTATCACAGCCATTTTGAACTGCTAGTGGCAGTGATTTTATCCGCGCAAGCGACTGATAAATCAGTCAATATCGCGACAAAAAGTTTATTTGCCATAGCCAATACCCCCGAAAAAATCCTGAAATTGGGTGAAACAGGTCTAAAAAAATACATCAGTTCGATTGGTCTTTATAATGCGAAAGCTGCCAATATTATTAAAATGTGTAGATTATTAATTGAACAGTTTGGTTCCCGCGTTCCAGAAACCCGCGAAGCCCTAGAATCCTTACCGGGCGTGGGACGCAAAACGGCCAATGTGATTCTAAACACTTGCTTCAAACAACCCGTCATCGCGGTGGATACCCATATTTTTCGCGTGGCAAATCGCATTGGGTTAGCCCATGGCAAAACACCACTAGCCGTTGAGAAGCAACTCATGGAAGTTATTCCAAAAGAATTTTTACACGATGCCCATCATTGGTTAATTTTACATGGAAGATACGTTTGTACGGCGAGAAAACCCAAATGTCCGGAGTGTTTGATTCGGGATTTGTGTGAATATAAACATAAAACGAAATGATTGTTACGCGCTTTCGGTGTTTAGAAAGCGCGTAACATGATCTGTTAGAAATAAATATCAAACTGCGCAGTAATAACGTGATCAATTTTGCCTGATTCAGGTAAAGCAGGAATGGTTGATCCGGTCGCATAAGCGCTTTCAGCATAATTGCGATCACGACGGAATTCCAAACTTTGCAGTGTATTTCTCCACCAGGAGGTATTCAATGCTACTGTCCAACGTTGAGCAGGCAGATCAAGCGCTAAGGCATCTTTGGTGAAACCATAACCTAAGGTCACCGAAAGTGGTTTAGTAGTTTGGAAGGTATAGGTCGCTTCCGCATCTAACGCTTGTGGTTTTGCACCATTGCTCTTCATCGTCAAATCATTTGGGTTAAAGCGGGTGCTGGCTGTGAGATATTCAGCATACAAGTCGACTTCTTTGCCGATACTCAACAATGCATGCGCATCATAAGCCGGAACTCGGTGAACGATTTGTTCGTTACCAGTACCTGCAACCGCACCAAATCCACCAAACACCGGTGACGCCGGCGCAACATACACTGCACCATTGCCATTATTTTGCATGCCTTGTGAATCTGCGATATTACCAAGCACACCACCGCCGATATCACTGCTGAAACACCATTTTGAATAACGGTAACCGAGGTTAAGACCACCGTCACTAACACGGCTGGTCGCTCCTACATAGCTATCGCCCTTGAAAATGTAAGCCGAACCATACAATGCATTGGTGGTTTGTTGTTGGAACCCTACCAAGATGGCTCTTGCCTGAGTCCGGAACATCAACTTAGTCAATGGACTGCTGATATAAGTGTTGCTGTACACACCAAATGGCACATACATTTGCCCGATTGTGCCGTACCACGGCGATTGGGTTAAATCACCCAAAATGATAAATGCTTTATCCAGGAAGAATCTTGAGTTCTGGCTTCGGCTGTTATTGCTTAATGAACCTTCTTGAGCACCGATATTATTATCGTATTGCAAAGTAATTAAACCGGAAGTGAAGGTGCTGGGTCCCAGAATATACATGTCGAGCGCAGCATTGGTTAAATCGATATCGGTTTTATTAGGACCACCACCGATGTCTTTATAAATGGCTTGACCTTCGACGATACCGCTTAACAGCAAGTGAGAATGCATGTCTTCAGATTTCAAACCTAAATTCTGCAAGCGTTCTATAATATTTTTACGTAAGTTTAATAACGCCACATCCTGGTTAACGCTGGGGTTATTAATAATCAAATCCCCACCGGAATATTGCAATGGCACACCCACATAAGGACCGGTCGAAACGAAGGATTGACCCGGAACTGAAACGTCCAAAGGCAAATATTGCACGCCCGCTTGGGGTAAATATTGGGGACCTGCGATTTGAGGCTGTTCAGCGGTAGCGGCTGCTTGTTGTTGGAGAATCGTTGCCTGTCGCGCATTTAATGTAGGCGCTGGAACAGGTTTTGCCATGGATGTCTTTGCAG
The DNA here is from genome assembly GCA_021325575.1 of Gammaproteobacteria bacterium. Classification (GTDB taxonomy): domain Bacteria; phylum Pseudomonadota; class Gammaproteobacteria; order DSM-16500; family DSM-16500; genus JAJPGW01. Next base: position 131,488 of record JAJPGW010000004.1, on the reverse strand, counting down.
CACACACTTTGCCATGCGGTGCATTGCCTAATGGAATCGCTGCAGTATTGGTATCGTCAGGTTTAATATATTTCTTTGGATCATCTTCTGCATATCTCGTTTCAGTCACTGAACCGCGACTACCTGCTCTCAATTCAGCCACTTCTTTTTGTAATTCCGCCACTTCACTTTCTAGTTGTTGAGTTCGAGATGAAATACCTTGATTTTGGGCAAATACGGGAATGGACACAAAACCGAGCAAACACAGTGCGATTGTGATTGGTTTTAATTTTAACATCGGTAGTCGCTCCTTAAAATTTTTTATTAGTTATTCCGGTTGAAAAAAAATAAAACAAGCCGCAATAAAGCAGCAACCTGCATCCATGCAGAAAAAAAGGTGAATTCAGATAACGAGTACAAACAGAGTTTGCGGCACGATGATCTGTAGCTTTCCTGAAAATCGAAAAGCTAACGTATCAAAAATGAAATCAATGTCAAGGGAATTCTGGTGAAGCAAATGACGAACGATTTGTTGTCGTCCCCGCGAAAGCGGGGACCTTTTGAAAGATCCCCGCTTTCGCGGGGATGACACACTTTCATTGCGGTCACGACCGCTAATAGAGTAAAATAACCCCTTCCTCGAAATGACCAACCATTAACATGCGAATTTTTTTCAGACACTGGCTAAAACCCCTGATCGCTCTACTCGCTGGCGCGCTTTTGACGTTGGGTTTTGCGCCTTTTAGCGTATTTCCGGTCGCAATTATTTCGCCTGCGGTCTTACTTGCTTTATGGCTCTCGGCTTCATCACCCAAACAGAGCTTCTGGCTTGGCTGGCTTTTTGGTTTAGGATTCTTTGGTACCGGCGTTTATTGGGTTTTTATCAGCATCAACACCTATGGCAATACCACTTTTTTTGTTTCGATTCTCATCACCTGTCTCATGATCGCGGTACTCGCTTTATTTCCCGCTTTTTTAGGCATGGTTTTCACCCGCTTTTTTCCAAAAAATAACACCAGCAAAATTCTTTTTGCCTTTCCAGCCCTTTGGGTATTATTCGAATGGATACGCAGCTGGATTTTTTCGGGATTTCCGTGGCTTTTTATTGGTTATAGCCAGATGCATTCGCCCTTAAGGGGTTTTGCCCCGTTCCTTTCTGTTTATGGCGTATCGTTGATTACGGTATTTTGCAGCGCTCTTTTGTTTTTACTGATAAAAAAAATCTTTGAAAAAAATTATCGCACCGCGATTTTCTGTGCCCTCACTTTTTTAATTCTCTGGATCACGGGCGCGCTTTTTAGCCTGATTTCCTGGACGAAACCCTCCGGTTTTCCCATTCAAGTGAGTTTAGTGCAAGGCAATATTCCGCAACAAGTAAAATGGTCACCCGATCAAGTACAACCCACGGTGGATCGCTACGTAGAGCTCACTGATCCCCACTGGAACAGTCAAATTATTATCTGGCCAGAATCAGCCATCCCGGTTCCCTTGAGTTCCGCTGCTGAATTCATGCAAAAAATGGCAGAAATGGCGGGGCAACATAATGCAACTTTTATCACTGGCATACCAGTTAAAGCGCCTAACGATCAAGGCTATTACAACGGTATCATTGCAGTCGGTAAAGGATCTGGCATGTATATCAAACACCGATTGGTGCCATTCGGTGAATATATTCCTTTTCGAAAAGTGTGTGGTCGCGTTATGGATCTTTTGCATGTGCCGATGTCGGATTTTATTCCAGGCGATGCGAAGCCCCATCCCATCATGGCAAACGATAAAAAAATTGCAGCGTTTATTTGTTATGAAATCGCTTATCCCGAACAAGTACGCATGCGGGATGGCAATATTGATATTATTTTAACGGTAAGCAACGATGCTTGGTTTGGACATTCCATTGCACAAGCACAGCATGTCGAAATGGCGGAAATGCGCGCGCTGGAAATGGGACGTCCTGTGTTATTTGCTTCGAACGATGGCATCACAGCGGTCATTGATGCAAGAGGCAAAATTCAATCTGACGCGCCACAACACGAAGCTTATGTCTTAACCGATGACGTTCAAACCACCGAAGGCAAAACACCCTGGCAACGATGGGGCATGGTGCCAATCGCTCTACTCTTTTTCATTTTTTTACTGATCGCACTGCGCGATAGGAAAAATCCATGAAAAAGTTTTATTGGATTTTTCTCATGATTTTCATGATCACTGGTTGTCGTGATCATGAAACGATTGCACTTTTTCCACTGGATCATTACGATCAAACGCTTTCAAACTGGATAAAACCCTCGGACCCAGACTACGATCAATCACTTTTGTCACGCGAAATTCAACAATATCATTTTGAAAATTTTTATAAACATAATTTTGGCGCACTTTCACCTTGGAATGCAGACTATGTCAATCAGATTTTGCAACACAAAGCGCCAGATGATTTAAAAACACTGGAACAAGGCTTATTCACGCAATTTAGTAATCAGAGCAAACCCGAAGAACAAATTGGTTACGGCGAAAATTTCAGACCTCATTCGCAAAACTGGATCGACACAATCGCAAATAATATTAATGTTTCTGAACTGGATCATTTAAATTATCAGGCGAGCCATCGCGCCATTGCTGTTGAAAATCTTCCCGCACGCGTTTTGCCAACCGATGATCCTTACTATTTTAGTTACAAAATTGCCGGCGAAGGTTATCCTTTTGATAATTTGCAAATGTCATCCGTGTGGGTCGGCACCCCGCTTTATATTTTATCGGAAACAAAAGACCACGCTTGGTCGCTCGTAATCACACCGGATTTTATTGCTTGGGTCAAAACATCAGGCATTGCGCGCGCCAATGAAAAATTTATTTCAACCTGGGAAACCGCTGCTAAAAAACAATTAGCCGGCATCACACGCACAACAACCAGCATGGTTGATACAAAAGGTGTGTTTCGTTTTTCTGCCTATATCGGCTCTTTTTTTCCAGCAGAAAAAAATTCTGAAAAACTAAAACTCATGATTCCCATTGCCGATGAAAATAAGCAAGCAGTGATTCATTATGCACTGCTTTCTGAAAATGATGCAGCAATGATGCCATGGTCAGTGACGCCTCATCATATTTCTTATCTCATGAGTTCATTACTCGGTCGTCCTTATGGCTGGGGCAATTTATATTTTTATAATGATTGTTCTTCAGAATTAAAAAACCTATTTGCCGTCTTTGGCATTTGGCTCCCAAGACATTCATCGGATCAAGTTTATGTGGGAAAACAAGTGGATTTATCTGCTGAACCCGCAGCCGATCGTCTTTCGTATTTAATGGCAAACGGTCATAAGCTCATGACAATTGTTTATATCGATGGGCATATTCTGTTATACATCGGCAACTATCAGAATCCCCATTCAAAAAATCACGAAGCCATGGCCATGACTTATCAAACCATGTGGGGATTGCGCCCAAACCCTTCAACGAGTCGGCAAGTCGTGGGTGAAACGGTTTTATTTCCCATGCTCGAACAGTACCCGGAAGATCCCAAACTAATGTCCCAAGCGGATAAAAAACATTTTCAAGTATCCCTTCTGGATGATACACCTGCCAATCATGACTTATTGCATCTCGAGATCCTGGATTTACGAGAGCTAATGTATCCTTGAAGACCCTACTTGAGCGCTCCGCCCTAATCCGGTATTCTTGTGAGCTTTAGCCCTGAATTTTCCGAGAAAAATAATTATGGACGCGCAATACCATCCACACAAAATCGAAGAAACCCTACAAGCCAGCTGGCAAGACAATCAGACTTTTAAGGCATCTGAAGATTCTGACAAAGAAAAATTCTATTGCCTAACCATGTTCCCCTACCCTAGCGGCAGACTTCATATGGGACATGTGCGCGTTTATACCATTGGTGATGTCATCAGCCGTTATCAGCGTATGCTGGGTAAAAATGTCATGCAGCCTATGGGCTGGGATGCGTTTGGTTTGCCAGCCGAAAATGCAGCGATCAAACATAAAACTGCGCCTGCTGAATGGACATACAAAAACATCGACTTCATGCGAAAACAAATGCAGCGTTTAGGACTTGCTTACGATTGGGAACGTGAAATTGCCACTTGTCAGCCAGAATATTATCGCTGGGAACAATGGTTTTTTCTCCAGCTTTTTAAAAAAGGCTTGGTCTACAAAAAAAATGCGGAAGTCAATTGGGATCCGGTCGATCAAACGGTTTTAGCGAATGAACAAGTAGTCGATGGCCGGGGCTGGCGTTCTGGTGCATTGGTTGAACGACGTGAAATTCTGCAATGGTTTTTCAAAATTACGGCTTACGCCGATGAATTGATTGATGACCTGGAAAAATTAGACAGTTGGCCAGACCAGGTCAAAGTCATGCAAAAAAACTGGATTGGGCGCTCCGAAGGCGTCAATATGAATTTTCCGATCAAGGGTACGGATAAACATATTACTATTTACACCACAAGACCCGATACCCTCATGGGGGTTACTTATGTGGCGATTGCGCCGCAGCATCCTTTAGCGCGTGAAGCCGCTGAAAAAAATCCTGCTGTCGCTAAATTTTTGGATGAATGCCGCAATGTGAAAGTCGCAGAAGCTGAACTTGCCACCATGGAAAAACGTGGCGTGCCAACAGGCATTTTGGTGCATCATCCGCTCACTAATCAAGACATTCCAGTTTGGGTTGCGAATTTCGTGGTAATGGAATACGGTTCTGGCGCTGTTATGTCTGTGCCGGCACATGATCAACGTGATTTTGAATTTGCTAAGCAATATCAATTACCGATCAAACAAGTGATCAAACCACGGGATAACAGCAACTGGGATTTTAACAACAGTGCTTTCACCGATGCCGGCGTATTAATTGACTCGGAACAATTTTCGAATCTGGATTCAGCGACTGCTATCGAAAAAATTATTAATTATCTAGAAGAACATCATCTAGGTAAACGCAAAATCAATTTCCGTTTACGTGATTGGGGTGTTTCCAGACAGCGTTATTGGGGCGCACCCATTCCCATTATCAATTGTGAAAATTGCGGAACGGTGCCCGTACCCGAAAAAGATTTACCGGTCATTCTTCCCGAAACAGTCAAATTTTCTGGTGTTGCATCTCCCTTAAAATCCATGCCAGAATTTTATGATGTCCGTTGCCCTTTATGTGGCGAAAAAGCACATCGCGAAACCGACACGTTTGATACTTTTTTTGAATCCTCTTGGTATTATGCCCGTTTTGCATCTCATCATCAGGAAAAATCCATGCTGGATAATCGTGCGAATTACTGGCTGCCGGTGGATCAATATGTCGGTGGCGTGGAACATGCCGTCCTTCATTTGTTATATGCGCGCTTTATTCATAAAGCGATGCGCGACGAAGGCTTATTAACTAGCGATGAACCGTTTACCCGGTTATTGACGCAAGGCATGGTGCTGAATCAAGGCGCTAAGATGTCAAAATCCAAAGGCAATGTCGTCGATCCAGAAAAAATGATCGAACAATTTGGTGCAGACACCGTTCGATTATTCATGATTTTTGCAGCGCCGCCCGAACAAAATCTGGAATGGTCCGATAGCGGCATTGAAGGCTCACATCGTTTTTTAAAACGTCTCTGGACGCTTGCATATGAAAATCGCAAATTAGTTCGCGATGAAAATACGAACCCTTCGATGAACATGGATGCATTAGATTGGGATAAAGTGGATGCCAATGAACGTAATGTACTGCGTCAAATTTATGAGATTGTAGAGCAATGCAAATTTGACTATGACCGTCAGCAATTGAATACCGTTGTTTCTGGCTGCATGAAACTATTTAATTTACTGGCGAAAACACCGGTCGCACACAGTTTTACTATTCACACTGGATTTAGCATGTTGCTGCGATTGCTGGCACCCATTGCACCGCATATCAGTCAACAATTGTGGCAGGATTTAGGTTTTGAAGGCGATGTGATTTATGCGCCATGGCCTGTAACCCAATTGAGTACCTTAAAAATTGATGAAATAGAACTCGTGGTGCAGATCAATGGAAAATTACGCGGCCATATTAAAGTTCCTAGCGGCGCTGAAAAAGAAACCATTGAACAAATCGCCGTTGAAGATAAAAAAATTCAAACTGCCTTGGGTAATCAAAAAATCAAAAAAATAATTGTTGTGCCCGGCCGACTAGTAAATATTGTCGCAGGAGAAAGTGAATGACTCGTTTATTGTTAACCATGTTGTTGGTGTTAACATTAGCCGGTTGCGGTTTTCATCCACGCGGCGCATTGCCATTGGCACCGCCCCTGCATTATTTATATTTACGATCCTCAGACCCTTATGGCGATCTCAGCCGCAATTTAAAAAAGACTTTGGAATATCAAGGTGTGCATTTCACTTATTGCGCGAATCGAGCGAATGTGGTTCTGGAAATTATTTCAGAAAGCACCAACGATCAATTATTAAGTGTCTCCGCATCCCAACAAACGCGGCAATATAATTTAACTTTGACCGTGATATTCCAGCTGACAACACCATCAGGCCTTGTACTGGTGCCGCCACAAACAGTCACTGAAATCCGCACCATGCCGATTCAGTCCAATCAAATCCTGGCCGGCAGCAATGAAGCCACAATTTTATATCATCAGATGCGGTTTGCGATTATTGACGATATCATCAATATTTTAACTTCACCTGCTGTCAATTATCATGTGACGCATCCATGAAATTACCTATTCAACAACTCGGCGCTCACCTCACTAAAACATTAGCACCGATTTATCTCGTCAGCGGCGATGAAACATTACTAGTCGAAGAAACGTTAGATACAATTCGTCAAGCCGCATTAAAAGCTGGTTTTACTGAACGCAATCGCATACAACTGGATTTTTTTTCAGGCGTGCAAACGCTGTCACTTTTTGCCAGTAAGCAGTTGCTTGAATTAGATTTAACAAATGTGAAGTTGACTGCGGCTACCAGCAAAATTTTACAAGAATACGCAGAAAAACTTAACTCCGATACCATTTTATTGATCCGCATCCATAAACTGGATAGTAAATCCGAACAAAGCGCCTGGTATAAATCGCTCGATAAAACAGGCGTGATGATTCCCATCTGGCCCATCAATAGTGACCAACTGCCCACCTGGATTTTGCAACGCGCAAACAAATTGAATTTAAAATTAGAAAAATCCGCCGCTGAATTTTTAGCGCACCAAGTTGAAGGCAATTTGTTAGCCGCAGTCCAAGAACTGGAAAAATTACGTTTATTACAAACTACTGATACAGTCGATTTAAAAACACTGGAAAATACCGTTGCCGATCTTGCCCATTTTGATATTTTCAATTTAGTGGACAGCGTAATGAACGGCAATGTCGAACGATCACTCCGAATTTTCCAAAGTTTAATCCAAGAAGACACCGAACCCACCCTCATATTATGGGCACTCGCCCGCGAGCTTAGAATACTTGCCGAAATGCAAAAAGAACTTCAGCAAGGCAAAAATCTTCCGGGACTTTTTTCCCAGTTCCGCATTTTTGAAAAGCGCCAATCCGGTATCAAAAAATTTTTGCAGCGTCATTCGAATTGCTTTCCGTTGCTTGAAAAAGCCGCTTACATCGACCGAATCATTAAAGGTGCAGACACTGCAGAAAATATTCATTGTGTACTGGAACAATTGATTTTATCGATGACCTTGACATCAATCATGGCGAAGCAGGTGATGCATTAATTTTCGTGGAGCAGGTCAAGCTCACATTCGGTGTCTCCATTAAACCTATTTTATTCTTGGGAGAAAAAAATCCGGCATGAAATCCAGTGTAATTAGCGCAGAGATTTGCGAGCCCTCTGTTCATGCCAGGATACGCAACCAGTAATTGATTCAAAATATCCACATATGAAATCAGTGCCAAAAAATCGATTCTATTCTCATCACGTCGCATGCAAACTAAAGTTGTTTGCCCTCTTTCATTATCGCTGACAATTGCAAGATTGCGTTGCACATTTGAAAATAGGCTGCCTGTTTTTCTAGCCGGCATTAAAAAACTTGCCGGCTGCATCGTTGTAGATTTACATTCATGTTCCTGGTCAACAAGACGTTCCGATATTCCTAAGAAATCATATAGTCTTACGCTACCATCACAATGGCTAGTAATAACTTCATGATATCTGTCAGGAATAGTTGCTATTGCATAAATTTGACTGTCTACATTTACAATAAATCGAGATAATTTTGAAACACTAGCTACAATAAGACGGTGTAATTTATTTGTTATTGCAAGCGCAAAATATTCAGAATCAGGAAAAAAATCACCGCAATTATAATCAGTATCAGGAATATACATAAGATCTTGGCAAGTTTTACCTTGAATAAGACGAAGATAGTTTGAATTTTCAATATTAAACACCCTTGATTTTTCATCTCGCCGAGACAGAATCATACATCTCTTATGTACAGCAATCTGATATTTGCCATCAGGTGATAATGAAAAAAATTGCGATGTACTGTTAATAGTGATGGTTAAATTCGGTAACAGCGTATTACATCTGCGACCGGTACAGTACTGAGATCTTCCCTCATCGTAACGAGCAAAAACACTTTGCATTTCTTCTGGCATTATATACCTTATATGCTCATGAACATATTCACCAAATCTCCATTGAAACTTTAATTTAGTATCTAACTTGGGATCACATTGAAAAATAAAACCAGGTACTCCTGAAACAGGAAAAAATGCAGGCCGCGAAGAAACAAGAAGTGTGGCATCATGAAATCGATAAATCGCATTATTACCCCTTTGTTCAAAACTCGCAAATCTCGGTGTTTCAGGATCTGTTAAATCAGCCGGTAATGGCGCTAAATACCACACAAATTGACTATCCAGGGATTTTGCTGCGACACATTGCATTGTAGCCGGGTCCCATATTTCAAGGTGACCTCGATAATCATAAAGTGAATCAATACATTTCCAGCCTCCCAAAACAATACAGCCACTAGCAAGCGGCAATAAACAATTAGCCGTAAAATTTTTTGCTTGTACATTTTTATGGGATTTAACAAATTGTGAGTTGCTCATAAGGTGTTCTCAGCGACGTTTATGTTATATAGTAACAAATGTTATATTATAACATTCCGAGACGCAACTTAAAATTCCAAAAACTTCGTTGGCTAATTTGTTTTCAGATCCATTATTATTAGATTATTTAGCGGAAAAACAATTTTTACAAATGCCTTTCATTTCAATCAAAGCATCATCGACTTCTAATACGTTTTTTTTAGCGAACTTAGAAATTGCCTCAAAAATATTTTTATCTTCCAATTCAAACGTTTTTTTACATGATTTGCATAGTAACAATATTGCTTTATGTAATGATTTATCATGCGACAAATGTGAGCAAAAAATATAAGTATTTTGCGCCTCAATTCGATGAACAAGTTTAGTTTCAATCAAAAAATCCAATACGCGATAGACAGTAGGTGGTTCAGCATTGGGCCTTTTTCTTCTCAGTTTATTTAATATATCATAGGCACCCAGGGGTTCTTGATGGGTAGCTAAAATAGATAGAATATCTTGACGTAAAGGCGTCAAAGTAAAATTGGCATCTGCTAATATTGTATTGAGTTTATTTTTCATCGTTATATTCAGAACTTATATCTATTGTCCTCAAAATTCTGCCTGATTTTCATTAAAGTTTCATTATAAATCAAAATAGAAACTATTTTAATGAGTTCTTAACCCAATACAGAAAAAGTTTAGCACCACCCTATGGTTTATCACGTTGTGCGGATTATAGGTAATTATGTTGTGCTAAAAATAGGTTTTTATGATAGATTAAAATGCAACTTATTGATTATATTTTGAAAAAAACAGGAAATCAATCCTGCCTAAGCGCATGGCGCAATAATTTCCGTGTAGCCGGAAATCCCAGCTTTTTTTTCAAATTTGACAGGATGAAGGCAACGATCAGTAAAAAGAGGATATTAATTAAAATTAAAACGAAGATGGAAAGTGAAGCGCTCCACAATAAAGAAGTCGTAAAATAAATAAATAACAATGCGAGGATTCCACACCAAACGGATGCCAGAAAAATAATGGATAAAATGGCTAAAATGAGAATACTGGTAATTGTTTTTCCGACTGATCGCACTTCCATGCCTATGATCGTAACAAAATAGGTTGTGAGGCTAAAAATAGCCGGTATAACGCCGAGAAGACTGAAGAGAAATTTACTGAGAGAAAATCTATTTTTTTTAGACATATTTTATAATTCCCTTTTGACTGTCTTTCTTGGGTCTGCCGGTTTGAAACCGGCAGACCCAAGATCCTGATTATTTTCTACGAAGTAAAATGCCAATTACGATACCGGCTAATAACGTCCAGCCTAATGTTTTTAAGGGTTGCGCTTTCGTGAAATGCACAACACTTCCTTGCAAATCAAATGCTTTATCTTTGGCATTTTCGTATGAATCATTAATAAACTGACCTGTTCTCCCTCGGACATCACTTGCCGTATCGGCAAATGCATTTTTTATTTTTTCCAAGTCAGCATAGATGTCGTAATCTAAATGTCGCCCTCGTTTTCTAGTCTTATACATGATACCTGCCTCCCCAGAAATTCTTTGCTGTACTAATTATTATATCCCTTTGGCAAAGGCTAGTGTGAAAAACAGCAAGTGATTGATAAATTGAGGCAATTTATGAATTAACGTCCACGGCTACCAAAGACCCTCGAATAACTTTTTCCCCTGCTCTTCCCTAGCGTATCAAGAATGCTATAATGAACTTGATGCATGACTTACAACGAGCGATAGGCATTTTAGGCGGCACATTTGATCCCATTCACTTTGGGCACTTGCGCACAGCACTTGAGTTATACCAATCCCTTGATCTTACCGAAGTCCGATTAATCCCCTGTTTTCAACCTGTCCACCGAAAATTACCCGTGGCATCGCCCGAACATCGTTTGGCGATGGTAAAACATGCAATAGAATCGGAAACGGCTTTAAAAGTCGATGATCTCGAAATAAAACGCAAAGGGCCTTCTTATACCATTGATACGCTGACGGCGTTTAGAAAAAAGTTACCACAGACCCCGCTTTGTTTAATCATGGGGATTGATGCGTTACTGAATTTTCCCAGCTGGCATCGATGGGAAGATATTTTGCAACTTGCGCATCTGGTCGTCGCGCATCGCCCGCAATATCAATTGCCGCAAACGGGTATTGTTGCGGATTTATTAAAACAGCGGCTTAAGAAAAATGCTGCCGCTTTACATGAACAATTGGCGGGAAATATTTATCTGCACCCAGTGACTTCACTGGATATTTCCGCAACCGACATTCGAAAACAGATTGCGAGAGGACGAAGCCCTCGCTATCTTTTGCCGAATAATGTTTACAACTATATTCTCCAGCATGGCGTTTATAGTATTAGCTAATTAACTTTTTGGAGGGACCATTCCATACATGAATACTAACCAACTTCACCATTTAGCGATTGATGCACTTAATGATTTAAAAGCCCTTGACCTTGTTTCATTCGATGTTCGCGAACTCACAACGATTGCGGATAATCTGATTATTTGCACTGGCAGGTCCAATCGCCATGTCAAATCGCTGGCAGAAAATGTGGTAAAAAAAGCGAAAGAATCAGGTATCCATTATATTCGCATGGAAGGTGAAAGCGAAGGCGAATGGGTCATCGTGGATTTGGCCGATGTTGTGGTACATGTGATGCTGCCTGCCACTCGTGAATTTTATAACCTGGAAGATTTATGGGAACCGGTCCAGGAATTGCGAGAAACGTGCAGTAAATAGCATGTACATCCGCATTTTGGCCATTGGCAACAAGATGCCTTCTTGGGTCGTTGAAGGCTTTGATGAATACGCAAAACGTTTTCCACCGTCCTGCGAGCTGAAACTTATCGAAATTCCTGCTGAAAAACGCACTAAACAATCCGATATCAAACAATTAATCGCGCGTGAAGGAGAAAAATTGCTTGCCGCGATTAAACCCGGTCATAAAATCATTGCACTGGAAGTCACCGGAAAATCTTGGACTACCGAAGCACTCGCAAACGAACTCAAACGCTGGCAGCATGATGGTCGAAACATTGATTTATTGATTGGCGGACCGGATGGATTATCAGCGGAAACTTTGAAAAAAGCAGAGACCAAATGGTCCTTATCCCCACTGACATTACCACATCCGTTGGTGCGGATTATTTTGGCAGAACAATTATATCGTGCTACCACTATTCTGCAGGGACATCCTTATCATCGAGGTTAATTGAACTCCGTCATCCCGCGGACAAGCCGCGGGACGACGATGGAACTAAAGATTAGGAGAATCTGACTCAGACACCACAGATAGCCACATTTGTATTTGCTGCGATTGATTTTCATAAGCCCGGCGCAAATCAGTTAGCTGTTGCTCTTCCGCGGGCGATTTCGTTTTTGCTTGAAGCACTGCAATTTTATCCTGTAAATCTGACAATTTCATCTGCCCTTGCAAAATCATTTTTCCAAATTCTTCGGGATCGGTGTTGCGCTGATTACTCACCCTCATGAATTCTTCGGCTGTCTTCACGATAAAATCGCAAGGCAAAGAAGAATCTTGATTTTGACAACGCTGATATTCTTTTAATAAATAATCAGGATGTAATAATAAATATTCTCGAGTCAGTGATTGATCACAACCCGTGAGGCCAATACTCATTAATAACAATAAAATTCGAATTTTTTTCATAAGTTCAAAAGCTAAATCGATAAGGAATGCCACTGGATGTTAGTTTATAGACGAATGGCAATAATAACAATGCCACCCCAATTAAAAATAACACCACAATGGTACTAAGGGGGGCAACCAATTGGTTCACTCGATGCTGCCTATATTTTAAAAAAGAGGCAAGCAATGAACAAATACCGACAACAATCGACGCGCTGCCTACAAACTGGGTTATGATATCCACAGGGCCCAGTATATTTTCGGCGACCCCACCTAAACCAGGTTCCGTTGCCCATGCGATTGACGATAATCCGATACCGATTAGTACAAACAATGCTCTCATAAGTCTTTTTCAAATAGATTTGATAATAAAAGTTGCCCATTATAATATATTTACTATGTTTCGTAAGTACCCCAAACTATTTAAAGACCCCCTAATTGAGCATCCTATCTACGATCTCAATCTGCCTTTTTCGGATTATATTAACCAATATAAAAAAATCATTGCCGAAAATCGCCTGGATTTAGGCGAAAATCCCCAGAAAATCATCGACGCCAACGCCCCGTTTGAATTTCGGCCTGAAAATCCCTTAATTTCTGAAAAACACGACGGTAAACTGAAATTTGGCGCCTTGATGGTGCACGGTTTGCTCGATAGCTGTTTTATCATGCGTGATATTGGTGCTGAACTTCAATCTCAGGGGATGTTAGTCCGTTCTGTTCTCTTGCCGGGGCATGGAATTGTTCCTGGGGCCCTTCTCAATGTGCGATATGAAGAATGGCTACAAGCATTACGTTATGGAATTGCCTCATTAAAAAAAGAAGTCGATCATATTTTTCTGGTGGGTTTTTCAACGGGTGCGAGTTTGAGTCTTTATCACACGATGCTTGATCCAAGCGATATTACAGCCCTCATCATGCTAAGCCCCGCATTTAAAATCAAAAGTGCATTTGATTTCATGTCCAATTGGCATGAGCCCATTAGTTGGGCAATGCCAAAATTGAAATGGGCTTATATTGGCAAAGAATACAATTACACAAAATATCGATCGATTACTTTTAATAGCATTTATCAAGTCTATCGATTAACCCATGCTATCAAACAAATTAATCACAATAAAAAACCCCCGTGTCCGATTTTTATGTCGTTAAGTTATGATGATTTAATTGTCTCGAGTGAAGCGACTATTAAATATTTTACTGAACATAAAGATACGCGGAATCAAATGATTTTATACATCGGTGAAACGCATCCGCTGGATGATCCGCGCATTATTATGCGATCGGCGGTTTATCCGGAATTTAATATTATTAATTTTTCGCATATTGCGATACCGGTTGCGCCGAGCAATCCGCATTATGGGATGAATGGTGATTATCCGCTGGCTAGTCACATTTATGAAAAAAGTAACCAACTTTATTGCGCACTCGATAAACCGCATGAAATTTTTTATGATGTTTTATTCAAACTGAAGCTCACGCATTTTAAGCGTGAGCGATTGACGTTTAATCCGGATTTTCAGTTTATGGTGCAGCAAATGAAAAGTTTTACCGAGTCTTTTTTTTCTTAAAAAAAGCATCCAATATCAACATCACTGCACCGACGCACACCGCGCTGTCTGCTAAATTAAACACAGGCCAATAAAGATGTCCGGCGTGCACCTGAATAAAGTCCGTGACACATCCGTAATAAATGCGATCAAATAAATTTCCGAGTGCGCCGCCAATGATCAAGGCAAGCGCGATATTGATCCAATATTGCTTGAAAGTGTTGCGAAACATCCAAATTAAAATGCCGACGCTCACAATTACAGCTAATGTTCCAAAAAACCAAGTTTGCCAACCGGATGCACCATTTAAAAAACTGAAGGCAGCGCCCTTGTTGTAGGCCAGCGTAAAGTTAAAAAAGGGCGTGATCACAACCGGTTGATATTCCTTTAACGTGTGCAGCGCAAGACTTTTGCTGTAATAATCCAGCAAAAAAACCACCACACTCACCCAAATCCAATAAATTCCAGACAGAGATTTTTTTTTCATTTATGCAAACTTCCTAATTTCGCCTTTGCCATCGACATTTTCAATACAGCGTCCGCATAAAGTGGGATGCGTTGCATGCGAACCTACATCTGCACGGCGATGCCAGCAGCGTTCACATTTTTGATAACTGACGGCAGATACTTTTAAAGATAAGCCGGGGACTTCTGTTTTAATCACATCGGTTAGATGGGAATTGGCCAGATGAATTTCAGCGTTTGATGTGATTAATACAAAACGTAGTTCGTTTTGCAAAGCATCGAGCGCTGTTTTTAATTCCGGCTCACAAAATAATTGGACATCAGCCTCAAGACCAGAACCCACTTTGCCGTTATTGCGTAAATTTTCGATTTCTTTATTCACTGCATCTCGGACGGAGCGTAATTTTTCCCAGTAAGCCTCATTCATGACTTCATGATCTTTTAAAGGTGCAAGATCGTTATACCAAGTGTTTAAAAAGACAGACTCGTTACGTTTGCCTGGAATAAATTGCCAGATTTCTTCGGCAGTAAAACTTAAAATGGGCGCGATCCAACGTGTTAACGCTTCAATAATATGAAACATCGCACTTTGTGCCGAACGACGCGCGAGACTATTGGTTTGAGTAGTATATTGGCGGTCTTTAATGATATCTAAATAAAAACTTCCCATATCAATTGCACAAAAACGATGGAGTTTTTGATAAATCACATGGAATTGAAGTGCATCATAAGAAGCAATAATATCTTCCTGCATGCGACGCGCAGCATCTACCGCCCAACGATCTAGCGCCAGCATTTTTTCAGCTGGAATTAAATCTTTTTCAGGATCAAAACCATTTAAATTCGACAACAGAAATCGGGCGGTGTTACGAATGCGACGATAACTTTCGGAATTTCGCGTCAGAATTTCATCGGACACATTCATGTCATAACGATAATCGACAGAGGACGCCCATAAACGCAAAATATCAGCGCCAAAGGTCTGAATAATTTTTTCAGGCGCAATAACATTGCCGAGTGATTTCGACATTTTTTGGCCTTTAATATCGATCACAAAACCATGTGTCAAAATGGTTTGATACGGCGCGCGATTATTAAGCGCCACAGATGTCAGCAAAGAAGACTGAAACCAACCACGATATTGATCAGTGCCTTCAAGATAAATATTCGCAGGGAATCCTAAATCATCGCGTTTTTGCAGCACGCATTCGTGTGATACACCGGATTCAAACCAAACATCGAGAATGTCTTGGCTTTTTTTGTAATGCTCGGCGTCTTTGCCTAAAAATTCCTTGATATCCAACGCATGCCAAGCATCGATGCCTTTTTTGGAAACGAGGTCTGCGATTTTTTCTAATAATGCTGCACTATTCGGATGCGGCTCATCGGTTTCTTTATGTAAAAATAATGCGATGGGCGTGCCCCATTTTCGTTGGCGCGAGATACACCATTCAGGGCGGTTTTCGATCATGCCTGCCATGCGGCTTTGGCCCCAATCAGGAAACCAATTTACGCCGTTAATCGCAGCCAGTGTTTCTTTGCGTAAATTTGCTTGATCTAGATTAATAAACCATTGCGGAGTCGCGCGGAAAATCAACGGCGTTTTATGTCGCCAGCAATGCGGATAACTGTGCGTGACTTTAGCAAGATGTAGCAGCGTATTTTTTTCTTTTAAAAGATTAATGATCGGCTCATTCACTTTGTTAACATGCTGGCCCGCAAAAAGTTCAGTCGTTGAGATAAAACAACCATCATCGCCAACAGGATTATCCAGCGGTAATTGATATTTTTTGCCAATCTGAAAATCATCTTGCCCGTGCGCAGGGGCGGTATGCACAGCACCCGTTCCGGATTCAATTGTGACGTGCTCGCCTAAAACAACCGGAACTTGGCGCGCATAAAAAGGATGCTGTAACAGAATTTTTTCTAGTTTTTCACCTTGGATTTTGCCTAAAACACGGTGGTTTTTAACCTGATAGCGCTGCATAACATGTTCAAGCAATGCTTCAGCAATTAATAATCGTTCCTGCCCATCGGTTTCAACTAAAACATAATTCATCGACGGATTTAATGCGACGGCTTGGTTAGCAGGCAGCGTCCACGGTGTGGTGGTCCAAATTGGAATGGAAATGGCGCCTTTTCCTGCTTCAACTTGATCAAAGCGTGCGAGAAAATCTTTTTCATCTACCACTTTAAAACGCACATCAATCGAGGGCGACGTTTTATCTGCGTATTCGACTTCAGCTTCTGCGAGCGCAGATGCGCAATCCAAACACCAATAAACCGGTCGATAACCACGATGCACTAAACCTTTTTGCATAATTTTATTTAAACTACGCAAAATGTTTGCCTCGTAGTTGAAATCCATCGTGAGATAAGGATTATTCCAATCAGCCACTACTCCTAATCTTTTAAATTCTTCACGCTGAATATTAATAAAACTCTGCGCGTATTCGCGACAGGCCTGCAAAAATTCTGGCACGCTGACTTTGTGGCCGGCTTTTCCGATTTTTTTCTCGACATTTAATTCAGTCGGCAACCCATGACAATCCCAACCCGGTACAAATGGCGCATCAAACCCACTTAGGGTTTTTGATTTGGTCACAATGTCTTTTAGAACTTTATTAATCGCTGTTCCCATGTGAATATGACCATTCGCATAGGGCGGCCCATCGTGCATCACAAATCGCACGCGATCGCGACCATTTTTACGTAATTTTTCGTAAAGGTTGATTGACACCCATTTTTTGAGAATCTCAGGTTCTCGCTGAACGAGATTCGCTTTCATGGGAAATTCCGTGTTCGGCAAATTCAGTGTGCTTTTGTAATCTTTCATTTTTGAATACTCTTAAAATAGTTTTCTGTTTCGATGACATCGTTTGCGATGGCATTTTTTAGAATATCTAAATTGTTATACCGTTCTTCGTCCCGTATTTTTTTGCAAAATTCTACCGTAACATGTTTTCCGTAAATGTCACGATTAAAATTCAGTAAATACACTTCAAGTAACGCGCGCGTACCACCCACTGTCGGACGGATGCCCACATTGGCAGCGCCTAATATAGGTGTCGATTCTATACCATGTACGCGCACAGCAAAAATGCCCTGAATCGGGGTCACGGCACGATGCAGATAAATATTCGCCGTGGGAAATCCTAGTTTACGCCCTAATTTATCGCCATGCACGACTCGGCCCATCATGGTGTAGGGACGTGCTAATAATTTTTTAGCGTATTCGAGATCACCTGCGATTAAGGCTTTTCTGACTCGGGTGCTACTGACGCGTTCGTTGTCGAATACTATGCTAGGCAAACTTTCAGCGATAAAACCTAATTCCTGACCTTTTTGCCGTAACAATTCAAAATCGCCTTTTCGCATGGCCCCAAATCGAAAATCATCGCCAACGATCAGGTATTGGGTATGGAGTTTTTTTACTAAAATTTCTGAAATAAATTCACTAGGCGGTTGTGAGGCTAATTTCTCATCAAAATGGACCATGACGACCTTATCGACCCCAGTTGCCGCTAAAGCTGAAAATTTTTCTCGTAATTTGGTTAAACGAGCGGCGGGCGTGAAATCTTTTTTTAACGTGGCAAAGAATTCCAACGGTTGGGGTTCGAACGTAACCACAATAGAGGGCTTATTTAATCGCGCAGCAATCTTTTTTACCTGTAAAATCAAGGCTTGATGCCCCAAATGTACCCCATCAAAATTCCCAATGGTCACCACCCCGCCTTGAAGGTCAGGGGTAATGTTATATAGACCGCGAATCAGTTCAGTCGCCACTGGATATCCTTAGTGAAAGGGATTGATTATACGCGTATTTATACTTGTCTGTAAAAGTGCTATGCTTAAGCTATATATATCTTATTGGGTTAATTATGGCCGATACTGTTTCCCTAGCTAAATGTTTTAATAGCAGCACTCCACGAATCCTGGTTGGGCTAGGGATTAGTCTTGCTAAAGGCGCCAAATTAAAAGGAACCACCGTTGCTGATTTTTCAAAAATGGAATTAACTCGATCCGAACTAATTAAACAATCTACTTTCGAAGAAACTGCACTTAAAGTCACTATAAAGTCTGATCCCCTTCGAAGAATACAAGTTGATCTCAATGGGTTAAAAGATACTTTCAATGCCGTAGATGGCTTGAATCGCACTTTGCCTGAAGCGAAAAGAATTAAGTTACCTATTAACCAAGGTGATATTGATAAGCTACAAAAAAATGTAGAAGATATTTCTACTAAGATTCGCGTATTTAATACCAGTAAAAAGACTACAAGTGGTGAATCACTTCCAAGTCCTACTACCGTAGTACATAATACCACTAAATCAGCTTTTAATGCCGAAGGTTATGAAATTGAAAAAGCGGTTACTAGTGTAGATAAGCAACTAGACCGATATCGTCGAGATTTAAAAAATGCTATTGAGCTCACAACAGACGCCACAGCCAAACAAAAAATGATAGATTCAGTTCGATCTATTGAAGCAAAATCTTCGGAAACAAAATTGGGTCTATCTTAATTCTTAAGTGCGAATTCCTGCATTCGCATTTAAATCGATTGCCTCTGCGGAATCAACACGTCCTGCATTTTAATGCCCGCTACCCACAATCCTGCGAAATACACAACAATCGCGGAAAGCAGTAATCCAACCAAATGCGTTCCACGCCACATCGCATGATGGGTTATCCATTCTTGCAGATCGCCTGAACCAAACCACAACCAAATCGCAAGCACGCTATTTGCAAACACTAATCTAAACGAAAAAAACTTCCAACCATCACGCGGCTTGTAAAAACCTTTTTTCTGCAGAAAATAATACAAAAAACCCATATTCAATAACGCAGACAGCGACGTCGCAAGTGCAATCCCCGCATGTTTAAAAGGCCAGATCAAAATCACATTAAAAACCATATTCGCAATCATCGCCATGATACCGATGCGGACTGGCGTTTTCATATCTTGTTTCGCATAAAATCCAGCAGCGAGAATTTTTATTAACATGAAAGGCGCAATTCCGATGGCAAACATGCTTAAACTTTTTCGTGCCATTTCGACGGCATGACCATCAAAATGGCCGTATTGAAATAAGGTACTCAACAAAGGCCCCGACATGACAGCAAAAACAACGGCAGCCGGCACACCCACTAACATAACGCACCGCATCGCCCAATCCAGCGTCAGGGAAAAATCTTCATCCGATTGCGAGGCATGATGACGCGATAAATTCGGCAAAATCACCGTCGAAATCGCAACGCCAAACACACCCAATGGAAATTCCATCAAGCGATCCGAATAATAAAGCCAAGACACACTACCCACGATTAAAAACGACGCGAACAAGGTATCGAGTAATAAATTAATTTGTGAAACTGACACACCGAATAAGGCAGGCACCATTAATTTTAAAACTCTTCTGACACCAGGATTTTTAAAATCAATTTTTGGCCGCGGATGCAATTTCATGTGACGCAAAAAAGGTGATTGAAAAATCAATTGCACCACCCCCGCAATAAACACACCCCATGCCAACCCAATAATCGGTGTCGCCATGCGCGGTGACAACCAGATTGCTGTCAGGATCATGACGATATTTAAAAATACCGGCGTAAAGGCTGCGACCCAAAATCGACTGTACGTATTTAATATCGCGCCTGAAAATGCAGTGAGTGAAATCAGCATGAGATAGGGAAAGGTAATTCGCAACATCGTCACTGCTAAATCAAACCGCGGGCCATGCGTATCAAACCCCGGCGCAAACACTCTTACAATGACTGGCGCAAACACCACACCAAAAATCGTCACGCACAATAGAACAAATCCGAGCGTGCCAGACATGGCATTGACAAATTGTTTGACTTCTTCGTGCGATTTCTGCTTTTGGTATTCTGACAAAACCGGTACGAACGCTTGAGAAAATGACCCTTCCGCAAATAATCGTCGCATAAAATTCGGAATTTTAAATGCCACCGAAAACGCATCAAACGCCGCCCCCGCGCCAAATAAATGCGCCGTCACCATGTCCCGGATAAATCCAAAAACACGGGAAATCATGGTCATACTGCCGACCACCGCGGTTGACTTGAAAAGGCTTTTACTCATATAATTTCGTCCGTTTTTAATCCCGCTATCTTATCATTCCTCTTATTCTTTGTGATCAAAAATTTTTTGCCAAAAAATGCATTCTTACGTATAGTTCTCCCCCGAAAATAATAATCAAAGGAAAAAATTATGAAAAAAACCATTTTAAGTTTGATTGCTTTAACCAGTACCTTCTCTCTAATCAATGCTAATGCAGCCCAGGTCGTCCGGATTTATAATCAAAACACTCAGTATAATTCCTGGGTGAATTATCAAGCCTGTTTACGTGATGTTAAAAATAAACCTGCAGCCACCTGCTTTTATCATGTCTATCATGTAATTGTTAAAGAAGGAAAAAAATACGCCGATATAAAACTGCCCGATGCTGCAGATTATGCCAAAGTATTAAATGCCTACGAATATAACAACGACCAAGGTCAGGTCGCCTCAGGCCAATTCCCGGGCGAAGAAGACTGCAAAGTCTGGCCTGGATTGCCCGTAACGCTGGATGACAAAAACAGCGATACCATTATCTGCGTTCGATCCTAATTTTACCTTCTCTTGTACCCCGTCATTGCGAGCCGCCGATAGGCGGCGAAGCCATCTTCAAAAGATTGCTTCGTCGTAAAAAGCACTCCTCGCAATGACGGTTACAGGAGAAGGTTTTTTGCCCTTCCCGCAATTGACAATACCCCGAGAAAACGGCATAGTAGCCCCTCGTTTTTAAAGAAGATTTTGGAGGAACACCCCCTTGGCAAATATTAAATCCGCAAAAAAACGTGCGCGTCAGGCTGAAAAACACCGCCAACATAACGCAAGCTTGCGTTCCATGATCCGTACGTACATTAAAAAAGTCTATACCGCGATTGCGGCAGGCGACAAAAAACTTGCTGAAGAAGCCTTTATTGCAGCTCAGCCAGTAATCGATCGCATGGCAAGCAAAGGTTTAATCCACAAAAATAAAGCCTCGCGTCATAAAAGCCGCTTGAGCAAACAAGTGAAAAGCTTAACTGCGACCTCTGCTACCACCGCTAAGAAAACCCGAGCAAAAGCTGCTAAATCAGCTGAATAATCTCTCCGTTTAATCCGCGTCATTGCGAGACGCGCTTTTTGCGTCGAAGCAATCTCTTGAAGATTGCTTCGTCTAAAAAGCAGGCCTCGCAATGACAACCTATTGTTTTTTTATGTGTTGATAAGGATAGTCTTTCGGTCAATCTATTGATTTCAATCTTCGCTCAATTCATCCAAAAACTTCATCGCCGCCTGCGCCAATTCTTTCGTCCCTTCATGGCTCAAACCTGAGATCAGGAATACCCTTCCTTTCCACTTCAGTTTTTTGACGATATCTTTACAGTATTTTTCCACTTCATCTTCAGGCAATAAATCAATCTTATTCAGCACCAACCAACGCTCTTTTTGCATGAGTTCTGGGCTGAATTTTTCAAGTTCTTTAGTAATCGCTTTAAAATCCGTAACCGGGTCACTTTCAGGCGGCATAATATCCACCACATGAAATAAAAGCCGGGTCCGCATCACATGTTTCAAAAATTGGATCCCAAGACCTGCCCCTTCGGCAGCCCCTTCGATTAATCCAGGGATATCCGCCATTACAAAGCTTCGATGCTGGGAGACTCTCACCACCCCTAAATTGGGGTGTAGGGTCGTAAAAGGATAATCCGCTACTTTAGGCCGGGCCGCTGAAACCGCCTGAATCAGGGTCGATTTGCCGGCATTAGGCATACCTACGAGACCCACATCAGCGAGGACTTTTAATTCCAGACGAAGATCGCGCTTTTCCCCTGGCTGCCCTGGAATCGTGCGGCGGGGCGATCGATTAACGCTGCTCTTAAAACGAGCATTTCCGATACCATGCGCACCCCCTTTGGCGATACAAGCTTCTTCGCCATGGTGGGTCAAATCTTTCAGGAGTTCCTCAGTATTTTCATCAAAAACCATAGTACCAACCGGTACGCGCAGAAATAAATCCTTGCCAGCCTTGCCCGAGCAATTCTGCCCACTGCCCTTTTTGCCGTTTTCAGCCTTAAAGGATCGGGTAAACCGGTAATCGACCAGCGTATTGATATTTTCATCGGCTTTGAGATAAATACTACCCCCATCGCCGCCGTCACCCCCATCAGGTCCCCCATTTGGCATGAATTTCAGGCGCAAAAAGCTGCAGCAACCATTACCGCCGTCGCCTGCTTCGACACGTATTCTTGCTTCGTCAATGAATTTCATAGGGATTATCTTTGGAGATACAAATCTTGATGTTGTCACTGGGAGGGATTAAATACCCCTCCCAGTAACGTGTTTTTTGCAATAACTAGTTAAGCAGCTGCTGTTTCTAATGGTTGAACGCTAACAGTACGCTTTTTTAACGGTCCTTTAATAGCAAAAACAACCGTACCCTCAACTAATGCATAAAGAGTATGATCTTTGCCAATGCCGACATTGCGGCCTGGATGATATTGGGTGCCACGTTGACGGATAATAATGCCACCAGCTGTGACAGTTTGACCACCAAAGCGTTTGACGCCTAAATATTTTGGGTTTGAATCTCGGCCGTTACGAGTACTACCACCGGCTTTTTTATGTGCCATTGCATTCCCCTTTAATTACGCAACTTTTTCGATCTTGATTTCAGTATAGTTCTGTCTGTGGCCCATTCGTTTCATGTGGTGTTTGCGGCGCTTGAATTTAATGATCTGGATTTTCTTGCCGCGGCCATGGGACACGATAGAAGCTGTGACTTTGCTGCCTTCTACAAAGGGCTTGCCGATTTTGATATTATCGCCATCTGCCAGCAATAACACTTCCTGAATATTGACTTTTGAGCCTACTTCAGCGGCTATGGTATCTACCTTAATCGTTAGGCCTTCCTTTACTCGGTACTGTTTACCACCGCTGGTAATTACTGCATACATGTTCTTGACTCCAATCGGGCTATCTTTATGAGTTTTATATGAAAAGAGCGCAATTATAGACGGTGAATCTCTCCTATGCAAGGGTCTTGACATATATTCCCCCCCAATCTAGCATCACATCCTTGCTAACAATAATAAATGCGAGTTTAGGGCATATGCCGCTAGCTTCCATACATTCCCTGGTCAGGCCCGAATTAGAGGCCACCGACCAATATATCTGTACCGAGCTTCGGTCCGAGATACCTTTTATTAATCAAATCATTGAATATATCCTGCATTCAGGGGGTAAACGTATCCGCCCACTGCTCGTGCTATTAACCGCTGGCGCATTTAAACATAAAAAAAACCTGCAAATCGACCTTGCGGCCGCTATTGAATTAATCCATACCGCGACCCTATTACACGATGATGTGGTCGATGATTCCCATCTAAGACGTGGGCAGGAAACCGCAAACGACATTTGGGGAAATAACGCAAGCGTCCTCGTCGGTGATTTTCTCTATTCCCGAGCCTTTCAGTTGATTGTGAAAACACAAAATCTCGAAGTCATTAATATTTTTTCCAATGCAACCAATTTAATTGCTGAAGGCGAAGTGCTGCAATTGTTAAATTGTCATAATGCACAAACGACCGAAACCGCTTACTTTGATGTGATTCAACGTAAAACTGCAAAATTATTTGAAGTCGCCGCCCAAGTGGGTACCGCACTTTGTGATTATTCTCCGCAGCAAATGGATGCCATGAAAAATTATGGCATGCAATTAGGAATTGCATATCAATTAATTGATGATGTGCTGGATTACAATTCCTCTGCTGAAGAAATGGGAAAAAATATTGGTAATGATTTATCCGAAGGAAAACCCACTCTTCCTTTGATTTATGCTATGCG
Organism: Gammaproteobacteria bacterium; assembly: GCA_021325575.1. GTDB lineage: Bacteria > Pseudomonadota > Gammaproteobacteria > DSM-16500 > DSM-16500 > JAJPGW01. The sequence continues at coordinate 106,904 of JAJPGW010000004.1, read as the reverse complement.
TCAAGGCAAAAAATCCGAAATTGATTTAATTAGCCATGCCATCGAACAAGGCTCAACTGAAAATTTACAATCCATCATTTCAATCATTGAATCCACCGGCGCCATCAAGTACACTGCGCGCACGGCAAAAGACCATGCACAAAAAGCGAAAGGCAGTTTAGATTTCATTCCCGATTCGCCTTATCGCAAAGCACTGCATGATCTCACCGATTTTGTCGTCGATCGCAACTATTAACGGGGTGTAGCTCAGCTTGGTAGAGCACTGCTTTCGGGAGGCAGGGGCCGCTGGTTCGAATCCAGTCACCCCGATCAATTAGGTCAATCGCTTATAAACATCGCATAAACGCGATAAAATTCTGAGATGCAAATGTGCTAGATGCGTGTAAAGTCAAATGTCTTATATTCCTAGATCACTAGAATGCAGTCCGCAGTGATAATAAATGAAGGAGAAAATCCACATGCAAACCAAAACAGGCCGAATCAATTCAGGAAAATTTAATTTACGTTACGCCATCGAAGGTGATGGCCAAAATGCAGTTGTCATTGGTAGCTCTTATTATTATCCACGTATTTTTTCTAAAAGATTGCGCAAACATTTACGGTTGGTTTTTGTGGACCATCGTATTTTTGCCGAACCATATGATGTAACAAACAGGAATGAATATACATTGGATCTTATTCTTGATGATATGGAATTAACACGCAAGCAATTAAACCTCGGCAAAATCATTGTGATTGGCCATTCTGGTCACGCGTTTATGGCATTAGAATATGCTAAAAAATATCCTGAAAATGTATCTCATGTCGTCATGATTGGTATGGCACCCGATCTAAGCGCCGCTTCACAAAAGGCAGCAGATCGATATTGGCAAGAATTAGTTTCCACAGAAAGAAAAAATAAGTTAGATTCAAATCTTCATTCACTTGATAAAAAATTGGTTGGCTTACCACCCGATCAACAGTTCATTCAGCAATACGTCGCCAACGGTCCACGCGCTTGGTTTGATTTTAACTTTGATGCGACTGCACTTTGGGATGATGCGCGAATGAATATGCCCATGTTTGGTTATGTCTGGGGAGAAATTTTCCGTGATATAGACATTACAAAAGAATTAGATAAATTGGATAAGCCCGTTTTTGTTGGGCTGGGTTTGTATGATTTTATTGTCGCACCATTTTATTCATGGGACCGCATTCGCCATCATTTTAAAAATTTAACCATGCGAATTTTTGAAAAAAGCGGCCATACCCCGCCTTATGAAGAACCAGAAAAATTTGATGCGGAATTACTACACTGGTTGAAATAATTTTTAGATAGAAAGAAAAATGTGAAGCTGCATTATTTTATTTACACTGTTCGATCAAATCAGCAAATAAAGCAAGACTATTATTAAAGTTTACTATGTCTGCTGCTGGATTAACATTTACTGCATAACTTAAATATAGTTGCGATGCAGGATCATACATATAATTAAATGTCCCGCCATTTGTGCTGCCATTATACATATAAATGACATGATTTACTTTAGGCCAATAGAACGCGACAACTGAGAAACCAAAACCAAATTCTTTAATTCCTTTTTTTAATACTAAAGGTTGTCCACTTAGTTTGGATATTGTCTTTGTTAGTTCTTCAATTTGCGATGAATTTAGTAATGGGCCTGGATTATAAAGTGCATGTACATAAATGTTAATATCACCTGGGGTTGATGCAATAGCACCGGCCACATTAACCCAAGACATTGACCAACGACTGAGCTCTTCTCCCTCATGAATAAAAGGATATTGTTTAAATCCTTTTTTAGGATAATACGAATAGGTATTTACAATTGCATACTGATCAATGCCTGGAACCATATACAATTTATCTTTAGGAAAATAACTGTGATTCATGCCAAGTTTTTTAAATATCCGTTGCTCAACTTCGAATTCAGGATCATGATGAGTTACTTTTTTTATAAATTGTCCCAGGAGTGTATATGCTGCGAATTGCATTAGTGTCAATCGCTTCAATTTTAGAATAATATTTTTCTTGTGAATAAGTTGCAATGATAAGGCTTATCAGACTAGCAAGCATTAACAGAATGGAAAGTAAGTAAGTTTGATATAAAGGCAGATCAGGATGAAAAAGGGCTAAAGGTCCGCTAATACTTCCCAAGTAAATAATACTCAAGCCAAATAGTGTGATGCAGGTTGGGATTTGACCAAAACAAAAAGCATAATAACAAATAAGCAACGAAAAGAGCACACTTAAACTGATTAATGCCGCACCAGGAGGTATCAAAAAATATAAAAAATTTCCTAATATAAAAAGCAAACCCCAAATACGCCATGAACGGTTATTTTGATTGAAAAAATGCTGCGGCACAAAAGGTTCGAAGACCAGAGAAAGAGGAACAAGGCACAAAATCCCATTTATTTGGCCTACCCATCCTAAGAAAAAATAATTCCAGGACCATGGAAACCATTTAAATAATAATGCAAAAAAGATCACTGTATGGAGCCCACACATAACAAAAATCACCAGAAACCACTTCATTAAGATAGAAACACGCGGCAGTGGACTAATGGGTCCAATCATTTGCAAACAAATCAATCGAGTAAAATAAACTATCACTAACCAAATGAAACTTTGTGCAAAAGCCATTAATAAGGGAAAATGGTTGTACCAATAATTTGTGAAGGATCCGAGGAATATCCCTAGCAACAAGAAGTTGCCTCTTAAAAAAATAGCTGCAAGAGCGACCCCGGTGGCGGGCCAAATTGGCGAAAAAAATGCATGCTGAAATAGAAATTGTTGCCCACCAAAGATGACTAACATGCTAAAAATAAGTTCTAATAAGCGTCGAGCTTGAACTATTCTGATATAGGATGCTAAAAAAGAGGGCCGCTTGGCGTCAAGGATATTTTTTGCTAAAACAGCTGTAGTAAAGCGTTCGGTATTTTCATTCATAGAGGTAATATGCTATCAACAAACCATAATAATATAGATGAACTATATCAAGGGTATTTAGCGAAAGTCTATCAACACACGCAAGGGTATCAACGTTTTACCTCTGAACAACATCAAACATTAGCAAAAGACAACGTGTGCATCACTTACGGCGAGTTGCTCTATCCCAGTGTGAAAAAGCTGATTCGAATGTTAAGCCTGACATCTCAGGATGTTTTTCTTGATTTAGGATCAGGGTTAGGAAAATGTATGTTGCAAGTTTTTATGCAAACTAATCTTAAAAAAGTGATAGGTATCGAAGCTTCGGTTGCTTTATGCCAACAAACCCAGATGGTACTAGCTACCGTCAAAAATGATTTTCCCTTTTATTGGGAAAATGGTCGAGAAATCTCGCAAATGTCCGGTAACTTTTTAACTTGCGATTGGCAAGATGCTACTTGCGTATATACTTGCTCAACGTGTTTTACTCAAGAATTATTGGTTTCAATTGGTAATAAAATAAATCGGATGCCACAAATCCAAAAAGTTTGTAGCTTAAGACCGCTACCAACCCTTCAACTACCACTAAAAAAGATATTTACCGTCGAATGTAGTTGGGATTCGGCATTGTGTTTTTATTATGGGCGGTGATAGATTGTACTTCAATCATTATTGAACACCCAACTCAACACCTTGATCAAACGCAATACTTTTACACATTTTATCATCTAATGATTTGATGTTTTAAGATGAAGGTTGCAACGATTATAATTGATTTTTTAAGTCTTCCAATCTCATCAAAGGGCAGCATAATAGGTTGATTAACAAATTTAAAAAGAAAGCCTAATTCATCCTTAATTTCAACATTCGTTGCTACTGCAACAGCAAAGCAGTCTGCAATTAAGCTAGAATATAAGGAATTAGATTTAAAATGAATATAGGCGGCCAATCGAATACATTCTTTTATCAACTGGTAATAATCATTAAAAAATTCATTATTTTCCATATTGTAAATTAATTCTTTTATCAGAGCGCCTCTCACTAATATATTATTTTCTCTAAAATCTTCGCAGGATTCAAAAATATCAAATTGATTAATTTCGTTTCCCCAAAAGCAAACCCCGTTAGCACAAATATCAAAATTAAGGTGTTTCGAAGCTATTTCTTTTAAACAACCCGTAATGGGCGGATTCACCCTCAATTGAAAATTCACACTAAATACATTGACATCAATTCGATATGGGTAGACATATAATGCTGTTAAAGAATCGATCGTATCATTAAAACGTAAGTTATTACTTAGATGACTATTTGACAAAAGAATCACGATATCTAAATCGGAATTTTTATTCTCACAACCATGTGCCACCGAGCCTCTAATATATATGCCAAAGACGTTGCAATTTAATGATATACAAATTGCATTCGACCATTCAATTATTTTGTTAATAACCGGATAAAATTTTTTATTAATTTTGTTTAGATGAGGTTGATGTTTAGTCTTCACTTTGAGCACTGGCCATTTCCTCAATTAACTCTTCTGTTGGACTAACGCAAATTTTTAAATGTTTATTTTTTTGAATGTTGTTTTGATGAGCAATAAAATCATCTGTTGTGACAATTTGTTTTATGGCATCAAAAAGTATGTTTATATGTTGTAACATTTCATTATTACTGATTGGTATTGGGTGCTGGTAAATAGGATTTATTTGATTAAGAATATCTTTAACTTCGATCGGAAAATTTGATTCAGGTGAGTAAATTTTTAATAAGATATCTTCTAAAACGGTAAACAACGGCTTAATATGTAATGAAACAGTCAAATGCAGTGCATTATCAGTTAAATTTTCAACGGAATGAAATTGTCCAATTGGAATATACAATATATCCCCTGCCTCCATAATTTCATTAAGGAAAAATCCTGAACTTATTATTTCTTTATCAGTTAAAGTAGATTCGATCTTATTATACGCCTGATACATGTCTTGTTTTTCATTATAGACTGTCCATTTTTTCTTGCCAGATAATGCAAAAATTAAAACATGATGACCATCCCTATGAATGGGAAATGCTACTCCTCCTTTCTGGGATAGATAAGCATTACAGCTAGAGAAGCAATTAAACTGTTCTTGTATAAAAACTACAAGCTCTTTAGCTTCTTGTGAATATCGGTAGTATTCATCAAAGACAATCGAAGATTTTAGTTCGATCGCTGTTCTTAGCGCGGAAATATCACGATATTGACCCTGATCATTAGGAAAGGTATGAGACCAAACTGAGGGGTTCACCTTTTGAGTTCCGCTCAATACGCTAACTAATGATTCGTGCGAACCATTTAATGGGTTTAGAATTATTTTGTAAAATTCCTTCAATGACGATGTGTTAGGTATGAAACCTTGCCGAAATATAACAGGTGAATTTAAATAATGAGAACTTTTAAAATTTTCTATATTGAAATTAAACATTTAAATTTTACACCAAAAAAATCATGCTGAAATAATTCATTTGCTTCACACAGGAAATGAGTAAAGCAAATGAATAATAGATGTAATTAAAGTTTTAACTTAGAAGCTGAAACTTGTTGTTCAACTCCTGTTTCCACTTCATGAACAAATCCATTTCTTGAGTCTTCCTTATTGGAAGTAGCAGAAAATAGTTTTAGCCTATCTGTTCTTAAATTTATAGAATCATTACTACCCTTGTCATTTAGTCTTGCAAATGGATTTTCTTTTCTAATAGCCATGGTTTTTCCTTAAATAATTAAATTGATTTCTCTATTTTTAGATTTAGGTGAGAACCTAAAACATCGCGAATTATATTTATTAAAATTAATTTATCTACCGTAATAATACGGTAATTAAATAAAAAATAATTTATTCTCGATTAAAATGTAGTATCTTAGTATTACTGTTATAATTGTCAGTAAACAAACACAGCCGAAAGGACATTCCTATGTATAAATTATTATTATTTGTTACAACATTGCTATTCTTTACCTTAGCAAAGGCTCAAACCGATAGCCCTAATTTTCATGATTTATTAATCAAGATTAATTTTAGTTATCAAAAATTACATTCGAATGACTCTTATGCAATTAGTAATCACTTGATCTTCTCTTCCAACCGATCATGGATGATTGTGCCTGGTGATAAATCAGCATCAAATAAACCACCTTTATTATTGTTAGCGCAGGCAGATAAATATGATTCAAAATCAATTCGTCTGAATTTCATAGTAATTGATCTTGAAAATAAACCTGAAATTATTGCTAAACCTGTAATCATAACAAAAATTAATCAGGAAGGCAGAATGGTACTTGGGGACAAACAAAATAAAATTTCAATTAATGTATTGCCTCAAATAAAAGCATAATTTTTCGGAAACCAGCGCAATACCGCACTAAAGGGTTATGATGTCTTCATTCTCAAAACCGTAGTTGGATGACCCAGTAATTGGCCTTCACAAATTACTTTTGCGCCCTGTTTTTTGTAGAATCCATTTAAACTCGGTGTTAAGGTATCAAAAACGATTGATTCACAGCCCTGTTGTTTGGCAATTCCTTTTGCGATTTTAATCATTTGGCTTCCGATGCCCATATTTCTAAAACTTTTATCCACATAAAGATACATGAGTTCTTTGATAGCTTGTTTGGATTCAAGAGCTTTATAATCGAGCAAAGCAAACATTCCTACAGGTTGTTTGTCATATGTCACGATATAAAAATTTTCCTTTAATTTTGTAATTATTTTTATTCGCTCAGTAATTCCAGGGTAGTTACGAATATAGCCCCACTTTTCTTCCGCCCAGGCAGCTGCTTGGGTGAGCCATAATTTTTCCTCAGCATGTCCAGATAATTTATGCACTTTCAAGGTGGGTGAAAATTTGGCTGATGGCGTGACAAAAAACATATTATTCCCTGCTTTCACAATTTTTTGTTGTGCATTTTATTCTTGATTAATTTTATTAACTACCGTGAATCTACGGTATTTTTTCCTCATAAATGTGTTAGTATTAATCGTTTTTTGATTTGTTAAGGCCAGCATATGTTCACTCCAGGCAAAGAAAAATCTGTTACACAACCAGATGTAAAAGCACCCGACAATAAAGAAAATTCCGGCGTCACCCAAACTGGATTATTCACTAATTACGTAAAAGACCAAGCAAGAAGAGTTGGCTTTTGGGAACCAAGTCGGCATGGCAAAGCGCCCAGAAAAAAAGACTTATTTAAAGATGATTACATGAAACTTTTTGTTACTGAACAAATTGCTGCGCAAACAGAAAAAACAATGGATCCAAAATTATGGTTGGCATTAGCTGTACGCCACAAATTTTTTAATAAAGCACTTTCGGCTCATGTGAAAAACTGTAGTAAGCGTATCGAACAAGTTGTGATTTTAGGAAGCGGCTATGATACGCGACCAGTCAGAAAGAAAAAATACCCTGTAAAATATTTTGAAATAGATAAACCAGAAGTATTAGCGAATAAAAAAAGAATTTATGATGAACATAAAATTGATACTAATGCGAAATATATTGGTATCGATTATCTCAATGAAAATTTTGTTAAACATCTCATCGATGCAGGTATTGATCTCAGTATACCGACTCATTTTATATGGGAAGGTAATACAATGTATTTATCTCCTGATCAGGTAAAAACTGTATTATGTCAAATAAAAGATGCTTTCAAGGGCACTGTCTATATATCATTTGATTATATGGGCAAAGCAACGATTGATAAAATTAAGAGAGTCAACGAAGTTACAAATATGATGGATAAATTTAAGAGTGCTAGAGCGCCAATGATCAATGGATACGATAATATTAAAGCATTAGCTGATGAGGCAGGTATGATTCTATTAGAAAATCATGTTTGTTCCGATCTGACAACTCAATATGGTGTTGGGGATAACCCCTATGAATCACAAAAGGATTATCATTTCTGCACTTTGGGAACTAAAAAATGAAATGAATAAGAAATTATAATTAGGATAACCTGCTCATGAAAATCATGCTAAAAAATCAATCAATAGAAAGAAAAAATAGCGATCTTTGCATTGTAACTGAATATCCTATGGAGAATAAAGGGATTGATTTTGCGGTGGTAAGAATCAATGGCCAATACCCTGCTGAAAAATGTGCTGTAAATCAAAAATGCACTGAAATTGTATATGTGCAAAGCGGCAGTGGCGAAGTTATTGTCAATGGAGAAAAAAATTTTTTAAACGAAGGGGATCTCATTTTAATTGAAGCTGGAGAAAAATTTGTTTGGAAAGGAAATATGACACTTTGCATTTCCTGTAGGCCTGCATTTTGTGTTGAGCAGCATCAGATTATTGATTAATTAATATTTTACATAGTGGGTTATTTTCTATCATCTTAAATTTGATCATGTTCAATTCTTTTAAACCAAACTCAAGTTTCTTTGAATTTACCCTGCTCGATTATATCAACGATTATTCCGCTCCACGTAATATTAGAAACTTGTGTTTCTATCATGCTAACTATTTTTTATGGAGAAAGTAATTGCTCAGTCCATTGATCATTATTAAAACGATATTTAATTAATTCAGAAAAATCATCAGAGCCCAAAGAATAAAAGTAAAAATATTCAGGAAACAACCGAAATCCACAATAATATTCGCTAATTGGAACATCTCGTCTGTCAAATTGCTTTAACAAATTATGATATTCATCGTTGATGGTTTCAATAGACTGAATGGGCTGAGTAGAAGTCGGAGCATATGCAGCAAAACGCAATTGCCTATCGCGGGGTAATGTTTTCCAATACTTTTCGTTTACTTCTCGCGATAATTCAATGACACCACCTTCAACAATAATTTCTCTCTGCTGCAATGGTAACCATAATGTCATCGAAGCATACGGATTTTGCTGTAATTCCATAACTTTTCTTGTTCCACGCTGCGTAAAAAACAGTATACCTTTTTCATTAATTTCTCGGATTGCAACAACACGACTATGTGGAATATTATCTTTTCCAGCTGTAGCTAATACGGCTCTATCTGGATTAGATGATCCCAATTTCCTTTCTTTTTCTAGCCAATCATTTAATTTTAATATTGGTACGTTCATTTTTGTGGAATATTTTCTTTAGGTTTCATATGCTTGCCAACAATGTTTCTTCTTCAGATTATGGTTTGGTCTCACACCGTTTTGATTTAATCAACGACAAAATGTACTGATTTATGGATCGTAATTCATTATCCGTCCAAATATGATGAGGGACAACAACATGATTTCTTTTCAGTGTATCTGGAATCAAAGAGCCATTGGGTTGCAAAACAATCGCTGAAATTATCACACCTGGATATTTTGCTAATCGCTCTTGAAAAACGCGGCTAGTCAAGTCAGGGGTTGGGGGATGACTTTTCTTTGCTAAATATCCACTTGCTTTGGCATCTAAGCCATGACACATAGCGCAACGGGAAATATAGAGGTCCTTACCACCGCTTGCGATTGCATCTACTGCCAAAGAATAAAGGATTAGAGTTAAGAATACACATTTCATAATAGAATTTTTAGACATTAGCCACATTTCAATAATAGTGAATGCGGCATGAATTTTAAACTATTTAACTAAACAATATTAGGGTAAAAATACGGTATTCAAAATTAAATACGCCATTAATCAATAGGTTGTATTAAAAAATGGTTGATATTTAATTCTAAATAATCTTTTATATAGAAATCATAAATGTTAAAATATGCATTTATTTAATTCAGTTTGATTATTTTATTTTCGAATGGCCTGTGGTTTTGAGTAGATTATGACAATCAGTAACGATCATTTTTTCTTAACATCAGCTTCAGATATTCAAGGATGTATGTCTCCCCTTTCAGCATTAGGTATCAATTATTTTAGCTGGGATCGTCATTACAACGATGGCAGTCGTATTAATCTTTGTAGTATGGCAGAAGATTTAGAAAATTATTACTCAAATAAATTATATGTTTCTGGAAACACGGAAGCATATCCATCGAGCTACCAATCACAAGTTGTACTATGGTCAACACTGCCAAACCAGAAAGTTTTTGAGTTCATAAAACAACGAGGAATAAATAATGGAATTTTCCTCATTGATCAGCACAAAGATTATTGTGAATTTACTAGCTTTGCAGTAAAAAAAGAGACTGTCGATTCAGTCAATTTATTCCTTACCCATATGGAATTTTTAAATAAATTTAAAAATTACTTTAAGGATCACGCAAAAAACATTATTAAAAAAGGAGAGTTAAATAAAATCTATATACCTTATCATCAAAAACCACTTCCAAAAATCAACGAATACGATCAAATACCAGCTTTCGATATTAAATCTAATTTAAAACTTTCACCACGTCAGCATTCCTGCGCTAAATTAATATTAGCCGGTAAAACAGCAAATGAAATTGCAGAATCGCTATCTTTGTCGACTCGCACAATTGAATCATATATCAATAATTTAAAAATAAAATTAAATTGTGCTAACAGAGCCGATTTAATAGTAAAACTGATTAAAATTCTTGGTCTATGACTAGGCAGATTATGATAATTCGAAACGATCATTTGTTTTTAACAGCAGCACAAGAAATTCGGAATATTGCCAATCCCCTCTTATCAAATGGCATCAATTATTTTAGTTGGGGACGACATTATCATGATGGCGGTAGAATTTGGCTCTGCAACACACCAGAGAATCTTAGAAATTATTACACAAATAAATTATATCGCTTCGGTAATTCCGAAGCACAACCTGCAAGTTACAAATCACAAATCGTTTTATGGTCAACACTGCCAAATCAACAGGTTTTTGAATTTTTAAAGCAACACGGTACCGGCAATGGAATTTTTATTATTGAGTCGTATAAGGATTATTGTGAATTTACTGCCTTTGCCATTAATCGAGCTAATAATGCTGTTAACACGTTTTTGACTAACATGGATTTTTTCAAAAAATTTAGGGATCAGTTTAAGGAAAAAGCAAGCAATCTAATTAAACAAAGTGAAGCAAATAAAATTTATCTCCCATATCATAATAAAGCTCTTCCTGATGCTAACATTCTAGATCAATCCATATTAGATATTAATATTCGATCTAAGGTGAAATTATCACCTCAGCAATTTGTATGTGCTAAGCTATTGCTACAAGGAAAGAATTCTAGAGAAATGGCGGAGACGCTCTCTTTGTCACCTCGCACAGTCGAAACCTATATTAATAATCTTAAAATTAAATTGAATTGTGCAAATAAAACCGATCTAATTGTAAAACTTGTTGAAATTTTTCAAACCGAAATAAAAAATAAACCATTCAACTGATCATCCACAATCTATATTAATTAGGCCTGGCACCTGATCTCCAATACCCAATCATATATAGAGTATTAATACGGTATAAGCGATAAAATATTTCTATTATACTAATCCTTTTTTTATGACTAAAATCCCTGATAAAAGAGATCAATTTTATGAAACAACTAATGCGGTTTATGTTTGCAATTTCAATTATTATTTCCTCTTTCACTTATGCACAGACTAATTCAGCCCTACAGACTGCTAGCACAAAAAAAATTAGCAACACTAGAATCTTCATTTGATGGACACATAGGCATATCAGCTATTAACACTGCAAATGATATGCGTATCCAATATCATGCGAAGCAGAATTTCCCTATTCAAAGTACTTTTAAACTAATGGTAGTTGGGGCTGTGTTAAAAAGGAGCATGTCCGATCCTCACTTGTTGCAACAAAAAATTACTTACAACAAGAAAGATTTAGTAACCTGGTCACCTATCACGAAAAAACATATTGCAAATGGGATGACTGTTTCTGAACTGTGTGGAGCAGCCATGATGTATAGCGATAATACTGCAGCCAATTTACTTATAAAACAATTAGGCGGACCTGCCGCAGTGATTGCTTTTGCACGATCTATTGGCGATAACGATTTTCAGTTGGTACATTTGGAAGGAGCTTTGAATCGACGCGATACCTCAACACCTGATGCAATGCTAAAGAGCTTAAGACAATTAACATTGGGACATATTTTGGCACCTACTCAGGACGAACAATTAACATTGTGGATGAAGCAAAATACCACAGGGAATGCTCGTATTCGCGCGGGTGTCCCTAGAGGATGGGTGGTTGCTGATAAAACCGGTACAGGTGAATCATATGGAATATGCAATGACATTGCTGTTATTTGGCCACCCCAAAAATCCCCTATTGTCGTGGCCATATATACGATGCAAAATAAAAAAGAAGCTTCAGCTCGCAATGATATCGTTGCGGCCGCAACGCGCATCTTGTTAGATGAATTTGCTAAGAAGGAAACTAATATTGAAAATAAATTTAGCAGATAAAGAGTATATCTTTTTAATAGGATACCAGAGAGAAGTCAAGTATAGAGCTGCATTTGATATACTTGCAAAAAAAGTTTTTGGCATTTCTTTCGAAGAATGGTATCAAGCAGGATATTGGAACGAAAAATATATTCCTTATACACTATTTGATGGAAATAAAGCTGTAGGCAATGTATCCGTGAATATCATGGATTTTAACACACTTGGTAAGCCGCAACGCTATATTCAAATTGGAACAGTTTTAACAGATGAAAATTATCGTAATAAAAAATTAAGCCGATTCTTGATGGAAAAAGTTTTAGAAGAATGGAATGATAAAAGTGATTTTGTTTATCTCTATGCAAATCCAACAGCGTTGGAGATGTATCCAAAATTTGGGTTTACTAGAGTTAAAGAATACGAATACTTCCGAGCAATTAATAAAAATATTGAGCAACATGAAAATTTTGAAAAATTAAATATGGATATGCAATCCAACCGAGCTATGCTGTATGATTATGCGAAAAATTCATCGGTCTTTAGCAAACTTTCCATGAGAGAAAATGCGGATCTTGTGATGTTTTATTGCATCTCGTTTTTTAAAGAGAATGTATATTATATTAAAGCATTAGATGCAATTGCAGTCGCGAAATTTAATAACAACCAGCTTTATTTGCTTGATGTTTTCTGCAAGGTTGAAGTGGAATTAGATACGATTATTAATTCATTAATTAATTCCAGAATTGATGAAGTCGTGCTGGGATTTACTCCAAAAGATATCAGCTCTTATAAGCCAAGAGAGATAGTAGAAGCTGACGCACTTTTTATTCAAAAAAATAAGACCATATTATTTGATAAAAATAAATTAATGTTTCCATTACTGTCTCATGCTTAGCAAGTTTAGCGCAATCCATTAAATGGTCGTAAACCAACTAATTTACAAAAATCATGATGTGTACTCAGTATTTTTCAATGACTTCTGGTTTATTTCTACGAATTTCGTTCTTAAAAATTGATTGATCGGTTCTGAAAAATAGGTTGCGATTATGAACCCTAACAATCCCGACAAAAATAGTATGCATCCGTAACATATTGGAATTAAATTTGCTGAAACTTTGAAAGTAAAAAATAAATATGATATGGAAAAAATGACAAGAACATGTGTTAAATAAATCTCATAACTATTTTTACCAAACCAACTAAAAACAGTTATTAACCAACCACCCGAATATATTTTTAAATTGCTTACACAAACTAAAATAAATGCGATACCGATTTCTAAAATAGTTACATTGACACCAATTTTAGTCATCCCAAGCTGATAGGTAGTATGTCGAAAAATAAATATCAAGATAAATAACAATAATCCTGAAAATAAAAAAAATTTACTTGCCGATCTTTTGATTTCAACATTATTAACATAGATTGCGGCCAAGCAACCTATTGCAATCCCATCCATGCATGATAAATAGGAGTGATACGCCCAAATGTCATTATCAGCATATAAGCACCTGGCAATGGGGCCAAAAATAACAAAAATGGACAATATTATTTTAAAGAGCAATTTTCCTCTCGTTAGCAAACAAATAATCGGAAAAAACAAATAAAACATTTCTTCAACAGAGAGCGACCAGAGCACATCCCAGCCAGCCGGTAAATATCCTGTTTTTGCCTCAAGCCAATTAATATGAAAAGTTAATGCTGCAAATAAAGTATTTTCTAGCGTTGTAGTTTTAATAATAAATCCATCGACACTCATTAAATGAAGCATAGTTAGGATAATTAATAGCCCTATTAAAGAAGGGATAATTCGCGCAAATCTTATTTGATAAAATTCGATTACACGTATTCTCGATAAATTCCCCCATCTTTTTATCGATGTATTAGTAATTAGAAATCCAGAGACAACAAAAAATATAATGACTCCATAATACCCGCTGTGAAAAGAAATATTTGAAATAGCATGGGGAACCATCTGTCCTAAATGACTATCGGCGAACGGAAGCCATATGTTAGTATGAAGCAAAATGACACAAAGAATTGATAGTCCTCGTATGAAGTCAATGAAATCATTTCTGTTGGTGGGAAGCCGCAACATTTCAAATTTGCATAAAAATATTATTCATGCAACGAATCAATAAATTTTTGAGCATCCTCTTTTGATATATCAGTTATTAGAAATTGATCCTGCAACGATGAACGCAAAGTGGCTCTGCTAACGATTTTATCGTTGATCACAAGATTTGCCTCTTTACCAACTCCAGCTGCTGTAATACGAGTTAGTTCTTTAGAAGCAGATGGTTTTAACTGTATCTCAAGACCACCGAAGGACCCATCATTATTTGTAATAAATGAAGCATTTTTAATCATAGAATTATCAAAATTTATTTGAGCTTGAACAACTTGAAAAACAACCGGTGCATGATTTTGTTTGGTATTAGTTTCTGCAAAACTTATAGATGACATAAAAATCATGCTAGCCATTATAATAATTACATATTTTAATAAACGCATATTTCTCTCCAATCACTGCAATAATTATCACTTATTCAGCCGAATGGAGCAATACCGTGTTAATACGGTATTTCATTGATACTTTATCGATTTCAAGAATGTAACATCAAAATAATTTTACCTATTACTATGATGTGGATCTTTTAAAAAAATGCGATACTAAACCATCCAATAGTAATAATTTATAGAGATACATATGCCAAATGAAAAATATATTGTTGACGTTGGTGACGAAGGCTCCATTGGACTAGATAAATTAGACTATTGTTTTAATCCAACAACGCAAGAATTTTTAATTTGTAGCGGATTAAAATCTGGCATGATCGTATTAGATATAGGATGCGGGTCAGGCGCCATGACTTGTTGGATAGCGAAACAAGTCGGTAATAATGGATCTGTTATTGCCATTGAGAATAATAAAAATCAATTAAACGCTGCAATGCTTCGCGCTAAAAAAATGGGGTTGAACAACATCGAATTTAAGTTGTTATCTGCTTATGATATTGAGACACTTAATCAAAGATTTGATATGGTGTATTGTCGTTTTGTATTACACCATCTTAATTCACCCTCTCAAGTTATCAAAAAAATCATCCGCGTGCTTAAACCTAATGGAATTTATGCAGCAGAGGAAGGTATTGTCAATTTTGCATTTTCTTACCCACATAACCCAGCTTGGGGAACAGAATACACTGGACCATATCCTTGGATTGATAACGAAGAACAAAATATGCGTGATGGCAATTTAGGAATGAAATTATATAATAAAATGTATAAAGCAAGTTTTAAGATCATTTCTGCAAAAATTATACATCCGTTATTAATAACGCGTGATGAAAAAAATCTATTACTCCTAGGTAGAGAGGAGCTTAAACAATACGAATTAGAACAAGGAAAGACTGAAATAGAATGGGTTAATCAAGGAATCGAACTTGAAAAAATAGTAAATGACGACGCACAAATTGCGGGATTTTATGCAAGCTGCCAAGTAGCAGGTCAGATTTAATATCAGTTTAATATTTGTCAGGTGTATAGATTGTCATGGGCGAGTTGATTGGCCCATGGTTGCGACCATAGTCCAGGTCACCCCGATTACCTTATCTACTCCATCACAAATTTTTCGCCACTTTCTGTCAAAATATCTTCATCGTTTACTGTTCGCAACCCTTTCCTTATTTCATTTTCGATCTCATCCACCCGCGGTAATTTATCTTGTAATTCCGCTGGCAATATTTTTGTAAGACGAAATTCTGAAACACCGACGGGCTTATTTAAGCCTCGCAATGCATATTCCACTTCAAACTTATCACGCTCAGAACATAAAATAATGCCAATCGATGGATTTTCATCGGGCTCACGAACAAAATCATCTAACAAATTTAAATAAAAATTCATTTTCCCTGCATATTCAGGTTCAAATTTTCCGGTTTTTAATTCCATTGCAACCAATGCTTTCAGTTTTCGATTATAAAAGAGCAAATCAATAAAATATTCCCTGCCTTTTGCATTGATTCGATACTGATTGCCGACAAAGGCGAAACCATAACCCAATTCAAGCATGACATTTTTAATTTTAGCGACCATCTGATTTTCTAGAACAGTTTCTAAAACCGGCTTAGTCAAACCCAATGTATCCAACATATAAATATCTTTCATTGCGCGATCAGCTTGTTCGGCAAGGTGTTCTGGTAAAGCTTGTTCAAAATTATGTTGTTTTTTGGTTAAAAGATGGCGCTCATAGGCTTGGGAATTAATCTGGATTACTAATACATCACGTGTCCAGCCTTGTTCTCTTACTGCACGAACGTAATATTCTCGAGCATCCAAATCTTTAACTTTGCTTAAAATGACTAAATTTTGTCCCCAAGGAATTTCTGCAACGAGTCGTTGCAGAAATGGTTGATTTTCGCACTCAAGATAAAACCGCCTCATCTCCCACAAATTTCTTGCTGAAAAACCATAAATAGCACCAAAATTATGGCGCAAATCAATACTAAGCTGATCAACAACCGATTTTCCCCAATGATACTTTGCCTGTGCTTCGACTATTTTCTGACCGAACCACCAATATAAATTTATTTGCTCTTGATTTGCCGCCCTTGCAAGCTGTATACGAGTGGATTGAATTTTATTTTTGGCTTCTGCTAATAGACTTAAATAATGCTTACTTGCTGAATCAACTTTTTCTTCTTTTTTTGTTGTAACATAAAAAGTTCCCTTACAAAAAAATTTTCAATTAATTGATTATCATAACATCTTACCTTTTAGAACTAAGTGATTTTAAATTTTAGATTTAATACTTTAAAAGAAACTATTTTTGCATGAAATAAAAATTTTGTTTGATTTTACATGCTGATTATGTCAGCGAATGATCATGTAAAAAAATAAAAATAATTAAAAAAAGAAATCCAATCAGAGCTGCCATACCATGACCCACTGCCAGCCATTTTGGAATAAATTTGCCGATGAGGTCACGATAGATAGGCAATATCCCAGGACTCTTTTTTTTAATCCCATCATGTCCAAGTTTTTTTAACTTGAGTATTTTCATTTTGACAAATTTCATGAATTAAATTTTCAAAATTCGTTGAGAAAAATCGCCCAAAAACAGGTTTGAAGATTTCTTGCTTTACTAATTCATCAAAACAAACTTGCACGGATTTGTTTGGATGATTCGCTTTGACATGATCGATAAATCGTTTCAACACTTCTTTTTCAGCTTCATGCCCTGAATTATCCATAAAAATTTTAATTTGCGCTCGCGATTTTTCTGAAAAACAATGCGGCACTTGAAAACCTTGTCTTTGCGCTTCCCGGTTGGCCAATACACCAACTAGAGAATAACGCACGAGACAACTTAGAACTATATTTTGAACGCCTCTTGGTAAACACGGCGTCGAAACGACGACGGCTTCGGTTAATTTTGAAGTATCACCGGATGCTAACTTTCGCTCATGCTCATCCAAATTCAAATGATCATAGCGCATCGGAAAAATCTGAGTCTCGTAAACACATCTTTGATGGGATCTATATTCTAAGGCACAGACCACATCCCCTTCAGGAGTAATGAATTGATTTTGTAACCAATTGGGGTTTCGATAGGACGTTAGTTCAGTACATTGTAATGTTGCTGGATTAAAGACCCCCAAAGAAACACCCTCTTTCGAATAATCTCGAAATAACGCTTTATTATCAGGCAAAAAACCACAGCCAGTCGTACTACCGGATAATTGATCTTGGCCCTGTAATTCTGCATAAGATTTTTTTTCAGGATCCCGTTTGTGTACTTTTGCAGAGTGGGAGTATAAAACATAATGACCATCACCTGATACATAACAATGATACCAATCTTTGCATTGAGAAAATGCCCATGGATCTGTTTTTTTATAGTCTGTTGGCACACCGATTTTTTTTCCATGGGTTCCTAAATTAATATCATAACCTGCGATAAATCTAATGCCATTCAAAATGACAAGACGATTAGGAGCCACTAACCTCACAGTATAGCCGCAAGCATCTAACAGATTATCTAACGTAAATTCAACATCTTCTGATTGCTCACAATCAATAAATTGTAGCTGCCCCCAGTGATTGCGTTCTCCAAGCAATCGGGCCAAGTAACGATCATTGAAGCGAATCACATCACTGGTCGTATCATCTTCGTTAAGTGCTTTTATCGATCGTTTTCTTTGAAACGTTGGAGACTGACCTTGTGGGATGGAATATAAAAATAAATTTTGGTTGCCGACAACGGCAAACTGGTATCCCCTATCAACAATTGCAAATTTTTTTCCCTTAGGCAAATCAACCTGTAATTCTTCTGCAGGTGGCGCATATTTAAATAAAGTTAATTTACAAGTGCGATTTTTTGAATCTTTTGTTGGGGGATCAATAATTTGAGCCATCCAATCTTGCCCAACAGGACGAGGACGAGAAGAATACCATGTTTTTTCGCGAGGCAAGCCTTCCATTGGCTCCATTTTGTTAGTGCTTCGGGTCATGATTTTTCCGAAATCTCGAATAATAATTGGTCAATTATTACATAAGTAGATTATGATTTACACAATTATATATTATCTATTTGACTAATCCGTTAATAAGTGAATATCCTCATATTGAATAAATATACAGATTAAAAATATTAGTTTAAAAATTAACTCAAAATAAATTAAAATACACCTCTTGTTAACTATTTAGAAGGTATTAAAAAATGCGCTCATCGGCTCAAGCGTTCAAAGAATTTGTCGCGAATGACATCGCTAATTTTCGGACAAGCTCCATGTCCAATACCCTATTAGGGACCCAAGTACACTTATATATTAATCGAGCTCCCGATGTGATCATGGCTGATCTCAGAAAATGCTTAGAAAGATATAAAGCAGATGGAAAAAAAGACATTGTCGATCGTCTTTCACCATTAATTGCAGAAGCTGAAGAAAAATATGCAGCCTATGTAAAGGCCAAAGCGGCGGAAGAGCGATCCACATTAACTAGGTTAGGTATTACAAATACAGGCGAAAAAACTGAAATAAAGCCAGACTCTTTCTGTCCACAATCCCGATTATAAAATCGAAATCGGATAATCATTGAAAAATGGTAAATAAAAAAGGCCCTGTTGGGCCTTTTTTAAAATTAAAAAAAATTAAGGTAATTTTGCTTCAGAAACAGGCGCTGATTGTTGTTTTTCTCGTTTTTCTGCTTGGCAAATTTCAGTATATTTTTTAGCGATTGCAGTATAACAAGCTTCAGTTAAGCAATCGCGACTGCAATAAGACTTAACGCGATCTATCCAATCTCGTTTGTTATCTAGCGCGTTCCGAGCACGATCACCTATTTCATCGGATGCTTTGGTCCATCCCATATCTTCTTCATCCTGAGGCATACTTGCCAGCATGGCAGACATATTTTTTGGCAAGAATTTTTGATAATTCACATCAAATGTTTTGGATTTCCATTCAATATTTAAAATTAAATCTTTAATGGCTCTGCAAAAATCAGCCCTATTATTTCCTATTCTTGCAATGTGACGCTCAACTAATGCTAATTGCAATTGTCTTACCGTTTTTTCTGAAGTGAAACCGGCATGCAAAGAACAATCGAGCGACCGACAAATATTTTCAATGCTTACTTTTGATAAAAGTAATTCGCAAATTGTGGAAAGATCGGATGGTTCCATTAATTTTGTTGGATTAGGAATTAATTGAAATCCATGCACTCTAAAACCATTACCAAGCAAAATATTGCCAGCCAATTTTGCGATGTCACTATTTGGTTCAAGCAAAGTGACATTAATTCTTGTTAGCTTTTCTGATTGTATTTGATATCCCTGAACATAGACTGAAGTATCTTCTGAAGATGCGTAGCGCTCATCGGGCTTTCCTGTTCCAACAACACTTTCACAGATATTACTTCGTGTAGCATTATAACCATTCGTTCCCGCAAGATGAAAATGAAGTGTGACACCTTCTGGAATCTTTGCTGGATCAAATAAACTCGATTGTAATTCCTTAATATCACGATGGATGAAATGAAAAGCGATCGGTCCCTTAATTGAGAGGCTTACTTCATGTAATTGTGCAAGAAGTCTTTGCTGTTCAGTAAGCTTATTTTTGCGGGCTTTCCATTGTGAAATCCATGCAGGAGCTGCTGCATTGAGGGGTTCACGCTTCTTGAGTAGCTCCCGGCTTGGAGCGAGCGCGCGAGTTACTAAGGAAGGTAGAAAAGTCTGCAAGCCATCCGTTTGCAACACAATAGTTGGGTTTTTTGATGGTGTAATCAGTTCCTGCATCAACTCAACTAATTTTGTACCATCTCCGTACATGGCCTTATCAGTTCCACAGCAAATCACGGTGGTGCCGTTGGCCTTCTTGGATTCGACTTTGCGGTCAGGATCTAAACTTAAATGTTGCATATAACTCTCTGAATTGACAATGTTTTTAATAGGATGTATATAATATCATCTAATTATTAAGGAAAGATTAAATTTAGGTCTATCTTTGAGGTTTTTTAGGTTATACGGCCTGAGCCGCTTTAAATTCAGCTGGTTTTACAATTGTGGCGGAAAATAGCGCTCGGTATTTTCTAGTAAATTCCGCATAAAAAAGTTCAACGGACCCATCACTAAATAAATAATCTCTAAAAAGGCCTAAGCAGTTACGTTCAGATTTTTTGATAATGGTTTTCTCTGCACATTGTCCCATTGCTTTGTATGCAGCTTCCCATTCATTATCTTTTTCAGCTTGAGAAATCATTCCTAACATGGCAAACATATTTTCAGGAACATTAGTTCTAGGTCTATCTGGGTATTCTGATGGGGATGGCACTCTACCACTTGTCGTCACATTCCAATTGGTATATAAAATAATTTCGCGTATGGCTAGGCACATTTTTTTATAATTATCTTCTTGGGGTGATAATTTACTTTCTTTTGCTTCTTGAATTAATGCTTTGTGCTCGCCTAAATCGGAAATGAGTAATTTCCTGAGAGTCGCAACATAATTTGGTTTATTTCTTTTTTCATCAAGAAGAGCAGCATCAATTCTTTCCAATTGACGAAATTCTTCGTCAGGAATAATTTTTTCTTTTCCTTCATTATCTCGCACTGTGACGCCTTGTAAAAATCCAAGCTTGTATTCGCCATCTAAGATTTTTCGTCGATAGCTCATTAATTGTTGTTTAGCTTGTTTTTCTTCGGGAGAGAGCAGAGCTTTAGCAGCAACCGCCGCTTGCCATTCTGCAACTTTTTCCAGATTTTCCAGCTGAAATTTCACTAATTCCCGTCTAAACAGAGTGAGCTCCTCCTTGTTTATTCTGCCTGCCTGAAAAAAGAATTCAATTGAGCGATGAATATTTCTTAAGGGTACATTTTCACAAAGGACAGCATAAACATTTTGAATTCGCTGGGGCTTTGAAAAATTCTTATCAACTGACTTCTTTTGAGTGACTATAAATCCATTATCAACTAAAACATTTCTCATTATTTCAGCCAAATCATTATCCAAATTGACAACATCGATTGACAATACTTTTTTACCTGTCGACTGTCTTTTATATCCATCGCAAAAGGGACGTGGATAATATTTGTTAACCAATTTTCTGATGGCTGAATTATTTTGTATGAGGGGTATCCCATCAATTGCATCCTTCTTCATTGAAAGCTTCGCGGCACTAGCTAGTTCGCGAACCATTTGTTTATAACAATTATTGTACTCACCGCGACCTTGTAAAGGTGGAAAAGAATCATTGATTGCATCGAAATAATTGCTGTAATGATGAAAATAGATCGTAAATTTTTTTGAAATTAAGTGTAAATTTTGTTGTAAAAAATGATACAACGGTTTGAGAATCTTACCATATTGATCATCATACAAATGCAGTTCAAATGGCCCAGGAGACTCCGACTCATAATGAAATAATAATCCTAAAAGCAATATTAATTTCTGATGATCAAATGGAATTTTTCCATAGCCAAAAATATCTTGCAGCCAAAAGGGATCAACGTTGGCTCCGGAGCTTACCTTCTCAATTAGTAGAGGTAAATACTCGGGAAAAAGAGGCGTTTTGTTATGTTCAGCATTGCTTCTATCATGCTTGTCATCTTGTCGATTAGAACCTGAAACAAAAATCGGTGTTTTATTGGGTTTTTTTAATCTCAGTAAATTTTGGGTATGTGTAACCAGCACCCGATTAAAGGATAGGCTCCCATTATTCCAGTCTCTTACTACCTGATGACTAAATGCCATGCCATCTGCATCATAGGCAATAATAAGCTGCGGATCCGCAGCTGTAGCTTTCTCTTCGTTTACAGTTCGTTGCATGGTAATTTTACATCTCAAAAAATTATGCTCATAATAACAGATCGGCCTTAAGGGAAACTTAATGCTTTTTTCTTTAAAAAAAGCTACTAATCAAAAGGTTACACTCAATGAATTCAGGAAAACCGCTATTGCAGCAATTAGCCATTGATCAATTGGTCCGCGGGGAATACCAGCCTCGCCGACAATTTGATCCTGCTCAGCTACAGGAATTGGCTGATTCCATTAAAACGACTGGTGGGTTATTGCAACCAATTGTGGTCCGCCCCATTAAAAATAACCGGTACGAAATCATTGCAGGTGAACGCCGCTGGCGGGCAGCGCAGTTGATTGGGATGAAAGAAGTTAGTTGTCTTATTCAGAATTATTCGGATGAACAGGCGCTGCAAGCATCGATTATTGAAAATATTAATCGCGCGGATTTAAACCCCATCGAAGAAGCGCAAGGTTATCAGCGATTGATTGATGAGTTTTTTTATTCGCACGAAGAAGTCGCGACAGCTGTTGGCAAATCACGAACTAAAATTACCAATGCGTTGCGATTATTAAAATTGGATCCGCGTGTGCAGGAATTATTAATTTCTGGAAAATTATCGGAAGGACATGGAAAAATTCTCGCAGGCGTAGCTCTGGAACAACAATATTTTTTAGCGGATCAATGCATTCAAAAAAATTGGAGTGTGCGAAAAATTGAATTGGAAGCGAAAAAATTATTGCATACGAACGATGAAAAAGGCCCCTACAGTGATCCGAATTTAAAACATCTGGAACTTGCACTGTCTGATCATGTCGGCAATCAAGTGCAAATTGATTGTGAAGAGCGTGGCGGTGGGTTTGTGAAAATTCGGTTTAATAATATTGATGAATTGGAAGGGCATTTTCAGAAACTGGGATTCAAATTGGATTCTTGATAACGTGCTCACCTCACCCAAAAGCACCCCTCACCCGCCGCGCTTCGCGCGTCGACCTCTCCCACAAGGGGAGAGGTGAGCCGCGGCTTTTTAACGAAGTGTGTTTCACCTCTCCCCTTGTGGGAGAGGTCGCAACGCGTTCTTTGCGTTGCGGGTGAGAGGTGCTTTTGGGTGAGTCAGTGCTCCTTCGATAAAATTTTCTAACAACTGATAGCCATCCTTCGTCAACACCGACTCCGGATGAAACTGCACACCAAAAATCGGCAAGGTTCGATGCGCCAGCGCCATAACTTCCCCCTTCTCACATCGCGCTGTAATTTGCAGCTCTCCTGGAAAATTTTCTTCACTGACAATCAACGAATGATACCTTGCAGCCAACATCGGATTTTCAATCCCAGCAAATAATTTTTTCTCGTAATGAAAAATCGGCGAAGCTTTCCCATGCATAGGATTTTTCGCACGCGTAACGATCGCGCCAAAAGCTTGCCCAATGGCTTGATGGCCAAGACAAACACCTAAAATTGGAATACGAGCCCCAAACTCTCGAATCACAGCAAGCGAAATTCCTGCTTCATTCGGCGTACAAGGCCCCGGTGAAATAATAATATGACTAGGATTTAACGCATCAATTTCCGCGAGAGTAATTGCATTATTGCGCTTCACAAGCGTTTCAAATCCCAACTCACAAACATAGCGCGACAGGTTATAAACAAACGAATCAAAATTATCAATTAACAAAATCATGCAAGGCCCGCTGCAAACTGGAAATTTTTGCGAGGGTTTCTGCATATTCATCTTCTGGATTAGAATCCAATACGACTGCGCCACCCGCTTGAAAAGTCACTTTATTATTTTTGATTGCAAACGTCCGTATCGTAATCGACAAATCCATATCGCCATTAAAACCAATATAACCAATACTGCCACAATAAGGGCCGCGACGAGTGGGTTCAATTTCAGCAATGATTTCCATGGCGCGAATTTTTGGCGCGCCTGTAATAGACCCTCCTGGAAAAGTTGCTGAAAGCAAATCAATCGCCTGAACATCTTTTTGTAATTTTCCAGTGATAACTGAAACCAAATGATGCACTGATGCATAAGTCTCAAGACCACAAAGCTGCGGCACTTCTACCGAATGCGGTTCACAGACGCGCGATAAATCATTTCGCAGCAAATCAACAATCATGACATTTTCCGCGTGATCTTTTTCACTCTGTAATAATTCGTTTTGCAACCGCTGATCATCCTCAGTGGTTTTTCCCCGTGGACGCGTACCTTTAATCGGACGCGCTTCCACTTTGCGTCCTGATATTTTTAAAAAACGTTCTGGTGAAGCTGACACTAATGCCGTCTCATCAAAATATAAAAAGGCTGAAAAAGGCGCTGGATTGATTTTTTGTAATGCGAGATAAAGATCAAACGCATTATGAATCTCAGAAAATTTTGCGGAAAAACATTGCGAAATATTCGCTTCAAAAATATCACCCGCGCGTATGTAATTTTTCACGCGACTGACCGCCTGACAATATTCGTCTTTCGTAAAATTCGAGGCAATCGACATCGTCGATTGAGTGGATTTTGTTTTTTCTTGTTTTGCTGCAGCACGCGATGCCTTCCAGCATGATAATTCCCATTCACGCACCCGTTCCCATGCTCTTTTTGTTCGTTTCGCTTCATCCAACTCAGGATAGCCACTGGAAAAAATCCAAGCGCGATGCTCGACCAAATCAAACCCAATCACCACATCATAAAAACCAATCGCCATATCGGGAAATTGCATCACATCTTGTTGTGACGATGAAATCGGTTCCAGATGTTCATACAAATCATACGAAAAAAATCCTGCAGCCCCACCCTGAAATGGCGGCATCGCATCAAGCAGTTTAAGCGGATAAAGCGCTAATTGTTCCCGCAACACCTGAAAAGGATCGCCCGAAATTTTTTTATCATTTAAAAACACTTCATGATGTTTGCTAGTGAGAACCTGAAAGGGGTCGAGCGCGATAAACGTATAACGCCCACAGCCGCTCATTTGATGAGAACTGTCCAATAAAATCGATCCTTTTCTGTGAGCAAATGCACCAAAAATTGCCCGAGGATCTTGATAAAAAATTTCCTGAGAAACGGGATACATAATCGCGATTTTTCTGCATTAGCATAAAACCGCGATTATCCCATTTAACCTAAGTTCTTACAATCTAAAACTATCCAGAGACTTGTCCGGACTTTTCCTTTTTTCCTGTGCGAGAACCTCATCGACAACATCATCTAATACCATAAAATATTTTGCCGTTTCCTTTCGATCGCCTGTAAACAAGTTAAACGAGGTGGAAGAATAGCTTAATTTTTGCGGTTTCATTTCCAGTTCACGCGCTCGAGGATTCATTGGCTTTCTTTCTTCTGGATCTTCATTATAACCACAACAACACCCAACCAGTCCGCAAAACCCCGCCACAATCCATTTCGCAAAACGCGGCATATCGACAATTGAACTCAATAAGTCCATAAACGTATAACCCGCCGATGCCGATTTCACACCTTCTTCAGTAGCATTTCTCAATCTTCTTGTTTTGCCCATATAACCTCCCTCATGTTATGTGTAAGGATGAATGGAACACTTCCATGGTAACGAATTAAACATTAATGAATTATTAATGATCAGGTGATTTCGTGTACAAAAAATAGATAAATTGTGGAAAATCGGGTACCATAACAGCCAACTTTTATTAACAGGGATAAGAAGAACCATGATTAAAATGTTGTTATCTGAAGTTGCCAAAATTACTGGAAGCCAAGCTCCCGCAAAGGATTTAACCATTCAGGGCATCAGCACCGATACCCGCACCCTGCAAAAAGACAATTTATTTGTCGCAATTCGCGGTGAACAATTTGATGGACACGATTTTTTAGAACAAGCCATGAAAAAAGGCGCGAGCGCGGTCTTAGTCGATCGACCGGTTTCGTTGGAGATCCCGCAAATCAAAGTGGATGATACCCTGCTCTCCTTCGGAAAAATTGCAGAAAAGTGGCGCGCGCAATTTTCGCTGCCGATTATTGGCGTCACCGGCAGCAATGGAAAAACCACTTTAAAAAATATGATCGCATCAATTCTGAAAGCCGCATGTCACGATGATGCGACGAAAGTGCTTGCGACCGAAGGCAATTTAAATAACAACATTGGTTTACCCATGATGTTGTCACGGTTTGATAAAAACCACCAATACGCCGTGCTTGAAATGGGCATGAACCATTTTGGTGAAATTGAATATTTAACAGCACTCACACGTCCCCAAGTGGCTGTTATCAATAACGCTGCTGAATCGCATCTCGAGGGCGTAAAAGATGTGGCAGGTGTTGCGCGCGCCAAAGGCGAAATTTTTTCGGGATTACCTCGCGATGGCATTGCGATTTTAAATCGGGATGATCAATATTTTGATTACTGGCATGATTTGGTGAGCGATCACACATTTTTAACCTTTGGGTTAAAAAATCCAGCGGATGTCTCCGCTACTTTTTCTGAAACAGCTACGTTGATTCGCACACCTAAAGGCGATATCACTGTTACTCTTCCTTTACTAGGCATACACAATGTCATGAATGCATTAGCGGCAACAGCCTCGACACTGGCGCTCGGCATTGACCTTCAATTCATTAAAAAAGGGTTGGAATCAGTCCGACCTGCCCACAGCCGCATGGAGCAATATTTTTTAAAAAATGGCGCGCGCATCATTGATGATACTTACAATGCGAATCCCTTTTCATTGCAAGCTGCGGTGAATACACTCGCCAAATTTCCAGGTGAAAAAGTGATTGTGCTTGGCGATATGAAAGAGCTCGGCGAAAACACCAAAGCATTGCACAAAGAATGCGGCGAAAAAATTCGTGCTGCCGGCATTGATTATCTTTTTACATTCGGCGAATTGTCTGCAGAAACCAGTAAGGCATTTGGCAAAAATGCTGCGCATTTTTCTGATCGCGATCAGTTAATCACCGCGCTGCAGCCGCATATTAAAAAAGATGTTACTATTCTTGTTAAAGGATCACGCTCCATGCGCATGGAAAAAATTCTCGCGCTTATCATTCCAAAAGATCAACTTGAACATGCGCACTAAGAGGAAAAAATCATGCCAGTCAAAACTCCCATTACGGTTGCCTACGGCGATGGAATCGGTCCTGAAATCACCGCCGCGACTTTAAAAATTTTAAATGCAGCCGATGCACCGATTGATCCTGAAATCATTGAAGTTGGCGAAAAAGTTTATTTGCAGGGATTTTCGTCTGGGATTTCTGATGAAGCGTGGGCTTCTTTAAAACGCACAAAAGTTTTATTAAAAGGCCCGATCACGACACCGCAAGGCGGTGGTTACAAAAGTTTAAATGTGACATTGCGGAAAACGCTTGGGTTATATGCCAATGTGCGTCCTTGCACAGCCTATGCACCTTATGTTCCAACCAAACATCCCGACATGAATCTAGTGATTATTCGTGAAAACGAAGAAGGAACGTATGCCGGCATCGAACATCGTCAAACCGAAGATGTTTATCAATGCTTGAAAATCGTGACGCGCGGCGGTTGCGAACGCATTATTCATTACGCATTCGAATATGCCCGCAAATTCAATCGCAAAAAAGTGACCTGTCTCACGAAAGATAACATCATGAAAATGACGGACGGGATTTTTCACCAAGTTTTTAATGAAATTGCGAAAGAATATCCTGACATTCAGAACGAACATTTTATTATTGATATTGGTACCGCACTCGTTGCAGCACAACCCGAACGTTTTGATGTGATCGTCACCTCCAATTTATACGGTGATATTTTATCGGATGTTGCAGCGCAGGTTGCAGGATCCGTTGGTTTGGCAGGATCTGCAAACGTCGGCAATCACATGGCGATGTTTGAAGCGATTCATGGATCAGCGCCCGATATCGCAGGAAAAAAAATCGCAAACCCTTCTGGATTATTAAACGGTGCGATTCAAATGCTGATTCACATCAATCAACCTGCGTCTGCAACAATCATTGAAAATGCTTGGTTGGTGACATTGGAAGATGGCATTCATACCGCAGATATTTATTCGAAAGAATATAGCAAACGAAAAGTAAATACCGACGAATTTGCTGATGCTGTCATCGAACGATTAGGAAAAATTCCGCATCACTTTAAACCGGTTTCTTATCAAACCGATGTTCGGCCCAAAATTTTATGTTATGGCGAATCAAAATCATTTACGGCAAAAAAAGAATTAGTTGGCGTTGATGTTTTTATTGAAAATACCAAATTAACTCCGCTTGAATTAGGCGAAAAATTATCGAAGCTAGCAACCGATTTGAAATTAATTGTTATCACGAGCCGCGGTTTAAAAATCTGGCCAAACAGCATGATCGATGCACCTTATGCAAATCATTGCAGTTGCCGTTTTCAATCATCGGCTGATCTTAAAAATGCGAAAGTGATTTCACATCACGATATCATTCAGTTATTGCAAAAATTTGATGAGGCGGGTTTTGATGTTATCAAGACTGAGAATTTGTATTTATTTGATGGGAAGCCGGGGTTTAGCTTGGCACAAGGTCAATAGACTGGGGCCGGCGTGAGGAGTTCGGTTTTGTTTTCGAAAGCGCTTTTGGAGTTGGTAGTTCTTCTTATCGACCATTGGCTTCGAACATGGATCGCGCTTTTAGGATTTTAATATTGTTCTGAGCGCCAAAATTGAGGTTGGTCTTGGCCAATTTTTCCGAGCCGATTTTTTGCGTTGGAGTTCATAAGAAAAATTGGAGTAAGCGCTTTCGAAAACAAAACCGAACTCCTCCCGCTTTGAGTTGGGAAAAAAACAAAGCATGTATATTTCATGGGGACGATTATCTTAGATACATAGGATTGCTTAGGTAATGCTTATTGAAAACATACAGAAGCTAATTCTAATAAAGTAAAAGCGCCTGTTCGTCCTAATTCTTCTGCGGGTGTGAAGTCTATCGCTACAGCAAAGCCTATGTCAGCATCCCCTAAATTTTTTTCTTGACGATAAAATAAATAATTCTCCATTTGTCGAGATATCGAAGCTAATGCGATGTCATCCATATGGATTGCGTGTTGCTTGGGATGAGTGATTATTTTTTTTAATGTTTCATTCAGCGCATATTTTAATAAATACAATGCGAGTTCCTTCTCGTAATTGATAGAGGTCAATGAAATTTCAGATTGAATAGTGTATAAGTGCGTGAATCGATAATGGGTAGTTGAAAAATCCGTATTTAAGATATCCGTCTTATCTTCTAAATCACATTCACATCGAAAAATTAATACTTTTTTTGAATAATCACTTTTATTTGTTATGGTAAAACTACCTTGGAATATAAAAGGTTTTTCCCAAATAGCAACTAACACTAACGTTTCAATATTAATTTCAATCGTATTTTCTTTCATTTTAATCGCATCTGAAAAGGGTTAAGATTAATTAAAAGCGCAACCTAATCAATCAGGCTTGATTGGATGCTCTTTTCAACCGATCTCTAATCGCTTGCCATTCCGATTGATCCGGTACATTTTCAACTAGGATACAGCTAAATTTTTTCTTATCTAACTCTCGCAGTGCTTGATAAAGATTCTGCGCATATTGTTCTGCCTTTTCTGGCATGCTTGTAACACAATAGTTGTCATTAAACATTTCCGGTGTGCGCGTCAAAACCGCCACTGAATTTTTTCCTTCAGCAAATGAAAAAATTTCTGCTTGTTCCATTAAGATCACTTTGGTCTCTGGCGCATAATGCGAATCCAGAGAACCTGAAACTCGCGGTGCATTTTTTTTAGGGGTAGATAATTTTTTTTGTAACACGTTTTCAATTTGATCAGATGAAATCATGCCAGGGCGCAAAATCACGGGTTCATCCCCACTCACATCGACAATCGTCGACTCCACACCCACTTTGCAGGGACCGCCATCTAAAATCAAATCCACTGCATCCCCTAATTCTTCATAAACGGCATTCGCAGTGGTCGGACTAATTCTTCCAAATCGATTCGCAGAAGGTGCCGCAATCCCATTGCCGAATTTTTTTAATAATTCTAAAGCAATTAAATGCTCCGGAATCCGCAACCCTATCGTATCCTGACCACCCGTAATGATATCTGACACGTGCGGGGCTTTTTTTAAAATCAGCGTGAGCGGTCCCGGCCAAAAAGCCTCTGCCAATTTCAGTGCATCCTCTGAAATATCCCTCGCCCAATGAGACAACCAAGCGATATCCCCAAGGTGCACAATCAAAGGATGATGTTCAGGCCTTTTTTTAGCTGAAAAAATTTTCTGAAGCGCAGCCGGATTCGTCGCATCCGCCCCCAAACCGTAAACGGTTTCGGTCGGGATCGCAACCAATCCGCCCTGTTTCAAAATGGCAACAGCATTGTCTAATTGATCAGAACTCAAAGGGTACACTCTTATAAATAGGCCGAGTATTTTAACAAATCCCTCCATTTCCCGAAAGAATTCCGGTAAAATAGCCCCATGGAAAATACGACCGAAACACAAGCCCAAGCCGCACCCATTGCCAAAGTCCAAGGCCAGGCGTTTAACACCCTGCCTAAAGACCTCTATATTCCACCGGATGCAATGGAAGTCTTTCTGGAAGCCTTCGAAGGGCCGCTGGATTTATTGCTGTATCTCATTAAAAAACAAAACCTGAATATTCTGGATATTCCCATTGCCGAGGTCACTCGCCAATACATGGAATATGTTGAATTAATGAAAGAAATGTCGCTGGAACTGGCGGCTGAATACCTGGTCATGGCCGCTTTATTGGCCGAAATTAAGTCCAGAATGTTATTGCCCCGCTCTGAAAATGCCGAAGGCATCGAAGAAGACCCCCGCGCCGAATTAGTCCGAAGATTGCAAGAATACGAACGCATTAAAAAAGCGGCCGAAGACATGGACCAACTGCCCCGCCATGGACGCGATACCTTTGCAGCCAGCGCTATTTTCGAAGCACCCGCTTTCGAAAAACCCCAACCCAATGTCACTTTACAAGAATTATTATTAGCTTTTGCGGATGTCTTAAAGCGCGCGGAATTGAATGCAAGCCATCAAATCCATTTTGAACCCCTGTCTGTTCGCGAGCGCATGTCCGTCATTTTAAACGCCACTCAACAAAAAGAATTCGTTGAATTTTACAGCCTTTTCACGTTAAACGAAGGGCGCCGTGGTGTGGTCGTGACCTTTTTAGCGATGCTTGAATTATTAAAAGATCACTTAATTGAATTCGTCCAAACTACCCTTTTTGGCCCAATTCATTTGAAGGCGGTTGCGAATATCTGATAGGATAGCCCCATGTCAAATATGAATCCCGAAGCGTTACAAAAAATCATAGAAGCCGCCCTGATGGTCGCTGGCCGTCCTTTGCCCATTGCGCATATTCAACGGTTATTTGATGAAAATGATCAACCGGGTACGGACGAAATCCGCAACGCTATCAAAGCGTTAAAAGAGCGCTATACCGACAGTGGTATTGAATTGCATGAAGTGGCCAGTGGTTTTCAATTCCAAGCAAAAACTTCTTTAAGCCCTTGGCTCACCAAACTCTGGGAAGAACGTCCGCCCCGTTATTCACGCGCATTATTGGAAACGCTTTCCCTGATTGCTTATCGCCAACCCATTACACGCGCTGAGATTGAAGATATTCGTGGGGTTACTGTGAGTTCGCATATCATTAAAACCTTGCTCGAACGCGAGTGGGTGCGCGTCATTGGCTATAAAGAAGTCATTGGCAAACCCGCGTTATATGGCACCACCAAAGAATTCCTCGATCATTTTAATTTAAAAAGCCTGGACGAACTGCCAACCTTGGCTGAATTAAAAGACCTCGAACAGCAAGAAGCCAAACTTCAAGTGCAATTGGAATTGCCTGATCCCGAAGCTGCAACAGAAGAATTATCCGCAGAACCTGCCGATCAAGAAAGTTCCGAGGAAACCGAACTTCCCAATGAGTGAAAAAATTCAAAAAATCCTGGCCAATGCCGGCCTTGGTTCGCGCCGTCAAATTGAAAAATGGATCAGTGAAAACCGAGTTTCGGTGAATGGCCAAATCGCTAAATTAGGCGATCGCATGACGCTTGATGATAAAGTGCGCGTCGATGGCCGTGAAGTCAATCTTGTCAAAAGTGCCGCTAAAAAAACTCGCGTTTTGCTCTACCATAAACCGGAAGGCGAAATTTGCACGCGCTCAGATCCTGAAGGACGTCCTACGGTTTTTGATCATTTACCGATGCTTCGAAATGGTCGCTGGATTTCGATAGGGCGTCTGGATTTTAATACCTCTGGCGTTTTGTTATTAACAAATGACGGAGAACTCGCAAATCGTTTGATGCACCCTTCTTCAGAAATCGAACGCGAATACGCCGTGCGTGTGCAGGGACAAGTTTCACCTGAGATGATAAAAAATTTAAAAAAAGGCGTGAAGTTAGAAGATGGCATGGCACATTTTGAAAAAATTTCGGATGAAGGCGGTGAAGGTACCAATCATTGGTACCATGTCATGGTCAAAGAAGGCCGCAATCGTTTAGTGCGAAGGCTTTGGGAATCCCAAGGCGTCAAAGTCAGTCGTTTGATTCGGATTCGATTTGGTTCAATTTTATTGCCGCGACTGTTGCGACGTGGAAAATGGACGGATCTGACTCAAGAGGAAATAGCCGGATTGGAATAAAGGAGTATTACGACCCATGCCTAAACTTAAAATTAATAATATTAATCTTTATTACGAAACTCATGGCCAAGGTGAGCCTCTGGTTCTTGTCACCGGTTTTAACGCCGATCATACTGTTTGGCAAAACATTATTGCAGCCTATCAAAATAAGTATCAAGTCATTGTGTTTGATAATCGCGGGATAGGACAGTCTGATTGTCCTGATATTCCATATTCTATTGAAATGATGGCAGCGGATGTCATTGGCTTGTGCCAGGCGTTATCGCTTGGACCCTGCCATTTTATTGGAAATTCTATGGGCGGCGCGATCGTGCAAACGATTGCATATCAATATCCGCAAATGGTCAAGAGCGCAATAATTTACAATTCATTTTCAAAAATTGATATCAAATTTCATCTGTTTGCAAAAGGAAGATTGCAAATATTTCAATCGCATTTGAATGTTCCAGATGAAGCATTAATAAAAATGGTTTTAGGTTGGGTTTTTTCAAGTCATTATTTAAATCAACCGGGTGTGATTGACTTTCTTATTCAAACAGGTTTAGCCAATCCATTTCCGATGACGGAAGTGGGATATCGAAATCAATTAATAGCGTTAGAAAAATTTGATTCTTCATCCTGGCTAAATAAAATTAAAGTCCCTTGTTTAGTGATTGGCTCCGATAGCGATCTGATTGTGACTGAACAACATATGCGTAATTTAGCAGATCAAATTCCTAATTGTGCATATCATTGTTTTTCTGGAACCGGACATATTACTCATATTGAACAGGGGGATGTTTTTAATAAAGTGGTTTTAGAATATTTAAAAACTTTATAACAAATTTGCGATTGCCAACTCAACTAATTTTTTATGATATCCTTTCTTTACATTCGGAAACCGCGAATTGGGACCACTTTTCTTTCAGAACGAACTGTTGCTTGCAAATTATTAATTAACTCATCAATCACATGCGCAGGACCAATTTCGAGTGCTAATTCCAGCGCATTGTATTTCCCTTTGGGAGCAATTTTAACAAGATTACGATTGTTGCCAAGGAAGATAACCAATTGTTCCATGTAATTAATGCGTGCCGTTCCAAAGGAATTTTCAGCGCGTTCCAATAAATGTGCCAATTTTTCGAGAGGCGTTTTATCAGGGGGATAAAGTCCTAGACTTCGCTTTACTTTTCTTTCTTCTGCTGGCTGAACATTTTCATGCATTTCCGGATGGGTATCTTCTGCGGGTTTAAAAGCATCGCCACCCGTTTGATCCGTCCCTTGATCCGTCGTTTCTCCAGACAAATCTTCACCGGCAGAATCTTTTTCTGTTCGGTCCAACTTCCATGAGGATCTTCGGTCCGTCTTTTGAAATAGAGTCGGGGACATAGGTAGCCTATTATATCACTTTAATGATAATCAATAATAGAGGTTTAATCTTTATGCAAGTAACTGAATATTAATGTCTTTTATTGTCACTAAGGCGCGCGCGATAACCACCATTTTTTAAGGGGGGTAATATCAATAAAATTTTCGAGGGTTGAGTAATTACTGGATTCGATCGCTTGCAAAACGGCAAGCGCTACCTTTAATCGTGACTTCATGTATTTTTCATAAATAGTTTTAGGTTTGGTAATGGCATTTTTTTCATAAGCATTCTTTATTTTTTCTATTTGAAAGAGTAATAATGTTTTAATATTTTCTGTAGTTTTATACTTTTGTAATTCTTGAGCGGTCACTTGAAAACGCTGCAACTCATCTTCTGAAAAATAAAAAATTTCTTCGCGCACATAAGAATGTAGATGCTGGATATAATGCGTCATCTCGATGATAAATGAAAAAGAATAAATGTTTTCAGTTGATACATTCTGATTTTGCAAGATTTCAGCAATCATTGCTTCTCTGGCGCCCGCTGTTCGGATAATGTGAGTCATGACATCTTCAAATTTTTCAAAAAGTATAACGGATAAAGCATATTCCCAAGCGTCAATGATTTCTAATACTCTTGCTGTGTAGAGCGAAAAATTAGGTAACGCATTTTGCAAAAAAATCGCGACAGGATGGTCCGGTTTTCCATCCTGGATTTTGATGATTTCACCGCGCCACCAGTTTAACTTGGTGGGTGCGAGTGTATCTGTATTCAACGCGATACTTTCGATCTCTTGATAAAAAGCATGCAGAGCAATTACAGCATCGCGTTTTTCAGAGGGAATTTTTTTGGTCGCATAAAATAATTCAGATCCGGGCTTTGCCACTTTATCGTAACAATATTCTTTAGGCGTCATGGGCTAATTCTTTTAACTGAAAGAGAAATTCCAACGCTTCGCGCGGTGAAAAATGATCGGGATCCATTTTTTTTAATTTTTCTAAAACAGGATGGTCTGATTTTTTTGCTGAAAATAAATCAATTTGTTGTGGGGCAGATACATGCGCCTTATTTTCGAGTTCCTGTAATTTTTTTCTAGCCATTTGAATCACAGGACGCGGCACACCGGCTAATTGTGCGACTTGAATGCCATAACTTTGGTTTGCTGCGCCCTCTTGGACTTTATGCAGAAAAATAATTTTGTCACCGTGTTCAACTGCATCCAGATGAATATTTTTGACAGTGGGGATGGAATCAGCAAGCGCCGTTAATTCAAAATAATGGGTTGCAAACAGTGTAAAAGATTTTTTTTCACGCGCTAAATATTCTGCGCAGGCAAATGCGAGGGATAATCCATCAAAAGTACTGGTGCCACGACCGATTTCATCCATCAGCACTAAACTTTCTGCGGTTGCATTATGCAGGATGTTCGCGGTTTCTGTCATTTCTACCATAAAAGTCGACCGCCCACTTGCTAAATCATCGGCTGCACCAATACGCGTGAAAATGCGATCAACGGGTCCCATGCGTGCTTCCGTTGCTGGCACAAAACTTCCAATATGCGCGAGCAAAACAATTAACGCAATTTGCCGCATATAAGTTGATTTACCACCCATATTGGGGCCAGTAATCAAAAGCATGCGCCGTTCGAAATCAAGATGCGCATCATTCGGGACAAATGGCTGAGTCAGCACGGATTCAACTACTGGATGTCGCCCCCCTACAATATGAATCCCGGGTTCAGAGGTTAATTCAGGACACCATAAGTTGAGTGTGTCGGCGCGTTCCGCTAAATTGGTTAGCACATCCAGTTCGGCTAATGCAATGGCAGAAGCTTGCAATGGTGATAATTTTTCAAGAACCGTATCGAGCAATTTTTCATATAATTCTTTTTCACGCGCCAGCGCTTTTTCACGACTGGTGAGCGCTTTATCTTCGAAGGATTTTAATTCGGGCGTAATAAATCGCTCTGCATTTTTTAATGTTTGCCGGCGAATATAATCTGTCGGCGCCGATTCCGCTTGCACTCGGCTGATTTCAATGTAATAACCATGCACGCGATTGTAGCCCACTTTCAAAGAAGACAATCCCGAGCGAACTTTTTCGCGTTCTTCTAAATCTATTAAAAATTGTCCGGCGTTTTCGCTGAGTTTTAATAATTCATCAAGGGCTGCATCAAATCCTTCGGCGATCACACCCCCATCGCGAATGAGGACGGGTGGATTTTCAACAATCGCTTTTTGTAATAATGATAAAATATCTGGAAATTCTTGAATTTCAGCCGCTAATTTTTTTAAAAGAACCGCTGAAAAATTTTTTAATTCACTTTGTAATTCTGGCAACACACTTAACGTGTTGCGCAATTCAACTAAATCACGAGGACGCGCCGTACGCAATGCTACGCGCGATAAAATTCGCTCGAGATCGCCTACTCGCGATAATTTTTCATGTAGTGATAAAAAATGTCGTTCGTGCAAAATATTTTTTATGGCATCTTGTCTGTCACGCAACAATCCATGATGACGCAAAGGACGATTAATCCAGCGTTTTAACAAACGACTGCCCATCGCAGTTGCGGTATTATCAAATACAGATACTAATGTATGCGTTGTTTCACCTGAAAGTTGCGATATTAATTCCAGGTTTTTTCGCGTTGCAGCATCTAAAATAATACTGTCTTCACGACGTTCGACTGAAATCGCACGCACATGCGGAAGTGCTGCACGTTGCGTTTCGCGTGCATAATGCAGCAAACAACCTGCAGCGCATAAGGCGGCAGACAAATCCAGACAATCAAATCCCGCTAAATCATGCGTCTGCATTTGCTGCGTCAACAAACGCAGCGCGCTTTCCAGTTCAAATTCCCAAGGCATGCGTCTTCGAATTCCTGAATGCGAGAGAGTGAGCGATGAGTCTTCGCTAATCAAAATTTCAGTGGGTTTTAAGCGCTCAAGTTCGGCATGCAAAGCTTCCAAACTTGTTACTTCTAAAATATGAAATTGCCCGCTGCTGATATCCAGTGTCGCTATGCCATAGCGATTATTTTCCGAATGGATGGCGAGCAATAAATTTTCGCGATTTTCTTCGAGAAAAGCGGCATCGCTGACGGTTCCGGGTGTGAGTATTCGCGCAACTTGACGCTCAACCGGACCTACACTGGTTTTCGGATCACCTACTTGTTCGCAAATCGCAATCGACAAACCTTGCCGCAATAATTTTGCAATATACGATTCTGCCGCATGATAAGGCACACCTGCCATTGGAATCGGTTTTCCAGCCGAATTGCCACGTGCCGTCAGCGTAATATCCAACAAACGCGCTACCTTTTCCGCATCCCCATAAAATAATTCGTAAAAATCGCCCATGCGATAAAACAACAAAGTTTCGGGGTAATCTGCTTTGATGCGTAAATATTGTTGCATCATGGGGGTATGAGTTACAGCGGTAGTCACGGCGCAATTTTCCTTATAAGATTCTGTTTTCGAGTATAGTGAAAAAAGGGTTTTTATGCATGCTCTTGTAATGCAATTGGCAGAAAAATTAACCAAACAGAATTTAACATTAGTTACCGCTGAATCGTGTACAGCCGGCGGATTGGCGTTTGCTTTGACCGAAGTCCCAGGAAGTTCCAACTGGTTTGAACGCGGTTTTGTAACTTACAGCAATCTTTCCAAAGAAGAAATGTTAGGCGTAAAAAAAACAACCTTGAGCAATGAAGGCGCAGTGAGCGAACAAACCGCTCGCGAAATGGCTGAAGGCGCATTGAAAAACAGTAACGCCGAAATCAGCATCTCAATTACGGGAGTTGCAGGTCCTGATGGCGGTACTGCTAAAAAGCCAGTTGGAATGGTGTGGTTTGCAATTGCTGGTATGGATAAAGAAACACAAGCATTTGTTGAAATTTTTCAGGGAAATCGCGAATCAGTCCGCGAACAATCAATTAATCGCGCCTTGCGAGGATTATTAGATTTTATAAAATAAAGTGGCAAGCCTACCATAGAGCAGGCTGCCACTGTCTAAGACTATTAACCTGGAGCTCGTCTGTAAGCCTCTGGATCTTTCTTGCATTCTTCTTTCAGCGCAACGAGTTCTTTACCCGCTTTGCCTGCATAAAATAATCCGCTGACACTTGCGGCTAGCGCGGTGGCCCCTGAAAGAGCTCGGTAAGTAACATCTAAAGTCCTTGTTTTCGCGGCTTCCAAAAACTCTCCGCCAACTTTCCCACCTTTGAGAAGACAAATAAATGCTAAATTATTTGTTGCAAAATCACTTGCTGATTTGCCTGCTTCAACCCAACCATATTTTTCACCTTTGCATTTCTTAGTGACAAACTCAGCAGTGATATACGCAGCTCCGCCAAGTAAAGCGCCGGAGAAAACCACAGGCGCTGCGCCTTCTGCAACTGCCCAGGTTGCAACGGTTAATGTTGCACTTCTAGCAGCACCCAATAGGACAAAAACGGTTTTTGAATCACAACAATCGTCTTTTTTCAGCAAATCGCCTTCTGAAGCGCGAGCGTCTGGATCAGGTGATGAAGCCTCTCTAAGTGCTCTATCAGCCATTGTTTCGCCTGCTGTTTCCTCTTCATCGGCTGTGCTAACTGGTTCTTGAGCTTGTAATTTTTTTTGAGCTTCCAGATCCGCTTCTTCTTGAGCCTCCTTAGCTTTCGCTGCTTGATCTGCACTGTCGGCTGCTTTATCGAGAGCATGCGCAATTAAAGCAGCACCCCCGGCAACCCCTGCTGCTAGTCCTAAAGGGTGAAAATCTTCTGTGGCCAAGCCTTTATTTAGCGCTACTTTTGCGAAAATATCTGCCTCGTAACCTCTCACTGCCGCTACCGAACCAAAACTGATTGCTCTAAAAATTTTAGCTGCTGATCTAAGCATACCCACCTCGTAAAAAATTTGTCCATAATTAATAGGAAAGACCGTATATTATCACAAAGGGCATTATTTTCATCAGTAAAAAATACGGATTTTTCCCCAAAACTTTTTTTAAAAACGCATTGCATCCCACCCAACAACGCGCTAGATTAGCGTTCACAAAATAGTGTATCCTCTCAAAGATTCTCCCCCAATTTTTTTAAAAAATTTTTCTTAAACCGCAAAGCAAACTAAGGATAATTACGATGGAAGAAAACAAAAAAAAGGCGTTAGGCGCAGCCCTCAGTCAAATTGAACGCCAATTTGGTAAAGGTTCAGTCATGCGCTTAGGTGATGCTACAGCCGTGCGTGATATTGAAGTGGTTTCGACAGGCTCTTTGACACTGGACTTGGCTCTCGGTGTCGGCGGTTTACCGCGCGGACGCATTGTTGAAATTTATGGCCCAGAATCGTCCGGCAAAACCACACTCACCTTGCAAGTCATTGCAGCTTGTCAGCGCAATGGTGGCACTGCAGCGTTTGTGGATGCGGAACATGCGTTGGATCCGGCTTATGCTAAACGATTAGGCGTGAATGTGGATGAATTATTGGTTTCACAACCGGATACCGGCGAACAAGCACTGGAAATTACCGATATGTTGGTCCGCTCCAGCGCAGTCGATGTCGTGATTGTGGACTCCGTCGCAGCCCTCACACCGAAAGCGGAAATTGAAGGCGAAATGGGCGATCAACACATGGGCTTGCAAGCCCGCTTGATGTCACAGGCATTGCGTAAACTGACTGCCAACATCAAACGCTCCAATACTTTAGTCGTTTTCATTAACCAAATCCGTATGAAAATTGGCGTCATGTTTGGCAATCCAGAAACCACCACCGGCGGTAACGCTCTGAAATTTTATGCGTCAGTTCGCTTAGACATTCGCCGTATCGGCAGCGTCAAAAATGGCGATGAAATCATCGGCAGCGAAACCCGCGTCAAAGTGGTTAAAAACAAAGTCGCTCCACCCTTCAGACAAGCTGAATTTGATATTCTTTACAATCATGGTATTTCTTTTGAAGGTGAAATCATCGAATTGGGCGTATTGCATGGCTTGATTGATAAAGCCGGCGCTTGGTTTAGCTACAAAAACCAACGCATAGGCCAAGGCAAAGATAATTCGCGCATCTTTTTAAAAGAGCATCCTGAAATCACCCAGGAAATTGAAAAACAATTGCGCGAAAAATTGCTGCAACCTTCTAACAATACGGTCACCAACGAAGAGATGGATGAAACCGAAGAAGAGGCCGCTGTCTGAGCGAGACTGCTAACGTCCGACGCGCCGCAATGAATTTGCTCGCGCGTCGTGAACATTCTGAAACGGAACTCGAACGGAAACTTCGCCAACGCGGGTTTGCAACGGATGCGATTCAACCGGTGCTCGAACAGCTGGCGCAAGAAGGCTTATTAAGCAACCAGCGTTTTATTGAAAATTATATTCATTTCCGCACGAATAAAGGCTATGGGCCCTTACGCATTCGTAATGAACTGTTAGAACGTGGAATTTCGGAAGATTCCATTGAACATCTCTTACAGATATCTGATAATGCATGGTTTATTCATGCGCGTCAGGTTTGGCAGAAAAAATTTAAAAACCAGGTCCCGCAGGATATTAAAACCCGTTTGCAGCACATGCGTTTTTTGCAGCACCGAGGTTTTACACTCGAACAAATAAACCATATTTTTAAAAATAGTGATGATTGACCCATGAGCGGTAAAAAATTAACAGCGAATCAATTACGCAGCTTGTTTCTGGATTATTTCCAAGATCGCGGCCATGAAGTGGTTGCGAGCAGTTCGCTCGTGCCTGGCAATGACCCGACGTTATTATTTACCAATGCTGGCATGGTGCAATTCAAAGATGTTTTTTTAGGTAAAGAATTACGTCCCTACAAACGCGCTGCTTCTTCCCAACGCTGCGTTCGCGCCGGCGGCAAACACAACGACCTAGAACGCGTGGGCTACACCGCCCGCCACCATACGTTTTTTGAAATGCTAGGCAATTTCAGTTTTGGGGATTATTTCAAACGCGAAGCGATTCAATTTGCTTGGGATTTTTTAACCAACACATTAAAAATCCCGCAAGAAAAATTATGGGTCACGGTTTTCAAAGACGATCATGAAGCCGCTGATATCTGGTTAAAAGAAATGAAAGTCGACCCCAAACGTTTTTCCTATTGCGGTGAAGACAGTAACTTTTGGTCCATGGGTGCAACCGGTCCTTGCGGCCCGTGCACGGAAATTTTTTATGATCATGGTGCTGAAATTTTTGGTGGGCCTCCAGGCACACCCGATGAAGATGGCGATCGTTATGTTGAAATCTGGAATTTAGTTTTCATGCAATATGACAGGGCAGCGGATGGATCGCTGACACCGCTCCCCAAACCTTCCGTCGATACCGGCATGGGTTTGGAACGCATCACGGCTGTCATGCAGGGCGTACACAATAATTATGATACGGATTTATTCCAGCCGATCATTAAAACCATGGCGAAACTCGCCAATATCAAAGATTTAACTAATACTTCATTACGCGTGATCGCCGATCACATCCGTTCCAGCGCATTTTTAATTGTGGATGGCGTGACGCCTTCCAACGAAGGCCGCGGTTATGTGTTGCGGCGCATTATTCGCCGCGCATTGCGTCACGGTTATAAATTAGGTTTGGCCGATCAATTATTTTTTTACCAATTAGTCCAACCCTTAGTTGATGAAATGGGCGAAGCTTATCCCGAATTAGTCAAAGCACAAAAACACATCGAAAACGTTTTACGCGCCGAAGAAGAACAATTTGGCAATACCTTAACGGTCGGCATGAAATTATTTGAAAATGAAGTAGCAAAATTAAAGGGCCAAAAAATTATTTCCGGCGAAACCGTTTTTAAATTATATGACACTTGCGGTTTTCCTGTGGATTTAGTGGAAGACATGGCTCGCGAACGCAATTTGCAAATTGATTTCGAAGGTTTTGAAACCTTAATGAATCAACAACGCGAACGCTCACGCCAAGCCAGCAAATTTACGGCGGATTATCACACCGGCGCGAACATTGATTCAGAAACCGAATTTTTAGGTTACGAAGAATTAAAAATTGAAAACGCGAAAATTATCGCACTCTATCGCGACGGCCAACCGGTCAATGAATTAAAATCCGGCGAAAAAGGCAGCGTGATTCTCGATCGCACGCCTTTTTATGCGGAATCCGGCGGTCAAGTGGGTGATCAAGGCGTTTTAACCGATGTAAAAACCGGCGCTGAATTTCACGTACTTGATACTCAAAAACAAGGCCAAGCGATTGTCCACTTAGGTGATATTGGAAAAAAAGGCACTCTCAAAACGGGCGACACTGTCTGCGCGATAGTCAATGCAGAACGCCGCGCTGCTGCCGTTTTAAATCATTCTGCAACGCACCTTTTGCACCATGTGTTGCGCAGCACGTTAGGTGAACACGTTGTTCAGAAAGGTTCGTTAGTTGAACCCGAACGTTTACGTTTTGATTTTTCCCATTCTGCCGCACTCACCCCGGATGAAATTAAACTCATCGAAAAACGCGTCAACGATCAGATCCGGGCGAATCACGAAGCAACCGTGCGCATCACCACTCCAGAAGAAGCGGTCCAAAGTGGCGCACTCGCTTTATTCGGTGAAAAATATGGCGACACCGTACGAGTCGTGCGTTTTGGTGATTCCGTAGAATTATGCGGCGGGACGCACGCACATCACACCGGTGACATTGGTATTTTTAAAATTACTTCTGAATCCGGTATCGCTGCAGGCATTCGACGAATTGAAGCCGTCACAGGCGATGGTGCAATGCGTTGGATTGAAAAACGCGAACTGGATTTAAAACAAAAACTCGCGCAATCTGACGAAAAAATCCGCTTGCTCGAAAAAGAAATCGAACAACTCAAAGAAAAATTAGCGAGCTCCACCAGTCAAGACCTCGTGAAGGATGCCAAAGACATCGAAGGCGTCAAAGTCCTTGCCGCTCGATTAGAAAACATGGATGCGAAATCCTTACGCACCGCCGTCGACCAATTAAAAAATAAATTAGGCCGCGCGGTCATTGCCTTAGCTGTCGTAAAAGACAACAAAGCCACTGTCGTTGCTGGCGTCACCAAAGATTGCACCGATAAAATAAAAGCAGGCGATTTGGTCAATATGGTAGCAAGCCAAATCGGCGGCAAAGGCGGCGGTCGCCCCGATATGGCCGAAGCTGGAGGAAATCAACCCGAACATCTTGATCAAGCCTTGTTTTCAGTATACGATTGGGCAGCGAAAAAATTACGCCCTTGAACTCACTTCATGATCATTTACTAGACAACGCCCAGAATATCAAGCATCATATAGCCCACACTCAGGATATAATAAAGATATGGCACTTATTGTACAAAAATTTGGCGGAAGCTCGGTTGGCACGTTGGATCGCATCCATCACGTGGCATCCCGTATTATCGAAACAAAACAAAGCGGTCACCATGTCGTGGTCGTTGTTTCAGCAATGCAAGGCGAAACCGATAGACTGATTCGTTTGGCACAAACTTTAACCAACG
Source organism: Gammaproteobacteria bacterium (assembly GCA_021325575.1). GTDB lineage: Bacteria > Pseudomonadota > Gammaproteobacteria > DSM-16500 > DSM-16500 > JAJPGW01. Next base: position 62,879 of record JAJPGW010000004.1, on the reverse strand, counting down.
AACCGCATCCCCGTGAGTACGATGTTCTCGTATCAACGGGCGAACAAGTTTCAATGGCCCTCTTAGCAATGGCATTGCAAGCGAAAAGCATCCCTGCCCGCTCATTTACCGGTCATCAAATCGGCATCATGACAGATGAAACCCATACTAAAGCGCGCATACTTAATGTTAAAACCGAAACCATCCAAAAAACCCTCAATGATGGTTTTGTGGTGATCGTCGCGGGCTTTCAAGGAATCAATAAACACGGTGATATCACCACTTTAGGCCGCGGTGGTTCCGATACAACCGCTGTCGCCTTAGCCGCCGCTCTCAAAGCAGACGAATGCCAAATTTACACCGATGTCGAAGGGGTTTATACCACCGACCCCCATCTTTTGCCCGAAGCTTCTTTGCTGCCCCAAATCAGTTTCGAAGAAATGCTCGAAATGTCCAGCCTGGGCGCCAAAGTTTTACAAATGCGTTCAGTTGAACTCGCGAGCAAACACAATTTACCGATTCGCGTTTTATCCACGTTTAGCAAACATCCAGGGACGTTAGTGACATTTGAGGACAAAATTATGCAAAAACGTTTGGTATCCGGTATCGCCTTCAGCCGTGAAGAATCCCTCATCGCGCTTTCTGCCGTACCGAATCGCGCCGGCATCGAAGGTCAAATACTCGGAAAAATCAGCGATGCCCAAATTGAAATCGACATGATCGCGCAAAATGCATCCGATCAAGACAAAACCGATTTCACTTTTACTGTACAACGAAAAGATTTTCCAAAAGCCTTAAAAATTGTCGAAACGCTCGCCGCCGAACTCGGCGCTCTTTCACCAAAAACCAATCCCAAAGTGGCTAAATTATCACTGGTGGGCATCGGTATGCGCTCTCATGCGGGTGTCGCCAGCAATATGTTTCGTGCTTTAGGCAATGCGAATATCAATATTCAAATGATCACGACGTCTGAAATTAAAATTTCCGTCGTGATTGATGAAGATAGTCTTGAACGCGGTGTACGCGCTGTACACGAAGCGTTCGGTCTCGATAAATTATCGGTCGAAACACATCAAGACTTCATGGAAACGTAAAGTAAAGGATATTTGAAAAATATATTTTAATAACTATATTTACACCTGTATATCATATTGTTTACCATTGCTGACTTTGGTTAGTGTGTAACGCAAAATGTGTACTAGGAAGTAAAATGGTAATCAACAAGGAGATATAAAAAATGCTCATTTTAACGCGACGTGTGGGTGAAACATTAATCATAGGTGATGATATCATCGTGACCGTGTTAGGTATCAAAGGCAATCAAGTCCGCATTGGTATTAACGCACCGAAAGATGTGTCTGTTCATCGTGAAGAAATTTATCAACGCATTCAGCAGGAAAAAAATGCAACCCCTGCGAAGAAAGACGAAGCTGATAAAGACACTGAATAACAATCACCACAGCACTACCAATCTATTCCTGGAGAGATGGCCGAGAGGCTGAAGGCGCTCCCCTGCTAAGGGAGTATGGGGGCTTAAACCTCCATCGAGGGTTCGAATCCCTCTCTCTCCGCCAATAAGAACCTCTGCCCGTCATTGCGAGGCACGAAGTGCCGAAGCAATCTCTTGAAAACCCAAGAAAATTCTTGAATTTCATAACATTAATTGCTTTAATACACGACTTTCCTATCTACATACGCGCCCGTAGCTCAGTTGGATAGAGTACCTGGCTACGAACTAGGGGGTCGGGAGTTCGAATCTCTCCGGGCGCGCCAGAAAACCTATAATTATCAATTAGCCAGCATAACTCTCCCTGTTTTTGGCCGTTCATTAATTTATCTCGTCCGATAATTGACATTTGTCGATTATCGGACGAGAATAACTTTTTTATTATTTTGGATAAAAGAAATGAATTTTATTGGTAGAAAAAATGAATTGTCCAAATTAACAAATACATTTAAAAAAAATTCTGCTAGCTTAATTGTATTAAAAGGTCGTCGCAGGATAGGAAAAAGCAGGCTAGCCGAAGAGTTCGCAAAGAATCATAAGTTCTACCCTTTTACCGGTTTGCCGCCAACACAAGAAACCACCGCGCAATCCCAACGGGACGCGTTCTTAAAACAAATCCAAAAAAATTTTACAACGTTCCCTAAAAATAATAATGATTGGTGGGATTTATTATGGTTTGTTGCCGAAAACACAAAAAATGAAAGAGTTGTAATTCTTTTAGATGAAATTTCATGGATGGGTTCAAAAGATCCAGATTTTTTAGGAAAGCTTAAAACAGTATGGGATAATTATTTCAAACAAAACCCAAAGCTAATATTAATTTTATGTGGCTCTATTTCCTCTTGGATTGAAGAAAATATTCTTTCAAGCACAGGTTTTATGGGCCGAATATCTCTAACGCTTACTCTTCCGGAATTATCTTTATCAGACTGTAATAAATTTTGGGATAATCATTCGACCCTATCTACCTATGAGAAATTTAAAATTTTAGCTATAACAGGGGGCATACCTAGATATCTAGAAGAAATCAAAACATATCTATCTGCTGAAGAAAATATAAGGCAACTTTGTTTTGAAAAAAGCGGTATTCTATTTAATGAGTTCGATCAAATATTTTCTGATTTATTCTCATCCCGTAGTAACCTATACAAAAAAATTGTTACTTGTCTTGGTGACTCTTCTGCAGATCGCAATCAAATAGCAAAAGAGTTAGATAGAGAGGCAAGCGGTCACATAAGCGATTATTTAGATGATCTTACTAAAGCCGGCTTTATTTCTCGGGATTTTTCCTGGCGTATTAAAGATGGAAAAACATCTAAATTGAGCCATTTTCGTTTATCAGATAATTATCTTAGATTTTATTTAAAATATATTGAGCCCAATAAAAGAAAAATAGAGTCTGGTATTTTTGAAGAGAAAAGTCTCATCAATTTCCCGGGATATAATACAATTATGAGTTTGCAATTTGAAAATCTCGTGTTAAATAACAGAAGATCGATTCATAAATTACTCAATATATGGCCTGACGATATTATTTCAGACGGAACTTATTTTCAACGTAAAACAGAACGGCAACCTGGTTGTCAAATTGATTATTTAATTCAAACTAAATTTAATTGTCTTTATGTTTGTGAAATTAAATTTTCCAAGTACGAAATAAAAAAAGACATTATAAAAGATATGAGCGAAAAAATAACACGTTTAAAAAGACCCCGATCTTTTTCCTGTAGACCCATACTAATTCATGTGAATGGAATTCATGAAGAACTGGAAGATAGCGATTATTTTGCAAAAATTATTCAATTTGATCAGCTATTAAATTGCGAATAATATCTTTTTGGTGCAGGTGCAAGCTATGGCTCTGATGATAATAAAGCATATTTGCCACCATTATCAAAAGATCTTTTTTGAAAAGTCACACACGATAAATTTGCCGAAGTGATTTGAATTATATAAGATCAAGGTCATTATAAAACGAGAGGTTCAAAGATGAAGAGATTTGCCGCAACATTATATGTGATAAAGCGATTTGAAGCTTCTGGAAAGGTTTCCATTTCATTTTCTGATCTTCCAGCTCTCGTCCCTACTGAATTACGTTCAATTTTTAAGGAAAAAGATCATGAACCTTATAATGAGTTCATCAGGACTACTGTTGCTATTAATCCAGAACTTGCCGCCAATGAAGTTGAATTCAGCATTGCATTAAGTTGTGGTGATATAGATATAGGTTATGGGGAGTTCAATGAAATATATGGAAGTTTTTCTGAGAAATTTCCGATAAGTGGGCAAACTGAAGCGGAGGCAGAGAAAGCGTTTCTAAGCGCTTGGGACGATTGCGTAAAACAATTTGCATCCAAGCATGGCACAGTTGAAAGACATGCTCCAGAAAAAAAAGCAGGTGAGGAAAAAGCAGGCGTCGCAGAGGGTTCCACTCCTAACAGTTGGACTACAGGAAAAATTCTTACCACAGCTGCAGGCGGAGCAATTTTATTAGGTTTATTCGCTTATAGGGTTTTGAGCAAAAATCCTGCAAAATCTTTTAGCCATATCCCAAGATTAGGTTAATGTTTTTAGCGTTCAAATTTCAGGTGGATTTTTGAACGCTTTCTTTTCTAGTTAAGAAATGAATATTTATTGAAAGTAGTTAGCTGTTGCAGAAGTCACGCAGACGTGCCGAAAGGACACATTAATCGAGCTTGCCTGGGAAACCTAACTCCTCTAATATTGCACTTTCCAAACGCGCCCATAGCTCAGCTGGATAGAGTACCTGGCTTCGAACCAGGTGGTCGGGAGTTCGAATCTCTCTGGGCGCGCCAAAATTTTATTTATAATTTAACCTGAGAAACAATTTCACCAGCACTAAGAAGATCAATCTCAGGTCCCTAAAAAGGCGTGGCTAACCACTTACTCTTTGCTCTTGCCTTTCTGACTTTTCAAATTCGATAGTATTATCGTCAACCCATTTCGGATGAAATTGTTTAGCCGTTGAAACAGCGATCATTTGTTTTTTACGAGCTTGTAAATCATATACAAATAAATGTATCTCTTTCTTGCTCGCAATAAGTGCATTTCGCGTATCCGCGTCAAAGATGGGTGGATAATCACTAAACGTAATTTTTCCGGTGATTGGATTTAATGTGAAATCATCTATAAAAACAGCAAGTTTTGATAGATCAAAAGTGCTGACTTTGAAAGTGTCTGCATCTATTTTAACGATAGATTTAATCTGTACGGTTGCTCCGCAATCTAGCCAAAGAATATTATCGGCCCATGAAAGTAACTCTAAATAGGTAATTTCATCGTTCCCTTTATATAATCCGGCTAACGGAAACGATTTAAGTGCTTTACCTTCATTGTTCAAGATTGTTATTTTTAAAGAATTCTTATCTCGGTCAGAAATAGCAATAAATTGCTCGTCATCTGAGACTCTAAAATCTATACCTTGACTGGTATACAATTTTACTCCTGGCTTTTGTGGGGAATACCTCCAAAGTTCATTTGTCCATTGCGGATTCTTTATATCTAAACGATTGTCTATTCGTCGGACAACATAAACATTGCCATTATGGTATTCAGCATGGCGATAATAATATTGATGGCCATCCGTAATAGTCATAAATAAGCTTTGCTTTCCAGTTTGATTATTTTTGAGATAAATATCCCTTTTATTTATATCGCTGGGATTTTTTTTGGATTACGACTTGAATTTTCTCATCGGTATTGCCTAGACTTTTTGCGGCTAAATCACCAGCAAAACAAAGCATAACAATGATGGATATAGAAAATAGTACTTTATTTAAAATTGATGATTTTAGCATGGACGTAAAAACCTGACGAAGATGAAGAACAACTTGACCAAAAAGATAGAGATAAAAATAACATTAAAATGAAGGTTGCGTCAAGTTGTGGGGCACGGATCACCATTTTGCGCGATCAGATAACAGGCATAACGTGTTAATTTTATATCATTAATCTCACTTTGCCCTCCCTTTCCTAGCGTAATCATTTTGATAAAAACTGATTGATACTAATGATTCTTAGCCAGCCGGATTTGACCCCATTTAATCCCATTTAATCTGCACTAGAAAGTAATTCCGTCACCCAGGAATTAAGACTTTTCCCGTGTGCCTGAGCTAACATTGCGACTTTTGCATGTAACTCGGGTGGAACACGAAGCATGATGTGTCCTGAATAAGGTTTTTGAGGTAATTTACCCGCTTTTTTGCATGTCTCAAGATAATCATCAACAGCCTCTTCAAAAGCAACATGCAATTTAGCTACAGAATCCGCATGAAAACCAATGACATCATTGATTCCTGCTATATGACCGACAAAGCAGTCATCTTCATCGCTATATTCTATGCGTGCTGCATAACCTTTATAGCTCATTGTATTCATGGTAATACTCCCGCTTTTTCAAGAAATGATTTTGCATCTCTAACTTGATAGTGTTTAGCTTCCTTTTTTGGATGCGGCCTGTGGAATATAGCAATCACTCCATGGAGTTCAAATCGAACTCTTGAACCGGCACCCTCAATTGTCTGCGCTCCTAATGCCTCAAATAAAGCCTCTATCTTTCGCCATTCCAAATTACTTGGAACAGGCTTTCGAAAAATAGTTTCCAACGTTTTTTGATGTGTCTTATTCATTTATCCACTTTCCTTAATGATATCAAAAAATGATATCATGATCAATGATTATTAAATAAAAATAAAAAATTAATTGATTTATCAATATGTTATTAGAAAGATCGAACTTAAAAAGAGGCACTAATTCATCGGCTTGCCATTGATTTTTACCACTCCGCCTTCGCGGGAGATGCTAATGAGATACTCGGTTTGATTTTGTGTGACATAACCTTGTTTTAAAAAGTTATCGAGGGAGGCGTGCATTTCAGCTTCGATTAATTCTTTCGAATGCTGTAGGTTTTGTGAAAATATATCGAATTGCTGGACTAACGTCATATATTGCCAATCAAGAAGATAAGAGACTTCAAGAGAAATTTTTCGTTGCATTAAGAGAGCTTTAACGTAATCAAAATAATCGGCCATGGGAGCAGCATTTTTTACTAAACTTAATAAATCGAGGCCGTAGGATTTATCGATTTCTTTTTCATCGATTAATTCCATAATTAAAAAAGTATTTTGTTCGGTATTCATGCGTACGGCATCTTGTAATGCAACGAGAGCGCTGCGCTGGTCAGGTGGAATTTGATAAATATAGGTGACATCGCCAAAGAACCGGATAAGCACTTCCGCAAGTGTTTTTGAAATTCGTACTGTTGCCTGCACTTGCCCTGTTTGTAAAAGATCAAGCAAATTATCAGGACGGGTAAATTTTTCAGCGGGCCAATAAATCCGTGCAAATGCATGCAGACTGCCTTGAGGGGTTAAGAGATCCAGTTTTTTCAAACGCAAATAAGCGCCCGGTGTCACAATAGCCGGAATGGCCGCCATGAATTTATCTTTTAATTGTGATTCATACATTTCACCGGTGCGCAGCGTTTCTTCATAAACGGAAACCAAATTGGAAATCGCTTTTGCATTCAACTTATTGACATCCAGATCCATCTGAAAAGGCCCGATCACTTGATTATTGATGCTGATTTGCTGAATGGAAAATTGCCGCTCGCCGCCTAATAAACCGACCGCATTCACATCCAGAAAACCATTCATGTTGAGGCCATTGATCAAAATGGTTTGATTATTTTGATCACGCAAGGTCAAATCAGGCACTGAAACGGTCTGACTCCCAATCCAAAGGCCTGATGGGTCTTTTTTCATATCAAACGAAAAAACGCCGCGAGACATCGCAAGATGTGTCATGTCATTTTCTAAGGAAAAATTGTTTACTTTCGCAAGACCTTGGAAACGCGTTGAAAGAGGCCAATGCCAAAACGATCCACTGGCATCTCCCACGCTCATACGTGCATTATTCGGTAGAGCTAAGAAAACATTTCCCACTTCAAAACTGTCTTCGTAACGACCCAAAAGATCGATATAGCTTTGACTCATCTTGATTGTTGAATCGTTAAATCCGTATTGTGCAAAAAGGCTTTGCGATTCCGGCGGGATAATCATTTTTCTGTCGATAAATGCCCAACCCCAACGGAAGGGCGCACGACTCGGTTCTGAAAAAATTGGGCCATGCAAAATATGGGCCTTAACGATCACTTGCAGATTATTGGGAAGATTATTTTTAGGAACACCAAATTGTTCGAGTGAAGTAGCAAGATCTTGATTAATCAATTTCACTCGAAAGGTCACATCGGAAGTATACCAATTGCGTTGATAATCGATGACCTGGATGTCGCCATTATTTAAAAAAGAAGTGTAAGCTGCGTATTTCTGGATACCTAATCCAACCAGCGGTGGCAAACAAATCGCGGACACACCGAAGAGGATCAATAGCACAATCAATAATTTGATTAGAAAACGCATGGCCTTTCCTTTTTGTCCTTATACTATATTACGCAATTTCCAGATGTTCTACTATCAATTGTACACTGCGTTTGCCGCGAAATTCATTTACATCCATGCGGTAGGCAATATTGACCTGCTTACAACGATAGTTCGGCCATTCATTCACATCAATATTGAAGGCAATCGCATCAATTAATTTATTATCTTTGGATAAAACCAGTTTTAAATGTTTTCTTCCGACCAGTCTTTGCTCAATCACCTCAAATACACCATCAAATAAGGGTTCTGGAAACGATTGGCCCCACGGCCCTGCTTCGCGCAAGGTCTCGGCTAATTCCAGTGTTAATTCCTGATCTTGTAATTCGCCATCACTCTGAATCACGTGATTTAACATATCGTCATTCATTTTTGCGGAAACCGAATCAGAAAAAGCTTTGGAAAAATGCTCGAACGAAGCTCGCGGTACAGTCAATCCGGCCGCCATCGCATGACCGCCAAATTTTGAAATTAGCGCAGGATATTTTGTCGCAATATCGGCTAACACATCTCGAATATGCACACCGGGAATTGAGCGAGCGGAGCCTTTTAATTCATTATTATCACTCAATGCAAAAGCAATCACGGGTCTATGCACACGATCTTTGACACGTGCTGCGACAATTCCTATTACACCCGGATGCCATTCTTCTTCGAATAAACAGATACCGTGCGGCAGATTTTTTTGTTCGGGCTGAAGTTTTTTTAAAACAGCAAACGCTTGTTCTTGCATGTCTTGTTCGATCACGCGACGTTCTTCGTTTAAAAGATCCAGACGTTTGGCTAATTCGCGCGCCTCAGGCAAACTGTCTGTTAAAAGACATTCGATGCCAACCGACATATCTTCCAACCGTCCCGCTGCATTCAAACGCGGAGCGACTGCAAAACCCAAATCACTTGCAATCAGTCGCGGTTGATTACGATTAGCAATTTCTAACAGGGCTGTAATGCCAGGCACACAAAGTCCGGCGCGAATTCGCCGCAATCCTTGTGAAACTAAAATGCGATTATTGTGATCGAGTGGCACGACATCGGCGACTGTGCCGAGAGCCACAATATCCAGCAAGCGCGACATATTAGGTTCAGCGATATTTTTTTCCTGAAACCATTTTTTTTCTAATAAATAGCGTCGCAAAGCCAGCATCACATAAAAAATAACGCCAACGCCTGCAATATTTTTACTGGAAAATCGATCGCCGGGTTGATTGGGGTTTACAATGGCATCGGCCTCAGGCAGCGTTTCGGCTGCTAAATGGTGATCGGTTATAACGACTTTAATCCCTGCGTCTTTTGCGGCTTTCACACCGGCATGATTGGAAATACCATTATCCACTGTCACAATCAGTGCGGGATCCAGATCTTTTGCAACGTTCACTAATTCTGGCGTGAGTCCATAACCAAATGCAAAACGGTTGGGAACTAAAAATCCGACTTTTTCTGCGCCAAAACTTTTTAATGCACGCACCGCCACTGCGGTACTCGTTGCACCATCCGCATCAAAATCGCCGACGATCAGAATGTTTTCCTGACACATTAATGATTCAGCAAGACACGCGACGGCTTTATCAATATTTAATAAATCCTGAAAAGGCAGTAATTTTTCTAATTGATGTTCGAGCTCTGCAATCGATTGAATGCCCCGCGAGCGATAAATACGCTGTAAAACAGGATGCAATGGATGATCAAAATGGGTATTGTCGCTTTGACGTCTTATTATTTTTTTTTTCACTGGACATCCTTTTCTTTTTTTATCAATTAATTCGATTTGTTACGTTCTAGCCAAATTCTTTTGTTGTAGCGATTGACCGCTATGACGCTTACGATGCAAGACAAAAGCCAAACTAAAACCAGCGGCACCATAAATTTGTCACAAATCACAATGAAACCGATCACTATCATCACAATTCCGCCTGATACCGTGGAATAAAGCACACCGAGCGGCCCAAAAAGAATGCTGAATAATAATGCGATCGCGACGCTTTTAAAAGGTAAAAAATGTTTTAACTCTGGGTTCATGCTGGCACCTCAAATTCAATACGTTTTGGAATAGAAAAATCACCGCGCATAAAATGCTGAATGCGTTGCAAAGCATCTCCGATGCGGCGTTCGTTTTCAATGAGACTGATTCTGACATAATGATTGCCGTATTCGCCAAAACCAATTCCAGGTGAAACAACGACATCAGCTTCCTGCAATAATAATTTGGAAAATTCAAATGAACCGAGATGTTGAAACGGTTCTGGAATTTTGGCCCAAACAAACATGGTAGCTTCCGGCACATCCACTGCCCAGCCCGCTTCATTTAAACCTTTGCACAAGACATCGCGGCGTTTTTGATAAATGGAACAGGTTTCTTTTACACAATCTTGTGGGCCCGATAATGCAGCAATGGCTGCCATTTGAACGGCAGCAAAAGAGCCATAATCCAGGTAAGATTTAATGCGCGCGAGCGCTGTCACTAATTCGGAATTTCCGCACATAAATCCAATACGCCAGCCGGCCATGTTGTAACTTTTTGAAAGTGTGTACGATTCAATCGCAATTTCTTTGGCGCCGGGGACTTGCAAAATAGAAGGCGCTTTATATCCATCGTATACAATATCGGCATAGGCTAAATCGTGCACCACCCAGATATTATATTCTTTGGCGATGTTAATAATTTTGGTAAAAAAAGCGAGATCGACGCATTGCGTTGTAGGATTGGCTGGAAAATTTAAAATTAACATTTTTGGGCGCGGAAAGGCGGCATCGATGGATTTTCGCAACACCTCAATAAAATCAATTTGTGGCAATAATGGAATATGCTGGATTTTCGCATCTGCCATGACAAAACCAAATTGATGCACGGGATAACAAGGATTCGGTACTAAAACCGTGTCTTCTTCGGCGGTGGTCGCCATGGCTAAATGCGCTAGCCCCTCTTTGGAACCGATAGTCACAATCGCTTCTTGTTCTGGATCGAGGTCGACATGAAATCGGTTGCGATACCAATCGCAGATGCTTTTTCGTAACGGCAAAATACCTCGGGTCGGCGCATAGCGATGGGTCGCAGGATCAAGACATGCTTCGCGCAAGGCATCAATAATATGCGGTGCCGTCGGTTGATCGGGATTCCCCATGCCAAAATCAAAAACAGGCGCGCCAGACTTTTTTTTCTCAGTTTTTAGCTGCTCCATGATGCTGAAGACATAGGGCGGCAAGCGTTTTAAACGGGCAAAATCATTCATAATTCAACTCGTCAGAAAATTTTTTTATGGTACCATAATTATCATCAAAATAAGTGGCACGTTTGGGGTATTTATGACACTTTCACTTGATTCAAATAATGCCAAATTTCAAATAAGAGGCTATAAGCCCGGCGTTATTCAAATCAACAATCAAACCTATACAAAGAGCATTATTGTTGCAAGTGATAAACTCATCGAAAATTGGCGGCCTGAAACAATTTCGGATTTAACGACTGCCGATTTGTCGCCGATTGTTGAGATGAAACCGGCTATTTTATTGATCGGGACGGGCACGGTTTTGCATTTTCCGGATATCGAAATTTATGGTGATTTAATCAATTACGGCATCGGCGTTGAAATCATGGATACCCGCGCTGCTTGTCGAACTTATAATGCACTCACAGCAGAAGATCGTCACGTGGTTGCCGCGCTGATTATTCGTTAGCTCGATTCTTTTGGAAAGACTCGCGCCATTCTCACCCGTTTTTCTTTTACCTCTACAATTTCGATAGGGTGATCAGAAATTTTAAGTGAAATACCAGGTTGAGGAATGGCTTCCAGACTTTCTGTAATTAAACCATTTAATGTGCGAGGCCCTTTGGTTGGCAAATTCCATTGCGTCGCCCGATTCAATTCACGAATGGTGACCGCCCCTTCGACGAGATAACTGCCATCATTTTGGCGTTCAATGACTTTGGTTGACGTGACAGTCGTGGTAAATTCGCCAACGATTTCTTCTAAAATATCAACCATGGTGACTAAACCGCGAATTTCGCCGTATTCATCAACTACCAATGCCTGATTTTTTCGTTCACGTTTAAAATTTATCAGTTGAATATTAAGCGGCGTTGCTTCGGGAATAAAGTAGGGTTCATGTAACGTCGCAAGGATCATATCCTTATCGATGGTTTTATCCAGCGATTTATTCAGTAATTCTCGAATGTGCAGCGTCCCCAAAATTTGATTGATGTTTTCACGATAAACAGGCAGCCAATCATGTTTGCAGTGTTCAATTTGTTTTTTAATTGTTTCCCACTTTGATTCAATATCAATGGCAGCGACTTCATGAACCGGAATCATCACATCTTCGACGATCATTTTATTTAAATCTAAAATTCCGAGTAACATCGGTTGATATTGACTTGCAAAACGGCCGGACGTTTCATAGACTAGGCTCCGCAATTCTTCCCGCGTTAATGGTTCATTCGTTTGACGCGTCAGCTTGACTCCAAATAACCGTAATAACCCGTTTGAAACACCATTCAAAAGCCAGATAATAGGATAAAAAATTAATAACAAGATCCGCACCGGAATCGCAACCCAATAAGCAATGCGATCCGGATGGAGAGCCGCCAGTGTTTTAGGCGCTACTTCAGCAAAAATGATAATAACAATGGCTAATAATACCGTAGAAATGATCACGGCCTTTTCGCCAAACAAATGCGCCGTTAATAATGTCGCCAAAGCCGATGCAATAATATTCGCGCAATTATTGCCAATCAAAATCGTACCGAGCAAACGATCAGGACGTTTCAGTAATTTTAAGATGAGTAGCGCAGACCGTTTTTTCATTCGGGCGCGATGACGCAAGCGATAGCGATTCATCGCCATAAGCCCTGTTTCTGCTGCTGAAAAAAAGGCAGAAAACAGGATCAAAAACACCAGCGCCACAATAAACAATGTAATTTGAAAATGACTCAAGTTTGAACCCCATATATTAGAGCTTTAGTTTACCTGATTTTTACCCTATCATACACGCCTTCAAGAGCCATCCAAGGATGTCATGATGGGTTATTAATCATTTTAAAAGGTGATTAACATGAATGGCAGAGCCTTCGCATATCATCCTGTGGATGAACCCGTAACAGAACAATCTATCGTTCTTTCATGTACGGTCAACAAACATGAAACACGCGATAAAATTATTTATATCGGCAACGGCATCATTATTGTGGCCCTTGCCGGTGCTATTGGTTTTAATTATGTCAGTGAAATTGAAGATGGATTAAGGTGTTCGCCGAGCTCCATCAATATTTTGCCGCTCAATTTTTCTAGATTGGCTTTCTTGCCAAATACGCTGGGTCCTCAAATTGTTATCAAAGGGTTCGGGGCTGCAAGCGCGATTTTTGATATTTCGAATACTGCTCATGGCATCAAAACTACCGTTAGCATGATTGTTAATCGAAAATTACCGAATGAATGGAAACAAGGTGGATTATCTCCCGGCGCATTACGATGCATTGTAATTACAGGGTCCGCTGTGCTTCTGATTAGCTTAACGAATGAAATAATTAACTCACTCAGTTTTGCTGCAGATGATAATCAAACACAGATACCCTCCCATATTCCGTATCCCATTTTACTCGCAAGAATTTGTGCATTTGCCGGAAATACTGCTTTTGTATTTAGCGAGGGATTTCGGTTTTTTGATACGGTAATAAAATTTTTTTCTAATCAAAGAAAAAAATATTGCAAAGCGCATGAAGGATTGAGTTTGATTGTTAGAATTCCAGGTTCAGCGGGTGCTATGTTATTCGCCTTTGCAACTTCGACAGCTTATTTCGGAGTCACTTCTACTGCCGGAAAGTGTCTTGTATTAATTTTTTTAAATTTTCCTAAAGGATTAACCGATTTTTGTTATAACCAGGAAATGATTATGCATGAAATGGACCGGTTTTTAACTTTTATTAGGAAAATACCGAAACCCGATGGGCGTTATCCGCATTTAAGTGAAATATTCAGTTTTGGATTAGTGACGACCGTCATGGCCGGCACATTGAGTTTTGTTGAGCGACAATTAACACAAGAAAACTATCAGGATATTACATCCGATGACACGACCAAAACTTGGGCCATTAATCCGCTTATTATTTCTTATAGTTTTCATTTGTTGCTTTATTACAGCTTTATTTTTTATCCGAAAGTACAAAGGGTGGCATCCCCTATTGGTGAAAAAATAAAAGCAGGCGCGAGCATGCTAAAAGATAGCGCTTGTAGTCGTCTTTCACAGCTTGGAACAACTTTATCCTGGTGCGGGACCACTATTGCTAATCAATTTCGAAAATGTTGTTCCCGACCGAGCGAGGCTGGGATGTTTGCTAAACCACTTTTGGATCCACAAAAAACACCTGCACCGGAACCCGCTCCGCAAGCTGAAACATTTGATCTATAAACGAAACTTCCGGTATACTCATTGCCATTTTTGGGCATTCTTGAGTGTGAATATATGTTTTCCAATCTTTCAGAACGATTAACACGGGTATTAAAAAATTTAAGCGGCCGCGGGCGATTAACCCCTGAAAATATCGAAGAAACATTACGCGATATTCGTATGGCGTTGCTTGAAGCAGACGTTGCGTTGCCCGTCGTAAAGGAATTTATCGAACACATTAAGACCAAAGCGGTGGGCGTGGAAATTCTAGAAAGTCTAACGCCAGGCCAAGCACTGATTAAACTGGTTCACGATGAACTGGTTTTATTAATGGGCGAGCATTGCGATTCACTCAATCTGACCACTCAGCCGCCTGCTATTATTTTAATGGCGGGTTTACAGGGTTCGGGAAAAACCACAACCGTTGCAAAACTCGCTCGCTGGCTGAAACAACAGAAAAAATCCGTGATGGTAACCAGCGCCGACGTTTATCGTCCTGCTGCGATCAAACAGCTAGAAACACTGGCTAAAACCGTCGATGTGGATTTTTTTCCAAGTCATGAAAACCAAGATCCCGTTGTGATTGCACGCGATGCGATTCAAGCTGCCAAATCCAAATTAGTCGACGTCGTCATCATCGACACCGCCGGCCGCTTGCATATTGATAATGAAATGATGGATGAAATTAAGCGCTTGCACGGAGCAATTCAACCCATCGAAACTTTATTTGTGGTCGACAGCATGACCGGCCAAGATGCTGCGAATACTGCGAAAGCCTTTAACGATGCCCTGCCCTTAACTGGTGTCGTTCTTACCAAAACCGATGGCGATGCACGTGGTGGTGCTGCTCTTTCCATTCGTCAAATCACTGGCAAACCCATTAAGTTTATTGGTGTCGGCGAAAAAATCGATGCGCTCGAACCTTTTTATCCGGATCGGATTGCTTCTCGCATTTTGGGCATGGGTGATGTTCTGTCATTGGTTGAAGATGTCGAACGCAACATTGACCGCGAAAAAGCCGAAAAACTCGCGAAAAAAATCAAAAAAGGCAAAACGTTTGATTTGGAAGATTTCCGCGACCAATTAAAACAAGTCACCAAAATGGGCGGCATCATGGGCATCATGAATAAATTGCCCGGCATGGGCGCAATCCCCGCCGCTGCCAAAGACAAAATCAACGACAAAATGCTGGTCGAAATCGAAGCCATCATCAATTCTATGACCCCCAAAGAACGCCGTTTCCCCGATTTAATCAAAGGCTCCCGCAAACGCCGCATCGCCATGGGTTCCGGCACGGATATTCAAGCCGTCAACCGTCTTTTAAAACAATTCATCATCATGCAAAAAATGCTGAAAAAATTCAAAGGCGGCGGCATGATGAAAATGATGCGCGGCCTACAAGGCAAGCTCCCAGGCGGCTTCGGCGGCATGGGCGGCGGCCTTCCGCCGATGGGCTAACAACCCTGTTACGCGCTTTCAGCGCTTACCTCATCGACAATTCCACACACCCAGGCCGGCGGGCGCAAAGAGCGCGCCCTTAGCCTGGGCTATTCTCTTACGGCCTTCGGCCTGAAATCACCACCCTCTCTTTGCAAATAACTTCGGGGCGGAAAAAATGTCTTTTTTTAATATAAAAAACGGGGTGGCAGTATAGTGTTTTTTTGCGTGCTCGCACGCAAAAAAACACTATACTGACAGGACCCAGACCAATAATCTTTATTAAAAAAAGACATTTTTTCCGCCCCGAAGTTATTTGCAACTCCCCAAAAACCGCGTATAATCCGTGACCTTCATCTATAACACTATATTGGGAAGCTTTACGAATGGTAGTAATTCGCTTATCACGAAGCGGCGTCAATAAACGCCCTTTTTATACAATTGTTGCGGCTGACAAACGCCGTGCTCGCGATGGCCGTTGCATTGAACGCTTGGGCTATTTTAACCCGATTGCGGCTGGCAAAGACGTCCGTTTACACATGAATTTTGAACGTATTCAGTACTGGATTTCACAGGGTGCACAACCTTCTGATCGCGTTAAACAGCTGATCAAAACCTATGAAAAAACAGCAGAAACGACGGGAACCACCGCGGCTGCTTAATAGGTCATTTTCTGCCCATGACGAATACCGATTATATTCTAGTAGGTAAAGTAGGCTCGACCTACGGCGTCAAAGGATGGCTGAAAATCCTGTCTTATACTGAAGTGGCAGCCAATATACTGGATTACAGCCCTTGGTATATTGAAGATAAAGACGGCTGGCGAACCATTGAACTGGAAGCCAGCCAGCAATACGGCAAAGGCGTTATTGTCAAATTTTCAGGCATTCATACCCCTGAAAAAGCCCGCCTGTTAAGTGGCAAAAAATTGGCAATTTTAAGATCAGAACTGCCCGTATTAGAAAAAGATGAATATTACTGGAGCGATTTAAAAGGTTTGACCGTCATTGACCAGCACGGGAAAACATTAGGCAAAGTGAGTTATTTAATCGCGACAGGGTCAAATGATGTATTGGTCGTAAAAGGCGAAAAAGAACAAGCTATCCCTTATTTACCCGGTCAAGTCGTCACTCGTGTCGATTTGGCGGAAAGCAAAATATACGTTAATTGGGATGAAATTTAAGTGTGGTTTGGTATAGTCACTCTTTTTCCAGAAATGATTGAAACATTGCGCTTTGGCGTCACTGGCCGCGCGATAGACGAAAAATTAGTTAGCGTGACGTGTTGGAACCCTAGGGATTTCACACAGAATAAATACCGGAATGTCGATGACCGTCCTTATGGCGGCGGACCCGGAATGGTGATGATGGCGCAACCGTTACAAGATGCCATCCGTGCAGCAAAAAGCGCAGCACCGGCCAAAGCCAAGGTTATTCATCTAACGCCACAGGGCAAGATGTTTAATCAGCAAGCGGCAGAAAGTTTTTTAAAGCAAGACAATGTGATCCTGATTTGCGGCCGATACGAAGGCATTGATGAACGCCTGCTGCAATCAGAAATCGATGAAGAATGGTCGATCGGCGATTATGTGTTATCTGGCGGTGAATTACCCGCCCTGATCATGATCGATGCGGTCACTAGACTGATACCGGGCGCCTTAGGACATGAGGATTCGGCGGCGAATGATTCGCTGACCACGGGATTGCTGGAATATCCTCAGTATACGCGGCCTGAAGAGTTTAATGGAATGGTCGTACCGGATGTGTTATTGAGTGGGAACCATGCCGCAATCGAACGCTGGCGGTTAAAACAATCACTCGGCAAGACCTGGATGAAACGCCCGGATTTGTTACAAAAGATGAATTTAGATCGCCATCAATTGGAATTATTGATGGAGTTTATCAAAGAAACGAAATAGTTATTAAGGTTGAGGAAATACCATGAACAAAGTCATTCAAATGCTCGAAACCGAACAAATGCAAAATAGCAAGGCATTGCCCGATTTTGCACCCGGCGACACCGTCATTGTGCAAGTCAAAGTAAAAGAAGGCGAACGCGTCCGTTTGCAGTCTTACGAAGGTGTGGTGATTGCTAAACGCAGCCGCGGCTTGAATTCTTCTTTCACCGTTCGCAAAATTTCGCACGGTGTTGGCGTTGAGCGCGTATTCCAAACCTACAGCCCAATGATTGATAACGTTGAATTAAAACGCCGTGGTGATGTTCGCCGCGCTAAACTTTACTACATGCGTGACTTAAGTGGTAAAGCGGCTCGTATTAAAGAAAAATTGGCTTCTAACAGCAAAATGGAAGTTGAAAATTCAGAAGAACCCGCTGCTAGTAAAGACAAATCAGAATAATCTCTTAAATTGCTTCTCTCACTTCGTGAGAGAAGCGTTTTATCCCCATCGCCAAATCTGAACGAATACCTTATAATCTCTTGCATGTCACGAGACACACTTGCTACAACCAATAAAATTGCGCTACTGGCCACCGGTGATGAAATCATCAATGGTGATATTTTAAATTCGAACGCTCAAATCATTGCGCAAAAACTTTTTTCTGCCGGCATGCAGCCGGGTTTGCACATGGCGGTTTCTGATCATATTGATCAGATCGAATTAACCATGAATTTTTTGTTGAAAAATCATCGCGCGCTGATTATCACAGGAGGCCTCGGGCCCACTTCGGATGATTTAACCCGGTATGCGTTAAGCAAAGTCATTAATCGCCCGCTGGTTTTCCACGAAGAAGTCTGGCATGCGATTTGCGAGCGATTTAAATTGTTGGGTTACAAAGGTGAACCGCCAGAGAGCAATCGCCAACAGGCATTATTTCCAGAGGGATCGGTTCTGATTTCAAATCCATCGGGAACAGCCGCAGGTTGTTATCTTCAGACTCCGGAACAGCTCATTTTTATGCTGCCGGGACCGCCATTTGAATGCTTACCCATGATTGATAACACTGTTTTACCCTTGCTTAAAAAATCCGGATTCCAGAAAATTTTATATTTTCAGTCCTGGCTTTTATTTGGTATTGGCGAAAGCATGATTGCGGATGAATTAGATAAAATAGCTAAACCGTATGATTGCATGACGGGATATCGTCTAGCGTTTCCGTATATTGAATTTAAATTATATTCCAGCAACCAAAAAGATTTTGAAACGCTTTTACCCTTGATTAAAAATGCAATTGCACCCTATCTCATTAGTCATGGCAATCAAACGGCTTCTGCCGAGCTTAGAAAAGAACTGGAAAAAATTAATTTTGTTGTGAAAGTGAATGACCTAGCGACACATGGATTACTCGAAAGCACGCTTGCAACACCCAAAAATAATTCTCACCTTACTTTTTCCTCTGACAATTCAGCTGATATTATTATTCGCGGGTTAAAAGAATATTGGAATGGCGAAGACACCGAATTGACTCATCTTGAAATTTTATTCACAAAAAATAATAAAAAAATCGAAAAGAAAATTCCCTATCGCGGACGCGGTGAACGAGTGAAGTTTTATGCGATGGAATTTATTTGTGCAGAGATTAATTCTTTTATTAACGTCATTGCGAGCCGTCGATAGGCGGTGAAGCAATCTTTTAGAGATTGCTTCGGCCTAAAAAACAGGCCTCGCAATGACGTAATATATTCACCATAAGTGAAACTGAAACAAACTAATCACAATTTCAACGACGATTAAAACAATGATGATGGTTTCCAGCATACTGGAATGTCTATGTTGGACCTGACTATTTAAGATGTGAAGCAGTTCTTGCAAAACATCTAATTTTTGATTAAGCGCCATAACACGGCTTGGAATATCCAGAAATTTTTTTGTCATCATGTAAAAAGGCTCGAGATTAGAATTTCGCCAAAAAAATTCAGGTACATCGAGATATTCAATGCTTAAATTGATGGAACTGCGCGCAATAAAAATTTCACCGACGCGCTGAAAAAGTGACCGTCGAGATAATGAAACAATGCCTTTGTTTGCAAAGTCTTCGGGCAGTGAACTATTTTTCTTGATGGTTTCTTGAATCGCGTCTTCAAACGCTTCTAATTTAATGGATTGCGCAAGACCGTAAGAAATCGCCAGTTTAACTTGTGGATTATCGGAATCCAGTGTAATCACATCCACTTTGAATCGCTCGTGTGAATCAATTGAAGTTTCTTCACCAAAACGAAAACAAAAATGGTCGGTTTGAATCGTCGAAATCGGCCCAATTGAAAATTCTTTCACATGCTCTAACAATTTTTGTTCCTGCGGTTTTTTCAATCCCCAGCAAACAAAACAACCGTGGCTAAAAAAGAAAATATCCGCCATTTTTTTTAAATTGGTGACATGAAGCACATCGCGAGATTGTCTGACGATGTAGTGACTTTTACGTTTAAACGAATTGGCAAGACCTGTTAAATCATAGGCACTGGCTGTGCAAAATGACACACATCGCATGTATGTTTGTTTCACGCTACTCACGTTGACACCAACTATTAGGAAAATGTTAAGGCTTAATACCAGTCTAGATTAATATGTACTGGCTCGCAATCATCAATAGGTTGTTTTTTGAACACTTTTTGCTTCGGAACGTCTCGCTTGAAAGAAATGGGTCAATATTTCACCGCATTGTTTGGCTAGAAGCCCGCTTTGGCATTCAATTCGATGGTTTAATTTTTCAGTATTACCCATTTGAAAAACACTCTCGACGGCACCGGTTTTTAGGTCGTGCGCACCAAAAACAAGCCGTTTCACTCGCGCATGAATTAAGGCGCCTATGCACATGATGCAAGGTTCGAGTGTGACATATAAAGTGGTTTCAGGAAGGCGATAATTATTTAAAAGTTTTGCGCCATTTCGTAGGGCAACCATTTCAGCATGAGCACTGGGATCATTTTGCGAAATGGGTTGATTGTATCCTTCGCCGATGATTTTATTTTCAAAAACCAAGATGGCGCCAACGGGAACTTCTTGGTTTTTCGCGGCTGCATTCGCGAGCAAGATCGCTTGTTGCATAAAGTAATGATCGGTTTCAGTGAACATACAATACCTATTATCAACGTCATTGCGAGGAGCGCTTTTTGTGACGAAGCAATCTTTTGGAGATTGCTTCGCCGTCTACGACGGCTCGCAATGACAAATTATTCCCACTCAATCGTTGCTGGTGGTTTCCCAGAAATATCATAAACCACTCGCGAAATTCCGCGGACTTCGTTCACGATGCGATTGGCAACGTGTTCTAAGAATTCATGCGGGAACCGCATTATATGCGCTGTCATAAAATCAATCGTTTCAACTGCACGCAAGGTAATTACATGTTCGTAATGTCGCGCATCACCCACTACCCCCACTGATTTAATCGGCAAAAACACAGCAAACGCCTGGCTTGCGCGATAATATAAATCCTGTTTGTGTAATTCTTCGATAAAAATCGCATCGGCCAAACGTAACGTATCCGCAAATTCTTTTTTGACTTCCCCTAAAATGCGGACAGCGAGGCCTGGGCCTGGAAAAGGATGACGATACACTAAATGATGCGGCAAGCCCAATTCAACGCCGATTTTCCTTACTTCGTCTTTAAACAATTCACGCAAGGGTTCCAGTAATTTTAAATTCATTTTTTCGGGCAAACCACCGACATTATGGTGTGATTTAATGACATGCGCTTTGCCTGTTCGGCTTGCTGCGGATTCAATCACATCAGGATAAATGGTTCCTTGCGCCAGCCATTTAGCATTTTTAATTTTTTTAGATTCTTCATCAAATACATCAATGAATAATTTTCCGATGATTTTGCGCTTTTTTTCAGGATCATTTTCGCCTGAAAGAGCCGCATAAAATTTTTCTGCTGCATTCACAGTAATCAAATGAATGCCAAGATGTTTCGCAAAAATAGTTTGTACTTCTTCGACTTCATTTAAACGCAATAAGCCAGTATCGACAAAAACACAGGTCAGTTGATCGCCTATTGCTTGATGCAATAAAGCGGCAACGACTGAAGAATCAACACCGCCCGACAAACCCAAAATAACATGATCGTTGCCCACTTGCTTTTGAATGGTTTCAATGGATTCTTGAATAATATTTTTTGTCGTCCAATTGGGCTCACATTGACAAATATCCAGTACAAAACGTTCTAAAATTGCCTTACCCTGTTTGGTGTGCGACACTTCCGGATGAAATTGCAAGCCATAAAATTTCTTTTGATCATTGCCCATGCCAACGACAGAACAATTTTGAGTGGATGCTAATAATGAAAATCCAATCGGCATTGTTTCAACTTGATCGCCGTGACTCATCCAGACATCTAGAATGGAGGGTGAATCTTCGATGTTTTTTAATAAACTTAAAGGGTTTTCAATAGCAACTTTCGCATAACCAAATTCGCGGTGCACCCCTTTTACCACCTTGCCGCCTAATTGTTCTGCCATGGTTTGCATGCCATAACAAATCCCTAACACAGGACAACCTAATTCAAAAACGATTTGCGGCGCACGGGGCGTGGTTTTTTCAATCACACTTTCAGGACCGCCCGATAAAATAATCCCGCATGGAGCGAATTTTTTGATTTCATCTTCCGTCACATTGAACGGATAAATTTCACAATAAACCCCAATTTCCCGCACTCGCCGCGCAATCAATTGAGTGTATTGCGACCCAAAATCCAAAATCAAAATTTTATGTGAATGAATGTCCATGGTCATTTAAAAAAAGTCTCGTCAACTTGGTAATTGGGGGCTTCTTTGGTAATTTGCACATCGTGTACATGACTTTCGCGCACACCGGAACTCGTGATACGAACAAATTCTGCTTTAGTGCGCATGGCGTGAATATCCGCGCATCCAGTGTAACCCATTCCAGAACGCAAGCCGCCAATTAATTGATTGATGATCGTCACTAAGCTGCCTTTGTATGGCACGCGTCCTTCGATGCCTTCTGGAACTAATTTATCGACATTGGCATCTTGAAAATATCGATCACTTGAGCCGTGACGCTGACCCATGGCACCAATGGATCCCATGCCGCGATAAGCTTTGTACGAACGGCCGTGATAGAGTTCCACTTCACCGGGTGCTTCTTCGGTTCCTGCAAACAATCCGCCGATCATGACAGCATTGGCGCCTGCTGCAATTGCTTTGCAAACATCGCCTGAATAACGAATTCCACCATCGGCAATGACAGTGACATCCGTTTCACGTAATGCCGCGCTCACGTTTGCAATCGCAGTAATTTGCGGAACGCCGACGCCTGTTACAATTCGAGTTGTGCAAATGGATCCTGGACCAATTCCAACTTTGACAGCATCGACACCGGCATCGGCTAAAGCTTTTGCTGCTGTGGCCGTTGCGATATTTCCAGCAATCACGGGAATATG
The DNA here is from genome assembly GCA_021325575.1 of Gammaproteobacteria bacterium. Taxonomy (GTDB): domain Bacteria; phylum Pseudomonadota; class Gammaproteobacteria; order DSM-16500; family DSM-16500; genus JAJPGW01. The sequence goes on along the minus strand of JAJPGW010000004.1, from coordinate 39,758 downwards.
AGCAAAATGTTTTTTAATCCAGCGCACGCGATCGATGACGCCTTTTGAATGACCGTGTGCAGTATCCACTACTAAAATATCTACACCGGCTGCAATTAATGCTTTGATGCGCTCATCTGATTCGGCACCCGTTCCAACTGCGGCGCCTACTCGCAATTGACCTAGATGATCTTTTGATGCAAACGGTTTTTCTTTTTCTTTTAAAATATCTTTAACCGTAATCATCCCGCGCAATTGAAAATCATCGTTAATCACTAACACTTTTTCGATTCGATGTTTATGTAAAAGTGAACGAACGAGTTCCCGGTCGGCGCCTTCTTTGACTGTAATTAAACGTTCTTTAGGTGTCATGATATTCGTGACGGGTTGATCGAGATGGGTTTCAAATCGTAAATCGCGGCTTGTGACTATTCCCACTAATTGTTGATTTTCTTCAACCACTGGCAAGGCATGAAAATTAAAGGCTTTAATAATATCTAAAACCTCTCGCACACTGGTTTTAGGGGAAACCGTAACCGGGTCTTTTACTACCCCACTTTCAAATTTTTTCACTTTTTTAACTTCAGCGGCCTGTTTTTCGATCGGCATATTTTTATGAATAATGCCCATGCCACCCTCTTGGGCCATGGCGATTGCCAGGCGTGACTCGGTAACAGTGTCCATTGCTGCGGACAATAGGGGGATCGAAAGCTGAATAGTTGAGGTAATTTTTGTTTTTAAATCAACATCTTTGGGCAAAACGGACGATTCAGCAGGTAATAACAAAACATCATCGAAAGTTAGTGCATCTTGGACCAGTCGCATGTTAATTTTCCCCACAGTGTTAGGTTAAAATTAACGAGGCATTATACACGTTTTTTAGGCAGTTGGGGGAATTTTTGTGGAAACCATAGACATTAGCCAATCCAGTGAAATTTATACCGTGAGCCGGTTGAATCAGGAAGCTCGGTTTTTACTGGAAGACCATTTTCAAATTATTTGGATTGAAGGAGAAGTTTCCAATTTTGCCGCGCCGAATTCTGGGCATTGGTATTTCTCATTAAAAGACCCTCTCTCACAAGTTCGCTGCGCGATGTTTAAATTGAATAATCGCAAGCTCGGATTTTCGTTAAAAGATGGGATGCATGTTTTAGTCAAAGCGCGGGTGAGTCTTTATGAAGGGCGCGGGGAATTTCAATTAATTGTGGAGCATCTTGAAGAAGCCGGTCTCGGAAAATTAAGACAGGAATTTGAAGCGCTGAAAAAAAGACTTTCTGAAGCAGGTTTATTTGATGCGGCGCATAAAAAAGAATTGCCTGAGTTTCCAAAAACGATCGGGGTAGTTACATCGCCGACAGGTGCTGCTATTCGGGATATTTTGAGTGTTTTGCAAAGACGGTTTAACTGTGTGCCTGTCATTATTTACCCGACGATGGTGCAAGGCGATGCAGCTGCCGTCAATATCGTCAGTGCAATCAAAATAGCAAACAAGAGACAAGAATGCGATGTGATTATTCTCGCGCGCGGTGGTGGTTCGCTCGAGGATTTATGGCCTTTTAACGAAGAAATAGTCGCGCGCGCGATTTTTCAAAGTGACATTCCCATTATCAGCGGTGTCGGTCATGAAATTGATTTTACTATTGCCGATTTTGTCGCTGATGTGCGCGCACCGACCCCTTCGGCGGCAGCGGAATTAGTTGTGCCGCATTGCGACGAATTATTGGAATCGATCCAGCAGGAAAAAAGGCATCTGGTTCGCATGATGCAGCAAAAAATCCTGGAATTGAAACAGCAACTCGTTTTTACCGAGAAACACTTACAACAGCAGCATCCTAAACGAAAACTGACTGAGCAGACCCAATTTTTGGATCGCTGTGAAGTCGCGTTTATCCAGTTGCAGAATAAAATGATTCAGCAATTTCAAGGGAAATTACACACTTTACAGGCTGAATTAAATGGTAAAACACCCCGATTTAAGATTCGCGAATGTGTCCAGCGATTAGAGCATGATACCAAACACCTTCGAAATCTGGTGCTGCATCAGTTGCATCAAAATCAAAAATCATTTGGAAATCTCGCCGCTAAATTAGATGTATTAAGTCCGCTGGCAACCTTGCAGCGCGGTTTTGCCATTGCGACACTTGAAAAAAATCACAAGATTTTACGGCGTGCGGAGGATGTTTCTAAAGGCGATCATCTTCAGTTACAACTGATGAATGGCAAAGTCCGCTGCGAGGTTATTTAATATTTGGAAAATGCAGCCGTCATTGCGAGGAGCGCTTTTTGCGACGAAGCAATGACGAGAATAAAAAACCCGGGGCAAGCCCGGGTTTTTTGGATCAGAAAACGTCTACTTTCACTTAGCACGTCTAGCCATACGACGACCAACACGACGCATTTTGCGAGCACCGCGTGCCATTTTGCGGCCGGCTCTGCGCATTTTGCGAGCGCCTTTACGCATTTTCCGCGCGCCTTTTTTGGCTTTGCGGCTCATTTTAGCTAATTTGCGTTCATAACCACGCACGGTTTTAGCATGTTTTTTCAAAGCTGCTTTTAATTCACTGCGATGAGCTTTGATTTTACGTTTTGCAGCACTGAGTTGTTTCTTGAGCCTTTTTACCATTGCTTTAAATTTCCCTGCAGCCATATCTTACTTCTCCTTTTGATTTGACAAAAAAACCTGTGCGTCACGCATTGACGTATTCGTTTGTTCCTTGTAAAACTTCCGGGTCATTAAGAATAAAGGGTTGATGCGGTATATCCAGAGCATCCAGCGCTGAAATAATTCCTTCGATTTTTTTGGTTGAATTGGCTTTTTCAGCTTTGAGTGAAGCGTTTTCGTATCTTAGATGTTTGATTTCGCTGCGAAGTAATGTGAGCTCTGAAAGAAGTAAACCGACTCGCTCTTCCATTTTCTGTATTAAATTTTCAGTCATGCAACATTCCTTTAACAAAAAACCCAAACATTGCAACTATCATAGTACAAAATTTTAAAAAATGATACAGGTAGTCAAAATATTTACTTACGCCATCGGAATGAAGGCGACGGGCAAATTTTTATTATTAACATGTAAGACTCGCTCACCCAAACTTGGTTTGCTCTCGACTAATTGATAATTGGGTAGCAGCGTTTTAATTGCAGATGCGTATTGCTTACGCACAATCAAAATGGTATTCGGATCCCTATTTTTAAGCACTGGCCACGCTTCCAGCATCGCAGCCGTTGTCATGTTTGCGACATTCGGCGATGAATAATTTTTTACGGTGGGCGCCAACTGCAAATAAAAACGCACGCGGCTTTCAGGATCCAGCATCACAAATTGCCAGGCTGACCAAGGTTTTATTTCGGTGGCTTTTGATTTTAATTCTGTCGCAAAATTTTGATAACCGTCTTCTGCATAATACAAAGGTTGCAGCACATCAAACATTAGAAACATCCCAATTAAGGCCGATAAAGCCAAGCGGCCCGACCAGATATTGCGTTTTGTGACATCACTTGCCGTCGATAATACCCAATCGGCAACCATTAAAATCGCGAAAGGCACAACCGGCAAAATATAATAATTTCGACGTGAGCCGCTCAACGTGAAAAATAAAAATAATAAAAACACCGCCCAAACTAGCCAGCGTGAATTCAGAGACATTTTGCTCCAGCGGGATTTTAATGATAATAAAGCGGGAACAAACACAAAAGTCCAAGGCAATAAATACAAGGGCAAATAAATAAAATAAGAATAAATCGGGTCTTTGTGATCAAACGGCTGAAAATATCGCAGAATATTTTCGCGATACACTAGATATAATCCATTTTGCGCATAGTGCTGATCACTAAAATGGGATGATGCCCAAAATGGCATTGCATAAACAATCGCAGCCGGGATCATCGCAAGAAAGAACGCGGGGCGTAAATGGTTATTCCATTCTTTTTTGTGAATAAAATCCGGAAAAATCGCAATTAACGGCACCATCGCACCGACCAGACCTTTGCAAAGACAGGTCACAGCCATAATTAAAAAGAAAACCGCATAATTAAAAAAGCTAGGCACCGATTTTTTTTCAAAATACCAAGCCACCGCAAAAAGGGAGCCGGCCATATTGAGCATATCGGCACTACTGGTCCGCGCCCAAAAAATAAAATAATAGGTCGTTAAAAGCATCCAGCCAGCCAAAAGGCCTAGTCTTTTATCTTTTAATTGGGTACCTAATCGATAGATAGAATAAATGGCCAGAAGTCCCGCCAGCGCCGAAGGCAATCGCAACACCCAGGTTGATAATTGACCAGTTAGCCAGGCAAAAAAGGCGATAAACCAGTAAGAAAGCAATGGCTTATCATAATAATTGACGTCATTTAAATAAGGATGAAAAAAATCATGGCGAAAAAACATGCCAGCGACAATATCCGCCCAGCGGTGCTCTTGGGTCCAGATTTCACGGCTGCCCAGAAAAATAAACAGCATCAAGACCGATGCGATCATTAAATAGAGGGCTTTTGATTGCTTGCCCCAGAATAGTTCAGCACAGGATTTCATAGGGTCCTTACACTTTTGGAAAGGGCGCATTATACGAAATTTAGCCGCAAAAAAATATAGACAATATGGCCTTTGGTGATACCATTACCCCATCTTAAAAAGGAGAAATTCACATGTTTCAAGGCAGCATGGTTGCCATTGTGACCCCTATGAACACGGATGGTTCAGTGGATAAGCAATCCTTATGTGATCTCGTAGAATGGCATATTTCATCGAAAACCGAGGGGTTGATTGTCGCCGGCACCACCGGTGAAGGCGCGACATTGACCGATGCCGAACAACTCGATGTGATCTCGACCGTTCTAAAACAAGTCAAAAAACGCATTCCCGTCATTGCCGGCACGGGCAGCAATGGGACTCACCATACGATTGAATTGACCCTGCAAGCTAAAAAAGCCGGCGTCGATGGCTGTTTGATTGTGACACCCTATTATAATAAGCCGCCGCAAAATGGTTTATATGAACATTACAAGGCCGTTGCTGAAAAATGCGCGGTCCCGATTATTCTCTATAATGTACCGGGCCGGACCTGTTGTGATTTATTACCAGAAACCATCGAACGATTGGCGAAAATCCAGAATATTATCGGTATCAAAGAAGCGACTGGCAAACTTGATCGGGCGCAGGAAATCCAAAAATTATGCGGTCCTCAGTTTGAAATTTATAGCGGCGACGATGCAACCAGTATGGATTTAATGTTGAATGGCGCCCACGGTGTGATTTCCGTAACCGCCAATGTGGCCCCTGCCAAAATGGCTGAATTATGCAAAGCGGCACTGTCAGGCGATAGACAAACCGCTGAAAAAATCAATGCGGAACTCATGCCCTTGCATACAAAATTATTTGTCGAAGCGAACCCCATCCCGGTAAAATGGGTATTACATGAAATGGGTCGCATCCCATCTGGAATTCGGTTACCTTTAGTGCCGCTTAATTCACGTTTTCATGAAGATTTGCATAAAGCCATGCAGAGTGCTGGCATACAAAAATCAAAGATAGCGACACTGACTTAGCAAGTCAGGTTCGAGGAGAGGTTATGCGTTTTACAAGAATTTTTTTCTGGCTGAGTTTGTTATTTTTAACAAGCTGTTCTGCTATTTATGGCAATAAGGGTGTGATTCAAAATCGCGACACGGATTATTTATATGCGCGTAGCATTCCGCCCATGCAAGTGCCGCCGGGACTTTCCTCTTCGCAGATTCAAGCACACTATCCGGTTTCTGATCGCTATTATCCAACCGCAACCTGCAGACTCGATTTAACACCACCCGAACTTTACACTTATCAAACCCAACCCAATTCTGGCAATCCGAGAATGACCTGCGCCAACAAAATTGCGATGCAACAACCGGTTCCAAATTTTTATTTTGACGAACATACTCGTGCTTCTGAGACCAAAGCAGGCATGCCAATTGCGACAGTATTAAATACCATCTGGCCATTCGGCAAAAAATCCATCGCGGGACCCAGCGCTATGCCTTCTTATACAGCAACCCACGCAGGACCCCCTGCTGAATCAGAAACTAAAAAAGTTGCGAGTAAGACAAATTCTGGTGCTAAGGCTGATGCCGTCCAAGAAGCCGATGCTTCAGATACAACAGATGATTCAAACAAAACAGTAGAACAAAAAAATAAACAACTCTATTTCGATCGATTTACCCGTCAATAAAAGAGCACAGGAGAGGTACCGAAGCGGTCATAACGGCGCTGACTCGAAATCAGATGGGGGGCGTAAGCCCCCACGTGGGTTCGAATCCCACCCTCTCCGAATTTTATTAAAACGGCCCTAGTTTATCCTAATGCTTTTCCCATTACAGGTTGTGCTGATAATTCTTTAATTTTATCCTCTACTTTGTTCTGAAATGCTAATTCCATCAAGTCAGGTTTATCACGAATTTCTTTATCGGGATTTTGAATTGCTTTCATGCAATTTAATAGTTTAGATCTTAAATCTGGATTTTTTTGAAATTGATTTGTAATTTTAGCTAATGCTTCCAGTGTTGATGATTTAAATTGTCCCATTAATTTTTTTAATTCCTCAGCGAACTCCATTTTATCAATTGTTTTTGAAGTTAACATTTGCATTAGTTTATTTATTTCATCGCGCATTTTCTCCGCTTCTTTTAAAGCTAATTGAATAGGAGAATGTGCTAAAAGGCCTGGTTTGGGGCTGATTGTTGCAGGGATCTTATCTTTTACGGCAGTGATAAATGTGTCTAACGCCTGCACCATTACCAATCCTTCAACTAAAGACTTTTCATGTTGGGGTAAAGCGGCATAGCTTAATTTTGCTAGTTGAGTCGTTACAGCTGATAGAGTAGGCCTTTTTGCAGGATCTTCATCTGTCATTTCGCGAACAAGTTTTAATAATGGTTTTTTTAAAGGAGAATCTGCCGCTAACATTTTTCCATATGGCGGAGTGTCATCACTAATTATTTCTAAAGTTGTAGGTAGATTATGTTCATCTTTGAATGCCATTCTTTGAGGAACAGTTAAACCTGCAGAAAATGCTAGAGTTAGACCCAGAGCATGAACTTCTGTCGCTTCATTAAAAGTTACATCCTCACTCCGTTGTCCTTTAAACATTTCTTCACGTATTCTTCGATCAACAAATGCAGGAGAGCCACGAGGATCTCCTCTTACTTCGGTTGCTGGGGGTTTAAATGCGACAGCAGTACTAAAATCAATTAAACCAGATTTTTGCAAGCCCTCATCATACATAGTGTTATCTGGATTAATATCGCAATGATACACGCCATTTTTATGAACTTCTTGGGTTGCACAAGCTGTTTTATATAGCATATCCAGGGTGATGGGCTCTCTTGTTTTGGGATCAGCTGAACTTTTATCAACTTCACTTTTTATTTCTTTTAACGTTTTACCCGGAATTTTTTCCATAACAATCCAAAATTTTTCTTTTGGATCATCAGTTCTTAATTCTTTTTTACTGAGTACGAATTCTTTTATTGCCGGACTATCTTGACGTGCAATTAATTCTTCCAACTTTGTATCATGATAAAAAAAGCCTGCACTTTGTTTCAATTGCTTCAAACGAGTTCTTTCAATAAGTGCATCAATAGTTAGGTGTTGTGCCTTAAGCACATATTCTTTTCCCGAATGAATATCCTGCGCGTTGAATAACTCGCCAACAGTTCCACCTGCAAAAGGCTTAGAATCGTAAACAAAAGTTCGGGTTTGTCCTGATGCTTCTTGGGTTTTCAAACACCAGTGACCTTGGGGTTCTTTCAATTCAGTTAAGCCTATAGGACGTTCTGCATCTGACGTCCTTAGTTGCTGAAGTTGTTCGGCAGTCAACGTCATAAATAATGTCCTAATACAAGACTAAGACTCTATGTTTAATTATAGCGTAATAAAACACGTTGCAATTGCTTGAAAAATCAGTTATTCGGAAGACGTATCTCTGCGGCTAAAACCATTGGGCGCTTTTTCAGTTAAAATATATATAATTCAAAGGGTTAATTAGCTGTCGTGATTCTTAACAAAAAATCGATCATCCAGCGGATCAAAAACATAACCCGCGGGTAATTCTTTTTTGGAAATTTCCTGAAAACCATATTTTAGATAAAACTGAATGGCTCGCTCGTTAATACTGCCGGTTGCAACATAAATGGTTTGGATATTTTCTTTTTTAGCTTCGTCGAACGCCGCGGTCATTAAAGCACGGCTGATTCCAGTGCCGCGAAATTTTTTTTGGATAAAAAAACGTTTAATTTCAGCTGCAGAGTCATTCAAATATTTCGGTGTCCAGCACCTCGATTCATAACCTGATACCAAGCGTCATGATATTCAATTCGCAAAGGTCGTGACATAAATATCCCCGATACTATATTAATTAATGATAATATTTGATTTGAAAATTTATAGAAAACAGAAATCCGAAAGTAAGCATTGAAAGAACAAGAGGAATGTATTTAACTACAATCAGGGCTATAGTTCAAGTTATGTAGATGATGAGACCTGACCCCACCCGCTTGTTAATGCCTATGTATACCCTGCGTTGGTCCACCTGGTTCTTGGGGAGTCGGTGATGGTTTGATTTTTTCAAGCAACCTGTTAAGAGAGGCTGCTGTTAAAGCAACTATTGCACTTTCTTGGATTACAATAAATTTATCATTCCCCTTGTTGCCACGCTCAGTTTGTACATTAACTGAATTTAGAGCATCTATTATGCCTTGATTATAATTTCGAATTCTATAATGCTTGCTTGGAATAGCTGCTGAACCCTTGTGCTCTTGAATCGTTGGTACACGAGGATTTATTTGTAGATGTTCATCTTTAAACTCTAAAAAACATTGCTTAAAGCGCGCTTTGTTTGCCTCAGCATTCACCTCGTCTTTTTGATCCGCATGCAGATGATCGCTTGCAGCAGCATCTGCTCTCGCGACGCTGGGTGTAGCCTCTGCTTGAGATGATGATTTTGCTTTTATAAATTCAGCGATTGTCGTAAATGTAGGGTCGTGTTTTGTTAACTCTGCTGAAATGGAGGCGAGCCTACTTTGTAGAATACCTATATCAAATATAGACGTAGGAGTGTCTTGTAAAATCTGATGAACTCGATCATATTTTACATTATCTTTATATTCAGGTGTTTTCATCAATTGTTGTAAACTTTCAAGTTGACCTGCTAATAGAAGTGTAGTTTCCAAGTTCTTCGTTTGTCTAACCCTGCTCACTTCTGCTCTTAATTCCCGCAGTGAGCCAGGACTTACTTCCTTCAAATAAAAATGCTGTGCAGGATTGAAAGGGTGTATACGTTTCCCTCTCAAATCACACGGAAGTTGTAAAACTTCTATTAAATCAAATGGCTCTTCGGCAGCTGCTCCTCCAGGTAATTTAACTGGAATTCCTGCTGTGGACATGCTGATCGGTGAGCGAAATTTATCGCCAATTTGCGCTGTCGCATTTGGATCTTTTTGATCTAACATTGCGAGTGGATTGGCTTTTCGCACATGCTCCACATACTCTGTTAATTTAGGACTTGCATCGAGTTGCGATTGATTTAATTGAATGAGCAATTCAGTTTTTGCTGCTTTTAATTTCGGTAATTCTTGGGGTTTTGCCGTCGGGTCATTTGAACTTATCTTTTTCTGTTCAATATCTGCGAGCTGATCGAGTCGCTCTATCTCCCGAGTAATATTTCTTGTTTGAACTTGTAGTTCGTCTAAAGTAGGTTTACCCATTTCTAGTGCTGATAGAACATTAGGATGAAGCCCGACTAAATTGTAAAAAGCACTGTCGGTTTGGCCACCCGCAGGGGCGAACCGCATGAAATGTGACAGTTGTTGTAATACCTTATCTCTTTGGCTTGTGAATTGGAAAACAATCTGCAAAACACCATTATTTATTTCAATTGGGAGCCTAAATTTTTTTTCTAAAAAAGCTTTAATGGCAGCTATTTGTTCTTTTGGAATTTCTTCTTTGGGTATGTTTGATGCTTGCATTAAATCCTCATTATTATATGTCATTATATTATATGTTTATAATTATAACTCAGAACTAGCAAATAATCCGAAGTGATATAACTTTCTGAAATTTATAAAAATTTTTATGGTAGCTTTGCCGTCTCCGACATATTCTAACACTAACAGCGAACTAACTTAGTTTGTCCTTAACAAAAAATCGATCATCCAACGGATCAAAAACATAACCCGCGGGTAATTCTTTTTGGGAAATTTCCTGAAAACCATATTTTTGATAAAAATGAATAGCACGCTCGTTAATACTGCCGGTTGCAACATAAACGGTTTGGATTTTTTCTTTTTTAGCTTCGTCGAACGCCGCGGTCATTAAAGCACGACTGATTCCAGTGCCGCGAAATTTTTTTTGGATAAAAAAACGTTTAATTTCAGCTGCAGAGTCATTCAATAATTTTAAGCCGATACAGCCGACTACCTGTTCATTGTTAAGTGCTACCCAGAAATTAATACTTTGATGATTTTTGCTATAAAAAAAATTTTTGAGATTTTGCAACGATGCAATGGTCTCAGGTTCTAATTTTTCATTAAATTCATCTTGCTTAATATTCTTGATGAGATCAATGATTTCATTATGATCTATTTGGGGAGAAAATCGTTTTATGCTGAATTGATGCATCTTTATTACCTTTTCTTAGACAGACTGCCCAGCCGCCCAACCGGATGACCAAGCCCATTGAAAATTAAAGCCTCCTAACCAACCCGTGACATCCAGCGCTTCGCCGATAAAAAATAATCCGGGTACGTTATTCGCTTGCATGGTTTTAGAAGAAATTTCATCGCAATCTATTCCGCCCAGCGTGACTTCTGCTGTGCGATACCCTTCTGTACCATTTGGAAAAACCTTCCATGCATTAAATTGTTTTGCTATGCGATCAAAATCTTGATGTGAAATTTCGGCTACTTTTTTTTCAGCCCTGTCAAAATTTAAAAATACATCGACGACTCGTTTTGGAAGTATTTCACTAAGGATAGATTTTAATTGCTTTTGCGGTTGCTGTTGTTTTGCCGAAATGAAATGTTCAAACAAATTTATTTCTGGCAACAGATTAACAGTCACAGCTTCTCCCGTTTGCCAATAAGATGAAATTTGTAAAATAGCCGGACCACTTAAACCACGATGCGTAAACAAGATATTTTCGCGAAACGATATTTTGTCATTTTGCACTAGACTATCGACTGAAATGCCAGAAAGAGCCGCTAGCTTTTCTTTTTCTTCTGCATGAAGCGTAAAAGGAACTAATCCTGCTCGCGTAGGCCATACTTTAATGCCAAACTGTTCTGCTACTTTATAAGCAAATGGACTCGCTCCCATGGTCGGAATGGATAAGCCGCCACTGGCAATCACTAACGATTGGCAATGAAAATCACCGGCTGTACTTTTGATTTTATAATGATGGTCGCTGTCCTTTTCAATTTTTTCTATTTTGGAATTTAAGTGGATCACAACACCATTTTGTTCGCATTCTAATAACAACAAATTTAAAATATCATGGGATTTATTATCACAGAATAATTGACCTAATGTTTTTTCATGAAAAGGTATCGCGTGTTTTTTCACTAAATCAATAAAATCCCATTGAGTATAACGACTCAGCGCCGATTTACAAAAATGGGGATTATGCGAAAGATAATTCGCAGGATTAATGTGATAGTTAGTAAAATTGCAACGACCACCGCCGGACATCAGAATTTTTTTGCCCGCCTTATTAGCGTGCTCAAGAACCACCACTTTACGATGTCTTTTGCCCGCCTCAATCGCACACATTAACCCTGCAGCACCCGCGCCTATAATGATTACTTCTGTTTTTTGCATTTTGCTATTCGAGATTACTTATCGCTTATCTCTTTTCTCTTTTTTTGCAGCACGCTTTTCTTTTAACGTTTTAGCGGGTTTTTTCTGGGATTCTTTTTTCTTATCTTGCGATTTAGCCATGGGTATCTCCTTAAAAATTAATAGTTTTACAGCAGAAGCTTAGTCTACTTACTTAAAATGAACAAGTGATTAAACGGTCAGTATCCTTCCATTCTGATATATAACCTCATCATCAAGATAAACTAATTGCGTGACAGCAAAAACATCCACATGATGCCAGGTCTCGCCCCGTTTAAAATTGGTTTTTTTGTATACGCCGTGTTTTGCGCCAAGAGACAGGTGGATACCGCACATGCGTTCATAGGTGCCGACATCGCTGACTATTCGGTTTTCTGTAAATGAGCGATTCATGCCAAACCCCAGTTCTCGCAACCACACTTCTCCTTCATCAGCGCGAATATTTTCAAGTACCTTGTCAAACTCGGGTGTTGAATCAATGACATCGGTCACCCGACCTTTAGTCACTACCATTGTGATGGGTTTTTCCGGTTTATTAACCGTGAATGAAGTGTCTGCAAAAGCAAAAATACGCACCCGTCCATTCACGGATTCAAGATCCTGTGCTTCAGTAAAAACTTCGCCAATCGGAAACTGACCGCCGATATTTTTCATGTCAGTATAATCACCTATATTCAGTTTCGCCGATTCAAAAGGCGAACTGAAAACCAGACGCTCACCACCACTATCGACAACGCCACTTTTTGCATTATCAATTTTTTTCTTGAGCGCGTGACCCACTGTCCGATAATAAACAGGATCGTAGGCTAATGATTCAATGTAATAAATTCCTTCTATGCCTGACATGCGAGCAAGATGCGGATGTTCTATCACTTTTAGTGATTGCGCAAAAAGTTCAACGCGGACTCGAAAATCTTTAAGACGGAAACTAGTTGATTGGATCAATACAACCAGGTCTGACGGTGCGAGTGTTTTAAAAGCCGCAAAGATATCCACTGAAGTCACTGCATCAAAATCAATAAATCTTGCTGTCGGAAGACATCGTCGATAAGCCTCAGTCAAAGTCACGGCAAGAGGACATTGTGCATCGGAGATGACAATGGCCCTTTGCTGGGATGAGTGCTGGATAGCTAGCGATAAAATATCCTGTATATGATTTGCTGCTGTAGTGATTGCGTCTTCGGGGAAGTTATTTTTTGCCATTATTGGTTTCGCAGTAATATTCGACTTTATCTGATGGGGTCATTCTAGCATTAAAAAAGTAGACGATAGAATATTTATAAAATTCAATGAGTTAATAGGCTTTTTTTATCTGTCCTTTAAGGTTTTTTTAATATTAATACGCTAAACTATTAATATAAAACATTTTTTTTATTTAACGAGAGGCCAATGGATACTGGGAAGCAAAGAGAAATTCTTAAAAACTACGCGAGCGAATTTAACGAATTTAAAGACTGGGCTCGGCGTAAACCATACCTTAAACCTAAGTTTGAGGCATTGCTTGCTGACTGCGAAGAATGTTATTTAACCATGCTGGAGTTTAATGATTTTGAAGGTATTACTAAATTAACAACTTATTTTAAACCCATAATGACGGTATATGATCTCGATCCTGATGCGCCAGCTGCCGCTTTTTCAACTTTAACCAATACACCAAAAACGGTACTGGTTATGTTTCAAAAAGAAGAAGAGTTAAATAAAACCATCAGGTCAATGGTAGAAGGACCCCTACTTAAAGAATTAAAAAACATCCTAAGAGATAATACTTCACGAAACACTTACCAATTAGCAGAACAAGTTTTGTTACCTGTTTTAGTTGAAAAAGTTCAAGCAGTGTTTTCAGCACCCCTTTTAACTCAAGTGTTCAATTTGCAAGAATTTTTAACTCGGGAAATTGAAGATGAGTTTCAAGCCGCTTTTATGGCTGAGATACTAGATCATAAGTGGAAACGAGAACAAGTAAGAAATGGTCCAACAATTGAAGATATCATATCAGGCAATCCTTTACGGGATTTCGAGCACGGTAGCCAGCAATACAAATGGATCTACCAAGATTTGGAAAAAAATAAAGATAAAATCATAAATAAAGTGATAGCATCCGTTCAAAAAATTTTGAAGGATAAAGAAAAAGAGATCAATTTGGCGCTTAAAAAATTTTTAATTGAACTGCAAGAACGTGCTTTGGAAAATGTAACCGCTTTTATTCAAATGAAAACACCAGAAAATTATCGAAAGGCACTTCAGGCTAATGAAATAGTAGAAAACGAAGAATATAAAGATAATCTTGAGCTAAAAAGAAAACTGGCTGAGATTAACCTCAGCAGGGAATACAATAGAATACGAAATGAATTAATAGAATTGCAAAACTTAGTGAGTGATCAAGATATAAGAGATTCATTAGCAAGAATGATTGCCAAAGTTGATCAGATTGAAACCGAAGCACTTCGTAAACTCGCATTGGCGACTTCTGATAGCGCGCAAAAAGCTTCGATAGAAGCACAAATGCAATCTGTTAAAGATTTGCGATGCCGTGTTGCATTAGCCGCGTTTAAATTAGTTTCTGATAAAACGAAAGAAAATGATATTGAACATAAACAACAAACACTTGGAAAAGATTATAAACCAGAAGATTATTTAACTGATCAATTCTATCAAGATAGCTCCCAATTCTATTATTCATTACAAAGCGAAAGAAAACACGAAACCATGTCATTATTAGGAAATGCAATTTTTAAAGCTGCCAGAGTTGTTGTAGCACCCACTCCACAAACAGTGAAAGATTATGAAGCAGCAAGGAATGCTGTGCCTACCGATTCAAGCTACATAGCTCGTACTTGGGCTAAAAGAGCACTGTTGTTTGGTACTGCGGTAAGTGCTTCTTTACTGGTGATCGGATTGTTGTGCACTCCCCTCGGTTGGGCTGCAGCCGGAGCGGTTTTGGCAACCAAGCTCGCATTAATCGCGACAGGCTGTGCTACCGGTGTGGGACTGACCGGCCTTGTGGCAGAATGGAAACTTTCTATTAAATCCGCTATCCAACGAGGCTATAACAGTTTATCTTTATTTTCAAAAAGAGCAGGAGCAACCGTCGAAGAAGCTGAGCGCAAATCACATCAGCCATCTCAGAAAGTGAAATAAAGATAAAGGGATACATCTTTATTTTAACGTACTCATATCAATCACAAAACGATATCGCACGTCACCTTTGATGGTGCGTTCGTAGGCTTCCGGAATTTTATTAATCGGAATGACTTCGACGTCGGAACCAATATTATGTTTCGCACAAAAGTCTAACATTTCTTGCGTTTCTTTGATGCCGCCAATTAATGAACCTGCCAATCGTCTGCGATTGGAAATCAGTGGAAAGGCTTGCAGGGCGAATGGCTTTTCAGGGACGCCGACTAATACCATCACCCCGCCGCGTTTTAACAAATTCAAATACATATTGGGGTCGTGCTCAGCCGATACCGCATCTAAAATAAAATCAAAATAATTTGCGAGGGGTTCGAGATTTTTACGGTCTTTTGTGACAACAAATTTCTGAGCGCCTAAGCGTTTTGCATCTTTTTCTTTGGCGGGTGATGTGCTTAGCACCGTTACTTCCGCACCCATGGCCGCTGCCAATTTTACTCCCATGTGCCCTAATCCGCCGAGGCCAATGATTGCAACTTTTTTGCCGGGGCCCACTTCATAATGTCGCAGTGGTGAATAAGTTGTAATGCCTGCGCATAATAATGGCGCGATGCTTTCAAGCGGTAATTTGGATGCAATCGATAATACATATTTTTCATCAACGACAATTTGTGAAGAATAACCGCCGAATGTCGGGGTTTTTTCATCCATTTCTGTTCCATTGTAAGTTAATGCGAGATGTTTTTCACAAAATTGTTCTTCGTGATCTTTGCAACTCGAACACGTTCTGCAAGAATCCACAAAACAACCGACGCCTACGACATCGCCTGCTTTAAATTTTTTTACGTCTTTGCCAACTGCTGTGACTTTGCCAACAATTTCATGTCCTGGGACCATCGGATACGTCGAGTTTCCCCATTCATTGCGTGCTTGATGAATGTCAGAATGACAAATTCCACAAAAAAGAATTTGAATCTGAACGTCATGCGCGCCAGGATTTCTTCTTTGAAACTTGAAGGGTTCGAATTGAGAGGTGGCACTTTTCACTGCGTATCCTTGGGTGGCTTGCATGGCGGTCTCCATTTTTTATTTTGAAACTACAAGTATAAGTAGGGTTGAGCTACTTTTTCAATACTAGAACTCGATTTAAATTTCGTTAAGTAATCATGCTGTCAGAGAAAATGGCTGAGTCGCAGGCTCTGGCTGTTTTTCAGCTAGTGCCGCGCTTAATTTTAACGCTTTCTCCAGTTCAACTTCTTCTCTGTGCGGACAGTCAGGAAATTCTGCTAAATAATCCTCTAAGAGTTGCATTTGATTTTTTCTTTCAGTTTCTTTGTTATAGAGCTCCATCAATTTTGCATGACGGTCGTCTGGATTGCCCATTTTTTTCAAGATGGATATTGGTGTTTCTTTTTCTTCTGCTAATTTTAGTGGCACAGCAGGTTGTTGCATGTTGCCACCTAATTTTTGCTCACTTAATAACCTTGTTGTCGTATTTAAAGCTTGGGGTGCAAGTTCTTTTCTGATTTGATCGCGCCAGGCTGGCGTGTTAACACAGTTGATAGTAACAAATTTCCTGAACTGATTCGCCATCATAATGGTTGCAACATCTAATTCTTCTTGCATATCATCGATATAAGTTCCTTCAAATTGATGTTCCGGAAAACGCATCTCCAGCATTTCAACACAGAATAAAAGATGCTCGACCTTGAAAGGCGCCTGATCCTCTAAGAGAACCGTTTTATCTTGGGTATTATTTTCTGGATTTCGAAAGAATTGATCCAACTTTTTTGCTATATCGCCATGAGCTTCAGCAAGTGCTGTAAATTTTTTAGATTCTTGCTCTTCTTCTACTATGCGGCATTTGGTTAAATAATCGGGAACATCGAGAGTCTTCAATAATGTTCCCATTGATTTTTCTTCCATGACATTTACACGTGTTTCATAAGCTTCTTCAGCGACATAGAATGCTTTAATGACAATATTATTTTTTACGCGCTCATAGTCTGCGCCTAATAATGCTTTAAAATGTAATTCGATGGATTCCGAGCCTGAATGGATATCTAAACCGCGTGTTAGATCTGCATTTTGAGGAGTCACTATTTTCCATTGGCAACCGCGCGAGATAGGACAAACGACCCCACCCTGATCAATCCAGTCTAGAATTAATTTTTTGGTTTTTTCACGTTCACGAATATTATTCAGTAAATACCAATTTTCTGAACTAAATACGACACCTCGGGTATGAATTCCAAAAAAGTTTTGATCCATATCCATGAATAGCACTTTTTTAACTTTGCTGTTTGGGTTTGCTTGTATGGCACGAGCGCGAAGTTTTAGACGGTTTGCTTTTTTTCCGAATTCGATAATGGCTGGATCGCCTTTTTGATCCGCTTGAGTTTTGGATTCTGGTTGGGCTTCTGCTTGTATGGGTGTTTGGGGTGGTAGTTGTTTGGGTTCAGCCTCCGGTTTTGGCTGTGCTTCCGGTTGATTTTGTTTCGGATCTTTTTCTGCTAGAAGTTTTGCTGCGGCTTGTGCTTTTTTCTCAGCGATTATTTTCCGTTTTTGCGAACAATATTTTAAAAATTCAATAAACTGAGTATTTTCAGGATTTTCAGAAGGAACAGGTAACATCGATATAAAAGTAGGCGCATAACTATAGATTGCCCCGCGTAAATCAAATAATTTTTTAGATTGCTTTAGCATTTTTTCGATGTATTCTTTTTTCAATACATCACCGCAGGCATCAGTCATTTTGTCATTGTAAATGTTATCTTCAACCTGGCTGAAAAAATCGTTTATGTTTTCGAGATTAAGTAATTTTTTAAATTTTTCGTAACCCTTGGGCTTATTATTTTGCTGTGGAAATACTATGCGTAGCATGGGAACTCCTCGTTTTTTTGACTTTAAAAGTTTTAAAAATATTACCAGATGTTCAATTCTAGGGCAATTGGGGGCGGGGGACAACGGGGGTCAAATCCGGCTATCGGTATCAAATATTAAGGCTAGAGCTGGATCTGCAAATGTCATTGAACAACCGATAGCCGGACTTGACCCGGTATTTTATGATCGAAAAGCATAACGATTAACAATATTAATTACAGGGATTGGCATGATAGCCGTTTCTTTCAAGACTTCTTCTATCGCTGCTGCTTTTTTTTTCGCAACAAATAGATTCCACTTTCCTAATACTGATATACCAAGTTGTCTTTCTTTGGCTTCTTTTTGGGTTTGTTTGATTACTTCGCCTTTATTTTCGCACCCAAAACACATTGGATACCTCTTTATTTTATAATTGATAGAAAGTTAGTATTTAGGTCGGATTTTTTAATTCATTCAAAATATTTTGTTCGTTATAGAGATTTCGGTCTTCGAGGATTTCTCGGTAACGTTCGGGGGCCTGAGCTGTGATTAAATTGTCCAGTTTTTGGGCGGAGCCTTGGAATAAATTAATGAAATAAGAAGCGGGTACATTTCCCATAAAAAGATGTTGCAAGAGGACGATGAATATCAAAGTGAAAACAAAGCCACGCATTGCGCCAAGTGCTGTGCCTAGTTTTCGATTGAGGAACTGGTAGGGAAAAGGAAAAACTTCAACAATATTTGACATTGAGACAATGACTCCGGATGCAGCAATCACGCTCATAAAGCAAACTAGCAAACTAATACAATAATTCAGATTCAGTAGCATTTGTTCTGTCAAAGGGGGCAGTCCCATTTGCTGCATGAATCGCTGAACCATCGGGGTTGCAATCACGGTAGTAATCAACGGTGAACTATTGATGAATTTCATGACCGGAAGGGTAAATTTAATGGTAACGACTAAGGCTGCGATCCAACACATAGTGGCAACGATTTCTCGCGTGGCGCCGCGTGACATACCCATCAGGGTATTCAGCAATAAGATTAAAAAGATGAAAAAATCTATCCCAGTCCAACTACTCATTCACACGCCTCGACCAATTTATTTAAGGTATTATGAAACAATCTGACAAGGAAGGAAACAAGGTTGTGATGAGCTGCTGGGCCTGGTTTATAGGCCCAGCAGTTTTGCAATTATCGAATATTGGTCTTTAAAACCATGCTTTCGAAATTTTGGGTATCTTGATTGACAAAAATCAGTGTGTTATTCAGGCTAAAAATATTGACGCAAATGGGTTTAGCATTGTTCCAGTGTTGCCAAGTGACGCAGGTCGTACCTGTTGGTTTCACCATCCAAGTGCCTTCATCGGTTTGCGGATCCGTTGCGGGTTTATTGGCAAATTGACCGGTTATTTTACCTTGTTTATCCAAAGTAAATGTCACAGGATTATCCTGCATTAACTCTTGATTCATGGTGACCAATGGAATCGTCGTTAGGGTTTTGCCGCCGATCATTTGATTGACTTGGTCTTTGGTCAGAGATTGCAATGAAGCAGCGGATGCTATTGTGCTCATTGCAAATAGGGCCAAGCCACTTAAAATAACGCCTTTCTTCATATATCGCTCCTTGATAATGTTGAAAAAAATATCTTAGCACTTAGCTTGATTAAGGGGAATATTTTTAAACAGTGGCTCAGGGTCTTTTATCCTGGTTTGCATTTATTTATAAGTATATGATTATATTTATAATTTTTTATTACTAAGTTCTTTATCTCGTGCTTGCCTATCGCAATAAAAGCATTTATCTTTTTAGAGAGATATAGTACAATTTTTAGACTAAATATTATTATATGATTAAAAAACGAGGAAAAAGTAATGGCTCAACAACGTCACCCTCTTTTTACACCTGAGGAGCTTGCAAGCTTATCGAAATTATTTCCTCGAACCTCTCAGCCAACTTTATTTGATACTCCCCCTTTGCTGATTAATCAAGCGTCTCCTTTAGATGCTAAAGACACTTTCGCAGCGCCAACAGAGTCGTATAATACTACAGCTGAAGTGGATCAATCCTCCAGAAAGCGGAAAGCGTCAGAAACTGAGTATGAAAATTCTGAAAAAAAACAGAAAACAGAAAGTCCTAGCTTTTTAAATCCAGAAACACTTGCTCATTTTGATAAGCATTTCCCGAATGGAAACATGTTACAAAGCAAAACTACTCCTGCCGAAGAACCAGAAACGAAAATTGATTATGATAGCGATGATGATTTTGTTAACCGCGGAGAAGAACATGAAGAAACTTATTCAGAAGAAAGCGGAAACCATCTTCTGGGACAAGCAGTAGAGCGAGGCATGCATAATTGCGTAGTGAAACTACGTCCTCAAGATGAAATGGTGGTAAATACAGCGTTGTTAGATAAAAAAGGCAATGCGTTCAATGCATCAACCCTCTTTAACATGCTAGTTGAAATTGTAAAATTAGAAGATGATTTTGAGCGTTCATTCTTTGCTGTTAGATTTGCTCTTTCCTGTTTAGAAACCGCTGAACATATGGCTGCAATGGGAAACGGGGTGACTGATTTTATTTCACCTGATAAACCTGTCAGCAAAAAACAGGTTGTGTATCAATTGCAAGTTTCGCGAAAAGATTCGAAAGAAGCACCGAATCCTAAAAAACTCATTGCAGATATCATTGGCGATGATGAGGAATTAGAAGAAAAACATGTTAAAGTCATCGAAATCCGAAATGATACGACGGTCGTTAATGTGTCGATGCAAAAAGGAGATATTAATCAAATCCTACAAAATCTGTTAACCAAGGATTATCAAGTCGCTGATTGTGATTTTGATAAAGTTAAACTCAACGAATCGATTTGCTATGTCGATACTAAACCGTATTTAGATCACGAAATAGGTACACATGCAATTACCGTCATCGCAAGTTCGAACCGAAGTGGTAAAATATTTCTTGAACGCAATGCGGGCACCACTACCGGCAATAATAAATTTGTCGATTCACGATGGTCTTTTAACTTTTTTCGCAATCACAATAAAGTACGCGCAAAACGGAATTTTCCTAAAGATCAGTTTGTGGCTGTGCATATTTTTAAAATGAATTAATTTCCCATTTATGGAATCAATCTATTCACAGCATAAAAAGCTGCGCCCATAAAAGCATGCTGATCATTGCAAAGTACACCTAACGGGAGTTGCTCTCGCGAGGCAGAATAAGCAGGTGATGCGGAAATTCCTTGAGAAAAAGCGGGACGATCGACCGCTTCCAGGTGTTTTAGTAACACACCACCCGTCATCCAAATGCCGCTTTCAGGCATAAAAATTAATTGTGCGGTGCCGACAAATAAACCCAAATACCAAGCAAATAAATCCAGGGTTTCGGGTGATTCGCCATTTTTAATTTTTTGACCGATTTCTTCGGGTGAAAAATGTTCGTGAGCGTTATGCACAAATTGGAAGAGATTCACCATGCCTTTGCCCGTTAAAATTTTTTCGAAGGTAAGTGTTTCGCCGGGTAAAAGCTTTTTCTCACTCATCAAAAAACGCATTAATTCACGATGACGCGCGCGCTCTTCACTTTTTGCATGGGGTGGCGTGACAATCCCAATGTGCCCTATTTCATTTTGTCCTAACCAAAAGTCACCATTAGAAAACATGACGCCATCTTTTAATCCAAGACCTGTGCCGATGCCTAATGCCACTCGTCGACCATGTAATGGAATTTTTTGGGAATTCAGGTATTTCACATTGTTGGGTTCATTCATGTAAGAAGTAAATGTCGAACAGACAACTGGAACATAATCATGAACAACAGCCATCGAAGGCCAGCGTCGCGCAGTTGAAATTTCACCAAAGACCATGGGATACGGATAACCCGCCTGTAGTTGTACGCAGTGACCATCATATTGCCCTGCCGCACCAATGCAAATTGCATCCGCATCGGACATGGAAATATCCAGGTTTTTTTCAAATTGATTCACTAAATCATCGAGTGACTGACATTCTGTTAATTTCAGAGAATGCTGTTTGCGGCAAAAAAATTGTTGGCTGTCTTCATGATAATCAACCACACCGACCGCGCATTTGGTTGCGCCCAAATCCCAGGAAATAATCGTTTTTTTCATTGCTCAGCCTGTTGCAAAGTTAAATTCGCTAAAACAGGTTGACCAATCGCACGCAATGGCATGCGCTTGCGAATATTATTTTCAATTTGCTCCAGTGAAACACCGGAGGTTTCTGGTACTTTGTAAAAACAGAAAACAAATCCGAATGCACACATCGCAGCATAAAGTAAAAACGCACAGCCAGGGCCCACTTTTTCAAGCAGTGTTAAAAAAGTCGATGAGACGACAAAATTCCAGAACCAGCAGGAAAATACGGCCACACTCATGGCGATGCCTCTGACTTGGAGGGGGAAAATTTCAGAGACCATGAGCCAGAGCATTGCCCCTAAACTAAATGCAAAACAAATAATATAGAAAAAGGTGCTAGCCACCGCCATCCAGCGGAGCATGTCTGAATGCGCATTAAAACTAAACGCCCAGCTTAAGCTAAGCAAGCTCACGCACATACCAATTAACCCTGCTAAAAGCAAAGGACGTCGACCGATTTTATCCAAGAAATAAATCGCAAAAACAGTCGATAACACATTCACCACGCCAATTCCAATCGTTGCCAAAATCGAACTGAAATTACTGTGGAATCCAGCCATTTGAAAAATCGTTGGCGCATAATAAATAATCGTATTAATGCCAGTAACTTGTTGCAGAAAACCTAACATCACACCTAAAAACAACACCGGACGCGACCAAGAAGCAAAAATTTCAGATAAACTCGCACTGCGAACATGCAGTGTTTTTTGAATTTCAGATAATTCCTGATCGACATCCACATCACCTCGTAAATATTTCAAGGTTTTTTTCGCTTGATCGACTTTACCGCATTTTACTAACCAGCGTGGACTTTCTGGCAATAATAACATACCAATGCTTAATAACACCGCTGGAATAATGCCAATTGCAAACATCCAACGCCAGGAACCATTTACTTCTGTAAACGCAAGATTCACGATGAACGAAACAAGAATCCCAATGGTAATCGCTAACTGATTAAAAGAAACCAAACCACCGCGCAGATGAAGCGGCGCCGCTTCTGCTATATAAAGCGGTGCTGAATAAGATCCAATCCCAATCGCAAGGCCAATGCATAAACGACCCACAATAATTCCTGTGACTGCTGAAGCCGTCGTCGCCAACACAGTGCCAATAATAAATAATGCTGAAATAATCAGCATGACTTTTCGCCGGCCATAATAATCCGTCAAACGACCGCAAAATAGTGACCCCGCCATCGCGCCCAATAGTACGCTACTAACAATCATTTCTTTTACTTCGGTTGAAACGGGAAAATCCTTTTGAATAAATAATAATGCACCCGAAATAATGCCGGTATCAAATCCAAATAATAAACCCGTCATGGCTGCAATAATTGAAACTAAATAAATCGTAAAACGCGATGAATTTGCTTTCATGAATCAATCCTTTTTGATTTATGGACTCTCAAGTTTGCGTATTCTACATTCAATTCCCACACTAAACCAAGCCTCTGCTGTGATAAACTTTGGATACTATTGAATTATATTGATTCGATCCACTAGTTTTCTATTGACCATTATCAGTATATCTGTGTAAAATATGGTCTATTTTAAGAGAATTAGTGGGCACTATGAGTACATCAAGACGCAAAAAAACCATTGTTAAATCTACCGCAACAATTCATCAAGCCCTTCAAGAGTCCAAAGCGCCACAATCGTGGAACCCCTTTAAGGTGGCTATGGTTGGGGTAGGCGCATTGACTCTGGGATTGACTGCTTATTGGTGGAAATACACTAGCCCTGAAATCGCCGCTTCTCTGCCTATGTGTAGCCCCGCTGAAAATCCGGTTGCTTTGCAGTTCGCAGAAATCAACAATATCGATCAAATGAATTATTTAGCTAAACTCGCTCGATTTGCAGGCAGCTCGTTGGCAGAAAATTTACCACAGATGGTCACACGAACTGTACCCTGTTTATTTGGTCCCGCCTTATACAAATGGATTTCTTCACAAATGAACAAGGTCACATTTGTCAGAGCGCCTGAAAAAGTTCTGATAGATGCCGATGTTCAGGCAAATGGTTTGTATCTACCGCGTCTTAGGGAAGGATACATTGTATTAAATACCAGACTAGAAAAAGAACCCTCTACTTTAGTAGGCACATTAAGAAATGAGTTTTTTCATCGTATTTGTGATCAAGCCAATTTTCACAAAACAAACGATGTCATGTTGCGAACACTTCCCTTTTTAAATAACGATGGCGTAATTGACCCCGCATTAAAACACGACTATGTGATTGCTTTGAATGAGTTCAACCGCAATATCGATTCATTAGCCGCAATAACCAAAAAACCACTTGAAACATTGACCTCTGCTCAGCAAACCACATTACAAAATGCAAATGATAAATTATCTAATTATCATCCAATCATTATGAACTTGCATGCATCACGAGCGGAGTATGAACGTGATATAAAACCGTTTATTAAAGAAATCGATGGAAAATTAATTATACCGAAAGGAAAAATTAAGATGAACGGACAAATGGTGTCCAATGATCTTTTAGTAACTTCAACCCAGTTAAATCCTAATAGAGTTGATTTATCAGTTTCTAACCATGGTCAAACGATTGCAGAAATTTTTGTTTATGATCAACTCGTTCAACGAGCGCAATTAACTGCAAATAGTCCAGCTGATGTAAACATGTATAAAGACAAAGACAAGGATGCGTTACTCGCAGAAAGAGGCAGTGATATTGGTCACCTTGATCCAACCGCTAGACAGCATTTTGCCCCAAGTTTTTGCAAATATATGGGTAGATATATCGGTTTAGAAAAAGATGAATTTTGCGATAATAGTCCACACTATTCTTATCCACGATAATACCCGCGGCAAGCCGCGGGAGTTCGTTTTAGAGATTACGCTCCGCAAATATTTTCATTGCTTTTATCAAAAATTCCACTAACTGCGGATGAAACTTAGCATAATATTTTTGAAAATCAGGATGTTCGCGATATAAATTGCCTAATCCAATGTAGGTTTCTTTATTCGGCGTCCAAAAATAATTAACCATTTCATAATGCCGTCGAATTAATTTTTGCACTTCGGCTGACTCAGGTGCGAGATTTTTTTCGACGGCAACAGCAAGCGACTGATTCAGTTCGTCGCCGCTTTTATGGAATTTTTCCCAATCTTCTTTTTGCCAATTTTCCACTCGTTTCCAACTTTGTTCCAGATCTTTTTGGGTCATGATTTTTTTATCCAGCAAATAGGTTTCATAATCTTTTTGCTTTTTATCATCATGCGGTCTTACGCCATCAAATATTTCTTGTTCGCTCATTTTAGTTTTACCCCATAAATGTGAAACCGTTTTATCAATCGTCCGCAGCATCGATTGGATGCGCGAGAGATCGTCCTTGAGGATTTTTTTATGGGCCAATAACGTATCAATTTTGTCAAAATCGTCACTGCCCATGATCCTCTGGATATCATTTAAGTTAAACTTCAGCTCACGGAAAAATAAAATTTGCTGCAGCAAGAGCAATTGTTCTTCTTCATAATAACGATACTTGTTCTCACCATAATAGGCCGGTTTTAAGAGACCAATCTCATCATAAAAATGAAGCGTACGAACGCTGACTCCTGAAATTTGAGCTAATTTTTTTACTGTGTAAGCCATAAAAACGTTATTCCTAAGATACCCAGCTACACCATAAGGTATGACGTAACGTGAGAGTCAATATGATATACTGATTATTATTGATCTTATAGTCTCTGGGAAAAGCCATGGAAAAAGTGGATGAAATAATTCAAGCAAAATGGATGATTACCTGTGAAGAAAAAAAAGTCCTGGAAAATCATTCGCTGGTCATCGATAAAAATTTGATAAAAGACATTCTACCCATCGAACTCGCCGCCCAAAAATATTCAGCAACCCACATCGAGCATTTTGCGACTCATGTGGTTTTGCCAGGATTTATTAATACGCATACTCATCTTGCCATGAATTATTTTCGAGGCCTTGCCGATGATTTAGCGCTGATGGATTGGCTGAATAATTATATTTGGCCCGCTGAAAAAAAATGGGTTTCTCAGGAGTTTGTTCATGATGCATCGCTTTTCGCGATTGCTGAAATGATTCGCGGCGGCTCCATTTGTTTTAATGATATGTATTTTTTTCTGCAGCAAACTGCAAAAGCAGTCGATATTTCAGGGATTCGCGGTGCCATTGGCATGACGGTGATTAATGTCCCGACCGCTTGGGCGAAGAATCCGGATGAATATCTCGCAAAAGGGATGGAATTTTTTCAAGAATATAAAAATCATCCTCGCATTCTGACAACGATTGCACCACATGGCCCTTACACAGTCGATGATGAACATTTATTACAAATTAAAAAAATTGCGGAAGATAACAATTTAAAAATTAATATGCATGTCCACGAAACAAAAGATGAGATACAGCATTCTTTAAAAAATTATCAAATGCGGCCCCTTGCCCGTCTTAAAAAATTAGGCTTGGTTTCCCCCCGCCTGATTGCAATCCATGCCTGTCAGTTAAATGAGGAAGACATAAAAATCCTAACGGATGGGAAACCTCAGATCGTTCACTGCCCCGAATCCAATATGAAACTGGCCAGCGGCACCTGCCCTGTCGCGCGCCTGCATTCTTTAGGCCTGAATATTGCATTAGGTACAGATGGCGCGGCCAGCAACAATGATCTGGATATGGTGGGTGAAATGCGATCCGCCGCCTTTTTGACAAAACATACCACTGAAAATCCAGCGACCCAGCCGGCTTTAGATACTATCTATATGGCAACCATAAATGGTGCCAAAGCCTTAGGGCTTGAAAACATCACGGGATCCTTAAAAAAAGGCAAATCCGCTGATTTTATTGCGATAAATCTCGATGATATTGAAACGCGTCCCCTGTATCATGCTGATTCTCAAGTGGTTTATGCAGCATCCAGAAATCAAGTCAGCGATGTATGGGTCGCAGGCGTCAGACTCTTAAAAAAGAGGGAATTCACTACGCTGGATGAAGAAGCCATTAAAACCAAAGCCCGCAATTGGCGCAATAAAATTATGTCCTAACCACTTGAATTTCCGCTATAATACGCATCCTAAAGAACACACACTACAACAAAGGAGACTTCCATGTCCGTTGAAAAAACCTTATCGATTATTAAGCCTGATGCGGTCGCCAAACACTTAATTGGCGAAATTAACCGCCGCTTCGAAAAAGCCGGTTTACGCATTGTTGCGGCCAAAATGAAGCATCTAACCAAACAAGAAGCCCAGGGCTTTTATGCCGTCCACAAAGAACGTCCCTTTTTTAATGCTCTCGTCAACTTCATGAGCTCAGGCCCTGTCATGATTCAAGTGCTCGAAGGCGAAAATGCAATTGCCATGAACCGTCAAATCATGGGCGCAACCAATCCAAAAGATGCGGCCGCCGGAACCATTCGTGCTGATTTTGCAGAATCCATTGATCATAACGCGGTGCATGGTTCAGATGCCCCAGATACTGCAAAACAAGAAATCGCTTACTTTTTTAAGCCAGAAGAAATAGTGGCCTATGTGAAAAAAACGGAGTTGGCTTAAGCGCCGGTCATTGCGAGCCATCGTTAGATGGCGAAGCAATCTCCGTGAGATTGCTTCGTCGCAAAAAGCGCTCCTCGCAATGACGTGAATTACTATGAGCACTGATATACAAAAAACAAATTTATTAGGTCTTAATCGTCAGGCGTTACGAGATTTTTTTCTGCGTCTCGACGAAAAACCCTATCGCGCCGACCAAGTATTAAAATGGATCCATTTTAATGGCGTTCAAGATATTCACGCGATGTCCAATTTAAGCAAAACCTTACGCGATCGAATTGCAGAAATTGCTGAAATTAAGCCGCTGGAAATTGCTTACGAAAATACCGCTCTCGATGGAACACACAAATGGGTGTTGCGATTAAGCGATGGCAATTGCATCGAAACTGTTTTTATTCCAGAAAAAACGCGCGGCACACTCTGTGTTTCGTCTCAAGTAGGCTGCACGCTCAATTGTGATTTTTGCTCCACGGGCAAGCAAGGTTTTAATCGCAATTTAACAACCGCTGAAATTATCGGACAAGTGTGGGTCGCAGTCCGCTCTCTTTCACAAAATAATGGTTTACATGATCACGCGATTACTAATGTTGTCATGATGGGCATGGGCGAACCGCTCTTGAATTTTGATCCTGTCGTCAGCGCGATGGATATCATGCTAGATGATTTTGCTTATGGCTTATCCAAGCGGCGCGTGACACTCAGTACTGCAGGTGTTGTGCCTGCAATGTATAAATTACGCGAAATCAGTGATGTCGCACTGGCCGTTTCATTGCATGCGCCCAATGATGAATTACGCAATGTATTAGTCCCTCTTAATAAAAAATATCCGCTACGCGAATTGATGGATGCTTGCAGAGATTTTTTTAAAGATGAAAAACGTCGTTATGTCACCATGGAATATGTGATGCTAGCGGGTGTCAATGATTCTGAGATGCATGCAAAACAACTGATTAACTTATTAAAAGGGGTGCGTTCCAAAGTGAATCTCATCCCTTTTAATCCTTTTCCCAATACTATTTATAAGCGTTCGGATGATCAGGTGATTGCTAAATTTCAGCAAACTTTGATGGATGCGGGAATTAATGCAATTACCCGTAAAACACGGGGTGATAATATTGATGCGGCTTGCGGACAATTGGTGGGTAAAGTGCAAGATAAAACCCGACGCAGTCTGCGCTATCAAAAAAGCCTAAAAACGGGCTTGGCGTAGAGCGGGACTCGCTTTATGATATGCCGAGGACCGTAAGACCTATATGGACATTTAAAACTATGACAAATGCTATGCGAGATATGAATACAACAGGTACAGGCATCGGTGCCCGCTTAAAAGCAGCGCGGGAAGCCATGCAATTACAGGAAAAAGACGCTGCAGCGCGCTTACATTTAAGCGTACGTTTTATCGACTTGATGGAAAAGGAAGACTTCCGAAACGGCCCGCCGGCGACTTTTATGCGCGGCTATTTGCGTTCTTATGCCCGATTAGTCAAGATTCCTGACAATGAAATTAATCAAGCCATTGAAGACCTTGGCATGAACACACCGCCTACGCCTACGATTTCGCCTATGCTCAGCACGCCAGACATTGATCGAACAGAACGTTATGTGCGTTACGGTACTTATTTAATCGCTATTATTTTAATCGGATTAGTAGCCATGTGGTGGGGATCACACACCCGCGATACGGAAAATAAAGCGTCTGAAGCGTCTGAAAATCCACCGCCAGCGGCTGTCAATGCGGCGGAAACAGTGAATACGACGGTTCCTGCTGTTAAACCATTGCCAACTACAACCCAACCGGTTACTCCTCCTCAAGGCACAATACCTGGAACACAGAGTCCCGCATCTCCCGCTGCGACACCCGCTCCCGGCGAAATGCATCCGATAACCAATCCATCCTTTTCTGCTATGCCGACGCTGCCTGAAATAGCGGCGCCGATAAAGCCTGCGAACAAAACTAACGAGGTCTAAGTGGTCGCTCCAATTCAAGCAATTCGCGGCATGAATGATATTTTGCCGCAAGACACTTTTTTGTGGCAATTTATTGAAAATAATTTACGTGACGTGCTGCAAAGTTACGGTTATCAAGAAATTCGCACACCGGTCCTCGAAAAAACTGAACTTTTCAAACGCTCGATTGGTGAGGCGACTGACATCGTCGAAAAAGAAATGTATACCTTTCTAGATCGCAGCAATGAAAGTCTAACTCTTAGACCTGAAGGAACCGCAGGCACGGTTCGTGCTGGAATAGAACATGGTTTGTTATACAATCAAATCCAACGCTTATGGTATTTAGGAGAAAATTTTCGTTACGAACGTCCGCAAAAAGGACGCTATCGCCAATTTTTTCAGTGTGGCGCAGAAGTGTTTGGTTTACAAGGACCGGACATTGATGCTGAATTGATTTTAATGGCAGGCAAAATTTTTGAAAAATTAGGTTTAAAATCCGCAGTCACTTTACAACTGAATTCATTGGGCTCCATTGAATCGCGAAAAACATATCGTCACGAACTCGTGAATTATTTTACCGATCACAAAAATGAATTAGACGAAGATAGTCTTCGTCGATTAACGACGAATCCATTACGAATTTTAGATAGCAAAAATCCCAGCTTAAAACATTTAATCGAAAATGCACCCAAATTAATGGACCATCTGGATCCAGAATCCGCTGATCATTTTGATAAACTACAAAATTATTTAACTCTCGCAGGCTTAGACTTTACCTTAAATCCTTGTCTTGTTCGGGGCTTAGATTATTACACGAAGACAGTATTTGAATGGGTAACAACTGAATTAGGCGCACAAGGAACCGTCTGCGCCGGCGGCAGATACGATGGTCTGGTTGAGCAATTAGGTGGCAAACCGACTCCCGCTCTTGGGTTTGCATTAGGCATGGAGCGCACTGTTTTATTGTTACAACAAAAAAGCCATGCCCCCCATTTGCTCGATATTTATTTTATGACTGATGGTGAACCGGCATTTCAAAAAGGACTGGAATTGACCGCCAAACTTCGCGATCAGGTCCCAGGCCTCAATGTAATCCAACATTGCGGCGGTGGCGCATTAAAAAACCAATTCAAAAAAGCCGATAAAATTGGCGCGCGCTTTGGCATGATTCTGGGCGAACAGGAACTAAAAGACCGCACCATCACGATCAAACCCCTACGCGAATCCACCCCCCAAGTAACGATTCCAGAGGACCAATTGATCGATTGGGTTAAAAGTCATTAGTGCAAATTTCTGAAAATCCGTTAAAATGCCCACTCACCAAAGGTATAGCCATAAAGGAGTCTACCCTTGACAGAGTATTTAACCGAACAGGAACAAATTCAGCAGTTAAAAAACTGGGTCAAACAATATGGGCCTACCATTGTCATCGGTATCGCACTTGCTCTGGGTATTACGTCCATCTGGAATTATTGGCAAAGTTATCGTGAAAAAGTGTTGGTTCATGCTTCGGGTGTTTATGATGAAATGCTGTCACTGCGCGCCGAAGGCAATACCAATGCCAGCCTCGTCCAAGCCCAAAAATTAATGACCCACTATGCCAATACGCCTTATGCCCAAATGGGTGCGTTCATAATCGCACGCGATGCGGTTTTAAAAAAAGACTATTCAGAGGCCATTACCCAATTAAATTGGGTGATCAACAACAGCAAAGATAAATCCATGCGCGAAATTGCCCGTTTACGTATCGCAAGAATCTATATCGAGGAAAAAAAACCTGAAAAAGCCTTACAAATAGTAAAAAAAGCCGATGATAAAAATTTTATGGGCATGATCGATGAAGTCAAAGGCGATGCTTATTTAGCGATGAATGATAAAGATTCTGCACGCAATTCTTATCAATTGGCATTAAAAGAATTACCGAACGCGGAAGTCACACGTCCTATTTTACAAATGAAATACGACAATTTAGCAAAATAACAATTTACACTGCGAAGAGATGAGTCATGAAAATTATAAAAATAGCATTACTGGGATTACTGGCATCCACCCTCTGTGGCTGCAGTGGTTTTTTTGATAAAGACAATACACCCGATCCCTCACCTCTCGTTAATTTCAGAACGGAATTGAATGTCCAAAAACTTTGGCGATCCAGTGCAACCTCCGGTATGGGTGAGGATTATTTAAAATTAGTCCCTGCTGTTTCGCCAACCGCGGTCTTTACTGCAGGAAGTGGTGGGACAGTCACTGCAACTGATCGCCGAACCGGTCGAACAATCTGGTCTGTCGACACAAAAGCGGATATTACCTCCGGTCCTGCCGCGAATGATGGGTTAGTCGCTGTCGGAACTCGCAAAGGCCAAGTGATCGTGTTATCCCAATGCGATGGCAAACTACTCTGGCAAAATTGTGTTTCCAGTGAAATTTTAGCGCCACCCGCGATCGGCAATGGTTATATTATTGTGAAAACCATTGATGGCAAAGTCACTGGGTTTTCAGAACAAACCGGCAATCCCGTTTGGCATTATGAACAAACAGAACCTTTACTCATTTTACGTGGCGCAAGCGCTCCGCAAATCAGCCGTAACAATGTCGTGGTCGGGTTTGCCAATGGCAATCTCGCGCGCTTATCTTTACGTGATGGCTATTCATCTTGGCAGCAAACGGTTGCCATTCCCGATGGCAGCTTTGCGATTCAGCGCATGATTGATATCGATGCGGACCCGATTATTTATAACAACAAAGTCTATGTCGGTACTTATCAAGGCAAAGTAGCTGCACTGGATTTTGATTCGGGCAGACAGCGTTGGTCGCATGATATTTCGACTTATTCTGGAATTGCAGCCGATTACGATCGTGTGTATGTTTCAGATGGCAAGGGT
Organism: Gammaproteobacteria bacterium; assembly: GCA_021325575.1. Taxonomy (GTDB): domain Bacteria; phylum Pseudomonadota; class Gammaproteobacteria; order DSM-16500; family DSM-16500; genus JAJPGW01. The sequence goes on along the minus strand of JAJPGW010000004.1, from coordinate 7,390 downwards.
CATGTATGGGCCTTTGAAGCAGGCTCAGGCAATGTCGACTGGCGCCAAACCCAATTGGAAGCCCGCAATATTTCAGGCCCTGCAGTGATTGGCAATTATGTCGTTGTAGGTGATCAGGAAGGCTACTTACATTTTCTCTGTAAACAGGATGGGCATTTTGTAGCACGTATTAAAGTTGATAGTTCAGGTATTCAAGCTGCGCCTGTCGTCGATAATAATGTCATTTACGTGGTTGCAAAAGACGGAACACTTTCAGCGTACACCATAGGATGACTTAAACTATGATGCCGGTTGTCGCGATTCTGGGACGTCCTAATGTGGGAAAATCCACATTGTTTAATCGATTGACGCAATCAAGAGACGCGTTGGTCTCCGATTTTCCGGGGATGACACGCGATCGGCAATATGGGGAAGCCAATATCGCTGATCATCGTTTTATTGTCATTGATACCGGTGGCATCACCGAAGAAGAAAATGACATCGATAAGCTAATGCGTGGGCAAGCCTTACAAGCGATCGAAGACGCCAATAAAATTATTTTTCTCGTCGATGGACGTGCGGGCATCCATCCTGGCGATCAACAAATTGCTAGTCTATTACGTGCTCGCAATAAATCGGTGACACTCGTTGTCAATAAAGCAGAAGGTCTGGATAGCGACATCGTGATTGCCGATTTTTATTCGTTAGGATTTGGGACACCCGAAGCCATTTCCGCCGCTCACAATAGCGGTGTCAGCGAACTCGTCGAATCTCTTTTTAGTCGCGAAGAAAATCCGCTAGAGGTACAGTCAGAAGAAGAAACCGGAATCAAACTTGCCATCATCGGCCGTCCCAATGTTGGAAAATCCACTCTGACCAATCGCATGTTAGGTGAAGAACGGGTCATCGTTTATGATCAACCCGGAACAACCCGCGACAGTATTTTTATTCCACTTGAACGACATGAAAAAAAATATACTTTAATTGATACCGCCGGCATTCGTCGCCGCGGGAAAATTTTTGAAGCCACTGAAAAATTTTCTGTGGTGAAAACATTACAAGCCATTGAAGCGGCAAATGTTGTTTTATTTGTAATGGATGCTCGTGAAGGAGTGACCGATCAAGATTTACGATTGCTCGGATTTGTTTTAGAAAGCGGCAAAGCGCTCGTTCTCGCTCTGAATAAATGGGATGGCATGGACACCGAAGAACGGGAAAAAACCAAGACCACGATTGACCGCCGTCTTACTTTTTTATCGTTTGCGCGCATTCATTATATCTCTGCACTGCATGGCTCCGGCGTTGGGAATTTATTTGATTCCATCAATGAAGCTTATCAATCAGCCACTAAAAAATTATCCACGCCACAACTGACGAAAATTTTATTGGCTGCGATTAATACGCACACCCCCCCTTTGGTGCATGGTCGTCGAATCAAATTGCGTTATGCGCATGCTGGCGGACACAATCCGCCGCTCATTATCATTCATGGAAACCAGGTGACCTCGCTTCCGGATTCCTATCGTCGTTATCTCGCCAATACGTTTCAGGAAAAATTAAAATTAGTCGGTACGCCCGTCAAAATTGAAGTGAAAAAAAGTGAAAACCCTTTCCGCCAGAAAAAAAATGTTTTAACCGAGAAACAACAGCGAAAAAAAACTCGTATGATTCGCAGAAAGAAAACAAGCAAAAAAAAGGGGTAACTTTCGTCACCCCAAAATGCTCAACTTAAAAGCAATCCATGCCTAAAAACCCCTCCTTGGACACGCAAAACGAGGAGTGGTTGCAGAAGTCCATTCAATCACCGTGACCAATCCATTGGCCGAAGAGAATTTTATCGAATATCAGCCAGTTAGTACTGGGTTTTAAAAAATTTAGACAGGAGTATTAAATTGTTTTAAAGAAATACTATTATCAATCAACTGGTTAAACAAAAGGTCTGATGGAAATTTATAACATCTCCTACGATTTTGTGAGATATTTCTCACAAATTAGATAGTCTTTTTCCTAAGATAAAGATTAGTGCAATACCAGGCTTCCGCAAACACCAAACTGCGTATACGTACAATTTGCATCCTTCAAGGATTGGTTGAGCAATTTATTAAGCGGTGGCGTGATGAAGTAATTATCATTGCTCGCTTCACTTTGATAATTAACCAGATCCGTCCAATTGGGACCTGAACTCGTTGCGCGGATAACGGCATTAAAATCAGCAGGCACGGTGGCCACAATCTCTGGCAAGATATTTTCAAGACTGATATTGATAAAGTGTAAAGTGACACCATTTACTACAGCAATGCCATCGTTCCAAGTGAATGGCACATCAAATCTAACCGTATCATTATTTCCGAGTGTTCCAATAAAAGTATTAAATCCATTAAAAGTCACTGGGTCATTAATCGCACCGGTTGCACCATTCGCACTGGCGCCCGTGATAACAACTTGATTTGAAACCACCGGCGTTAATTGAACAGAAGCCGCGTAGGAAACAACATCATTGATATTGGTAAAAGTGGTGGTATTCATGAATTGACCCGATGTATTATTCGAATTAAACGTTACATCGACGGAAGAGCCATAGTTTGAAAAATTCAGACTGTTGGTGCCGGCCGCACTGCCACCCGTAATTGAACCCGCAATTGAACCAGTGCCGCTAAATGCGAATGTATTATTGTTACTTGATCCACCCACTAGATTTTGAACTGCGTTAAAAGCAGCGCTGGTTACACCCGAAAGATTACTCACGGTACCACTATTAGCACCACTCACAGACCAGTTTTGTGCATCACTGGTCTGCAAAGACAATCGGTTCGAACCACCCGATCCATTCACGGTCAGTTTGTTTAAAGCGAGCGCGCCACCTATAGTAAATTGAGAACCATTCGAACCACCCGTCATAGTCAGATTTTTATTGCCGCTGACACCATTATTCAATGTCATGTTGCCATTATCGGTCGAAGTCAATGTCGTATCAGCCCCTAATGCGACAGCATGGTAACTTTGGTCACCACTGGTCGTTATGCTACCGCCATTAATTTGTGTCGCGCCGGCGATGTTCACACTGCCGACAGGGTTACTGGATGTGCCAACGGCTCCATTGAAAATAACCGTACCACTGCCCTGGCTATTAATGCTTGTGGGCGCAGGACTTGCACCAATTGCATTGTTGAAAGTAATCGTTCCCGATCCACTGTTAAGCGTTAATGCATGAGTACCATCAACGATTCCTGAAAATGTCATTGAACCATTATTTGAAGAAGTGAATGTGGTATCAGCACCTAAATTGACTGAGCCTGTGTAACTTTGATTGCCTGAGGTTGTGAAACTGCCACCGTTTAGAGCGAATGAACCGGCTGTGCTATTGATGCTTGCTACATTCATGCTATTTGAGAAAGTCGTTGCGCCAGAGGTATTCGTGGTTAAGGCATATTGACCGCTCACCGCACCAATATTCATTGCACCATTTCCAGCTGCTAATGTCGTTGCACCGTTAAGTACGGATGTGCCTAATGAAATGATTGAATTGGTGGTATTCACTGTGCCAGCTAAAGTCGTTGTGCTTGCTGTGCTAGTCAATCCACTAGTGAACCTAGAAACACCGCCGCTACTGCCAATTGTGACGCCGCCTGTATTATTGAACGTTGCGCCGGAACTAATCGTATTATCGTTACCTAACAATGATACGGCATAGTTTGCAGCACTCGTAAATAAATTACTTAGCGTCACATTATTATTAAAAGTGACAGTGCCCGTAGACGAAGCATCTTGGACTGTGAGGTTCTGGCCCGAACCACTGATTGCACCACTGACTGCAATCGCCCCACTTCCACTTTTAAGAGTACTTGCTCCACCTACGGTCACTGCCCCTAAACTTAAACCGTTGTTGTTAGTTGTTACTGTGCCATTGATTGTTGTTGTACTTGCAGTACTGGTTAAGCCGCCGTTAAATGTATTAGTACCGATTAAAGAGACACCGCCCGTATTCGAGAAGGTAGCGGCATTACTGATCGTGCTGCCATTATTCATTTGGACTTCATAGCCTTTTGCAGCGGAATTTAAAGAGGTTGCAGTAACAGCACCGTTAAACTGGATGGTGCCAGTTGTATCACTTAACGTAATCACTCCGGCGTTCACTGCATTAAAGGTTGCTCCCCCTGAATTGGTAAGAGTCAAATCGCCATTTCCTAATAATGAACCGACTGTCACGGTACCCCCGGTACCCGCATTCAATGCCACTGCATTGCCACCACTAGTAATTGTGCCAATATTTAAATTAGCACCGCTCGCAGCTGAATTGTTGGTTGCAAAGGTTGAACCACCTTGTAAAGTAATCGCGCCTAACGTTAAACCCACTCCGTTAGTTTGAACTGTACCATTTACATTGATAGCGGAAGGATTACTTGCATTACCACTAGCGGCTAAACCATTCACAAAGGTTAATGTGCTGCCGCCATTTCCTAAATTCAATGTGCCAGTATTCAGGAAGTTTACTGCGTTTGTAATTGTACCGCTGCCACCTAAAGTCAAGTTATAAGCTTGGTTAGCTGTGCTTAAGCTAGTTGCGTTCAAACCACCGTTAAAGGCAATGGTACCGGTGGTATTTGTTAATGTTGTAGCGCCTGCATTCACTGCACCACTAAATGTTGTTCCATTAGAATTTGTAATGGTCAGATTACCATTTCCGCTGAAGCTTCCGCCGCTAATTGAACCACTGGATCCCGCATTCAATGCCAATGCATTTCCATTGCTTGCAACACCGTTGAATGAAATGCTTGCGGCATTCAAGGTATTATTCGTGCCTAATGATACGGCACTGCTATTATAGTTTTGCGCTCCTGTGCTCGTGACTGTTCCACCGCTCAATGTAAGATTCTGAACTGTTGAAGTTACACTGGCTAATGACGTGCCGGTACCGATATTTCCTACAGCTAAAGTTCCTGATCCTTGCAATGTCAATCCAAATCCACCATTAATTGCACCGGTTATTGTGTTGGAATTGGCATTATTTTGAATGACAGAATCACTGGCTAACGAGATGGGGTTACCTAATGTTAAATTAGAACCGGTAAAGCTTAACGCACCCGCACTACCACCTGTTCCATTTAAAGTGAATGTAGTAGCCGTGTTAGAAAGCGATGCTTCCACATCAACATTGGCTCCACTTGAAACACTCACTGCAGAAGAATTCAAGGTAGTGCCATTACCAATTGCGCCTGCAGAAGCTAATTTTAATATGCCGGAAGAAACCCCTGTGCTGCCCGTGTAAGTATTAGCGCCGGAAAGGATTAACGTACCACCGCCATTTTCAGTAATGCTGCCACCGTTACTTAAATTACCGCTTAACGTTGTAGTTGCACTATTTCCAACAGTGAGAGTATTTCCCGTGCTTAACGTTCCTGATCCACCCATTGTGATATTATTCGAGCCACCGATGCTAACTGCACCACCGACACTAAATCCATTACCTAATGTGGTTGTCAGACTGGATTGCAATGTGCCGCCATTCAATGCCAGTGAACCACTACCTAACGCATTGGTTGCTGCACCGATTTGTAACGTGCCGTTTGTTAAAGTGGTTGTACCAGAATAGTTACTGTTGTTTGCACCTGAAACTATTAACATGCCACTCGTATTTTCAGTGATATTTCCTGAACTACCCGTCGCAAAACTGTTGCTAATAGTAGTGGTGCCAGTGTTACCAATTGTTAATGTGCCGCTACTTAATGTGCCTACACCACTCAGGGTGATGTTATTCGAACCGCTGATGCTGGTTGAACCGCCTACGCTAAATGCATTACCTAATGAGGTTGTTACACTCGATTGCAACGTACCGCCGTTTAAGGCTAATGAACCACTACCTAATGAATTAGTCGCTGCACCGACTTGTAATGTACCGTTTGTTAAGGTCGTTGTACCAGAATAATTGCTGTTGTTAGCGCCTGAAATGATCAAGGTACCACCGCTAGCATTTTCTGTAATATTGCCTGCACTTCCTGCACCAAAACTATTGCTGATTGTGGTTGTACCGGTATTACCAACAGTCAACGTACCACTGTTTAATGTGCCAACACCACTCATCGTAATATTATTCGAACCACCGATGCTGGTTGCACCACCGACACTAAATGCGTTACCTAATGTTGATGTTAAACTGGATTGCAGTGTACCGCCGTTTAAGGCTAATGATCCTGTACCTAAAGAATTCGTTGCAGCACCGACTTGTAACGTACCGTTTGTTAAAGTCGTTGCACCGGAATAATTACTGTTGTCAGCACCTGAAATGATTAACGTACCACCGCTAGCATTTTCTGTAATATTGCCTGCACTTCCTGCACCAAAACTATTGCTGATCGTGGTCGTACCGGTATTACCGACGGTTAACGTACCACTGCTTAATGTGCCCACACCACTCATTGTAATGTTATTCGTACCACCGATGCTGGTTGAACCACCCACGCTAAATGCATTGGCTAACGTGGATGTCAAACTCGATTGCAATGTGCCACCATTCAATGCCAGTGAACCGCTACCTAATGCATTGGTTGCAGCGCCCACTTGTAACGTACCCGCGGTCAATGTTGTTGTACCGGAATAATTACTGTTATTTGCACCTGAAATTATCAGCGTACCGCCACTCGCATTTTCAGTAATATTGCCAGCGCTTCCTGATGCAAAACTATTGCTAATCGTAGTCGTACCACTGTTTGCAACCGTTAATGTATTACCACTATTTAATGTACCAACACCACTCATCGTAATATTATTCGAACCACCGATGCTGGTTGCACCACCCACACTAAATGCGTTACCTAATGTTGATGTTAAACTCGATTGCAATGTGCCACCGTTCAATGCCAGTGAACCACTACCTAATGCATTGGTTGCAGCACCCACTTGTAAAGTGCCCGCAGTCAGTGTTGTTGTACCAGAATAATTACTATTGTTAGCACCTGAAATAATTAACATACCGCCTGAAGCATTTTCAGTGATATTGCCTGAGCTTCCTGTTGCAAAACTATTGCTGATCGTTGTCGTACCACTGTTTGCAACCGTTAATGTATTGCCACTATTTAAAGTACCAACGCCACTCATCGTAATATTATTCGAACCACCGATGCTGGTTGCACCACCCACACTAAATGCGTTACCTAATGTTGATGTTAAACCCGATTGCAGCGTACCACCGTTTAAGGCTAATGATCCTGTACCTAAAGAATTCGTTGCAGCACCCACTTGTAACGTACCCGCAGTCAGTGTTGTGGTACCTGAATAATTACTATTGTTAGCACCTGAAATGATTAACGTACCGCCTGAAGCATTTTCAGTGATATTGCCTGAGCTTCCTGTCGCAAAACTATTACTGATGGTAGTTGTACCAGTATTACCAACAGTCAACGTACCACTGCTTAAT
>JAJPGW010000005.1 GCA_021325575.1 Gammaproteobacteria bacterium | reverse complement strand
GTAGTAATTCCTGAATAAGTATTTCCATTTGCTAAGGTTAACGTGCCAGCAGCAGTTTTTGTTAGCGCTAAACTGCCACTTAATAATCCTGCAAAGTTATCAGAGCTACTGTTATTGACGGTGAAAGTAGCTGCAGCGCCGCTATCTGTAACTGTGCCACTTCCAGTAACGCTTGCCACTTGTTGTGCGAAGCCATTTAAATCTAATGTGCCTGAATCTGAAAGAGATGTTCCGGTTGGTAATGCATTTGCAATACCATCTTTGATTGTTCCCGCATTAATTGTAGTTGTGCCCGAATAGGTGTTCGCACTATTTAAGGTTAATGCACCACTTGATGATTTAACTAAATTTAAACTTCCCGTTAATGTACCTGCATAGGTATCTGTACCACTGTTGTTGACGGTGAAATTAGCGGCAGAACCACTATCAGTGACAATACCGGTACTGACCACGCTTGCAACTTGTTGTGCGAAACCATTCAAATCTAATGTGCCTGTTCCGGTCACAGTCAGAGCTGTACCTGTCGGTAATGCATTCGCAATGCCATCGACAATCTTGCCTGAGCTAATAATTGTTGCACCCGAGTATGAATTAGCGCTATTTAATATCAAAGAACTGCTGCCGCTTTCTGTAAGCCCTAAAGCACCGGTTAATGAACCTGCGAACGTATCCGAAGAACTATTATTGACTGTGAAGGTTGCAGCTGCACCGCTATCTGTCACTGTGCCACTGCCGGTTACGCTTGCGACTTGTTGATTGAAAGCATTTAAATCTAATGTGCCAGCAACAGATAATGCTGTGGTTGTCGGTAATGCATTTGCAATACCATCTTTTATCGTTCCTGCACTGATTGAGGTTGGGCCAGCATAAGTGCTAACACCCCCAAGTATTAAAGTACCTGTTCCCGCTTGAGTAAATGTATCTGCCGCATTGGTTCCTGCGATGATGCCGTTATAAGTTGTAGTGAAAGTGGGGTCCACTGAAATAGTTCCGCCGCCAGCGCCTGATGTCAGTGTGATCCCACGATTACTATTTAACGTAAATGAAGCAGTCGTTTCTAATGTGCCACCGCCGAATATAATGGAATTTGCCGTCACACTTCCTGGTGCAGTTCCTAAAGAAGAATCAGCTGAAATACTTAAGGTACCTGCATTAATAGTCGTTGTACCAGAATAGGAATTGTTAACGCCTAATATTAATGTCGCACCACCTTGTTTGACGATTGAACCGGTACCACTAATAATACCTTGATAAGTTTCAGGAAGTGTTTGATTAATTGTTAATGTGGCAGAGCCCAGTGAAACACTGCCTTGACCTGCGGTTGTTCCCCCACCATATATTGAGCCAATACTTTGATTAAAGTTATTTAAATTAAAACTGTCTGTTGCATTCGCAAGTCCAACGATATCCGTACTGGGAATAATATTAGCCGCTGCTGCTTGGAGGGTGCCTGCTGAAAGAGTGACTTGACCTGAAAAAGTATTCGCACCACCCAAGATTAAAAGGCCGAAGGTACCACCACCCGAGCCATTTTTAGTAAAACCACCTGAGCCTGCGATAATACCGTTATATGTCAGGTTTGTAGCTCCTGCTGTCCAGAATGTTCCACCGCCTGAAAGCGTTATGCCACGATTCGCATTGAGTGTGAAAGTAGCGGTAGTTTCCAAGGTACCGCCATTAATATTGAGGTCATTGGTCGTGGCGCTTCCGGGTGCGGTCCCCAAGTTAGCATCAGCTCCAATAAATAGGGTGGTGCCACTGCCAATGGTGGTTGCACCCGTATAAGTATTTGTTCCACTTAAAGTTAAGGATCCTGTTCCTGCGGTGGCCACTGTGCCGCTACCACTGCCAATGACGCCTGATTCTGTAATCGTGCTGCCGCTGATATTAAAAGTAAGCGGCGTTGTGCCATTGGTGATGTTTCCGCTTAATGCTAATGTGCCTGTGCTTCCTGCGGCAGATTGTATGGTTGCCCCACCTGAACCGCCAAGAGTGAATAATCGACCGGATGAGTTGCCTGTACCTGTATATAATAGAGTAGCTGCATTGGTGCCGCTGCCTAAGGTAATGGTTCCATTGAGGGCGGTAGTAGGATTGCCTAATGAACTGGCACCACCGCTAATTGATTGAATTGTATTAATACTTAGGGTGCCAGCATTAATAGTTGTTGTTCCGGCGTACGTATTTAATCCTGTTAATGCCCATGTACCGGTACCACTTTTAGTGACATTATCATTACCTGTTCCAATTACACCGCTTTCAATACCATAACCCGAACCTATTAAATTTACATTGAAATTTCCTGTGATACCGCCGCTGAAGGTGGCTGCAGAACTAGAAGTTGTCGTGCCTGAAACATCAAGTGTTGCCCCGCTTCCAGTCAATGTGATTGAGCGATTAGTTGATTGGCTGCCTGCGCCTGAATATTGTAAAGTTCCGGCCGCACCAATTGAGATAGCAGGGGTGACTGATCCAGTTCCTATCGAACTATTGCTTCCTGAGGCTGCAATGTTGCTAATACTCAATATTCCATTACTAATAGTGGTTCCCTGACTATAAGTGCTGGATGAGCTAGTTAAGAATTGTGTTGGTGACCCTGTGCCTGTAAGGCTTAGTGTCAATGCCATGGTTCCATTGATATTTCCGGCATAGGATTCAGAATAGCCATTGGTTGCGCTGGTAATATTTAAAGTTTGGCCGCCACCGGTGTTTTCAACTATACCACCTGTCCCTGCCAGTCCACCTAAGGTTTGGGCAAAATTGTTAATGTTATAGATTCCGCCATTTACAGTTAAAATAGTTGCTGCGGGTAACGCGGCATTCACACCATTTTCTAGTTCTCCTGAGCTAACTGTTGTTGCGCCAGTGTAAGTACTTGCGACGCTTATTTGTGCGATACCAGCACCACTACCCGTTACCGCCAAACTTGTTCCTGTGCCGCTGATTGCAGTTCCTGATACTGTTATATTGCCTGGATTTACTGCTAAAGTGAGTGCATTACCTCCTGAAATACCGCCTGTTAATGTGAGTGTGCCGCTGGTATCTTGAAGAATAGCGCCACCGGAACCGATTGAAATGGGTCGATTAGTTGAATCATTGCTAGCTGTATTAGCATCAGATAATGTTGCCCCGCCACTGATGGTTATAGTTGCTTGGCCATTAGCTGGGTGACCTAATGAGCTTGTATTGCCACCGCCACCACCTGAATTGGTGATTTTATTTATATTTAAGGTACCAAGTGTGATTGTAGTTGTGCTGGTATAGGAACTAGTAGTGCCGGTTAATGAAATTGTGCCACTTCCTACTTTACTAAAGGTATCTGCGGTGCCGCCGCCACTGATTAAACCACTAAGTATCATGGTTCCAGTGCCGCCAATTGAATCTGTTGTCGCCGTTGTTCCTAAGGTAATTGCATTACTTAATGTATCGGTTCCAACCGTATCAGAACCTGTTAATGCACCCCCTGAGCTGATGCCTGTACCATTTAATGTAATAGCGCCCGTATTACTTAAGGACCCTGTTGCGCCAAAATTCATATCTAAAACAGCACCTGAGGTAACACTAATTGCGCCTGAACCTGATCCTAATCCAGTATTTTTAGTAACGCTCAATCTGCCCGCGCTAACAGTAGTTGTTCCAGTATAAGTATTAGCTTGGGAGAATGTGACAGTACCCGTTCCTTCTTGGGTTATTTTAAGAGGGCCCCCGCCGATTACTGCTGATTGAGTCACGCTGCCAGCTGCATTTAATAGAAGTGATCCTGCCGCAGTATCTGTAATTGTCCCATTGATCGTAATATTGTTTGCTGCTGTCAATAAAATGAATTGGTGCTAGCCCACGCGATTGGATTCACAACAGTAATGTTGCCAGTGCCTGTTCCACTTGCATTAGTTGTAGTGACAATGACATTTGCAGTGCCTAAAGCTGTATCCAGATTACCTGTAGAAAGGAATGAATCAGAAATAGCACCGGAACCTGCAAAAGTATTTGGATTGCCGCCACTGCCTGTATTTGCTGAAGTATCACTTGTTGGATCACCCGCTGCTTGAGCATTTGCAAGGCTTGAAGCGATCCAAATATTAGTCGGGTCTAATAACCAGGTACCCATGGTGCCATTAGCTGCTGATAAGTTAACTGTGCTGCCGCTCACATCTAAATTACTGCCGGATGTTTCTACCCATCCGCCATTACCACCTTGTGCGCCGCCTTCTGCAAAAATATTTCCATAAAATTGTGTACCATTATTCGACCACACAACTACTTTGCCGCCATCACCTTTTATAATTGCATTTGCTAACAGACTCACATTGCTGCCAACAAATGTGTAATCTGCATTCATTTCAGGTCCTGCGCCATGTGCATTGCCGCCAATTAAAATTTCACCGCCGCCTGCATAACCTGAAACATTAATTTTTGCATTTTTTTCTAAAATAACATTTTGACCTAACACTTTTACTGTGCCGCCAACTTGTCCTGCTCTTTTACCTGTTGCAATAATTTTTCCCGTGACTCTAACAGTGCCTGTGTCACCGCCGCTCAAAATAATTGTGCTGCCATGTTGCGCTGCTGATCGTGCAATGATGTGACCGCTCATGTTGATTGCGTTGTCGACTACTTTGGATGCAACATCGGCCGTCAACTGAACTCGACCTGCATCAGCAATAATTGTTCCTGAGTTGCTCACACCATTTTTTAATGGATTGCCATTTTGATCGACTGCAGCTTTTGTAACTTGTCCACCTAAACCAAAATTAATTAAATTGTCTCCATAAAAATCGACAGTGAACTCGTTGCCCGCCGCCAGGGCAACGGTTCCCATTTTTGCTACGATGACTCCGCGGTTCTCCACGCCGGGAGCAACTAACGCTGCCAATCCTTCACCTCGAATAGTAATTCTTCCTTCGTTGATCACTGAGCCATGCCAATCTGGCGATTGCATAAAATGAAAATTGCCAGCCATGAAATCGGCATTGCTAATATTGGCTGTCGTTGCTAAGAGACCTGCGACATCGACACGAGCGGATGCACCAAAAAATATTCCAGCGGGATTCACTAACCAGACTTGGCCATTCGCTTTCAGCATTCCTAAAATATTTGAAGCGCCATTTGCCGGATTGATGCGATTTAAGATGATGGAACTGGAAGAGGGTTGAACGAAGCGAGTCGTTTCATTTGGAGCGATATTAAAACTTTGCCAATCAATAACGGCTTTGTCGCTGGATTGATTAATTTGAACCGTGTTAGCACTGGGGGATGAAATCGTTGCCGAACCACCGCTGACCTGACCACCTTGTGGATTTGCCAAGATTGCTGAAGATAAAAAAATGGAGCCCAATAGGGCTCCAAAAACTGTAATCACTCGTGCTGTTGTGATTCGAGCAAAATTCGTACGTCCTGTGCGGTGAAAGTTTTCTTCCTGATGGCGGCGGTGGCGGCGGATATACATTCAATTTCCCATTAGTTTTGATTACCTAATGAGTATGGTTTATATTTGATCACACTCATATATGGGTAATTTTTGAGGCTATTTTTCAGGTGGTTATGAGACGCTCAGAGCTTGCTTTTTGGACTATATATGCTTTAGTTGCCTAAGTTTATTCACTCATAATAGAGCTTAAATGAATAAATTTAGATACCCATAAATAAGGCTTTATAATGGAGTTATGGACAGCATTTTTGCAGCTCAAAATAGTCATCTGGAAGATGCCGCGCTCTTCTCTGAGCGAGACCCGGAATTGCTTCGGTTAAAATCCCAAAAATACATCCATGAATTTTCCGTATTAAAAAAATTCCCGATCGATTCTCCTGGCCTTTTCACCTTGTGTGGTCCCCATCAAAGTGGGAAAACCACTTTGTTAAAATTATGGATGCAAAATCTTCTAAAAGAGGTCCCACCGGAAGCCATCGCTTTTTTTGGCTGTGATGAAATCGAGAACTATCACGTATTGGAACGCCAGGTCAGAAAACAGATTGAAGCCATGCCCAACGATCGAGTGATTTATGTATTGTTGGATGATGTGACGTCAGTCCGTGATTGGCAAAAAGGGATCAAGCCGCTATTCGATTCCGGATTGATGCAAAGGACCATGCTCATGTTAACGAGTTTGGATAAAACACTCGTTCAAGATACCCAGATTTTTTTTCCAAAAGAGAAGCGTGGCGATTTTATTATTAACCCACTTTCTTTTCGTGAGACCGTTTTGTTAAAACTCGGTCACGAACCCGAGCCTTCGATTTTGTTTAAGGAGTTTGATCAATATCTCATTCACGGCGGCTATCTCGATGCGATCAACTCGATGGCGAAAGAAAATAAATTGAATGATGCTCTCTTCAAACAATACGCGACGTGGCTTTGTCGTTACACAGAAAAACGTGGCAAGCAGGAACGTTATCTTCGTGAAATTTTAAATGCCGTTTTAAATCATTATGACATGCCGATTACATGGAATAGTCTTGCGCACGAACTGACAATCGATCATCCTAAAACCATCGGCGATTATTTTGCAATGCTGGAATCCATGGGAATCGTGCTGGTGCAATATGCTTTACAAGAAGATTCTTTAAGCGGCGCACCAAAAAAAGCGCGAAAATTAATGTTCACTGATCCATTTATTTTTCATGCTATGCAGGCCTTGATTTCTCCTGCAAAAAATCATTTTGATGAAAATATTAAAAAATTGCTGAATAATCCAGAGCAGAGTTCAAAACTAGTAGAATCCTGTGTCATTTCGCAATTTGCCCGTTATTTTCCGACGTTTTATATTAAAGGTGAAGGCGATGTGGCTTTGGCGTATGTCTACAATCAAAGGTTTTGGCCAATAGAAATTACCTGGACGTATCAATTGCCAGCAAAAAATCTAAAACAAATCTTAAAATATTCAAATGGCAGAATTTTAACAAAAACCGAACGTTCGGGCATTATTCAACAGATTAAAACGGAGCCATTACCACTGGCTTTGTGGCAATTAGAGGATTCTAACAATCAACAAATAATGACATAATAGTAAGATCAGGAGCTACAGGAGCTAAGGATGACACCAAAAAGCTCGACAGAAGAAGAACTTAGGCAAGCCAAGGAAAAAGCCGAAGAAGCGTCGCGCCAAAAAACTGAATTTTTAGCGCGAGTTACGCATGATTTACGTACGCCATTAACCGGCATAATTGGCTTTGCAGAATTGATGTATAACGATAAAGTCGGTCCGGTACCTTTAAGCCACAAAGAATATCTCGGCGATATTTTAACAAGCGCCCGCCATTTGCTGGTTTTGATAAATGATGTGCTGGATCTCACTAAAGTCGAATCTGGCAAAATGGAATTTAATCCAGAAACGATTGATCTCGAAAAAATGCTCGATGATACGCGTACTATTTTTCAAGCATTTATCGAGAAAAAAAATATTCATTTCGAAATAAAAATCGATCCTTCTCTCAAAAAAATTGTCATCGATCCAGGCAGGCTAAAACAAGTTATTTATAACTATGTTTCAAATGCCATGAAATTTGCACCTGAAAATGGGCATATTTCCGTGCGTTTGTTGGCTGAAAAAAATAACCGATTTCGCCTTGAAGTCGAGGACAATGGTCCTGGCATACGCAAGGAAGATTTCAGCCGACTTTTTCGTGAATTTGAACAAATTGATAAAAAAGTCGCAAAACTCTATCCGAGCTCAGGCTTAGGATTAGCCTTGGCAAAGCGTATTGTTGAAGCCCAAGGTGGCGAAGTGGGCGTGACCAGCACGGTTGGTAAAGGCAGTGTTTTTTATGCTGTTCTTCCGATAAAGCAGGAATAGTTTGGTAAAACGATGAAGAGGTTACATCGTGAAACTAAAAGAATGGCTGGCCAAAAATACGATTTCTGCAGCTATGTTCCGATATTTGCTGCCTCTGGTAATTATTATTCCACTGGCAGTGGGTTTGTTACAGTTATTTTCTGAAAAAGAACAATGGTTTTCTCGTGATACCAGTATTGTTGTGTTCGCGATTGTTAGAGTGGTTGTGTTAGTCATGGCAACACTCTTTTTAGCTTTTTTTTTAGAAAAAAAAGAAGAAGCGATACTGCGGAAAAGAGAAGAACAGTTAAAACAACTGGTCGCACGCCTTGAACGTTCAAACGAAGAATTAGAACGTTTTGCGTATATCGCATCGCACGATTTGCAGGAACCCTTCCGCATGATTTCGAGTTTTACCCAATTATTAGCGCGGAAATATCATGATAAATTAGATCAGGAAGCTAACGAATATATTGCGTTTGCTGTGGATGGTGCGAAGCGTATGCAGTTGCTGATCACAGACCTTTTGGCTTATTCGCGAGTGGCCACCAAAGGTAAGCGGTTTGAACGCACTCATCTTAAAAGTGTGGTCGATCAAGCGATCCAGAATTTAGGTGTATTAATCCAGGAAAAAGGAGCGCAAATTACCACAACGGATTTGCCGGATGTGACGGTGGACCAGCGTGAATTTCTGCAGTTATTTCAAAATTTAATTGCAAATGCGATTAAATTTAATAATCAAATCCCGCCTGTTGTGAATGTTTCAGCCGTACGCAGATCAAATCAAGAGTGGTTATTTACAGTAGAAGACAATGGTATTGGTATCGCCCCGGAATTCCATGATCAGATTTTTTTAATTTTCCAGCGATTGCATAGTAAGGAAGATTATGATGGAACCGGTGTGGGACTTGCGATTTGCAAAAAAATTGTCGAGCGTCATGGCGGAAAAATTTGGGTGGAATCCGAAGTTGGAAAAGGAGCAAAATTTTGTTTCACGATTCCAGGGTAAAACAGCAAATCGAATCGCCCGAGATTTTATTAATTGAAGATAATCTGGGTGATAAACGATTATTTGAAGAAGCGCTGAAAGAATCAGCAAGCAAAGCGCGTTTGACTGTGATAAGTAATGGCATTGAAGCGATGCAATTTTTGCAGAAAAATGATCCTTTTTCAGATGTTACTTTGCCGGACCTTATTTTTCTTGATTTAAATCTTCCAAAAAAAGATGGACGTATCGTATTAAAAGAAATTAAAAATGATCCCAATTTAAGAAAAATTCCAGTGATTATTTTAACGATTTCAAAAGCAGAAGATGATATTTTTTATTGTTATAACGAACACGCAAATTGCTATATCATCAAACCATTTGAAATCGATATACTGATGCAATCGATCAAAGCTGTCATGCACTTCTGGTTTCACATTGTGACCTTGTCACCCAAAAAGGAACAAATCCATGGCCGAAACAATTAATATTCTGCTCATTGAAGATAACCAGGGGGATGTGCGCCTGGTGCGGGAAATTTTGAAAGAAGCCAGTTACTTTGAGCCCAATTTATATGTCGCAACGACGGTTGATGAAGGTCTGCGGTGCATTGCGACTAAGCTGATTCATGTTATTTTGCTGGATTTGAATCTGCCCGATAGCCGAGGCTTAGAAACCTTTAAAAAAATCCATCGATTTGCTATGAATATACCAATTATTATTTTAAGTGTATTATCTAATAAAGAGTTAGTTTATGAAGCCATGCTGGACGGCGCCCAGGATTACCTCATTAAAGGCGAATTTGCCCCTGAGACCCTGGTCCGCTCGATTCGTTATGCTATGTGGCTTTATCAGTTTGTTGTGGCATATTAAGGATGCAAGATGGCAGGCGAGCCGATTTTGATAGTGGACGATAATCCGATCAATCTGAAGCTGGAAAAAATTCTGCTGACGGTTGAAGGATATGACGCGCGCACGGCAACCGATGCGGAAGAAGCGCTAAGCTTGCTTGAAACCTATAAACCGGCGCTGATCTTAATGGATCTTCAACTTCCTGGCATGACCGGATTAGAGTTAACTCGCAAATTAAAATCAGATCCTCGTTATAAAAATATCGTGATTCTTGCTGTCACTGCGTACGCCATGAAAGGTGATAAAGAAAAAGCGTTGGCGGCAGGTTGTGATGGTTATATTTCTAAGCCGATTGATACCAAAACGTTACCGACGGTTCTTTCAAATTATTTGAAAGCGGTTAAAACCCCTTGATTATTGGACCTCGTCGCGATGTCCTTCATCATTGCGAAGCGCGCTTTTTGCGCTGAAGCAATCTCTTAAAGATTGCTTCGCCGCCGATCGCCGGCTCGCAATGACGGTATTTATTATTCTTGCTCTTTCTTTAATTGGTTTAAAGCGTCTACCAGCAATTGATAACACTGTTTAGCCGTATCCCAATCTTCTTTTGTAGCAGCCGCTTCTCCCTTACCACATAAATCAAACATTTTCATAATCCCACTATTCCCCGACGCACTTCCTAAAAGATGAAAAAAGTATTTTGCCGAGGTCGGATTGCGTTGTTTAATCGCTTTTTCAATTTCTTTCACTTGCTCTGATGAAAGGGTAATAAACGTTTTTATAAATTCGTTGATGGCATTTTTATCCTCGCCAAAAAAGGCTTTCATGCGTTCCATATCGATGAGGCTGCTGGTTTTTTTGATGGCAGCCGTAACGGAATTTTTTTCTGCAGGCGCTGCAGACCGAATGAGTTTTTGAATATGCTGTAGTTTTTTTTCTGTTTCCTGCAATGAAGGATTTTTAGGCATTTTTTGCAAAAGCTGCATCGCAGCTTCCAGCGTTTTTTCTATTTCTGCAACCGGAATTTTCGATTGCTTAGTCATTTCTGCTAGTTTTCCGTCATAGAACTGAATTTTTTTATTTTGTTCTTCGAGTAGATTGCGATATTTTATGATGCGTTCTCCCGCAAAAATGCGAATGCGTAATTCCGATAAATCAAAGGGTTTTAGCATGAATTCATCAGCGCCGGCTTCTAGTCCTTGTATCACATTTTCAGTCCCCGTCATACGAGTGAGGAAAATGATATAAGGGCGAAAATTTAATTCTTGATTGATGCGTTGGCAGAGCGCGACGCCATCCAGTTTTGGCATCAGCCAATCTAATATTAAAATTTCGGGACGAGATTCTTTTAAAATGTTCCAGGCTTCTTCGCCATCTTTTGCTTCGATGACTTTGTATCCCCACGGCGTGATCGCAGCACGCAATAAAATTCGCGTTGCTTCATCGTCATCGGTAATTAAAACTTTGGTGGTGCTGAGTGATTGTAATGCTGAAGAATCTGAAAATGTCGGCATAATCCCTGCCATTTTTGAATGTTTTGAATTTCGCAGTTGGCTGCGAGCCCACGCGTATTGGGCTTTTGCAAACCGCGATCCGTTGATTCATTCTAATTTGTTGTAAGGTGTTGAACAAGTGCGCAAAATATTATATGATCTTCGTATCTTTGTATCTGATGCAACCTCGGAAACGAAGAAGCGCAGATAAAAGTTTCTTACCAAGTATCTCTGTGCAGTCTATCCGGACGATAAACCGTAAGTATACATAGACTGTGGTACTCAAGGTAAGCTGGGCTAGCTAAACTCGTAGTAAGTATAAAGATTAATAGGAGCTAAATTTATGTTTAAAAAACTAGTTATTGCAACTGCAATTATCGCAGCAAGTTCATCTGTTGCTATTGCAAGTCCATGTTGCGCAAACACAGGCGCGCCATATGTTGGCGTTAGCTTAAGCAACAACACCGTTGGTGCTGGCAACAGCTACTATCGTGGAATCACAGGCAACATCTCATTGGGTTACGGCGCAATCGTTTCCCCATGCGTTTATCTTGCTGGTGAAATCTTCGGTATCCCTGGATCTGGCAGCGAGACCAACAACACCGGGCAAGGTTCAGTCTCTGCTCGCACAACCTGGGGCTATGGCGCAAGTATTATCCCTGGCTGGTACCTCAACGATAAAAGCATGATTTATGGTCGTTTAGGTGGTACGGTTTCTCACTTCAATGGACCAAACTCCAACAAAGGTGGTTGGCACGTTGGCGTGGGTGGTCAAACCACAATTATGCCATGTTGGGATCTGCGCGGCGAGTATACCTATACCGAATACAGCAGAATCAGCGCGCTTGGCAGACCACAATCTGACATGTTTAGCCTTGGCTTGGTTTACAAAATCGCTTAAACAAGTCAAATGTCATTTTCAAAAACGGGCTTCTAGCCCGTTTTTTATTTATTAGACAGGAGGATGTGTGCGTCAGAGCAATCAAATAAAAATAACAATAGGTTTAGGGACATTACTTTTTTCCCTTTCAACATTTGCAAGTTGCCCGCCGATTCCGAGTGGTTGGTATCTTGATGCCAATGGCGGGGTCTCAAAACTTTCCAGTGTGTCATTTGGTTCGGGCTCATCGATTGGTACCAATGGATTTGCGTGGAACGTGAATGGCGGTTATAAATTCAATCCGTTTTTTGGAGCGGAATTGGGTTATAGCCGATATGGTAAAGTAAAAATCCGTAATAGCGCAGGAACCTTAGCAGCGCAAAGCACCTATTATTCCTATGATGCTGCGGCAAAAGCGATTTTACCTATGATGGACACGGGTTTTGAATTTTTTGCTAAATTGGGTTTTGCACGATTAAGTGCTAGCACCTCGATCAGTAATCCAGCTGCGGCTAGTGGTCTCACTATCACCTCGGGATCCACGAATGCGACTTCGCTTTACATTGGCGCAGGCGCGGATTATCTCGTGTCACCGAATGTTCCGATCATCGCGCAATGGATGCGGGCAAGAGGAACCAATCAAACCGGCAATATGGATTTACTATCCCTCGGTGTTGGTTACATTTTTGGATAGATTCTCGTCATTGCGAGGCGCGCTCCTTGCGCCGAAGCAATCTTTCTAGAGATTGCTTCGCCGTCTAACGACGGCTCGCAATGACGTTCACTTCACATTGTTTCTGCAACCAGTCCGCTAAATCACCAATTTCCTCTTCACACACGGAATGCGCCATTTGATAACTGTGCCATGCCACCCGATATTTATTTTTTTCTAATACATCCCGTAATTGTTCGCCTAAACCGTAAGGTAAAACCGTATCCACCGTCCCATGAGCGATAAAAATGGGTGTCGTAAAATTGGCAGGATGCGCTTCTGCCATAATTTTTTCGTAATTCGGCAGACACCCAGATAAAATAATAAAACCCGCGAGTGACTTTGAATAACGTAATCCCGTGGCCAGCGCAATCGCCGCTCCTTGAGAAAATCCCGCCAAAAATATTTTTTCCGCCGGTATGCCGCGATTCATTTCGCGTTCAATCAAACTTTCCAGATGGTTTACCGATTTTTGAATTCCTTCTTCATCAATCTTTTGAAAATGTGAAAGCGAATAAATATCAAACCAGGCGCGCATCACATAACCATTATTGATGGTGACGGGTTGCATAGGTGCATGGGGAAAGACAAATCTCAACGGCATCTCATGCGGCAAGTGCAATTCCTGAACAATCGGCACAAAATCATTCCCATCGGCGCCTAATCCATGCAACCAGATGCAGCTGCCGATTTCTTTTTGGGGTGGGTTAATTTCAATTGAGTCGAGAGTCGTTTTCATGACAAATCCTTTTTTAAATTTTGGCAATAGTAACAAAAAATCAGGGACTCAGGCTATTTTCATTGCTTGCTTAGAAAAAAAAGAAAGTGTAATCTTTATGTTAATCAATACATGGAAAAGGATGATATATGAATAAGCGCCTATCTCGCATGGCCGGTGTGACACTGCTCGAAATCATGTTAGTGCTCGCCATCGCCGCAATGATTATTGTGATGTCTATTCGCTACTATCAATCAGCTTCTCTGGGACAAAAAGTGAATTCAGCGATTGATACGATTACAGGCATTGCTGCAGCCTCTGAAAATTATCTGAATGCTAATGGTGGTTATACAGGTATGACCATGTCTGGCTTGCAACCTTTCTTGCCAGCGGGTTCTAAAATTGCATCTCCTTGGGGTGGCGCTATTACTCTTACCGGAACCCCTAGCGCATCTTCTTTTGTGATCTCCATGCCGAGCGTCCCCGGCGAAGGTTGTGCGCAAATGACAAGTTTATTGCAATCCAATAGAAAAGTGGTGATTAGCGGCTGTGCCACAACGGGTTCCAGCGGTGCCGCAACCATTACCTTTAATGCTTATTAGTGATCTTGCTTGGTGTCATGGCGAGACCGTGCTTTTTACGGTCGAAGCAATCTCATAAAGATTGCTTCGACCTAAAAAACAGGTCTCGCAATGACGGAAACTTTTCAAATCGCCGAATCTCTTCCATAAAATTGATTGTATAAGTGTTGAAGATTCTTCACGGGCGCTTTTTTAGCTAATTCACCATCTAATCCAATTTGCCATTCCCCCGTTTTCAAATTAGCCATCACAAAAAAAGCAGGAAGCGGATCCTGTTCCATTTTAAACGAATGTGAAGCGGGGTCTAAAACAATTTTAGATTTCAAGACCGTAGGATAACGCGCTAATATCCAATCATCAAAAAGGACCGCCCGTTCTTTGCTTAGATTAAGATATTTTTCCGATTGGGGTTTAACAAAAAGAAGACCTGTCGTGGGATTAATTGCATAAATGCCAATGGCTTTTTTCACCACTTGTTCTACAAAAATATCTTTTTTCTCGATGGCTGAAAAACTATGACCGGTTTCAATAAAGAGAGGACGCATGACTGGCAGAGAAAAAAGTGAAATGCCATCCGTATCCGCAAGAGACGGAAGATGAAAAAAATTCAGCACGGTTGGCGCAATATCAATTAACGAAGCGGGTTTTGCAATAATAGCAGAACGATGTTCGGGCGTTTGAATGGCAAGTAGCACATGATATTGTTTTAAACTTAAAACATCCGTGCCCTGTCCATAAGCCGTATTGATATTATAATCTTTTTCAAAATCGAGACTAAATTCAGGTGCCGATGCCAATTTAAAAATCGGCACCCATTTTAATTTAGCAGGATCACCTCGATAATTTGTTTTTGTAATGATTCTGTCATGCGGCAATCCAACAGATGTACCATGATCAGATAGCAGCACAACAAAACTATTTTTCAGTAAATTTTCATGCTGCAGAAATGATACTAATTCACCTAGCTGCTTATCCACGGCTTCAACGCTACTCTGATAACGTTCTGCCGGAGAAAAATTCTTGCCCTGAAGATCCCTCGCCCAAGTAAAAGGCCAATGAGAAACACAGAGATGGATAGCAAGAAAAAGCGGCTTATCAGATTGTCTTTGTAACAATTCCAGTTTAACCAATTTTAAAAAAGTATCGGGTTCATAGGTGATGGCTGCAGCCCGATTCGCGTAATTATAGGGAAACAAAATTCGTCCAGGCGGTGAATTAATTAATAAATTTGTGAGTGGGAAATCACTAAGCCCCCCCAGAATAAAATCATTCACGCCCATATCAGGGCCTATAATATGATCAAAACCGTAATTCTTGGTAATATTACTAAAACGTTTTTCATCGGTCGCATAAAAAGTTTCGTATCCCGCCTGCTGCAAACGCTCTGCTAATGTAATATTTTTTAAAACCAAATCAGGATCTGCCAGATTGGTGCGCGCATTATTATGCAGCGGATATTTCCCCGTTAAAATGCTGACCCAAGCAGGAAAGGTGCGCGCCAGGGGTGTGTAAGCATGCGAAAAAATCATCGCCGATTGCAAAAAGTGGTCCATATTCGGCGTTTTTATGCTTTGGTTTCCAAAAAAATGAATAAAATCCGGTCGTACTGAATCAAGGCCAATAAAAATAATATTGGGTTTTTCGGAATTGTTTGATATTTTCGCGGGGTGAATCGCTAGCGCATCATAAAAATAAAATCCTGCAAAAAAGCCTGCAATACATAACAATAAACTACCAACCCGAACATATTTCTTTTTCAAAAAAATTTCTGAAAAGGCAAGTAAGCTCGCAACAGACAAAAGACTGCAAGATAAAACTAACAGAGAATAAGATGTCGGAATTAAGCTTGCAAAAAATGAATCCGGAAAATAAAAATTATTTAAACAAAGAATGGCAGTAAAAGTAGTAAGCCAAATCAAGCATCCTAATACTATCCTGTTAGACAAAGAAAACAATTCACACAAGGCGTTCGTCAAAAACCAGATAAAAGCAACAATAACGGCATAACTCAAAAGCTGAATCAATAAAAATTTTCCCAAGGGGATCAGAATAACAGGATGCAAAATTTCACTTTTTAATGAGCTTTGTACCAGTGAATCAACGAGATCAGAGACATTATAATGAATAATAAAAAATGTAATTTGCGCCGCCACGCAAAGCGCCGTGAGCGTGATCAAAACAGTTAATAAGCTTGCGGGGTTGCCAAATTTTATTTTCAAGTTAACACCTATCAATAGTGTTTCCCGTCATTGCGAGCCCTGCTTTTCAGGGCGAAGCAATCTCCAAAAGATTGCTTCAGCGTAAAAAAGCACGCTTCGCAATGACAGCTTTCTCTGAGTTAGTTGTAAACCGGCGTCCCCATCGAACTCATAAATTCACACCGCAACAACTGCCCATCATCATTCAATTGCAACGCCAATCGCTTAGGCCGATTTTTATCATCCGCATGCGCCAATATTTCATTCGAAACCGCCGAATAAAGATTCTGGTCAAAAATTTTGGTCAGCGATTTAGTGGATTTCCGCCATACGGCCTCATGAGCCAAAAATTTAATCACTTCGGGCGCATAAGATAATTCAATGCCAAATTGCCATTCGAGTTGTTTGGCGAGCGCTTTAATTTTCAAGCGAGTGATTTTTTCAACGGCCGCATAATCTAACGGTAAAAAGGGAACAATATGAATATTCTGCAACAGAGCAGCAGAAAAATAACCTTCCAGAATCGGCAATAATTCTTCACAAAGTTCTTCGGTAGAAATGCGATGATCGAGGGTTTCCGTCGTTTCAGTTTTTCGTTCACTCAAAACGAGCTGCATCAAATCCAGTGTTTTCCCGGAATCATTCGCAGGGGTTTGTGATATTGCAGCAATGCGTTCTGAACCAAACGTAGTCGTCATCACAATGATCGCGCGCGAAAAATCGACCCTGTGACCGTTTTCATCAGTTTCACAACCTAATGTCAAAATATTTTTGAAAAGATTCACCGTCGCCGCCGGCGCATGATGAATATTTTCAATTAAAATAATCGAATAAGGCCGCTCACGTATTTTTGAAAATAATTGCATATCAGCTAAAGAATGAAAATTCTTTTCCAGATTAATGCGCACCAATGCTTTTTGTGTCCCGAACAAATGTTCTGCCATGGCGATGACAACGGTGGTTTTGCCGGTTTCGGCAGGACCTGCAAACAGAAAATTGCATAAAGGGCCCTTTTTTTCGTGCAATTGAATACAGGTTTGCTGCAGGGCGTTTGCAATCACTCCGAGCGCTGCATCTTGACCATAAATCTGTTTCTGCAGGATTTCGATAAATTTAGTTGAGTGAAAAACCGCATGATGCAAATGAGAAACGGGAATTTCCGTCAAACTTGCAATCACTTGCATTAAAGTCATCGGAGTGACGATGGGCTTTGATTGAGCCTGGTCGTCTGAACTCGCGCGGGCTGAAGCCGAGTCCAACAATTCAAATGATTTTTCAAATGAAGCATCCATCGATAAGTAATGCGCGCTTAAGGACAACGCAGCAGCAAATGTTTCATCCGCAATGAGCACATGGTGATACTCTTCTAATTCAGTTTTGTAGCTTTTTAATAAAAAAAGTCGCTCGGCATCAGAAATATCCGTTAATTTTAATGTGACAAAAAAATCCTTAGCTGTTCCATTTAAAATGATCAAACGGAAACGCGGATCCAAAATACAACCCTGTAATAATTTGCCCAGCGGATTTTCTGAATCAAATTGATTTAAAACAAAAATCATTGTTTTTTCAGCGGAAATCGTGTCGCAAAATTGTGAAAATGCCTGCTGAATGTCTCTCGCATCTAGCCCGCTAAGCGCTTTCGTATTCAAAAAAATCATTTCAGACTGCCGAAGCGATTTGGGAGCAGACCCTTCTGTTAAATGCAGCGCAACACTTTCCAATAACGCCAACTGAATTTTTTCTGAAAAAATACCTTGAAGAACAAGATGATGATTTTCTTTGCGGCTTAATGTATCAATAATCACCGGAATCGCCGGATGATTTTTTAAAATAGAAGCATCTTGGCTCGTTTTAAAAAGATCGCGCGCATAGTTCATCAGTGACATAATTAAATTCCTGCTGCTTTTCGAAGGGCGTCGGCTTTGTCTGTTTTTTCCCAACTTACATCAAGATCTTCACGGCCAAAATGTCCGTAAGTCGCACATTGCCGATAAATCGGTTTTAATAAATCCAGCATTTTGATAATGCCATAAGGCCGCAAATCAAACTGATCGCGAATTAATTGGATGATTTTTTCTTCTGAAATTTTTCCGGTGCCGAAGGTGTCAACACGAATGGAGATGGGTTCAGCAATTCCAATCGCATAAGACACTTGAATTTCGCAGCGCTCTGCAATGCCGGCTGCCACAATATTTTTCGCCACATAACGGCAAGCATAAGCCGCTGAACGATCCACTTTAGAGGGATCTTTCCCTGAAAAACAACCGCCGCCATGATGTGCCATGCCGCCATAAGTATCGACAATAATTTTCCGTCCGGTTAAGCCGCAATCGCCTAACGGTCCACCAATCACAAAACGCCCCGTTGGATTCACATAAAATTTGGTATTTTTATCAATCCATTCCGCAGGTAAAACCGGTTTAATGATTTGTTCAATCACTGTTTTAACTAGTTCATCCTGTGAAACATCCGGATCATGCTGCGTAGACAACACAATGGCTTCGATACCAATCGGCTTATTATTTTTATAACGAAACGTAATCTGGCTTTTCGCATCCGGTCGAAGCCATGCGATTTTTTTCTCTTTTCGCATTTTCGCCTGACGTTTAACTAATTCATGGGCATAAAAAATCGGAGCAGGCATTAATACTTTTGTTTCATTGGAAGCGTAACCAAACATGAGTCCCTGATCACCAGCACCTTGCTCTTCTGGGTGTTTCCGATCGACACCTTGCGCAATATCCGCCGATTGTTTCCCAATCGCAGACATGACCGCACAAGATTCCCAATCAAATCCCATCTGGGAACTGTTATAACCAATATCACGAATCACGCTACGCGTAATATGTTCGACATCGACCCAGGCCTTGGTCGTCACTTCCCCGCCAACTATGACCATACCGGTTTTGACAAAGGTCTCGCACGCCACCCTCGCATTGCGATCTTGTTCTAAAATCGCATCCAAAACCGCATCAGAAATCTGGTCCGCGATTTTATCTGGATGGCCTTCGGAGACGGATTCGGAGGTAAAAAGGAATTCATTTTGCATAATTTTTCTGCTTTTTAAGTAAAAGCAATATTTTACCCGAGTTAACTGAGAGATGCACCTTTTTAGCCTATGACGGCTTTGTCGCATTCTGTAAGATTTGGTTTTTAGGAGCTGAATGTCAAAAGTCGAGCTTCAGATTTCTGAGCGTCGTCTTCCTTAGCATCCATATCTTTTAAAAATTGTTTCATTAACGCTGGGCTGATTGCAAAAGGATTACGAAGCGTGCGCGGAATGGATTGTGCGGCACGAGAATAATCAAACACATCTTTAAAAGAAAATTCCCTTGCTCGATACAGGATTAATTGAACATTTGGATTAGCGGAAGAAGAGCGCGCGTAAAAATAGTCTCCATATTTGAATTGTAATAAATTCGTTAGCGCAGCTATTGCTTTTTCATTGTCAGTAAAAGGTGCGGTTGGAAAATTCGGATCATTGAGTTGAATGATTATTTCACCTCGATGATTTTTTTTCGCAACAATGCCTAAAGCATGTCCGGAGTTTGGTTTAAAAACATCTAACTCGACTAAACATCCTTCATTTTGAAGCGCAAGATTAATCGCAGTGGCAGCAATATGATTAAGATTAGTCTCAAGATGCTTGTCTTCAAAAACAGTAAAGGACATTTGGTTTTCTTTTTTAATCGTAACGAAAGCATCTTTTTTTTCTGGATGAGGAAAACAAAATTGATCGGCCTGACTTTTTTGAATGGCTGCAATGATTTTTACTAATTGTTTTTCGTCTTGGGTTAATTCCCGATCAATTAGGGAGCCTGCTTTATCCATCACTTGATTGAGATTTTTAAAATAATCCTGCTGAAGTTCAAGATGGGTTGCGAGATACCATGCAATCACTAATCCAAAACAATTTCCTTCAGGATTAAGTGCCGCAAGGTCTTTGTTGCAAGAAAATAATTTATTGGCTTCTTCAATGAGTTTATCATGGGGTGAATTTTTTTCTGCTTGGGAAAACATGCTGCTAAGCAAAAAAAGCTCGCCAACACCAGGGGTCATGCGAACTGCTACAGAGACTAACTCACCCTTGTTTCTCGGGACCAGGGCGTTTTGAGCCCTTTTCTGTTCGCCAGGCGTGGTTTGTATCAGTGTGTGGTCATACAATTCATGCGCTGTTTCTTCCGGATTGGGAATTTTGCCACCTGAAATTTTATTAACGATATAGAAAAATAGTGTAGTACAAGCTACTACGGGAGAAAAAAAAGAGCCCACCCTAAGCAAAAGCGAAGGAATAGTAGGACAACACCTGCGTACACCGGGGATATTGCGCGTTGCTCTTCGATAACCGAGTTCAGCTGTTTGCAGGGTTTTGACTATTTGATGGGTCTGCATTTTGGAATAAATCCAGCATAAGTTGGAGGGGGGGGTATTATAACCCAGCTATGAATAAAAATGCAGTTTTAGCAATGTTTTTGTTCATTATGAAAGCGTTACGATTAAATGTCTTGTTGAGCATTTTAATTAAAAAAGGATCCTGGTACCTGTTATGGGCATCTTTATTTTAATTTTTATTCGCTATTCGCGAATCGCGAATAGCGAATAATTATGCTATACTAATATTTAGGACATTTATAATTGGATTAAGCTTATGCTAAAACCCCAAGACATAGTCATTCTTCTAAAAATTCTATCAACGATGACGTTATCGAGCGATCATCCTAAAGTGATGTCTCAAAATAGATTGTCTGTACTTTTATGCATGAGTGTTTCTGAAGTTAACGCGGGGATTAAACGATTAGTATTGTCTGGACTTTTAAGCCCAGTGATTACTGAAGATCCTAAAAATAAAATAGTATTTATGCCAAGCAAATCTGCTTGCGAAGAATGTCTCATTTCAGCGGTAAAATATTTTTTTCCTGTTGAGCTGGGTGCATATACTCGCGGTATTGCGACGAGTTATGCGGCTCCTGTACTTGCAAAACATTTTATTTTAGGCGATGATCCTATTCCCGTTTGGCCCTATGCTGAGGGTGATAAACGAGGCCTAACGTTAGAGCCGCTTTACAGTTCTGTTCCCGAGTCATTATCTCAATTTCCTGATCCGCTTTTTTACGAATTACTTGTATTGATTGACGCCATACGAAGTGGTCGAGCCAGAGAAAAAAATATTGCAATAAAATTATTGAGGGACATGCTCAATGGAAAGCAGAAAATATCGAATGACGGCGAACTTGAAAATGTTGGAATTCGTCGCAAGAAAGTTGGGAAGCTTAAATAATGAAGTTGTGTACTTAGGTGGTTGCACTACCTCTTTATTTATTTCGGATCCTTTGTCTCTAGATGTGAGGCCAACCCGTGATGTTGATTGCATTATTGATATTGTTTCATTGTCGGAATATTACCAATTTGGAAAAAAATTAGAAAAACAGGGCTTTAAGCAAATGCTGGGCGAAACAGTTCTGTGTCGATGGTTTTGTGATGATATTATTTTAGATGTGATGCCTACAGATGAAAATATTTTAAAGTTTGGTAATCGTTGGTATAAAGAAGCTGTTAAAAATCCTATCTCTCATCACATTGCAAGCGATCTTGTCGTGCAATCGGCTAGCTCGTCATATTTGTTGGCTACAAAAATAGAGGCATTCAAAGCAAGAGGAAAAAACGATTATTTTGTTAGCCATGATTTTGAAGATATTCTTACTATGGTTAGCGGACGTGAAGAAATTGCCGAGGAATTGGCGGGAAAATCATGTTTTGCAGAATTATATAAAAAATTTCTTTGAAAAAATTATATCAAGTAATGAATTTAAGATTGCTTTACCTGGGCATTTAAACCATGGATCTCTAACGATGCGACGTGTCGCCACAGTCATGGAACGAATTAAAAATATTATAAATGGCTGAGAAATTATGAAATTAACATGGTTGACGGACATTCATCTCAATTTCCTTGAAAAAAACAAGCGCGAAGAATTTTATCAAAAGATTATCAGCGTCGAACCCGATGCTGTGTTGATCACAGGAGATATTGCAGAGGCGCCCAGCATCGAAGATATGATGAAAGAAATGGTGAGCTATCTTCATAAACCAATATATTTTGTATTAGGCAATCATGATTATTATTTTGGCGAAGTCGCAGAAGTGCGTGAGGCAATGATAACTCTAACGCAAACAAATAATAAATTATATTGGTTGCCTGCTTCTGGTGTTCAACAACTAACTAATGAAATTATATTGTTAGGCCAAGATGGCTGGGCAGATGGCCGATTAGGTGATTATGAAAACAGTCGTGTTTCATTAAATGATAGTCGATTGATAAATGATTTATTTCAAAAAAAATTATTAGGCCGAATGCAATTGTTGAAAAAAATGCAAGAACTTGCTGATGTAGATGCCGCAAAATTACATGACGATTTAATTAAAGCAGTTCAATTAAATCCAAAAAAAATTATTGTACTCACGCATGTTCCGCCGTTTCGAGAAGCCTGTATGCATTTGGGTAAAATTAGTGACGAGGATTATTTACCTTTTTTTGGTTCAAAAGCCACAGGTGATGTTTTAACGGAAATTGCTGAAAAAAATCCGCACATTGAATTTTTAGTATTTTGTGGGCATACACATAGCGAATCCCAGTGCCAGCCTGTGAGTAATTTAATTGTAGAGGCAGGGAATGCAGAATATTATCATCCAGCAGTGCAAAAAATTATTAAAATATAGGAAATCATAAACTTGTCTTTTTTATAGACAAAATCTAAATCTTTGATACAATGCGTCTCTTTTTAAAAAGAGATAGCCATTATGTTAAAAAAAATAGCACTTAGCGCGATTTTATTGAATAGTTTATTTTCGGTGGTTACTTATTCAGGAAGCCCTTGTATTGCGAATCTCAGCGACCACGTTTATGGCGACCTACTTTTTTTACAACAATGTGATTTGCATGATGAAGATGCGCAAGCGATAGCAACTTTTCTTGATACTCGTACTGATATTGATGCGCTTTCTATGGGTTGGAATTCCATGGGCGCTGCAGGTGCTGCGATTATTGCTAAAACGCATTATTTAAAAATGTTAGAAATGGGTCTAAATCCAATCGGTGATGGTGCTGCGGCGTTTGCAAATAATTCATCGATAAAAACTTTTTATCTTAATGGCGATAATATTGGTGATGTGGGAGCGGAGGGTTTAGCGAAAAATACGACCGCGACAGATCTTGAGTTGATTCAAAATCCGATTACGGATGAAGGAGCTGCCGCTTTTGGTGGAAATTCCTCGCTACAAATTTTAAATCTTAGAAAAGCAAAACTAATCACAGATAAAACAGCCATCGCTCTCTCAAAAAACACCACGTTAACTACGATTGATCTCGGGACTCCGGATTCAGCTGGGGTAACCGATGTGGGTGCCATTGCATTAGGCACAATGCCGAAATTACATTCTATCAATCTAGAAAATCACAAGGTAACGGATAATGGCGTAATCGCCTTGGCAAAACAGGGGATTTTGTATTCCGCTAATTTTAACAACAATAATAATATTACGGATGCGGGTGCTCTGGCACTTGCCGCCAATAAATCTTTAAGTAGCGTGTGTTTGAGTTCGAATCAAATTACGGATCAAGGTGCGATTGCTTTATCACAGCTTCAATATCTTGATCATCTTGAATTAAGTAATAATAACATCACGGATGCCGCGGCCAGTGCGATTGCAAAAATGACTTATCTTGAAGAAATTTACCTCGAAAAAAATCAACTAACGGATGAGGGTGTTTCAGCAATCATGGCAAAAAATCCAAATAATATTAAAACATTTTATATTGGCTATAATCAGTTAAGTGATAATTCTGCCTGGTTGTTTAACTGTAGTGGTCCTTTAAAAAATTTAAGTATCCCCTACAGTCATCTTACCAAAGATGGCGTAGCGCGTTTATGGTCACTGACTTGTTGGAATTATCTTGATACTTCAGGGAATGATCAAACTAAAATTAAGACCGAAAAAGCCGCGCAATTTGGCTTTTTCCAAAAAGAATTTTTACAAACGGCTTGCGATACAAAGCATCCCAAATTTGCCTTCTGCAGCAATGCTAAATTTAAAAAACTGATGAAATTGAGCGAGATCACCCGATGAAAAAATTATTTTTAAGTCTTTGCATCCTTTCACTTAGCAGTCTTTCATGCGCTGAAACCCATAATGCATGGGAGACTGTTAATAGCGTTACTTCCCCGGTTCAAGCACTCTGGATCTGGGCGCTCGGTAGCGACAATAAAGGAAATTTATACCAATTGGGATCTTTATATAATACAGGTCTTGGCAGCTGGTTGGTGAGAAAAAGTTCGGATGGCGGTTATACCTGGAATGCAGTGGATACAGCTCTTAATGGTGCTGCATGGGGATTTGCATCCGACAGCCAAGGTAACATTTATGTTGCTGGTAAAACGTACGGCCAGTTTCCCGAGGATAGTGATTGGTTAATTCGAAAAAGTAGCGACAGTGGATCAACCTGGAGTGATCTAGATAATTTTCAAAAAGGAGAAGTTTTTGCAATCAGCATTGCTCCAAACGGCGATATTTATACTGGAGGGATGGATTTCAATGTCATTGGCCTTGTCAGAAAAAGTTCGGATGGTGGAAAGACCTGGAACACCGTAGATCATTTAGATCAAACCGGTTGTGTCACCGCAATGACGATTGATTCAAAGGGCAATGTCTATGAAGCAGGCTATTTAACCCCAAGTCTTAATCAATGGTTTGTCAGAATGAGTGCCGATAATGGCGCAACCTGGACGACCGTAGATACCTTCACTTTCGGTAATTCACTTTATCCAACCGCGGCTGCAGCCGATGCTGACGGTAATATTTATGTAATAGGTTATGGTGCCACACCAGATAGTAAGAATGCTTCCATTACGACTGAACATTGGCTAGTTAGAAAAGGCAATAAGAATGGTACTTGGACCACGGTGGATGATTTTATCTATCCCAATACCATTGATTCTGAAGCTTATGCTATTACCATTGATAAAAACGGCGTCATTTTTGTCGCAGGCGGCAGCCAAATTGGTATGAATGGCATTGTCAGAATGAGCATGAATGGCGGAGCAACCTGGTCAACCATGGATGATTTTCAAACGCCTTCTCGAACAAATTACCGGCTTTGTTTTCACGGCATTCAATTCGATAGCCAGGGGCATCTTTACACGGTTGCAACCGGGCAGACGTTTGATTCTACGCCATGGCACATCGTTACCCGGAAATTTTTTGGTGTGGGTGAAGGGTTTAAAAAATAAGTGCCCATTCGTTGCAATATTGTTTTGCTGAATCAGCTCAAGTTGGTGTCTTTAGGAATCAACAAGAGCTGGACTTGCACCCAACACGCCCGTCCTTTAATATGCCTGCATTCCAAGACATATTTAGGAGCACTCCATGCCCTCTCGCCGCGAGCTTGCTAATGTCATTCGTTTTCTGAGTATCGATGCTGTTCAAAAAGCAAACTCAGGCCACCCCGGTATGCCGATGGGCATGGCGGATATTGCTGAGGTGCTCTGGAATGATTTTTTGCACCATAATCCGCAGGATCCCAGCTGGCCGAATCGTGATCGATTTGTGTTGTCGAATGGGCATGGCAGCATGCTGCTTTACTCTCTTCTACATCTCACCGGTTATGAATTAACGATCGAAGATTTAAAACAATTTCGTCAATTGCATTCCAAAACCCCGGGTCATCCTGAATTTGGCGAGGCGCCAGGTGTTGAAACTACCACTGGGCCATTGGGTCAGGGTTTAGCAAATGCGGTTGGTTTTGCGATCGCTGAAAAACATCTCGCAAGCGAATTCAATCGTGACGGATTTCCGATTGTCGATCATTACACTTATGTTTTTATGGGTGATGGTTGTTTAATGGAAGGCATTTCACATGAAGTGTGTTCACTGGCGGGCACGTTAGGCCTAGGCAAATTAATTGCTTTTTACGATGACAATCAAATTTCTATCGATGGTGATGTGGCTGGCTGGTTTACAGATAATACACCTAAGCGTTTTGAAAGTTATCACTGGCATGTGATCCCGAATGTGGATGGTCATGACAGCGAAGCGATTAAAAAAGCAATTTTGGAAGCACAAGCGGTTAAAGACAAGCCGACTATCATCTGCTGCAAAACAATCATTGGTCATGGTGCACCGAATGCCGCAGGCACTGCGAAAACTCACGGTGAAGCACTGGGTGTGAGCGAAGTTGAAGCCACCCGAAAAAATCTGAACTGGCCTTATGAGCCGTTTTTTGTTGCAAAAGAATATTACGCCGCTTGGGATGCCCGTGAAAAAGGCGAAAAACTAGAAAAAACATGGCAAAATTTATTTAATGATTACGCAAAAAAATATCCTGAACTCGCTAAAGAATTTTTACGCCGGACGAAACACCAATTACCAGAAAACTTTTTAGCGCAGTCACAAAATTTATTACAAGAAATGCTTACCAAAAAAGAATCCATCGCGACTCGCAAAGCTTCACAACAATGCTTAAACCATTTTGCAAAAATGTTACCGGAATTCATGGGTGGTTCTGCCGATTTAACCGGATCAAATTGCACCGATTGGAAAGGCATGACGGTTTTTTCCAAGAAAGCACCTGAAGGTCAATATATTCATTACGGTGTGCGTGAATTTGGTATGTCTGCCATTATGAACGGTCTTGCGTTACATGGCGGGATTTTACCTTTTGGCGGGACGTTCCTAACTTTTTCTGATTATGCGAGAAATGCAGTGCGCATGGCTGCGCTCATGAAGCAGCGAGTGGTGTTTGTTTATTCGCATGATTCGATTGGCCTCGGTGAGGATGGCCCGACCCATCAACCGGTAGAACAATTACCTGGGTTGCGTATGATTCCTCAGATGTCGCTGTGGCGTCCCTGCGATACGGTGGAAACTGCTGTTGCATGGCAAATGGCCATTCAACATCAAGGCCCGACTTCCCTTTTGCTGACACGACAAAATTTACCTTTTCAAGAACGCGATACCAAAACAATAGAAAATATCGCGCGCGGCGGCTATATCCTTTTAGATTGCGATGATGAACCGGATGTCATTTTGATTGCAACGGGCTCTGAAGTTTCGCTCGCGATGGATGCCGCTAAAAAATTAAAACAAGAAGGCAGACAAGTTCGCGTGGTTTCCATGCCGTCGACCGATGTTTTCTTAAAACAAGATCAACAATATCAGGAAAAAGTCTTGCCTCGCCGCATCCAAAAACGGATTGCGATTGAAGCGGCCGCGAGTGCCTACTGGTATCAATTTGTGGGATGTCACGGCAGAGTGATTGGCCTAGATCGATTTGGTGCTTCTGCACCCGCAAAAGACGTTTTTAAAGACTGTGGTTTTACAGTCGAACATATTATTTCTGTTGCAAATGAATTAATGGCGCTTCTTCCCGCATCAAGCGATTGCGCGATGGAAGAAAATTAAATCTATTTTTTAGGAGAATATTATGACAATTCGTGTAGCAATTAATGGTTTTGGACGCATAGGCCGCAATATTTTGCGCGCGCATTACGAATCAAAAAAATATAAAAATATTCAAATCGTCGCAATCAATGATTTAGGCAATGTCGAAACCAATGCGCATTTACTGCGATTTGATACGACGCACGGAAAATTTCCAGGCACCGTTGAGGTGGCTGGCAATGATTTAATTGTGAATGGCGACAAAATTCGTGTAGTCGCTGAACGCGATCCAAAAAAATTACCGTGGGGCGAATTAAACGTCGATGTTGTTCTCGAATGCACGGGGCTTTTTACCTCTAAAGAAAAAGCGTCAGCACACCTTGAAGCAGGGGCCAAAAAAGTTGTGATTTCAGCGCCGGCAACTGGCGTGGATGCAACGATTGTTTATGGTGTGAATCATCAAGTGTTAAAAGACAGCGACAAAGTGATTTCCAATGCATCCTGCACGACGAACTGTTTGGCTCCTGTTGCGAAAGTACTGCATGAAGCAATCGGCATCGAACAAGGTTTGATGAATACAGTGCATTCCTACACGAATGATCAAGCATTGCTGGATGTTTATCATTCCGATTTACGTCGCGCCCGTGCTGCAGCTCATTCCATGATTCCAACCAAAACGGGTGCAGCCGCCGCTGTCGGTTTAGTTTTGCCCGAATTAAATGGCAAATTAGATGGTTTCGCCATCCGCGTGCCAACTATCAATGTGTCAGTGGTTGACTTAACTTTTACTGCAAAACGTAAAACCTCAATCGAAGAAGTTAACAAAATTATGCAAGATGCAGCGAAAGGCGCGCTCAACGAAATTTTACAAATTAATGCCTTGCCGCTGGTTTCCGTGGATTTTAATCACAATCCCTCTTCCGCCATTTTTGATGTAAGCGAAACCAAAGTCATTGGCAATCTCGTCAAAGTGTTAGCCTGGTACGACAACGAATGGGGTTTCTCCAACCGCATGTTAGATACCGTCAATGCATTTATGAATGTCACTCAACATAAAAAAACGGCGGTGGTATAAGCGTGCCTACGACTCCTTTTTTGAATATGTTTGGCCGGTCACCTATCCGGCCTTTAGAAGAACACATGTCAAAAGTGTGCTCCTGCGTTGAAAAATTAAAACCTTTTTTTGATGCGGTGCTCAAAGAAAATTGGCTGGATGTTGAAGCGCAACAAAAAATTATCGCGCAGTTAGAACATGAAGCCGATGACATCAAACGCGAGATTCGTTCGCATTTACCGAATAGTTTATTCATGACGGTTTCGCGCAGTGATTTATTGGATTTACTAAATGTTCAAGATCGTTTAGCTAACAAAGCAAAAGACATTGCAGGCGTTGTGTTCGGACGCAAAATGATTTTTCCGCCGCCCATCACACTGAAATTTATGGAATTTCTAAATCGTGCGATTGAAGCAGCCAAACAAGCCAACGTTGCGATCCATGAATTAGACGAACTGATGGAAAGTAGTTTCAGCGGCGTCGAAGTCAAAATGATGGATGACATGGTCGCAGCCTTATCCAAAATCGAAAATGATACGGATGAACAACAAATACATTTACGACAAACTTTATTTGAATTAGAAAGCACATTGCCCCCCGTGAATGTGATGTTTCTCTACAAAATTATCGAATGGACCGGTGAATTAGCCGATCAAGCCCGCGAAGTGGGCGATCGTTTACAAATTTTAGTCGCGAGATAATTTTTTCATGGACTATGGTTTAGTCTTTATCCTGCTTGCCTGCACCATCGGCTTATTGATGACGTGGGGTATTGGCGCGAATGATCTTGCGAATATCATGAGTCCTGCGCTCGGCGCAAAAGCCATCACCGTCAAACAAGCGATTTTAATTGCGATTGTATTTGAAATTGCCGGCGCATTTTTGGGTGGCAATCAAGTCACTGAAACCATTCGCGGTGGAATTATTGATACGCATCAATTGGCTCATGCGCCGCATCTTTTGATTTACAGCATGCTCGCCGTGTTATTTTCGGGTTGTATCTGGATCAATGCAGCAAGTTACATGGGCATGCCCGTTTCAATTACCAATACCGTGATTGGCGCGATTGTGGGTGTGGGTGCCATGGCGTTGGGTCTTCATGCTGTGCATTGGCAAATGGTGGGTTACATTGCGATCAGCTGGGTGAGTTCGCCGACCATTGCAGGCGTGCTTGCTTTCTTGCTTTTTAATTCGATCAAAAAAACCATACTCGCTTCCGCTGAGCCATTTGATGCAGCAAAAAAATATATTCCCTTGTATTTAATCGTGGTCGGTATTGTGCTTTCGATCATGATGTTCTTAAAAGGGTTAAAACATTTTGAAATTGAGCTCTCCCTTTTTTCAAAAATTTCTGTAGTGATTTTAACGACCACTGCCATTTTAGTTGTTGGATTATTTGCGATGAAACGCATATTGGCCAAAGCGCATCTTAATCGTCATATGCAATTTGCCTATATCGAAGGCATGTTTAGCGTGTTAATGGTTTTTACTGCATGTTCGATGGTGTTTGCGCACGGATCAAATGATGTCGCGATTGCGGTCGGCCCTGTTTCGGGGGTGATTAGTTTGGTGTTAAATGGGAAATCTTTGCATGATGGCTGGATAGTCTCTGGCATGATGCTGTTCGGCTGTCTCGGGGTGATTTTAGGTTTATTTATGTATGGCAGAAAAGTAATTGCCACCGTCGGTCATTCAATTACAACCCTCACACCCAGTCGCGCGTTTGCAGCAACCCTTTCAGCATCCAGCACCGTGATTGTTTCCACCAGTATTGGCATTCCTGTTTCCGCGACGCAAACGTTAGTTGGCGCCGTTTTTGGTGTAGGACTCGCACGCGGTATCGACGCTTTAAATCTCAATGTGATCCGCAATATTTTTCTTTCCTGGATTGTCACGCTCCCTGCCGCTGCATTGATTGCAACGGGATTTTTCTATGGGTTGCGATGGATGTTTGGTTAAGCTGGCTTTTTTACAAAGGTTCCAAATTTAGAATTATATTCCCTGATAAATTTGTCTTCTTTTTGTGGATCCCTCACTTTATCATCATCCGGTATCGCGGCTCGAACGTTTGAAAGGAACAAGGTAAATGCACGGCTTAGTTTTGGGCCTGTTTTTTGAGAGACTTCATAAAAATCGTAAGATAAATCGGATGCTAAATTGCCGGGTGTTTTTTTCTTTGCTAGATCGCGTGTTTCCAATGTGGTCCAGGCTTCTCTCATTAGATCCGGTGTCGTTTTTGCATCGATTGTTGAAGGGAACATGTCGGCTTTCTTAAAAAATGTGACTAATTCGGATTTTTTTAAATCTGAAAAGACTTGGCCTCGACTCTCGCCTCGTCCGGTTCGATTGATGGTTTGTAAATAAAGACTTAGAAATTCCAGTGGTGTAGCAATATCCAATGCCACTCCGCCGGCTTTATCAATCAGTTCATTAATTACCGAATAATCATCGCCGCGAGTATGTTCAATAGACAAAATAGTCCAGGTGCCAGCCAGTACGGCTTTGGCCATGATCTCATTATATTGCTTCTGAGTTTCGCCGCCCTTAAATCTTTGTAATAATTGACATCCTTCCACCATTCCTACTGCATCAGCGAGCATGTCGACATCTTTTTTCGTTTTAACAACGGTTAAAAAGGGTCGGCTTGCTTTTTCAGGAGTCGCTTTAAGGACCGAGGTTGCCCGTGCGCGAATACCCGCAACCCAGGCTTTGTGTTCATCATAAATTGTAGGCGGCTCTATGGTGAGCTTATTGCCGGTAAATCGTGGGCTACGGGCTATTTTACAGTTAAGGGTAATTTGATAGCCGTTTGTCTGCTCCCGGCTATTGGCCAAGGTCCCGCTTGCGCCGATGATAATGGGAAATTGATCCAATCCTTGGAGGTGACTCAGGCAATATTCGACAAGTTTGTAATGTGTTCTTGGGGCGCCGCACGACAATTGAATAAATTGAGGTTTGGCATAACCTCCATATAAATTTTGTGACTCTTGGCCTGTGTAGTCTTCCGTTTTTTTCATTGCGCCATTTTCATTGGTATTTTCATCCCTTTGTTTTTTTTTGGTCCAATAGACTACGCTATAAAATGTTCGGAAGTGATCTTCGACGTGTTGTTCTAAATCGGAAGGAAGAGATCTGAATCCCGGAGAGGATCGGACCATGTATTTAAAGTCCTCAAAGTCACCGATATGTGCATTATCCCACATAGCCAAGATGACATTATCCATTTCTGGAACTTCTAACAACATGGCATTTAAAATGTCCATGATGCGACTCCAAAGATCCACATCGGTTTCATCCAGAATTAATTTCCAATGTTCTTTTTCGGCTTTTGTTAGGGGTGGTAAACCGGCTTTTTTCCTTTTAATGGAGTCCTCTATCAATTTAAAAAGCAATTCTTGACAAGTCGTATATCGAACAACGGCTTTATCATCAGCAATATCGGCGCTGCATCGAATCCCAAATAAATCGAATATTTTTTTATTATCGATATAATTTTTTTGAGCTAGGTTTACGCTTGTGGTTAGAACCGGCATAAAGTTTGTTTTAGGATCTTGTTTCATTAAACAAAGTACGGTGATTGCGAGAATGATGGTTTTACCGCCATTGGTTGGAACATCCACTAGCAATCGTAAGGTCGATGCAGGGACGGCATACATCATACAAATATTAGTGACTAATTGAGTATGAAACGGGGTTTTTTCTAACTGCTGTTGACTAGCTTTGCAAATTGCAGAAAAGAAATAGATGTCTTCTTGTCGATTGCGAGCTTGCTCTTCTTGTTTTTGATGTGGATTCCATTTGCCAGGGTTTGAGTCATGAAATGTTTTTACGGGATCTTTTAATATTTCCTGTGGATTAACTTTATCTTGAGCTAATAAGGTGGTGACTTCTTTAAATACTCCCATGGCGTAATGGACGATGCCCGGATGCACTATCTCATCAAAAGTGGCGGCAAACGAATCAGCTGGTTTTCTTAAAAATTCTTCTTCCACTGATTTTGGATCTTTTCCTGCTATATTAAAAACTCGGAAAGTAGCATGAAGTTCTTTTAAGCTTTCTTCCCAGGTTGGCCGTTTAGCCGGAGCTTTATTTTCCAATTCCGTTTGTCGAGGGGGATTTTTAAAAATAGCGGCTAATTTTTCTCGGATCGGAAAATCCTTTGGTACGTCTTTGATAGACGTAAGACTGCCGATGATGGAAATAATATCTTGCAAGCTTAATTGCGATGCATAGGTGGTTAATGCCTCAATGATTATTGGGA
The DNA here is from genome assembly GCA_021325575.1 of Gammaproteobacteria bacterium. Classification (GTDB taxonomy): domain Bacteria; phylum Pseudomonadota; class Gammaproteobacteria; order DSM-16500; family DSM-16500; genus JAJPGW01. Next base: position 445,074 of record JAJPGW010000005.1, on the reverse strand, counting down.
ATATCTCTTTGAGTTCTGGATTTTCTGATTTACTCCATACTTCAGTGTCGTGTGTATGTAAGAATGCTAATTGAGCAAAAAACTCATCTGCTTTTTCTTTTGTACATGGCTTATCGTTTTTGGTCTTTAAGCCCATTTCAAGAAAAGATCGGTCGTATTTTTTTTCTTTATAAAATACAGGGATCAATTCATGGGCTGTATAAAATCCTGGTAAATTTAACAAATCTTCATATTTGTTTTCAGGAGGAATGGCCCATTTGTCACGAAATCCAGCATCAAATTCGGGATCCATTTTTTTATCTGTTTGCCATATCGGATGTCTGACAAGCCGCCTAAAGTTTGTATCCATTTTTTCTAATAAATCAAATCGATCAGTGCGGAGCGCCGCTAAACCAATTTGTTTCAATAAAGTAGGATTAGTAATATTTTTTGCAGCATCGATAAATTCATCTAATTCGGCACCCTGAAGCATCCCGGCAAATTCGATAAACTCAGCGGGTTTTAGAGATTGAATCCAGGTTTTACCCGCTAAACAAATTTTGTAAATTTTTAGATTGCAGGGATTTTGCAGAAGTTTGGGGGTTTTTTTGATGGCATCTAAAAAAACTTCATTAAATGGTTTTTTGGGATCGACGCAATCTGCGAAGACATTGGCGCCAGCTTCAATCAGCTGCAGAAGAACACTGGGCGAAGCTTCTTTGAAAGCCCATTCCAACCATGTTTCACCGGATGCTAAACGTTCATTAAAATTCACAGACGATTTGCCGGTTGTTAACAAAGGAATAATGCGAGCGGCATGATCATTGTGTTTTTGGCGGGTAGCATCTTTTTCCTTAACCTCAAGTGGCGTCGCGAATTGTAATATTTGTTTTAATAATGCTTGATGGGGTGTTTGAGTGAGACGAGCAGTTAGATCTCTTTTGTTTAGTGTATTTTCTATAAAGAGAACTAGTTTTTCCGCATCTTTTTGTTCTAACAGGAGTTGGATAGCCTCCTGAATATCCTGGTCTGTCGAGAGATATTTTTTTCGTATGTCGTTAACTAATTGCAACATGTCTTTTTGAGGGTTGCTATCCAATTCATGAATATTAGATACGATAGCGCTGATTTGATTTAAAATAGTTAAAATTTCACTATGATCATCACTGGTGTGAAAGCGGCTGACGATATCGACGATTTGTGCTCTCAGGGTTTGGTACAAGTTGGGATTGGCGGTGCGCGCATCAAATTGAATCATCAGAGTACGAAAGATTTCAAAAACTTTTCTCTGGATTTTTTCTCGGGTCCCATTATCTTTGGACTCATTATTGTCCGCTTGTTTTTGATGGAATGGATTATTTTGTATTTTATCAAGCTGCGTCAGAAACTCTTCATCCAATAATTTAGAATTATGGCGCGGCACATCAAGGAGACGAATCAAATCAGATTCGGATTCGGTGTTGTTAAGCTTGTGGCCATTAGCCAGTTTTTTTAGGGAAGGATTATTAGCTTGTTCTAAGATGAATTGTTTTGCGATTCCCTGAGTAAAGCTGAGATAAAACTCAGGTCCCAGATTGCGAATAACATTAATAGCGCGATTTCGCCAGGTTTTAAATAGTTGAATATCCGCTTCCGCGTTATCATACCGCGGAATCAAGTCTGCTAATATTTCATAACTTTTTGGATTTGGCTTTAGTTCTGCGAGCTCAGCCAGAAAATTTTCATCTAATAAGTCGCCTCTCTTTTTTGGGACATCTAGCAAGCGAACCAGATCGAAACGGGTTTCTTCCGTGCCGGGTTTGTGCTCGCGAGCGAGTTTTTGTAGCGCAGGGTTATTAGCATGTTCTAGGATAAATTGTTGGGCGAGCAAGTTTTCTTTAAAGCTTTCATAAAATAAAGGACTAATATTATTGGCATAGAGAATAAAATAAGGATTTTTGCTATAGCGTTGTCCGTATTTTTTTATGATTTGGTCTTTTGCTCTAAGGAATCCTGGTTGCAAAGCGGGATCGGGTTGGTATAGGCCGAGCATTCTAAAAATTACATTGGCTTTTGATTGATTAGGTTCGACTAATGCAGTTTTGTCACTTTGTTTTACTTCATCCGCTGTTTTCAATTCTCGAGTCGGCTGGGTCAAATCCGGTTCGCCAAAAATATGCTGAATAAAGGCGTCTTGCAAATTGTTTTCTAAAGAGCATAACATCTCAGGAACAAAGTTAAGTTGCTCTGGAATGTCTTTATCATCGTAGTTCGCATTGTGGAAAATTTTTCTGACAAACCCATCAAATAAATAACGCATTTCGACAAGCGCTGCACGTCCATTGATTTGAGCTGGATTAAGACGTTTTCGAATACTTTGATTTTCAATGACGTGTCCAATTTCTCTTAGCAAATAAAGCTGATTGTCTTTATGTAATAGACCAATTCCCCCTTTGCCATCTTTATTTTCTAAGGGTTGAGTCTGTTCAGTCATTTTTAATACATATTGTTGTCTTGTGGTATCGAATTCTTTATGGAATAAAATTATTTTTTGTTTTCTGGTTAACTTTAATACCGCGTTTATAAAATCAAATTGCGGATGATTTATGTCGATGTCTAATTCCCGCATCTTAGCCAAAACAGCCATTTTCAATATGTTTAATAGTTCATCAGAAAGTTGAAACGTATCACTATTAATTAGATGATTGCGGATATCATTAATATTATCGGTTGTGAGGGCTGTGCCAAACAAATTTTTAAGATGCTTAATAAATAATATTTTATCGCTTAGCAAGGGCAATAATTCACTCCATAACACATAATGTGTTAGATGCTTTAATCGCTCATTACCATAATCCAGTATAATTTGGTAAAGATTTATCGGACCGTCTTTCGAGTGCTGGTAATAATGAGGAACCAGTTCCTTGGGTTCAACCGGCAGATGAGGCTGATAGAGTTGTTGCCATTGCAATAAAACCATTTCAAAAAATGATTTTCCGTTGGCTAATTTGACATTAAGGGGATTAATGCCATGTTTGTTAATCAAGTGTTCCGCAATTTGCAGTGCGAACCAAAAAGGATAACGGCATGGGTCCAATAAAGCAGGATTGAAAGGCGAAACAGCAAAAGCCTCGGCAAAATTTTCGATAACACCGGCAAGGGCTGCTAGCGCGTTATTTTTTATGACAGAATTTTTTAAAATTTCATCGATTAAAGCATAATGTACGCCGCGATTTAATTCGCTACGGGAAAATAGATTGGATAATTGTAAGAATAAAAGTTTTATCCATTCAGGATCCGAGCAATGTTTATCATTGACCTTTAAAAAATTGGCAATGAGTTGTTGTCTCGCAATTCTATTATCTATTGCATCGCCCTGATAGTCGCTTTTTTTCAACAATTCAACAAGATAAGCAATAGAGAGCGGTGGATGATCTTTTAATAATTGAAATGTTGCTACAGGGTCGAAAAATAATTCTGGAATACAGCAGTTCAATAATCGTAACCATTTTTGCGGGTTGGCTGCATCCTCTGCCGCCTGTTTAACTTTTTTATTATTTTGTTGTTGTTCCTTCTGCATAGTTGCAAGAAGAGTATTTCGCTCCCTTTTGCTATCTGGGTTTGTTAATTGTTCGGCCCATGTGCTAGCTTGTTTTTGCAAGAGAGGCGCAAGTTGCTCTACGGTTTTTTGCTCTGCTTCTTTTTGTGCAGACACCATTGCTTTTTTTATAAATTCAAACCAATCTTGTGGGTTCCAATCTTGTTGGTTTTTATATTTTTTGGGGGAATCCGATTTTTTTTGTTCTTTTGGTTTGGGGCGATGATTGTTTGATGGTTCCTCGACTTCAAAGAATACGCGAATATGATTCACTTTTTGCGTTATTATTTCATCAGGATTGTCAGTTTTCTTTTCGTCTTTTTTTTCACCGGGTTCTAATTTTTTATCATCAACAGGAGTCAATGCTTCACAGGCTGCGACAAATGCTTCAAATAAATTTTCTTTTATTAATTCCGGAAGGACTAATTGAAATTCAGCCTTAAATTGCTGAGGAGAAAGTGGATTAATATGATGCTTAATAAATGCTCGGAAAATCAAAGGGGTTGCGTTCGGCAAATTCTTAAGATAATTCAGGAATTCTTTTAGATTTTTTTGCAGCGAGCTTTTCGGAATTTTTCGGATAAAATCATCCATCTTGTTAAAAACGGATGAATGATTTGGTGCGTTCGCTTTGATTAACTGGGCTTCAAAAGCTAATAAGTCTTCAAGAAAATTATCCTTCTCGGATGTTTTGCTCATCAATGATCGCAGCATGCTAATAAAAACCCCAAGTTTTGTGTTTTTTTAATAAATTCAGTGCTGAATTATACAAAACCTTTATTAAGGCAAGCTTAAGAAATCATTGATATGTTGTGCTAAATAGTATATACTATTAAATATATACCTTAGGTGAACCATGAAAATCGCAAAACTATTCAAAAATGGTCAAAGCCAAGCAGTCCGATTACCTAAAGAATTTCGTTTTGATGGGGATAAAGTGTTCATTAAAAAAATAGGCAAATCCGTTGTGTTAGTACCCATAGATAATCCGTGGGAAGCGTTATTTGGCAGCTTAAATAAATTTTCTGATGATTTTATGGAGTCACGACAACAACCAAAACAACAAGAAAGAAAGGATATTTTTGAATGAAATACATGTTAGATACCAATATATGTATTTATTTGATTAAAGAACAATACAAAAGTGTCATCAATAAATTCAACACCCTTAAATTAGGCGATATTGGCCTCTCTTCTGTCACGCTATCTGAATTAATGTATGGCGTTGAAAAAAGTCACCATAGACAAAAAAATTTTCAAGCTTTACAAGAGTTTATTATTTCACTGGATATTGCAGCCTATGATGATGAAGCTGCGGCTCATTATGGAGTGATTCGCGCCCATTTAGAAAAAAAAGGCATTCCTATTGGCCCCCTGGATTTAATGATTGCAGCGCATGCTCGAAGCCAGGAGGTGACATTAGTCACGAATAATAAGAAAGAATTTTCTCGGGTGCCAGGATTACAGGTTGAGGACTGGGTGCATAGGCACTAAATCATAGTAAATTCAATAAGTTATTTTCTTAAAACCTTAAGATTAATTTAATCTTCAACGGGTAAAATAGGTTCATCTATCTGATTTGGTAACGTGCATGTTTTCGGCCAACAATCTAACCACACAATCAATAACCGTTCAGGGCAATGGCCCATCCTATCGTTTTGCCGAAATGGTAGGAAGTGGGACAGATGGATTTGTTTATAAAGCTTATCCCATAGTCAATGGTCAGGTTAAATATGAAGAAAATGGCAGGTCAACAGTTGTTGCCATCAAAGCAATACCAATAGGTGTACGTACGAAAAAAGATATTGAATACGAATGCAAGGCGGCGCGCAAGATCTATCCAAAATCTAATGTTATTTTTTTAGAGAAATCTGCTATTGGTTTTATTGTTACGGATTTTATCGAAGGTAGAGCGATTAACAATTATACCGATGAAGCGATTGCTAAACTGAATTTGTTTCAAAAACTTCAATTAATAAAAAACATTGCAATACAAATCCGATTACTTCATGTCGCCGGCATCATTCATGGTGATACAAAAATAACAAATTTCATATTCGGAAAAGATCGGGTTTTTCCCATTGATTTTAGTTGGTCATCCTTTCTTTCAGGATATGATCCTAAAACAATTAGAAAAAATAAATGGGGCTTAACTGGTTCGACAGATTATTTTCCCGTTGAAACATTACATGGCTGTTTTGGCCAAAAGACTGATATTTACATGGCTGTTGCGATGTTTGCAGGTATTTTAGGGGTCGCCTATCCTCTTTGTCATAAAATGCTAACGCAAGACGCAATGGAACCTTACGAAGTCAATACCATTCTTCCTTTTCCCCATGCTCTTCACAGACAGCTCACCATTCGTTTTTTAAATCGCATGCAACATAATGAATATGCGAAACGCCCGGATGCAGATGAGGTTGTGCGATTTTTTTCAATTTTAGAGCAAATCCATGATCCGCGATTGAATTCAAGAAAAGGACCAGAGCTTGCCAAGTATAAAAAAGCGCAAACAACACAGCTTTTGTTGCTAGCAGTCGGTAGACAAGAAACGGTAAACGATAAAAATATCGAAAAATTATATTCTGAACTTTGTATGACATTTCGCTCAGCAGAAGAAAAGAATCGAGCAACTGTTCAAGCTCGAGTGAAGCTGTATCATGAACGAGTTTCAAACTCTGAAGCGGCAGGTTATTTGGAACAGAAAAAATGGAAAGAACTCTCTGAATTTCTCACGAAAGATAAAACCCCAAAAATTACCGATAAACAATTATTAGCTGCTATCAACAAAAATCGCGAAGCAATTGTCGACGCGTGTGTTGCAAATTTAAATGCGCTTCCTGTAAATGAAAGAGCGAAAAAAATTATAAAAATAAAAGAGGGTCAAAATGCATTAGGTGCTATCATCAAACAGCCTCGAAGCCCTTTCTTATTTAAATTATCTTTTGAAGAATACACAACCAGCATGAGAAAAATTTTATTTACCATGCACCCCAAATCTAAATCAGAACGACCAGGGTGCTGCCCTCGGTTTTGCTAAATTAAAATTTAACGCGAAAATCCACCTTTGCTGGACTCGTGGGCGAATCTTGCTTGGTATCATTTAAAAGTATGGTAAATTTACAATCTTCTCCATCACTTTTTTCTTTAGGCTCGTACTTTTTTCGAAGCTCGGTAAATTGTTCATAGGAAAAAAGATCCAATTCTTTATCAATTTCGCTGACAATTTTATTTATTTTTTCTAATTCGAGTTTAGTCAAGTCGAAACTAACGATTGTAGAATAAAAAATGTTAAGCGTACCAAAATATAAATAGCGGCAGGCCAAATTGTTTTTTAACTGCTTCAATTGTAAAGCGGCATCATTTCGAACGGAAGGATTTCTAAATAAATTTACAAAATGCAATATTTCAATAATCGGTTTTGATAACTCACGAAGATACAATCGATTCGCATCCCAATTATCTTGTTTTTCACGCCAGGTTCGGCATTGTGCACGCCAAGCTATTTTTTGCTGTGAACTAAGCGCTTGAAACTCTGTTAATTGAAGGTCTACAAAAAAAGTAAAAATATCCGAATGCGGCTTTATACGCCATTGATTCAGATTGTGTAGTTGATCGGGATTGAATCCTTTTAAATACGATGTATGGTTTATGAATTTGGATAAGAATAGATTAAATTGGTTTTTTTGGCTGAACATCAATTGCTCGTTTTGCGAAGTCTAATAGTGCAAAATTATCTCACAAGATCAAAACACGCACAAGGTCACTCAAAATCCTTCCCTTGTGCCAAACAGCAAAAAATACTAAAGTTGCATTCCTTTCATTCTCGAGGATTGATTCATGCCAGTCACCATGCAAGAAACCATGAGCGCTATCCGTAAATATGCCCCGAATTTTGTGGCTAAAGTGGGTATGATTTTAGGGTCCGGTTTAGGCTCTATTGCGGATCAAATCACGAATCCCATTACTATCCCCTATCAGGCGATTCCGGGTCTTCATTCAGGCGCGGTTCAAGGACATGCTTCTTTGCTGATTTTGGGACACTTAAATGGCGTACCGGTGGTCTGTTTAAAAGGGCGTTTGCATCTTTATGAGGGGGTGCCTTATGAATCGATTCGAACTTTCGTTCGCATCATCAAGCAATTGGGTGCGCATAGCGTTATCATTACCGGCGCTGCAGGATCGATGCAAGAAGACATGGGCCCAGGCGAAGTCATGATGATCAGTGACCACATTAATTTTCATCCGGGCAATCCGTTGGTTGGGCCCAATGATGAATCTATCGGCGAGCGTTTTTTCAGTATGGAAAATGCCTATGACGAAGAATTACGAAACATCATGTTTGATGTTTCCGAAAAATTAAAGATTGAATTATTTGAAGGGGTTTATCTCTCAGTTCTTGGCCCTTCGTTTGAAACACCCGCTGAAATTCGCATGTTTCAATCATGGGGCGGTAATGCAGTTGGCATGTCAGTCGTACCTGAAGTGTTAGTGGCAAGACATTGCGGCCTGCGTGTTTTAGGATTAGCTGCCATCACGAATTTAGCGGTGGGATTAAGCACAGAAAAAGTCACGCACAATGGCACATTACATTTTGGTGAATTAACCGCTCGCAAATTAATTAAATTAATTCCCGAATTTATAAAAGAGTTAGACCGTGCCGGATAATTTTTTAAAAAAAATTGTCGCATCGATTGATCTTACTAGTCTGAATGATTCAGACACTGAAACGGTTATTTCTGCATTATGCGAAAAAGCCGTGACCCCGCTTGGAAATGTTGCGGCGGTTTGTGTCTATCCGCAATTCATAAAAATCGCTTCAAAAAAACTTCACGGCAAAAATATTAACATTGCGTCCGTTGCAAACTTTCAGACAGGGGATGAAAATTTACAAACTGTTTTAGATTCTATCTATGCAGCCATTCATGAGGGTGCCAATGAAATCGATGTGGTTTTTCCTTATAAAAAATTTTTGAAAGGTGATAAACCATTTGCGCGTGATTTTATTTCTGAATGTAAAAAAGTTTGCGGTCATGATGTTTTGTTAAAAGTGATTTTAGAAACGGGTGCTTTTCCGAATTTAGAATTAATAAAAGAAGCCAGTCGCGATGTCTTAATGGCGGGCGCGGATTTTTTAAAAACATCCACGGGAAAAATTGCCATTGGGGCAACGCTAGATGCAGCTGAAGTGATGTTAACCACGATCAAAGAACTAACACCCGCACTCAATCGAACCCTAGGCTTTAAAGCCTCCGGCGGTGTTAGGACCATTGAACAAGCCAAAGCTTATATAGAATTAGCCGAAACAATAATGGGCGCTGGCTCCGTGACCCCAAATACATTTAGAATAGGCGCAAGTCAGTTATTGGATGAAATAATGAAACACTAAATTTACCCGTCATTGCGAGGCCGCTTTTAGGCCGAAGCAATCTTTGAGAGATTGCTTCGACGCAAAAAACGCGTCTCGCAATGACGATTTCAGGTAAAAACAGTAGACAGATAAGGTAATGGAGGCGACAATTCACCTATGTTAGAAGCCATCGAAAGCAGGATCCCCATGGAAAAAACAACGCACACAACGCTTGCGTGGATTGTGACATTGACCGCCTCGCTCTTTTTCTTTTATGAATTTATCCAGTTGAATCTTTTCAATGCCATCGCCGTTGAATTAATGCAAGATTTCCACTTAAACGCGGCCGAGCTGGGCAATTTATCGTCAATGTATTTTTATGCCAATGCGATATTCCTCTTTCCGGCAGGCTTATTGTTAGACCGTTATTCCCCTCAAAAATTATTATTATTCGCGATGACCTTATCGGCCATCGGGACGTTTATTTTTGGTATTGCGACGGAATTTTGGGTCGCGGCCGCTGGGCGCTTTTTGGTGGGCTCGGGCGCTGCATTTTGCTTTTTAAGCTGCATACGTATTGCATCCCGCTGGTTTCCACCCTCTAAAATGGCCTTTGTCACAGGTCTTGTGGTGACCAATGCGATGCTAGGCGGATTGGTCGCGCAAACTCCTTTTGCGATATTAAGTCATTGGGTCGGCTGGCGCCATGCAGTGATGATGGATGCCTTATTAGGCGTCTTTATCTGGATTGCGATTGCTTTGTTCGTTCAAGACCGTCCACCCAATAGCCATGAAGATGAAAAACGCGAAAAAGCCACCCTGGAAAGTTTAGGATTTTGGCGCAGCATCAAGTTAGTGTTATCCAATCCGTTCAATTGGTTAGCCGGATTGTATACTTCGTTATTGAATTTGCCGGTGTTTTTGTTGGGCGCACTGTGGGGCATTAATTATTTAGTGCATGTCCATCACCTAACAACGGTCCAAGGCTCGTATGCCACCACGATTTTTTTCCTGGGCGTGATTTTTGGTTCACCCGCTTTCGGTTGGTTTTCTGATCATTTAGGTCGACGCGTATTGCCGATGATTATTGGCGCGATTGCTTCGCTCATTGTTATTTTAGTTTTAATGTATGCGCCTAATTTATCTTTATTTTCTATTATCGGATTATTTTTCTTGATTGGATTTGTCACCAGTTCGCAAGTATTGAGTTATCCTACGATTGCGGAATTAAATCCGATTGCATTAACCAGCACCGCAGTCAGTATTGATTCCATGTTAATTATGACCAGCGGCGCGATTTTCCAACCGTTTTTTGGTTGGGTCATGTCATTACAATGGGATGGCACCATGGTGGATAATGCGCCCGTGTATTCTGCGCATGATTTTATGTCAGCCATGTGGATTATGCCAATTGCCTGTATTGTTGGTTTGATCGCTGCCTTTTTTATCAAAGAAACTTACTGCAAGTCACAAGCTTAATATGGCGCGTGCATTTATCATTTTGCTGGATTCTTTTGGTGTCGGAGCGGCTCCCGATGCAGCAAAATATGGTGATGCGGGTGCCGATACGTTGCGACACATCGCAGATTATTGTGCAAAAGGAAAAGCCGACAAAGAAGGCGTGCGCAAAGGCCCATTACAATTACCAAATCTTGCGCGTTTAGGTTTGAATGGAGTTGCGATTGCCAGCCAAGGAAAATCCATACCCGATCTTGAAACCCATTTTACTCCGCAAGGCGCTTACGGTTGTGCGGCTGAAAAAAGTCACGGCAAAGACACGCCCAGTGGACATTGGGAAATTGCAGGCGTTCCTGTTTTGTTTGATTGGGGTTATTTTCCGCCGGAATATCCCAGTTTTTCTGGCAAATTATTATCGGATTTAATTCAAAAAGCGAAATTGCCAGGCGTGTTAGGCAACAAACACGCATCCGGCACTGAAATTATTGTTGAATTCGGTGAAGAACACGAAAAAACAGGCAAACCCATTGTTTACACCTCAGCCGACAGTGTTTTTCAAATTGCCGCGCATGAAAAAAGTTTTGGTCTGCAAAAACTGTATGATCTTTGTTTAATTGCGCGCGAATTAGTGGATCCATTAAATATTGGCCGCGTGATTGCGCGGCCTTTTTTGGGGGAGCCTGGAAAATATTATCGGACGGGCAATCGACGCGATTATTCCGTGAAACCGCCAGAGCCGACCCTGCTTGATAAAATTGTGGAAGCCGGTCACGAAGTTATTTCAATTGGAAAAGTTGCGGATATTTATGCGCACTGCGGCATCAGCAAAGAAGTCAAAGCCGATGGCAACATGGCGCTTTTCGATGCTTTTTTAAAAGAAGTAAAAACCGCACCCGATCACAGTTTAACATTTGTGAATTTGGTGGATTTCGATATGGTATATGGCCACAGACGCGATGTGACAGGTTATGCGAAAGCGTTAGAAGATTTTGATGCGCGTTTACCTGAATTTGAAAAATTAATGAAACCCGGTGATCTCGCCGTCATCACAGCCGATCACGGTTGTGATCCAACACGCGAAGGTTCTGATCACACCCGCGAAAATATTCCAGTAATCTTTTTTGGTCCCGAAGTAAAACCGGGCCCCATCGGCAAACGCGAAACATTTGCAGACATCGGTCAAACGCTAGCGAATCATTTAGGAATTTCACCGTTGAAAACTGGAAAAGCTGTTTTTTAATTTTTGAAAGATTATTATGGTTCTGCTTTATTTTTTGATGAGCTCAATTTATTTCTCTTAGTGAGATCTGCCACTTTTTCATCTTTTTGTACAGGCGAAATGGATTGGAAAATACTTCTTGTAGGTAATTTTCCGGATCTCGCTTTTTTAGCAGGAACTACAGTTTCTTTTTTGGTATGCAAACTCGAATCAGCTGAGCCTGTTCGTTGGTGCGAAGAGGCGGTCACTCGTCTAACTTCTTTGGGTGGCTCCGCAGTCATTTTTGGCAAATTATCCTTTTTTGTTTCTTCGGATTTATTTGCAAGAGTTCGAGTGGGTGGTGCAGAAGGCGATCTGACTGCTTTTCTCGCGAATTCAATGCCATCGATACTTTTTCCGCTTTGAAACGCTTTTGTATCAAATGCTGTGGGCGTGATTTCCATTTTTTTCTCATTATGGATAAATGAAATGGGGCCTGTATGTTCCCTAGGACCTCCGCCGATGACACCATAGGTTTTGATCTTGGGTTTTACTGTGGCTTTGGACTCAAAAGCAGATAGAGCAAGTGCGGGTGATATGACTTCTTTGACTAATGGCCCAAGAGAATTTAAATCTTGTCCGCTAAAACCTAAGTTCACATCGCCCATGACAATAACATCATTGGGTTTATGGGTTTTTATTTGCTGAACCGCAAAATCAGAAAAACCGCCAAGCATGGCTTTTGGATCTTTAGTATATTGGCGTGCGTCCATATAGACTGCAATTTGGTATTTTTCTGGATTTAATTTAAAAGGCTTCAATGCAGCATTAATAAAAATATTGCCAGGATTGTGGGGCGCTACAAGGATCAGGGTTTTACTCATCAATAATAACCTCAAAAATGGACTATAAAAATAGTATAGCCCATTTATTGCTCAAAAATTTATGAGTAATTACAGATACTTGGTAAATTATTTTACTTTAATGCCAATTTCATGCGGTATTCCGTCCCTTTGCTCCGAAAGATAAGCAACGGCCTGCCAATTAACCAACGTCACACCCTTCTCAGGCATCGATCGATCAATCGAATCAACAATGCCGGAGATACCTGGATCAGGATGCTCCTCAAGATTAGGATGTGTTTCAAGATAAATGCGATCGCCTTTCCAACCCACTTTTGCGGGCATATTCACAATCGCAACGGGGGTGCCCGGTTTAACCAATGGGAAAAATTGTCGAATATCACTTTCATGCATACGAATACAACCGAAGCTCGCGCGACGGCCGATACTTTCGGGAAAGATCGTGCTGTGAATCAAATAAGTCGGGACTTTTAAATAAATCGCATAAGGTCCCAAGGGATTATCGGGCCCAGGTCCCATCGCATGAGGAAGGTCTATGCCTTTATCGCGGTTAAATGCACGGATATCTTCCGGCGGAATCCAAGTTGGGTTAACCACTTTTCGTGTTACGCGAGTGCCGCCCATCGGAATGGTTTTGCCCACTTTGCCGATGCCAATCGGAAAAGTCATCACCGTTCCATCACCCGGATAAAAATACATACGCATTTCAGCGAGATTAATCACAATGCCATTATGCGGTAGCGGCGGCAGCAAAAATTCACCAGGAATTTTCACATTCTCGTTATTGGTCAGGGGTTGATCCTCTGTTAAACCGGGATTAGCATTCAGTACCGCATTCACGCCCACATTATTTTGTTGAGCGATCGTCACCACTGAATCACTCGATAAGGCAGGTTGGTAACGCACATCACCAATGACATCATTGCCGCCAGTCGGCAAGGTATATTGATTAGCAAACAAAACTTGCAAAGGAACAAAGACGAATGCCACTGCAAGTAGTAGATTTTTTCGCATCGCGAAAATCCTTTTTTAACCGGGTAAAAAACTTGAATTATGTAACCACCAGCGATCATAATCGGAATAAACAAAAACCAGCGTATGTTCCTTGATCGTATTAATCAGTGGTCGTGCCAATCGATCACTCACAGCAGGACAGCCCCAACTTCGGCCGAGTGCGCCGTATCGTTGGATGGTTTCGGGACTAACATACCACGCGCCATGGACTACAATGGAACGTCGGTAAGCATTATCATTGATCCCGGGTTCCAAACCAATCAAACGCAATGAGTAACCATTACTCCCAACATAAGGGTCACCCGTTGTGATAAAAACCCCTACGCTTGATTTTAAACTTCCTGGTTGATTTGAGAAAGAGGTAGGTGTGACACTGCCGCTGTTTTTTCCATGTGACACATAGGTATTAAATAATACTTTGTTTGTTTTTAGGTCAACAACCAGTAATCTTTTTTCAGTGGAAGGTTTGTCATAGTCGATGAGCGTTAAAATTTGTTTTGAATCGAGCCCTTCGTGGCGGGCTTTCAAATAGGCAATTAATCCTTTTTTTAAAACAGTCGAGTCAAAATTATCGGCTTGTTCACTAATTATCTTGGCTTCTGAATCAACCCATTCGCGTGATCCTTGGGGTTCGGTGTTTGCATAATAGTAAAAAGGTCCGAAACCAACTACTCCTAGAAGTGTAAATAAAAAGAACATGTATTTAAAATTTGTTTTCATCATTTTCAGTGGTCCGCATTTTGATAAATCTTTATAGTGTGTATTTTCTTTCTTTTATTACCCTTTGTCAAAGGTTCTGGGTAATTGTTGATCAGCGTGGTTAGAAAAAAAATCCAGTTGGGGTTTTTCGATAAAAGATTTTTGGACTAGGGTCCTGTCAGAGGAAAATTTTTTTCGCAGGACACCTGCGAAAAAAATTTTCCTCTGCCACCCTGTATATAATCGAAAAACCCCAACTCGATTTTTTTTCTAACCACGCTGATCATAAATTATTTGGGGATGATGGAAAAATGTAGAATTTACAACGATAACAAGGTATATTTCTGTCTTTCTACACTAGGAATTAACCTTTATCTGGAGATCAGAAAATGAAAAAATTAGTATTATTGTTAAGCGTTATCGCAGCTTCTTTCTCATTAATCAGCTGCTCAAGCTGCTGCCAACCACAACAACCAACCTGCTGCGCGCAACCTGCTGCACCTTGTGGATGCCATCATGATTACAAAGGTGAATGCCATTAATTCGCCTTCGCACTGCGTGCTACGGCGCAACGGGTTCGTCCTGTTACGCTGTAGCGGCGGTTTAGTACAAAGTGGGTTTGTTATAGTATGAACAATCAAAAAAAAATCCGAGTAGCCGTCCTATACGGCGGACGCTCTGGTGAGCATGAAGTTTCTCTCGTTTCGGCAACCAATGTAATCCAAAATCTTGATCGCAACTTATTCGAAGTGGTTCCCATCGGTATTGATAAAGCCGGCGCCTGGTTTTTGGGTGATGATATTATTAAAAAAGAATTAAACACACCTGCTTCTAAAAAAATGCTTTCGTTGCAGCGTGATGCCGATCGGATGTTATTTAATCCCGATTTAATCGGCAAAAAATTACAAGTGTTACAACCGAATCAAATTATTTCTCAATCCAAAGCATCTGAACGCATGTTTGATGTGGTTTTTCCTGTCATTCATGGTGTGCTTTGTGAAGATGGTACCGTGCAGGGATTATTAGAATTAGCCGATGTGCCTTATGTGGGTTGTGGCGTGCTTTCTTCTGCGGTGGGAATGGACAAAGATATTTCCAAACGATTAGCAAAAAGTGCCGGCATTCCAGTTGCGCCATTTTTTGTGATTAACCAAAGCCAATGGAAAAAACAATCCAAACAAATCTTACACTACATCGAACAAAATTTTGAATATCCTATTTTTGTGAAACCGGCGAACACAGGTTCCAGTGTTGGCGTATCAAAAGTAAAAAAAGCGGCCGATGTCGCAGCCGCTATCGAAGACGCGTTGCGTTACGATTTAAAAATTATTATCGAAAAAGGAATTGACGCGATTGAACTGGAAGTGGCGGTTCTTGAATCCGAAGAATACGGTGCCGATCCAATCGTTAGCAAAGTCGGTGAAGTGCGACCCAATAATCACGAATTTTATTCTTATGCAGCAAAATATCTCGATGAAAATGGCGCAGACTTATTAATTCCTGCTTCCGTTTCAGAAGACATCCAAAAAGCCACTCAAGAAACCGCCAAAACCATTTTCCGCACTCTCGATTGCGAAGGCATGGCGCGGGTCGATTTATTTTTAGAGCGTGGCACTAATCAAATTTATTTTAACGAAGTAAATACCATCCCCGGCTTCACTTCAATCAGCATGTACCCCAAAATGATGGCCGCCTCCGGCATTCCTTATCAAGAGTTACTGACCCGCCTCGTCATGCTGGCAATCGCTCGCCATGAACGTAAAAGTGGGCTCAGCAGAGAATATATCGCAAATTGATTTTATTTTGTAAAATCAGGTTGTGCATTTTTATAGAAAATAAAGCGCATTCACATTTGTGACTGGAAAATGTATGGGAAGTAAGGAAATTTAATGAAAAATATTTCAAGGGTCTATCAATTAATTTTAGAAATGAACAAGCTTAAACTTGTTTTTCGAAATACCAGTACACTTCCTGAACGAAAAGAAAGTACGGCTGAACATTCGTGGTCAGCTAGTATGATTACACTAATACTCATGGATGAGCTCAAAAAAGAATTTGGTAACATCGATGAACTAAAAACAATTAAATTGGCGCTTATTCATGATATCGTGGAAATTTATGCTGGCGATGTAATGGCATTTGATATTGAGGCGAGAAAAAACAAGGAAAAAATTGAAGCTGAAGCACTAAAAAAACTGATGGCAATAAATCCTGAATTTGGGAAACAGTTGCATGACTTATGGTACGAGTTTGAAGACAAAAAAAGCATTGAAGCAAAAATTGCAAAAGCTGCTGATGCAATATGCCCAATCTTTCAGCGTCTTCAATCAAAACAATCCTACATTCCTTTTAATTTGACGATTGCTGATTTAGAGAAAACAAAATACCCACATTTTATTTTTAGTCAAACCTTTGATTCATTGTATCAAAATTTAAAAGCAGACTTGTTAAAAGAAAATCTTATAAAGAATAAAGATTAAATCCCTTCTTTTTATAATGCTTAACTGATTAAGTAACTAAGGCAGAGAGTCTGTCGTCTAATATTGTAATTTACTAAAATTGTTGACAAAATTACAAATTTCGCCGAAAATTGTAATTATATCGACAATTTTCGGAAAACAAGGATATGCAGTATATTCAACGGGTTATTGAGCCTCTTATTCAGCAAACCTTGGCTCGGGGCAAAAGCATATTATTACTCGGAGCACGTCAAACGGGCAAAACCACTTTGCTTAAGCATCTCGATGGTGCTGATTTATCCTATACCCTGTTAGATCCAGAAATTCGCCTACGATTTGAAAAATCACCTAACTTACTTCGTCAGGAAATTCTGGCCCACAAACGTTTAGCTCCTTTAAAGAAATTACCGCTTGTCATTATTGATGAAATTCAAAAAGTTCCCGTCTTGATGGATGTTATTCAATTATTAATTGATAATGATGAAGCGATATTCATCATCACAGGATCTTCTGTCCGCAAGTTGCGACGTCATCCACAATTTAATTTATTACCTGGCAGGGTCGTTAATCTTCATCTTGATCCTTTATCGTTAGGTGAGATAGCGACAACCACAAATTTAGAATCGTTGTTGGTTTACGGAAGTTTGCCACGCATTTATTTAGAAAATAATTCTGCTGTAAAACAAACAGATTTAGAAGCGTATGTCGTAAATTATTTGGAAGAAGAAATACGCAGTGAAGCTTTAGTCCGTGAATTAGGTAGTTTTGCTCGTTTTCTGGAATTAGCAGCAATCGAAGCAGGCAATCAAATTAATATAAATAAATTGTCGCAAGAATTAGGCATCAACAGACACACCATTACTGAATATTTTAATGTGTTAGAAGATTGCTTGGTCGCAGAGCGTATCATGCCGATTACCGATACAAAAACACGTAAACGTTTAACTAAAACACCTAAATATCTTCTTTTTGATATGGGTATTCGCCGCATTGCTGCAAGAGAAGGTTCGCAACTTTCTTCCAAAACATTAGGACAATTATTCGAGCAATTTATTGGCTTAGAGCTTTTACGTTTTTTGCGAAATAAAATGATACCCGATGCGACATTGCGATATTGGCGTGATCACGACGGGCCCGAAATAGATTATGTCCTCGAGATTGCTAAAAAATATTTACCTATCGAAGTGAAATGGACAGAAACGCCTACCTTGCAAGATGCGAAACATCTTATCAAATTCATGCAGGAATATGATTGCATCAAGCCTGTTTATATTATTTGCCGGTGCAAAAATCCTTTGTTATTGCATGATGATATCATCGCGCTGCCATGGCAAAAGTTAAGCGAACAGTTGGCGACGCGTGTCCACGAATGAATAATGGGAAGCGTTCCTGAAGCCACATTAATTTGATCATTATCTGATCATCCGGTTAAGAATTCCTTAAGCTATAACCCTTAAAATGGCTACTTTTTCATCTCGAGGAATTCTCAACATGTTAAACCGCAGTGCTTATCTTTCTTCTCTTAATGATAATGGATTTGAGTCAGATTTTATTCGTTATAAAAATGCAGTGGTGACTCATATACAAGAAATTGAGAAACTAATAGGAAGTAAATTACCTGAATTTCAAGATGATAAAGAGACCGAAAATGCTGATCCTGAAATAAGAAAAAATAAGCGTGGAGAATATGTAAAAGCATTTGAAGAATGGATAAAACACGTTGAAAAAAGTTTGTCTAGATCGAGCTCTTCAGATGACTCAGGAGCACTCTTAGCTGAATCACACGCTATTTCAACGTTAGCAAAAAGTTTAGATCAAAGCAGCAAGCAAGCAATTAATACCTTTCTACTTAAAATGAAAGCATTTGCAAAATTACTCGAAGAAGCCCGCCAAGTTGAACGATTTGTAAAAATCACAGAAGTTCGAATCGATGCAAAATCCAATTCTCAAAGAGTGAATGAATTAAAATACTATCCAGAAAGGCATCATTATGAACATGAAGATCTTAAAGCAAACATACAACAAAATCCCGCCTTTAGAATTGTGAATGGCCGACGATTCCAAGACCCGGAAGAATTCGTCACTTCCGTTGATGAAAAAGAATATGCAGCTTTACAAGAATTAGGCGCAACGCTGAATTATCGAGTGCAAGGCCGATTAGTTGATAAATCCTTTACATCGCAATTAATTGGCGAATACGGCGATTATCGTCGCAAAGCCTTGTATGCATTAGTTCGTCGCGAAGAAACAACAGCCACTTTTGCGGCAAAAGAAGCGATTTGCCAACATGTCATTAATCGATTTAGAGCATTGCAACTCGTAGAATCCGCTTATGGTGGTAGTATTCAGGATTTGCAAAAGCAGTTAGCAGCATATAAAGCAGAAATTATTCAGTTGCAACAAGAAGCTATAAACGGTTTAGTGCGAATTTCTAAAGACCGCAGTTTAACTGCACAGCAACAGCGCTGGTTTAAAAATATTTATGAGACTTATCAAGAAGGCCTCATTGCAGATATGGCGAAAGCTCATGAATTGGAAGCTAAAATTGAAAAAGTTCTTGAAAAATATCCAGCCATCAATCAAACAGTCGAATTATCTAAAAATGATCCTCATGACATAGCTCTTACCAAATCCGTATTAGCGGATTGGTTACGCTTTCAAGGCAATGACATTATCGGATCAGGAACCCTAGCAGGCGATTTGGTGGATATTAGCGGTCGATGGTTTCCTTCAAACGGACAATTTTCAAAAGCCGCAGCGAATGCCACGCATCGTTGTAAAACATTTGAATTTCCTAACTATGGGCGCATGCATCCTGCGTATCAGGGTCAATTTTCTGGGACTCGTTATATTTCTTCTGCAGATCTGGCGCACGGGCAGCGCGATACGCGAAATGTTTTATTCGCATTAATTTGTGTGAAAGCAGGATTAACGACGCCGGAACAAGTAGCAGAAATGGTTGCAGAAATAAAACCAAACTCCGTCACCAGTCGAGGCTGGGCGCGTTTATTATGCTGTAGCCGTGCTAAGCAACGTGAAGAAATAAATCAAAGAATTTCTACAACAGAAAAATTAACGCGAGCACAATTAATTAACCAACTTTATGAAACACTGAGAGAGCGAGTGCAAGCCACCAATGAAACATTTTCCCATGCATTTATAAAAGTATGGGGATATATGTGGGATGCAACCCGATCGACGGTTAAGGGTGCTTGGCAAGGCACAAAAGAATGCGCAGCAACGTTTGCAACGGATCTTCAGCGAGATTTTACTTATACCGATATGCAAATGGTTAAAAAACAGGAAGAAGTACCTGCAGAAAGCAAAAGAAGTCATGATCTGGAAGCGGCTGTAGAAACAAGAGAGCTTACACCCTTCGAACCGTGGAATCCTCGAACACTGTATTCTGTTTTAGATGAATTTTTAATTCAATTCGGCGGATTTTTTATTAGACGTTATGAAGCAGCGCCGTTCATTTGGACGGTGGGTACGCTTTTTGGAGCGATGTCGGGTCTGACCGCATTTGAATCGGCCATACCGACGGTGAGAGAATTTTATCAGCGCATTGGTTTCACTGCACAAATGGCAGATAAATTAATTGATATGAGTATCGCGATTAGTAAAGCCACCACGGAAAGTCAGATGTTCCAGTTCATTGGTACGACGACGACCGTTCAACAGGCGATTACTTTCTTGGCCCTTGAATTTCTGGCGGAAGGTGCAGACTCGGCAATTTGCCAAGCAGGGTTAGAAGTGAGGCGTAATCTTCCAGTGGTTCTGGCGGTGTTAGGCGGTGCAACTGGATTTGGTTGGGGATTAGGTCAGGCTTCTGCATTTGTGCGGGGTGATTTTGGAACGCAACCTGTGATTGCTGAATTTTTCTCAGGATTAAAAGTGGCGGGATTTCTTTATGAATCTACACAACATGAACCCGGCGAACGTAGTGCGTTAGCCAATACCGTTGCTTGGTCATTTGGTGCGGCAGGTGATGTGGTCCGTGCAGGCGCGAGCGTAGTTAATTTATTATTAATGCCCGCTGCGCTGTGCGTGGGCCAACGTGAAATGGCTGCAAAAGCGGGCAGTAATTTTTGGAGACCTTGGTTAAAATTAATGGATACCAGTTTGGGTGTGCTAGTCAGCACAATCGACACAGGACTTCGAGTTGGAACTACGGTCGCGCAAGGAACAGCGGCTGTTGCCAAAGCGGCACTGGTTGAAACACCAATCAATGCACTTGCGAAATTTCCGTTAACACCTGAATGCGTCAGTGAATCGCTATTGAAAGCCAAAGCATCCGGTAAACAAAAAGTGGGCCATGTGCTAGCCGGACTACATAATCATACAACTCGACGTTTTAGAAGATTCTATGAGGATAGAACGCATCCAACTCACGTCACTCCGCATCAAGCTGTCAATATGTTCGGTAGTCGTCGTCAGGCTAGGCAAAAGCAAGTCCTGGACGATGCTCAAACTGAACGTAAAACAGTGGTACTTGCCTCTTAATCACAAGACGTTTTTCCCCGCTTCATCAAATATTGCTGATGATAATCTTCAGCGGGGAAAAATCCCGTGGCCTCGATGATTTGCGTCACGATGGGGTTAGCAAATTTTTTTGATTTTTCTAGTTGGTTTTTAGACTCTATCGCTAATTTTTGTTGCTCGGGCGTATGAAAAAAAATCGCTGAACGATATTGTGATCCAATATCGGGTCCTTGACGATTCATTAAAGTCGGGTTGTGATTTTGCCAAAAAAGATCGAGCAAAGTTTCATAAGAAATTTTTTCTGGATCAAACGTAATTTCAACGGCTTCCGCATGACCCGTTTGATCGGAACAGACATCATGATAAGTCGGCTTTTCAGTGTGGCCCCCTGTGTAGCCAACGCGAGTTGAAATCACACCCGGTGTCGTCCGAAATAATTCCTCAACATGCCAAAAACATCCTGCTGCAAAAGTCGCTTTTTCCATTTATATTACTCCTTAATAACACCCTGCCAATAATTCTGTCTGACTCAATGCATTCTTTTCCGAATGATCATAGCATTTAAAAATTTTCCCATGTTTCAATGCTAAAATCCGATTCCCATATTGCATTGCAATATCCAGATCATGAGTCGTCAGGATGCACGTAATTTTGTGATCTGTCACGACCCTATGTGTTAACGCCATTAATTGCTGCGCCGATTTCGGATCAAGGGCGCTGGTGTGTTCATCTAATAATAAAATTTCAGGTGGATACAGCACGCTTAGTGCGAGCGCGAGCGCTTGCTTTTCGCCGCCTGAAAGTTTTTCTACGACTTGATCCAATTTTAAGGATAAATTGGGATTGAATTCTTGCAAATAATTCGCAAAAAATTCCCGCTCTTTTCGTTGTCGAATGGAAAAAATCTTAGATTCATGCCGTTGTTTCACCAATAAATAATTGTCAAGCACAGTTAACGATACAAAAAGGGAATCATGACAATTTTGGGTAAGCGTAATTATTTTTTTACTAAAATCCTGATTGGAAAACTTTTCGATCGATTTACCGTGCAAAAAAATCTTTCCAGAAGATGCCGTATATCGTTGATCCATTAATTTCAACAAAGAACTTTTTCCTGACCCATTGCTGCCAAGCACGATAATAAAATCATGCGGCAACACCCGATAATGAATATCAGAAAGAATCGGATGATCCATACTCTGAAGTTTTAATGAAATAGCGTTTAATTCCAGTAATGCACTCATGCTGAATTCCTCATGCGTGAAGAATTCATGGCAGTGCGTAAAAAGAAAATCAGGATTAGACCCAAAATCATTTTTAAATAAATGGGATTCACATCTAAGCGTAACAATGCATTAATCGCAAAGAAATACAGTAAAACACCAATTAAACACGCTGAAAATTCAGTTAAAACTCGTACAGTGGATTTCTTTATTGCAAACCGAACAATCTGCTGGCCTAGAATAATGGCACCAATACCCGTCAACGTCATGCCAAAACCCATGCCGATGTCAGCATAACTAACCGTTTGCGCGGTCAAACAGCCTGCGGCAGCAGCAAGCATATTCGTAAAAGCAAAACCACTCATGCGATAAAATTCAATATTTTTTCCCAGTCTTTTTAGTAATCCCGGATTGTCACCGAGTGCGCGCAAGGTTAATCCAAAACGGGAGCTAACCATCAAACAAGTGATCAAACAAAAAAATAAACTAAATGCAGCCACTTCACTCCAGCCATACAATTCACTTTTTGCAAAAGCATCCGAAAGCAAGGTGTGCTGTGACAATAAATTAATATTAGGCCGCCCCATAATAATTAAATTGCCGCTGGCTAAAATAAAAGTCGCAAGCACACCCGCAAGCAATGGATCCACTCGCCCACCGCGCTGAATTAAGCTCACCATGACGCCAGCCAGTGCGCCAGAACCTAATGCGCACACGGCCGCTAAAGCGGGTGAAAATCCCAGCGTGATAAGTCGCGCAAAAACTGCGGCACCCAACACAAAACTGCCGTCTAGCGTCATGTCCGTTGCACGCAAGATCGTGTAACTCACGCTAATGCCGAGCGCCAATGGCAAAAAAGTCAGTGATTGAGTGGCAACCGCAAATACCAGCGATGACATTTAAGCGGCGTCCCCAACGTATTCTACGTTGTAATTTAATTTTTTCGCGGCATCTTGGATCCCGGTTAAATTTTGCTGTTCGAGTTGCAATGCATTTTTATTCACAAATACAGTTAATTTATTCATTTCGACATTGGATAAGGTCGAAATCGAATCATCCATTAAGACGGCCATCGCGAGTTTCGCACCTTCTTCACCAATTTGTTTTTCACGAACGCCTAACGCAAAACCGGCGCCCGATTGAACGGACCCTTGATCGGATGTGTAAAATGGAATGTGTTTATCAGCTGCCATTTTTGCAATGGTCGGCGCACCACTTGCGATCAAGTTATCTTTTAAAATAAAAATTCCCTGAGTGTTATCCGGCAGAGATTGCAGTGCTGCTACTAATTCAGGCAAGGTTGCAACCATGATCGGTTTTACTTCAATGCCCACTTGAAAGCCCGCTTTTACGGTTTTTTGCACATCCGGCAATACTTTATCTTCGGCGCTGTGAATCAAGACCAGGTGTTTTAATTCCGGGTGAGCGGTATGTAAAAATTCCAGCAATTTGTACGATGAAATTTCATCATGCACGCACACAATATTGCAGGGATTCAATTTGTGTCGCGCATCTTCTGAAAAATCCGCCGCTAAGCTAACAATGGGTGTGTTATGAATCATGGATTCTGCCATTTCAGTTGCGCTGGTTCCTACAGGCACAATCATGGAATAATTGGCATCCCGCATTTGTTGTAAAATCGCGCGCATGATATTGGGATCGCCTTCGGCATTCATGACTTTGATTTCAACGGGTGCGTTATAAAGTGTACGCAATTTTTCTGAAAATCCCGCCACAATCGCACGTAAGGCTTTGTGTTCTAAGGGAATAATAATGCCTATTTTAATGTTTTTTTCGGGCGAGGTTTTTTTGTCGGAATGATTTTGGCAAGCTGCCATAAAGCTGACTAAAAGCAGAATAAATAGGATTTTGGATAACAATTTCATGCACTGTTCCTCATTATAACAAATGTATTCTTGTAATGTTATATGAGTACAGACCCCTTGTCAATGGGGGAAGATAAATAAAAACGCCGTCAGCGACGGCGTTTTGGGTTTAGATTGGATTTATCGAAGAGTAAATTGCTCTCCATAAAGGTCGAGTCCAAGATTGGGCAAACTGAGTGTAGGCTCTCCCAATGTTTGAGAAACGCTCGGAGATGTAAATCCGGGGGAAAGGAAATTTAAACCCGCTAAAGAAGGAACTTCGTTATCGCTGAATAAGGGAGGAGAATCCGTACGCAGGAGCGGTGCTGGTTGTAATGGTTCATCCAAACCTGCTAACGGTGTTAGGGTAGCAGATGACGACGATTGAGAGGCGAATTGGTTCAATAATCGGCCAGTGGTTGATCCCGAATTAGAGTTCGATGCGCCCATTGCCCCTAGCGAGAATGGTAACTGTTCTTGTGGCGCTGGATGAGTTTGTGGAGGCTGCAAAGAGAGAGAAGCCGGTAAATTAAATAAACTTAAAATTTCAGCAGGAATGCTAGTCCAGGGAGTGAGACCATGCATGACTTGCATATTCCATAAGTACGACAACGCGTTTAATTTTAAACGTAGTTCAACACTGCCATCCAATAGCATTTTCTGTGCACGTTCACATAAGGCTTGATCATTGTTGAGAAAAGGATTAGTGGTTTCTGCATTTGCAGCTGGTTTCATATCGGATGCTAAAGGCAACTGTGGATTAACTACGGGTGAAGATTGAGCTTCTGCACGGGAAGAAGCTGATTTTGCATTGTTGGATGACTGCGATTGCGATTTGGCTTCTGCTTTCTCAGAATTTTTATTTAAGGTAATCCCCATGGCTTTAAGATCTTTTTCCACTGCTATTTGGGCCAAATCCAAATTTCCATGAGTTTTATTTTTTACTTTTTTAAAGCATGTAGATCCTAAACCTTCGCCGTATTTTTTTAATAGCGCTTGAAATGCTTCGGGATGATCTTTTATTACTGTTGCTGGGATGTTGTAACCGAGGTAAGCAAGACAAGCTTTGTTAAACTCAATTTTTTTTCGGCGGCGATGTTCGCTTTCATTATGACTAGCAATACGCCTCGCTTTACGTTGTGCAGGCGATAATATTGGGTTTTCGTCTTTATCATCGTTAAGGGTCTTTTTGCTTTCTCGTTCAGGTTGTTCTGCATAATCTACTGGTTTTTGAGTACATTTTCTTTTAGCCGGTCCTTCAGTTTCCAGCGTGTCTTCCGCTTTTCTTTTTTGGCCAGATTTAGCTTTAGTGCGACCTTTCATGATTACCTCGTTTTGTTTATTTAAATTAGACGAAAATTATAAAATATGAATAAAAAATATTCAAATTTATTTTAAAAAATAAAACCGCTATAATCAGCCCTCTCGAAGGGGTATCTATGCAAACTACACAAAAATCAGCCATTATGCGTCTTTATCACTATGCTAAAGGATATCGCGGCGATATTATTCTTGCGACGATTTATTCATTATTGAATAAGTTCTTTGATATTTTGCCGGAAGTCCTAATCGGGTTTGCGGTGGATACGGTGGTCAATCGCAATACCTCGCTGCTTGCTAGATTTGGCATACCCGATGCATCGACACAAATTATTTTTTTAGGGCTTTTAACGTTTGCAATTTGGTGTTTTGAATCACTCTTTCAATATTTGTATTCAGTCAAATGGCGTAACCTCGCGCAAGCGTTGCAGCATCAATTGCGCTTGGATGCGTATAAACACATTCAAAATGCCGACATGAATTATTTTGAAAATGTGAAAAGTGGCAACCTCGCCGCGATTTTGAATGATGACATTAATCAACTCGAACGTTTTTTAAATGACGGTTTAAATACCATTATTCAAATTGTTGGTTCGACCCTGATGATTGGTATTATTTTCTTTGTGATTGCGCCAAAAATTGCCGTGCTCGCATTTTTGCCGGTGCCATTAATTTTGTTTGGTGCGTATTATTTTCAATACATCATTAGTCCGCGTTATGCAAAAGTGCGCGGCAAAGCCGGCGATTTAAGTGCTCGTTTTTCGAATAATATTTCTGGGATTGCAACCATCAAAAGTTACACCGCAGAAAATTATGAATTGGAATCACTAGAAAAACAAAGTAATGAATATCAAAAAGCAAATTTTTCAGCGATTCAGATCAGTTCTGCGATTACACCGGTCATTCGAATTGCTGTTTTATTGGGATTTTTATCAGCACTAGTCGTGGGTGGTTTAGATGCGATTCATGGAACGCTTGCGGTTGGTGCATATAGCGTTCTGGTTTTTTTAACGCAGCGATTATTATGGCCTTTTACTTATCTTGCCGAAATGACCGATCAATACTATCGTGCAATGGCGTCCGCTGAACGTGTGTTAAATTTATTAAGTGTACCGATTCATATTACTTCAGGACAAAAATCGCAACTGCCGACACTTCGTGGCGAAATTACATTTGATCACGTGAATTTTTTCTATCAAGCCAATCAAATGATTTTGCAAAATGTTAATTTATCCATTCAAGCAGGAAAAACCATTGCATTTGTTGGAACGACGGGTTCAGGAAAAAGCACGCTCGTGAAATTGTTGATGCGTTTCTATGATCCAGTCAGTGGTGTGATCAAAATCGATGATCACGATATTCGTGATTTTGATTTAAATTATTTGCGTCAACAAATTGGTTATGTGAGTCAAGATGTGTTTTTATTTGATGGCACGATCGCGGATAACATTGCCTACGGAACATTTGATGCAGATCTTCATCAAATTGAACATGCTGCGAAATTAGCAGAGGCCCATGATTTTATTATGCAATTGCCAAATGGTTATGAAACCCAAATTGGCGAACGCGGCCAAAAATTATCAGGCGGGCAGCGTCAACGTTTAAGCCTCGCGCGCGCGATTTTGAAAAATCCGCCGATTTTAATTTTGGATGAAGCAACTTCTGCGGTAGATAATGAAACGGAAGCGGCGATCCAACGTTCGATGGATAAAATCGTCATCGGCCGCACGACGATTATTATCGCGCATCGATTAAGTACGGTCCGAAATGCTGACATGATTTATGTTCTGGAAAATGGAAAAATTGTCGAACAAGGCCGACATAATAAACTTGTTTCGGAAAAAGGAATTTATGCAGATTTGTGGGCATTACAGACTGGCATAATGGAAGAAGCCTAACAGCTCATATTTTCCCATAGTGCCATCTTTCTAACCATTTATTGTAAGTTTTAAGAATATCTTAAGGATTTCTGTTTAAAATGCTTCCATAATTTATTTTATGAGTAGCTTACTATGCTTCGAAATGAACAGATTGTTGAATTTTTTCAATTAGTTAGAGATGGCAATCTAGACGCAATCCGAATATTGCCCGATTTAAAAAAACTTGCGAGCGAAGCCAGAAACCAGAAAGGCCAAACGGCTCTTCATATCTTTCTTGAGGCTTCTGGATTTTCGATTGTTAGAGCTCTTCGATCTGAAGAAGAAGCAAAAGCTGATGATATAAATAGAATGGCGATTTTGGAATTGTTAGTAGCAAATAACGCAGACCCAAATGCGAAAGATAATGATGGTAATACACCTCTGATGCTAGCGCGCGACGTGAATGTTGCTGAATTTTTAATTTCAAAGGGAGCTGAAGTCAATGTAATTAACCATGCAGGAAAATCCCCTTTAGCTATCGCGCATAGAGAGGCCACCGCTATTATTCCTTGTTTATTAGCAAACAAGGCCAAACTTGAGAGCGATTGTGATGATAATATGCTTCCGGTGATCGTAGCTAGCGCTGGACAAGTTCTCGGAGAGATGAAAGATCCGAGCGTGTTAAAATTTGCTATGTCACAGAAAAATCTTGTTCAAAGAGATCAGGCATTTTTCAATCTTTTAGAACAACATCCCACTATAAATGTTAATGCAGTTAATAAAGCAACAGGTGATAGCGCATTACACATCGTCGTTGGAAGAAATTCTACACAAGGAATTCGACGTCTTTTGGATATGAAAGCGGATCCAAACTTGAAAAATAAATCAGAAGTAACGCCGTTAATGCATGTAACAAGTTGCGAAGCCGTTCAATTATTAATTCAACGGGGGGCCCATCCGAAAGCGAAAGATAAGGATGATAAAACCGCTCTGCATCATGCAGTGAATCCCACGTTTGGAAAAAACCAAGATACGGTACCAACTTTGACTAAACTAATGGCAGAAGGATGTCCAGTTGATGATAAAGATAAATCTGGAAAAAGTCCTAAAGAAACCGCTAAAGATCCAGAAATAGTGGAATATTTAGAAGACACGGCGGCAAGACAAATTCCTATTTATCATACGTTGTCATTTTTGTCTCGAGGAATTTGCGAGACAATTTGCTGTTATGCGGTTGAATCTGAAAAAATAAAAGCACCAGCACCAGCTTAAATATTAGTAGTATCGCTGATTAATTCGCAAACCCTTTTTTTAATGCCTGAGTAATCTCAGCGACATGCTTCCCTTGAAACCGCGCAATGGCCAATTCATTTTCACTGGGTTCGCGTTTTCCATCGTTGCCGGCGAGGGTTGATGCGCCGTAAGGTGAGCCGCCAGTAATTTCGGTCATGATAGTTTGACGTTTTTCACTATAGGGAACGCCGACGACAATCATGCCGAGGTGAAAAAGTGTGGTGTGAAAACTGGTAATGGTAGTTTCTTGTCCGCCATGTTGAGTGCCAGTGCTTGTGAAGACGCTGCCAACTTTGTTAACTAATGCGTTCTTGACCCAAAGACCGCCGGTTTGGTCGAGAAAATTTCGCATTTGTGCGCACATATTGCCGAAACGGGTTGGTGTTCCAAAAATAATTCCATCGGCTTCAGTTAATTGTTGTGGAGAAATAATCGGAACATGCTCGAACATTTGCTGAATTTTTTTCGCGCCGTTTTTTTCTAATACTTCATCGGGAACCAGTTCTTTGACACGGAAAAGTTCGACGTCGACATTGTTCACTTCGTTTGCGCCTTTCACCATTTCTTCGGCCATTTTGAAAATGTGGCCGTACATGCTGTAAAAAACGACGAAAATTTTGGTTTTCATAAAGCCTCCGTGCTAGCTAAGTCCTCTGTCATTGCGAAGCGTGCTTTTTACGCTGAAGCAATCTTTTGGAGATTGCTTCGCCCTGAAAAGCATGGCTCGCAATGACGTGCAAATTTCAAAATATCTTACTAAACCGCAGGTAAACTGCCAACCGTGAAAATTTTCAGCGAATTGGTACGGCCATGTACCCCGATGAGATCGCCTTTAGTAATAATCACCAAATCCCCTTCTTTTAAAATGCCCAGCTTAACTAATTGGTTAGCCGCTTCTTGATTAATATGACGACGATCAATCGGAGTCGCATCGAAAGCAATCGGATAAACGCCGCGATAAAGTGCCATGCGTCGTTGAGTGCTGACATGACGGCTTAAAGCAAAAATGGGAATGGCTGATCTGACACGTGACATCCAAAGCGGTGTCGTGCCGGATTCTGTTAATGCAATAATCGCACGAATATCTAAATGGTTCGCAGTGTACATCGTCGCCATCGCAATCGCTTCATCAACATATTTGAAATGAAAATCAACGCGAGCGCGCGGCGTTTTTGCAATAGGGTTCCGTTCTGCGCTTAAACAAATTCGATCCATGGCAGCGACTGCTTTGTCAGGATATTTTCCAACAGCCGTTTCCTGCGATAACATCACCGCATCAGTACCATCTAAAACAGCGTTCGCGACATCGGATACTTCAGCGCGAGTTGGGATGGTGCTGTAAGTCATGGTTTCTAACATTTGAGTTGCTGTAATCACCGGTTTATTTAACGATCGCGCTTGACGGATAATATGTTTTTGCACGCCTGGAAGTTCAGCATCTCCTAATTCCACACCCAAATCACCGCGTGCCACCATGACGCCATCGGATGCGCGAATAATTTCATCAATGTTGGTGACGGCTTCGGCGCGTTCGATTTTTGCGATGATATCCGCGTTGCCGCCGGCGGCTTTTAACAAGGCCCGCGCTTCATTCACATCAGCTGCACTTCGTGGAAAAGAAATCGCGATAAAATCTGCTTCAAGACGGACACCTTCTTTGATGTCGGAACGGTCTTTGTCCGTTAATGCTTCGGCGGAAAGTCCGCCGCCTAATCGATTGATCCCTTTATTATTGGATAATTCACCGGCCACAGTGACTTTGCAAAAAATTTTTTGGGGCGTGGTTTTTTCAACTTGCATTACAATGCGACCATCGTCTAATAAAAGCGTGTCGCCCGCGTGCACGTCATTCGGTAAATTTTTGTAATCGAGACCGACGGTTTCTTCGGTGCCTTCATCTCCTTTTAATTCCGTGTCCAGAATAAAAGGTTGACCTTCGCGCAATTGAATTTTTTTATTTTTGAATCGTCCGATGCGAATTTTGGGACCTTGCAAATCAACGAGAATGGCCACTGCTTTACCGTATTCACCGGCAATTTTCCGGACCATTTGAATGCGTTGTTCATGCATTTCAACCGAACCATGAGAAAAATTAGCGCGAAAAACATCCGCGCCCGCTAAAATAACACGCCGCAAGATATCGGGTTCATCCAGTGAAGGACCGAGTGTGACAACTATTTTGGTGCGGCGTAAATGGTTCATGTGACCTTCTCGTTTTGTTTGGCGCGTTCTTCTAATGCGACGATGGCTGGCAAGGGTTTTCCTTCCAGAAAAGTTAAAAAGGCGCCACCGCCGGTGGAGATATAATCAATTTTGTTTGCAATATTATAAGCTTCGATAGCAGCCAACGTATCACCGCCGCCTGCGACAGAAAATCCAGAACTGTCCGCAATCGCTTTTGCAATAGCGCGCGTGCCTTCGGAAAATTGTTTCACTTCAAAAGCGCCAACGGGGCCATTCCATAAAATCGTTTTGGCTTTTTTGATAATGGCAGTCAATGCCGCAATCGTATCGGGGCCAATATCAAAGATTTTTTCATTGTCATCGACTTGTGAAACTAAGCGTACAGAACTTTCAGCTTCTTCTGATAATTTTTCGGCGACAATGACATCGGTGGGGACGGGAATTTCTGCACCGCGACTTTTGGCGGAAGTCATCAAGCGTTCTGCTTCATCAATTAAATCCGGTTCATAAAGGGACCGGCCAACGGTATAACCTTCGGCTGCGATAAAGGTATTGGCAATACCGCCGCCAACGATTAAGCAGTCAACTTTTTGGCTTAATGCTTCAAGCAGAGAAAGTTTGGTCGACACTTTTGAGCCGCCGACAATGGCAACAACGGGCCGTTTTGGATTGAGCATGATTTTTTGTAATGCTTCCAATTCATTGACCAGCAAAGGACCCGCACAAGCGATGGGCGCAAATTGAATAATGCCGCAAGTTGAAGCTTCGGCGCGATGAGAAGTCGCAAAAGCATCCATCACAAAAACATCGCAGAGGTCAGCCATTTTTTTGGCCAGATCTAAGTCATTTTCGGTTTCGCCTTTGTTAAAGCGGACATTTTCGAGTAATACAATCGGTTTATCACCTAATCGGAAACCATTGGTCCAATGAGAAATCAGGGGGACTTCCTTTTTTAATAATTCAGTCAGACGTTTGGCGACGGGGGCGAGCGAAAATTGCTCTTCGAACGTGCCCTCTTCGGGGCGGCCTAAATGGGACATTAAAATGACTTGGGCGCCGGCTTTCATGGCGTCTTTGATCGTCGGTAGCGCGGCCCGAATGCGAATGTCACTGGTTACTTCACCGTTTTTGATGGGAACATTGAGATCTTCACGTATTAAGACTCGTTTACCCTTAAGGTTCAGATCCGACATTTTCAAAATGGACATTCAAAGGCTCCTGTAGTGGAAACAATGCGATGAATTTATTGCATAATCCACTGAAATACAAGTGCCTTGGTGGAATTTGGGCAAGAGATACGGTACTCTTGCCAAATGGGACAATACGGGAGGATGTCGAAGTGACTCAAACCATTTTTGCTGTAAGCTTGCAGCGCCGAATCATGGGCTGGTGCGTGCATGCTTTTACTGCGAGCGGTGCGTTCGTTGGATTGATGGCGCTGGTTGCAATTTATCGCCATGAATTACTGCCTGCTTTCTGGTTAATGGGTATCGCAGTCGTCATTGATGCAGTCGACGGCCTATTTGCCCGCGCGATTAAGATCAAACAGGCGGTTCCCGAAATTGATGGCGCCCTGCTCGATAATATTGTCGATTTTTTTAATTATACCATTGTGCCGGTATTTTTTATTTTAGTGACGTCGATTGTGCCTGAATATTGGCGGATTGTTTGTGCGGTGGCCATTACGTTTTCTTCGGCTTATCAGTTTACTCAAGTCGATGCTAAAACGTCAGACCATTTTTTCAAAGGGTTTCCGAGTTATTGGAACATTGCCATTTTTTATTTATTTTTCTGGCAGATGAGTGCCTTGACCAATTTGATTATCTTATTGGTGTTGGCTGCATTAAGTTTTGTCCCGATTAAATATCTTTATCCTTCCCGTCTGGATTATTTAACCCACAATAAAACATTACGATTAGGGATGCTGCTTGCAACGGTTGTGTGGGGATTTGCGACCGGTGGTTTGATGTATGTTTATCCTGAATCCAATCCGTTATTAGTGACCATTTCCATGCTGTACATGGTGTTATATGTCGCAGTGAGTTTATACCGTACGTGGGTACCTTTAGGAGATATGGACTGCGTAGCATCCGAGGAACGCAGTACGGCATGAAACGCATTTTTGTAACAGGTGGCGCTGGATTTATTGGTTCGCACACGGTCGATTTATTATTAGAAAAAAATTATCACGTCATTGTTTATGATAATTTTTCCACGGGAAAATTACCGAATTTAAATCTTTTTCATGCGGGCCTTGAAGTGGTTCAAGGCGATGTTCTGGATTTATCGAAATTATCGAAAGAAATGTCGCGTTGTGATGCGGTTTTGCATCTAGCTGCCTTACCCTCTGTGCCAAAGTCGATTGAAGATCCGATTGGTTCGTTAAAAGTGAATACCATGGGATTTTTAACGGTTTTGGAAGCATTGCGAAATCTGAATAAACCCTTACGACTAGTCTATGCATCCAGTGCGTCCGTCTATGGTGATGAAAAAAATCTACCCTGTCGTGATGATGTGAAGTTGTCAGGAAATGTTTTATCGCCTTACGCACTGGAAAAATTAAATAACGAACATTATGCGGATTTATATTCGCATTTATTTGGATTAAAAAAATTGGGTTTGCGTTATTTTAATGTCTACGGATCACGCCAAGATCCGAAATCGCCTTATTCGGGGGTGATTTCTAAATTTTTGGAACTGTATCATCAAAAAAAGCCAATCCCGATTTTTGGGGATGGTGAACAGTCGCGGGATTTTATTTCTGTTAAAGACGTTGCGCGAGCCAATGTGTTAGCGCTGGAAAGTGATTACTGCGGAATTTTGAATATTGCGACTGGAAAACCGGAAACGCTGAATCATTTGCTGAGTTATATCGAAAAAGCAGGTGGTGCCGCTGCTGAAGTGGAGCGACTGAAACCACGTGCGGGTGATATTTTGCAATCATATGCCAATATCGAAAAGGCGAAAACCCATTTGAAATTTGCAGCGGAGATTTCGCTGGAAAATGGCATTAAAGATTTACTGATGAGTTCAAAACATGAAACCAAATGAAATAATTGAAAAATTAAATCTTGAAAGACACATCGAAGGCGGCTGTTTCAAACGTGTTTACGAATCTCCGGATAAAATTGCTCTCCCGCGATTTAAAGGCGAACGCGCTACGGCATCCTCTATTTATTTTCTGCTGGAAGGGCAAGATTTTTCCGCATTTCACCGATTAAAATCCGATGAAATCTGGTGTTTAAATTACGGCAGTGCTTTGACAATTTATGTTTTGGATGATGAAGGCAATCTAAAAAAAATCATTTTGGGTGATCAAAACGATCTTCATTTTCAAGTGACGATCAAAGCCAATCAATGGTTTGCGGCTGAAATCAATGATAAAAGTGCCTTTTCTCTGCTGAGTTGTATTGTGACACCCTCCTTTGAGTATCAGGATTTTGAATTAGCAGACCGCAAACAATTGACAGCGCTTTTTCCAAAACATGCGGAATTGATACAGCGATTAACCCGGTAACTTATTGTGAAATATAAAAAAATATTCAAGCCAAACCCATGGCTTCTGACTCCTGTTAATTTCAGGTATGATAACCCCTCTAAATTCTAAAAACGCAGGAGACTCCATGCAAAATGCGCCAAAACAAGAAGCCTGTACTCAACGGTTCTATGAAGTTAATCGAGTGGATTTACCCTTGTCTTGTCCCATGAAAGATATGTATGTCTGGAACGCCCACCCAAGAGTTTATTTACCTATTGAAAAAACCGGTCGGGCCGTTTGTCCTTATTGTGGTGCGGAGTATGTTTTAAAAGATGAGTAAAATTCTGGTTGTCGGCCCTGCCTGGGTCGGCGATATGGTCATGGCGCAGTGTCTTTTTAAGGTGTTAAAAAAGCGCGGCGCTGAAATTGATGTGCTTGCGCCGCAATGGAGTTTGCCTTTGCTCGAGCGCATGCCAGAAGTGACAGCGGCGATTACGTTGCCGATTGGTCATGGTGAGCTCGCGTTGGGTAAACGATATCAATTGGCCCAAAAATTACGTCAAAAAAATTATTCCGAAGCCATTGTCTTACCCAATTCATTTAAATCTGCGCTCATTCCATTTTTAGCCGGTATTCCAAAACGCACAGGTTGGCGCGGTGAAATGCGTTATGTTTTGCTGAATGACCTTCGTGTTTTAGATAAACAAAAATATTCACTGATGATCGAGCGTTTTATGGCGCTTGGATTTCCAAAAAATGAAGAGCCGCCAACGAATATTTTTCCTCAATTAATGGTAAAAGAGGAAAATATTGAAAAAGTAAAAGCAAAATTTGAAATCAAGACGACGCGCCCCATTTTGGCTTTATGTCCTGGTGCAGAATTTGGCCCTGCTAAACGCTGGCCTGAACAGTATTATGCGGAAGTCGCTTTACAAAAAATACGAGAAGGCTTCGAAATCTGGATTTTTGGTTCAACCAATGATGCGCCCATTGCTGAAACAATCACGCAACTGACGCACCATCGCGCGGTGAATTTTTGCGGTAAAACATCACTGGCGGAAGCGATTGATTTGCTGTCACTCGTTTCTGGCGTTGTCACCAATGATTCGGGATTAATGCATATTGCCGCTGCGTTGCAAAAACAACTCGTCGCCGTTTATGGGCCAACGAGCGCTGGCTTCACGCCACCCTTATATGCAGGTGCTAAAACGGTGTCGTTAACCCTTTCTTGTCAGCCTTGTTTTGAACGCGAGTGTCCTCTGAAACATCATCGGTGTATGCAAGAGCTTGCGCCTGAGTTAGTATTAAATTCTATGAGCGAATGGAAAGACTAATGCGCGTACTGATTATCAAAACATCGTCCCTAGGCGATATTATTCATACCTTGCCTGCGCTGACTGACGCTGGAAAAAATAATCCAGCCATTCAATTCGACTGGGTCGTCGAAGAAAAGTTTGCAGAAATTCCAACCTGGCATCTTTTAGTTAAAAATGTCATCCCGGTTGCTTTGCGTCGCTGGCGCAAAAATCCTTTTTCCAAAGAAACCATTGCAGAATTTCAAGCCTTCAGAAAAAAAATGCATGAAAATAATTATGATTACATTATTGATGCGCAAGGCTTGCTAAAAAGTGTTTGGTTAATGTTTTTGGCAAAAGGTGTGCGATGTGGAATGGATTGGCATTCCGCGCGGGAACCGTTGGCTTCACTTTTTTATCAAAAAAAATTTTCCGCAGGCAAAATAAAAGAATCTCACGCCGTTGCTCGCACCAGACAATTGTTCAGCCAAGTATTGAATTATCCGAATCCAACCGATGCGCCCGATTATGGACTCTTGAAAAAATCTGTCACTAATATTGAGCATCCTGGAAAGTATCTCGTATTTTTACATGGCACAACATGGGACACTAAATTGTGGCCAGAAAATTCCTGGATAGAGTTAGCAAAAATTGCGGCAAAACATCAATTTGATATCAAATTATTATGGGGCAACGAAACCGAATTTGAGCGGGCCAGACGAATTGCAAAATCCAATGAAAATATTCAAGTGTTACCGCGTTTAAACTTAGCTGAAATTGCAAATATTTTATCGCATGCAAAAGGTGTAGTGTCGGTTGATACCGGATTGGGCCATTTAGCGGCAGCGCTCGATATTCCAGCGGTTTCACTGTATGGCCCGACTTTTCCAGAATTAACCGGGACGGTAGGTCGTCATCAAAAACATTTATCTGCGAATAATAATCAATCGTTAAATTTGGGCGCAATTTCTGCCCCGGATGTTTGGGCTGCGTTGGCTGAATTATTATAATTCAGGATAAAAATCCAAATAAATAAATGGGTATGATGCTTTTTCCCGTTCCAGTTAAGATATCGTCTGCAATAACATAGCCATTTTTTTCTGATTTGAGTTGCGTGATTTTTTTATTTTTCCCACCCACTTCAAAATGATAGTCATTACACTTGAAATCGCCAACTTCTCCATAAAAAACCGGATGACCTGCATTTTGTAAGCTATTCACAATAAACGTTTCTCTTATTTTTCCAAGCGTATCATCGGAAGTTTGTGGAAGAAAATAATTGGCATAAATCAAATTGGTATTATCCGGATACATTTTGATTGGTTTATTTAGAATTCCTTTGCCTTTTTTATTTGAATATAAAAATTTAATGAGCCCCGCTTCATGCAGATATTTTAAATAATTATCGATGGTTTCAAAATCTTTTCCAAGATATTGAGATAATTTATGGGTGTTTAATTCTCCTGGAGATGAGCTCACGACATATTTAAAAATTTTTTCAATGATGACAAGATTTGTTGAATGAATTTTGTGTAAGGTTCCAATATCTTCGTATATTGTTTTCTGAGCCGTATTTTCTATTGCTTGATATTTTTCTTGATCTTGGGTCAGTAATTTAAAAAAAGGATAATATCCCGTTCGCAAATATTCTCTAAAATATTTTAGAATTTGTGAAATAGTTTGTTCTTGGGCTAATTCTAGATGATGGTTGATGATATTTGACAAGGTGTAAACAGGTAATTTTATATCGAGATAGTATTCAAGATATTCTCGAAAAGATAATCCATTTAATGTGTGTAATGTGACCCGACGTGATAAATCGTATTTGCTATGAATAATGTCAATCGCGGAGCTTCCTGAAAAAACAATCCGCAAATTTTTGTAAATATCAAAAATATTTTTTAATTCTTGAACCCAATTAGGATATTTGTGGATTTCATCGATAAATAGAAATTTCACAGCGGTTTCTTTGTAGAGCCAATCTGCCAAATCCAGCAAACGATTTTCGACAAAGAATAAATTGTCCGCGGAGACGTAAAGCGCTTTTCTCTCTCTCGCCCCTTGTTTTAGTGCTTGAAGCAATAACCAGGTTGTCTTCCCAACACCTCTTTGTCCTACAATGCCCGTCCCAAAATTATCCAAAGTGAGTTTGTTATAACATAACCGGTGATATATTTTATTGGGATCAAATTGTTCCAATATAAGTCTTTGAGTTTCAAATAGTTTTTCCATAGACAGCCTCTACGTTTCGGTTATAACCAAAATTATAGCATAAAAATTTAGGTTATAACCAAATTAATCTTTGAAACGAGGAGCAATTTCGGCATTACAAGTGTGGGATGCATTGGCGACACTGTTATAAGGTCCCCACACATTTTCATCATCATTATTCTTAGTATTATCGCGAACGCTGGCGCGTTCAGAATAATAACTCGATCGACTCGGTGGGCGTGATGAAACAGGATTTTTGAAACTGTTTTCATTAAAAATATCGGGTAAATCAGAGCGTGTTTCCGTTGGTATGTCGGGAATTGTTTCCGAAAATGCGTTACCAAAATTGGTTGAAGCGGTCACCGGACAATTCACTGGCTCATCCAGGGATGCAATATTATTGAAGACTTTGTAACATTTCGTGGTTTTTAATTGGGTTGAAGTAGGATAAGCGGTGATTTCAATATGACTGTTTTGTCGAATGCTGTCATTGCGAATGTTATTTGCAATCGGGAAAAAATTGCCATAACCCGAATAAGTGAGCTTACGCATCGTTGAAATATCTTGGCTACCAAATCCATTAATACCTTGTGACCACAAAAACCCCGCGACTTGCCGCGCGCGCGCTTCAGAAAGGGCAAGCTCCCAACGCGTGGTGCCAAACCCACTGGTATTGCCAGAAACCATAATATTGTTATCGGGATAACGCTGTAAGACGACCGCCGCACTTTTCAAAATCGGATCGGCATCATCAAGGAATTCTGCGGAATTCGTATCAAACAGTCGATCAGTTGGAATATCAATCGTGACATAATCGCCTACAGTAAAGACTTGCCCCGCCCCTTTAATGATTCCGCCGGATTGAAAACGTAACGTTGTGACATAGTAACCAATAAGGCCACCGATAACGCCCGATGCAGCCACCATCGATTTCGGCGCGCCAGCCGCCCACGCAGTGCCGGCGCCGATGCCGGCTCCCGCTGCAGTTGCTAATGGACTGCCGGTTAATTTATTGTCGGTCGTAAATGGATTTAAGGTACAACTGGATAACGCCAGTGAAATTAGCCCTGCGAAAAGAATCGAAAATCCAGTTAGGCGGTTCATTAGTTAAATCCATGAATTTTTTCACATTATACGGGAGTTGATCGGTGTCGACCAGAGAGTTTAATGATAGCTAAATCTGAATATTTAATGTACAATACAGCCATAATCAATTATATCGAGATCAGTAATATGCAACGAAAAGAAGACAAAGCTAACGTCCTTTTTAAAGCACGCAAATTTGATGATGCAATCGCTCTTTTTTCCGAGCTTTGGGTTGAGGATGGGGATTATAGACATCTCAATGCACGTGCTTATGCCTATGCGGAAACATGGCAATTTGAGAATGCGATAGCAGATTATAAAAAAGTTCTAGAAATGATTCCTGAGAAATCTGAACATCAATTTAGCGTAAAAAAAAATCTTTGCGTAGCTTATTTACTCTGTGGAAACTTTGATAAATCTAAAAGACAAGAATATCGAAAGTTAGCTAGAGATATTTCTAGCGATGTTACATCCATTGTTGAATCAATTGATTGTTTGAATTATGTTGATCAACTCAAAGAACGTAATAAATCACCAGAATCCAATGAGTCTAAGTTAGAACATCCAATATTTTCAGATGATCTTGATCAATTTATTAAGAAAGCTCTGGTTTATGCGGCTCTTGGTAATTTTATTGAAGCTAATAAATTATTTTGCAATCTATTTAAAAAAGATAGCTCTTCTCAAGAAAGTTCTATCACGGACGTTTTTCAAATAGTTAACGGAGTTATTGCAAGAAGACCAGAATTCGCTCTTTACGTGATTGAAATGATCACTGATGAAAGATTTATAAAATGCGCGTTGCAGGATTCAAATTATCAATTAAATAACGAAGCGGTCCGGGCTGTTTTATTAAAATTGATTTTGTTGATACCGCCGACTAATCCATTACGCTACGAGGGTTTAGGACAGATTTTATTGCCTAATACTTTTCTCGGTAATTTTTTTAAGGGTCAGGCCAAAGAATGCAACGATGTTGCTGAGATTCTCTTTAAAGAAAGACAGCAAGTAAAAAAATTGGGTGAGCAAGTTCGATTTTTAAAGGATCCTGCTATGGAAGCCATTTTTCAAGAATCGCATCCCGGTTTATATAATGCTTTTTTTGCGAGAAAGCAGGAAATGTTACAAAAAAAATATGGTCCTCTTTTTAAGCCGCAAAATGAAGTCACCGCTCAGCCCGAAAAATGTCATGGTAGTTTTGCCACGAGTTTTGGGCATCGGTGTATTACGGATCATATGTTATAAAAAATCCCGTGCATTGCGCACGGGATTTTTACGACTTAATTTATAATATGGTGCAACAATCTTGAGAAGGATTTTGACCTTGTGGGGCAATAAAAGCCTCACGTGCTTCACCTCCTTGGTACATTGATCCATATCCTCTTTTTCGAGAGTCTCTTACTACTCGCAATGCAGCCTCTACTTCTTCTCTTTCAGAATCATCATTACCACCCTGAATGTCTCTCCTTAAACGTAGTTTGAGCGTGTCCTGAAATAAACGCACGCTACCAATAGCGCTTGCAGACTGAAGTTTTGCGAATTGATCATAATCAACTTTCCAATCGTCTGCATTTGGATGAGCATAGAAATATCCAGAATATTCTTCGGCACTCATGATTCGACCCAGCAAATTTTCCAGCGTTTTTTTAGTGAAAGGTGGATGTTGATCCATTGAGTCTAAATCATCTGGATTAAGGGCTGCGGCCAAATTACATAATAACCACATGCCTCGTGAATAAGGAAACCTAGGTCCTTGATCTCGTAAGACTTCTTGTTGTTCATCCACAAAATCAGGAAGGGCTGCAACATAATCGGCTACCTCTTCCATTTCATGCATCCAAGCATAATCTTTACGTTGATTTGAGCAACCAAGAATGGTGAAGGGAATGGCTTGCGCATCTCTGGATTGTAATAACTGGGAAAACTTTTGAATTTCAGCTGCTTTCCCGTTTGGGCCGGTAGGATCGCCATCCGTTAGAAAATAAAGCGGTCTCGGTTTATCACTATTTGCGCCTTGTTGTTTCGCTTTCCTCAACATATTTTGTAGATTTACTACAGCAGGTGTTTCACCAAGAAATTCTTCTGATTCTATTTTAAAAAACGAAGCAATGGCTTGATGTGCTTCTTTTAAGAAAACTTCGG
Organism: Gammaproteobacteria bacterium; assembly: GCA_021325575.1. Taxonomy (GTDB): domain Bacteria; phylum Pseudomonadota; class Gammaproteobacteria; order DSM-16500; family DSM-16500; genus JAJPGW01. The sequence continues at coordinate 404,039 of JAJPGW010000005.1, read as the reverse complement.
GTGATTTTCCTTTGCGGTCTAAAACCAGTTGTTTACCTGCTTTTTGTTCCGTATCAAAAAAACTTAATGTGATTGGTCCTGTAGGCACATAAGCGAGCACATCGATCAAGATGTGAAGTCGATCGGCTGCTTCTTCCCAGCGAGTAGCATGTTTATCGACTGGAATACCTAATTTATCTTTCATGTGACAAGAAAGATCAGCCACATAAGGTGATAGATCAGCAGCTAATAAATTAGCTCTTCTTGTCATTGAACCGCTGTTATCAATTTTGAAATCCAACGACAAGCCTCTAAAATCAGTCAATTTGGTCATCAAACCAAGAGGTATTTCATTTTGTATAAAAACCCGTTTTAAACCTTCAACTAATGCTTTTCCATCAACTTTGGTTTCAAATGCTTGTACATAGTCGGGACTTTGCATTTTGGCAAATGTGTCTTGCAGTTGTTGAGGTATTTCTTTTTCTTCATAAGGTGGTGGTGCAGAAGGTTGTTGTTGATCAGGTAAAGCTACATAGGAATTCGCCATACTCTATCCTCCAATTAATTTTTATATAAATTGATTTTTACAGTACGAGTGTATGATCGTTACCTTAAGATGATCTTAAGAGGTGAAAAATATTTTTGGTCATTGTTTTTTCATCAAGCAGAATATGTTATAAATAAAGTAAGTATTTCAGGGAGTGTTTTGCATGGCCCGTCGCTTGGAAGAGCGTCCTTACACATCGTGGCAACTGATCAAAGCTTATTGGCAATCCGAATATTGGGTGTCTGCTTATTTGATGATTGCAGTTGTTTTGTTAATGACAGTGGGATTGGTTGTTCTCGAAGTGTTACTCAATTATTGGTTCAATGATTTTTATGATGCATTGCAAGAATATGACAAGCGCAGCGTGTTTGAACTCATTGCGGTTTTTTTATTTCTGGTTTCGGTGATCATTGTCGTCAATGTTTATCGATATTATCTGCAATCCTATCTGGGTTTACGCTGGCGGCGTTGGTTGACGGAACAATTTCTTGATCGGTGGCTTGCAAAGCGCAGTTATTATTATCTGGAAGTCTTTGAAGATCGTACCGATAATCCCGATCAGCGTATTCAAGAAGATATAGGCTCGTTAGTGATTAATACCTTGAATCTGCTAGTAGGTCTCGTTGCTTCTATCACGACGTTATTTGCTTTCATTACTATTCTTTGGAAATTATCCGGCGTGATTTCAATACCACTCGGTAGTTTGGGGACTTGGCATGTTCCAGGTTATTTAGCTTGGGTCGGTGTGATTTATGCCATTATTGGAACCTGGATTACGTTTAAAATTGGTCGCCCATTAGTGATGTTGAACTTCGAACAACAAAGACGTGAAGCGAATTTTCGTTTTGCCGCAGTGGATTTGCGTACCCATTCAGAACATGTCGCGTTATATCGCGGCGAACAACATCAAAAAACGGTTTTAAATAATTTGGTCGATAGTTTTTTAAATAATTGGTATTTAATTATTTTGCGGCAAAAATTATTGTTATGGTTTACGGCGGGATATAATCAAATTGCGGTGTTGGTGCCGCTGGTTGTTGCGCTGCCAAATTATTTCAGCCGCGTGTTCAAATTAGGCGGATTGATTCAGACTTTAAAAGCATTCGATGAAGTGAATGCAGCACTTTCTTTTCTCGTGAATTCATTTACGACCATTGCCGAATGGCGCGCGGTCCTTCGCCGTTTGATTACTTTTTTAAATCATATTTATGAAGTTGAGCAAAGTGCTTTGATTGCGAATCATTTTAATTTTCATAAAACGCCGCAAAATAAAATTGCGGTCAAAAATGTGAATGTGTTAACACCTCGTAATGAAACATTGCTGGAAAATGTGAATGAAGAATTTTTAGCGGGCGAACATGTTGTCATCAAAGGTGTGTCCGGTATTGGCAAAAGTACTTTTGTGCGTGCCATCGCAGGAATCTGGCCGTATGGTTCAGGTGATATTATCTTGCCTGAAAATAAAAAAATTATGTATATTCCACAAAAATCTTATATGCCCCTCGGCACACTTTATGAGGCATTATTATTTCCAGATAAAATTGCAACGGTTCCTGAAAAAAGATTATTTGAGTTGCTGGATAAATGCAATTTATCAGAATTAAAAACACGTCTGCACGATACGGCGCTCTGGTCACAGCAATTATCACCAGGCGAGCAACAACGCGTCGCATTTATCCGCGTTTTCATTCATAAACCCGACTGGGTGATTCTGGATGAAAGTACCTCTGCGCTGGATATTGTGAGTGAAAAAATGATGTATGAATTGTTAAAAAATGAATTGCCCTCTTGCACGATTATAAGCGTAGGTCACCGACCGAGTTTAAGCGACTACCATAATCGCACGGTGGATATGGAAAAATATAGTGTTCAGAAAGTTACTGCTTAGCATTTGAAAAAGTTGGAACTTGTGCTACTGGATTTTCACGTTTAGCATCCATAAGTTCGGGTAAAGGACCAGAAGGCTCAGGAATCCTAGGTTGAAAATTATCAGGGACGCTTTTGAGAAATGCGTTAACATAACTTAGAGTCGTATCAATCTGATCTGCCTGAAATAAAATACTTTGACTATAACCCTCCCGTCTACAGTCCATGATCTTTTCCCGACTATCATCGATAAAACAATACAAATTTTTTGAAGATAGTTTAAGTTGTGCTTGGATATAATTTAAAACCAAACTTTTATTTTGATGCCCCGTATAATAAATTTGAACAAATGCATCCGGATGAATTTTTTGCAAAACGCCAACGACTACAGAATGATTATTTTCTAAATATGGACGCGAAGTAACGCAAATAATTAATAATTTTTTATTTTTAGATGCTTCAAGTACTTTATTAATTTTTTGTGGATGAATGAGGGCTGTATTACGGTCATGATACGAAATAGTTTCTGGAGTAACGTAACAAGGTTCAACTTTCAATACGCCATCAAAATCAAAAACCATAACAGCAGGAAACATACCGGGCGCCAAAGTAATTTCTGCTAAATTACATAAAATGAAATCAGCAGTTCTAATCGGGGCTGGCAACGGTTTTGGCACCGGCTTTGGCTCTGAAGATTGAAATAAACAAAATAACGAACAAAACCCGTCATCTTTGGGTTTGGTGACGAGTGGGGTTTTTTCATCTTTTACTTCATTTCGAAATGCCATTGTTTTGTCGATAAAATAGTTATATGAATCAAAAATTATACTTAAATATCCTTAATGAATTATTAAGAAACTTTATTGTTTGTGTTGTAAGCCTATGATTTCATATCAAGCTTAATGTTTACTTAAGCTGTATTTAGCCAATTTTCACTACGCAAACGATTTTATTATTTTCCTCCCAATACCCCGTAAATTAGGACATTTTCCTCTTGTAAGTTCCTAAAATATGCTATAATTTCCGCACATTAAATTGAGGAGCTCCTAATGCTCGCATTTCTATCACACGGTCTTTTAAACCTACCCTGGTGGGGATATTTATTAGTTACTTTGGTGCTGATGCAAATTACCATTCTCAGCGTGACCATTTTTTTACACCGCTGTCAGGCGCATAGGGCATTGGATTTACACCCAATTGCCAGTCATTTTTTCCGTTTTTGGTTATGGATGACGACCGGGATGGTGACAAAAGAATGGACGGCCATTCACCGAAAACACCACTCAAAAGTGGAAACCGATGATGATCCACATAGTCCTCAAATTAAAGGATTAGCCACCGTGGTTTGGCAAGGCGCTGAACTTTATAAAAAAGAAGCGCGTAATGCCGAAACCCTAGAACGTTTTGGTCAAGGGACCCCGGATGATTGGATTGAACGGAATGTTTATACCAACCATAGTGCGCTGGGTATTGCCATTATGTTAGTGATTGATTTGGCCTTATTTGGTGTGCTTGGGTTGACGATTTGGGCCCTTCAAATGAGTAATATTCCCTTCTTTGCAGCCGGCGTCATTAATGGGGTTGCGCATTACTGGGGTTATCGCAATTTTGAATGCCAGGATGCCTCACGGAATATCACTCCGCTTGCTTTATTTCTGGGCGGTGAAGAATTGCATAATAACCACCACACCTATGGCACATCCGCTAAATTTTCGGTGAAATGGTGGGAATTTGATATTGGCTGGATGTTCATTCGTTGCATGCAAATTTTTGGCTTAGCCAAACCAAAACGCATTCCGCCCAAGGCCATTTTACAAGCGGATAAAGCGTCCATTGATATCGAAACCTTAAAAGCCATTATCACTAATCGTTTTTATGTGATGGCACGGTACAGCAAAGATGTAATCATGCCGGTATTGCGTGCGGAGCGCCAACGTGCGAGTGATGCAGGCGGTGCAATGCTTAGCCGTATCCGAAAATTACTGGTGCGTGATACTTCATTGGTCGATTCATCCAAAAAACAGCAACTTGAAACTGTTTTGCAAACCCATCAGTTGTTAAATGTGGTTTATCAATATCGTTTAAAATTACAGAACATTTGGGCCCGCAGCACGGCTTCACAAAAAGAATTAGTCGAAGCATTGCAGGAATGGTGTCGTCAGGCGGAAGCGACTGGTATCGAAGCCTTACGAGAATTTGTTAAACATCTGAAAACTTACGTGCCACAACAAGTTTAGGGTTAAAAAAATAAAGGGCATCAATGATGCCCTTTATATCAATTGAAGCTGTGATTACTTGCAGCAGGGTTCGCCTTTGTAAGGCATTTGGCAAGGTTGTTCACAGGGTGGGTTGCAGGTACAGCCCACTAACATAACAACAGCCATCGCACACACTATAGCAGCTAGCTTTTTCATCGATAAACTCCTTTTTGAGATAAAAAATCTAATGTAGACACTAGGATTATACCTATAATTTATAAAGAGAAAACAGAATTTTTTAGGATTTATTTTTTGGTAAAGAAAAATTTATTAAATGGCTAGCTTTAGTATAATTTTTGCTCTGAAAAACCAATCTCTCACGGTGCATAATTTAGCCAAATTGGCAGAATCCGTTGCAAATATTCCATAAATTTCCACAAACCCACTCGGTATTCGGTCATCCCGAGTTGGTTTTGTTTGGCCTCAGGAAAGGCAATGCCCAAACCAAACAATCCTGGTGCAATAATGCCCGTATTTTCCTGATAACTAAGATGCCCTATTCCCTCCACAATCGGGGTCTGACGTCGTTCAAAACCGACGGCATAAATGGCTTTCGTGCACTCCGGCAAATGTTGCTCGATATTTTCTTTGTTGGAATAAATGCGTTTTAAATTGTTAGGTAAATTGCCATGCAAATGGTCACGTGCCCATTCAGCGGTCGGGCCTTTTAATCCGGTATCATCAAACAAAATCGAATCTTTTAGATAAATCGCATACAGCAAAGGGGAGCGATAAAAATTAATCACTTCTTTCACGGAATGTTCCAGCAGATTTTTTAACACTAAAATGGCGGAGTGCGATGAACCAAACACAGCAATTTTATCGTTTGAATTAAGATGTTTTTTGATGCCTTCGGAATCCATTGCATCATGCAGGGGTATATCCTGTGGCAGAGGATAAGAAAACTTTTTCGCTTCGGCGCCAATCGCTAAAATAACGTTTTTGGATTCTATGGTTTTATTTTTCAGTTGAATGTTCCACAAACGATTTTTCAGAACAAGATGTTCCGCTTTGTCTTGAATGGTGTGCACCGTTTTTTTGAATTCATCCGTCAAAAATTGTAATGGCTCAGCCATTAAATGTAGAGCGCAACTTTTTTCAGGATCCGCTTTTGCTAGAGCAAATTGAGTTTGATGATCTTTAAAATGAAATGAACGGCAGGCATGTAAAAAAGCGAGAAACAGTTTTGCTTTTGTATTACTCGGTACATTCCGCCAAAGGGTACCAAAATCTCCGGCTTTAAATTCAGGATCAATCCAGGCAATTTTGCTGGGTTCAATTCCTTGATCGAGTAGATTTCCAAGTGCTGCAATGCCCGCAGGACCCGCACCGATGATGGTCCAATCTTTTTTATCCATAGGGTTCCTCGTTTTTGGCGTTTCTGAAAAATTATAGCAAATAAGGCGATAGTATTAAAATAGAATGGACTATTTACATGACTTAGAACTTAGTCTATAATGTAGTCATGATTAAAGTAAACATTCATCAAGCCAAAACCCATTTTTCCAAATATTTAGCAAAACTCAAAAAAGGCGAGGTTATCGTGATTTGTAGTCGCAATGTTCCTGTGGCAGAGCTTAGAGGCATTAAAGAGCAGCCTATGAATCCACGACCTATTGGATTGGCTAAGGACCAATTTAAAATCCCAAAAACTTTTTTTGAACCATTGCCAGAAGATTTTTTAAGCCATTTTTATACTGAAAAAAAAGATAAAAAATAATGAAACTTTTACTCGATACCTGCTCGTTTTTATGGATTATACGAGGTGACTCAGAAATTTCGGAAACGGCACGAAAATTATTTTCAGAGCCTGAAAATGAAATTTTTTTAAGCGCGATTTCCTACTGGGAGATTCTTGTAAAATATCAACTCGGACGTTTACCACTACCGGATGCGCCTGAGCTTTATATCACAAAGCAACGTAAACTCCATCGCATTGAGTCGCTCTCATTAGATGAAAATGCGATCGCACAATTATTGCGTTTGCCTGAATATCACAAAGACCCTTTTGATCGCATGCTGATTTGCCAAGCAATTGCCAATGGACTTGCAATTTTGACGCCCGATAAAGATATCAGGCAGTATCCGGTCCAGTGTTTTTGGTGAACGTCAGATCCAATTCTCTCGCGGCTTTCACTTCATCCAATCGGCGAACCGGTAAACTATATGGTGCATTGTGCAAGAGATCCGGGTTTTCTTTGGCTTCTTGTAAAATTTTGATGAGGATTTCCGCAAAATGATCTAGAACTTCTTTGGTTTCGGTTTCAGTTGGCTCGATTAATAAGCATTCTGGAACGAGTAAGGGAAAATACATAGTCGGTGCGTGTACGCTATAATCCAGTAATCGTTTGGCCACATCGAGTGCTGAAATATTTAATTCTTTGGCTTCGGTTTTAAGCGTAATAATAAATTCGTGACTCGCGCGGCGCGTGGGATAAGCTGGCGTAAATCCTGCTTTTTTTAATCGTGCTAATAAATAGTTAGCGTTGAGCGTTGCAAATTCAGCAACACGCTGCATGCCTTCAGGACCGAGTAATCGCGCATACATGTAAGCACGTAAAATAATTCCCGCATTGCCCATAAAAGCAGATAAGCGGCCGATGGTGTGTGGGAAATCTTTTTCTGTACTCCAGCGATAATGATTTTCATTTTTAATTACAATCGGCGTCGGCAAAAAAGGTGCTAAGCGTTCGCAGGCTGCAACGGGGCCGCCACCGGGCCCACCGCCGCCGTGCGGTGTTGCAAAGGTTTTGTGTAAATTAATGTGCATCACATTAAAACCCATGTCGCCCGGGCGCACTTTTCCTAAAATCGCATTTAAATTTGCACCATCGTAGTAGAGCAAACCGCCGGCTTTATGAATAATGGCAGCAATTTCTTGAATTTTTTGTTCAAAAACACCGAGTGTAGAAGGATTCGTTAACATAATGCCAGCCGTGTTTGGGCCGACTGCCGCACGCAATGCTTCGATATCAACATTGCCATCAGGACCTGTTGGAATTTCACGAACTTTATAACCACATTGCACAGCAGACGCAGGATTGGTTCCGTGCGCAGCATCGGGCACTAAAATTTCATCACGAGCCGTATCACCACGTGACTCATGATACGCGCGTATCATCGCTACACCCGCAAATTCACCTTGAGCACCCGCCATCGGTGTCAGTGAAACGCCTTTCATGCCAGTCACCGTTTTTAACATTTCCTGTAACTCATAAGCACACGCCATAAATCCTTGGCTATTCATATCCAATGAGAGCGGATGATGATGTAAAAAACCCTCGAGCATCGCGAGCTTATGCACGCCGCGCGGATTATATTTCATGGTGCAAGAGCCGAGCGGATAAAATTGCGTGTCGATAGAAAAATTTCGGCGTGACAAATTAGTATAATGACGCACCGCTTGTAATTCTGAAACTTCCGGTAAGTTTGGCTCATCCTGACGCAACAAATGAGCAGGCAAAGTTAATTTTTGTGATGAGGGGCGGGGTTGTTGCGCTTTTGCAACGCGGCCGTGTTGTGATAGTTCAAAAATAAGTTGCGACATTTAAGACTTCCTTACTTTTTTTTTCAGAATTTTTTTCCAGTGCTAAGCTCAATTGATTGACAAATAAATCGAGGTCCGCTTCGTTTTTGGTTTCAGTGACGCAAACCAATAAACATTCGCCTAATTCAGGATAATGTTTGGTTAAAGCAAATCCGGCCTGAATTTTTTGTTGTGCTAGTTGCGCTAACACTTCATCAACAGATTTCGGTAGACGTAAAACCATTTCATGAAAATCACCAAACAGAATTTCGACATTTTTCAATGCGGAAAATTTCGATTTTAATAAATTCAAATTCTGATGAGAATTCACAGCCACTTGGCGTAATCCTTTTGGTCCCATCAAGCTCATATAAATAGTGCTGGCTGTCACAAGCAATCCTTGATTGGTGCAAATATTGGAGGTCGCTTTTGCGCGGCGAATATGTTGTTCGCGGGCTTGTAGCGTCAGCACAAATCCTTGTTTGCCTTCGGCATCCACTGTCCTGCCGACAATGCGTCCTGGAAGTTGGCGCACATAATCTTTTTTGCAGCATAAAAAACCATAATAAGGGCCGCCTGACGCTAATGGCACACCCAATGGTTGCCCTTCACCGCAGGCGATGTCTGCACCATTTTGTCCCCATTTTCCAGGTGGTTTTAATAGTGACATGCTCATGGGATTCACAACTGCAATCACGAGTCCTTGATGTTGATGCGCCCATTCTGTCAATAAATCGACATCTTCAAGCACACCAAAAAAATTCGGTTGTGGAATGACGAGCGCAGTGACATCGTCATGAGAATATTTTTCTAAAATTTCCTTGGTGACGCAGCCTTTTTTCACATCAAACGGGATTTCAACAATATCGATGCCTTGTTGCGTAACAATGGCTTTCACCGTTTCGCGATAATGCGGATGAACGGAAAGCGGTAACAAAATGCGTTGACGAGTTTTTTTCTTGTTACTGCGAGCTGCCATTAAAATCGCTTCGGCAAGGGCAGACGCACCATCATAAAGCGATGCATTGGACACATCGAGTGCCATTAAACTCGCCATCATGGTTTGATATTCATATAAAAGCTGCAGTGTGCCTTGGCTTGCTTCCGCTTGATACGGCGTGTAAGCCGTCATGAATTCTCCGCGTGTTGCAACTTCCCAAACAGCCGCCGGAATATGATGCTCATAAGCACCCGCACCGATAAAACATTTCATGCCGCCATCTTGATTCGCACGTTCATGCATTAGGCGTGATAATTCCATTTCATTTAAAGAAGGCATCACATCATTGATATTGGCTTTTCTTAAATTGTCTGGAATTTCATTGAATAAATCGTCCACGCGAGCAACGCCTATGGTTGCTAGCATGTCTTTTACGTCCTTTTCGGTGTGAGGAATAAATGGCATGGCAAAACCTCAATGTTTAGTGTGCTTCAGATGCAACTTGTTTGGTGTATTGTTCAGCATTTAATAATTGTTTGAAATCATTTTCAAACGGACGAATGCGGAATAACCAACCTTTGCCATAGGGATCATCGTTCACCAGCTGTGGATTTTCTAAAATCGCTTCGTTGATTTCGACGACTTCACCGGAAATTGGGCAATACACATCGGCAGCCGCTTTGACCGATTCAACCACCGCACATTCTTGTCCGAGTTCCAGGCTGCTTTCGGGTTCCGGCAGTTCGACATAGACTAATTCGCCGAGCATACATTGCGCATGATCGGTAATTCCGACGGTGATGACATCTTCGTCTTGCCGGATCCACTCGTGGCTTTTGGAATATTTTAAATTTTTTGGGATTGCGTTCATGGGTGCTCCATTTCTCTTAGGTAATCGATGAGGTTTGTTTCTGATTGTTAAAATTGGCTTTGCCCTGACGAACAAAAGGCGGTTTGATCACAAGTGCCGGGACTTTTTTGCCGCGCATTTCGACGAAACAATGCGCGCCCGTTGCGGTCGGTACTCTTGCAAGCGCAATGCCCTTGCTTAAAGTCGGTGAAAAACTCCCGCTGGTGATTTCACCGAAGCCCACACCGTCCACAATCACTTTTTGATGATTTCGTAACACGCCTTGGGCTTCGAGGACCAATCCCACTAATTTTTGTTTGACGCCGTCTTGTAATTGTTTTTCAAGAGCAGTTCTGCCAATAAAATCACGATCTTTAGGTTCAAAAGCGACAGTCCAAGTGAGATTCGACTCAAGTGGAGTGACCTCTTCTGTCATATCAGAACCATATAAATTTAATCCGGCTTCCAGACGCAATGTGTCGCGCGCACCAAGACCACAAGGTTTAATGCCGGCATCCAGAATTTTTTGCCACCATTCAGCTGCTTTTTTAGCAGGAATAATAATTTCAAATCCATCTTCGCCGGTATAACCGGTTCTTGCTAAAAAATAATTTTCTGTTTCGATGGCGTGAAAAGGTTTTAGTTCCTGAATTTTTGCCGTTTCAGCCGTAAAAAGAGTAGGAATTTTTTCTTTGACTTTCGGTCCTTGAATCGCAAGCATTGCAAGGTCCGTGCGTTCAGTCAGTTTGACATTAAATTTTTTAATTTGTTTATTAAGCCAAGCTAAATCTTTATCGTGCGTGCCGGAATTCACAATCAAACGAAAAAAATCATCTGACATTTTATAAACGATTAAGTCGTCAATTATTCCGCCGTTCTCATTTAACATGCAGGTATAAAGTGCTTTACCATCGGTCAAACGGTCGACATTATTTGCGACTAAATAACGTAAAAACTTTTTAGTATCGGTTCCGTGTAAATCCACAATAGTCATGTGCGAAACATCGAATACGCCCGCGTTTTGACGGACTTCGTGATGTTCTTGGAGTTGTGATCCGTAATGGATAGGCATGTCCCAGCCGGCGAAATCGACCATTTTGGCCGAGGCCTTTAGGTGGCTGTCATAGAGTGGTGTTTTTTTTCCCATGTTGTTTGGAAATCCTTTGTAGTTTTCGCGGACGAGTATACATGGAAGTGGGTTTCAGCGGAAGCCAAGTTGCGTTTGTATTGTTTTTCGATTAAGAGCTTTAAAGTCGGGGTCCTGTCACAGTTTATTTTTTTTTCGTGCTCGCACGAAAAAAAAATAAACTGTGCCACCCCGTTTTTTATATCGAAAAACAATACAAACGCAACTTGGCTTCCGCTGAAACGAAGGGGTGGATGAGATAATAAATTTTTTTAATAAAATCAATAAGATAAAGGTGATTCACGGACTGTTCCAATTGTGCCCATTTGTGCTAAAATAGCGACTTATTAAAACAATTATTAATTACGCAAAACAAGGTTGATAAATATGCCAGCATCACAACGTCCCGCTGAACCAAAAGCGGAAGAAAAAGCGGCACCTAGAAAATCCGCTCGCAAGCGTAAAGAACAATTTAAAGATGAAATTGCAAGTCTTAAGAAAAAATACCGTAAGGGCGGTCACGGTAGTTTTGATCGTTTCTCGGACAGCGAAAAAATTATTTTTGTTACCAAAACGGTTGAAAAAGATCCAAGCCTCTTAACTAGTCCTGGTAAAGATCTCCGAGAAAAAGCGAAGCAAGAGGTCAAAGGATATTATTCCCCACCCACGAAACAAGTTATCCAAACTTCTGCCAATGGTTCTCCCTTACAACTACTCTCACCTAATGGCACAGTCTTTGTTCGTCCCGCTAAAGCTAAGTTAAGAAAAAAACTTTCTCTGGTTGAAGTAGGATTATTTCAAACTCAAGCAAGTGGTGAACAAAACAAGAATGAAGTGAAAGTAGCGCCACCCGAAAAATTAGCAAAAATTCGAGAAAAAATCGATGCTGACCGCCCCACGTCCGAGATTTATGAAGCAGAAGTTGAGCTTACGCCAGAATTACTTGTTGAAGCGCAGAAACAAGCCCCAGAATATGATTCAAATATACCTGCAAAAGATGTCGCTCATGCTTATGACAAAGAAGGACGTGAGAAAAAAAAGGATCGTCGTGATCGTTCTCATGGTATTGCTAAGAGTCATGGGCAAATTAAAATGAAACCCGTATTACAAGATGAAGAAAGTAGAAAGAGAAAATATAAGGAAATTGTTGCGCCCTCTGCAACCTGGGAAGAAAACAGTACCCAATTGGCCTTAACAGAAGGTTCGGCCATGGATGCGCAAATCAGAAAAAGACAAAAATTAACAAATAAAGTCCATGTTGAATTAAAAACAGATGCCAAAGGTCCTCTACCTATCGAAGCGAGCAAAACCATTGTCATTGGAGATGGGCAGGGTAATGAAGTCACTTGGAAGTTAAACGGAGATAGCGAAATTACTCCGGCTAAACAATTAAGAGGTGTTGCTACTTTCTTTTATGATGATACGCTGCCCCTGTTGCCCCCGGCTGCAATGTCTCAATCTTCTAATTCATCCCAATCCTCAGCGGATTCGGAAGCGATGGATGAATCATCCAATATGTCCCAATCACCAAGACAAAGATGAACAATGCGCAACAAAATCGCATTTTTGCTAAAACCTTACGCGATTCACACATATTTTTTGTAGACTCTTAAGCTTTATTTAAGAGTGAATTGATTATGATAATTCTATTTCAGAGAAAATTTTTATGCCGTTAACAAGTAAACAAGAAAGTTATATCAGGTTGCTGGTCGAAACGACTTTCGATTTATCGAATGTTAACGCAGATAGTATTCGCGATGCCTTTGTAACAAAAAAAGTGTTAGCGCTCCCAGAAGGTGATTTTAGCGTGGAAGCGTGCATCGGGCATCCTGAAAAATATTTAGTAGGTGTTGAAAAACAAAATCCACCGCCCAATCCAGAAGAATTAAAAGCGGATGCTGTAGCACCCGTTGTGTTGCCTGAGTCAGTGATACCCGCCAAAGTAGGCGAAGTCCTCATTTTTGTGATGGATTTATTAAAAGAAAAATTAAAAGCAAACTGGGATCGAGACGAATTAGTCAAGAAAATCGAAGCGAGAGATGATTTTGATAAAGAATTTGTTTCTCATCTAACGTATGAAATAGCGGCGCTTGCAATGCCTCCAGCACTCACAGTCCCAGAACGACTATTTCAGGTTGATATGCGCGAAGACGATGGGATGTTTGCGATCGAAGCTAAAATTGCTGTTCCTGATGTGCCTCCGTTTACGGCGCAGCGTCATTTGGGACCCTTAGAAGATTTTGTCGATGCGGAAGAAGAGGGAAATTTTTCAGAAAGTGATGTCAAAGAAGTATTGGAAACACATAAACCCCTGAGTGAGACTTTTGCAATCGATGAAACCGCAAAATTAGTTTTAAAACGGTTGGTTGAGCTCACTGTGATTTCGGAACAAGAAGCCTCATCCATTTCAGAAGCCGGAAAAGATTTATTGACCTACTTATTTTATTTTAATTTGATAAAAGATCGCTTATGTAAGTTTTCAGACATCCAGCAGCTTTCCTACTATGAATTTAAATCGCTGGTTTTTGCGATCACGATGGATTTAATTAAAACGGGAAAGTGCACTGTCACTTCAGCAAAATTATTTAATACTGAATTATTACAAATCCCTTTTTATTATCAACAATTATTCAATAACAAACTAAGTGCAGAATATTTTGGGTTGCTTTTCCATGATTTGGAGGATGACGAATTTGCCAATCTCACATCGCCTCCCATCATGCGTTTGATTGGATTGGAAGCCCTGGATTTTGTGCACGCAAAATCGATGAGTCCCTTTTGCCGCAAATTATTAGAGAACGAACAATATGCAAAACTTTTTTGTGACAAACGAATTAAGTTTCAATTGATTGAGAATTTAAGCGAGTGGCATTGCAACGCATTACTTAATCCGCAGGTCCTCGCCGATATTTATAATGGACGGGATACAATCGAAAATTTCTTAGCAATCGACGATAAAGTCGCCTTGAAAATGATGGCCGATGGTTGTTTAAAAAGAGCTGACTTAGCAAAATTTGTCTATTTTCCTGATCAAGATCTTTCCGATACTCCGGCGCCGACTAGAATGTTGGGGGGCGGAAGACCCAGGAAATTAACGGAACAATTTTTACAATTAGCGGAAGAAGGTCTTTTCTTGCAAGCCGATTTATCTGTTTTTTTTGAAAACATGACCTTGTTGAAACATAAAGCGAAAGCAGGCGATGGTAAAGAAGAAAAAAATTCGCTTGCTGAATTGCCCGCATTATTAGAGAATCGCCCGCTTCAAAAAGCTTTGGTAGCCAATGTAAAAAAACGAATAGACGCTCTGCATATCAGAAAACCTTGGAAATTACCGAATGGCCAAGACGACAGAATGGAAACTCTGGTTACTACCTTAAAAAAATATCAAATCAAATCGGAAGAAGTATGGGCACGCCTTTTTAGTTTGCGATTAATTGGTGTGTGTCAGGAAGATCCTTATTTTCTGCATGATCGACCCGATGATTTTGCTGTTGTTAAAAAATCCATGGTTGATACGGTGGCTGAACTGAAGATGTCTCTTTTTCCATCGAACAAACAGAATAAATTTGATTGCATGACTAAAAAATATCTAATTCTCGGATTATCTGAAATGCACTCGGAAGGATTTGAGCCTTTGCGAGAAAAAGCGCGCGCAGTCTATGCGGAAGCGTTAAAAAAAGAAAAAATAGCGCGAAGTAATACTTTTTTTGATGATAACTGTATGTCAGCTTGGAAAGAAGCCTTTGAAACGATTCTTAAATTTGCAAAAGCAATCGAGCCTGTTGTAAAACGGCAGAAAACCCTAGAAAGCACGACAGCAAATAATGATTTCTATGATTTCTGTCAGCGCTTATTCGATATGGGAGAATGCTTGGACCCTGTTCCAACATTAGTTCCAGAGAGAAAAGCATTCGTCCCCGAAGCAAGATCCAGTTCATCAAGCCAAGGCAGGTCGGGTGTGAAACGATCGCGCAGTGTTTAATGTCGGTACTTAATCGTATTCTCAGTATAAGCTTGTCCGGCAATCGGCGCGCCATTGAATGTACCACTCACTTTGCTGACACCTTCCCAAATGCCATTCACATCCTGATTTTCAGCGAGGGCATCAATAGTCACGGTTAAATTTAATTTAGGAATAATTAAATCATAAGTTAAAGGATGTCTCTGCCCAGGCGGAATTTCATGCGCCATATAAGTAAAATCCGCTGGCGTTAAATACAATCGCATATTGTTTGGCATGACGACATCGGCAAAACCGTTTATCAAATTTTTCTTTTTGCTGTAAGAAACCGAGAGATTAATCTCCATATGATTTTCAAGTTGCACCGATGACCACATCCACTGAGTTTTATCCGGAATAATGATGAAGTCACCCCACTGATGATCCATCCAGGTGAGGCTTTTTATCGGATCAATTTCAAAAATTTCATTGCCCAATTGAACCCAACCGCTGGTGTTCAGTTCGGTATTGGAATAGTAATAACTATTTTTATGGTTAAACATATTAATCAAACCAAATCCGCCAACGAATAAGGGTGAACGCATAGGAGTTAACTGCATCGAAAATGCGATGGGCATGCCTGCGTCAAATTGACCATTCACTTGATAAACTGAATTGATTTCTTTGAGAGTGAAGTTTTTACCCATGGTGACATCAAGCGAAGTCGTCGACATAGAATAATCGCCTTTGCCAAAATAAAACTGCGTCCCATAAACTTTTTTGCTATCAATATCCGTAAATTGGACTTGGATAAAAGGCGTGAATTTGTCAGGTGCAAAAAACATATAGTTATAACTTAAATAAAAACCCATTTTGCGGCCGGTTTTGGAAACCAAGGTGCCGTTGTAGTACCACCATTCGGTCATTTGTTTTAAATCTGCTTTGTAGGGAACGTTATCGTAGTGCGCGGCTTCGTCGCGGGGGAATTGAATGGGGTAATAAGGTAAGTTGGCGAAGGCGGGGTAACTGAAACTGGAAAAAATTAAGAAACAGAAAAGAGATGCAAAAATTTTCATTGTTGGACTCCTTTTTTTGTGTGTGTTATGAGCAGATCCGTTATCGTCCTCAACTCTGCTGTCATCCTGAGCTCCACGAAGGATCTCTCCAACATGCCGAGATTCTTCGTGGAGCTCAGAATGACGTTTGTGCGCTTCCCGCTGCATAGCTTGCAAAGAAATTTTTCAGAAAAGAAACTCGATCCGTGAAATTCAATCCGAAACTTCGTAATGTCTGCACTAAAGTTTTATCACTGGTAAATCCATAATGCAAGAGCTCAATACTTTTTAATAAAATAGCATTTTGATATCGGCAGGCCCGCTCGAACCGTCTCAAATTATGCATTGAGGAGAAGTCACGATTTTTTTCAATATTCTCAAAAATAATCTGCGATAAAATCCGCGCATCCTGAATTCCCATGTTGACACCTAAGCCCGCCATCGGATGAATGGTGTGTGCTGCGTCACCAATCAATGCAATCCGCGGTTTGATATAATTTTTGACATGACGCATTTGTAATGGAAAAGCGGCGCGTTCTGAAATTTCCGTCACTTTTCCTAATTTATTTTCAAATGATTCGCTCAAAATAGTTTGAAAGCTCGCATTATCCAGCGCTAATAATTTTTTAGCCTGATCAGGAGGCATTGACCAAACGATTGAAGAAGTATGTGGATGCGTTAACGGCAGAAAAGCTAACGGCCCTTGCAACAAAAATCGCTGCCAAGCCGTTTTTTCATGAGATTTTTCTGTTTTAACTGTCGCCACAATCGCAGTGTGGTCATAATCAAACGTTTGCAAATCAATTTTAGTCTGAGCGCGGACCCACGAATTGGCTCCATCCGCGCCAATCACTAATTTTCCAGAAAAAGTTTTGTTATCGTCGGCGTGAATTTCGATGCAATCTTTTTTTTCTTCTAGTGATATTAGTTTGACTGGATGAATAAAATGGATATTTTCATGCTCTGAAAAAGTTTTGTGGAGCGCGTTTCGAACCGCATGATCTTCAATAATATAGCCTAACGCGTTTTCATGAATATCGGAACAATCAAAATCAATTTTGGCCTGATTTTTTTCTTCAAAAACGTGCATGTGTGTGTATGGGCTGATGCTTTCAGCGCGAATGTTTTGCCAGGCATTTATTTTTTTAAAAATCGTTTCTGAAGCAAGCGAAAAAGCGCTGACGCGACTGGTTAAAGCATTCGATTGCGCATCCAAAATCGCAATCGAAAGCGTCGGATTTTTTGCAAGCAAAAGCGCGGCCGTCGCTCCAACAATGCCACCACCGATGATAACAATATCGTAGGATGACATGGATGGCTCCTTTAAAAAGGCAAGACGAGATCGGGTTTGATAGCCAGTAAGTTTTGGCGAAAAATAGTTTTGATTTTTTCCAGAATGGTTTCGGATTCTGCTTCGAAACGCAACACAAGACACGGCGTAGTATTAGAAGGTCGCACCAATCCCCAGCCATCAGCAAAGTTCACTCGCAAACCGTCAATGGTATCTAATCGGGCTTCTTGAAAATGGGCTTTAGCAATTAATTGCTGAATCAGCAAAAATTTTTCTTCTTCAGAAACATAAATTTTAAGTTCTGGCGTGTTAACGCTGTTTGGAATCGCGCGAAACACGGTGTCACAATCTTCTTCAAAGTGCGACAAAATTTGTAACAGACGCGCGCCCGCATAAAGCGCATCATCAAAACCATACCAGTTATGTTTAAAGAAAATATGTCCGCTCATTTCACCCGCAAGCAAAGCGCCCGTTTCAGCGAGTTTTGATTTAATCAGAGAGTGTCCTGTTTTCCACATGATCGGTTCGCCGCCGGCCTCGTGAATGATTTTGTCCAAGTGATAGGTACATTTCACGTCATAAATAATTTTGCCGCCCGGATTGTCTTTTAAAATGTCTTTGGCAAATAACATTAATTGTCGGTCAGGCCAAATGACTTCGCCACGATTGGTCACAACGCCCAGTCGATCACCATCGCCATCAAAGGCAAGACCCAGATCAGCATTATTTTCATGAACCGCGCGAATTAAATCTTCCAAATTTTCAGTTTGGCTAGGATCCGGATGATGATTCGGAAAATGACCGTCGATTTCACAGAATAATTCGATGACTTCACAACCCATACGTCGATATAATTCAGGCGCAATTTTTCCTGCTGCGCCATTCCCGCAATCGACGACTATTTTTAATTTTTTCTTGAGTTTCACATCGCGAACAATTTGCGTTAAATAACGTTCGGTGACACAGAGCTCGCTTAATCTTCCGCTGCCTGAAATAAAATTTTCATTCTGGGCGCGTTGAAATAATTCTTGAATACCGGATTCTGCGAGTGGCAGGCCGTTAATCATCATTTTAAGGCCGTTGTAATCGGATGGATTGTGACTGCCGGTTAACATGACGCCCGATTTGTTATCCAGAATATAAGTAGAGTAGTAAAGCAAAGGCGTTGGCACAAGACCGATGTCCACCACATTGCAACCCGTTGCAAGAATCCCGCGAGCAAGGGCGGCAGATAATGTCGGCCCGGATAAACGGCCATCTCGTCCGAGGCTCATGCATTTTTCGCCGCGCGTGAGCGCAATCGAGCCTAAGGCGCGACCGATTGCATAAACGCTTTCTTCGTTGAGCGATTTGTCAACGATGCCGCGGATGTCATACGCGCGAAACATGAGAGGGTCGATATTTTTCATTAATTTTTACCTGAATGTCCAAAACCACCGGTGCCGCGATTGGAAGCATGAAAGTCATTAACCACTTCAAAATGCGCTCGAACAATCGGCAAAAACACCAATTGGGCAATGCGATCACCAGGCGCTATGGTATAGGCATTTTGCCCGCGGTTCCAGCAGGAAATCATGAGCGGGCCTTGATAATCCGCATCAATAAGGCCAACCAGGTTGCCGAGCACAATGCCATTTTTATGGCCTAAACCCGATCGAGGTAAAATCACGGCAGCCAACTGCGGATTGCCAATATAAATGGAAATGCCGGTTGGAATTAAATGGGTTTCGCCAGGCTGAATAGTGAGTTCTTGTGGAAGACATGCTCTTAAATCTAATCCTGCGGAATCCGACGTTTCATAACGTGGCAACGGAAATTCAGTGCCAATGCGCGGATCCAGAATTTTTACTTGGATGGGATGAGTTGTCGTTTTTGCTTCTTGCATTTCTAACATACTATTTTCCTCTCAGATAGTCGGCTGGTTAATTGAATTAATTCGCGAGCCAGTTTTTGTTTTGGCATTAAGGGAAACGATTTTTGCTGATCTTCCCATAAAACCGTAACGGTATTCATGTCGCTGTCGAATCCTAAATTGTTACCTACTTGGTTCGCAATGATCATGTCGAGTTTTTTATTGATTAATTTATTTTTAGCTTTTTGTAATACATTATCGGTCTCTGCAGCAAACCCAACTGTCCAGGGACGATTAGGTAAGTTTGCAACCGTTGCCACAATGTCGGGATTGCGTACTAATTCTAGTGTGATTTCCTCGGCTTTTTTTGCCATTTTTTCTGAAAAAATATGTTTAAGCCGGTAATCAGCGACTGCTGCAACGCTAAAAAAAATGTCGCAGTGAGTTATTTTTTCTAAAACGGCGGCTAACATTTCTTCTGCGCTCACAACATCAATACAGGTTGCGCGCAGAGGTTTTGCAATGTTCACCGGTCCAGAAATTAAAGTGACATGAGCACCTGCTTCAATAGCGGCATCCGCCAGTGCATAACCCATTTTTCCAGAACTCGCATTGGTGATATAACGCACCGGATCAATGGCTTCTCGAGTAGGCCCTGCGGTAATTAAAATATTTTTTCCCGCTAAAAGGCCAGTATTAAAAATCGCATTTAACTGTTCGATAATATCAGCAGGTTCCATCATACGACCAGGGCCCACATCACCGCAGGCTTGCAAACCGGAAGCGGGGCCGTAGATCAAAAATTTTTTCGCAAGGAGCGCTTCCAGATTCGATTGAGTGAGCGTATTCTTCCACATCGCTTGATTCATCGCGGGCGCAATTGCAATCGGTGCGCACGTTGCCAGGCATAACGTAGTTAATAAATCATTAGCTTCACCTCTCGCCAATCTCGCCATAAAATCCGCGGTCGCGGGCGCCACAATAATCGCATCAGCCCAGCGTGCTAATTCAATATGTCCCATGGCCGCTTCAGCCTGCAAATCAAATAATTCATCGTGCACAGGATGGCCTGATACGGCTTGCATAGTGAGCGGGGTAATAAATTCTTTGGCATGCTGAGTCATGACCACTCGAACGATTGCGCCCGCTTCGATAAGACGCCTTGTAAGGTCCGGGCTTTTATAAGCTGCAATGCCGCCGGTTACGCCAAGAATAATATGTTTATTTTTTAAGAATGAAATCATTGAGGGAGTATACTATGACAATCACCTTAAGGCATAAAAAGATTAAAGCTTCAAAATTCGATAAAGTTACGGAACAGCTTAATCTTGAGTCAGCAGAAACGCATTTTCCCACTCAAAACATTGACAAAAGTAGCACATTGTTATACATTTATCATATGACAATAAAAAAACCGCATTATGAATTTTCGGCTGATAAAAATCAGCAATTAATAAAAGAACGTGATATCAGCTTCGAAGATGTAATAGTGGCATTGGACAATGACAAACTGATTACTACATTAGATCATCATAATAGAGCGAAGTATCCAAACCAAAAGATTTACATATTAGATATCAATGAATATGCCTATTTGGTACCGTTTGTAAGAAAGGATAAAAACACTATATTTCTTAAAACCATTATACCGAGCCGCAAATTGACTAAAAAGTTTTTAAAGAGAGGTGAGTGATGAAGAAAAAACGAGATGTGCTTAAGGTAAAACTGGAAAAGGAAGAAGAAGAGCTCTTGAAATCTGTTGAGCGCGGCGAATGGAAGACAGTGGATAATGCCGAAGAAGAAGCAGCCTTTGCGAAAGAAGCGGCTGCAAACTCTCTTCGAAAAGATGAGCGAATAACGCTTCGCATTTCAAGCGTCGATTTAGACCGCTTAAAGCAAAAAGCCGCATATAAGGGCTTACCTTATCAAACCTTTATTGCAAGCGTATTGCATGAGTATGCGGCTGGGCATTTTACAGAGATTGGCTAGTTAATTGAGCATTAAATGCTCATTTTATATAAAATTGACAAGCGATGTTGCTTTGCGCAGGCCAAATATTGTATAATTTGCAGCCAAAAATTAATCAGTAGATTTAAGCCATGGATCCTCGGGTCGCTTACAAAAAATTGCCTTTATCCCCCAGTCTTTTTAGTCCCGACTATGTCAGCCCCTTGCTGCCAACAATGGAGCGTAAGGTCAATTATCATTCTATTGCAAATGGTACAGGTGCGAGATTATCGGCTGATCTTTTTGGTAAGCTCAGCCCACCTTTGGTAAGAGAGATTAATAAATTTTTATCTATATCTGACAATGCTCGAACAAAACTCGCTGCACGATTTTTTCATCACGCATTAAAAGATACTCTTTTTACTCTTGAACAATTAATTCAATTCGTAGAAAAAAAACTAGAAGAACCCAAAGATAAAAATGCGAAAGCATCAATACAGCAAGAAACAAAATTGGCTAAAACTCCCGAAAAAACAGAAGAAACGGAGCAGCAAGATACAAAATCAAATAAATCGCCACAAGAAAAGCTGCTAGAATTAAAAAATGCTTTGATTTCTAAAATCAAAATGATAACTGAAAAAGAAGAGGCGAAACATTCTTCTAGAACGACTACTCCCAATGCTCTTATTTCTCTGAATATTTTATTAAATAAAAATTATTCCTTAGAGGACATTTTGAAACTTCCGCGCAGCCAATTAAAAGAGATGCAAGAACAGTTAAAGCATCTTAAAGAATCCGAGTGTGAAAAATGCGTTAGCTGTATGCCGGTTATGTACAGAGCCGACTTCAGAGACAAAGATAAATGTGAACAGTGCAAATGTTTAATGGAAAAATGCGTGTGCCCCATTTTTTTAACGGCAGTAATAGGCGGAATGGTATTTTTAGTGACCGCATGCGTTTGGGGCGTGGGTGCTGAAATGATTGGATGCTTTTCTCGTTGCTGTTGTGATAAAGATGTTGGCGGCTCGCCATGGACGCATACCGATTGTAGTTCGCATTGTGCGGGTTGTTTTAATCCTTGCGACTTTACCGATAGCGCAAAAACCATCTTAACGGATTGTTCAGCCGCCTCCTCTGGGGTATGGTGCATAATAAAAGGTGGTTCTATGTATTATCAGGGAAGAGAACAAGTTATTAGTTTGATCCAAAATGCTGAAGGACTCTTAGCCAAATTAGCGAACTATTTGCCACTTTATCAAGCAATTGAGGTGGCTTTACCTAAACAACACGAAGAAGCACAAAAAACAGCGCTTGATGAACAGCCATTAGTAAGGCGAGATAGTGCTGTTGGTTACAAAATGAACAGTAATTAACCACGTCGTTTAGCCTTGCCTTTTGGCCCAGTTTTTGGTATAAATCGCCCCCTGCTTAGCAATTTTATGAATTCATTGGAGTTGTGTTATGCCAAGAGTGTGTCAGGTCACGGGAAAGCGCCCATTAGTGGGACATAACGTTTCTCATGCCAACAATAAAACCAAACGCCGTTATTTCCCGAATCTCCAGTCGCATCGTTTCTGGATTGAAAGTGAAAACCGTTGGGTTACATTACGCGTTAGTGCCAGAGGTATGCGTACCATTGATAAACGCGGTATTGAGGCAGTGTTAAAAGACATTAAACAACGTGAAAAAGACGACCAAAAATAACGGTCTAAAAGGTATTCGTTATGCGCGAAAAAATTAAGATGAACTCAACCGGTTTAACCAAAGAAGGCAAAAAAACCGGTACCTTTCGTACTACTACTAAAAACAAACGTACGATGACAGATAAGCTCAAAAAGAAATATTTCGATCCGCGTGCTTTCAACAAAGATACCGGTAAAACAGGTATGCATGTGATGTTTGAAGAAGGCAAGTTGTAAAATTGCTTCAAATTCTGCGCTTTTCATTATTAAATCCTTGTCGTCATTGCGAGGAGCGTTTTTTGCGACGAAGCAATCTCAATGAGATTGCTTCGGCCTAAAGAGCAGGCCTCGCAATGACTGGATTTTTCTTTTTAAGACCCGAAATTTGCCGCTAAATAATTTTCTTGTGCTACTGGTTTCTCGACTAATGTAGGCTCTGGTTCTGTAAATCCAAACTGGGTTAATGCTTGTTTATCTTTCAATGAAGGTAAAGGCAGTGAAACACCCGCTTTACTATCACTAGCCGCAGGTTGTAGCTGTTCTACCGGCACAGTCTGGGCCTGCTGTTTTAATTCTAATTTCGGCGCTTTCGGCGGCGTAAACTGCATTTTAGCCCACAACATATTGTGATCAGAATCCGCTTTGGCTTTTTGTTCATTATTCATCGCTTGAACAAGGTAGGATTCGAACTTAATCAGTTGATTGTTGCTGCCCGGTTTTGCAATGGTTACATCAATCAGCTTGTGTTCAGTCGTTTGCAAAGTTAAATCTTTTTTCCCCGCTTTATTCGCCTCTAAATCCGGATCCGGCAAAGTAGAACCGGTCGCAAGATTTTGTTGTTCCGCCATTTTTTCACGATCGGGATCAATCGGTTTACCGCCTTGTACACGTGCAGGTTTGGGAGTTAACACGTTGCAGAAGTTTTTTGGCAGTGGCCAGCAAGTTTTATCAATGTTGCTTAAAAAAGGCCGGAATAAATTAAAAAATCCTTCTTCTTTAACATCACCTTGTTGACGTTGATTGAAACTATTTCCAGTACTCAAATTGAGATAGGTATAAAGTTCTGGAAATGATTTATTAAAATCACCCAACAATACTGTTCCTAGAGCGGGAAAAGGCTGTCCTGTTTGAGGATTCATGATAGGTTCATTTTCTAATTGAACGAGTAGGTTATGAATTTTTTGCGCTTCCCGACCGCGTAATTCTGAAGTGGTTCCCAAAAGAGTTGCATCACTAGGAAGATAGCCGCCATTAAAAATACCATCGCCGCTGGTCAAATGAGTGGATGCGACAATCAAGACATATTTGACGCCATTTTTTTCGACTAGGACGCGTTCGACATCAATTCCCTTGTTTGCAAGCATTTCATCACCGAATCGTTTGGGATGATAACCTTCGAATGTTTCATCGACTAAGGGAAAACGAGTAAAACTCAGTAAGCCGCTACCCGCATTTAACGTTTTTTGGCCTTTGTCACCAAATGAGACGTAACCCAGTTTTGACATTTCATCTTTAAAAAGTTTGCGAGTGCCGGCATCAAAACTTTCTTCTAAACAAATCACATCGGGTGCGCCGACATATTGACACATATTTTTAAAAAATTGACTGACTTCGGTTGCGCGTAACTGATCTTCGCGTAATTCGGTTCCATTAATGCTGATCAAGCCTTTCAAAAATTCGGGCATCCAGCCGCCATTTAATGTCACCGTGCTAATATCAACATTTTGAGGATCCGCTTGTGGCGCTTCGCCGATATCTTTCCCCACAGCGTAAGTGCTCGATAATCCGTTCACTTGATCAACCAGTTGTTGCAAGGGTTTGATGTTGGCTAATTTGTCATGCAATGCTTGATAAGCTTTCGCATCTTTTCTTTCGTCAGGGAGAGGCGGCGGTGGTGGAGTTAAGACTTGTTTTGTAATGTATGCCATATCGCGAGCGAGTTTCAGTACTTCTAAGTTGTAGACGGCTTCACGAAACGGGGTAAATAATCCGGGATATTGTTTTGTCATGCCTGTTAATTGATCGACAGTTGCAACCAATTGCGAGCACTGAGCATTTAAGGTCTCCAAAGATTGTTGAAATTGTTTTTGCACATCGGGTGGAACGGGATCTTTTAAACGACTGGTGACAAGAGTATTACTGGGGGCTTTGCTTTCTTTATTCTTAGGTTCTCTATGATTTCCTACCATCACCCAACCATCTTTTGCAATTAGACGCTGACGAGTTGTTTCCATGAATCACTTCCTTTTGTGTGTGTGAAAAATTATATTGATTGCTCATAAAATATTTTCTAATCCATAAACTAACTTATCGAGTGTGACTGCTTTTTTACACGCGAGCACGATGCCTGACATAAAACATTGTCGATCTATGGAATCGTGTTTGAGTGTTAGGGTTTCGCCCGTTCCGCCAAAAATAATTTGCTGGTGTGCAACTAAACCAGGCAATCGGATGGCGTGAATCGGAATTTGTTGGTAGTCTGCGCCACGCGCGCCCGTAATGGTTTCACGCATGGCTTTTTTTTCCGGTTTTTTGGTTCGAGAAATCGATAATAATTCTGCTGTGCGAACGGCGGTACCCGATGGGCTATCCAGTTTGCCATCGTGATGCATTTCAATAATTTCAACGTCTGGAAAATATTTTGCAATTTGCTGTGCGTGTTTCATCATTAACACAGCGCCGATTGAAAAATTGGGTGCAATGATGCCGCCTAATTTTAATTTTTCACAGCGTTTTTGCAATTCAGTCACTTGTTTTTGCATGAGACCGCTGGTGCCGATCACAGGATGAGCGCCCGCATCGATAATGGTTTCAGCATTTTTCAGCACGGATTCTGCATTCGTGAGATCGACAACGACGTCGGCTTTTGATTTTTTAATGGATTCAGCGAGATTGTCTTTTCTGCCGGTTTCAGCAACCAGATTAAAATGTTTGTCAGCCGACAAGGTTTTCACCGCCAGCTGTCCCATTTTCCCATTAGCGCCATTGACTAAAACGCGAATTGTCATAGTATTTCTTCCTGATTGGGTTGCATATTATAACTCTCAATGCCGTACAATTTAAACAAGACTTTTTCAGTTAATTCAGCAGATGAAATCGATAAAAATGTTCCATCTCCAAACAATAATAAAATTTTATTACAAAAATTTTTCGCAAGTTGAATATCATGCAAAATCATGAGAGTGGCAGCTTGCCGTTTTTTAGCGAGATCCTGAAAGTGTTTTAATGTTTTTATTTGATGACGCAGGTCGAGATGATTCGTAGGTTCATCTAAAAAAAATAAGTTAGGTTGCTGCGCAAGCACGGTTGCGAGACTTAACCGCCTGCGTTCGCCACCTGAAAGAGACAGAATATTTTGGTCTTTCAGTGGCAAAAGTTCCATTAAATCCAGCGCATTCTGAACAATCAGCGAATCATCCGAGTTTTTTGCCGTTAAAAAACCACGATGCGGAAATCGGCCTGATTGGCAATAATCAAAAACGGTTTGTGGGAAAACAAAATGGCTATCTTGAAAAAGAATACCCATTGCTCGTGCCAAATTTTTTCGAGAATATTTCCGAATATTTTTTCCATGCAAAATGATCTCGCCTTGTTTTGGCTGCTGTAAATTAACCAGTGTGTGCAACAAGGTTGTTTTGCCGCTGCCGTTTGGGCCCAGCAATCCCCATACATCGCCTTCAGCAATTTCTAAATTGAAGTCGCGGCAAATTATTTTTTTGCCGGAATAAACGTACAAATTGTGAGTAGAAAAAAGTGTCTTCATGCAGAATTTTTTTGTAATAAAAATAAAAAAACCGGAATACCAATCAGTGTCATCATGATGCCGACCGGAAGTTGTTCTGGATTAATTATAGAGCGCGCCAATGTATCAGCGAACGTTAACAATGCACCACCCAACAAAACAGAACCCGGCAACAAAAATCGATAATCTTGCACGCCCAGCATGCGAATCATATGCGGCACGATGAGCCCAACAAAACCAATGCACCCTGCAATGGTGACTGCCGCCGCCGTCAGCAGTGAACTCAACAAATAGAGCGCAATGTGCAAACGATGGGTATTAACGCCAAGTGCGCGCGCTTCTTTTTCACCGCGAATCAGGATATTAAGTTGGGGTGCAAAGAAAAGACTTAACAATAATCCGGCCAATAATATCAGGATTTCAACACCTGAAAATTGACAGCCGCTCAAATCACCCATTAACCAGAACAGCATGCCGCGCAATTCTTTTTCGGGGCTCACTAATAAAATAAAACTGATCAGCGCGGAGGTCGCGCTCGCAAAGGCAATGCCCGTCAATAAGACTCGCTGGGTGTTTTCAAAATTTTTCCCCTGCGCGAGAGTAAAAACCAACAGAATCGCGAGTAGGCCCCCTATCCAAGCACCGGTAATCAAGATAATCCCGCTAAATCCGCATAACAGTAAAAAGAGCGTCGCAACGGCCGTACCGCCCGATACCCCTAAAACATAAGGGTCCGCCAAGGGATTTCGGAGCAAAACTTGCATGAGTGCACCTGAAAGCGCCAGCATTCCCCCCGTGGTGAAGGCGCCTAAGGTCCTCGGCAACCGGATGTGAAATAAAATGGCTGAAAACAGGCTATCGGGTTGATAGATTCCAGAAATCAGACTACCTTTAAAGAGGGAATAGCAAAAACTCGCCAACGCCAGGGCGCCTAAAAAAATCAATAAATTACGTCGTTTTAACATAAATCTATTTGCTGAAAAATTCAGATTTTGAAACAATGCACTATATACTAAAGGGGTTTCGGGTGATAGACGAAGAAGGCTTTAGACACGGTGTCGGTATTATTCTGGTGAATGCCAAACGTCAGGTTTTTCTGGCGAAACGCATTGGCAAAGAAGCCTGGCAATTTCCGCAGGGCGGCATCAAAACAGATGAATCCCCCGAAGACGCCATGTATCGCGAATTAAAAGAAGAAATTGGCTTAGAGCCCAATGATGTGAAAATTCTTGCGAGTACCCGCCGCTGGCTGCGGTATCGCTTGCCTAAGCGCCTGGTTCGGCATCAGTCAAAACCCGTTTGTGTGGGGCAAAAACAAAAATGGTTTTTATTGCAGATCGTTTCAAATGATAAGCAAATTGATCTGGGGGCAACCGATAGTCCCGAATTTGATTCCTGGGCCTGGGTTTCTTACTGGTACCCTTTGACCCAAGTCGTTGCCTTTAAGCGTCGAGTTTATAATCTCGCGATGAAAGAATTTGCTCGTGTGGTTTTATCCAAACGTTTTTGGGAGTTACAAAATCCTTCATAGGTGGCTTCATGTTAAAAGTGTTGCGGCGGATCATCCAAGAAGTATCCAGCGCTCAAGATTTTAAAGAGGCGCTGAATATTATGGTGAAACGCGTCGCACGCGCATTAGACACGCAAGCGTGTTCCATTTTTCTGTTAGATCGTCATCGCGGTGAATATGTTTTGATGGCGACCCGCGGTTTAAATCCGCAGGCCGTTGGCAAGGTTCGCATTCCGATGACGCAAGGGTTGGTGAGTTATGTAGGCGAACGCGAGGAACCGATTAATATTGATGATGCAACCAAACACCCGCGTTTTTTATTGGTCCCCGAAGTGAAAGAAGAAGAATACAAAGCCTTTTTAGGTACGCCTCTGATTTATCACCGACAAGTATTGGGTGTTCTGATTGTGCAACAACAAGAACCCCGTCGCTATGATGAATCCGAAGAAGCTTTTTTAGTCACCCTTTCCGCCCAATTGGCAGCCATCATTGCCCACGCCGAAGCAACCGGTGTCATCGACAGTCTTTTTGATGTTCATAAAACGAAAACGGGTGAAGCGACTTATTCTGGGATTCCCAGTGCGCCCGGTGTTGGAATTGGGACGGGCGTTGTGGTTTATCCTTTGGAGGATCTGGATGCTGTTCCCGATCGCGAACCCGACGATGTTGAAGCAGAAATCCGTCTGCTGGAATCGGCGCTCGCCTCAGGACGTGAAGATTTTCGTTTGCTAAGCGAAAGACTTTATCCCAATTTGCCGATCGAAGAGCGTTCCTTATTCGATGTGTATCAGCGCATGCTGGATATTACCGATCTTGGCGCTGAAATTGTGACACACATTCGTCAAGGAAATTGGGCGCAAGGCGCATTAAAAAAAGTGATTCAAAAACATGTTGATCATCTAGAAAGTCTTGAAAATGAATATTTACGTGAACGCGCAGTCGATATTAAAGATTTAGGCCATCGCGTTTTATTGTATTTGCAAAAAAATGATCGTGCGCTGCCGCTTTATACCGATCAAACCATTTTAATTGGTGACACACTGACGGCGGCGGATTTGGCAGAAGTTCCCGAAGATTGTCTTGCTGGTGTAATTTGCGCAAAAGGGTCTAATAGTTCGCACGTTGCTATTTTAGCGCGGGCCATGGGTGTGCCCACGGTCATGGGAGTCAGCGATATTCCCATTTATGAATTACAAAATAAAGAAATCATCGTCGATGGCTTTTATGGACAAATTTATATTTCACCCAATCCGGATTTGAAAAAAGAATTTGAAAATCTGGCTGAGCAAGAACGTGAACTGGATGCATCTCTTGAATCCTTACGGGATGAACTTTGTCAAACGCGCGATGGGCATCGTGTGCCTTTAATGGTGAACACGGGTTTGGGCGCGGATGTGAGTTTGTCGCTTGCAGCCGGTGCAGAAGGTGTTGGATTGTATCGCACGGAAACGCCTTTTTTAATGCGGGATCGTTTTCCGTCCGGCGAAGAACAGCGCGTGATTTACGGGCAATTATTAACTTCTTTTGCGCCGCGGCCTGTCATTATGAGAACCCTCGATATTGGAGGTGATAAAGCGCTGCCTTATTTTCCGATGAAAGAAGATAATCCTTTTTTGGGTTGGCGCGGGATTCGTGTCACGCTCGATCATCCGGAAATTTTTTTAGTGCAAGTGCGTGCGATGTTGCGCGCCAGTGAAAACATTAATAATTTGCGTATCATGTTGCCGATGGTGACGGATGTCAGTGAAGTGGATGAAGCATTAAGATTATTTAAACGCGCCTATGCGGATGTGTGTGATGAAGGATTTAAAATTGAAATGCCGGAAATTGGTGTCATGATTGAAGTGCCTTCGGCGGTTTATCAGGCGCGAGCGCTTTCCAGTCGAGTCGATTTTATTTCGGTC
This sequence comes from Gammaproteobacteria bacterium, assembly GCA_021325575.1. Classification (GTDB taxonomy): domain Bacteria; phylum Pseudomonadota; class Gammaproteobacteria; order DSM-16500; family DSM-16500; genus JAJPGW01. The sequence continues at coordinate 374,024 of JAJPGW010000005.1, read as the reverse complement.
GGCAGTAATGATTTGACACAATATATTTTGGCGGTGGATCGAAATAATTCTCGGGTTGCGGCACTGTTTGATTCGCTGCATCCTGCCGTGCTGCGAGCCTTAATGCAGATTGTCGAAGCCGGTCACCAGGAAGGAAAACATGTGAGCATCTGTGGTGAAATGGCTGGCGATCCGGTTGCGGTGTTATTGCTCGTTGCGATGGGATTTAATTCGCTGAGTATGAGTGCCTCTTCTTTAAGTCGGATTAAGTGGGTGATTCGGCAATTTACCTTGAAAAAAGCCCAAAAATTGTTGCAAGAAGTGCTTACCATGGAAAGTTCAGTGATGATCAGATGTCATATGGAGTTGGCGTTAGAACAGGTGGGTCTCGGTGGATTGCTAAGAGCCGGAAAGAGATAATAAGAAGCTCGTCATTGCGAGGAGCGTTTTTTGCGATGAAGCAATCTTCTGGAGATTGCTTCGCCCTCGCTGAGCGAGGGCTCGCAATGACGTGGTTTCATATTCAATTGCTGAAATAACCCAAATATGGTAAAAAACCCCCATGCTAACCTATCCAAAAATCGACCCCGTTGCCTTCCATATCGGCCCTTTACCGGTGCATTGGTATGGCCTCATGTATCTATTGGGCTTCTTCGGCTGCTGGTCCGTGCTCGCGCTCAGGATTCGCCATTCTTCGCGCGGTTTTACGGTGAATCAGCTCTCTGATTTATTATTTTATATCGCCCTCGGCGTGGTTCTCGGCGGCCGATTGGGCTATATGTTTTTTTATGATTTTTATGATGTGATCCATCACCCACTGAAAATTTTCATGACTTGGCAGGGCGGCATGTCGTTTCATGGTGGATTGATTGGCGTCATGATCGCTGTTTGGATTTTTTCGATTAAACAACAAAAATCTTTTTTGGAAATCGGCGATTTCATTGCACCGGTGATTCCATTGGGACTCGCTGTCGGTCGAATTGGGAATTTCATTAATGGCGAACTCTGGGGCCGAGTGACCGATGTGCCATGGGCCATGGTTTTCCCGATGGGCGGGGATTTGCCACGCCATCCTTCTCAGCTTTATGAATGTTTTCTCGAAGGGATCGTCATGTTTGTGATTTTGTGGACTTACTCACGACAATCAAAACCACGTGGAGCGATCTCGGGATTATTTTTGATTTTGTATGGGTCTTTCCGAATTTTTGTCGAATTTTTCCGTGAACCGGATGCGCCAATTGGTTACATTGCGTTTGGCTGGGTGACCGAAGGCCAATTATTATCGGTGCCCATGATCATTTTTGGAGTGATTCTGATGGTATGCGCATATCGCAGGAGGGTCCCATGCGGCAATATTTAGATTTTTTAAAATATATTCGTGATCACGGCGCTAAAAAAACCGATCGCACGGGAACGGGGACGCTCAGTGTTTTCGGTTATCAAATGCGATTTGATTTGAGTAAAGGATTTCCATTAGTTACCACCAAAAAATTATATCTGCGCGGCATTATTCACGAATTACTCTGGTTTTTAAAAGGTGACACCAACATAAAATATTTAAATGAGAATAAAGTCACGATCTGGGATGAATGGGCGGATGACAAAGGTGATCTGGGTCCCGTTTATGGAAAACAATGGCGTTCCTGGGAAACAAGAGACGGTCACACCATCGATCAAATCAGTGAAGTCATCAAGTTAATCAAAAAAGATCCCGATTCACGCCGTTTGATTGTCAGTGCATGGAATGTGGGTGATCTGAGTAAAATGGCAATGATGCCGTGTCATTTGCTCTTTCAATTTTATGTTGCGAATGGAAAATTATCGTGTCAACTTTATCAGCGGTCAGCTGATTCGTTTTTGGGTGTGCCATTCAATATTGCATCCTATTCACTGTTAACTCACATGATCGCACAACAATGTGATTTAGACGTAGGTGATTTTGTTTGGACAGGCGGTGACTGTCATATTTATCTCAATCATTTGGAACAAGTGGATTTACAATTAACGCGTGAACCATTTCCATTGCCGAATCTTAAGATCAAACGCAAGCCGCCGAGCATTTTTGAATATCAATTCGAAGATTTTGAAATTTTAAATTATCAGGCGCATCCGCATATCAAGGGAGAAGTGGCTGTCTAAGATTCTGTAAAGATTTATTGTCATAAACCACAGGAGTAGACGGCATTGCTCTCAGAAACCCTGGCGAAAAAACATTTTTCTGTTCGGGGGATGTCGTTTGAGCGCTTTCTTCCATCGCAACAAAAGGTGCATTGCTAACTTCCTGCGTTTCTTCGACCGAAGTTAGAAATGGCGGTTCTTCCGGGGCAACTTGTTGCATTTCTACCGCAGGCATTTTTTGTTCTAATGCCCGCACTTGCTGTTGCATGCGTCGGATATCGGATTCGATCGACTGAAATTCAGCGAGGGAAGCTTGTACTATAGCTTGAATTTTTTCTAGTTCTTTTTCTGCAGGTGATGGATTACAAATATTAAAACAACAAAAATAAAATCCCAGTGAGGAACTAACCGTAGCCCCCAGTTCCGCACCGATTTCTGCACCTTCGAGGGCGGTGGGAACACAGATACTATTGGTACAGCAATCCATTATTCCAAAAAGAGTTGACGTGAGGCCTGAGCAGATTGCAGTACCCGCTAGGGTTAATCCAATCAGGCAACAGATCGATTTACAATATCTCACTGACGCAATTTCCAGTTTCATGGATTGGATGGTGGCTTCCATGTTTCTTATTTCATCAAAACGAGCTTGCATGACAGGTGGTAACCGATGAATTCTTACAATGGCTTTAGTTAATTTTTCGCACGCGGCAAGCCATCTAATCTGAAGCGCCTGAAAATCGGGGCCGCTGAGAGGAGGTTCAGGTGGGTTTTGACTAAACAATTGCTGGATCGTTCGAGAATTCATAAATAACTCAGTTGTATTATTCAATCGATTTCTTTAAACTCGTTTTAAATCAAATGAGTTTGCTATGCGTAATTTTTTTATTTTAGGTCTATTATTTTTCTTCTGCGGAAGTGTAGTCTTTGCCGCTTCGGATTTACGCTGTCTTCCAGGACCTATTAAAACACAGAATAAAAATATTGTCTTGCCCGGATCGGACGAAAATCACCCAGTTGTTTATTTTTTGCATAATATTTCTAAGCAGAGCATTTGGGTAGATCATCCATCAGATAAAAAAGGCACAGCCCATGCCGGCTGGTCATCCTATATTCAGCCTGATAAATGGTCGGCTTTATTATTAAATCGAAAAGGGTTCGCCATCAGTTGCGGAGTCATTGAGCCAGGAAAAGTCATTTACCAGAATTGCGCTAGCGTACTCTCTGTCTGTACGACGCCGCTCACCGTTAATGCAAAACGCAAAGGCAGTTATTGGTTAGTTGAAAACGAAATCTGGGACAACGTCATGCCTGCCCTAGAAAAAAGAGGGGTTATTAGCAACCAGCCCACTCCTAGTCACAACCATACTCATGATAAGTCCGATTGATGTTCGCAATCTGGGCGAGCCTTTGAGTGCGGACCAGCTCATCGCTGGATGAATTGAGGGTCAGCATTTCCTGTTTTAATTGTTTGCACCGCGCGTAGCGAGTATCGTCAGCGTTGTTATCGGTATTGAAGAGAGAGCAAGAGGTCAAAAAAAGCGCTAAAGCAAGCGGCAGTATTTTTTTCATTGTTATCTCCTTATATTCTTTTAATTTAGCTGAGTTCTCCTGTTACCACAAGCTATATAAGATTTCCTTAAGAAATACCCTGTATGCTGGCTCTGTTTGAAAATGGACTTCAAAAAGAGGTGATTTATGGAACAGATTCGAAATACCTTGACACACGATGAACATTGTTTAGACTGCATGCGTAAGATCGTCAAAGAATACATTGCTTATCGCCAGAAACACCCAACTGAAACGAAAGCCATCACTCTTTATCAAATGCAATATGAAGAACAGCGGCAAAAAATGCATGATCATGATTTAAAAGCATTTACTGCGTTTGAATTGATGGAAAAACTTTACTGGCAGGAGTATCTTATTCATGGGTAACTTATCTTTAAGATTAGGAAATAAATGGGAAAAAAGAAACGTAACAAAGACCAATTTGCTGAACGCGAAGCACAAAAATATGAACACCCGATCCCCAGTCGTGAATTTATTCTAGAACTTCTTGCGGAACGTGGCAGCCCTGCCACGTTCCGTCAATTATTTGATGAGCTCGAGCTTCACAACCGTGATCAAAAAGAAGCGCTGCGCCGACGATTGCTCGCGATGGCACGTGATGGTCAGCTGCTGGAAAACCGCCGTGGCGCGTATGGCCTAGTCACCAAAATGGAATTAATTCCAGGTCGCATCGTGGGCCACAAAGATGGCTATGGATTTTTAATTCCCGATGATGAATCCGACGATCTTTTTTTAAATGCCAGACAAATGCGATTGGTCATGCACGGTGATAAAGCCTTAGCGCGCGTATCGGGCATTGATCATCGAGGCCGCCGCGAAGGCATGATTGTCGAAGTCATCGAACACAATACTCATGAATTAGTCGGTCGTTTTATTCAAGAATCCGGCATTGCCTTTGTGCAACCATCGAATGCGCGCATTCCCAATGATATTTTAATTCCAGCGGATCAAACGCTGAATGCCAAAAGCGGTCAAATGGTTGTGATTGAAATTACAACTTATCCGACAGCGACCACGCGAACTGTTGGCAAGATCAAAGAAATTCTTGGCGACCACATGGCGCCAGGCATGGAAATAGATGTCGCCATTCGAAACCATGAAATACCGAATGAGTGGCCTGATGATGTGTTGCGCGAAGCTTCCCGTTTTGAAAAAGACGTTCCCGATGATGAGGTAAAAGGTCGTCTCGATCTCAGACATTTACCGTTTGTCACCATCGATGGCGAAGATGCAAAAGATTTTGATGATGCGGTTTATTGCGAAGCGCGGTCTGATGGCGGTTGGTTGTTATATGTTGCCATTGCCGATGTCAGTCATTATGTAAAACCCAATACAGCGCTCGATCGTGAAGCATTAAATCGCGGAAATTCCGTTTATTTTCCGGGTCGTGTGATTCCGATGTTGCCCGAAGTATTATCCAATGAGTTATGTTCGTTGAATCCTTACATCAATCGCCTAACACTGGTTTGCGATATGGCAATTACCGCGACGGGTAAAATTACGCAATATCGTTTTCATGAAGCGATGATCAAGTCGCATGCGCGACTGACTTACAATCAAACGTTTGCGATGATTTCTGAAAATAATCAGGAATTACGTGAAAAATATAAGGAGTTGGTTCCCCATCTCAATGAGCTTTTTTCAGTTTTCAAAATTTTACATAAAGCGCGTGAAAAACGCGGCGCGATTGATTTTGATTTGCCAGAAACGCGGATTGTGTTTGGTGAAGGACGTAAAATAGAAAAAATCGTGCCATTGCAACGCAATGACGCACATCGTGTGATTGAAGAAGCCATGTTGTGTGCGAATATTTGCGCGGCAAAATTTTTATTAAAAAATCAGGCGCCAGGTTTGTATCGTGTTCACGAAGGTCCCTCTATCGAAAAATTACTGGATTTACGCAAATTTTTAGGCGAATTGGGTTTGACGCTGCCTGGAAAAGAAGAGCCCACGCCAAAAGATTATGCCAACTTATTAAAAACCATCGAAGACCGTCCTGATGCGCATGTGATTGAAATGGTTTTACTGCGTTCGCTGAGCCAGGCTATGTATAGTCATGAAAATGTCGGGCATTTTGGTTTAGCGTACGAAGCTTATACGCATTTTACTTCGCCGATTCGCCGTTATCCGGATTTGCTCGTGCATCGCGGCATCCGAAAAATTTTGCGAAAACAACATGTGCCAGGTGAACTGGACCCTCAGTTACAAAAAATGGGCGCGCATTGTTCCATGACCGAACGTCGTGCGGATGATGCAACACGTGAAGCAATGGATTGGCTGAAGTGTGAATTCATGATGGATAAAGTGGGCGAAGAATTTGATGGGGTGGTCTCTTCCGCGACGAGTTTTGGTATTTTTGTCGAACTCAAAGATATTTATGTCGAAGGGTTGGTGCACATCAGTGCGCTGCAAAGCGATTACTATCAATTTGATCCGATTAAACATGCACTCATTGGTGAACGTACAGGTACTCGATATCGTTTGGGTGATCCGGTGCGAATTCGTGTGGTTCGTGTCGATCTTGATCAGCGAAAAATTGATTTTATGCTGGCGGAAGATGTAAACGCGTTTTCTGAAAACAAAGGTAAAGGAAAAAGTAGAAAAAACAAACCAGAAAAAAAGAAATCTAAAAAGGGCCGGCGTTCCAAGTCATGAGCAAACATATTATTCACGGATTACATTCTGTTGAATCCTTATTAAAAAATCATCCGGAACGAGTGCAGCTCTTGTATCTTTTGGAAGATCGTCAGGATAAAAAAATTCAGACGATTCTAGAGCTTGCTAAACTTCAAAAAGTTAAAACCGAATTTAAAAAGCGCGAAGAATTGGACCGCTTGACCGATAACGAAAATCATCAGGGGGTGGCGGCGGTTTGTCATCCGATGAAAAATTTCAACGAAAATGATTTAGATACTTTTATCCAAAATTCCGAAAAGCCATTTTTTCTCATTTTAGACGGTGTGCAAGATCCGCATAATTTGGGTGCCTGTCTGCGAACAGCGGATGCGGCGGGTGTGACAGCAGTCATTGCACCTCGAGATAAATCAGTTGGCATGACGCCGACGGTAGTGAAAGTTGCAAGTGGTGCGGCTGAAACGGTGCCTTTTATTCAGGTGACTAATTTGGCGCGCACTATGAAATTTTTACAGGAAAACGGTGTCTGGATTTATGGTGCGGCAGGAGAGGCAGAACAAAATCTTTTTGACGTGAAATTTTCAGGTGCCGTTGCGATTGCATTGGGCGCGGAAGGAACTGGGCTTCGTCGATTGACGCGAGAGCATTGCGATGTGTTGGTGAAAATTCCGATGCAGGGGTCGGTTTCGAGTTTGAATGTTTCGGTGGCGACAGGGATTTGTTTATTTGAAGTTGTGCGACAGCGAGGGGCTTTGTCATCCTGAGCGAAGCGGCTGGGCGCTAGGGATTGGATTCTTTTTCCTGAAAGTTCTTTGAGGTTGGCTTTTCTTCTTTTTGACCAGCGGCTTCGAACTAAAGTAGCTTGTTTGGTTTTTTGGCCTTGTGCTGAGCTTGGAAATTGGGGTTTGTTTTGGCCGCTTTTTTCAGACCTTGTTTGAGAGACTTGCTTCTAAGAAATATTTTCGCATGAACTTTCAGGAAAAAGAATCCAATCCCTATCGCCTGAAAGGTTGTAAAAAGCAAAAACTTCGTAGCTGTCATCCTGAGCGAAGCGAAGGATCTCTTTAACTTTCCCTTGTCCTTGCGATGCAGCACTTTTCACCTCTCCCCTTGTGGGAGGGGTCGACGCGCGTCAGCGCGGCGGGTGAGGGGTGCTTTTCCAAGAGGGTTCCAAAAACCTAAATACCTATTTATGTTTTCGAGTAATCTTACTCTTCTTCGTCTTCTGAAATATCCACGATGGCGGATCACTCGCAGGAAAAGACTCCCACGAGGCTTCATCAATCTCATCATATTTTTCTTTCTTTATCCGAGGCTTATGAGAAATAGACTTCTTTTTGGATTTCATGGCGGCACACTCCTCGCTTGTTTGTATATTATAGCATTTTTGTGCCGCTTGGGATTTTGATAATGTAATTAATATTTTGCTTCTCGTTCGTGAACCGCAATCACGCTTGGCCGCTTAGAAATATTTTCTGAATAACGATTCAAATTAGGGAGTTTGTCGGTCGGGAATGAAATTCTGCTAGTCCATTGATAAACAGTATATAAATAACAATCTGCAATACTAAATCGTTCGCCCACTAAAAAAGTCTTATCCTTCAAATGAGTTTCTAAGACGGATAAATATTTATTAATATTTGAAAAAACCCAATTTTTTGCATCTTTTTGACATTCCGTATTAGTCGTTATTGCATCTAATCTAAAAACCGGGCTAAAGGATTTATGCAAATCCGCCGCAACAAATGAAAGCCATTTCATTGTCTCGGCCCGTTCAAACGTGCCCACTTTAGCTAATAAGTTTGCTTCCGGTTTTTGATCCGCAATGTAGCTCAGAATGGCAATATTCTGCGTCAAAACTTTACCATCATCTAACTGAAAGGCGGGCACAGCACCGACCGGATTTATTTTTAAAAAATTTTCTTTGACAGCGGGCTCGGCTTTTTTGCCAACATAAACAAGCTCAAACGGTGTTTTTGATTCTTCTAATGCAATATGGCAGCTCATGCAGCAGGCGCCGGGGGAAAAAAAGAGTTTCATAATAGATTCCTTATCTAAATCGGTTGTCTGTTCTCAGAGTCTAGAATTTGATATGCTACCATATAAATTTCATACATATAATATATCTCGAGGAGATTTAGTCGTGTTTATCTTTAAAAAATTTATTTCAGCAGGAACTCCAGGATAATATGATAGGCATATTACAAAAAAATGATATTATCCAGGGTAAATTCACTGACATTCTTGGCACCTATCGAATGGGTAGCGATCAAAACGTGACAGCGGATAATACCGAACATTTTTTCACGGCAGGCAAACAGCATTTATCAGATGAAAAAATATTTTCTCTCGCGCAAGATTTCGCGATCAAATTGAAACAAGAAAGTGTTGCGGTTTTTATACCAAATCCAGCAGCGATCGGAAGTGTTACTGTGAATTTTACTTCACATCAGCCCACCATCGATGAAATTGTGGATGAAGTCCATAAAAATCTTCCCGCATTTTATAGCCAAGCATTTTCTTTGCATCTTGCAAAAACTTGCGATAGTTTTAATGAGGTGAGAGTAGATGGAATAGAATGGCTTGGCAGCAAAGTAAAACCCGATGAAATCAAAAAAGCATTTCCTAACGATAAAATGACTTATCAGTTTGGGAAAGTATTTCTGGTTTATCAAAATGGGCAAAAAGAGCCATTATAATCACACAATTGATATCGATTTCTTTACTCCGGTACGCGAGGACTGGTTGAATAATACGGTGAATTATATTCAGGCTGTTCAGAAAAAATAATTATATTTATTTTTTATAAGGAACCAGAAGATTTTTTATCATAGGATAATGTCGTTTATTTAAACTTGCCAAAACGGCATCCTGAGATAGTGCTGTTGCTGCGATTAATGCATCCGCAAGACCTGTGCCATGGCTTTTGCCGTATTCACGTCGAAATTGACCACCTGTTTCGGCAATATCCTGTGAAACAGGGATGATTTGGAAGGACTGTAAAAATTTTTCTAATGCATTTTTTTCTTCTGTATTTCGAATGCCTGCATTAAGCTCAGCGATTGTAATAACTGAAAGCTGTGGTAAATCAGAGATACTTTCAATATAAATAACAGCTTGTTTGTTGTCTCGTAAATAATCAATAATAATGTCAGTATCGACTAACACGCGAGTCATAGTTTTTCCTTTTTTATTCTTCAAAATCTCGATCTAGTTCTTGGCGAATTTTTTGAAAATCAGAAAGATCTGTTCTATCTTTCCAGATTCCTCTTGCGCTGCGGAGGAGGTTCAGTCGGTTTTCTGAGGAAAAGGATTGGCAGAAAAAATCAATCGCTTCGCGAATAAGCTCGCTTTGACTTTTTCCTGATTGGCGGGAAAGTTTACCTAACTGTTTGCGTTCCTGTTCTGTAATATACACTTGCGTGCGTATCATATTTGTTACCTATATACTGTATACATCTAATGTATACAGTATACCACCAGCTATTAACAATCACAAGTCGGTATTGTTATCTTAAACATTAAATCTGAAATAAATCACATCACCGTCCTTCACAATGTAATCTTTCCCTTCCAGGCGCCATTTACCGGCTTCTTTCGCCCCCGCTTCGCCTTTGTATTTCACATAATCGTCATAACCAATAATTTCTGCTCGAATAAAGCCTTTTTCAAAATCGGTATGAATAACGCCAGCCGCTTGTGGTGCAGTTGAACCTACGTGAACGGTCCAGGCGCGGACTTCTTTTACGCCCGCTGTGAAATAGGTTTCTAGGCCCAATAATTTATAACCGGCATGAATCACGCGATTTAATCCGGGTTCTTCTAATTTTAAATCATCCAGAAATGCTTTTTTTTCTGCATCGTCGAGATCCGCAATTTCGGCTTCGATGGCAGCGCAGACGGCGACTAGGCTTGCGTTTTCGTTTTTGGCGATTTCTTTGACCTGATCTAAATAAGGATTATTAGTAAAGCCCGTTTCAGCGACGTTCGCGATATAAAGTGTTGGTTTGACGGTTAATAAATTTAACGGTTTTAATAATAATTTTTCTTCTTTGGTAAAATTCAACGCGCGAGCAGGTTGTCCCTGGTCTAATTGTTTTTTTACTCGTTCAAGCAATGCGGATTCAACCGCAGCAGCTTTATCGCCTGCCTTAACTTGTTTTTGCAATCGTTGTAGTGTGCGATCTACGGCTTCAAGATCAGCTAGCGCAAGTTCTGTATTGATGACTTCGATATCATCTTTCGGAGAAATTTTTCCAGCCACATGCACAACATTGGTATCTTCGAAACAACGGACCACATGCGCGATGGCATCCGTTTCACGAATGTTGGCGAGAAATTTATTGCCTAAGCCTTCGCCTTCGGCCGCACCTTTTACTAATCCTGCGATGTCGACGAATTCCATTGTAGTTGGCACCACACGTTCAGGTTTCACAATGTCTGCAAGCGTATCTAAACGCGGATCAGGCACGGGAACAATTCCGACGTTCGGTTCAATCGTGCAAAAAGGATAATTGGATGCTTCGACACCCGCTTTCGTTAAACAGTTAAATAATGTGGATTTGCCTACATTGGGCAATCCGACGATGCCGCATTTAATTCCCATTTTTTTCACCTTTGGTATGCAATGCCATGGTAGCTCGTTGAAACTCGCCATCGAGCAACAATGGAATGACTTTTTCTGCTTTTGAAATGGCGTGATCGATTAACACGCGCTCCTCTTTTTTTGGCGGATGCAGTACATAATTTTCGACTAATTTGCTGTTACCGGGATGGCCGACACCAATTCGCAAGCGATGAAATTTATTGCCGAAATGGTTGATGAGGTCGCGTAAACCATTGTGACCGCCATGTCCACCATCGAATTTCAGACGTATTTCACCGATGGGTAAATCAATTTCATCATGTGCGACTAAAATATTTTCGGGCTCAATTTTATAATATTTGGCGAGCGCCTGAACGGATTGGCCGCTTAAATTCATAAAAGTGGTTGGAATCAGTAAGTGACAATCATGGCCATGTAATTTTGTGATTGCGTGCAAGCCGTGAAATTTGATGGCAGGATGCAAGGTTGCGTGGGTATCGTTTGCAAGAGAATGCACAAACCAGGCACCGGCATTGTGCCGAGTGTCTTCATATTCGCTTCCGGGATTGCCTAAGCCTACAATTAATGAAATGCCTGATGACACGTTGGAACTCCAAAAAAGTCATAGCAAGACTTTATGAAAGCAGCCCCATTTTTCACAGAGCTGCTTTTTGAAATGGCAGGATTATTCTTTCTTGCCTTTGCTAGCTTCAGCTGCACCTTCAGCAGGAGCGGCCGTGGCACCTTCAGCAGGCGCTGCGCCTTCTGCTGCCACTTCACCTTCAGCAGGTGCTGCAACAACCGGTTCTTCCACTTCAATACGTGGAATATGAATTGAAATGACCGCTTGATCATGGCCTTCAACACCATGGGCAAATGCAACCAATTCGACGCCTTTTGGAATTTTTAATTCGCTCAAATGGATAGACTGGTCTAATTCCAGGTTGGAAACGTCAACTTCAATGAATTCTGGTAAGTCTGCAGGTAAGCAAGACACTTCGATGTCGCTCATCAAGTGCTGGAATACACCACCGGCTTTTAATCCAGGGGCTTTGTCTTCGCCTAAGAAGTGCAATGGCACGTTCATCTTGAGTTTTTGGTCCGCACGGATGCGTAAAAAATCAATGTGCTGGATGCGGGGACGTGAAGGGTGACGCTGAACGCTTTTTAAAATCACTTTTTCGCTTTTTTGGCCGGTTTTTAAGGTCAAAATATGTGAATAAAACGCTTCTTGAGCCAATGCCACGGACACTTTATCGTGGTTTAAGGTCAGAGAAACAGGTTCAACACCCGCGCCATAAACAACCGCTGGAACACTGTTCGCGTGACGCAGGCGGCGGCTCGCACCTTTCCCCACATCCCCGCGAAGTTCTGCTTCGAGTTCGAATTTGATAGCCATAAATACTCCTAAAGTTAATAGATCCTACCCCTGCGACCAGGATAAGAGGGCGCTATTGTACCTGAATTGGGCAAAAAAGCTAAGTAAATTATAGGGTTAATTTTGCTATTTTGACTGGATTTTGAACAAAAAATAGTTTAAAATTGAGCAATTATTATACTATTAAAACGATCGAGGTAGTGGAATGCAGCATCAACAGCCTGTGCCATTATGGGCACAAATCAAAGCATTGAATAGTGAACTACAAGAACTTAAATTCGATGATAATTTTCCTTCGAAAATTAATAAATTAGTCAATGATATTGCCATTGTAAAAAAGTGTCTTCAAGACACTCAGGCTTTCAACCCAAATCAAAACGTCAAAGAAGAAGCTCGTCATGCGCTTGCCATTCTTTGTTATCAAGTATCAAAATTCTATCGTGCTGTTGCTAAATTTTATCTGGAAAAATTTGAAAAACATTATCAAGGCATGATTGATGCAACACAAATCGCTCACAAGAAAAAACCTTGTATTGACGATACCGATGAGCACTATGATAATACCTATTACCAATTTTACGCAGCCTGTTTGCGATTTAAAGAATTCAGTGACGAACTTGATTTTTGGTGTCAGGGTGTTAAAAATTTTCCTCAGAATATCAGTGATGATTCAAGATTTATTATTGAGATCGAAGAAATTAGAAAACAACTTTTAAAACATTATGAACAATATGAGCTTACTAAAAAAAATCATAATGAGGAAATGTTGCAAACAGAGAATTTACCTAAAGCAGAAGATCCTAAAGAAAGTAAAGCATTGCAAAAACGTTATAAACAAGGCGAAGGCCCAGTGACTTTTGATGTTTTGCGAACAACAATACTGAGAAGAATGGATAAGCTCGATTTATGGAACGCGAGAGACATTGTCAGACAATTTTATCGATTACCTCCGGAAACTCAATTAACGATTTTGGATGAAATACACACCAAACTGCGAACCAAATTTAAAAAAGCGAAATCGAAATCGAAATTGATAGCGTTGGGTGAAGAAATTGAGAGGTATATTGCGGAGACGATTCAACATATGCAAGTTGCAATTAAAGAACAACAGGACAAATTGCAACAATTAATAGCTTTTCAAGCTGAAACAGCCCCTCTGTTAATAGAGGCTCAGTCGCTATTAGAATATCAGGGCACTTGTTCCAACAAATTTTTTTCAGATAATCATCCAGAAGCGATGGCGCAAAAATATGATGCAATAATTTCTGATAGAGTAAAAGAAGCGCAACAGAAAGCTGAATACAAAGATGTTGATGGAGTCACAATTAAAATCATGGTTTTAAAAAATATATTGCAGGAAGCAAAAAATCAGCACAGCCGTCAAGGATTGGATGAGCACAAAATGCGTGCGGTTTTTTATATTTATTACGAATTAAAAAAAATCGATACGGAATTGTTAGAGGGAATACAACGATTAAAAAATTTAATGGAAACCCCTTCGAATTTTGAAGCGCAATTTCGACATGTTTTTCCGAAATCTTTGTTTAATGCAAGTCCTGTGCCAGGAAAAAAACAAGGTAAAAAACGTTCTCGAACCCCAGAGGATGAAATCCAAGAAGATGGAGTGGCCCAAAAACCCAACAAAGAACCAAAACGAAAAAAACAAAGAACAACAGCAGCCGAAAGAGAACGTAAACAATTGGAAATTGATATCAACCCGAAGCACAAGCCTGTTCTGTCATCGCAATCACCTCGATTTTTTGATTCGAGAGTATCTTCTCCGGGAGTGAGTAGTGAAAGCGGCGATGAACCGAATGAAGAAACAACGGCTAGCAATTCAAATGGTTCATCGACGAATCAAGACCCGGTTTCGATGGAAGAATCAGGATCTTCTTCAAGAAAACCGCCGGTTCAAGCAGAAACACAACCACAACAACCCGAGCAAAAACATCAACAGCCACAGCAACAACCACAACAACAGCAACAACAAATGCAGGCAGCCCCTGTTTACGGCTATCCCATGCACATGATGTACGGACCGCCGCAAGGTATGATGGTCTATCATCCTCCGATGATAATGGTCCAACCAGGCCAGCCACCCATGATGATGGCGTACCCAGGACACCCTCCAATGATGATGGTTCCGCAACAACAATCGACACAGCAAATGGCTGTTCCGCCGGGATTTGTTTTGTGCCAGGTTGGAATGTGGGGGCCGGGAAATGGGCAGCAAACCCAGCCACAGCCTCAGCCAGGAAATACTGGATTCCAGTTTCGATAACCCGTCCAAAAACTGAAACATTTGCTCATCGCCTCCAATTCCGGCAATATTTTGAGGCGAGGAAGCATTTTAATTTCTTTTTTGGAGTGGGGTTATGCAGCATCAAGTTTTGATGAGCGATCCGAATGAATTGAAAGCATCAAGTTCGTCGAATTCAAATAAAGGAGAAAATTTTCAGAAAGAAATGCGTCGAGTCATTCTAGATTTGACGATAGCCAGTAATCGAGATGTTCACTTAACGCCAGAGCTGTTAGCTTCACTTTTAAAAAGAATTAATCGTATTAAAGACAAATTTTTTGAATATCATAATAATCAATCTTTTTTACGAACACTTGATAAGGAAGAAATAAAACCCGTAGCACTGTTTTGTTTTGCGGCAGGAGTTTTTTTTATTCGTCGCGTGAAAGATGTGCAAATTCAATTTTATCAAGCCTTCCCACAAATTTCCGGCAGTCATCCACATAATCCCCATTACGCAACAACCGCTTTCACCGGTCATTTTGCCGAAATGGCTTATTGTCTTGAGTGGTGTCAAACGGGTCTAGAATTTTTTTTACAAAAACCCAAAGATACGCCCGAAGGATTTCGATGTTTGTATAGAGATTATCTGTTGGATGAATCAGGTCTTACACCCGAACGATTAGAGTTTGTTAGACAAGTAATCGCTAGATTTCGAGTAGATATTCAATATCCGATTTATCAACATAGACTAAGCCGAGTTTTGCATAATGAAAAACCGACAGTCATTCCTGATGTCGGTTCATCGCAAGTATCTATGACGAAAGAAGAAAAGGCAAAAACGGCAAAAGAAAATAAACAAGCTCAAGATAGTACGCAAATCATTCGCAAAACCCTGCAAAGAAGAATAAGCGAAATTTTCGATGATAGTCGAGATTACGAAACGCCTCAGGTTCGTCAACGAGAAACAAAAATTAATATCAAAGAAACGGTTAAGCAATTTCATCAAAATTCGGATGGAAGCGATGAAACATTGCTGTTAATGCACGAAGCATTTGGTCAGCGTTATAAAAAAACGGATTCTCTTCCATCAGAAGAAGTGCTGCAAGGCGAACACGATGAAGAAATTGAGAAAGAGGGTGCTTTTCTGGATGCCCAGCATAAAAAGGTCGAAAAATTAATTGATACGACCACTCAAGAAATGAAAGACAAAAAAGAAGAATTAAAGGGTTTATTGCCCCGATTACAACAGAAAGAAAAAGAAATCGCACAATTATTATCAGACAAAAGGGAAGAGGAATTAAAATTTTCTCCAGAGAACCAGCAGTTAGCAATGAGTATTCGTCAGGAATTGCAAAAAGAAGCGACTTCGTTTGGTTCGGCAAAATCTTTTTCAGGAAAAAAAATGGGGAAAAGAAAGCGTAAAAGAACAGGAAAATCGAATTTGGTACAATCGGTCCCCCTTTCTTTAATTGAAAAGGAAATCGATGCGGCTTGTGTCGTGTTGCAAGAAGCAGAGCAAAATTCAGAAAATCCAGATAAATTGATTATTCTTATCAAAATTATTCGTGAACTCCACGAAAGATTAAAATGCGAAATTCAAAACAAGGTGACTCTGCTTGCAGGAATCGATACAGATCGATTTGCCGAGCAAGCGAGAAGGGTTTTTCCTCAAAAATTATTTGATTTGAAAAATAGAAAACGCGAACGAGAACCGGTTGACGAGAAATCAGAGCGAGCTGATCAACCCAAGGCAAAAAAATTAAAAACAGAAGACCCTAAAACTACGCAAAAGCCGAAAGCGGAATCGAATGGATTTTTTTCAGAATTAGCGAGCGTGCAAGATAACCAACGATCTGCTTGTTCACGTTTTCTGAGGAATGCTGTTCCTAATCGAGGAACATTCGGCTCAATGACCCCGCGCCGCTGATTCGTCGAATGGCTTCAGCAATCATGTGACTTAAGCTAATCGGCCGAATGCGTTTGCAATGTAATGCTTCGGCTTGTAGCGGGATCGTATCAGTAACAACGATTTCATCGATGGATGAAGCTTCAATATTCTGGATTGCTTTGCCAGATAAAACAGGATGCGTGACATAGGCTACGACTTTCGCAGCACCGTGTTCTTTTAAGGCTTCGACCGCTTTGCAAAGGGTGCTCGCGGTATCAATAATATCATCCACAATAATACATTCTTTGTCTTTGACGTCACCGATAATATGCATCACTTGCGCTTCGTTCGGTTGCGGACGTCTTTTATCAATAATGGCTAAATCGGCGCCCGATAATCTTTTTGCAATCGCGCGCGCCCGAATCACGCCGCCCACATCGGGTGATACGACGATTAAATTTTTGTATGAATTACGATGAATGTCTTCCAGCATGATAGGCGTGCTATACAAGTTATCAACGGGCATATAGAAAAAACCCTGGATTTGATCAGCATGTAAATCCACGGTAACTAAGCGACTAATCCCGACGGAGGCCATCATATCAGCAACAATTTTTGCCGTAATTGGCACGCGGGCAGAGCGAACGCGTCGGTCTTGTCTTGCATAACCAAAATAAGGTACAACGGCTGTAATTCGAGCAGCTGATGCTCGACGTAATGCATCAGCCATAATGATCAATTCCATCAAATTGTCATTGGTCGGTGCAGAAGTCGATTGAATAATAAAAATATCACGGCCGCGGACGTTTTCCTGAATTTCGACCATGGTTTCGCCATCGCTGAAACGGCCAACATGAGCTTTTCCTAGCGGTAAGTTGAGATGAGCGACGATATGTTCGGCAAGTTCTCGATTGGCATTCCCGCTAAACATCATGATTTCTGGCACGGCACTATTCCTTAGGTCTTAATGGCTGGGGTGCTAGGATTCGAACCTAGGGATGCCGGGATCAAAACCCGGTGCCTTACCGCTTGGCTACACCCCAATCTTAGAGTAGAAACGTCAGGGCGCTTATTTTGCTGACTGCTTGCCATAGTGTCAATAAATTTCTTAAATTTGCCATTGGTTGATAATGATTTTTACGTTTAATTGTGGGTTATCCATAAAAATTTTGCTCGGCAGATCAACGCCATTGACCGCGGTATAACTTAAATACCGAATTGACCAGCCATTCTGAGTAAGTTGGGTGAGATGATGATAGGAATCAAAGGATTTTTGTGAGGCGGCACCTGGAACAGGAATGCCACGTACCCAATAATAAAGATTGGAAATCGGTAACCGCCAGCCTAATTGTTGTGCGAGCAGTTCCTCAGGGCTATTGGCATGGAACGTTTTTCCATCAGCAGACGCTAGGGTCACATTGCCCGGTCGGCCAGTAATTTCGACCGAATGACTGCCTAAAGGTCCAAATAAGGAAATATGATAATAATTTTGTTGCTGCTGTTGCCATTGTAAGGTCGCGCTGCCAGAGTCTTTCGGCGTGCGAATCGCGATCATCCCTCTTAAATTCCAGCTTTGAATTTTAGCAAGAGATGTGGCGCGTGAATCCCAAGTGACATTTTGATTTTGCGGTAATTGCGAAGCAGGCTGCATCGTGGCGCAACTCGCGAGCCCCATGAGACACACTATCATCCATAATAAAGTGATTATTCGCATGGGGTGATTATAGCGAAAGTACGATAAAGTACAATTATTTTGGTGTTAGGCCATATAAATATTCATGAGTTATTTGAGCAACTGGACGAGGATGTCCGGCAATACTAAATAAAAGCATGGGTAATGCATGATATTTTCCATCAATATGAAATCGATGTAATATTTCTCTCTTGGCAAGAATACATGTTTTTGCTGCTGTATCTTGAGGATGCTGAGCTTTTTGTTCGGATACTTCATCAAGTGGATAAGCTTGATCAAATGCCGCCGCAATTTTATTTCGTATTGCGAGAGTTAAAAATTCTCTGGCACGGCCTTTTTCTAAGATAAATTCAAGCAATTGTGGACTGTCAGATGATTTTGAACGTATGACATTTATCACATAATTTCCGGGCATGTCATCGACATTCACGGGCACCTTATAAGTATAATTCCGGCCATAGTAAAAATATTTATGCTCTAGACAATGATGCCGATTTAAAATACTCTTGCCGCGTTCAGCAATATAAGATAGCGCTTGTTGTTTGTCTTCTAATGAATGTTCTTTTAATTCAGAAGACGTGATGTGGTGACAAAGTTCATCATGAAATTCATAGGTCAGTGCATCGCGTTCGTCTTCAGATGCGGTGAGATATATTTTCAGATATTCTGGCAATCTCAAGGATGGTATATCCGCTAGATCCTCTCTAACTTTCCACAGCTTGATGCCAACTGGTGTTGCTTCAGGTTCATCGAAATTTCCACATAAACCACAACAAACATCACAGAGTGCGCCACAAACTGCTCCACTTACCCGAGCGGTTTCTTTTATTGGCAGGCATAATAAAGCGCAACAAAATAACAGCGAGCCGCAAACTTTGTCCTGACATGGATTGGATCCAAAAGTATTATAGCTTGCGCTGAAGACGCCTTGTTGCGGTAGGATCGAAACATAATAGGGAATATCGGTTGCACAGGATAGAGACGCATAGTCACCGGTAGATTTCATTATTGCTGGTTGCCATTTACCTAAGTTATAACAGGAATAAACGCCAGCAATGCAACCTTGTTTTGCATCTTCTGATAGCCTCTGAAAATATAAATCTTTTTTCATTGGGGTATCCATGGATTGATCCATGGGCCCTTTTGGCGAGTTGGTTAATAACGGACGAGCGAGATCACCGTCATTTCGATCAGATGATTTTCTTTCGCCGAAAGAGCCATATTTTGAATCGCGTTGCATGGTTGGTCTCCTATATGATTAGAGTTAAGTGGCAAAAAATACTGAGACCAATCATGACCAGCAGAGTAACCGCAAATAAGGCAATGCCTAGGGCTTCTGTTTTTAGGGTGTTCATGTTTAAATCCTCGTTTATGACTATTTGTTTAATTTATACATTTTGTCATGAGATTATGTCTAAATATGTACAATTTGTCAACAGTTATGTTATAATAGTTTATAAGATATTGGTTTATAGGTGATTTTATGAAGACTAATAAAAGTTCAATTCAGCAAGAAAATGCATTATTACTGCGTGAGGCGCGTAAAATAGTGGAAGCGCTAGGCAAAATGTTCGCGCCTAGCTGTGAGGTGGTTTTACATGATTTAACGAAACCAGAGCATGCGATTATTGCCATTGAATGCCCTTTATCAGGCCGCAAAGTCGGTGAGCCTACGACTGAAATGGGTTTGGCGCGCATTGAAGATCCTGCTTTTCCCGATGTCGTACAAAATTACGTGAATGCGTTTCCAGATGGACGGCCAGCAAAAAGTACTTCGATTGGTATCCGCAATAGTCAGGGCCAATGCATTGCTGCGTTATGCTTGAATCTAGATGTATCGTTATTTTCTTCGGTCAATCGCGTGTTAGAACAGCTCACAGCAACGCAAGAAAAAGCACCGATCAAAGAAACTTTACGATCGCGCTCTGCCGATGATTTACGCCAAGGCATAGCCGATTTTGCGGCAAAACATAATACGCAGCCGCGCGCACTTTCTTTGAAACAGCGCCGTGAGTTAATTCACTGGCTGGATAAAACCGGTCTTTTGCAATTGCACGGTGCGCCTTCACAAACCGCAGAAATTTTAGGGATTTCGCGGGCGTCAGTTTATAACGTATTAAATGCAAAGGGTTAAAAAAGGATTGTTACAATTCTAAAAGACGGGATATAATATGCGCATAGACTATGCGCACAGGAGATGCACATGAAAATATACAATATAGATGCAGTTAAAAAACCTACCAATTTAAGTTTAAATAGTGATTTGCTTAAAAAAGCGAAAGGGCTACATATTAATCTCTCCAAAGAGTTAGAGTTAGCTTTAATAAAGGCAATTAAGAAAAAAATAAAAGAACAGTGGCTTAAGGACAATAACGAAGCGATTACTCAATATAATCAATCTATCGCTAAACGAGGATTATTTAGTGACGAATGGAGACGTTTTTAATGGCGCAATTTGATGTGTATATCAATAAAAGCCCCAAATCGAGAAAAGAAATTCCTTATTTGCTTGATGTGCAATCGGATCTTTTGTCTTCGCTGGATTCTCGGGTAGTGGTTCCTTTGGTGAAAAAAACCCTTATGACACCGATAAAATATTTAAATCCTATTTTTAAGGTCGAAGATTGTGAGGTTATCCTGTCTACGTCCGAGATTTCGGGGATCCCGCTTTCTGTGTTAGATAAAAAAGTGACTTCATTTAAAGACAAGCGAAATGAAATTATTGCTGCTTTGGATTTTTTGATTACGGGATTTTAGCGCTACACTTTTTGGTCAACTTACCTTAAAATACCACGCTTTAATGATCAGAAAAAACCCATGCCAATCATTGCCTGCGGCTTAAACCATAAAACCGCGCCTATTGCCCTTCGCGAAAAGGTCATTTTTCAGTCAGAAAAATTGCCCCTGTATTTACAGGATTTAATCAATGAAGGGGTGCGAGAGGCGGTGTTGTTGTCGACTTGCAATCGGTCTGAAATTTATTGTGATTCAGACGATGCCGGTCGGCTGTTCAATTGGTTTTGTCGTGAACATGGATTGCTGCCGGAGGAGATTCAATCTTCCTGGTATTCTTTTAGTGACCAAGCGGCAGTCGAACACATGATGAAAGTTGCCTGTGGTTTGGATTCGATGGTCTTAGGCGAGCCGCAAGTTCTAGGCCAGATGAAAGAAGCTTTCTCTGAAAGTTGCGCAGCAGGCTGCATTGGTGGTCAGTTTAATCGATTGTTCCAGCAAATTTTTGCCGTGGCAAAAGAAGTGCGAACCAATACCTCAATTGGTGCGTGTCCTGTTTCGCTTGCGTCAGCCGCTGTCAATCTAGCAAAACAAAAAATGGCGAACCCTTTGTCGGATGCGACCATTTTATTAATTGGAGCGGGTGACACGATTCAGCTTGTTTTGCGATATTTAAAAACGCAATCCGTGAAACAAATTATTATTGCTAATCGTCGCGTAGAAAACATCAAAGAACTTGCGGAAAAAAATTCTGCAAAAATGATTTCATTCGATGAATTACCACAAACATTAAGTATTTGTGATCTGGTGATTTCAGCAACCGGTAGTACAGTCCCGATTATCACTAAAAAAAGTTTAGCGCTAACGACGCAACCGCTTTGCATCGTGGATTTGGCGGTGCCAAGAGATGTGGATATTGCTGTTTCTGAATTATCTAATATTAATTTATTTTCAATCGATGATTTAAAATCCATTATTCAGAAAAATTTAAATGGCCGCGAACACGCCGCTGAAAAAGCACACGATATTATTAAATTAAAAAGTATGGAATTTATGATCTGGCAAAATTCGCTAGATCAAGCGACTGCTGCTATCCAAGCGTATCGCAAGCAAATTGAAAATTTAAGCGATCTCGAGTTGACCAAAGCTATTCGGTTGCTGGAACGAGGGGATGACCCCGCTGAAGTGTTAATTTATTTTGCCCGTGCGCTCACTAATAAAATATTGCATCATCCGAGTGTGCAGCTTCGTCAAGCTGGAATGGAAGGTCGTGTGGAATTATTACGATTGGCGCAGCAATTATTTACGATTACAGAATAAACTATGAAACCCTCTATTCAAAAAAAATTACAATCACTGGTCGAGCGTCACGAAGAGCTCTCCGCAATGCTGTCCGATCCTGAGGTGATTAACAATCAAAATCGTTTTCGCGATTTTTCTAAAGAATATGCGCAGCTTGAACCGATTGTGCGCGTTTTTAAGTTATATCAATCGACCCAACAAGAAATTACGGATACCAAAGAGTTAATCAACACAGCCGATCCTGAATTGCAAATGCTGGCAAAAGAAGAACTGCAAGTAGCAAACGATAGACTGCCTAAACTTGAAAATGAATTGCAAATATTATTGCTGCCGAAAGACCCTCATGATGACAGCAATATTTTTCTTGAAATTCGAGCAGGTGCTGGGGGTGATGAAGCGGCTATTTTTTCAGGTGATTTATATCGCATGTATGGGCGATATGCTGAATCTCGCGGGTTTCGTGTTGAGTTAATCAGCTCAAACGCGAGTGAACAAGGTGGTTACAAAGAAATTATTTTGCGGATTTTAGGTCAGGGCGCCTATTCTCTTTTTAAATTTGAATCCGGTGTGCATCGCGTGCAACGTGTTCCCGAAACGGAAGCACAAGGCCGCGTGCACACATCGACTTGTACCGTCGCTGTGTTGCCTGAAATTGAAGAGATCGAAGATATTGATATTAATCCTGCGGATTTGCGCATCGATACATTTCGTGCATCCGGCGCAGGTGGTCAGCATGTACAAAAAACCGATTCCGCGATTCGTATCACGCACATTCCAACAGGCACCGTGGTTGAATGTCAGGATGAACGCTCGCAACACAAAAATCGCGCGAAAGCGATGTCGTTATTGAAATCAAGATTGCTTCAAGCAGAACAAAGTAAACAACATCATGAACAAGCTGAAAAACGCCGCAATTTAGTGGGAACCGGCGATCGTTCGGAGCGCATCCGCACGTATAATTTTCCACAAGGACGATTGACAGATCATCGCATCAATCTCACACTGTATAAATTACCTGACATCATGGAAGGCGATCTGGAACCCGTAGTGAGCGCACTCATTCATGAACATCAGGCAGACTTACTGGCTGAATTAGGCGAATGAACGCAGAAACCATTTCTGATGCATTAAAACAAGGCGCATTATATTTATCCGCTGTGACGGATGTCCCATTGCTCGAGGCGGAAGTGTTATTAGCGCATGTTTTAAAATATGATCGCAGCCAGTTATATATTTTTTCAGAAAGAGAAATAACATCCGATCAGCTCGAACATTTTTTTTTACTCATCAATAAACGTCAACAAGGTGAACCCATTGCTTATTTAACGGGTCACAAAGAATTTTGGTCACTCGATCTGGAAGTCAATCCCGATGTTTTGATTCCACGTCCAGAAACGGAAGTTTTAGTCGAGGAAATGTTAAAATTACCTTTACCTAAAAATGCGCTAATCGCGGATCTTGGAACAGGATCGGGCGCAATTGCCTTGGCGCTCGCAAAAGAAAAACCGGATTGGATCTTGCATGCGGTTGATATTCATCCGGCAGCGATCAAAATCGCCGGACGCAATGCGAGGCATCATCATCTCAACAACATTATTTTTCATCAGGGCAATTGGTGCGAAGGACTGCCTGCGCTTAAATTCGATGCCATTGTCAGTAACCCGCCTTATATCGCAGAAAATGATCCAGATTTCAGTCCTAACGTAAAACGGTTTGAGCCTTTATCGGCTTTGATTTCAGCCGATAGCGGGTTACAGGATTTAAAAGCGATTATTTCTACTGCAAAAAATTTCTTAAAAACCCCTGGATTTTTATTGGTCGAACATGGGTTTAATCAACGAAAAGAAGTGGTAAGCATTTTTGAAAAAGCAGGCTATACTAGTATCAATACGTTTCAGGATCTTGCAAGTCTGGACCGTGTTACAATTGGCACATATCAAGGTTAGGAGAGCGCACATGGCGACGAAAGATATTTTAGAGCCCAGTTTAGAAGTCTTAGGGATAGCTCCTTATAAAATGAAAAAAAGTGAGGAGTATATGAGCGCTAAGATGCGTGATCATTTTACAAAAATTCTCACGCTATTGCGTAAGCAAATCATGGAAGAAGCGGATCGTACCGTGACCCACATGAAAGACGATGCGATTAACTATCCTGACCCTAACGACCGTGCAAGCCAAGAAGAAGAATTCCGCCTGGAATTACGTGCGCGCGACCGCGAACGCAAGCTCCTGAAAAAAATCGAAGAATCCCTGCAATTATTAACCGACAAAGAATACGGCTATTGCGAAGTTTGCGGCGTGGAAATTGGCCTCAGACGTCTTGAAGCCCGTCCTACTGCAACTCTTTGTATTGACTGTAAAACCCTTGATGAGATCAAGGAAAAGCAGCAGGGGTGAGCAAACTCATCTATAATAATATTATATAGATTGAGGATGTTAACATGCCTGGGGCTCCCCAACAGTCAGGACAATCCGATAATTCCTCGGCACTTTTATGGGTGGTTGCCGCATCGTTTGCAACAGCTGGATTTCTATGGTTTGCATTCAAAAAACAAATTATCTCGTTTTATTTTTCGATCAAGTTAGTCGAAATTAAATTCATTAGTATTTTTACTAGTGGGTTGCAAGATGTGCAAACGGCCATTGTTAATCAAGATCCCAATACTTTCACGTTTACTGATGTTGTCAAAGTAGGTGAAGCTGTTGGAAATTATCTCAGGATTCCGTTTGTTCTGATTCTTTTTGCGCTAGCTTTTGTGGTCTATTTTGGCAATACCGCACGCGTTTTTAAACGAACCTATACCATGAAAGATCTTGTGGAACTTGAAAAAAATAATTGGCCACAGATCACACCCGTTGTCGGATTGGATTTAATTAAAGCGGATCTCGATAAAGGTCCCTGGGCGATGGCGATGACGCCTATGCAATTTTGTAAACGGTTAAAATTGCTGGAAGAACGTCGTTCCGGTCCCCAAGAAGGTTTATCTCGAAAAGAATGGAATCGTGTCGAAGTGACTTTAAAACGGGGTGAAGCCAACAAAATTTTCGCACTGCAACTTGGGCCGGCTTGGCGTGGAGTTTCTAAATTACCGCCGCATATCAAAGCATTATTTGCTATATTTGCCGCGCGTTATAATGGAGATACTAAACCTGCTCAAGAATTAATAAAAAAAATCAGCGCATCTTCGCGTGAAAAATTGGATTTTACGGGTGTCGATGAATTACTGTCAAAACATGAAAAAAGCAAAGGCGTTCAGAAAATTATTCAGTCACATGCTTATGTATTAACTGTCATGGCATCGATGTTGGAAGCGGCGCGTGAAGATGGCGTACAAGCTTCCGCGGATTTTCTCTGGTTAAAACCACTGGATCGTCGTTTTTGGTACATGATGAATTCGATTGGGCGTCAAACGCCGTTTGTAGAGGTTGCAGGTCCTTTTGCTCACTGGAAAGCGGAAAAAGAAATCGGTCGAAAATTATTAGTGCCCATGGTCGAAGAAGCAACGAATGCATTAGAGCTGGCTCTGAAAGAAATTATTTACAAGCCAGACGAAGAAGAGGAAAAGTAGTATGCATCAGCGCGGGCTAGAAGAACATCATGAGCTTCCGCCGCAGTTACTACTGCGAGATACTCGCACGCTCACGATGCGCATTGTGGATTTTTTTAAAGATCCCGTGAATAGCGCGGTGACGCTGGTGGGTTTTGCTTTATGCGCATTTTTTTTCACGCCGTTGACTGAAGTGATCACCCTAGGGGGAATCGGTGTTTTTATCTACGCTTATACGCGCGTTTCAAAATTACCATTTCGTCTGCCACAGCGTTCCAATGCACTCGATTACAATGATCCCGCTCCGGGCAGTAAAAAACCGCGCAAGGCAAGAGGCATCTGTTTTTTTGGCAATCGCAGACTGACCGAAGAAGAACTGTGGTTTAACAATGAAGATATGCGTACACACGTTCTAATTTTTGGTTCAACCGGTAGTGGTAAAACGCAAGCATTGATCTCCCTTGCATTTAACGCATTAATACAAGGCAGCGGTTTTCTTTATGTCGATGGTAAAGGTGATAACACGGTATTCGCCCAACTCTTTTCCATGGTTCGGTATATGGGACGGGAAGATGATTTGTTACTCATCAATTTCATGACTGGCGCGCGCGATGTGGTCGGTGCGCAGGAAAGACGTTTATCGAACACCATGAATCCATTTTGTAATGGTTCATCCAGTATGTTGTCGCAATTAGTGATTAGTTTAATGGATTCTTCTACGCAAAGCGCAGACGGTGATATGTGGAAAGGCCGTGCGATGGTGTTTGTCGAAGCGCTCATGAAAATTTTAGTGTTCATGCGCGATAAAGGAAAAATTTTGCTGGATGCTAATACCATCCGTAATTATTTTGAATTGCCGCGTCTTGAAGCGATTGCGATGGATAAAATGTTTATTCGCGATAACCAAGAGCCAGTGAGTCTTGCGGATGCGCCTGATGCGGTGATGGAACCGATCACAAACTATATCATCAACTTGCCGGGTTACGATCGCGGTAAAAAAGGAAAACAAGGTTCGCAAGTCTTGGAACAACACGGATTTATTACCATGCAGTTGACCCGTGTGTTCGGTTCGTTAGCCGATACTTATGGTCATATCATTCGCACCAATCTTGCTGAAGTGGATTTAAAAGATGTGGTATTAAATCGCCGAATTTTGGTGGTATTGTTGCCCGCCTTGGAAAAATCCCCCGAAGAATTATCTAACTTGGGTAAAGTCATTGTTTCTTCGTTAAGATCCATGATGGCAGCCGGACTCGGTGATTCAGTAGAAGGTACCTATCGAGAAGTGGTATCACGCAAGCCAACGGCTGCGATTACGCCCTACATGTGTATTCTCGATGAATATGGATATTACGCGGTAAAAGGGTTTGCCGTCGTGCCTGCGCAAGCACGCTCACTGGGATTTTCTGTTATTTTTGCAGGACAAGATTTGCCGGCATTCCAAAAAGTTTCGAAAGAAGAAGCGGCATCCATCGGTGCAAATACCAATATTAAAATTTGTATGAAATTAGAAGATCCTGTTGAAACCTGGGAATTTTTCTCAAAAACAGCCGGTGAATCGTATGTCACCAAAGTGGATTCGTTCCAAACGAATGCGCAAAGTATTTTAAATAATTACATGGATTCACGCAGTGCATCGTCTGAAAAACGCGCGCGTATCGATTTACAGGATTTAAAAGAACAGCGTGAAGGTGAGGCGCATATCTTTTTCAAATCACGCATTATTCGTGCGCGGATGTTTTTTGCAAACCCACCTCCCGTTGAGCGCATGCGCATTAATCACTTTTTAAAAGTAGAAGCGCCGGCAATGAGAATGCTGGTGGATCTTGAAAATCGCATTGAACAATTTGCGAATATCATTGAAAACGAAGAAGTCACTTTTTCCGCTCATCATGACGACTCTGAAGAAATCAATATTGTTTCAAGTGTGATGAATGACACACAAGAAGCGAATGCCATTGAACGTGGTGTTTCTGCCTTACTCGCTTTTCATAATCGAAATGCGGATGCAGGTGAAGCAGAACAAGTCGTCGAAGAAGAAGAACCCATGGCTGAAGGCCGAATCAATATTTTCAATCGTGTGCCATTGGGCGATGATGTGAAAGCATTAATTGGTGAAGCGGAAGTTGAACGCTTTAGCACGCCGCTGGTGAATAAATCATTTATCAAAGACCGTGTGGAATTGCTGGAACGTGTGCTCGGAAAATCCGGTTCACAAGCGAGCAATATTACTCGTGAAATTGTGAAAGACATGTTAATCGCGACGGATTATCCGCCTGAAATTGGCGGGATTTTCTTAGAGCCGGAAGCCGTTGTGAGCGCGACTAATGAATTGAATCAGTATTTGCAAAGTTTAGAGAAAAAAGAATAATTAGAAAAAAATTATGCGCGGTCATCATCGTATATTAAATCAATTACCTAAAGATATAAAATTTCATCTCATGTTGTTTTGCATGCGCGATCTTGCGATTGTTTCTTATGAGCTGTTCCAGCTATGGTTAAATATTCAATATCTAAAAAATAACAAAGAGAATTCTGAAACTATAAGTAATCGAGGCATTGCACTGCTTCGCGCAACTAAATTTAATCAAGCTAGCGGAGTAAAAAAATTATTGGCGGAGAGGGCAGATGTTAACCAAGAATCTAAAACGGGCGGAACCTTATTGCATGTTGCCGCGGAATTTAACAGCAAAGAAGCGCTGAAAGAAATTTTAGCCAATGGCGCCAAAATAAATGCGGCTGACAATTGGGGTCGTACTGCGCTTTTTCTGGCATCAGGTCGGGGTTTTACAGATATTACTAGAATGCTATTGGATCATCGCGCAGAGGTTTCAATAGGTGCGACAGAAATTCATAATGCGAGGCCTATCCATTGTGCGGCTGAAAATGGTCGTGCTGGTGTGGTAAAACAATTAGTTGATGCAAAGGCAAATATTGAAGCATCATTGAGTTATCGTCAACATGATTGGTATTGGAGGTTACAAACGATTGTTGGGGAAAGACCGCTACATTTAGCAGCAAGGAATAATCACCTCCCGACTACAAAATTATTAATTGATGCCAAAGCGGATGTTAATGCCCCTGGATATGGTAAAACACCTTTGAAGGAACGATTATCGCAACAGCATCGTTTTCGCGAAGATGATTTGGGCGTCATTGCTCTTTTACTAAACGCAGGGGCGATTGTAAAAATAAATAATGATGATGAACTGGTTATTTTTTCCAAAATATTTCGTCTATTAACGCCCGTTATTCAAAAACAAATGATTTTGATTGAAATAGACTATCATTTATCGACTTTTAGAAATCAATATTATCCAACTGCGGAAGAGGCCGAATTTCGCGACAAGAAAATTCAAGTGTTACAGAAACTAAAAGAAGCCTTTCAGCAAGGAAAAAATCAAAATGAACTTGCGAAGTTGGTTTCTGAAGATTCATTATGGTCAGAAGCTCCTTTTTTAGCGTTATATGAAAAAATAAATGCACTGAGTCCAGCAGAGCCGCGTTGTTTACCGGCTTGGTGTGTCATTGTTTAAGAACGATGTTTTAGTACGAAAACATGAATTACTCATAATGTTGCAAGCTTTATATTCATTATTTTTGAGCGTATCTAAAATATTCATGGATATCTCACGAATAGTTGGATTATCGATGTCGCGGTAATATATTTTCTTATGAGTAATATCAAATACGATGCTCCAGTTTGTGGGTTCATCGCCGAGAGGAGGTTCAACTAAATATCCGAGAAGATTAAAGCCAAGTGGCATTAATTGCTGTGAAGAAGATAATTTCAGATTAGAAATATAATTAGACCCTAACACAAAACGTGCTAAAGTCCAGTATCCTCCGGGTAATTCAGTAACCTTTTTATTTTTATACCGATTAAATTCCTCAAGAGATTTTGGATAGTTGCTGTTCGTGATAATCGGAAGAGGTAGTTCATTTCCAGTATAAATGTTTAGTTTTCCATTGGTATATTCCAGAACAGCCGATTGATTTTTTGCATCATGTACAATGAGATGCACAAGAATTGTTTTGCCGGCATATGCCGCAGATGCAATTTGAATTTTTTTGCTAAGTTCAATGACATCTTGAACGCATCCGGCGTTATCAAGCATATATTGTGCCCATTGGGTAGATGGCAATATTTTGCGATCGTTAGAGGGCGGTGGATAGGAAGATTCATCTAACCATAATATGGCGGCAACGAGCCCCTGCTCATTCATTCCGGCAACAACAGCAGAACGATTGGGTGTTCCATCAGGCTTACTTAAAGTGAACGTGATGCTTCCATATTTAGCTTCCCATGATATAGGCGAGGCACCGGATATAGGCATCGATTTATGTATTAAACCGCGTTTGCTTAAGACAATAAACCCTTGTTTTTGGCCCCAATCAACATTATGGCCTACAATGATGTTATTTTGATAACTGAGTTTAAAATCACTGCATGCATTTGCAGTGTTACTCCACATCATAATGATGGAAATGCAAGTTAAAATAATGATAAAGATTTTTTTCATGATTGCTCGTAATGCTGATTTTTTAGGAGTAAATTATATTAAATAGCTATCATAAATACAAACGTTTGTAGAATAACTATGGAGTTTTCGTGGTCGTATTCAATAGCCATGTTAAATATTTTTTAAAATTAATTATATTTGCCGTTGGATTTTATTCTTCTCATCTTTTTTCGATGCCCTGCGCCTCACATGCTTGGGCAAGTGTAGAGTATCTCTATTGGTGGGCTGAAGATTCGCCCATAGGCATTCCACTGATCACGCAAAATAATAATCCAGCTGCATTGGGTTCTGTTGGTGAACCCGGTACCCAAGTTATTTTTGGTGCCGGATCGAATCGAAATTCATTTAATTTTGATGGATTGAGTGGTGCGCGTGTCACATTGGGTGATTGGTTTGATGATTCGCACGCTTACGGAATAGAAGGCAGTGGCTTTGGATTGGCTGAGGCGAGTAATTCATTTACGGCATCTTCGGTTGGCGGCGGCACTATCAATATTCCATTTAATTCGACAACCAAAGGCGAAGATGCGTTGGTAGATCATCTGCCGAACATAGTAACTGCAAGTGATAATTTAACCCCTTGGGGACTTGAATTAAATGGCCTATTCAAGGTGAGTAATCATTATAATTTCCCACTCTATTTTCTGGCGGGATTTCGTTATATCAATTTAAGTGAAAACTTTGCTTTAAGTGATGCCATTTTTGATAATCCATCACTTCCAGCCAATGCTGTTTTAAATGTAAAAGATAATTTTTCAACTAGAAATAATTTTTATGGTTTGCAAATCGGATCGCGTGCCAATTTTTCCTGTCAAAAATTTATTTTTGATATTACCGCATTAATTGCAGCAGGTGAAAATTATCAAAAATTAATTATCAGCGGACAGACGGATATCAATAATACAACGATCATTCAACCATTCGGACTTTTTTCAGAACCCAGTAATGTTGGATCGTTTAGCAATAAACAATTTGCCATTGTTCCAGAATTTCGAGCAAAAATGGCATACGAAGCCAGTCAAACGATCCGACCTTTTTTTACTTATAACGTTTTTTACATCAATAAAACAATACGACCCGCCAATCAGATTGATCGGAATATTAATCAATCGCAAAATCCTGCGTTTGGGGGTTCCGGTGCGTTAATAGGGCCAGCCGTGCCAGCGGTGAGTTTTCATAGCAATAGTATGTGGATGCAAGGGGTGAGTGCAGGGGTGGAATTTGTTTTTTAATGAGACTCAAATTGGCT
Source organism: Gammaproteobacteria bacterium (assembly GCA_021325575.1). Lineage (GTDB taxonomy): Bacteria > Pseudomonadota > Gammaproteobacteria > DSM-16500 > DSM-16500 > JAJPGW01. Next base: position 342,583 of record JAJPGW010000005.1, on the reverse strand, counting down.
CTAGAAAAAATTAACTTTGTTTCCTAGCCTGTTGCAGAGCCCCAGTTTCTCTACCTCTTCTTTATCGCCTTGATTGAGGAGTTTGTCCGGGTGATTGAAGAGAAAAGCAATCTCTCACTGCATCCAATTCATTACAATATTTTTTCCAAGGTGTGTTTGCCATGTCAGCGCGTAATTGATTTATTCCTTGTTGATCTAAACCCCATACATTTCCTTGTAAATAGGCAAGATAGTTTTGTATGACCTCTTTAAACTTTAAATTATCGTTAGATGGATTTTTAGATATTTCAATGATCTGTCGGTTTCCTTCCGTTTTTCTGAGGTCACTTAATTTTTTTAATATTTTATCTTGAAATTCCTTGTTGCCATCAGAAAGATCAATTTTTGCCGTGTCTGGATTTATGGATCGAGCCATTGAATAGTTTTCTACTCTGCTTTGAGCATAACTATCCATAATCTCGTTTGCTCCTGTGATCTTTAATGCTTTATATCGAGGATCTGCTTTAGTCATTTTCAGGAATGTTGCAAAAATTTGTTTTTGCCGTTCAAGATTAAGATTTCCATGTATCCTGGTTTGTATCTCGCTTTCTTGCTTACTATCAACTTTAAATGAATCGAGCTTCAATTCACCAGTGCGCAACGCATTCTCAATAATGGTTCTATGTTCCGACGGAACTTCAGATGCAAACAGAGATTGTGATGCTTGGGATAGAGTTTGTTGTGGTTGAGTAGGAGGTGGCATTTTGCGATCAGTCGATGGCTGCATCTTGCCATCAGCGCTGGGTTGTTTCCAATCGGGGTATGGTACACCAAACAATGAAGGGTTTGCCTTACCGTCCGATTCTTGCAGTCTGTTTCTTACGTTGGGACCAGGCTGTTCCGGAGCGAGGGATGGGTCTAATTCTCTTAATTTTTGTATTAAACTCGGGTCTGAAGAAATTTTAGGTGCGTTTCCTGTGCTTAATATATCCTTTATATTTTGTGCTGAAGGAAACTGTTGGCACGCAAAAAAAGATTTGAGTTGCGTCATGGGTTCTGTAGACCAGTTTTTTAAAACAGAAGGTTTTGAATCATTTTGTGCAAAAAAATGAAATTTTTGCGAATTATCTATACCAATTAATAAACCCGTTCCAACCTGAACAAGTTTTTGTAATCCCAATTGTACTGCTAATAAACGTAACAGGTTTTCTCGAAAAGCTTCGTCACCTTGGGTGAGTGCCACATCCAGTGGATAGAATTGATTGTATACATAAGAAGTTTGACCTTCTGGGCGCACCCAATTTTGCATTTGATTTAAAAAAGGGAAAAATTTTCTAATATCTTCTTCTTTCTTTATCCAAAATTGAAGAAAACCCCGCTTGTCTAACCTAATAAGTGCAACATCACCTGGGTATGGATATTCGATATACTCTTCTACTAATATTTGCTGACCTCTGGGATTTAACATGAAATACACACCTCGATTTCTGGTTACATTCTATTTTTATTATAGCATTTATATTATTAACGTATTAACGCATGGGACGCTAAATTAATCTGGGAAAATTAGTAAAAAAGAATATAACTATATAAAAGTTAGGACTTTTTATAAGTAAGAGGTGGTTTCACCGATGGACATGATCTTCGCTAATTGGGTAGTAACGAGAATATATTTTATCTGAAATGAAAATTCAAAATACGTGCTGCTCATTTTCATTCTAAAAGGCTTTAATATTCTTAAAATTCAGGTAAAAATGGCTTGACCCTATAGTTACTATATACCTTATGTTGTCTTCTGGAGGAAAAGTAATGGCCCAATGGTACGTCAAAGAATTAAGTCAATTAACCGATGTTTCAGTGCAAACCTTGCATCACTACGATCGGGTTAATTTGCTGAAGCCTTCTATTCGACTACCGAACGGCTATCGTGTGTACTCTGAAAAAGATTTGTCAAAACTACAACAAATCATAGCTTTAAAATTTTTTGGTTTTTCCTTGTCTCAAATAAAAAGTTTGTTAAGTAAGAACGAAAATATTATTGATCATTTTACGATCCAATCTTCTTTGCTGGAGAAAAAGGCAAACACTTTATTGGAAGCCAGTCAAACATTAAAAAATATTATAGCAGGTTGTAGTCATAACAAATCAATTCCGTGGGAGACGATTATTAAGTTAATAGAGGTATTTCGCATGATGCAAACATTAGAAAAAACCTGGGCTGGTAAACCATTAACTCAAGAAGAATTAAAAGAATATGCTAGCTTTGAGCATGAAATGAAAAATAAATTTTCTGAAAGTGAAAGAAAAGCATTTGAAAAGGGTTGGGATGATTTAGTAAATGAAATCAATTCCAACTTAAAAAAAGATCCTTGGAGTGATATTGGTCTAGCTCTAGGAGAACGGTGCATGGAATGGGTCAACAGTTATTATGGCAAGAAATTTGCTTCTCTTAGAACAACCATTTGGGAAAAAGGGATTAAAGAAGGCCTGATGACCGCCGAAACAGGGTTGTCACGAGAAGCGGCGCAATGGTTAGACCAAGCCCTAGATGCTTATGTAAAAAATCGTTCTTCAGCCATTTTAGGTTTAATAAAAAATTATCCGCATAAAACGGTTTTAAAACGCTGGGAAGACATGATGTCTGATTTATTTGGCGATAATCAAGAGAAAAAGAAAGAATTTTGTTTGACGCTTCTTGATAACAAAGAATTACCTAAGTCAGCTAAAGATTGGCTCCAAAATATTATTAAATAACGAGGAACTACTCATGTATAGCAATCCCTTTTTGCAGGGCAATTATGCGCCTATTTTCGAAGAAAATTATTTTGAAAATATCACATCTATCATCGGCGAAATTCCACAAGAATTAAATGGCGTTCTCTACCGAAATGGGCCGAATCCTCTATTTCCAGATAATCTGAAACATTGGTTTGAAGGCGATGGTATGTTGCATATGTTTTCTATCGCTAATGGAAAAATCAGCTATCGGAATCGCTGGATCGCGACAGAGCGATTTAATCTCGAACGAGAGGCGGGCAAAATGCTTATTCGAGGTTTTAGGGATCCATCACCCGAAGAACCTACCAATATTTCATCACGAACGACGGCCAATACTAATATTATTCAGCATGGAGGAAAACTGTTGGCGCTGCAAGAAACAGCCTGCAGCATAGAAATGAATCCTCTGGATTTAACCACGAAGGGGATGTGGGATTTTGGAGGTCAAATTCCACAAATGAGTGCTCATCCTCATTTTGATGCCGCAACTGGTGCAATGCATAATTTTGCTTATACACCCGGATCAAATGATCTAGCGTATTTTATTTTTGACAAAGATGGAGCAATTAAAAAAACAGAAGGTATCTCTGCTCCATTTTCATCTTTTTTACATGATTTTTTTATAACGAAAGATTATGCGCTTTTTCCTGTGCATCCTTTGACTTTTGATATGAAACGTCCCAAACAAGGAAAATCCATTTTGATGTGGGAACCTGATCTTGGTTCTCACTTGGGAATCTTGCCGCATCATGGCAAAGCAAATGATGTAATTTGGTTAAGCATGAATCCTTGTTATGTTTTTCATTATATGAATGCTTATCAAGAAGGAAATAAAATAATTCTGGATGGGTTAAAAACAAAGCGAGCCAATTTTTTTCCCGATGCGAATGGTAAAATCGCCGAGCCAGGCGAAAGTCCACCGGAGCTCACGCGCTGGACAATCAATCTCGAACAGAAAAAAGTGACAGAGCAGAAACTTGATTCTACGCCTGCAGAATTTCCCCGTTTCGATGAACGCTTAACAGGGTTACCTTATCGTCATGGATTTGTTGCTGCCAGAGTGGGATCGATTACAAAATTGGGATTTAATGCCATCGTTCATTATGATTTAAAAAATAATACGCAAACTATTCGCGATTTTGGTGAAGAGAGCATGGTGAGCGAGCCTGTTTTTGTGCCTAGACAAAAAAATAGCCCAGAAGGCGATGGTTTTATTCTTGCAGTGGTATATGTTCCTGAAAGAAATGCCAGTGATTTATATATTTTAGATGCAATGAATATTGATAAAGAACCCCTGGCGATTGTGCAATTAACACAACGTGTTCCTAATGGGTTTCATGGGAATTGGTATGATTTTTAATTTTTATCAATGCAGGAACAAGCGCCATCTATGGTTTGTGTGCCATACGTTTATCCAAGAACTTTTACCTTATAATCAAAAAGTTATCCCGCATTAAGATCGCAGATTAATTTTATTAAGTTTACAATTAATTATATTAATATATTAGTTGACTTTATTATTTTTCCAAATAAAATATGTAATATTAATTATTTGGGGATTAATTTAATGAAAGAGTTAACTAACTGCCCGTATTGTGAGGGTGACTTCACCATTAAAGAAGTGGAATGCCAGGGATGCAAAACAGAACTAAGAGGGAATTTTAAAACTAATCGATTTCATTTGTTCGGGCCCGAAGATCTATTTTTTATTGAAATATTTTTAAAAAATGAGGGTAATATTAAATTAGTCGAGAAAGATTTAAGTATCTCATATCCTACGGTAAAAAATCGTTTAAAAAATATTATTAAAATACTCGGATATCAACAGGAAGATAACTCTTCTTCCGAACGTATAAAAATCCTAAATGAACTTGCCGAAGGCAAAATCGATATTGAAACCACCATGAAAAAATTGAGAACCGCAAAATGATTTTATTGCAAATATTAGCTTTCTTATTATTTTTTCCAATGACCCTTATCTTGTTCTTTTTATTTTATATTTATGCATTAAATTGGAAAGGATTTGCAATTATTACCGCCTTCGGCGTGATGTATTCGCTTGTTTTTGGGTTGATTTTTTTAAATATGAATGTTGCTATTTTCATTTTTTTAATACTAGCAATTTCTTATTTATTTAGATTGAAGTGTTTATCTAATAAAATTCGTAGAGACACAACTTATCCGAATGTTTGGTTACAAATTAAAAATAAAAAAGAAAAAATCAAAATTAATTTTATTTTACAACTTTCATTATTAAAAATAATAAAATGGCTCCCGGCGGTCATTTCGAAACAAATATCAGAAAAATTAAATTTACATATCACATTGCCAGAATTAGTTGAATTATTTTTAAAAGATTCCTCGGGAACGAAAATAGAAATCGTTACCGAAGATGTCAGTGTTTATTTCGAAATTAAATAAAGCGGAGATTATTGTATGAGTAATGAGAAAAAAATAGTTTTACAAATGTTGAAAGAAGGAAAAATAACCGTTGAAGACGCAGAAAAATTACTCGAAGAGCAAGATGAAATCGCCGTTGAAACGACATCTGTTAAAACGACGAACAGGAAATTTTTTCGCGTTTTAGTGAATGAAGCGAATAAAACTAAAGTCAATATTAATATTCCGATTGCTCTCGCAGAAGTCGGTTTAAAACTGATACCCAAAAATGTACTTCATGTCGGTGACAATAACATTAATCCTGAGGACATTTTAAATTTAATTAAAGAAGGGATTGATGGTGAATTTGTCAATATTGATACCATTGATAATGGAAAAGAAGTGAAAGTGAAAGTTTATATTGAATAAATATAAAGGGCGAACAATTATTATTGTTGATAGAATTGCAATCTTGTATTCAAATTACCCGTGTGCAATTCAAAAAGGTGATTATCATAATCATAAAAATATAAAGATTCGCCTTCAGACTTCTCACGTTTGCGTCCGGGTAAAAGGGTTAATCCAAGCGATTTAATTTTTTGCTCAAATAGTGGAATATCTTTTTCATCGATTTGGAATGCAACATGATTATAAGATTTTTCGATGGGAGCACCTTCCATAATGGCTATCCATATCGTTCCAATTTTAAAAAATTTTTCTCTGGAAATTGAAAATGTTTTATCTCCGCTTGAATAAATTTCTTCAGCAGAAAAGATTTCTTTTAAAAAAAGCGATGTTTTTTCTAAATCTTTGCAAATAAAAGTAATGTGGCTTAATTTTTTAATTTTATTGTTCATGGATTGATTATTCTCTGTTATTTAAGTACACTTCCATCGTCTTATCTTCAATTTCCTTCTTGCTGTTAAGTTTACCTTTTTTTTCAAAAAGATCCATCTTTTCAGGTTCATAGATGGTTTTTCAAAAAAGCATATATCTTGTATTTTTTATTTTATTCAGTATAATATAGTTATCAGCAGGTGATAATAATGAGTTTAAATAATAACATTGACACGCTGCTTGATTTGGACGGAATCATGATCGAACAGGCTGGCGGTTATTGGACGAAATTTGAGGCTCGTGAAGTACCAAAAACAGAAGAAATTCCCCATGGAATACGATATAGCCTGACGCTACATGACAAGCATGGAAACCGCATAATGGGCTTTGATAATGCTCATTTTGTTAAATCAAACAGAAAGGTTAACCGGAAACAAAGGAAAACGTGATCATAAACATCGATATTTAGGTGACGAAGGGATTTTTTATCAATTTCTTGATGCTCATCAACTGCTTAAAGATTTTTGGATGGAAGTGGATAAAATTTTGGATTCCTTAGGTTTGAAACAGGATAAATGAATATGAAAACCATCAAAATTGGTATTATGCCGCAAAATGAAATTCGTGCGCGAACATTGGCCATTGCGCGAGGCGACTATAAACCTAGGCCAGATGAACCTAAAATCTGGTTTACTTCTATCCGATCTCTTGCAGAAGTTTTAAGTGATGATAATCAATTTCTCTTGCAAACGATTATGGAAAAAAAACCCAATTCGATACGAGAATTATCCGAAATGACAGGTCGCCAATCTAGCAACCTATCAAGAACTTTAAAAACCTTATCTGCATATGGGTTTATAAAACTTGAAAAAATCAACAAGACCGTTTGCCCAATTGCAAAGGCGATTCAATTTAATGTTATCTTTGGAATCCACGCGAATAAAAGTTTTCCTGCTATTCGTAAACATATTAAAAATCATTAAAACGATTTGATAAGTTTAAATTCTTTGAATACAGCGCAGTCTCTATAACCTAATTTTTTATACAAGGGATAACCTTGTTCCGAGGCCTGCAACACAGCAATATGATATCCCAATTCTTTAGCGCGCTTTAATCGAAATTGCTGTAAAGCGGTACCATAGTCTTTTTTGCGTGCCGACGGAGTGGTGGATAGCCAGTGCAATCCAGCCACTTGCGCAAAATAACAAGTAAGTCCTCGGACAACCGGTATATTGTCAACATACCCAACGTAATATTCTATTGGATCATCGTCAGTGAGTATTTCAGCAACTGAAGAAAAATATTGTTTAAATGAAGCTTCATCATTCGTCAGTACACTCGCAAAATCCAATAATGTTTTTTTATCTTGCGCGCGTATTATTTTTAGTTCAGGCGGAAGAGTTAATTTTCCATCCCAAGCATCTAGATCAAATACCATTGCAATATTATTTTCTGTGTTTTCAAAATGATTTTTAATTAAAGAATCACTCAAGTTATTTGGGTTATCGTAAGGACTGATCCACCATGAAAACGGCAGTTTTTTTTGAGAAAAATAATGAGTGACTTCCTGGATTTTTGATTCAGTTTCTTCGGCAGAAAAATCGGCTTCGAGCACATAATTAAATGTATCATCCGGCAATCCTGAATTGACCAGTGTAATGCCGGGAACGCGAATTAATTCAATTTGATCCAAATATTGTGAAAAATGGGTCATGTGTACATTGAGATTGGCTTCGATTGCTTTTATCAATTTTTCCTGTCCCCACGCGGAAGCGTCTGGACCTGTATTCGGTGGCAGAAAATCTTTTTTTCGGCCAGGCCATAATTTCGCTTTGGTATCGATTTCTTGAATTAATTTATCTTTGCCAATGACATAGGAATAAATATCATTCGGAAATTTCTGCGACAATTTTATTTTTAATTCCGCATAGGCTTTAGCGTCATCTGGATGCGCGATGACATAATCACGGAAATTAACGTGTCGTTTAATTTGCGGATCCCCGCGTTCGCGAATGTGAAGATGATAACTGATCTTTTCATCGATTCGCCGGGAAAAATAACTGCGATGAGGGATAATATGTCGTCTGACTTCCAAATAATTTAATTGATTCAGTTGTTCTGTGATCCATGAGATGTTATCGAGATTGTCACATTCGAGCAGAATGTCGATGACGGGTTTCGCTGGCATATTTGGAATGGCCGTGCTGCCAATGTGATGAATTTCTTTTAATTCATCGCCTAAGGCTGATTTAATTTTTGCGGATTCCATTGTGAAAAAAACGGGCCAATGAGCATCGTAAGGCAAAACCTCTACTCTGCGCTGATTGGTTTTGTTACTGAAGTTGAAAGGGGTGTTGTTCATGATTTGCGCTAAGTTGAATTATTTTTGAATTATAATAAATCATAGCGCAATAATTGCAACTGGCGCGATGGCGCGGGAGTTTCCGGTAGAATATAATAATGAAAATGGTTGGAAAAAAATCATGAAATCCTTACCCGAAAACGCAACTTATGATGAAGTGAATTCCCCTGTTGGAACACTTACGATTATTACGAGCCCAAAAGGTCTACATGCCGTGCTCTGGGATAACGAACCCAACAATTTAAAAAAATACGCCCGATCCAAAAATGAAAAAACTATCCTGCAAACCAAAAAACAATTAAAAGAATATTTTGAGGGCAAACGAAAAGTGTTTGATTTGCCGTTAGTTTTAGATGGTACAGATTTTCAAATCCAGGCTTGGAAACAATTAAGCAAAATTCCTTACGCAAAAACCCTTTCTTATGGCGAACAAGCCGCCAAGATAGGCGATAAAAATAAAGCCAGGGCAGTTGGTATGGCTAATGGCAAAAATCCCATTTCAATTATTATTCCCTGTCATCGCGTGATTGGCGCTAATGGCAAACTGGTCGGATTTGGCGGTGGATTGGATAAAAAAGAGTATCTCCTAAAACTTGAGCAGCGGCATCGTTAGGAGTGTCGGGCTCATCTATCTTTACACTATTTTTTCTAGCATAATCTAAGGTGCCATGAAAACCTCACACCAAACGGATTATTGTCTTAGCACCACTATTTTAGTGGCGTCTGTGATTTTTTTTCTTATTATTTTTTTGTCAGGCTGTGCCTCTTCTGGTGTTTCACGTACGGCGGCGGGCAGTATTGATGATGCTTATGTTGGATTGAGTGAATCTTATTCTGATACCAGTCTTGCTAATTCTTACGATAATACCAGTCAAACCGCCAAAGGCGTTTTGATTGGCGGCGTGACAGGCGGGGTGGCTGGGGGGTTGACCAATGGTATTGGCCTTCCCTTGGGAGCGGTTACCGGCGCCATTTTGGGTGGCGCGATTGGCGCTTATATTGATTCCAAAACCACGTTAGTCGACAAAATTGAAAATGCCGGCGCAAAAGTATTTGTGCTAGGAGACCATGTGCTGGTTGTCATTCAATCTGATCGGATTTTTGATGAAAACGGTTCGAGAATTCGTGATTCAGGCCAACCTTTGTTGAATATGGTGTCTCAATTGATCGGAAATTACGTCAATATGTCAGTCAAAGTGGCAGCTTACACCAGTGATTCCGGTGCGAAACAAATTGATTGCGCGCTCTCACAACTACAAGCCGAAAGTGTGGCAAAATATTTATGGAAACGCTGTATGAATACGCGTTTGATATATGCGCAAGGGTATGGCGGCTCGCATCTTGTCGAAGATAATTCATTAGAATGGGGCCATACTGAAAATTTCCGAGTCGAAATAACATTCGAAAAATTGCCGGTCTAAGGAGAGGAGATGATAGGCGATCGAGAACGTCAGGCAAGATTTCAAAGTGATTTTTATCGTGTTCAATATCATCGAATTCTGAACGCCATGCTTTTGTCCTGCGTGATTATTTTAGGATTAATTGCAACAATCATTTATTTGATCTTGCATGAAACAGAACCCAATTATTATGCGACGACCTTGAGTGGCCAGATTATTCAGATGGTGCCTATGCAATAAAAAGGATTGGTTATGGTGACAGGACTCATGAAATATTATAACGCGATGATTATCGCGCTGATTGTCGCCATTTTTTTAATGCTCTTCATGGTAACTTTTATTCTTTATCAGGTTTCGCATCGACCATTACCTATTTTTACTGCGGTTGCATCGGATGGTAAAAAAATGCCGCTGACCGCTTTTTACGAACCCAATTATTTGCCGAATACGGTGTTGCGCTGGGCGAGCAAAGCGGCCGTTGCTTCTTATACGTTTGACTTTGTGAATTATAATCAGCAAGTTCAGAACGCAGCGCCCTATTACACTCGAGCGGGATGGTTAGCTTATCGGAGTTCCGTGCAAGACCTGATTAATTCCATCACGCAAAAACAACTTTTTGTGAACAGTGTGGTGTCCGGCGCGCCAGTTATCGCAAATCAGGGACAATTACCTGGAAAAGGCTATGCATGGCGTGTACAAATGCCTTTTTTAGTGACTTATCAAAGTTCGGAAGTCACCACGCGAAATAGTTATTATGTAATCTTGACGATTGTCAAAGTACCCACGAATGTCGATCCAACCGGCATTGGTATCGGACAATTTATCATGCGATAAAAAAGGAATCACATGGCTTCTATTGAAAAATCACAAGATGCGTTAGTTATTATCCATCAGCGCAATCAATTTTATAGAAATAAATTTCATCTGATGATTGGGGTGTATGTCCTCAGTTTAATTGTAATTGCCATATTGATTGGTGTTGTGATTTATCTTTTAAAAAACCCAACCATGCCGCTATATTTTGTGACCGATGAAGTCAGTCGGTTAATTCAGGATGTGCCACGCGAATTACCCAATATGTCGGACGACAATGTTGCATTATGGGCGACGGAAGCGATAGAGCACGCGTATTCTTATGATTTTGTGAATTATCGAAGTCAATTGCAAAATGCACAAAAATATTTTACCGATTATGGTTGGCGAAATTATATGGATGGCTTAAAAGCATCCAATAACTTAATTGCACTCACCCAGCGAAAGTATGTGATCGTCGCGAAAGCAGTTGGCAAGCCCCGATTATTAATCGAAGGGATTTTGGGCGGTGCTTATGCTTGGAAATTTGAAATTCCCTTGTTAGCGACTTATTACAGTTCGCCGTATGATGAAAAAAATAGTTTTCGAAATCCGCTGTTGGTGACAGTCATTGTGCAGCGACAAAGTATTTTAAATAGTTACCGAGGTCTTGGCATTGTGCAAACCTACGGCAGTCTGGTTTTATCGCCTGTTGCGGGTGCGTTAAGTAATGCGCCGCCACAATAAACACAGCAGTGACATTAATTGGGGTCTGTTATATAGTATCATGAATGGCGGAGTTGGATTATGGCGGTAACAGAGCTTCAAGTCGTTCGCCTGAAAGAAGAATTTTATAAGGACGGCTTCTACAAAGTATTAATTGCGTTATTGACTATCCTGCTTGCAATTGCCAGTTTGATTGGGTTGGCTATTTACAATCACAACACGAAACCTGCCCCCGTAAATTTTTCGACTGATCCTGAATTCAGAATATTACCCCCTGTGCCACTTGATCAAGTTTATTTAAAAACACCTGATTTAATCCAATGGGTCAGCGAAGTGTTAGGGAAATTATTTAATTTTGATTTTTTTAATTTTTCATCCCAACTTGCCGATCTCCAGCAATATTTTACCGATCAAGGCTGGCAGAAATTTTTGGATGCATCGAACGTGTTTGTGAATAGCACCATCATTCAGAATGGAAAATTATTTTTGCAATCGTCGCCAGCGGGTGCGCCCTTTATTTTGAATCAAGGCCTATTGGAAGGAAAATATGCCTGGTGGGTGCAAATGCCGATCAATGTCAATTTTATCAGCGTCGATAGACGCGCTCTGCAGCCGCTCGTTATTCAGGCACTTGTCATTCGCAGCTCGACACTGAATAATCTATCCGGGGTTTTGATTGATAACATTATCATTACCAAAGGAGGGGGCGACCAAATTCGTATCAATGCGTAAAAGATGGATAAAGCAATTCACATTAATCATTATTTCGCTGCTGATGAATCAGGGATTGATCGCGGATGAAAATGGACCAGGTCCTGAAGCCGCGCCAGCGGGTGCACCGCCATCGCTTCAATCCAACATGAATCAATTTCAGGATTGGATAAAAAATAATGAACAAGCGCCGCCCAATGCGGGACCACCACCTTGCGTAAAACCGCGTGTCGTCAAAATCAGGCCCCATCGTATTCCAGCTCTTAAAGGGCCCGATGCGCCATTAGTGATTTCGCCGCCCATGACTTACAGACAATCTCAAGAATTAATGGTAAAAGCCGCTCCCGCTCCTTTTGTGCCACCGAGTCCGGATTCAAATATCGCATTCAATAATATGATGCAACAAAATATGCCCTTAACTCCGCAACAAATTATTCGAATAAAACAATCCATTGATATGTCACAGCGCACCGCGCAAATTCCAGCGGTGGTTCCACCTAAACCCGTTTCAACCACCCTCATGGTTAATTTAGCGCCCGGTAGTACGCCGCCTGCCATTCGAATCGCGCAGGGTTATATTTCTTCGTTAGTGTTTGTAGATTCAACCGGTGCGCCCTGGCCGATTGGTGCGTACGATATTGGTGATCCGACCATGATGAATATTCAGTGGGACGGAAAAAGTAATGTATTGCTCATTCAGGCCGTCAAACCTTACAGCAATGGCAATCTTGTCATTCGATTATCCGGTTTGTTGACGCCTGTTACGTTGGAAATTGTGTCAGGACAACGAGTTGTTGATTATCGCACCGACATTCATGTCTCTGGTATTGGTCCGAATTCAAAAGATTTACCGATTGGCACACCCTTACCGGATAGTGCAAATCAATTATTGTTAGGTGTGCTGGACGGCGTAGCGCCACCTGGCAGCCGAAATTTAAGTGTCAAAGGCGGTGATTGTCAGGCATGGTTACTGGGCGATAAAATGTATTTGCGCACACGCTTGACGGTGCTGTCTCCAGGATGGATGGGAAGAATGACAAGTCCCGATGGCATGATTGCATATGAAATGCAAAGATCCTCCTCAGTCCTGGTTTCACAATATGGAAACCCGATTGAACTGAAGATTGAAGGTTTGTAATGGCGATAAAACTCCCGAGTTTTAAATTTTTTACTGCAGCCGATGCAAAAACGCGGGTCTTTTTGCTTTTTTCTGCCATTGCAGCACTTTCTCTTGTGACTTATGTGGTGGTTCGTTATTTCAGCGGCGGTCCTGCGGGTGGTACAGCGCAAGTTGCAACGGCGCCTTCTTCATTACAATCTGTTCCAGGTTCAACACAGCTCACATCCGAATATTATAAAGCGCTGATGCAAGCCAATGCTCAAGCGTCAAAACAAGCGCAAATGACAGGTGGCAGCGCAGTACCCACGCTAGTCAATATGCCAGGACAAGGTGAAACCAATTGCACTATCCTTTGTCCAGGTGAAGAAAATGCGAATGTCGCAGATGATATTAATAATTTAGTCAAACAGGGTAAGTTGTCACAGGAAGATGCAAATCGATTATTAGATCTTGCTAAAAAAAATGTGACACCCGATGAATATGCTGCGGCTTTAAATGAATTAGTCCGTCAAGGCAAACTGACACCCGAGCAGGCGCGCGCTTTACTCGACAAGTATAAAAAACAATACGCGCGCGGGTTAGCCAATGAAAGTGGTGCTGCCATGGATGCCATGATTAAATCAGGCGAATTGCCATTGGATGTCGCCAATCAATTATTAGCTTTACAAAAATCGGGAATTTCGCCAGACGATTACGCAGCTGAATTGGATAGATTAGTTCGCGAAGGAAAAATTTCACCGGCCACCGCCGCTAAATTATTAGCGCAATACCGAGCACAACGACAGCGTGAACAAGCCAAAAATGGCGCCTATGCCGTTCAACAAATGGCAAAAAACGGCGAAATCACAGCCGATGTTGCCAATCAATTGCTTGATCTGCAGAAAAAAGGTGTGTCAGTCGATGACTATGCTGCTGCATTAAACCGCTTAGTAGCGGAAGGAAAAATGACCCCGGCGGCTGCCGCAAAATTATTAGCGTTATATAAACAACAACACCTCGGCGGTTGTCCGGTTCAGCTGATGGCTCCGCTCGATTCACAACTCTCCGGTGCCGCCGATGATTTAGTCAGTAAAGGTTCGCTTAAACGCGAAGAAGCCAATGCTCTGATTCAAATGATACAAAAAGGCGATTGCGCGGGTGCCAATAACTTTTTAGTTAGCAAAAAAATACCGCCACCCGACATGCAAAAATTTGCAGTACTCTGTCCAAAATATTCTGCCATGCAAGCTGAACAGGCTCGATTTGATGCGTTGCAAAATCGAAATGCCTCGATGGCGGATTACACCGAAGAATTAAAACGCGCGGTACAAGCGGGTTTAGTGACTCCTGAAACGGCAAGCGGGATTATGTCACAATGCCGAGCGATTCAAACACCGGCACCCACTGGTGTGGCTCCCACGGTAGAAACCAATATTCCAGGCGCTGCTGATTTCGCCAAATTGCAGCAGATAACACCCGCAGCACCTGCCGCACCGCCGCCCGAAGAATTCAAAGTGGCGCAGACTGAAGTGCGAACGGAAACCGATCAGGAAAGGCAACAACGCATTGATGCATTACAAGCCGCTATGCAAGGGCAAGCAACACAATTGGTAAATGCTTGGCAGCCACCCGTCATGGCGCACCGAGAAGGAGCGGGTGGTGGTGAAAAAGGAAAAGGCGAAGGTGCGGGTGCAGGCGCGGGTGGAACGACTACAGAAACTAAAACAACAGAAACCAAATTGCTTACCAGACCACTCATCAAAGCAGGTACTATTTTATTTGCTGTGTTAGATACGGCTGTCAACAGCGATTATCCAGACACACCCGTTATGGCAACCATTGTTCAAGGCCCATTAAAAGGTGCGCGCGTCTTAGGAAAATTATCCTTGGCACAAGGCATGGATCGAGTTAGTCTCAATTTCAATCTGATGGATAAAGACGATTGGATTACCACGAAATCCATTAACGCATTTGCAATCGATCCAGATACCGCGCGAACTGTGATGGCAAGCAGTGTGGATTATCATTATTTTAAACGGTATGGTGCGATGATGGCTTCTGCCTTTATTTCAGGTTATGCGAATGCCATCACGACAGCGGGATCGACCGCGACTACGGGTATATTTGGAACATCAACCGCTTATCCGCAATTAAGTCCAGCGAGTAAGCTTGCAGTCGGTTTAGGACAAGTGGGTACCACGATGGGTAAAGCGGTTGCGAACTATATTAATACTCCCACAACAGTAGTAGTGAATTCTGGCGTAGGAATAGGTATATTATTTATGTCAGAAGTACCAGAATAGCTTCTATGAGGGGCGAACATGGCCAATGAACGAGACGAAAATCTGCATGACGAAGAAGGAGAATATCAATTTTCCGATGAAGACATGAATTATGAATTGGAAAATGAAGAAGAATCCAAACCTGCAGAAGCGCCGCCCGTTGCTGAAAAAAGAAATGTCTTAACTAAATTGACACCGTATCGACGAATGTTAATTGGTGTTGGGGTGTTTTTTGTTTTGATTTTTGTGGTTTTTAAAATGTTAACGCCGGGAACGACACCACCTCCGACTGATTTTACTCAAGCAACGCCGGTTAAAATGCCGCCAACCGCCAAAATTCCGCCGAAACCCGCGGTTGCTGCAGTGAATCCGCAAACACAACAACCACAACCGCCAGCGATAACGCCGCCAGCTCAAACAGTTGCTCCTGCACCAGTTCCTCAGCCGACACCGGTCGCAGCTCCCGCACCACAAACGGCGATGATGCCACCACCTGCGCCGCCACAAGCACAACCGCAACCGATGACACCGCCGCCTCAAGTGATGCAGCAACCAGCGCCGCCAATGACTCCGCAGCCACAAGTTGCACAAGCTCCTCAGCCACCGTCGATGAATCCTTATTCGGCTCCGAGCAATCCACCGCCCGCGCCGCCCGCATCGGAGACAACACCCGATCAAAAAAATATTAGTGATCGACTCGCATCATTGGAACAAGAAAATGCCAATTTGATTAACACCATTCGATCGCAGTTTGGTCAAAAAATTGCAGATTACGACGCGCAAAATAAAGCAGCTCAAGAAAGAATCCAGGCATTAAATCGACGTATCGCCGAACTAGAAGCTACTTTAAACAAAATGACCCAAGTCATGCGCGATGAAGGATTAGTTAGACCCGTGATGGTAGGGCCGAGTGTGCCACCAATGCGCCCAGCCGAACCCAGAATGGTCTATACCGTCCAGGCCATTATCCCAGGCCGTGCTTGGTTAAAATCTGACTCAGGTGAAACGGTCACTGTCGCCGAGGGCGATCTTCTGAAGGATTACGGAAGAATAATAAAAATAGACCCTTACGATGGGATCGTGAATATTGATACCGGCGGTCGGGTCATTTCGCTCTCTTATGGCGCAAATAACGATTAAAAAAGTGCTACACTTATAATATGAGAGCAAGACGAGTAGGGGTAACTCTATGAAAAATCTGTTAAAAAACCTATTGATTTCATTTGCAATTTTCTATGCGCCGATTCTTTTTGCGGCCCCCAGCTTTCCTGATGCTGTTACCATGCTTGAGAATTTCGCCAAATCGATTCCCGATTTGATGATGTTTGTGACTGCTCTCGCTTATGTGATGGGCATGTGGTTTATCGTAAAAGGGCTTTTATCACTAAAACAATACGGCGAATCGCGCACTCAAGGATCTTCGCAGCATGAATTAAAAGGCCCAATGATTTATCTATTTGTGGGGGCAGCGCTGCTTTATTTGCCTACCACGGTCATGTACAGCACCAACACATTTTGGATCACGACCACTCCTTATGCTTATCAGGATGCTCTTGATCAAACCGATCCTTGGCAAGATCTAATCTACACTGTATTTCAGGTAGTCGAGCTGATTGGTGTCATTGCTTTTATTCGCGGCCTTATTATTCTCACCCATTTAGGACAAGGCAGCGCACAGCCTGGCAGTTTTGGCCGTGCCATGGCTCATATCATCGGCGGTATCTTCTGTATTAATATTTATTTTTTCATCCAGACGATCTTGAATACCTTATCATTAGCTAAAGTATAAAAATCCTACCTCTCTCTAATTATTTTCCACTGGAAAAATTATTTTAATCAGAGTAATGTAAATATATCCATTAAGAATGGATGGCTACTTTCAAAAGGAGAGATTGATGAGGAAACAAGTCGTGTTAGTTTTGGGAGCTTTCATTCTTCTTTGCATTGGAGTTGACGCATTTGCTGACCCCGTTTCAGTGAACTTATATTCCGGTGGTATCGGCGCAGTCGCAGGTCAAGCAAAATTGAGCTTAAGCAATATCGCGCAGTTGATTACTGCCGGTGCTTATGTTGCGGGTTTAGGCTTTGCTGTTGCTGCCATTGCTAAATTTAAAGCGCATAAAGACAACCCGACTCAAGTGGCAATCAGCATGCCAATATCCTTGCTGTTTATTGCTGCAGCATTAATCTTTCTGCCTTCGGTTTTCAAATCCGTAGGGGGAACCATGTACGGTTCAAGCGGATCTATCGCAACTGTATCGGGTATAACGAAGTGGACCTAAACTAACTCATTTCATTGAGTATGAATGAGTGAATGAATGAATTTTTAAAAGGAGAGATCGATGAGGAAACAAGTCGCGTTAGTGTTGGGAGCTTTCATTCTTCTTTGCATTGGAGTTGATGCGTTTGCAGTAACATTGTATTCCGGTGGTATCGGTGCAGTCGCAGGTCAAGCAAAAGCTAGCTTAAGTAACATTGCACAGTTGATCACCGCGGGTGCTTATGTTGCTGGATTAGGCTTTGCTGTTGCTGCCATTGCAAAATTCAAAGCGCATAAAGACAATCCAACTCAGGTTGCGATCAGCATGCCAATATCCTTGCTGTTTATCGCTGCAGCATTAATCTTCCTGCCTTCGGTTTTCAAATCCGTAGGGGGTACCATGTACGGTAGCAGTGGATCCATTGCAACGGTATCAGGTATTACTAAGTGGACCTAATGTTGAGTTATGCATGAGCTAAAACTGGCAGTCAACTTGAATGGTTGGCGCACCTTTGTTAGGCGCCGCACCGACAAAGCCTTTCTGCCAGTTGCAGAACGCATCTTCGATCGCGACAATTACACCTGCCAGTATTGTGGTTTTCAAGCCAGACAATATCAAGAAATTGTTAATGCCGACGGCAATTATGCCAATCATAAATTAAGTAATTTACTCACCTCTTGTTGTTTTTGTTCGCAATGCTTATTTCTGGAATCCGTTGGAGTCGATGAAATGGGTGGCGGTCAGCTGATTTATCTACCAGAAATGAGCCAGGCAGATCTAAATAGTTTTTGCCATGTGTTGTTTTGTGCGATGGGCAATGGCACCGGTTATCAGGATACGGCACAAGCGATTTATCGCAGTTTAAAATTTCGCAGTCAACCGATCGAAAGTAAATTTGGTGCTGGCACCAGTAATCCTGCCACGTTTGGACAATTAATCATGGAATATAAAAATAAAAAACCCGACGCAGAAATTAATTTATTAAATGATTTTCGTTTACTTCCGTCTTATACTAAATTTAAAGTGCAACTCGATGCATGGGCGGCCGCAGCACTCGAAGAATTAGCCGCTGAGGCACAAAAAACTGAATAAAGGTTAAAAAGGATTTCGGATGCGCAGTTTTGTGGATCCCGTGTTGGATGGTATCGATTCCGTATTAGCTTGGTTCAGCACTGAACTAAAGCAAACGGTCGAATCCTATTGTGATTTAGAAACGGCAGATGATGCTTATACACTGGCCGCACGCGATGGTTCGCTGGTATCAGTGGTTCGTGTTTTTGGGGTGACGCGTCTTATTGGTACCGAAGAGTTTGATAATATCCATGACGGTATCTCGCAAAGCATGCAAGCCACGTTAAAACGGCCAGGACATGTGATCCAGGCGTATTTTAGTTATGATCGTGGAACCGTTAAACCCGAACTCGAAGATATTCTTGGCCCCGCAAAAGCCACCGCAAAACGATTAAAATTGGAACTCGATGATTTATTTAGAGAGCGCGTTGATTATCTTTCAAGATATTGCGCGCATGAAGAATTATATTTTGTAATCTGGACGCGTCCTTATTCATTGAGCGATGAACAGCGCAAGCGCGCGATGAAAGATAAATTAAAGTTTATTCGTGATCACAAGATCAAGCCATTTCGCAATGGGCAGAATGTCATTGCAGCCGTACCCGATTTGCGTGAAGCGCATGCGTCTTTTCTCCGATCATTTGTATCGGATTTGAATGGTTTAAACGTTTATTCCGTGTTGCTCGAAGTGCATGAAGCGTGCCGTTCGATTCGCTATTCGGCGGACCCTGATTTTACCGATAAAAATTGGCAGCCCATTTTGCCTGGCGATAAAATTCCCCTGCACGAAGCGCGACCTCTTGCAGGCGAAATGTCAGGTCTCATGTGGCCGCCTTTAGCTCGTCAGGTTTTTCCACGCGATGCGGTCAATATCGATCTTCGCACGGTGCGAGTGGGTGATCGCATTTATACACCGGTTTTTATTGATTTATTTCCGCAAGATATCAAATCTTTCATGGTCCTTTTTGCCAGAGCGCAGGCAACGGGAATTCCCTGGCGTATTTCTTTTTTAATTGAAAGCGGCGGATTGGCAACGTTACGTTTTAAATCCATGATGGCCGCGATTTTAAGCTGGACGTCGCAATATAATGCATTAGTGCATGATGCGACGACCATGTTACGAGATATCGAAACCAACACAGATGATGCCGTGGTTCGGTTGCAAGTGAGTCTAGCGACGTGGGCACCAGAAAATAATATTCGATTGCTGAGAACGCGCGCGGCGGAACTGGCGAAAGCCGTCGAAGGTTGGGGAACGTGCGAAGTATCTGAAGTATCGGGCGATGTTTTTGCCGGTTATGCTTCCAGTGTATTGGGATTTACTGCTACTAGCGTTGCAACACCTTCTATTGCGCCACTATCGGATGTTGTGTACATGCTACCGTTTACTCGTCCTGCTTCAGCCTGGCAATATGGCGCTGTTTTGTTACGCTCACCCGATGGCAAACCATGGCCTTATCAACCGGGATCGGCACAGCAAACCACGTGGATTGATTTGATGTATGCAAGACCGGGTTCCGGTAAATCAGTATTGTCGAACTCGATTAATCTCGCGCTGTCACTTTCAGGTGGTATTCCACGTTTGCCGCGTATCGCGATTGTCGATATCGGGCCTTCGAGTAGTGGGCTCATTTCCCTTTTAAAAGAAGCGTTACCGATTGATAGTCGTCACCTGGTCGCCTATCACCGTTTACGCATGACGCCCGATTATTCTATCAATCCATTTGATACACAATTAGGTTGTCGTTATCCAACGGCGCAGGAACGTGGATTTTTAGTGAATTTTATGACGCTGCTTGCAACACCATTAGGTGCTGAAAGGCCCTATGATGGTATTTCAGATATGGCAGGGTTGATTGTTGATGAGTTATATAAATATTTAGCAGATGATGCGAAACCGCATTTATATACCAGCGGTATTGAACACATCGTCGATGATATATTGCAGGAAATTGGTTTTGTTCTTGATGATAAAACCACTTGGTGGGAAGTAACAGATGCTTTATTTTTAGCGGGATTTCATCACGAGGCAATGCTGGCACAGCGTTTTGCGATGCCCTTGCTTGCCGATGCCGCAGCGATTGTGCGTACGCAAGTGGTCGAAGATTTATATGGCCAAGTCAAAGCCCCGACAGGGGAGCCCTTGATTCAGGCATTCAGTCGTATGATTTCCAGTGCGGTGCGTGAATATCCGATTTTATCGGGTGTCACGAAATTCGATATTGGTGATGCGAGAATTGTTTCGTTAGATCTGGATGAGGTCGCAAAAAGTGGCGGAGAAACGGCTGATCGTCAAACCGCCGTGATGTATATGTTGGCACGCTATGTGCTTGCTCGTCATTACTATTTAACAGAAGACGTCTTAACTGATTTTCCAGAAGCGTATCGCGAATATCATCGTGCGCGTATTTCAGAAATTCGTGAAGATGCTAAACGCATTGTGTACGATGAATTTCACCGCACCTCCAAAGCGCGCGCGGTGCGGGAGCAAGTAATTCTGGATATGCGCGAAGGACGTAAGTGGAACGTGCAAATTGCGTTGATTTCTCAATCGCTCGATGATTTTGATCCGGTGATGGTGGAATTTGCGACGTCGATTTTCATTATGGATGCAGGTCCAGAACAAGCGATCAAACGCTCCACTGAAATTTTTGGTTTATCGGAAACCGCACGCATTGCATTGAAAACACGGGTGCATGGTCCGCGTGAGGGGGGTGCAACTTTCCTTGCGCAGTTTTCTACAAAAACAGGTATCAACACACAACTCTTAACAAGTACGTTAGGCCCGATTGAATTATGGGCGTTCAGTACCACTGCAGAAGATGCGCGTATTCGCAATAAACTTTACGTGAAACTGGGTCCAAAAGAAGCGCGCCGCGTGCTGGCTAATCTTTTCCCGAGTGGTTCGATTAAATCCTTAGTTGAAACAAGACTTGCAACACTGAAAGAACAGCAAGGCGTAATCGAAGAAGCTAGCAGCTTAGGTATAGTCGACCAATTAGTCGAAGAAATTATGGATGCGTATTCTAAGAATCCTGACGTGAAAAATCTGCCGAAGTGATTGTATTCCCGTCATTGCGAGGAGCGTTTTTTGCGACGAAGCAATCTCGAAATCCCGAGGCATGTAAAAAGATTGCTTCGTCGCAAAAAAACGCTCCTCGCAATGACGGGGATTTTAGGTCGCTTCTGTTAATTTCCCCGGCAGCTGAAATTGTTTCACATAAACATTATTCGCGCCTTGCGTGAAAATCGCGTATTTAGTGACAGTTTGGATTTTCATGGATTGCTGAATTTGTGCCAGTACGGAATTACTAAAGGGAATATGCTGATTATCGATAACTCGCCATTGCCACGGTTGCTTTCCTTGTTCCACAATAAACGGTCTTAAAAATTGTTGATAAAAGTTCGCAAAGGTTCCTTGTTTCCAGGCGAAATTAACGAATTGCTGAACATCAATTTCTTGGCTAGAAGTGGGATCCACCGGATATCGATTAGCAATATGGGATTGATAGATCGGAATAATATTTAATTGCCATTGGCTTTCAATGTAATGACTGGATTCGTGTAAAACCCAAAACCAGCTTTGATACGCGAGATTATTGAGCCAAGTGCGCATCGGTTCTGGATTTTCTTCGGCAATAATATGAATTTGTGTAATCGGATTATGCGCTGGATTTTCCATGCGGGATTTTGCAGCATCAAATGCGGCGCTATCCGCTTCATTGGAACTCACAATATTTTCCAGATAAAAATGCAATTGGCGCATGGTCACAAAAATTTGATAGAGCACATTTTCATTGTTATTCGAAACATTTTCCAAAAGATGATTCAGCGCTTGGATTTTGGGACTAGAAGAAATCACAGGCGCGATAGAAGTGTTTTCTTTAATCGTTTTTAATACCTGCAACATAGGCGATGTGTTACTGGTGATGTTAGAAACCATCGCATCAATTTGCGCTAATCCAGTCGATGTGATTAAACGAATGTTATTCAGTTGATTTTCCCAGGCGCTGATATAATCTGAAATATAAACCGCTTTAACTTGTTCAGCTAAAGCATCAATTGTCGCAGGATTCGATAGCGCATCCGCATTGCCAAGGATCCAGTTGCCTTGCAAGGCATCAGCGGCCGCTTTTTTAAGATCGTCAGCTTGAATTTTTTGGAACGCATTGGCAGTATAAATATAGGGAATTTGTGTGCCGCTATTC
Source organism: Gammaproteobacteria bacterium (assembly GCA_021325575.1). Lineage (GTDB taxonomy): Bacteria > Pseudomonadota > Gammaproteobacteria > DSM-16500 > DSM-16500 > JAJPGW01. The sequence continues at coordinate 319,698 of JAJPGW010000005.1, read as the reverse complement.
ACGAATACTTGTGGATCAGCCAGGTTGGCGGTGAGATTAATATTTTCACCGGTTTCGTTACTTTTCAAAATTACATAGGCCAAATCTTGTTTCGAAAGCCCCGCTAATTGTGCGCGTGCCGTGCTAATTAAATCATTATTCAAGGACATTGCGACATTTTGACGGAGTGCCGCAACAAGATGGGTATGTAAACTTTGAATGGTTTGCTTATCGAGCGGCGGTAATAATTCTCTCGTGATCGCTTCAACATAATCGGCTTGCAAATAATGTGGATCAGAAAGCATGAGATAAGCTTTTAAAACATTATAAACTTGCGTCGGATTTTGCTTAGGCGGATTTTTTAAATAATTTTCAAAATAATTTTTAATTTCTGGAAGTACAATGCCATGTAATGCTTGAGTATAAACACTTCTCGCGGTATTCAGTGATTTATCCGAATAATAATCCATAAAATTTCGAAGCGCTGACAAACTTTCTGGATGAGATAAGCGATTTTGCAAACCATCCAGGAGCGGCAGAATTTTTAATAGATGATCGGCGCTCGGTGTTTGCTGAATCGAAATTTGATATTGCGTCAAATCATTTTGAATCGAATAAGTTTGTAAAACGCTTTGCTGAAAATCTTTTCCGAGTAAGAGGGTCGCTGTGATAACGGTCGCAACCGATAAAACATAAACCGCTCGGCGCTGCCAAACCGATTGCAGTGTCTGTTTCGAGGGAGGCAATGGAATGCTTAACAAAGCCTGCAAAATAAATTGTTTGATAAAAAACGCTTTGCTAGGCATCACCGGCGGTCGCAATAGTTGTAACGCCTGATGTGCGGTAGGATTAATAATATTAGCAATAGGTTCTTCTGCTTGCGTTTGCGTCGCACTCGTGAGATAGAGACCTTGCATCGGAAATTTACTCGAAGACAGAGCCTTTAAAAAATCCAATAAAACATCTTTTAATCGCTCAACCTGTAGAGGAAAATCTTTGATAGCAGAGCGTGCATGAATATTTCGTTCCTGATGCAATCGCGTGATCAATTGGTTATTAATGCGTTTAATCAACGCATTGCAATGCTGATTAAAAATTTCCTGCGCGTTTTCATTTTCTTTCATAAAGGGCAGTGTAAAACCCCACGGTTGCGCAAGTTCCTCGATACTTAATTCAGCAAAAAATTCTGAAAATCCAGGCAGATGATCACATTTGGTAATCAGCAAAAAAATGGGAAGTTTATAGTTATATTGTTGTTCGATCAGCGTCATTTTTTGTTTAATTTCTGCTAGAAATTGCTTTTTTTCTTGCGGCGCAGACGTTTTCATCAATTCCGTCAGCGGTAACGCAAGAACGAGACCTTTTAACGTTGTCCCGCGCGATTTTTTTATCAAATAAATAAGCTGGTTCCATAATGATGCCGTTTTATCTTTAAGATAACTGCCTGGCACATCCACCAGAATCAGTTCGCGTGTGGCCCAAAAATCGCAGGTGTCTGACGCAATAATTTTTTCATTTTTAAATTGTTTGGTGAGTACATAATTGATTGAAGCATTGGCCAAAAGACTGGTTTTTCCAGAAGCGGTGGGCCCAATCATCAGATACCAAGGCAATTCGGCAAGACGCAACGATTTTCCCGATCGTGTAATTACGGTTTTTTTTAGAAATTGCATGGCACCGTTAAAACGTTTTAGTAATTTTTTTCCTTCCGCGGTCGTTGTAAATGGCGCTTCTCGAATCGGCGTCAGTAATATTTTCACTAAAGGAATTAAAAATAATAACGCAATGAGGTGAATTCTTTTTTCAGGACTTTGTAAGGGGTATTGCAAATCAATCTCTAAAAACGGGCCCAAAAACCAGATGCCCAAAGCAAGAATCAAAATGAACGCGAACACCATCAACCATTTTGCATTTATTTGTTTGATGATTTGCTTCATAGCTTCTGCACCAATTTAAGACATTGAGTTACCAATATGGATCAGCTCTTGATATGCTTCATTGGAGATCGTATCCAGCATATAGCCCAATCCTAAGAATATCCCCAGAATAACAGTGATAGTGCTGAAAATCACTAGCCAGAGCGGCACCTGCATGCTGGGTTTGGTATGATGGGTTTTGATGGCGAAAGGGGCCAGCGTTTTATTGTAATTGCCTCGAAATCGTCGAATGCGTTTATAAAGTGAATTGGTGATTTGCTCAAGCTGAGTGCTGCCAAATTCAGTGGTGCGATAACTTCCTTTGAAACCTAAGCTGAGGCAAATATACATGAGTTCCATTACATCAATATATTGCGCGGGATCTTTGATAATGCGTTCCAGAATAATAAAAAATCGGTCGGTATTCATCGAATCCTGATTGAATACCGTCAACATATTAAAATTGTCCCATTGACCCTGACCGCCCCAGGACGTATTCGCAATCATATCATCGAGTGTCGCACACAAAGCAAAACGGCTGACCAGAATATATTCTGAGCTATATCCTTGCGCTTTTGCCGCTTCTTGAAAATGATTAATTTCTGCGATTAACTCTTTTTGTAATTTATTGAGATATCGATACGATTTGATTTGTTTTAATTTACCGATAATAGAAAAAAGATACGCGGCCGCATCAACGACTGGATTTAACCCCGATTTTGGATGATGGGTTACAAACTTATTGGCTAATAGTAATTGGTCTTGGTTTTTATTCGCAAGAGAATGAGGCTCTGCCTCCGAGTGATTGTCGGGCTCTCTAGATTTTTTTTCGATTACCGTATCACCACTAATTGACATTCTTTTATCCTTTATCCATCTCCGATTATACTCTTATCTCCGGGATAAAAAAAATCCCGCAATCGCGGGATTTTCGTCAAATGTCTTAGATTAATGAATTAATCTAACATACCGTAAATCTTTAACTTCTTGCGCAATGTACCGCGGCTTAAACCCAAAAGGATTGCAGCGCGTGACTGATTGCTTCGGGTGAACTCCATTACGGCTTCAATTAAAGGCATTTCAACTTCTGCTAACACCAATTCGTATAAATTGTTGGGAGCAGTGCCTTTCAATTGGGTGAAATAGCTTTCCAGTGCCTGGCGTACGCTATCGTGTAATGGTTGGTTTTTGTGTGCCACAGTAAAAGGCGAAGCCTTGGTTTCCGTATTTTCTAGTGCGTTAGTAATAGCCATTGTGTTCTCTCAAAATAAAGTCTAACAAGTTTCCTGAAATTTGATCAGGACATATTATAACCATTGTTCTTTGTTCGATCAATTGTTTAATTTAAGTTTTTATCCCATCCAGAAGCACCCATTCTGCCATAAAACGAGGCTCATGGAAAGTAAAAGTACGCGCATAGGCGCTTCGTATCTCATTGATTTGATTGGATAAAATTCCGGAAAGACCGATTTTTCCGGTCGGTTTTATGAGTTTTGAAAAGGTTTCAGCTAAATCGATCAAGGGCTTAGCTAAAATATTTGCTATTAAAATATCGACTGACGGAGGGGTAAAACCCTCTGGCGAATGGATCGTTAAAGCGCTGGGAGGAATAGCATTTCGGTCGGCATTTAAACGGGTCGCAACCAACGCTTGCGGATCTCGATCGATGGCAATGACTTTTTTGGCCCCTAATTTGAGGGCAGCAATCGCAAGAATTCCTGAACCACAGCCATAATCAATAACCGTTTCGCCGCCTTGAATCTGTTCATCCAGCCATTTAAGACATAATGTAGTGGTTGGATGGGTCCCGGTACCAAATGCTAACCCCGGATCTAACATCACATTGACGGCATTTTTTTCAGGAGGCGTATGCCAGCTGGGACAAATCCAGAGACGATTACCAAAACGCATAGGCTTGAAATGCAGAAGACATTTTCGTTCCCAATTTTCATCGGCTAAATGATTTAGATGAAAGGATTTTATCTGACCCTGCGCGCACTCGGATTCCAGAAATTTTAAAATAGACTGTAATTCCTGCTCCATTTCGAATAAACCGATCACGATGGTTTCTTGCCAAAAAGAAAGCGCATTGGGATCGGGTTCGTAAATGGGTTGGTTCCCCGCATCTTGAAATGTCACGGCGTGGGCACCGAATGCCGTCAGCTTGTCACCCAATTCATTGGCATAATCGGCAGAAGTTGCGATGTGTATTTCATTCCAAGGCATATTACTGATTCAACCACTGTTCAAGATAATGAATATTCAATCCACCGCGTTGGAACGTCGCACCGCGTAAAATATCTTGATGCAATGGAATATTGGTTTTAATGCCTTCGACAATGGTTTCATCCAATGCATTACGCATTCTCGCCAGCGCATTTTCGCGATTGTCACCAAACGCAATAATTTTAGCAATCAACGAATCATAATAAGGCGGAACTTTATAACTACTATAGATATGTGAATCAATGCGAATGCCAGGACCACCCGGTGCATGAAAATGGGAAATGGTTCCAGGCGATGGAATAAAGGTACGTGGATCTTCTGCGTTAATTCGACATTCAATCGCATGTCCTTTGATTTTAATGTCCGCTTGCGTTAAGGACATTTTGTTGCCCATTGCAATGCGTAATTGTTCTTTCACAATGTCAACGCCAGTAATCATTTCTGTCACAGGATGTTCAACCTGTACGCGGGTATTCATTTCGATGAAATAAAATTCTTTGTTTTCATATAAAAATTCAAACGTGCCGGCGCCGCGATATTTCATGTCGCGACACGCTTGCGCGCAACGTTCACCGATGGCTTCGCGTTGTTCGGGAGTAATTCCAGGCGCGGGTGCTTCTTCGATAATTTTTTGGTGTCGGCGCTGAATGGAGCAATCGCGTTCACCCAGATGAATCGCATTACCTTGTCCGTCGCCTAACACTTGAATTTCAATGTGGCGTGGATTTTGCAGGTATTTTTCCATGTAAACTTTATCATTGTTAAAGGCAGCGCGTGCTTCATTGCGCGTCATTGCGATTGCGTTTAATAAATGAGATTCCGTGTGCACAACGCGCATCCCGCGACCACCACCGCCACCAGCTGCTTTAATAATAATGGGATAACCAATTTCACGTGCGATACGGAAAGATTCAGAATCATCACTGCCAATCGGTTCGCCTGAACCGGGTACGCAAGGAATGCCAAGTCGTTTCATCGCATTAATGGCTGCGACTTTGTCTCCCATTTCGCGAATGGTATCTGCGCGCGGACCAATAAAAATAAAACCACTTTTTTCAACTTGTTCGGCAAAATCGGCATTTTCTGCTAAAAATCCATAACCCGGATGAATGGCAACGGCATCCGTAATTTCAGCAGCGCTAATAATGGATGGAATACTTAAATAACTTTCAGCAGGTGGAGGTGGACCAATGCAAACCGATTCATCAGCCAGACGCACATGCATTAAATCTCGATCGGCGGTTGAATGCACAGCGACGGTTTTTATGCCGAGTTCTTTGCAAGCTCGTAAAATTCGCAGAGCAATTTCTCCGCGATTCGCAATCACAACTTTATTTAGCATGAGGGCAATTCCGGAAAAATTATTCGATGACGACTAAGGGCTGGTTAAATTCAACCGGCATACCATTATCAATTAAAATCGCGGTGACGGTGCCCGCTTTGTCGGATTCAATTTGATTGAACATTTTCATGGCTTCAATCAAACACAATGTATCGCCGATTTTGACGTTTTGTCCGATTTCAATAAATTGTTTTGCGCCAGGGGATGGACAGAGATAGACCGTGCCAACCATAGGGGCTTTGACAGAATGTTTGTTAGCAGCCGGTGATTCGGGCGCTGCGGCTTTGGTCGCAGGCTGAGAGACGGGCGCATGACTTGCAACAGGCGCTTGCGCTTCTGGCACAGAATAAGTAACCGGCGGCATGGCAAAAGTACCTTGCGGTAATCGTGTTTCCCGACTGATGCGTACCGATTCTTCGCCTTCTTTGATTTCAATTTCGGCGATACCGGTTTCTTGCAGTAATTCAATTAATTTTTTAATTTTTCTCATGTCCATAACAGACAGGCTCCTAAATGATTAACAATGTGTTGTTTCGCAATGAACGGCAGAATTGCTCGCATGGCTTAAAAAATGATGAGCAAAACGCAGTGCAGAGGCATATCCTTCTGTTCCTAATCCGCTGATGACTCCCACAGCAATATCAGAAAAATAAGAATGATGCCGAAAGCTTTCGCGACGATAAATATTCGATAAATGCACCTCAACAAAGGGTTTATTGATCGCAAGCATTGCATCGCGCAGGGCAATACTTGTATGGGTGAAAGCGGCGGGATTCAGAATGATGAAATCGGTCCTGTCTTGTCGACAATCGTGGATTTTATCGATTAAAGTGCTTTCATTATTGCTTTGAAAAGCCGATAATGTGTGACCTAATTCGGCCGAAAGTACCTTTAACGATTCGTTCAATTGGGAAAGGGTAGTCGAACCATAGAGATGCGGTTCGCGCGTTCCCAAAAGGTTTAAATTCGGTCCATGTAGTACCAAAATTTCTGCCATATCTTATCCCGTTTTGTATAATATGATTTTGCATGATAAACGAAGATTTGTAAAGATCTTTGCAAGATATTGCATTTTAAAAGAAGTTACAGCCCTCCGCCATTGCGAAGAGCGAAGCGACGAAGCAATGATGGGGATTAGATTAATTTTTAAGCAACAGCCGAAAGCTTTCTTTGTTTTGAGACTAACCAGGCATAAGCCGGAAAAGACGAAAATACCAGCAAGATGCCATAGAATACCGTATCTTCCCCCGCCCCCACAATCATCCAAATGGAATAAGCCCCTGCCAAACTCGCGATCACCAATGATTTAATCAGGCTATAACGATTAAACTCAGCCGATTTCCGCATTAATAAAATAATCTCAGCCATCGCACAAATAAAATAAGTCACCAGCGTCGCAAGGCTTGCCAATAAGGCCAGCATATTAAACTGTTTTAACAAAGTGGCATTAACCGTCAAGATTAATAATAACGACACCAGAATCGCTGACACAATTAAACTATATTTCGGCGTTCCAAACCGCGAAAGTCCCGCAAAACGCGTTGGAAATAAACCATCGCGCGCAGCCGCATAAGGTACTTGGCCTTGCACCATGGTGCAGACATTCAGCGTGCCAAACCCTGCAATCATCACACAAATGGCGATGATAATCGCTGTATGACAGCCAAATAATAAATGCCCCGCATCGGAGAACGGTGAAGTTGAATTTTTTAAATCAACGGGCGCAATTAAACCCATAATCGCAATGGTGCTAATAAGATAAATCAGAGCGGCGAGCAGCGTACCAAAAACCGTGGCCCGATAAACATCGCGCGAACTCCGAGCGTTTTCTGCAGGAATGGTTGCTGTTTCTAACCCAATGAATGCCCAAAAAGTAAGAGTCGCAGCGCCGGTGAAGGAAGATAAATTCGATTGATGCATTAGATTAAACTGCGAAAAATGATGCACATTCATTTTTAACAAACCGACAGAGGTAATTAATAAGAGCGGCAAAATTTTGAGTGCAGTCAAAATAAATTGCACGACACCCGCTTCACGAATGCCGCGAATATTGATTAATGTAAAAATCCAAACAGCCGCGACTTCAATCGCAAACGCTAACAATGGATTAACCGTTGGAACGCCTAAAATCACATTGAGATAAGCAATCGATGCCACAGCAATGGCAGCCGTTGCGACCCAAACGCTAATCCAATAGGTATACGCCACCAAAAATCCAATAAAATCCCCATACCCTTCTTTGCAATAAGCATAAGGGCCGCCACTTTTTGGAATTTTGCTATTTAAACTTGCAAATGTCAGCGCTAAAAATAAAGAACCCATGCCTGTAAAAATCCAGGAAAAAATAGAAATCGAACCAAATGCGGCAAGCGATGCCGGCAAAACAAAAATACCGGTGCCAATCATGTTTCCCATGACTAGCGATGTGAGCACCGGCAAACTGAGTTTGGTTTGATTCGACATGTTACGCTGCCGTTTTGAAATAGCGGCGACGAATGACTTCGATCACCGGCGGTAAAAGAGATAATCCAATAATCGCTAAAATGACATAAGAAAAATGATCTTTAATGATGGGAATATTGCCAAACCAAAAACTCACATAAAGCAGGCAACCAATCCATAAAATTGCGCCCAAAATATTATAAAAATAAAAACGTTGATAACTCATGTTCGCAATGCCCGCAACAAACGGTGCGAAGGTGCGCAAAATGGGCAGAAAACGCGCGAAGACTAATGTTTTCCCACCGAAGCGTTCGTAAAAACGATGCGCTTGTTCCAAATAATTTTTATTAAAAAATCGAGAATTACCCGAATAAAATATTTTAGGACCGATCATGCGTCCAATAAAATAATTCAAGCCATTTCCAGTGACCGATGCAACCACCAAAAGCATAAACAAACAGTGAATATTTAATGTATTACTGGATCCCGCTGCAATTGCGCCCGCTGCAAAAAGTAACGAATCACCGGGTAAAAAAGGTGTAACCACAAATCCGGTTTCGCAGAAGATCACTAGAAAAAGCAGCGCATAAGTCCAGATGCCATACATGCTGACAAACGTAAACAATTCGTCATCCAGGTGCAGAATAAAAGCGAATAAATGTTGGAGTGTTTGCACGGGCTTCTCTCTTTAGTGTTGCACTTTTATTGTCATCCTCAGGATGGCAGGCTATGTTATATAAATATCAAATCGGCTACTTTTGCCACTAATTTCATAACTCGGTTTTTGGCCAGCAATCGCTTCCGCAAGCCGTGGTCTTTTTACCACAACGCGTTCTTTGGCACAAGTTAAAGCCCTTTTTAACAACAGTTCAATATCGGGATCTGCGCCAATAATGTCTTGAAAAATCTGCATTTCTTTTTTGACCTTGGCCGATTTTTGGCGTTCGGGGAACATGGGGTCGAGATAAATAATATCGATTTCTTGATCGGTTTTTTGTAGCCATTCAATCGCATCGGCCTGAATCAAATGCATCCGCGCGACGATCTCTTTTGTTTCAGTATGATGGCTCGCGCGCGCTAAGCTGTCCTCGAGCAGCGCATAAGCAATCTTCGACCGTTCAATCAATTGCACTTCAAACCCGAGGGCAGCCAGAATAAAACTATCGCGCCCCAAACCCGCAGTCGCGTCAACAAGCGTGACTGGCTTATTTTTTTTAAGTCCTAAGGCTTTGACTAACAATTCATTTTTAAAGGAAGCGTGCTTTCGCCGATAGTTCATTTTTCCTGAAAAAAAATCGATAAAAAAGGGGTTTTTGCTCCCTTTTTTTAATAATCCCAAATAATCATCCGTGAGTATCAAAAAGTAGTCAAAATTGGCTTCCTCCGCCGAAAATGGCAACTGTAATTTTTTAGCCAAAGCTTCCGCTTTAGGAATTAAATTGCTTGCATGAGTCGTGACAGCGATGGAGGGCAGCATGGGGCTAGTATATAATGAAGCTATGTTGAACGAAATCATTGCACCCTTATTTACCACCGAATGGGGCCAGCGTGCCGGCTGGGCGGTGTTAATTTGTGCGGCATTATTGTTCACGGGGACGTTTTTTCAAACACTTTATAATTGGCACGATGATGTTGTGATTATCAAAACGCATCCGCACAGCGCCAAAACTACGTTAGGCGATGAAGCCGTCATGCAGATGATTCAACAGATTCCAGATCAACACCTGTTTGGTTCCAACCAAGCGCTGCCGATCACGAGTTTGCAGATCCGTTTGGTGGGCGTCATAAAAGCCGTGCCAGAAGCGCTCTCCCATGTCATAATTTCCGAAGAAGGCAAACCCGGTAAAGTCTATCAAGTGGGTGACACACTGCCTTCGTCGGGAGTGAAAATTCATTCCATTACGCAGGATGGAGTGGTACTGGAAAATGATGGCCATCTGGAAAAGCTGCCCTTGCAGCGCACGCCATTACAATTCCAGGGTGAACCAAAACCGTTATTACCCGCTGAAACCAACGGGAGGAGTAACGAGTGAGTTTTTACCGCATCTTGATTACTTTTTTTATTTGCTTCTTGGTGCAAGCGTGTACCTGCATGACACCGTATACCACGCAGGAATTGTATCAAGGCAAAATTACTTTTAATCGCGGTGAATTCCAAGAAGCATTCTGTCAATTATTACCCATCGCAGTGAATGGCAATTGTGAAGCGCAATATGCGGTGGGCTACATGTATTATTACGGTTACGGTGTGCCGCGCGATTGCACGTCAGGCATTTTCTGGATGAAAAAAGCAGCGATGCAACGGTACGCGCCTGCGATGCGTGCATTGGTATTGATTCAGTCGCCGCAATCCAATTGTCTCGATGCGGTTCCTGGTGTTCATCATGGTTGTGGTGAAATCACTTGTGATTCAAATTCCAGCTCAGGTAACCACGTTTGTACGCATGCGTGTCCTTCGCAACCTGTTTTTTCAGGGGAAAAATCTTGTCATCAGGATTTAGTTTTGCAATCGATTCAACGCGAACGCGTGAAAGCGCCGACGGTGAAACCATCCACTCGGCGGCAGTTTATTCCGATCACTGAGGAAACGCATCCGAAAAAAATAAATTCAACGCAAAAATTGGCGAGTTCACTAAAAACTAGTTTAAATAATCATTATAGCTTGCAATTATTTGGGGCTTATCATTTAGCCGATGTGAAGCAGTTACAGAAAAAATTACATGCTACGAATTCAACGCATATTTATCTTTCAAAAAATAACGGTCGTGATTGGTATGTGTTGACGTATGGAAAATTTGCAACGGCGACGGATGCGAAAGCGGCTAAACTTCTTATTTTACCGGAATTCAGTAAGTTAGGGCCTTGGATCAAAAATACTGATGGATTGGAAAGTGTAGGATAAAGCAGATCGTCATTGCGAGGGAGCAGGCCTCGCAATGACGTTAGTAATATGGCTACATCGTAGCTCTCTTAGCAGTATGCGCTTGCGCCTCAGCATCCGCCGGTTTCGCTGTCACCGGAATTTTCTCCGGCGAGCCGCTAGGACGTTCTGGTGTATCCAGTGGGGGAACTTGGGCAACTAAATTCAGATCTAAAGGCCTCACTGGTTTGGGTTGAGCGCCTTCGACCTGTCTTGCCGAAAATGCAGCAGCACGTCTTTCCGAAAGAGAGCTGTTTCTTTTCACGTCCAATGCTGCGATTGGTAATTGTGGATGTTTTGCTTCATCAAAATTCACACGACGCACGGGCTGTGGTTGCTGCATTTGCTGCGCTTGCTGGAATCGCTGATGAAGATTGGCATGCGTGGATAAAGAGGTTTTCACCGGTTGTTGCATTGGTTGCGGCAGCTGCATCGGCTGCGTAAATTGCTGAGCAGTGTGAAAATTCGCGTACTGTTGTGGCCCATAATTCGCGTAATTCGCATGAGCATAATTGGGATTTCTCTGCAATGCCCATTGCGAAGAGGGATCATATGAATAAGCCAGCAGATTTTCGAGCATCCTTCCGGGACAATACATATACATACCGTTGATATTGGTCAGATGATATGGAATACCCTGATCGAAGACTTGAGCGGGACACATCATCTGAAATGGTTGTTGCTGATAGCAAACAGGGTTCGTATTTCCATTCCAATTTCCATAATTTTGTTCGGCGAAAGATTGCTGTTGCATCATTTGCTGTTGTACAGGTTGCGTGACAACCTGCTTAGGTTCTGATGGTACAGTAGAAACACCATTTTGGTGTTGAACAGGTATTGTTTGTTGTATTGCAATATCAGACATCACAGGAGGAGAGGAATCCGGTATTTTTAGTGGTGGTTTCGATTTTGGGGAACCATTCGCCGGTGATTTGACTTCGGCAGCTTTTGCTTTTTCTTGCTGTTCTTTTTTTTCTTTAGCAATTCGTTCAGCAGTGGCAGTTGCCTCCAGGTCTTTTTCAAACTTTCTGACGGCACCGTCCACAGCATCGGTAGCAATTTTTTTTGATAAATCCGCATGAAATTTCTTTAATTCATCTGCTTCTTGTTGCTTACGTTCTTTTTCTTCAGCAATGCGTTTTGCAGCCGCCTCTTTGGCCTCACGATCGGCTTTTTCTTTTGCGATGCGAGCATCTTCAGCCGCTTTAGCCTCACGGTCTGCTTTTTCTCTAGCGATGCGAGCATCTTCAGCAGGTTTAGCCTCACGTGCTGCTTTTTCTTTAGCGACGCGTGCATCTTCAGCAGTTTTAGCCTCACGCTCAGCTTTTTCTCTAGCAAGGCGTGCATCTTCAGCCGCTTTTAATGCTTTTTCTGCTTCCGCGCGTTGTTTTCCTTCTTCAGCCGCTTTTTTTGCGCGTTCGGCTTGTTTTGCTGCAAGTTCGGCATCGAGTGCTGCAATTCTTCGACGTTCTTCATCTCGTTGTTGTTCGCGCGCTTTTGCAGCCTCTCTTTTTAATTCTTCGGCTGCTGCGTTTGCTTTTGCTTTTTTCATTTGTTTCTGTTTTTTCTTTTTGGCCGCTGCGGCTAGTCGTTGTTGTTTTGAAGGACCCGTTTGTTTAGGTTGAGGCGCTGGAGCCATCTCTTCAGCAGGACCGGCAGTTTGTTCGATTGGCTTTTGTTTAGGAGTAGGCGGGTCTTTTCTATCTTGTTGTACTTGTTTTATTGTATCCAATCGAAGGGGGGCAATAACGGTGCCACCTTTTTTTGCTTCTTGTGCAACCATTTTAACAGTGGTGTCAGGCGCATAAACATAAGTTTTAGCTAATTCTGAAAACTCTTTTGCAACAGCTCTTAATTGTACAGCTTCGCTGGTTAAACGAAGCTGGGTCTTTAGATCTTGTTTTTCTGCTTTCGCAGTTCTTTCTGTTGCAGCAATTTCCAATTGTTTTGATTTTTCTTTAAGTTTTTCCTTGAAGACTTTATCCTGCGGCCCAAGGGGTGACTCTGCATTTGCACAGAGGAGATGAATGAGATCTTGTTCTGTCCTGCTTGAAACAGGATCTCCCATGGCGATAAAGGTGTCGCGTCTGCCTCGATGATAATTTATCAGATTCGCTGGATTATAAGTGGTGTCGTTTTCAATTCGTTTTCTATTTTCCAACCAACTCGCATAAGTAAAATCTTTTAAAGCAAACTCGGGCTTTCCTAACACTAAAGCGATTTCACCGCGCTTGGCATAAAATTCAGGATTGGGTTTTTCAGATACTCTTATCGCCTCAGTCAATAAATCGAAGGCGGGCCCAGGCGGCTGTATCAATGCTTTTTCAAAAAGAGAGGTGGGATTGGTATTTTTATCGGGCCCATCGAGTGGGGTAGGTTCAGCTTTGGGCGGAATCGGTTCAACTGCTCTCATCAATTTGGAAACGAGGTCCATTTGTTTTTTTTCTACTTTGTAAGAAAGGCTTATTGCGAGTGCATTTGTTAAACATTGAACGGCTTCTCGAGGTCTGCCTAATTCGAGAAGCACTTCAGCGCGTTCCAGGTGAGGCACTTCTGTGGGATTTTTAGCTTCTTCCATCATGCGGGCATCATTTTTTTGTAATTTTCTTAGGTTTTTTTCATTTCTTTTATGCATTGCCTGAATTTTCTCGTCCATTTCCTTATTTTTTCCTTCAGGATCCGTCGATTGAAAGTTGAATTCTCCGAGCGGAACAAAATGTTGATCAAAATTATTCATTACCATTTTTTCGAGTTCTTCTTGACTCATAATTGGATCCATTTCACCTGATTTACCGATTCTAAACATACCCACCTCTCATTTTTAATATTTTAAAATAAAATCTGCTGCCACCACGCCTGGTGAAGAACTTGGAACCACACCCATTTGTGAAATCGTTAAAGCATGATGTGATGTCAGTTGAATCAACCAGGCCATTAATTTATCGAAATCGACTTTTTGAAAAGATAATTGGATTGAATTTGCATCGACTTGATGAATTTGTGTGAGTGCGCCGACTAAGGACGTGTGGTTAATTTCTTTTTGCACGATGCTGAGCAAGGATCCCGTTTCATGAATGGTGGGTTGCGGCGGTTGCGCATTTTTTTCTAAAAGTTGTATGCGTTTATCCGCATCTTGCATCCAGAACATTAATTCTTGGTCATGAATAATTTGTTCGCGCAATGTCGTGACGCGATCATTTAAGGGTGAATAGATAAAGATATAAAAAATCAGCATCAAAATCGCAAGCAAGCCGAGACTTAAAATTTGTTTTTCGCGTAAAGCCAGATTGTCCCACCATTCTTTCATGCGAGACCTCCTCGGACGAGAATAGTTGCTTTGACTTCGGTGCCCTCGGTCGCGGCATTTTGTTGTTTTACTGAAAGTCCTTTGGCGGTCAGCGATTTTGTCAGCGCATCGAGATTTTCAAAAGCAGACGCTTTGACTTCAATCGTCATGATTTGATCGCGATAATCCAGATTTTGAATGTGGACTTTCGGCGCATCGGCCAAACTTTTTCCTAAAATGGCAATTAAAACCAGAAAATTATTTTTGCCGGCCTGACCGGAAAGCGTATGCAATTTTTCTGTCATGCGTTGGCGTGGCGCAATAATGGAAGTGGCTTGTGGAAAATTGCGTTTATAAATTTGATTAATTGCACTTTCAATTTTATCGCTATGATGCTCCAAAATAAAAAGTGAAACTAAGTTGCCAAAAATGGCGAATGCCGCCCACGCAAGAATCAGTAACGAGCCCAAAATCCAGATGGTTTTTATTTTAGTGCCTTTAATTTTGGGTTGATAAACGCCTTGTAACAAATTAATTTGCGGTGAAAGAGTGCCGCCGGTTTTTTCTAGTAATTGCTGCATGGAAAAATGTGTTTCGTTGAGTACGGGTTTTTGTTCGGTCTCTGTCAACTTCAGCTCAATCAAAGTATTCAGTGTGTCTTTTTCACAAACAAATCCACTGAATTTTCCAGTGCGCACGATACATTCGTTGTCGGAAATATTAATTTGCCATTGGTCGCTAGTTGCGGGCAACAAAAATTCAGAGGGAATAAAAGCGCGTGGCGATAGATTTAATGCAGAAAAAATCTGAAGCCACGCTTGCATTTTTTCATTCGCAACAATAGCAACTGGCAATGTCCCATCACTTTGATAATCGGCGATTGCAAAATGCAAATGGGTTACATCATCAATCAATTGTTCTTCGAGTGCGAAGGGCAGTGCCTGCAAAAGGCGTTGTCGTGACAATTTCGGTAGGGTGGCATCGGTTAGCAAAATATCCTGACCGGGCACGATCACAAAAATGTCTGAATTTTTAGCGCCAACTGCAAATTGATTGATATCGCCTTGCAGGACACTTTGCACGACCTGATTTTCATCATTAAATAGCACCCAGTCTGCATGCAGATGGGTTTGCGTATTAATGTAAATCACACTTTTCATAGTGTCCCTTTGCTTTGCCACAAAATAATGGTTTTACTCTTGCCGCCTTTGGTCGAATCCAGCGAGCGCTGCAGCATAGTATAAAGGACAATATGTTCATGGCCTAATGTCACGATCGTTTTGACTAAAAAGTAGGCACTGACAATTGTGATTTTATTGGTTTCAAATGGGTTATTTTTGACGATATCAAATGCCTGAAATGCCTCCATGGTCGGAAAAGGCGCTCTTTTACAAGTCGCTTCGAGGGTTTTGGCCGCGTCAGCCGTTAATGTGACACTCAAGCTCATTAAGATGGGTGCAGAAGCACTGTTCACATTAATGGTCGTATTGCCAGGCAAGACGGTTATATAGGGCATTAATTTCGAAAAAAGTTGCGGGGTCATCCCTTTGACTAATCGCAATTCGCTGATACTGCCCATGGGGCGGTGCGGAGAACGATAGGGCGGGGACAGTTTTCGATAATACTCATCGAGCGCTGGATTTTTTACGTTGGGCGAAACCCAATCCATTACAGATTGAGTAATGGTATTGGCATCGCCTTCATTGATTTCCGGTGCAATTGTTCGCATCAGTCGGACAAAATTTCCCTGATATTGCGAATTCGCAAGATTATTTAGATTAAAAAAACCTTGAGCATCATAAATCACGCTGAAAATGGTTGCGCCATTTTGATGGTCTAGCGGTGATTTAATTGGGGCGAAATCAATGACGGCATTGTTTTTAGCATTATCCCAGTCGCGATTCAGTTGATCGATGGCCCAAATCACTGAACCTTGCGCATAAAAATCCGCTGTCGTCGCATTTAAGATTAATTCAGTGCGACGAATGTCGGTGCGTAAGCGTTCAATCATGGCAATGGCGGCAGCAGCAACTAATGCCACTACAAATAATGCAACAATGATGGCGGCCCCTCGCTGTTTTTTTAAAGAATTCATGGTTAACTCGGCGTCAAATAAAATTGAGTAATATTACCTGAATTGTGAATCGTCAGGATAACGCGCACGGCTTTCGGAAGCGGCGTTTTATCCGCATCCGTCGGCGGTGGCCAGCGTGTTTGAAAATTGCCGTTTTTATCGAGAAACTGAAAAGCGAGATCATCCACATTTTTTAATAAGATGCGTTCTTGAATTTGCGTATCTTGTGTTTGATCTAGCGATTCCCACGTTTCGCGAATTAAATTCGTTTTATCTAAACGATAACGCACGCGTTCCAATGTGCTGCGAAGCACTTGTCCGCCTGGATTTGCGACACCCGCGTGAGTAAAGGTAATCGAATCTGGCGCGCCTTTAAAAGAATCTTCGATTGCACCATTCGGCAGTGTCACGGGGCGATCGATGGCTTGTTCAATATCCCGTGAAAAAAAAGTAAAAACAATTTCCAGTTCCGCCAACTTTTTTGCATTTTGTTGTGTGTCATTTTGCGCGCGAATCGCCGTGTGAAGCGCGCTTGTGGTGATCATTGCAACTAACGTAAAAATAAAAAGCGCGAGTAAAATTTCCAGTAAAGTAAAACCATGATTACGATGCATAAATATAACTCGTTAGCGAAAGCATTTTTTTTCCATCCGATGAAAAAACATCGACAACAATTTTTTTGATGCGCGGGTTGGGTGTGGTTGTGACGGTTGCTTGCCATGACCATTTTCGTCCGAGCATTTCGGTTTCTTTTTTGATTTCGTTATCGGATGCGGTACTAATGACGCCCGCGCGAATTTCATTCATGGCTTGCGTGCCAACCCAAGCAGCGATGGTTTTATTTTGTAAATAAGTATTGTCGCGAATATTTTGCGAAGTTGAGCGCATGATCGAAATCAAGGCGATGCTTAAAATGGCGAGTGCAATTAACACTTCGATCAATGTAAAACCCCCGTCATTGCGAGGCCTGTTTTTTAGGCCGAAGCAATCTCTTGAATGTGGCTTCGAGGATGAGATTGCTTCGGCGCGAAAAGCGCGTCTCGCAATGACGGGTTGTTTGAAAGTGGCGTTTTTAATTTTCGTCATTATTTACTATTCCCGTTTTTATCGTGCCATTCGAAGCGCCCACAATTTTGTAACGCGCCGGCTCATCTTTTTTTCCAATTAAAAGCGTAAACGGTGTGATGCTGCCGCCCGAAATAATGAGTTGCGGCGTGTTTTCGGGAATTTCTTCATCGGTTTTAAATTTGATTTCAACATCGTCTGGAATGTGATGCAAACCATAAATCCTGTCGTTCATCGGCTGCCAGGGATGTTTACCATTTTCATGGTAGAGATAAAATTGAAAACTCGTTTTTGTTAATTTAAATCCGAGCGTTGCTGGCCGAAGCAGCGCTTCTTCTTCGGCAAGCTGTAAAACATTCGCAAGCTGTTCTGCCATGGCTTGCAAACGTTTATTTTGGTTATTGTGAACAGTTAAGACGGCGACGCTAGAAACAATGCTGATAATGACAATCACTATCAGCAGTTCGATGAGAGTAAACCCTTGTTGGTTATTGATTGCCATTGTCGGCACTATCGTTTCCAATCGGGCTATTGCCTTCTTTGCCTTTTGGCCCGTAACTGAAAATTCGGGCTTTTTCGTTATCATTCATATATTGATATTCTTGTCCCCAAGGGTCCACAGGCACTTGTTGCAGATAACCTTCTGATTTCCAGTTGTTAGGAATCGGATCAGAAGTCGGTTTTTTCACGAGGGCGCTAAGTCCTTGATCGGTTGAAGGATAAAAACCATTGTCGAGTTTATAGAGGTCGAGGGCACTCTGAATGGCCAGGATGTCTTGTTTCACTTTGACAATACGAGCCTGTTCCGGCCGGCTCATGATTTTCGGGACGATAATGGCCGCCAAAATACCCAAAATCACGACCACCACCATGACCTCAATCAGGGTGAAACCGCTAAGTCGTTTATTTTTAAGCAAATTCTTTTTCATACATTTAATCTCGCGTTAAGGATTTAGGTTTATACTAAAAGAAAATAAGGATAGAGTCATTTAAAAAACTTTTGGAAACAGGGAGTTCCGGGCTATAATTAAGTTAAATGAATTGCTAATATAAACTGAATTGGTTAAAGTGTAAACATTTGCGAATGAGGTAATAACATGGGTAATCCAATTAAAAGATCATCAGAAGATTTCAAAAAGGCCAAAACCGGAGTTGGTTCCAATGTCGTTGGTGGTGAGGCGCATGCGGATGATTTAAAAAGCACAGTGGAAATCGCTGCTAAGTATTCAGAAAAACCTAAAAAAGATGTGATCGAAACTGCGAAAGCAAAAGCTAACGCTGTTGTTGAAGCGGAAGCTAACAAGCATCTTAAAGATGAAAAAGCAGGCGTCACTGCTGATAAAGGTTACAAATCACCAGCAATGAAAGGCCCTGGTTCATCAAAATCAGAATAATTCTAGTAGGATAACTAGGAGATAAAAATGTTCGACCGGTTACAAAAACCTTTTTTGACGGTTGAAACCGGCGAAGCTTATCAGCCCATTCGCTTGACCTACACACTGAATAACAAGGATAGTTTTATTCAGGCAATCGAAAAATTGCAATGCATCAAAAAAAATACCACGCCCAACTCCTGGACGTGGTATTGGATGGGCGAATGTACTGATCTTCATTTTGAATCCCTCGATTCGTTCCGCAAAAATCCTGAACATCCGATGCGCATAGGGACGTTTTCCTTGCGTGAAGATAAATTATTTTTGAATTTACCTTCTTTTAAACGCGCGTGTCTCGCTGTACCATTTTTTTATAAAATAGTCTCGCAAGATATTGCGAGTATTCACTTTGCCGATTTCATCAATAAAGTATTTGCTATCGATGAAAAATTGCCGCATGGGTTTACCGAATTATTAAAAGAAGAAGAATTAGACCGCGTCTTGCATCAGCGCATTGAGGATTACCATAAAGTCAAAGAACAATGCGAAACAGCACCCACTGCCGAAGAAGCGTTAACAATTTTATCAAACTACACCGAAGAAGAAGGCAAAAAGCGCTTACCTTATGCTGAACGTTATGCGTTTAATGTTATTCCCGAACAAGATTCTGATGTGATTTTCCTCGCCTTTTATATTTATCTTCACGGCCGCGAATTAGTCGCCATCAAACGTTGGTTTGGACAAGCCGGTTATTCATTGAATGATGCAACGGATGAAATGGTTGATCAGGTGTTTGGTGCGTTGGGCATTGATATTATTGATTGATACTGTCCTGTGATTTGCGGATTGTTCATTTATTCAAAAGAATATTTATGTTTTTTGGGGAAGTTTGACCCAAAAGCACCCCTCACCCGACGCGCTGCGCGCGTCGACCTCTCCCACAAGGGGAGAGGTGATCCCGGGCTCCCCTTGTGGGAAAGGTCGCAACACGTTTTTTGTGTTGCGGGTGAGGGATGCTTTTCCTCTCAAGCGATGGGGTTTAGTATTTTTTTTCGAAAGCGCACCCCAAAAATCTTTCTTATAATTGCAGATGCTAAAACTCGGCTAGAAAAAATCGGCCAAAGCGAATCTCAGTATAGATGCTCAGAACAACATAGAATTCATGAAAGCGCGTTCGATGTTCGAAGCCGATGGTTAATAAGAAGAAAAGCGCTAGTCAAAAGCGCTTTCGAAAAAAAATACTAAACCCCAGCGCTTTGGCACCTAACTCGCAAACTGATCCAATTGGAAAATCGGCAACAAAATCGCCAACACAATAAACAAAACAATCGCCCCCATCAGCAAAATAATCGCCGGTTCAAACAAAGACAAACTAGTATCAATCAACCGAGAAATATCCGCTTCTTGATTATTCGCCACGCGCTCCAGCATATTTTCCAATTGCCCACTGGCTTCTCCGCTCGCAATCAAGTGAATACTCATAGGCTGAAAATATCCCGTTTGTTTCAGTGCTAAATTAATGTTGGCGCCTTCACGCACTCGATTAGCTGCTTCCTGAACTGCGTCGCGAATGGGTAAATTAGTGATGAGCGCAGATGAGATCGACATTGCTTCCAAAACTGGAACACCCGCGGAAGATAAAATTGCAAAGGTTCTAGAAAATCGTGCGGTATTAATTGTTTTCGTCGCATTCCCAATAATCGGAATTCTCAGAAAAAATGCATGGACCGACGTTCGAAAGCCGATATTTTTTTTCATCGCACGTCGGAATAAAAAAACAATCACAATAATCGCAAGCAGGGCGTAAAGCCCAAACATTTTTACACCCGCGCTGATATCAATAAGCAATTGCGTCATGCCAGGTAATGTTTGACCGATATTGCTGTAAACCGAAATCATTTTTGGAACAACATATTCTAATAAAAATCCAACGATCCCAATTGAAACCAAAACCATAATCGCAGGATAAATTAACGCATTTTGAATTTTTTGCCGCATTTGATATTGTTTTTCTGTGTAATCAGCGAGGCGATCAAGCACGACATCTAAGTGTCCGGATTTTTCACCTGCGGCAACAGTTGAGCAATACAATTCAGAAAAAGCATAAGGAAAATCACGCATCGCAGAAGCAAGTGCATGTCCTTCAAGAACTCGCGCACGCACTGATAAAATTAATCCTTTGGTACGCGGTTTTTCTGTTTGTTCGGCGACAGCGGCTAACACTTCTTCGACGGGTAATCCCGCAGCTAATAAAGTTGCAAGCTGCCGCGTCATGAGCGCTAATTCTTTGCTGCTCATCGATTGTCGGCTAGATACTTTTCCCGCTGTCACTTTTTTGGTGTTAGCGGACGTGATTTCAAGCGGCATCCAATTTTTTGCGCGTAATAATTGACGTGCATGTTTTGCATTATCCGCTTCGATAGTTCCTTTTTGGCGGACACCTTTTAAATCGATCGCAGTATAGTGAAATCCAGCCATGTTATTCCTCGTTAGTCACACGCAACACTTCTTCGAGCGAGGTATCACCGTTTAAAACACGTCGATAACCATCTTGTCGAATACTGGGGAATAATGTACGGGCATATTTTCGCAAGATCTGCTCCGCTTTTCGATCGTGAATCATGGTGCGCAGTGTGTCATCGATGGCAATTAATTCATAAACACCACTACGTCCTGCATAACCTGTGTTGCGGCAAAGCGAGCAACCCGATGGATGATAAATCGTTGGTAGCGGATCATCTGGCACGCTCATAATAGCGCATTCAGAAGGTGTCGCAGGCACGGCCTTTTTACAGTGTTTGCAGAGCAATCGAACTAATCGTTGCGCTAACACGCCAATTAAACTGGAAGAGAGTAAAAAAGGTTCAATGCCCATATCATCCAACCGTGTGATCGCACCAATGGCGCTGTTTGTGTGTAATGTCGAAAGCACTAAGTGACCCGTTAAAGAGGCTTGCACTGCAATTTGCGCGGTTTCAAGATCGCGAATTTCTCCGATCATGACGACATCCGGATCTTGACGCAAAATCGCGCGCAAACCTTTCGCGAAGGTCATGTTCACTTTGTAATTGACTTGCGTTTGTCCGATACCTGGCAAATCAAATTCGATCGGATCTTCGACGGTTAAAATATTTCGCGTTTGATTATTTAAGGAAGTCATCGCAGCGTAAAGTGTGGTGGTTTACCGGAACCGGTTGGACCGGTTACCAAAATAATTCCATGCGGCAGCGCAATCAGCCGCTGCATGATGCGTAAGGTTTTTTCTTCCATCCCCAATTGCGCGAGATCAAGCCGCGCATTTTGTTTGTCGAGTAAACGTAACACCACACGTTCACCGTGACTGGTTGGCATCGTCGAAACACGCACGTCAACCGCGCGGCCACCGATGCGTAATGTGATGCGACCATCTTGCGGCAAGCGTTTTTCAGCGATATCGAGTTTTGCCATGACTTTAATACGAGAAACAATTAAGGGCGCGAGGACGCGCTGTGGTTCCAAGACTTCTCGCAACACACCATCCACTCGAAAACGAATCATGATGCGATCTTCGAAGGTTTCTATGTGAACGTCCGATGCGCCTTCTTTTATCGCTTCACTTAAGAGTGCATTCAATAAACGAATAATCGGCGCGTCATCTTGTTTTTCTAATAAATCTTCGGGTTTGGGCAGTTCGTGAATTAAGTCAAAAAGATTCATCGATTCGCCAAAATCTTCGGCCATTTGCATGGCGGTGCTGGAATCGGTTTCGTAATGTTTTATTAATAATTTTGCGAAAGTTTCACTGTCCACGGCTTCCAGCATGATCGGCATATTGAGATGGCGACGCAGTTCATTGATGATAGCGACAGTGGGTTTGTCTCGATAAATAATTTTAGCGGAATTATTTTCAACGCCAATGAATAAAACGCCGTAACGCTTGGCAAATGCGAATGGAATAATATTATTTTGTCTGCTGACTGCCATCGTTAGCCCTCAAATGGTTTTGGCAGGTCTACATTATTCTTCCATAAGGGTAATACATTGTCTGTTTTTATTTGTCCTGCGGTCAATTGTTCTGGCCAATTAATTTGGCGATTGCGAATGATTTCGTATTTATTGTTGGTGATGGCGTTCGCGTCATCGGCATTATGCATGATGACAGGTTTTAAAAAGACGACCAGGTTTCTTTTTTCTAATTTTTGAGTTTTGTGGCGGAATGCTAAACCAATTCCTGGAATGTCGCCGAGAATCGGCACTTTTTCAGTGGTTTCGTTGATGCTATTACGAATTAAACCGCCGATGACTAAAACGTCACAACTGTTTACGATCACCGAATTGCTGATGCGGCTGATGTTGGTGATCGGTGTTGGGCCTGGATTATCAGGATTTTGCAGACTGTCATTTTTTAAAGCGACGGTCATGCGTACGGAATTCCCGAGGTTAATTTGTGGAATCACATCGAGTCGCAACACAACTTGTTTGTAAGCGGTAGTGTTGAAGGGTGTCTGTGAAGAATTCACAGGTGTCGTGTAAGAACCGCTTTGGTAAGGTACATCTTGGCCCACTTCAAGAGAGGCTTTGTGATTGTCGAGAACGACCACAGAGGGTGTCGATAAGACATTAACATTTTGATTGGTTTGTAAGGCATTTAAAATCGCTTGAATTTCCATGCTAGGAATAATTCCAACAACACCTTGACCAAATTGTGAAAATCCAGGACCGGGAGGTGTTGTGTTTGAGGTCACTAGACCGCCCCATTGAATGCCTAGATTTTTTAAATCATCTTCGCTGATTTCAACAATAATGCCTTCCACTAAAATTTGCGCGGGACGAATATCCAGCTGAGAAACAATGGAGTTCAAAGCGCGCATCAAAGTGGGTGGTGCAGTAATAATCAGTGAATTGGTGCTGGGTTCTGCCTGAATATTGGTGAGATTTTCAGGCTCTTTGGGTCTTGCTAAATTAGCGGGAGAAGAATTAGTAGGAGAATTCTGCGCAGCCGCAAGTCCTATTGCTGCATCTTTGTTTGAAATATCTTTACCCAATAAATTCTGAGCGATTTTTCCGAGAATGGGTGCAAAATTTTTCGCAACTAAATAACGTAAATAGACTACTTCGGTATTGCCTTGCGATCCCGCCGTCGGTGTATCTAATTGTGAAATCAAAACACGCATGCGCAAGCGAGCGGCTTTGTTGCCGCTTAATAAAATGCTGTTGCTGCGATCATCTGCTGCGATCGAAACCGATGCAGTTTCGCCATTTAATCGCGCTGTATTTTGTAAGTTGTTGAGCACAATCGCTAATTGTGAAGCGGTCGCTTGATGTAAGGGCACCATTTCAATGCTGTTATCCGCTGATTTATCGACGTTGCTGATGATTGAGAGAATGCGATCGAGGTTCGCGGCGCGTCCAACTAATATCAATACGTTGCCGGGCGTGTAAGCGGAGACATTACTCCATTGGGGCAGCAGAGGTCTAATCACTGGAATTAATTGATTTGCGGAAACATTTTCGAGTGGGATCACGCGGACTACGACTTCATCCCCTTTTCCTGGCATTTGTTTGCTCGCCACGCGAGTGGCATATTCGCTGCTTTCCATATTTGGAACGATTTTAATCACATCGCCGCTTGGGATGGCTGAGTAACCTAGCAAAGCGAGAATAGAAAGAAAAACATCGTAAACCTGGCCCGGTTGAACGGCCTTACTGGAAACCAGGGTGATTTTGCCGGTAACACGAGGATCGACGACAAAGTTTTTACCCGTTTCGAGGGAGACCTCATTAATAATGCTTAAAATATCGGCATCTTGTAGATTCCAAAGGCGGCCGGCGGGTTTGGTGTCTGGGGCTTTCGTTTCGGCGACAGAAGTTGGGGGCTCGTCCGCTGGAGCGTCATTTTGTATGACCACTGGTACTGCGGCTACGCTGTTTAGGATGGACAGCGATAGGAGAGTGCCAGCAATTAAATATAGGAATTTTTTCATGTCACAAAGATAGCATAAATTGGGGGGGATTATTAGAGGGTTGGGGGAAAATTCGACGCTTTCGGGGCAGGCGTTAGGCTTTAGGATTTTGTTTTGGAAAATGCTTTGGCGTAAGGTGTTCTTCTTTTTGACCATCGGCTTCGAACATCGATGGCTTGGTTGGGATTTTAATGCTGTGCTGAGCGCCAGGTGCTGGGTTCTCGTTGGCCGATTTTTTCGAGCCGAGTTCTAGCGGTTGTGTCCATAAGATGATTTTGAGAAGGCATTTTCCAAAACAAAATCCTAAAGCCTAACGCTTTGGGTTTATGGGAAAAAGAATCCACTGGGTCAAGTGCGAGATTGCAAATGGGCTTCATATTCGGCCAGAATTTGCAATTGTTCAGTAGATAATTTTTCAGTTTCGCGTAATTCTTTGATTTCTTTTAATGCTTGATTAGGAGTCAATCGTTTTTCACCGCGAAAATCAATCATGGCTTGTTCTTCTTTTTCGGGGTGAATTTTTTGTAAATGATTCGTAAATTCTTCACGCAAAGAGTCTGTCAGGATCTCTGGATAATGTCTTCCTAAAATTCGAGTGGCGATGGTTTTTAGTCGGGGATTTTTTACTACATCCATCAGTTTGATTTTTTCTTTGGGTTGAACGGCGTGAAAACGCTGGCAAAATTTTTCTTCATCAAATGACCAAAAACCATTGAGATAAAGACTCGCATCGGCATCGGCGTGAGGAAAGACAGGAAAAAGAAAATCTGCATGAAATTCTGTAATTTTTTTCAAAAGCTCAGGTTGTTCGAGTAGCCATTTTTTGTTGGCGAGCGCTAGTTCTTTTTTTTCTGTTTGCAAATGTTTATTAAATCGTTCGCTAAAGGGCAGAATAAAATCAGGTTCGCCCGCTTTTTTAGATTTAACACGAGTTAATTCTTTAATGTTATCTGAGTTAATTTCTCGAAAATTTTCAGTATCCAATCTTAACCACAGCGTTTGATTTTTGTAATGCTTGTGTGTGCCCAAAGGAAAAACAACGCATTGATAATTTTGTTCTGCTCCAAAAATACCATCCACCATTAACGCTTCGCTATTTTGTAATTGATTTAAACGCGTTTGGTCCATTTGCTTGTTAAAATAACTGGACAGATATTTCCACATTTCCTGATCTTTAAAAAAAATGTTCGCAAGCGCAAGTGTTGCTTCCACATCCACCATCGCATCATGCGCGCGGCCTGTTGCGAGTTGATTGGCGCGATTTAATTCTTCTAATTTCAGCGAAACGGCGCCGGATTTTTGGGGCCAGTTCATCAGTTGATTTTTAAAAAGATAATACATCACGCACATCGGATATAAATCCATGCGCTGACATTGGTTCGCAAATTGATGCGTATAAGGCGACAATAAATTTCGATAAAATGAAAATCGTAAAAATTCATCGTCAAAACCGAGCGTATTGTAACCAAGACTGATGGTGCCGGGCGTATTCATCCATTGATGAATTTGTTTGATCGCATCAATTTCAGCAATACCCTCGCGCATCGCGTTAACACCAATATGATGCGTAATTAATGCTTTGGGTGCTGGAATGCAATCGGGATTTAATTTCACGCGCAATTCATAGCGTTCAAGCTCTTTTAAATTTTGATCGGTGCGAATTGCTGCAAATTGCAAAATCTGATCGAACGATTTATTCAACCCTGTGGTTTCGATGTCATAAAATAAATAGGTTTGCATTAAAAATTTTCCATTTTAAAAACTTGATAAGCAGGTTGTTCATAGGGGTGGGTTTTTTTCAGGGCAAAAATCACATCACGAAGGTATTTATCATCACAAATCATTTCGATTTTGTATTCAGGCGTTTTTTCTAATTCATTGACTTCACCAATAAAAGCATTGCTGCCTTTCAGCGGCATGAATTGCCCTTCGCCTAAGACCTGCCAGGCGCAATGGGAATACTCACCGATTTTCCCAGCCCCGCTTTCAAACATGGCGTTTTTGATTTGTTCCATATGGCTTTCTGGCGCGTAAAAACAGATTTTGTACATAAAATCCTCATTAAATTTGTCCATTATACCCATTTGGGGCCTTCCTTTTCATTGCTTTCATCCCTAAATCACATAAAATATCGCAAACTTTGCGGGTGTAGTTCAATGGTAGAACGGGAGCTTCCCAAGCTCTTAGCGTGGGTTCGATTCCCATCACCCGCTCAATAATCAAATAGTGAGGTTGGGTGTTATGAGATGGTTAAAATTTATTGCGAGTTTTATCGTTATTGTTGCTCTGATTGCCGTTATTGCGCTGATTTTATTGGTGACGGTCGTCAATCCTAATCGGTTTAAGCCGCTGATCACCGACCAGGTTAAAAAAACAACAGGCCGCGATTTGACCATTGATGGGGATTTGTCCTGGACGCTTTTTCCCTCATTAGGCGTTAAAGTAGGGCATCTTGAATTAAGCAATCCAAGCGATTTTAAAGAAAAAACCTTTGCTGAAATTAACAGCATGACCGTGAGTGTCAAAATCATGCCGTTATTAAAAGGGCATGTAAAATCCAGCGGGATCTCATTAAATGGACTGAAATTATTTTTGATTACCAATGCTGATGGCAAAACCAATTGGGCGGATTTACAAAATTCTTCAGAAAAAAATACAACCCCTTCTTCTTCAACTTCCATGGCGCGCGCGCCGATGGGATTGGCGGTTGCAGGTGTTGATATTTCAAATGCTGTGATTAGCTGGCAAAATGAGAAAACCAAACAATATTACGACATTCAAAAATTTGATTTTCATGCGAAAGATGTGAGTTTGCTTGAACCGTTTCCCTTTAGCATGTCATTTGAATTTTCTGGCAAAAATCCCGTTATTTCTGGCCAAGTTTCGATGACTTCCAATGTGTCGATCAATCTCGAAAAACAAATGTTTATTCTGCATGATCTCGATCTTTCTGCAAAAATCACCAAAGAAGCAAAAACCCTTGATCTTGCCATCAAAGGCGATACAGCGCTTGATTTAACTCGTCAAACATTGGAAATTGATAATTTTTCCGGATCACTTGCGAATATTAAAATGACTGGAAAAATGAACATCAATGAAATGCTGACGACTCCAAAAGCAAAAGGCCATGTCACCATCGCACCGTTTGATGTAAAAGAATTTTTACAAAAGACAGGGCTTGATACACCCGCATTGCAACGCATGACCAACTTAAGCGGCGATTTTGATTTTTCAGCCTCGACTACTTTGCAATCGGCTAATCTGACGGGTTCAGTGAAAATTGATGAAATCCAGGCATCGAAAGTGCGTATCTCCAAAATGGATATTCGCACGCAGTTGGATAAAGGAGTGTTAACGTTATCGCCTATTTCCGCGATTTTTTATCAAGGCAGTCTCGATGGCACCGCTAAAATCAACTTGAATACTGCGGTTCCGCAATTTTCAGTTCAAGGAAAATTAACCAATGTTCAAGCTGAACCCTTGATGAATGATTTGGCGGCGGATAGCAAATTTAAAATTACCGGTACAGGGAATATTGATTTTCAAGCAACAACGGCTGGAACGGATGGTAATACCATTGTGAAAAATTTAAATGGCACCGCAAAACTCAATTTCAATAATGGCGTCTTGAAGGGCATCAACATTGGTAACTTGTTAGATAGTGCTTATGCGGTCACGAAAAAGCAAGACATGCCGACCAATTCAGCAAATGAAACGGCGTTTGGCACATTGACTGGAACTGCAAACATTAAGAATGGCGTAGTGACCAACAATGATTTTGATCTGAATGCGCCGAGATTTGAAGGTCATGGTAAAGGTACCATTGATCTTCCTAACAAAAAAATTAATTATCAATTACAAACTTCTTTCAAACAGGCTGATACCACGAATCAGAAAAATAATCTGGCGAATCTTTATGGTGTTTCTATTCCGATTTCGATTTCCGGAAATTTAGATAATCCATCGATTCGTTTAGATCCGAGCGCACTGATGAAAGTGATTGCTGATCAGCAATTAAAAAAAGCCAGAAAAGAAGTGCAAGATAAAATCCAGGATAAAATCAAAGGACAAATACCTGGAAAAGCCGGCGAGTTATTAAATAATTTGTTAGGACAATAGTATGCAGAGCCCGTCATTGCGAGGAGCGCTTTTTGCGACGAAGCAATCTTTTAGAGATTGCTTCGCCGTCTGCGACGACTCGCAATGACGGGCTCTTTTGATTAGCAGTGAGATTAACATGGCTCGTATTATCACCATCAATGTCAACGGCATTCGTTCTGCCGCCAAAAAAGGTTTTTTTGACTGGATGCAAGAACAAAATGCCGATGTGATTTGTCTG
Source organism: Gammaproteobacteria bacterium (assembly GCA_021325575.1). Classification (GTDB taxonomy): domain Bacteria; phylum Pseudomonadota; class Gammaproteobacteria; order DSM-16500; family DSM-16500; genus JAJPGW01. Next base: position 290,794 of record JAJPGW010000005.1, on the reverse strand, counting down.
CAGGAAATTAAGGCGCAGGAAGCAGATCTTGCCAATCACTTATTGCAACCCGAAGGCTATCACGCCTTTTTTCATTGCGCTGAAAAAAAAGGTTATAGCGGTGTCGGCATTTTTTGCAAAAAACACCCAAAAAAAATTTCCCGCGGATTAGGATGGGCCACAGCAGACCAAGAAGGTCGATACATCGAAGCGGATTTTGGTGAGGTGGTCGTCGCATCACTTTATTTACCTTCCGGAACCAGTGGCGAAGAACGTCAAACGATTAAGTTTGATTTTTTAGAAAAATACGCAGAGCACTTAAGACAATTGCAAAAAAATCAGCGCGACTATATTATCTGCGGCGATTGGAATATTGCACACAAACAAATTGATTTAAAAAATTGGCGTGGCAATCAAAAAAATTCCGGGTTTCTGCCCGAAGAGCGCGCCTGGATGGATAAGCTTTTTGGTGACTTTGGATTTCATGATGCTTTCCGGCAAATTAATTTTGAAGCCGACCAATACACGTGGTGGTCTAATCGTGGACAAGCGTGGGCAAAAAATGTAGGATGGCGCATCGATTATCAGGTCGTCACCGAGGGTTTAAAAAACACAGTAAAATCAGCCTCCATTTACAAAGATCAGCGTTTTTCCGATCACGCCCCCTTGATAATAGACTATGTTATCCCCATATAACTGAAAAATCTGACTAAAGTCGGGCGAATATCTTAAGTGTTTCTTAAGGTGAGTTACTTATAATTGAAGTATGAAGAAAAGAATTTAGGGAGTTTTTATGAGCGGTACTTATAAAATAAGGGATCAGATGGTTCCGATATCGGGTAAACCCATTTCTGTCGAAAAATTTCTCGAAACGGTACCTGCAGCCGCCTCTCAAAAAATTACTGCAGGCGTCATCAAGCATACTGAGGGTAGTGGACGAACATTGCTGGTTGCTGATGGTTCGCCTTTAATTTTGACTTTTTATGGCGTGGATATAGTTCAAAATCGATTACCTATGCCTAAAGAAATACCAGATACGATTCGAAGAGTATTTAATAACCCCGATAACCCCGATAAACCCATCCCCGTTCATATTGTCGATGCTACCATTGAAAGTAAAAAACGCAAGATGTTGGCAAGCCTGGCAAGTGGTGGGCAATTTCTGCCTGATCGTGTCGAAGGGGATGAAATTGCATTTGCAGCGGGGGTTGTCACAACTGAAATGAATGAAGCGAAATTGCGTCGTCAAACGCCTGCTATGTGGGGCACATCGACAGAAAAAGAAGTCTCGAAAGAAGCTCCAGTCTCCGCACCCGAACATCGCATGAAATAGAAATTAAAAATTTCTTGTCATTGCGAGTCGCCATAGGCGATGAAGCAATCTCCAAAAGATTGCTTCGATCTAAAAAGCGGGTCTCGCAATGACGGTGATTAAATTAGCGCCTCTCGCTGTTTTTTAATCAACTCCTGAATCCCATTTTTCGCCAGCACAATTAAATTATCCAATTGCCCCTGATCAAAATGACGACCATTCTCGGCCGTTCCTTGAATTTCGATAAATCCACCGTGTTCCGTCATTACCACATTCATATCCGTTTCCGCCGTCGAATCTTCAAGATAATCCAGATCCAAAATCGGCATATCTTTAAAAAGCCCGACAGAAACCGACGCCACTAATTGCTTCACCGGGTCTTTGGTAATCCGTCCTTCTTTTTTCATCTTTCGTATTGCATCAACCAGTGCCACGCATCCGCCCGTAATCGATGCAGTACGAGTTCCGCCATCCGCTTGGATGACATCGCAATCCACCGTGATTGAATTTTCTCCAAGCGCCGTTAGATCAACGACGGCGCGCAATGAACGCGCAATCAAACGCTGAATTTCCTGTGTGCGACCGGCTTGTTTCCCTTTTGCGGCTTCACGCGCCATGCGATCATGCGTAGAGCGTGGCAACATGCCATATTCCGCAGTGACCCAGCCCTGTTTTTTATCCTTCAAAAAGGGCGGAACGCCAGCCGTAACGCTTGCGGTACAAATCACTTTGGTATCACCAAATTCCACTAATACAGATCCTTCCGCATGTTTTGTATAATGTCGGGTAATCCGGATGTCGCGTAATTGATCATTGGCTCGTTGGCTAGGACGCATGGCTGCTCTCTGGTTTATTTGGGACATTCATTATACTTTCGTTCAGAAAAATAGCCAGTTGCGAGAAAAGTTTTAATATGGCTAAATAAAAATAAGAGCGGAGAAATTATTATGATTCAAAGCATGACAGCGTTTGCACGTGCACAAGGTCAAGGTAAATGGGGAAGTGCGGTCTGTGAATTAAGGTCCATCAATCATCGTTATCTTGAACTCGTCGTCCGACTGCCAGAAACCTTGCACGAAATCGAAAGCGCCATGCGCGAGCGATTACGCAATTACATCAAGCGCGGCAAAATTGAATGTCATATCCGCTATCAACCGGGTGACGTTACGGGCACTGAAATTATTATTAATAATCATTTGGCTGAAAGATTGTGTCAGGCCAACGAAACCATTGCCAAATTATTAAAAAATCCAGCGCCTGTGAATACCATGGATATTTTACATTGGCCCGGCATTTTACAAATTGCAGAACTCGATCTCGAAACCATCGAAGATGAAATTTTAAAATTAATCGAAAAAGCACTTCAAGATTTAGTCGCCGCCCGTCAGCGCGAAGGCGAAGAGTTAAAACAATTATTTTTACAGCGCATGGAAAGCATGAAAGCGGAAATTGGCAAGGTGCGTCAGATGATGCCGGAAATTTTAAAAGAACAGCGCGAACGAATCAGTAAAAAATTTGCGGATGTTAAACTTGAAATGGACACCGGCCGTCTCGAGCAGGAAATGATTTTGTTCGCGCAAAAAACCGATGTCACGGAAGAGCTTGATCGCATTGATACGCATATTTCTGAAGTGCGGCGGGTTTTGAAACAAGGGGGTGTGGTCGGCAGACGTTTGGATTTTCTGATGCAGGAACTTAATCGCGAAGCGAATACGTTAGGTGCAAAATCAGTTGTAGTTGAAACCACTCGCGTTTCTGTCGAGTTAAAAGTTTTGATTGAACAGGTGAGAGAGCAGGTGCAAAACGTTGAATAATTGTCGACTCCCCGTCATTGCGAGCCGTCGTAGACGGCGAAGCAATCTCCAAAAGATTGCTTCGTCGCAAAAAACGCTCCTCGCAATGACGAATCACGAATTCTGCTAATCCCTAATCGTTCCATCCGCTTTCTTGACCATCACATCTTCATTGTATTGATTTAACAATATCAACAACGTGTTATTCATGGTTTGCGCGGTCAGCATTTGTTTTTCGAGATTATACATATGAGAAAGCAGTACGTAGATTTGTGATTCATACATCAGAATTTGTCTGACGACGACGCTGATATTTTCTCCACCCACTTGAGTAAACCAGTCGCTGCTGGAGGCTTGCGTTATCAATGCTTGTTGGGTTTTTGAGAGATTGTCGCCATTATTGTAATTGGCATATAAATTACTTAGGGCATAAGCATTATAAGTTTGTACTGCTGAAATAGAATAATAATAAGCATTATATCTATCTTTCTGAGTTTTCTTTCCGTTCCAAGCAGGTTCAGGTTTGATGTGAGAAACATTTAATCCAGACGCATAGCGAAGATAATTGTAAGCATAATCCGGAGCACTTTGTTGATTGGTAGCGCGCGGATCAGGATTAAAATAAAGAAATTTTTGAGGTTGCATAGGGAAAATTTGATAAACCACATCATTGGCATCTATAAATGTAGAGGGTGTCGCGTCACCAAAAAAATCTTTCAATAACCGTTGTTGAATTGTTGTGCTGGCTTGTGCTTTATAGTTCGCGCTGATACTCGTTTGATAATCCTGAAAGGCTTGCCCCAAATTTTTTGAGGTATCTGAACTATCAGTATTAGTCCACATCAAAATGAACGCCGTGGCTTGCTGAATATAAGCGGGCAAATTGCTGACAGATTGCATGATTGCTTGTGTATTATTCGCAATTTGTTGTAACAAAGCATCGCTTTGGGCAAACGCATTAGTTCCAAAAGCGCTAAAAAAAATGAAGCTGCCTAGTATCCATTTTTTGAAATTTTTTTTCATAAAAATTCCTTTTTAATATTTGATATTCCATTGCGTATTTGTTTGTTGGTTTGATTTCGTCGTTGTGCCTGTAGGTTGCGATCCTTGAAAACCGGTATAAACTTTTGTTTGTGTCGCCTCGGGTGCCGTAGAATTTGTCATTGGGGGTGGAGCAGGAGGTGCTGATACCAATGGTGTTGCCGGAACGACAGTATTTGGTGCGGGCAGCGGGGCAGAAGAAGGCGGCGCTGGCGGTGTTGTACGTATCGTTGTTTGAGGGGAAGCTGGAATCGGAGCCGCAGATGGGGGAGCATTGGTTGGAGCTGACTTCGACAACGCTTGTGCGGCTTGTTGTTTTAACAATTCTTGGCTTTGTTGACCGATTGCCTCAATACTTTTTTTATAATTTTCATTTGAATTGGTATTGGGTATTGAAGGCGTAATAGCCGGAGCTGAAGGCGCCTGAAAACTGTAATTTTGTGCAAAACAAACCGACAAAGCGACAATCAACATCAACAAGAATACCAGCATGCCAAACTGCATAAAAAAAATATTTTTGAGCGTACGCGTATTTTCAACCGGTGCAGCGCCTGGTTCGCCAACCGCGTTCGACGCACGCAAAGGCTGAAAATAAGAAATCGACTGGTGTGGCACCGTGTTAAACATGGTCTTGCTCCATCACTTTTAATACCAGCTCAAACCGCTGGGGCGAGAAGACCCGCGACAATAATCGCAGTCTCTCAAAAACTATATTACGCCGTAAAAACAGTCCTGTTAATAAGTTTTCAGGAGAATTATTTTCTTCGGCATACATGAGCACCTTGGAAGCGGAGCCCGGTTCAATAGTATCAATGGCTTGCAAAATCCGGAGAATTCGCGAGGTTTTAAGATGAGCAAGCAAAATCACAAATTGTTCTTCTTTGCCCAGTTCGAATTTTTTAATCTCATCGAGGCTTTTGCCTAAACTTTCAATGGCAGGCTCTAATTCCGGGTTCCCATCCAGTGTCCAAGCTTCCACCACTTCCATAAAAGCGATGACGCGATAAATCATTGGATCATTATAATTTTTCCAAAATTCATGCGCGGCTTTAAGACTCAAATCTGGCATGGGTATCCTTTTATTAAAGAGTGGCAGGTTTCATATTCTGTAGTATACTGAATTGAGGTAGAAAATGAAGCTTTGAGCTTACTGAGGTCTGAATGGCGTTAAAGGACATCGTCAAAGTCAACCGTAAGACATATATCAACCCGCGCGCTTGGCTTGGTTATGATTATTTAAAAGCCCAAACCATACAAATCTACGCCACTTTAAGACAACTTTTTACCGTTCCCATTCCTGCTCGCGAAGAAACATTTGATCAAGCTGTCAAACGTCTTCATTTGAGCGAGAAACATGTCCATGAACTTCAACGGAATTATTTAATTACCAGCATTATTTTTGTCATACTGGCAGCTGTTGCATTCGCGTTCAGTTTTGTCTTGATGCTCTATTTTGGGACGTTTTCAGGATGGCTGCTAGCCATCGCTGCAACGGCCTTATTGTTGACGCAAGCATTTCGTTATCATTTTTGGCATTTCCAAATTAAATTTAGAAAGTTGGGATGTACTTTTGCAGAATGGAAACAAGGAAAGCCGTTTGATCTCAAAGGTGGTGCGGAATGAATTTATTTACTATTCCTGCAAATGATCAATCCGTTTATTACCTAGGGATGATTTTTGGTCCTGTGGGGACTATTTTGCAGCCAAGCACTGGTAGCGGAGCTCCTGCTTCCTTAATCATGGGGACGCTATTTAGAACATTTAATACAACTATGCTGGTATTAGGTTCTTTTATTATTGTTTATACCACTGTTGTAGGTTTACTTGCTACGGCTCATGAAGGCGAATTCATGGGGAAAAAATGGAGCGGCTTGTGGGTGCCATTAAGATCAGTTTTTGGCATTGCGGCATTATTTCCTACCGCATCCGGTTATTCTTCTTTGCAAGTTGTGATGATGTGGGTCATTTTGCAAGGGGTAGGGATGGCAGATCAATTATGGAATACGGCATTAAATTACGTACAAACAACGGGTTCTGTTTACAACCCTCCTACTGGACCCGATGCGACTGTAGTTACCCCTGCAATGAGAACTTTATTTCAAGGTTTGGTCTGTCAAGCGAGTGCTAGGGTGACTAATGCTGGTGGCTTGAAATATAGTGGCGATGTTCTTTATTATTGCTCAGATCCCGCCCATCAAACTGAGCCTTTTTGCACAACAGATGTTCTGAATATTAATAATGCTCTTTCTCAGCCGGGTGTTTATAAGATGGGACCAAGTGGAACGTGCGGTTCCGTAACATATTGTGCTTCCAATGCAAGCTCTCCTGAATGCTCCGGTACCACGGACCGTAATCAAATATTAATGTGTGGCGCTTGTGTGGCTCAACAAAATGCTTTGCAACAAGTGGTTACTTTGTTAGGGGGAATTGCCACTAATTTTGTTAATACCGATTTAAGTTATGTATCATTTAATGTAGTGATGACACCCAAGGCGCCGGATTGGATACAAAATTATTGTAATCCAATGGGGATATCTTCTGATAATTGTTGTATTTATGGATTCCCGGGCCAAACTTGCAGCTCGGATTCTTTTCCTAAATGGGTGGATTCATCAACCGGAAGTAATGATAAAACTAATACAAGTACAGATGCTATTAAAAATTTGTATTGGCCGTATCAGTTGCAAGCTTCTTTGCAAGGGATCAATTTTATTAGCGCTGCAACAAATTATTATGTTAGTAGTATTCAGCAAGGCATAGCATCCGCAATTCCTTCATTGCCTCCGCCAGCAAGTGATGCGGGTTGGACGAATCAAGCGTCAAGCAATGGTTGGATATTGGGGGGCGCTTTCTTTTATAAGCTCGCTCAGGTAGGTAGTTCATCGGCGAGTGCTGCAAATCCAGTCTTTACGGTACAGGGCAATGATCCCCGTTTAGTTCAAAACGCCATGTCTGGTTATCGAAATAATTATTGGGCTTCCCAAAGTTTTATCCAAACCGTGCTACAGGGTACTGGTACAGGTACCATCTCTGGAGGAGGACAAGGTTCTTTTAGTAATATGCTCCCGGCGCAAATGAGCACTATTGGGTCTGATCTGGATGCGGGTGCGAATGGAATAATGAACGGATGGATGACAAATTTGACGGGAAATTCGGGCGGAACTGTTACTCTCAATCCCCTAATTAATCTGGCAAATTTTGGTCAAAAACTTCTATATACAGCGGAAAGCCTTTTTGCAGCGTTTGTGATTGGCACCTTCGTTGCGGTTTGGGCTGGAGGTTTAACTCCTTCTGCATTTGGAAATTTCTTGATCACAGGGTTATCACCCGCTATAAGTGCTGTGATCCTGCTTTTTCTACCTATTTTGTCAGGAGTTCTTGGATTTCTATTTACTTTTGGCGGGTTACTGTCTGTCTATGTTCCTTTGATTCCATATATTATTTTTACTATGACGGCGATCGGCTGGATCATTGCAACAATAGAAGCCATGGTTGCTTCGCCTTTAGTTGCCATCGGTATTTTAAGTCCAGGCGGCCAACATGAAATATTAGGCCGTGCAGAACCTGCAATCATGTTATTGTTAAATGTATTATTGCGTCCCTCGTTAATGATTTTTGGCTTAATCGTTTCAATCTTTTTTTCAGTCGTCATCGTGATGTTTATTAACAACACTTTTTCTTATGCGATGAGCCAAATCGCTGGCAACCCTTCATTCGCTACGTTGATTTTATTTATGGCTGCTTATGTATTTTTGATTATTACTGCCTTAAATAAATGTTTTACCCTCATCCACTTAATTCCAGAACGTGTGATGACCTGGATTGGTGGTCAAGCGGTTAGCTACGGCGAAACCGAAGCCATGGGTGAAATTAAGCGTGGGACAGAAGCGGCAGGTGGCGCTGTGGCAGGTGGTGCACAAGCTGCAGTGGGTAAAGTAAGTGGGCGTAGTCGTAAAAAAACTGGCGGAGGAGGTGGTCAGGCGCAGGGACAAAATAATCAAGTCGATGCAGCACCCGGTGGTGAACCTCCGGATGCCGATGGGTAAGAGTAAATTTGGATTAAAACCTACTATTCGACCAATCCCGCATCTTTATCTTCACGTTTTGCTTGTTCCGCAATCACGCGATAAGTGCGTTCCGCAATAATCCCTGCTTTGAATTTTTCGTTGGCATCTTTTTCCATCGTTTGGCCTTTTTCTCGCACCATTTTGCGGACCATGGCAGTGATGTTGATTGGGTCAACATCCAGTAACACATCGCGCAGTGCTTCATCGAATACTAAATATTCTCGTAAAGCTACACGCTTGCCATCGACGGTCGGCAACAAACGTTGCGAAACAACCAGACGAATAGTTTCAATAATATCAATCGTACGTCCTTGTCGTTCTTCAGGTGGAAAAGTGGTAACGAGACGACGAACAGTTTCTGCGACACCATTACTGTGCAGGGTCGTATAAACCGGGTGACCGGTCATCGCAGCTTCCATCACAGCACTAATCGTTTCAGGATCGCGCGCTTCACCCACCAGAATCAATCGCGGTTTACGACGCAAGGCATTACGCACACCCGCTGCAAAGCTCGGCAAATGTCGCGGAATTTCGGATTGACTGACGATACTAGAGGTTTTTTCGACGGAATCGTAAACAAATTCAATTGGTGCTTCGTAAGTTAAGATTTTACGGTTACTTTCCGCATTTTCTGCGATATCGCGAATGATCGCGGCAAGCAAGGTACTTTTACCAGAACCTGTCGCACCGGTGATGTACACAACACCTTGTTCGGGTTCGATCGATTCTAAAATTTCTTTGGGTAAATTCATGCTGGCAAGCGTTGGCGGATCACTCGGAATGGTTCGCGCGGTAATTTGAATGCCATCGTGACCTTCAACCTGACAGCCGGTTGCATTGATACGAAACCGATAACGGTCTGTGCGATTAGGACGAATTTCATAATGCGTATCGACATCTTTTCCCGACATAATTTGCGCGGTACCGTTTGGACCGTACATCGAATTAATCACTTCGCCCACTTCCGTGTTGGATAATTTCCGCCGCGTCACTTTTTTTAATCGACCAAAAATTTCCGCAAAAATCGGCTCTCCTGTTTGAAAAGTAATATCAGACGCACCCAGTTTCACACAGTGAATTAAAATCTCATTCGCCGAATCAACCGATAATCGAATGGGTTCCTGTGGATATAAAAATTCATGTGAAGTTTTCATTGTGGCACCACGATTGGTTTCCAGTTAGTACTGTCAGTTTGTAGTCTCGGCAACACAGTGATACGCAATACTTGATCGTTAATACGCATATCATTTCCATCTCCCGTGACGCCTAATTCAGTGCGCGTGACATAGGGCGCGCTGATCATTTTTTCCTGTAACAGTTTGCGATATAAAATCATGCCTTTGTAATCCCGTTTCAAGCGCGCCAGATTTTGTTGGAAAATAGAAAACGATTGTTGTACGCCTTTTTCCCAGCCTTTATTGACCGCTTCGCGCCAGACTTTTCTTTCACTTGCTGTGCGGGGCAATAAAAATCGTTGTGGAATTTCCGGTTTATCAAACGTCATCCATAAATAATCCCGCCAGTTGGGGGGTGTGGTTGCAAAACGCGCTTGAGTGACAATTTTATAAGTTTTGTCGGAAACTCGAATGGTGTTTGGGTCGGCGAGGTTTAAGCTGTTATCGCCTTCTTCCAAAACGGGCGGAATGACGCCGTGGCTTAACATCATGCCATTAAAATTATAAATGGTTTCGAGATACCATTTGTCTTTTAGCAAATTCTGATTAATCGCAATAGAAGACCAGGCAAGCCCCCCTTGAGCCGATAAACTCATGGCGGTATCTTGCAGCGCTTTGACGCGTAGTTGACTCAATTGAGGCGAGCCAGCCGCTGTGTTCGGCGGTGTATCATCGTGTAAATCTTGCAGTTGACATAAGTTAGTGGGATCAATATTGGTGGAAGAAGAAGAAAACCAGCTGCAAGCGCTCATCATCAATGTAAGAGTGATAATGATTGCCAGCCGCACGTCATTGCGAGGCCTGCTCTTTAGGTCGAAGCAATCTCTAAAAGATTGCTTCGTCGCAAAGAGCGCTCCTCGCAATGACAGGACATTTTTAACAAAATTCACCATTCTCTCATCCATTAATTTTTAGCGTAACGCAATTCAATAACACGGCTTTCGGGATAAACCACGATGGCCGCGCGCCTACCGCATTGAAAGGCGACATCGCGTAGTATATCGGCAATCATCATATTTTTGTCATAGAGCGTCACCAGAATGGGTATGCCAGGCGCAGTCCCTAGCACGCGTACGCGATAGCTGGTCATTTTAGCAATTTCCCGAACCAAAGGTTCCACCGGCCCCGACCAATCAATTGAAGCCAATCCCGACATGCCATAGCTTGCAGGGCAGGGCGGCGCTTCAAATTGTGGCAACGGGTGCGCCGCTTGAGCAATTTCTGACAGACTGGAAATCGAACGGCTGACGGCATAGGAAGCTTCCGCAAGTGAAGCGTCCGAATTGGTAATCGGCGGATTACAAGGTGGTGTAGAACAGGCGCTTAATGCAATAACCAAAAGCGCGATCAAAAAAGTCTTTAGTTTCATAAACGGGCGATATCCTTAATTCCGTTCGATGATTATAAAGGATTGAAGCAAGATGGGGAAATGCTGTCAACAGTGGATTCAAAGATTTTCTTGATTGCAAAAATGCCGCTGCCTGGCGTTAGAAAGTGTCACAGGGTTAGCTACCTTTTTTAAATTCCGTTGATGTTGGTTGAGCTTGTTTTGTTTTAGCTGCTTTTATAGCCCTATCCACTTGAAATTCTCTAATCTGCAAAAATTTCGCTATTCTACTCGATCTTCCTAGTTTTTCACCTTTTCCTGTTCGTTCATTTTCTTCGTGAGCGGCGTCTTTAATCAATTTATCTAAATCATCTTGCTTTAATTCTTTAGTAAATTCGGATGCTTTTTGGTTCCAAGGTACAGTCAAGCCAACTCTTTTATAAGCATCCGTTTTAGTCATTTTTTGTTTGCTCAGGCTATCCGCATATAAAGCTCTAAAAGCATCACGCTTTTCTGCATATTCCATTTTGTCGGGTGTTTTGCCAATACCTTGAACCAATGCCCAATCTTTTGCCATATTAGCTCTAATTTTTTCAGCTTGTTTATCCGCGGGCAATGTTTCTAGATCATAAAGAGATTGGCGCTCTTTCGAATCCGGTTTATATAAAATTTGTGCATATGTCTGAAATAATTTTACTTGTCTATAAGCTTGAAGATAGGCAGGATCATTATATCTATTAATTATCTCTGCAAATATATTTCTTGCTTCCATTAATTTCGCAGGATTGATGCCCACCATATTTGATTCAACAGTAAAATAATCATTTCTTTTCAAATGATCTTTTAAAAATTCTGTGAATTCATTGTGACCGTGTGTAAAGTGTAACGCTGGCATGGTTTGGCAGGACATGTTAGTGCTCAATCCAAAGACTACCCCATTTTCTTTAAATAGTTTTTCGATATCCTCTGCAGGGAAAGACTCACTTTTATCCATGAATTCTTCTTGCCATACAGTTCGATATTTTGTGAGAGTTGCCCCAATTTCTAAGGCGGGTCTTTGTCTATTCACCTCTATATGTTGGAAGTCCGTAAAATCACGCTGTTGTGTATTCCATTGCTCAGAGGTTAATGCACACGACTTGCCGGTTTCAGGATTCAAAGGCAAAGTAGGTATAAAATCCTCAGGGCCTAGCATGAAATCGGTCGAATCACATCCTTGTGCTGCATTTCGTCCCCAATTTAGTCTAAATTCATTGGCAACCGTATTATTAATTAAGCAAGCTTCGTCAGGACGCGCAACTCTTCCGTTTGCATCACCAAATACAAAATGCGATTCTTTACTTTCTTTACGATCCATTTGTCCCTCTGCGCCTTTTTTTTGTAATTCTGTTAAATATTTTTGTTGTTCTTGTGGGAATTCCTGATGTTGTAAATGCACGTTGTGCGTTGTGAATGCTATGCCATTTTTCTTAGTTTTAAATGATAGTTCCAGATGGCTTGTAACAAACTGTGGTTGTGCAGGTGTTTTTTTTGCATCTTGTTCTGGTCTAGGCATTAAATCCAATATCGCTGGGTCATAAAGCGTAAGAACTGAACCCTCTTTAACAAGATTCATATTGGGAAATGCTTTTTCAAATTCTCCTGGTGCGAAAAGTCCCCCAGCTTCTTCAAAAAACGCTTCTTGCAAATGAACCAGCGCAACGGGTTTTTGCGCTTCCATCATGGTTTTTAATCCAGTTAAAATGCCGTTTTTTTTAGCTATCCTGTATTTGTCATCGCCCTCCAAGGCAGTACTGTAGTCTCTGCCATTTCCACTGCCGCCTGTTCTAGGATCATCTATATTCCAGATAATAGCGGTCAGCTCTTCTTTTTTATCCCCTTCTGAAACAGTGAATTTCCCAACTCGTGGTCTATGATCGGATTTAACTTTTTCAGGTGCTGCTGCGGCGTCTGGCTCCGTTGCGAGGCCAGGGACATAGGAAACAGGTTGCTTAGGTTTTTTGCTAAATAAACTGAGCATAATGACTCCTTATTATTATTTATTGGAGATCTTTTATTAGTATAGCATTGTATCGATAATAGTTAATAAATATGTGGAATCAATGATCTATACACATGTTACCGACGACTAGTAAAAATAGTATTTGCAGTATAGGATTAAGATAATACTAACGAGAGAAATCAATGGCACACTGGCGAGATTCTGCAAGAAACGTACGGTTCTGGTTTATTGACTTCAGAGCCTGTTTTCCATTGCTATTTTTGATTTTCCATATCCGTTTGTGGACGTTTATACTTGCTTTGATTGCGACCTTATTTTTTACCGCGCTTGAGCGATATGGTTTTTCGGTGATTGTCTTTTTGCGTTGGTTGCGATCTTATCTTGCGGGGCCTCGCAAAGTCGCGCAGCCGTGGTGGAGACGTTAAATGGCTACTATTTCTGAACAATTAGCGAAAATTGCGCGTGGTATGAATGCGCGCTTTAGTTTAAATGGTCGGCCGATGACGGTTGATGAAGTGTTGGCGCCGACTGGGTTATTGCCAGCCATTGCGCGGCGTGCGGACCAATTAAGTTCTTTGTGTCTTGGTTATGGAATTGGTGTGACCTTCGAAGAAGTCGAGGGCTCAACCATGGGTGTCAAAGTCATTTTTGATGATATTACGCCGAATGTCTTGCGCTTGCTTTGCATGACCGATGTGATCAATGAGTTAATTCAGTCTACGCCAAAGGGTGATATGACCCCTTTAGATCAGTTGATGTACGATTAATAGGCCAATTCTTCATTAGTTGCTCTATTTTAGAGCGCGCCTCGTCAATATAACTAAGCTCAGTTTGGTATAATTAAAAGATGGAAAAAGTCCCTCATATCGAAAAATTGCTCGAAATCAGCGTGAAAAAACAAGCGTCTGATTTGCATTTAGTTCCGGATTTGCCGCCGATTTTACGGATTCATGGGGTGCTCATTCCGCTCAAAGAATTTGATTCTTTTTCAGATGATGAAAATAAAATGCTGATTTACAGTCTCATGACTGAGGAACAAATCGCTGCATTTGAAAAAAATCTTGTGATTGAAATGGCAATCTCATTACCGAAAATTGGTAATTTTCGTGTTAGTGTCATCCATCAATTAAATGGTATTACGGCCGTATTTCGTGTGATTCCGCCAAAAGTGCCAACGTTTGAAGAAATTGGTTTGCCGATTCATCTGCAATCTTTGTTGCTTTTGCAATATGGCTTGGTTTTGGTGACAGGCCCTACGGGTTCAGGAAAAACAACAACGCTTGCCGCCATGATAAATTATATTAATCGATTTCGTTCTTGTAACATCATTACCATCGAAGACCCGATTGAATTTGTTCACACCAGTAAAAAAAGTATTATCAGCCAAATTCAAATTGGCCGCGACACACCGGATTTTGCAACCGCATTGCGCGCATCGTTAAGACAAGATCCGAATGTGATTTTGCTCGGCGAATTACGCGATTTAGAAACCATGCGTCTTGCTTTAGTTGCAGCGGAAACAGGGCATCTGGTACTTGCAACGTTGCATGCGAGTTCATCACCCCTGGCCATTAATCGATTTGTTGATGTCTTTCCCTCAGAAGAAAAAAATCGGGTGAGAAATCTGCTGGCTGAGACATTGCAAGGTGTGATTTGTCAAACGCTGGTAAAACGCATTGCAGGTGGCCGAGCAGCAGCGTTTGAAATCATGCTGGCAACTTCCGCGATTCGTCATTTTATTCGTCAGGACATGAATGCTCATATGGAATCAACCATTCAAACCAGTGGTGACAAAGGCATGTGTACGCTGGAATTTTATTTAAATGAAATGGTGACAAAGCAGATCATCACGACCAATACTGCTCGTAATGCGTTGTATAGTCGTCAAGCGATCAGAGATTCGGCGGCGACTACACAAAATCAACGGAAATTCTAAAATCACTTTTAAGGGTTTATACTAATATTGACTCGAGTTCTTTTTCTGTAATAATCAAAAAAATCATTTTTGAAAGGAGATCAATGATGAACACTGCGCTAATCGTTGCTGGAATTATTTTTACCTTAGTTGCCATTATGCATTTGGTGCGATTGTATTACAAAGCAACCGTTGTTATTGCGAATATAGTTATTCCGATGTGGGTCAGTGTGGTTGGTTTTATCATTCCTTTATTGCTTGCTATCTGGATGTTTATGACAAGCATGAACAGTTAAAAAAAGGGGAGTTTATCTCCCCTTGTCTTTTTTTCTTTAATTTTATCTTTAATTCTCTCGTTTGATTTTATTGAAATTTTTTTAATTAAAATAAGCGTTATAATTGAATTATAAAGCTAATAGAAAAACGGGGGTTTTATGGCTGGCTCAAGACCTTATTTTTACAAAAATGATGAAGCTAATAAAAAAAGAATTGATGAAACACTGGTAGCTATTGCTGTAGAAAAAGAGATTAGGGGGGGATTTCAAGTCCCATCCATTCGTCCTTATTGGGCTATGTTTGAAAGGGAATTTAATGGCAGACAGCTCGTTGAAATCCATATTGCTAAACCTGATAAAACGCTAGAAAAAGCTGAAATTGCTGTAGCCTGTTTTGCCAGAAAAGATGATGGAACCTGGTTTCAATGTGATCCAGTACTAAAACCCGAAGAAATTATGAAAAATAAACCTAAAAAACTGGATAAAAATGATGTTAATAATCTTGCGGAGCAGTTAGGGAGACTCAATTTTCAAGAGATAAACTTATTGAAATATCCGGGCCTAAAAATAAGCGATTCTTATCCCCAAGATTTTGGAATGGTTGATGCGATGGCAAAAGGTAATCAACAATTCAAAGCACAAGATAGCAAGCAGGCAAGTCCAGATGAAACAAAACAAGCTGCTGCACAGAATAAAGAGCAGGCTTTGATGTCAGAAAGACATGCAATCTACGAGAGTTGTACAGATTATTTTGAAAAACATCCAAACGATCAAGATATTCAAAAATTTTATCAAAGACTATCCGATTGCAGGAGTGTAAATTTTTCTGATTACAAAAAAAATGTATTAGATCCCTGTATAGAGGACTATAAAATTAGAAATGGCAAGAAAGATGGTTTTTTAGGTCTGCACGGGAACAAGATAAAGATGACCGACAAAGCATTTGATGAATTAGCAAAAAAAGATACTTTTGCGGGCTTACTAAAAAAAATAAGTCAGCACGTGGAAAAAGGATTAGCATTGGAAAAATCCATGAGCCCAGAATTTCGAGGATAATTGGAAAATGGAATTAATCCGTTTCCCCGTTCGGTTCGCGTGCTAATAATTGTTTCATACCAGCTTCTGAAGTCGTTTTTTCCTGTAACACTTCCCAAACCATTTCCGCAATCGGCATTTCAATTTTGTGTTTTTGCGCGAGTTGCACGACCAATTCGGTATTGCGTTTGCCTTCGACGATTTGGCCGATTTCGCGTTCAGCGTCGTGGGCGACTTTGCCTTTACCCAGCGCTAAACCAAAACGACGATTGCGTGATTGGTCATCGGTGCAGGTCAGGACTAAATCGCCGACGCCTGCTAATCCAGTAAACGTTTCATATTCGCCACCAACGGCTAAGCCTAAACGAATCATTTCATCTAAACCACGAGTGATGAGTGCGCTGCGGGCATTGGTACCCAATCCCATGCCATCGGAAATACCGCAGGCGATTGCTAAAACATTTTTTACAACGCCACCGATTTCAACACCGGGAATGTCCGTGCTTAAATAAACGCGGAAAATCGGGCTGTTAAAACGTTTTAATAATTTTTGGGTAAACTGTTGGTTTTTTCCAGCGATCACTACAGCCGTTGGTAATCCTGCAGCCACTTCGCGTGCAAAAGAAGGCCCTGATAACACAGCATAATCAAAATCTTTTTCTAAAATACTTTTCGCAAGTGTATGCAGCAATTCGCCCGTTTCAAGATCTAATCCTTTAGTCGCCGAAATAATTGACGCTGAATTTTTTAAAAGTGGCTTAAGGAGTGTCATCGTATTTCGATAACCAACAGACGGAACCGCAACCAAAATATCACTGACATCAGCAATCGCATCTGAAAGCGACGCCGTTGGGCGTAACGTTTTTGGAAAGGCAAAACCGGGCATATAGCGATTATTCACGCCATCTTTTAACATTTCCTGAACGTGGTCCGCTTCAAATGTCCAAAGCCGCACTTCTTGACCCAGACGACTGAGATACAAAGCCAGTGCGGTCCCCCAGGAACCTGATCCTAATACGGCAATGGGTTGCTGCATGTTTTTAAGTGCTCGCAAAAAATTAATGGACTTTGGTGTCGCCGCCTTCTTGAGATTTTGAGCCTTTTTTCTCGTCTTCCAGGTGTTGATTGTAAAGCATATCAAAATTGACCGGCGCTAAAATCAATTGCGGGAAGCCGCCGCGCATTACCATATCGGAAATCACTTCGCGGGCATAAGGGAACAAAATATTCGGACAAAAGCTGCCGAGCATTTGACGTAATTGATCCGCTGGAAAACCGGAAATCATGAAAATGCCAGCTTGTTGTACTTCAATCAAGAAAGCCGATTTTTTATTGGTGGTAACCGTTGCTGTAATCGACAAGACCACTTCGTGAAGATTGTCTTGAATGCGGTTGCTTTTGGTTTCGAGATTCAATTGCACTTCGGGTTTCCAATCTTCAACAAAAGTCTGTGGAGTATTCGGTGCCTCGAAAGACAAATCTTTAACGTAAAGACGTTGAATTTCAAAATGCGGGGCATTGGCATCGCCTTGTAATTTTTGCTGTGGTTTATCTTGCATAGTGTTTTCCTTTCTAAGTGAAATTATTTAAGTAATTTGTCTAATTCGCCAGAGGTTTCAAGTTGAGACAAATCATCAAAACCGCCAATGGGTTTATCATTAATAAAAATTTGTGGTGTGGTTCGACGGCCGCCGCTTAATGTGACCATTTCATTGAGTTTTTGTGGATCGAGGTCTACGCGAATTTCTTGGTATTTTACTTTTTTGTGGTCGAATAAATCTTTGGTCCAAACGCAATAAGCGCAATTGTCTTTGCTATAAATAATGACCTTGGCCATTTTTACGCTCCTTTTACTAACGGCAATTCAGCTTCGCGCCAAGCCCGTAAGCCACCCGAAAGAGTATAAGCGCGATAGCCTTGTTTCTGAAGTGTTTGCAACGCTCGAACGGAATCAGCACCCGTCATGCACACCAAAATAATGGGTTGCGTTTTATATTTTTCGATTTTTTTTAATTTTTCAGAAAATTCGGCAAACGGAATGGAAACCGCATTCAGAATATGACCTGAGGCATAGCCATCTGCGCTTCGCAAATCAATGATTACGGCATTTTCACGGTTTATCAATTGAGTCGCTTGCGATGTGGTCACGCCCAGGCTTTGTTTTTGTTTCAGCAATTCCAATAAAACCAATAAGCCAAAAACAATCAGCAATCCTAAACTCAAGGCCCAATGGGTCTGTAAAAAAGTCACGATATCTTGCATATTTCTACCTTCTGATTAGAGTTTGGAATTATACACAGAGCGTTATTTCTTGCCTAACGGTTTATTGGGGAAAAATCAGGACGGGCGATGCACCAGACATCAATGGTTTCGACGCCGGATTTTTTTAAAGTGGCGCAAAATTCGGCCATAGTAAAACCCGTAGTAATGACATCGTCCAGCACAGCCACATGCCGATAGGAAAAATTTTGTGCGACATGAAAGGCGTTTTTAATGTTTTCATGCCGCTCTTCCGCATCTAATGTCGCTTGTGCCGCTGTGTATTTAATGCGCTTGCAGGAATAATAATCAAGGTGAATATTCAGGGTTCTCGCAAGGGGACGCGCCAGTTCCAGCGCTTGATTAAATCCGCGTTCTTGTAAACGTTTTGGATGCAAGGGTATAGGAATGAGACAATCCGGTAACCTTTTTTGAAAATACCAATGATCGCGAATGTTCTCTGCTAACAATTGCCCTAATAATTCAGCATGTTCCAGCGCTTGGCCAAATTTGAGATTCATAATGAGATGAATAATCGGTTGTTCATAAAAATAAAGAGCGAACGTTCGGTCGAAGGGTTGGCCATTCAGACAGTTTCCGCAGGTTTTTCCGATTGTTAATGGCTTCGCGCAAACCGGACAAGCGTTTTTTAAAACGGGTAAATCGTAATAACACGCTTTGCAGAGCGAGATATTTTCCCCTTTCCCACCACATAAAATACAAGCAAAAGGCAAGAGCATATTCAGCCATTTTTTGAGATAATGTTTTTTTAGCATAAGTGGTTTCCAATGAGTGAAGAAAATTTTTTAGCCGAAGAATCGGCCGACCAATTGTTTGCGCGCTTGCAGTTTATGTCGATCAAACCGAGCAAAATTCTGGTGTTGGGGGTCTCGAAAAAATACAGTGCAGGATTATTAAAAAAGCAATATCCCGAAGCAGAAATCATCACAGAAGAGAGCGCCATGCTAGCGCTTCCTGCGCATTCTGTCGAGTTGGTTTTTGCGAATTTATTTTTACCGTTTTCTGACAATTTTCAAAAAAATTTTTCGGATTGGCATCAATTATTGCGTCCTGAAAGCTTAGTGATGTTTTCTACGTTCGGCCCTGATACGTTGAAAGAAATTGCTGAAAATCATGCTCTCCATCTGGTTGATATGCATAATATTGGCGATGCGCTGACAAAAAATCATTTTGCCGATCCTGTTTTAGATGTCGAAATGGTGACGGTGACTTATCGTGAAAAAGAAAAATTAATTCATGAATTGCGGCACCTAAAATTGATATCCGAGACTAGTCGCGATTTAGCCGTTACCAAAGATTCAGAAAACCTGTTTGCGCTCACTTTCGAAATGATCTACGGCCATGCCTGGGCTGCTGAAAAAGGCTATCAAGCCGATGAGTCAGGCGTTGTGAAGATCCCCTTGTCCCATTTGCGAAAGTAGCCTCGTCAGGTACAATAATCAAAACCGGAGACGCATTTCCTTGGCTGAAGACATTTTTATCGGTATCGACGGCGGTGGTACCAAATCCAAAATCCGCATCGAAAATAGCGCAGGACAACTTTTAGGTCAGGCAGTCAGCGGCCCTGCCAATATCCGTTTATCTGTGGATGGAACGTGGCAAGCTATTTTTCAAGGATTAGAAGAAGCCCTGCAATCCAGCGGTATTTCCTTAGACAATTCTCATTATCGTTTTCATGCAGGCATGGGACTCGCCGGTTGCGAAGTCAAAGAAGCCTATCATGAATTTTTACAACGCCCGCATCCATTTGCGACACTGAAAGTTTACACGGATGCACATACCGCCTGTTTAGGTGCACACAAAGGGAAAGATGGCGCGATTATTATTGTCGGCACTGGCGTTGTCGGTTATCAAATTGAAAAAGACAGCCATTTCAAAGTCAGCGGCTGGGGTTTTCCGCATGATGATATGGGTGGTGGCGCTTGGTTAGGTTTGGAAGCGGCGCGTTTAACCTTTCAGTGGCTGGATCACCGCGTGGAAAAATCACCGCTCGTTGAAGATGTCTTTGCTTTTTTTAATAAAGATCTCGATTATTTTTCCACTTGGGCAAATCGAGCGAATTCCAGTGAATTTGCGCGTCTTGCTCCATTAGTGATTAATCATGCGCAACAAGAAGAAACAGCCGCGCTGCGTCTCATGAAAAAAGCAGGCCACGCCGTGGACCAAGTGAGCCATGCGTTGATAAAAATGCAAATTAACCAAGAAAAATTGTTACCCTGCAGTTTGTTTGGAGGCATTGCACCTTTCATTGAGCCTTTTCTCGGCGAAGAGCTTAGGTCGCGATTGGTTGCGCGCGAAGCCGATGCGACCATCGGCGCCATTTTAAAAATTCGTGAATTAGTCAAAGTGACCGCTTAATATGGACAATGAAATCATTCTGTCGAATTTGCAAATTCATACTGAAAAAGGAATGATAAAAAATGGCAGCGTGATTGTTCGCAATAAAAAAATTTTTGATATTGTTCCTAAAAATAAAATTTCTAAAAAACGTGCGGCCAACGCTTATTCTTTTCCAAAAAATTATCATTTGGTCCCCGGTTTTATTGATCTTCATGTTCACGGTGCGCGTGGCTCGGATGTCATGGATGCAACACAAAATGCCCTGGAAACCATGAGTCGCGCGCTAGCGGAAGAAGGCACCACGGGTTTTTTAGCAACCACTATGACGGCGGCGCCTACCGACATCGAAAAAGCATTACGGAATGTGAATGATTTCGTCAAAAATCAAAAAAAATTAAGCGGCGCAAAATTATTAGGCGTGCATCTGGAAGGACCTTTTATTTCCCCAAAAAAAGTGGGCGCGCAACGTGCTGATCTGATCTTAAAACCAAATGTTGATCTCGTTACGGCATGGCAAAAAATATCGGGCAATAATATTAAATTGCTAACACTTGCGCCTGAGCTTGAAAACAGTAAAGAACTGATCCGTTTTTTAAAAAGAAAAAAAATCATTGCTGCGATCGGCCACACGGATGCGACTTATGAAGAAACTCTGGCTGCAATCAAGCTCGGATGCAGTCACGTCACCCATTTATTTAACGCCATGCGCCCTTTGCATCAGCGCGAACCCGGTGTTGTGGCAGCCGCCTTACAATCAGAGCAAGTGACAGCTGAATTAATTGCCGATGGATTGCACGTGCATCCTGCGATTTTACAGCTCGCCTTAACTCTTAAAACACCTGAAAAAATTTCACTGGTCACGGATGCGATGCGGGCAAAATGCTTAACTGACGGTAAATATGAATTGGGTGGTCAAATTGTTTTTGTAAAAGATAACCGCGTTAATCTTGCCGATGGGACGCTCGCTGGCAGTGTTTTAAAAATGAATGAAGCCTTAAGAAATATTTTGCAATTTACCCATTGTTCAATAAAAGATGCGATAAAAATGCTCTCAGAAAATCCCGCCAAAGAACTTAACCTCTTTTCACGCAAAGGCAGTATCGCAAAAAAGAAAGACGCTGATTTGGTTGTTCTCGATGATACATTTAAGGTCGTGATGACAGTGTGCGAAGGGGCGGTGACTTTTTGCTCTCGCGACTGACGCGCATCACATTTTTTGCATTGCGGATTTTTCGTAACACTTTAGCCAAATGAGCGCGATCGTGCACGGTGATGGTTAAATTCACGGAGAAAAACCGCCCATCAACGACTTCTTCTGCATTAATATTTTCAATATTGGATTCTGATTCTGAAATGGCGAGCGCGAGTTTCGCAAGACTGCCGCGCTGATTTAAAATATCGACGCGTAAATCGACTGGAAAATCGCCATAAACTTTTTCTTCCCAGCGTAGCGGGATTAATTTATCAGGTGATTTTTGCCGATAACTTTCGAGTGTTGGACATTGTTCTGTATGCACAACCAATCCGCGGCCGGATTCAATAAAACCGGTGATCGGATCGCCTGGAATTGGGCGACAGCATTTTGCGTAAGTCACTGCAATGCCTTCCGTGCCTTTAATGGCAAGCGGATGCTGCGTATCGGATTTAATGGGTTCACCTTGTTCGCTCACTCTAGCAATTTGTTTTGCAGCAAGAAGGGCAGTGCGATTGCCTAATCCCACTTCTTCGTATAAATGATTCACGGAATCGA
Organism: Gammaproteobacteria bacterium; assembly: GCA_021325575.1. GTDB lineage: Bacteria > Pseudomonadota > Gammaproteobacteria > DSM-16500 > DSM-16500 > JAJPGW01. The sequence continues at coordinate 268,503 of JAJPGW010000005.1, read as the reverse complement.
GTTGCGTGGTTTCAACCACCGATTGGATTTGTTCTTCTGGAATTTGCGACAAATTCAACCCAAAACTTCGCAGCGATTTTTCGACTAAGCGTTTGCCGAGTTCGATGGATTCTTCGCGGTGCTGTTTTTTCAAAAAATGTTTGATGTTGCTGCGGGCTTTGCCGGTGACGACAAAATTAAGCCAGGCGGGATTGGGACGCGCGCCGGGTGCTGTAATGATTTCAACTTGTTGTCCATTGATAAGATGGGTGCTAAGTGGCGCCAGTCGTCGATCCAATTTGGCCGCCACGCAACTATTGCCAATATCCGAGTGAATCGCATAAGCAAAATCCACGGCTGTCGCACCCGCTGGCAATTCCATAATGGTTCCTTTCGGTGTAAACACATACACTTCATCCGGGAACAAATCAATTTTGACATTTTCAATAAATTCCAGCGAATTGCGCGAACTTTTATGCATCTCCAATACGCCTTTTAACCATTCTTTGGCGCGTTGCTGTGCGTCACTGAAAAATGTTTTTTCGGTTTTATATAACCAGTGAGCGGAAATGCCGTACTCCGCCATTTTATGCATTTCATCGGTGCGAATTTGCACTTCGATCGGAACACCATAAGGACCAAATAAAGTCGTATGCAAAGATTGATAACCATTGGCTTTGCGAATCGCAATATAATCATTAAATTTTTGTGTAATCGGTTTATATAAATTATGTAAAACGCCAAGCACGCGATAACAGGTATCCACTTTATCCACGATCACGCGAAAACCATAAACATCCATGACTTCTGAAAAAGGCAGGTGTTTTTCATGCATTTTTTTGTAAATACTGTAAAGATGTTTTTCGCGACCGCTGATGGAGCGAATGGGAATATTGGTTTTTTTCAAGGCGGCACGAATTTCATTATCAATCATTTCCATGATTTCTTTGCGATTGCCCCGTGCTTTGGAAACGGCTTCTTTTAAAATGCGAGAGCGCAAGGGATAGAGGGCGGCAAAGCCTAAATCTTCAAATTCCACGCGAAAAGCATGCATCCCTAAACGATTGGCAATGGGCGCAAAAATCTCGAGGGTTTCGATCGCGACCCGCCGACGTTTTTCAGGGGGCAAAAAACCCAGGGTGCGCATATTGTGTAAACGGTCAGCCAATTTAACTAATATCACTCGGATATCTTTGGCCATGGCCATGACCATTTTACGGAAATTTTCAGCTTGAGCTTGGGCGCGGGTTTCAAATTCAATTTGGGTCAGCTTGGTGACGCCATCCACTAAATCAGCGACTTCTTTGCCGAATTGGCTGATCAATTCCTCTTTTAGTACGGGGGTATCTTCGATGACATCATGCATGATGGCGGCCATGATGGTTTGGGGATCCATGCGCATTTCTGCAAGAATAATGGCAACGGCAACCGGATGGGTGATATAGGGTTCGCCAGTGTAGCGTACCTGGCCTTCATGGGCTTTTTTAGCCAGCAAATAAGCCTGCTCGATCGCTTTAATTTGCTTGCTATCGAGGTAATGCTTTAATTCCTGGCATAAACTTTCAAAATCGGCGTCCACCGAAGTCCCCACTGTAGGCGTATGTTTATACTTCCATTATGGCCTATTTTACGGGGAATATCATTCCGATTCTGCGGAATGGTTCTCGATATGAATTTGGACGTCTGTGACAGTCGTGGTTGTGGTAATTGTTGGGATCAGGTCTGCTTCATGAGCATCGCTAAAATCGGTGTGACCCGCCGCAATTTCGCGTAAAGCAACAACGGTTGCCTTATCATTTTCCCAGGGTACAGTAGGATCCGCGCTGCCACGCATAATTTGACGAGCTCTTTTGGCTGCGACTAAAACCAGCTCAAAACGGTTAGCAACGTGTTCTAAGCAATCTTCAACAGTAATACGGGCCATGCGGCAATACCTCTAGGTTCGACTCATTTTTCAAAGCGGGATATTTTAACCATTTTATTGAAAAGTTGCTAGTAGAACTATTCAGCCGCAACTGTATGGCCCTGCGTGATAAATGGCGGTTTGGTGCACCAAATGAGGCCAATCAAAAACAAGAAAATTACTCCAGAAAGCCAGAAAATATCATTGGTTGAAAGCATAAAAGATTGATTGGTAATGGTCGATTCCACGAAAGCTAGATTTTTTAAACCGCTAAAGCCCTGTTGATGCAATGTATTCAGCGTTTCAGCACTCAAGGGGTTAAAATTATTGATATTCTCAATCAAGCGGCTGTGATGAAAGGCCTCACGCCTACTCCAGAATGTCACGCTGATCGAGGTCCCAAAACTCCCGCCAAGAATCCGCAAAAAATTGGTAATGCCCAATGCGCTAGCAACACGATGTTGGGGCAGCCCCGCGATGATCATAGTAATCAGTGGAATAAAAAAGAACGTAATCCCCAGCCCTTGCGCAAAACGGGGTTCAATTAATTGTTTGAAACCAACACTAGTATAAAAATGCGATTGCCAAAAAGAGGTCGCCGCAAAAATCAAAAATCCTGCGGTAATAATTTTTCGTAAATCAAAATAACTTAAATAACGCCCCAAAAGCGGCGATAATAAAAACGGTAAAATCCCAACGGGCGCGGCTGCCAGCCCTGCCCAAGTGGGTGTATATCCCATTTGAGTTTGCAGCCATAAAGGAAAAATCACGACATTCGAAAAATACACCATATAACCCATCGTCAAGGCAATCGTGCCAAACGTATAATTGCGAATCATAAAAAGACTTAAATCAATAATGGGATTTTTTTCCCATAATTCCCAGATGATTAAATAGGTCAGTGAAATAAATGAAATAATCGCTAGCGTAATAATAAAATCGGAATTAAACCAATCGAGATCGTTGCCTTTATCCAATAATATTTGCAAACAGCCAATACCAATGACTAATAAAATTAATCCTACATAATCCACCCGAGATTTTTGAGTCGGCGTTTCGCGACCGGATAAAGTAATCGCGGTAAAAACGACTGAAAAAATACCCACTGGCACATTGATATAGAAAATCCACGGCCAGCTGTAATTGTCAGTGATCCATCCACCTAAAACGGGCCCAAAAATGGGAGCCACGACCGCCGTCATCGCCCAAATACTTGTCGCAAAGGATTTTCTTTCTTCGGGATAATTGGCAAGCAAGATACTCTGTGAAAGAGGAATCATGGGGCCAGACACAGCACCTTGCAACACACGAAAAAAAATCAGCATGGGTAAATTGGTCGATAATCCGCAAAGCACAGAGGTGGCTGTGAATAAAGCCGTCGAAAGGACAAATAATCGCACCTCACCAAACCTTCTTGCCAGCCATCCCGTGATCGGCAACATGATCGCTTGGCTAACAGCAAATGAAGTGATGACCCACGTACCATTATCGGGACTGACTGCCAGATCACCAGCAATCGTTGGAATGGCAACGTTTGCGATGGAAACGTCTAGCACATTCATGAATATGCCTAACGATAAGGCAATCGTTAATATTACCAGTCTCGTACCGCTTAAAGGCGGTAAATTAGTCATCAGTCGTCCCTGCTATAAACATATCGGGTGAATTATCTCGTAAAATACCGTCGATGGTTTCATTCGCTTTTTCAATTTGTTCTGCATAAATGCGAGTGCTATAGAGCGGTTTATTTTCAGCAACCTGTGCCAATCGAGAACCGCGCGTATCATGAATATCGGTGGTGACGCGCATGGATAATCCCAGTTGCAATGGGTATTTTTTTAATTCTTCAGGATCAATCAAGATGCGTACCGGTAAGCGCTGCACGATCTTGATCCAGTTTCCTGTGGCATTTTGCGGGGGCAATAATGAAAAAACAGCGCCAGTGCCGGCATTAATACCATACACGCGTCCATGATATTTCACATCGGAATAGGCATCCGCATAAAGCGTGACGGGTTGACCGATGCGTAAATCAGAAAGTTGTGATTCTTTGTAATTCGCATCAACCCATACTTCATGCAACGGAACAATCGCAAGCATCGGTGTATTCACCAGAACACGTTGTCCAACTTGCACACTGCGTTTTGCGACATAACCCGTGACAGGCGCCAACACGGTTGTTCGCGCAGCATTGAGATAGGCAATTTTAAAATTTGCAATCGCCGTTTGCACTAATGGATGCGTATAAATATGCGTATTAGCGACCAGCGCTTCGGCCGATTTCACATCGTGTAATGCGATTTGATATTGCGCTTCTGCAGTTTCTTTTTGAGTGAGGTAATGTTGATATTCTTCTTTGGAAACCGCACTATTGCCAACTAATCCGGCCCTGCGTTTTAAATCCAGATCCGCTTTTAAAAAATCTGCTTTGCGCCAAACCAGAGTGGCTTTTGCACGCTCAGCATTTTCAAATAATTGGCGCACTTGTCGAACGGTCTCTGCTAAGGATGCGGTTGCTCGTTGCAAAGCAACATCAGTGTCGGCCGGATCAAACTTGATAAGTACCTGACCTTCGGTGACGAGTTGAGTATCATCCGCATTAATTTGCGTGACGGTGCCTGGAATTTGCGACATGAGTTGCACCATGTTGCCATTCACATAGGCATCATCGGTATATTCGTGAAATCTGCCAACCAACAACCAATAAAAAAACCAGATCAGCCCGATTAATAAAAATAGAATGAGAAAAACAGATAACGCGACATTTCGGTTATGCTTGCGGCGCTCGTCATGATGATCATCCTGTACGGGTTCAACAGCCATCATTTCCCCCTAACGCTTTCAGCAATGCGACCATCGATTGAGCTTGACTGGTCTGCAAATTCAGCAGTAGAGCTTCTTGTTGTAATAATAATTCTTTGTTTTGCATGACAACAATATCGTCTGTAATACCGTTATGATACCGCGAAAGTGTTAATTGGTAATTATGTGAAATGGCATTTTTTGAAATAAGTTGGGCGGACAATTGTCGGCGTATGCTTTTCAACAGGGTTAATTGATCTGCCACATCCCGCAGCGCCTGCAAAATAGTTTGGTTGTATTGACCGACAGCAATATCATATTCAGCGTATTTTTCTTTAAGATTGGCTCGTCTTGCACCTGCATCAAAAATAGGTAAATCAAATGCGCCAGTAATGGCATTGTTGTAGCTCACCGAGCTAAACAAGCGGTTTAACTTGACACTTTGATAGCTTAATAATCCAACTAGATTAATATCGGGAAAAAACCGTGCTTTTGAAACACAAATCCGATTGGCAGCGGCTTCCGTCCGTAATTTAGCCGCTTGAATATCCGGTCGCGCTGCTAATAAGTGGGCGGGGAGACAAGCGGGCAATTTCACAAAATAAGGACGAAGTGTGCAATGCGTATCAATCGTTGTAGTCAGGGCGTTTTTTCCGAGTAAAAGCGCTAATTCATGCTGCAGGAGCTCTGCTGTTTGTCTATGGGTTTCCAGGATTTGTTTTGCATTTTCGGCATTTGATTCAGCGGTTTTTACTGGAATAGCCGAATAAATATCGCGTTTCGCGCGGGCGGTTGAAATGTCGAATAATTCTTTATTGATTTTCCAACGTTTTAGCGCAATTTTGATTTGAGAATTTTCATTGCACAATTGAAAATAAGTGCTAGCAACGGCCGCCGATAATACGAGTCGTGCGTTAGCTAATTCGGCGACGGTCGCGCGTTCTTCGTTAATGGTGGCGCGTAGGGTTTCACGATTTTTTCCCCAGAAATCGAAATCATAATTAAAATTAAATCCGATTTCGCCGATATTAAACGTGAGACCATTGAAAGGCGGAGGCGCTAATCCAAATTCCGGAAAATGTTGTCTTTGTAGATAGCCACTTAAATCCACTTGTGGCCAAGTGAGACTGGCGGCGGTTTCTTCAGCCAGATGCAGGGCATCCCGAATCCGTGCTTCTGCTGTTTGCATGGTAGGGGAATCTTCCAATGCAACCGTAATTAAACGATTTAATTCGGGATCATGAAATTGGTTCCACCAGCCGATGTAAGTTTTACCGCAAGCGGGCTTTTCATAATGATGATGAACGGAAAGCTTGCACGGATTCAGCTTTTTTGAATTGCCATGGATGTCTCCATAATAAAGACAGCCTGAGAGCGCTATCGTGAGAAGACATAAAAAAAATATCCGCAAACTGACTCCCTGTTTATTCTTAAATCAGAATTATTGCGAATATTATAGATTTAAACCAGGTTTTTTAATAGCCCCGCGAATTTTTGATTTGGTTTTGGGTGCACGAACTCTTGTGACGTCCTAAATTGATTGTAATAGGCTTAAATAGACTATAAAATGAACAAATTTATTATATTTAATAAAGAGCGTCTAGATATGCAAAGAGATGGAAAAGCCAGCACCAACGATTCGAAGCAAACACCCGCTGAAGCAGTTAAATTGGCGAGACAAAATTTGAGAGACAGTAGCCAGGGTTGTCTGGAGATGGCTGATGCTTATTTTCATAATGCTGAATATTCTAATGCATTAGCGTTCTATGACAAGGCTATTCGATATAGTGAACATGAAAAACAATCTAGTAACCTCACGGATCACTGTTTAACTTTCACCGCATATCATCATCGTGCAAAGTGCCATGCAATACAGAGCAAATATGACAAGGATCATTACAGTGCTGCACGTAAAGATTTTTTTACTGCTATGGAAATTTGCGATGGTGAAAAGAAAGATAATAGAACAATTGCCGCATTATGGGTAGAAGTAGGTGATATGGATTATCATCGCGGAGAGTATTACTTTGCGATCGATCATTATCGAAGGGCTATTGAGAAAGATCCTCAAAATGTTCAGGCTCATCGGAATAGAGGTCTTGCCTATTTTCAGATTGGTCTATATTGTCTAAGATGTCATTGCGAAGCTGTTCAAGATTTTGAAACGGCTATTCGTCATTTTTCTGATGCGCTAACACTTAAACCGAATGATCATGAATTATTTTATCGTCGCGGTTTAGCGTATGCTAAGCTTCAAAAATACATCAAAGCTATTCAGGATTTCACACAAGCACTTCAGTTAAATCCAGAGGACCAGGAATCTTATCAGGAACTCACTCAGGTCTATCAAGATGCTATTTATACTTATACCCGCTCATATTATGATGGACCCGATAATAAATTTTTAAAATTTATAATGGATCCTCGGCATTGGGGGGTGAGTGCGGAACGATCCGTGTTCGGCCAACCTCGTTCATTTTTATGGGAAGTGATTGGGCCTGCTAAAGAAAATACCTTTAATAGATTTGCTGCATTAAAAAGAGCGGATAAATTAGAGGCTTGGTGTCAATCACTGATTCCTACTACCGTATTAGGTAATTTATTTTATACTCAATTGGGTGTTTATGCGCCATCCGTTAAAGATGGCAACTTAAAAAAAATCGCAACCGCAATGCAAAATGAATTCAAGGTTGGGGATGAAAAATTATTAAAAACGGAAACTAAAGAGGCTTTGAAAGAAAATATAGAATTGCAGAAGAAATTAAAAGAGCATCATAAAGAGCTCTATGGTAAATTTTTGGAAGCAAAACTTTTTCAAAAACTTGAAGAAGCTGAAGTAAGTGTTGCAGTGGTGCAAACTAGATTGCGAGAAGCCAAGAAGGCTGAACAAGGAATGGAGCTTCAAGAAAGAGATTCAAAGCAGAATGCCGTGGCGCTACCGCAAGATGCACAGCCGCAAACGCAACAGCGTAATGCGCCTTTACAGCAAGATGTCCAACCAAGGCCAGTTGTGAGCCAGTCAGAGATGACACCTTTCTGGGATGTTACTCCTCCTGAAAGAAAAATGTTCACTGGAACAGAAATGCAGACAGTACGATCGAGCAATCTAAGCTGCTCGTAATTGCCGGAGTGTTTTAAACCAGGTTTTTTAACTGACCTGCGAATTTTTGACATTGGCGTTTTTGACGTAAGCGGCTAGCGGCAACAATAGTCTTAAGATCAACTAACGCATGATCGAAATCTTCATTCATCACGACATAATCAAACTCCGGCACATGCTGAATAGCAATTCTGACATCGGCTAAACGTTGGGTGATGATTTCGGGTTTATCCTGGTTGCGTTTATGTAACCGTTCGGATAAAGCTTCCATCGAAGGCGGTAAAATAAAAATACTGATGCTGTCAGGAAATAATTTTTTAATCTGTTGGCTGCCTTGCCAGTCAATTTCTAAAATCACATCGATGCCTTGTTCCAATTTTTCAGCGACCCATTTGCGGGAGGTGCCATAAAGATTTTTAAAAATGGTGGCGTGTTCCAAAAAATCGCCATGCTCGATCATTTGATGGAATTCTTTTTCAGTCACAAAGTGATAATTGATGCCATCGGTTTCGCCAGGGCGTTTAGGGCGTGTGGTATGTGAAACAGAAACAGAAAGAGTAGGCGTTGATTCAACAAGGGCTTTCACAAGTGAGGTCTTTCCCGTTCCCGAGGGGGCGGCGATCACAAAGAGGTTCCCAGTTGTTTTATTCATGCGTCGGCATCCATTTTGGCGGTATTTTTCATGCGATCAATGATGGCGGTGGTTGAAACATTTTTGGTGACGCCAAGCACACGAACGTCACCACCATAAGCATACACGACTTCTGCACCAACTACTTGATCAACGCTGTAATCACCACCTTTGACCAACATGTCTGGCTGGAATTTTTTTAATAAACGATGCGGTGTATCATCCGAAAAAGAAGTCACCCAGTCGACGACGCCTAATCCGGCCAGCACGGTCATGCGTTGTTCGGTGGTATTGATCGGTCGGTCAGCCCCTTTTAGTCGTTTGACGGAAAGATCATCGTTCACAGCAACAATTAGATAATCACCCAGTTGTTTTGCCTGCTGTAAATATTTCACATGACCGGCATGCAAGATATCAAAACAGCCATTGGTGAAAATAATTTTTTTGCCTTTAAGTCGGGCTTCGGTGACTGCTCTCAATAATTCATCTTCATTTAAAACACCGGCAGAAGGCGAAGCATGTCCTGAAAAAGCAGCTGCCAGTTCAGTGGCACTCACCGTCGCAGCTCCCAATTTGGAAACAACTAGACTGGCACCCAAATTGCCAAGTGTCATGGCATCTGCGATTTCACTGCCAGCGGCGAGCGCTGCACCGACGACCCCAATCACCGTGTCACCTGCGCCGGTAACGTCAAATACTTCGCGCGCATGGGCGGGCAAATGAATTTCTTCCTGATCGCGTTGGATCAGCGTCATGCCTTGTTCGCCGCGGGTCAGTAATAATTTTTGGATGTTGAATTTTTGTAGCAGCGCTTTTCCTTTTTGCACAATTTCATTTTCGTCGAGGCAAGCACCCATGATGGTTACGAATTCTTTAAAATTAGGCGTGATCACATCGGCATTTTGATAGATAGAAAAATCAGCGCCTTTGGGATCCACTAAAACAGGAATGTTTGCTGCATGGGCGAGTTGTATCAAGGTTTGCGCGCAAGCCAGTGTTCCTTTGTTGTAATCGGACAAGATCACTAAATGAGTGTTTTTTAAATGGCTTTTGTAGAGTTCGATTAAGGAATCGGGATTAAATTCAGGAAATTTTTCTTCGAAATCGAGACGCAGGAGCTGCTGATGTCGACTAATGATGCGTAATTTGGTGATCGTTGGAATGGCTTCCACTTGATGAATGGCATGTTTAACCTGCGCGGCTGTTAATTGCTCCATCAAAATGCGGGCTGCTTCATCACGACCTGCGACACCAATTAATGTGACGGAAGCACCCAATGCCGCAATATTTAATGCCACGTTGCCAGCGCCACCGGGTCGCTCATCGTTTTGTTTGATGTTGACCACAGGGACCGGTGCTTCCGGAGAAATCCGAGCGGCATCGCCGAACCAATAGCGATCTAGCATCACATCACCGATGACTAGGACTGAAGCCTTTGTAAAATCAGGGAGTTGGCAGAGCATTGGGTATAAAGTCTCACATTAAATGGGCCGATTTTAACATGTAAGAGGGTTGGTGGCGACACACAATCTGCATTTTTGGGGATGGAGGAGCGGGTCCTGTCAGGGTGGGTTCTTATTTTCGTGCTCACTGCGTTGCGCGCGAAAATAAGAACCCACCCTGCCACCCGCTTTCATTATAGAAAATGCAGATTGTGTGTGCGGCGGGGTAAGGGAAAAGAGCTAGAAACTCAGTTGAATTTTCGGTACCTTAGACAAAAAATGGAAAGGACCCTATGACCTCGATACGCGCGAATGCTTTCGTTATCTTTTTTGCTGGCTTGTTAGTGTTTACGGTCGGCTTAAATTTGCAAGAAATTATTGGTTTTGAATCCCGTTTTTATTTATTTGCCCTGGAAATGTGGGGTCATGGGCCTAGCTGGTTTCCAACGACTTATAATCAACCTTATCCGGATTATACGGGCGCGGCCATTTTTTTGGTCTACCTCGTCTCTAAAATTTTAGGTGGCGTGACGAAGTTTACGTTAGTTTTTCCGAGCGCAGTCATGGCGGCGCTCACGCTTTCTATTACCTTTTTAATTGGCGCATTGCATCATCGATTGTGGGGAATCGCGTCGGTTTTATTTTTATTATTCACCTATGCTTTTGTCGCACAGGCGCGCACGATTTCGTTGGACCAATATGTCACGGCTTTCACAGCGCTGAGTTTTTATTTGCTCGCATCCGCGGATGTCTTAAAAAAACCGCATCGAATTAAATGGGTTTTTTTGCTAATGATATTAGGATTTGCTTTTCGTGGGCCGATGGGCTTAGTAATTCCGGCGGGTGTTGTGTGCGTTTACTATTTATTAGAAAAAGATTACAAAAAATTCTTGATCATGGGATTGATTTCATTGGTGGTATTGGCGGGCTGTGTTGGTTTGTTACTGTTGGTTGCGAAAAATTCGGGCGGCGATTTGCTGATGCAAAATGTGATGCGCTCAGAATGTTTTGGCCGTTTGTGCGATGTGCGAACTGAACCTTTCACTTATTATTTCAAAGGCGCATTGGGATCGTATGCTATTGCTTATCCGCTTGCGATATTGGTAATGTTAGGGTTGATTGTTAATTTTAACTATTCCAGCTCGACGCGTTTTTTACAAAAAATTCTTGCATGGGCTTTAATCATATTAATTGGTTTAAGCATCCCAGCGGATAAAAAAATTCGTTATATATTGCCTATGGCCCCTGCATTGGCATTGATGTGTGGGTATTTATTTATTGTGTCGCGTGATCGAAAATATTTTTATTTTCTGAAAAATGGGTTTATCTGGTTTTGCCGAATTTTTCCGATGATCGCGCTCGGTATTGTTTTATATCTGCATTATCACCGTCCTGAATTGGTCTTTCCGTTCCAGGCCAGCGTGATTGCATTTATTGTGTTGCAAATTCTTTTGATTTTGATGTTGCGCAGAGAGATTTTTGTATTTGCCGTTGCAGTGATGGCTTTTCTTACGACCATGATTATTGTCGTTGAGCCCATCAATTTAAATTTAAATCGTGCGCGCGATTTTGTGATGCAAGTTGAGCAATCGCGCATTGAGCATCATGCGAATCTTGTTTTTTTCCATGAATTTCCCGATGGATTGATGATTAAATATATTATCAATATGCCGGAAAAATCCGAGACGAAATTTTTGCAGAATAATGCTGAATTGTTGCGGTTGAAAAACCCAACGTTTATTGTCTTAACCCAGGAAAATTATCAGCAATTGCCGAAAAAAATTCAGAAACGATTTTTCTTGGTATTTAATAATTGGTTGGGACGCGATCAGGTAGTGGTTTTATCTAACAAGAAACTGACTAATAAAATCGCGGTTCGCCATCGGGACGCGTCTTAAAACGTTTGTATTGCCATACGTATTGTTCGGGCTTGTTACGAATCGCTTGTTCCAGTGACCAATTCAAGCGTGTGGCATCTTCTTGTAAATTTTCACTAGGAAAATGTTGCAGCGCTTCGCCCAGAAAAATATCATAGCCCATTTCATGGTCGCGACGATAAAAACTAATTGGAACGACGGTCGCGTCGCTCAGTTTGACTAAGCGGGATACGGCAGTCAGGGATGCAGTTGGAATTCCAAAAAAAGGCGCGAACACGCTACGTTTTTTGCCCCCATCGACATCATAGGCATACCAGATGGCAACATTATTTTGTAAGGTCCGCAACACTTCGCGCATTCGGTGACGTGGAATATATTGGATGGATTTTTTTTTGCGGAACCGCTCATGAATAAATTGCACAAAAGGTTTTTTGTGCGGTTGATACATCACCGCAAAAGAATATTGTAAACTAATTAATCGTCCAATCATTTCAAGACAAGTGAAGTGTGGACCGAGTAGAATAATTCCTTTGCCTTTGGCGAAAGCCGCTTCGACATGTTCCAATCCGTGAACGGTGCAAGTCGCGCGTAATTTTTCATCCGAAAGCCACCAGGCCATGCCGGTTTCCATGATGCCGATGCCTAAAGATTCGAAATTTTTTTTAAGGATATTTTTTTGTTCTTCACATGACAAATTGGGAAAGCACAATTTAATATTGGTTTCGGAAATTTTTTTAAATTTGCTGGGAAAAAGATAAATCAATCGACCGATCCCCCGTCCGATGCGCAACTGGACGCGATAAGGCAGCATCGTGATTAGACGCAGAATTCCTAATCCAAACCAAAAGGGCCAATAACGAGGATGTACTAATTGCGGTATTTTCATTTAGCATATGATAACACAAAGGAGTTAGTTGTATGACAGAAAAAATATGTATACATTGTTTTGTATCGGGCAAAGTACAAGGTGTTTGGTATCGCGCCGGTACCCAGGATGAAGCCAAAAAACGGGGTCTGACCGGTTGGGCCCGTAATTTACCCGATGGGCGAGTGGAAGTCATGGCTTGCGGAGAAAAAAAGGCGCTTGATCAACTTTTTGAATGGCTGAAAACAGGTCCCGAACGGGCCCTGGTTAGTGATGTCTCTCGCGAGGATTTACCTTGGGAGAATTTTGAAAGATTTAGCGTAAAATAAAGGAGTTTTTTAATGAAAATCAGAATCTTGTTGGCGGCATTATTATTGATGGTATCGAGTTATGTTTATGCCAGTCTTATTATTCCAATCTATTTAACTTCTGATAAAGGCGAAGGCGCGAAAGTGGGTTATGTGAAAGCGGATGATACGGTTTATGGGTTGCTCTTGACGCCTAATCTGCATGGATTATCACCCGGGCTGCATGGATTTCACATTCATGAATTGGCTTTTTGCAGTGATCATGGCAAAGCTGCGGGCGGCCATCTGGATCCCGAGCACACGAATCAGCATAAAGGGCCTTATGAAGGCAGCGGCCATTTAGGGGATTTGCCAGCCTTGTATGTGGATGAAAAAGGGAATGCGACCTTGCCTGTCCTTGCGCCGCGATTAAAGCTGGATGTGATTAAGGGGCATTCATTGATGATTCATGCGGGCGGGGATAATTATTCGGATAAACCGGAAAAATTAGGTGGGGGTGGTGAGAGGATTGCTTGCGGAGTGATTCCGTATCATTAGCGGCACAGCCGAGCGGGTGGTGCGGAGGAAGGCTCCCGCAGTGCGCTAGCACTGCGGGATACCGGAGCGCCAGGACCCGCTCGGCGGGAACGCTCTAGGAATTATCAACTTGCATTGTCTCAAACCTGAATCATCTCAAAATCATCCTTCGTTGCACCACACTCCGGACATTGCCAAGTCAATGGAACATCTTCCCAGCGAGTGCCAGGGGCTATGCCATCATCCGGCCAGCCAAATTCTTCATCATAAATAAACCCGCATAACAAACACATATAACGTTTATACGCCATATTTTCCTCGAATTTTATTCTCTACGTTGATTTAATGATCCCAAATAGTGTACTTTTCATTTTCTATTTCAAGAGGTGACCCTTATGGCCCGTTCCCATGAACTTTTCCATGAAGCCCAGCAGTTTATTCCAGGGGGCGTTAATTCGCCAGTCCGAGCGTTCAATGGGGTAGGGGGACATCCCCTTTTTATTAAGGAGGCGTTTGGGGCTTATCTCACCGATGAGGATGATAACACATATATTGATTATGTGGGTTCCTGGGGGCCTATGATTGTGGGCCATACTCACCCTAAAATTATCGAAGCGGTGACAAAAACTTTGCAAAAAGGCCTGAGTTTCGGTGCGCCGACACGGCTTGAAATAAAATTAGCTGAAAAAATTCAGCAAATTATGCCATCCATGGAACGCATCCGCATGGTGAATTCAGGCACAGAGGCCACCATGAGCGCGATTCGATTAGCGCGTGGTTTTACCGGTCGCAATAAATTCATTAAATTTGCGGGTTGTTATCATGGTCATGCGGATGCCTTGTTAGTGTCAGCCGGATCGGGTGCATTGACACTCGGTGTGCCAAGTTCTGCAGGGGTCCCAGGCAGTTTTGTGCAGCACACGCTCGTTGCTGAATTTAATGATCTTGAAACGGTCGAAAAATTTTTTAAAAAATATCCAAATGAAATTGCTGCGATTATCGTTGAACCTGTCGCTGGCAACATGAATTGTGTTTTACCTCGGCCTAATTTTTTAAAGGGCTTGCGTGATTTATGCGATCAATACAACAGTGTCTTGATCATCGATGAAGTCATGACCGGTTTTCGCGTGGCTGCGGGTGGCGCGCAAGCGCTTTATCAAATTAAACCGGATCTCACAACGCTTGGAAAAATTATCGGTGGCGGTATGCCAGTTGGCGCATTTGGCGGCCGGAAAGAAATTATGGATTGTATTGCACCGTTAGGCCCGGTGTATCAGGCTGGCACATTGTCAGGTAATCCTGTTGCAATGGCTGCAGGACTTGCATCCTTAGAATTAATTTCAGAACCGGGTTTTTATGAAAAATTAAAAAAATCCACTGAACAATTGATGAATGGATTACAGCGCATGGCAGATGCGGCTGGGATTCCATTTTTAACAAATTCAGTTTGCGGGATGTTTGGGATTTTTTTCACGGATCAAAAACAAGTTGAAACACTTTCGGATGTAAAAAAGTGTAATGTTCCGCGATTTCAGAAATTTTTTCATGGTATGTTGAAAGAGGGAGTTTATTTTGCGCCTTCCGCTTTTGAAGCGGGATTTATTTCTAGTGCGCATGGGGAAAAGGAAATTCAGAAAACGGTTGAGGCGAGTGAGAGGGTTTTTAGGGATTTGTAGAGGGGTTTGCTGCGTTTAGGCACGCCGTTTCAGAGGAGCCGCTTTGGTTTTGCTGTGCCGCTCGAAGCAGTACGTCCGTGTACTTATGCATTTCATCCATGAAATGCACTCGCTCTACAGCAAAACCAAAGCGGCTCCTCTGAAACGGCTTGGGGGTTATGTTAGGGGTTTTACTACTGCTAAAATTACAATTGCAATCAAAAAAATGACTGGGACTTCATTGAGCCATCGATAAAAAACATGTCCGTGGCGGTTTCGATCATATTTAAAAGCAAATAATAATTTTCCTAGATAAAGATGATAAAAAATCAGTAATATTACCGCCATCATTTTGTAATGAAACCATTTTTGCGAAAGATAACCCTGAAAATTATAACTCCATAACACGGCGCCAAAAATAATTGTCAAAATGGCGCCGGGCGTCATGATGCCAAAAAATAATTTTCGTTCCATGATTTTAAAGCGCGCAAGACTCAACGGGTCGCGCGCTTCTGCATGATAGACATATAAGCGCGGCAAATAAAATAACCCGCTAAACCAAGTCACCATAAAAATAATATGAAATGCTTTCACCCAAAGCATAAAAAATCCTTTATTTCATGATATCGCGTGAGCAAATATTAAATTCCTTGAGCCGTTCGTAGCCGAGTGGTGCGCAGCAAACGGATTTACTGTTTGCTTCGGTGGTGCAAATAAATGTGGAGCCATGACCTTCATCACCGAATTGATAAGCACCATTGATCACGGGGCCGCATTGTTTTTTCCAGGCGATGGAAAATTTTTCAGTGTTGCCCTGCACATTCCATTTTAACAAACAGTTATTGCCAACTTCGCATCCGTAAGTAGTTCCAAATTGGGGTACCAGGCGTTGGATGACCGCATCTTCTTCGGGCGTGACCGTTGTGCCTTTGCAATAAGGAATAGAGGATGCATTGGCGGTCGTCAGGGCTGTAATTAATAGGGACGTTATCACTATTTTTTTCATAATTACCTTTTTAATCAATAAGTTACTATAAATAGGGTGGATCGTTGCTTTATGTCTTACTCAGCAAAGTATATAATAACCCGCTCAAACGAGGTAGCAAATGACTGACCCTATAATTTTTTGCCCCAATGCCGCTCGCAAAGTATTTGAACTGATCGAGGAAGAAGGCAATTTTAATCTCAATCTGCGCGTCTATGTGACGGGAGGCGGCTGTTCGGGTATGCAATATGGTTTTTCATTTGATGAAACCATCAACGAAGATGACACTGTCGTTGAAAGAAAGCTGGATCGTTCAGCGGTTAAATTATTAGTGGATCCTATGAGCTTTCAATATCTGGTTGGCGCTGAAATTGATTACGAAGAAAATATTGAAGGCGCCCAGTTTGTCATTCGAAACCCCAATGCCAAAACGACTTGCGGGTGCGGTTCTTCTTTCTCCGCTGAATAGCGTATTGCTAATCCCGCTGTTAAACCCTATCCTATTCTTATGGCTTAGGAGTTCAGGGATTGAAAGCGTTCAGGCAATCACTCATTTTTTTATTCGCGCTTTGCTCGGTTGGTTGTTTTGATTCGAGTAAGTCGCTTCCGGGTTATATTGAAGGTGAATATACTTATATTTCTAGCGGCGTTGCTGGCACGTTATTTAATATTTATGTTCAACGCGGTGAAACCGTCAAAAAAAATGATTTGCTGTATGCATTAGATCCGCAACCGGAAACCGCCAATGTCGAAATGACCAAAGCCAATATTGTTTATCAAGAAGCACAAGTGGCTTTTGCAAAAATCCGTCTCACCCGCGAATCCAATTTATTGAAAAAAAATGCGACCTCGCAAGAAGAATATGATCAAGCGCAAACAGATCTTGAAAGTAAGTTAGGTCTCCTCGCAGCCAATCGCGCGCAATTGACGCAATCCGAATGGTCGCTCAGTCAAAAAACGGTTTATGCGCCAGAAGCGGGTTTTATATTCGATACTTACTATTATGTGGGCGAAAAAGTGGAAGCCAATCATCCCGTATTATCGCTCTTAGTCCCCAAAGATATCATTGTGAGATTTTATGTTCCTGAAGAAAAATTAAGTCAAATAAAATTAGGCCAAAAAATTTCATTTGATTGTGATAATTGCAAGGGGAGAACCGTTGCCACCATCGACTACATTTCGCCCGAAGCAGAATACACACCGCCTGTGATTTATAGTAAAGATACGCGTTATAAATTAGTTTATCTGGTGCGAGCTTCTATGCCAGAAAATATTGCGAAAAATTTTCATCCCGGCCAACCCATTGATGTCTACTTGCATGAATAATTCACCTTTTGTGATTGATGTGCAGCATCTCAAAAAAAGTTTTAATGGCAAACCGGCCGTTTATGATTTCAGTTTGCAATTAAAACAGGGTGAAATTTGCGGTTTTTTAGGACCAAATGGCAGCGGTAAAACAACCACATTGCGTATGTTGTGCGGTTTGCTAACGCCGGATTCGGGATCGGGTCAGTGTTTAGGCTACGACATTTTGCGCCAGTCTTATGATATTAAAAAAAACGTGGGCTATATGACGCAAGCCTTCAGTCTTTATAATGATTTAACCGCCTATGAAAATTTGTGGTTAATCGCTCGCATGTACAATATTGAAAACCCAAAAGAAAAAATCGAAGAAACCTTGCATAAATTTGGCTTGATCGATCGCCAAAATCAATTAGCCGGACAAATGTCAGGTGGTTGGAAACAACGGTTAGCGCTTGCGGGATGTTTATTGCATGATCCTAAATTATTATTGCTGGATGAGCCAACAGCGGGTGTTGATCCCAAAGCGCGACGTGATTTTTGGGACAATATTTATCAATTAATTGAGCGTGGCATCACCGTCTTAGTCAGTACGCATTATATGGATGAAGCGGAACGCTGCACGCGATTGGTTTATATTTCGTATGGCCATTTGCTCGCAGAAGGCACTATTAACGAAATTATTACTAAATCAGACCTCAAAACCTGGGTGGTCGTCGGCGACAATTTAATTGCATTAGCCAGAGAATTAAAAAAATTAAAAGGCGTCGATCAAGTCGCCTTTTTCGGCAACAAATTACATGTGAGCGGCAAAAATGAAAAATTACTGGATGAAAGCATCGCGGCGTTTAAAAATCCGAATTGGCATAAAATCCATTCTAGCCTTGAAGATGCCTTTATCAGTTTAGTTGAACATGCTGAGGAACAATAATGCAGATACACTTTGCTTGGCATCGTTTGTGGGCGGTGATTTTAAAAGAATTCACGCAAATGAAACGCGATCGTTTGACGTTTGCGATGATTATTGGCATTCCTATTTTGCAACTGATTCTCTTTGGTTTTGCCATTAATAATGATCCAAAACACTTGCCGACGGCGATTGTGACGGCCGATACCAGTGAATTTACTCGTTCCATCATTGTTGATTTGCAAAATTCAGCTTATTTTCACATCTTAGATGGCATTAAAAGTTATGATGAGGCCGATTATCTGCTGCGCACGGGAGAAGTGCAGTTTGTTGTTTATTTTCCGCCGAATTTTTCAAGACGCTTGGTGCGTTCAGAAAAACCAGAACTCTTATTAGAGGCTGACGCAACGGATCCTGCCTCGGGCAGTAATGCGGTTCATGCAGCCAATAATATAATTGAAATTATTTCCAAAAAATTTACGGGCAGCTTAAATAATCTGCAATCGCCGGATTTACCCATCAATTTAATTATTCAACCAAAATACAATCCAGAAAATATTACGCAATATAATATTGTTCCGGGATTGCTTGGCGTTGTTTTGACGATGACAATGGTCTTGATTACATCCCTTGCGATTACGCGTGAGCGCGAACGCGGCACAATGGAAAGTTTGCTTGCGATGCCGGTCAGGCCTTTGGAAGTTATGTTAGGAAAATTAATTCCCTATATTTTTGTCGGTTATATTCAAGTGATTATAATTTTATTTGCCGCGCGATTTTTATTTGGTGTGCCAATTAATGGGAGTTTAATTTTATTATTTTTAGGCTGTTTCCCTTTTATTGCGGCGAATTTAGGAGTGGGTTTGACCTTTTCGACCCTCGCTAAAAATCAATTGCAGGCAATGCAGCTCTCATTTTTCTTTTTTCTGCCGTCCATTCTATTGTCGGGTTTCATGTTTCCTTTTCATGGCATGCCGGATTGGGCGCAATATGTCGGGAATATTTTGCCGTTAACGCATTTTTTAATGATTGTGCGCGGCATCATGTTAAAAGGGAATGGTGCGCTCGATATTCTTCCCAGTGTGGAGGCGATTTTACTTTTTTTTGCAGTGTCATTATTTATCGGCTTAAAACGCTATCGACAAACCCTGGATTAGGCTAATTCTGGCCAAATATGGGGATCTTCAATACCGATATAAAATACCGAAATGCCGCGCAAATGACATTTTTTTGCAAGAGCGAGTTTTGCCTGAAAAGATTTTGCGTCTTCAATGAATAGATACTCAAATAACCAATTATTTTCAAAAAACGAATAATTAAATTGATTTTTGCTATTCCAAATTAATTTGCCATTAAATTTTTTAAGGAGATAGCTCGCTTTTTCATAATCGATTCCCACGGAGTAGGCCGTGATTTTTTGGTCGGGATCATCGGGATTTTTTCCGGTTGACCAGTATCCAGAATAAACAGGAATGCCTAAAGAAATTTTTTCTGCTGGAATGTATTGTAAAAGGTTTTTGATCACCGCTTCCATCCAGGGTGTTGTGGCTGTCGGTCCTGGTGTGGTTTTCCCGGCGTGCTGGTTATAGGTCATGACGGTCACAAAATCACAATATTGATTTAATGTTTGTAAATCATAAGCGCCTTGCCAATTAGTATAAACTGCTTTTAAAAAATCCGAATTAAAAGGACCCTCTGAAACAACCGGCGCAATGGCAAAGCTCACTTTGAATCCGGCTTGATGCAACAAATTAGCGGCATTTTTATAAAATTCTGTAAGCTGGTCGCGATTGTCGAGTGCGACCATTTCAAAATCAAATTGCACGCCATAGTAATGATTTTTTTGGCATGAAGTTAAAATGGTATCTAATGCTTTTTTTTGTGCTTCAGGATTGCCTAGAAATTTTTTAACTTTTTCTTTATCGAAACCCACATTAGTGACAAGTGCCATTAATTTTATGGAATGATCTTTGGTAAAGTGGATTACATCATTGTCAATAAAACCTGACACAATACCGTTTTCATCGATTTGATAGGCTTGAGAAATCAGAATATTAATCGCGTGATAATTTTTTTTAAGGCTTTCTAAGGAATTTTCCATGCTGGTGATTTTTGCTGGGGAGTTGCTGCGTAAGATATAAAAAACGGTTTCGGTGGCGTAACTTTGCATGCTAAAAAAGAGAGAAAAAATAAGTAGCGTCAAGAGGGTAATGCTTTTCATTGCCGAGCTCCTATTTTTCAGCCGATACCGTCTTCCCTTTGCGCGTACTCCAGAAAAAAATGATCGTCGCAGTCATTAGGATAGCAAATCCTAAAATCATTTGCGCTATGTAGTGATGCAGTCCGACGAAATTTTTATAAATCAAAGTGAAAATAGTGGCGGTCACGACCATAACAAAAATCGGGCGTATGAATTCAGCGCCGTTTTTTATCGCTAATTTGGCACCCAAGCGTCCGCCTATCAATTGGCCGGCAGCCATCACACAACCAATTCGATAATCCACATTGTGGCCGATGGCAAAGCAGGCGAGGGCCACGAGATTGCTGTTTAAATTAAAAAGTTTAGTGTAGGCGGTGGCTTTTATTAAATTATAGCCCATGAAAAAAGTGAGGCCAAAAACCCAGAAGGAACCCGTGCCCGGTCCAAAAAATCCATCATAAAATCCTAGCGCAAAACCTGTGATGCTAAAAAATAACAATTCATTCATTTTAGGATGGTGGTCTTCTTCCCATTTTTTTGGCGCAAGCAACACGTAAATTAAAATCATGAATAAAAGAATAGGGATGATTTTATTTAAAATACTGCCGCTGATGAGTTGGCTGATATAGGCGCCACTGGCTGCGCCCAACAGACCAAATAATAATCCCTGATAGGAATTTTTTAGTGAAAAATAGCCTTTTTTATAAAAACTAAAGGTTGCGACCGAAGTCCCGAACGAGCTTTGAAGTTTATTGGTCCCCAGGGCGAGATGTGGGGGAATGCCTAAACCCAATAGCACTGGCAGGCTAATTAAGCCACCGCCGCCGGCAATGGCATCCACGGTGCCTGCCGTGAGCCCTGTCAAAAACAGGACCGGCAATAAAAAATGATGTAAATAATTCAATAACATATAAAAATCGGCATAATAGGATAAAAATTGAACATGCATTATACCGATTTTTATTCAAGCGCGAAACAGGAGTTTTTTAAGATCCATAAAAGCCGAAACCTCGATCTTCTTCTTCCGCTTGATTTGCGGGAGAATCGCCTGTGTATCGAGTGGCGGGGAGCATGGGTAGTATTGGAAAAGCCTCTTTTCCAAAGTGACCCGCAACACTTGGTTTTGAATTTTCATCCTTCGCTGCAGGGTTTTTAAGGGGAGCTTTTTCTTCACCCGGTTTCTTTTTTAATTTTTGTAAAATCTCGGGTGTAAAGTCAATGATGCAATTATAGGATAGATTTAATCCGCCCGGGATGCCCGCTGGCATGGCGATGGGTGTAAAAGTAATTCCTGCTCGCTCCAGTTTTTCTTGTTCATTATCTTTTTGATCGGCTTCAAGATAAATCTGAAATTCTTTTTGGCCCTCTGGGTGACAATGAAATCGAGGATGATTTTCTGCCTTGCCTAAAAATAGATTGAGCAATTTTATAGGATCATGGGAAACGGATGAAGGTCTCTGAAGTTTTGCATCATCGGCTAGCTTGTCATTTTTTTTATCTTTCCTGTCTTCAGGTTTTGGCAGTACTGCGGGTTGTACAGCAATTTTATTTTGTTTTTCTTTTTCAAGACGTGCTGCTTCAGCCATAGTATTTTTATTTGCTGCTTCTTGTGCTTGACGTCTTTTTTCTTCCGCCCATTCTTTGCGGAGTTGAAATTGACGTTGTTCTTCTGCTCGTTGTCGTTTTAATTCAAGTTGATCTTCAGCTGCCTTTTTTTCTGCTTTTTTTCTCGCGTCAGCTGCTTCTTCCTCGCGTTTTTTTGCCAGCCTTAATTCCCACTCTCTTTCTGCTTTTAAATCCGCAGCGGATTTTTTTGGTTTTTTTGGAGTAGGTTGCTGTTGTTGTTTTTTCTGTGTTTTATCACGATTTGGTTTTTTTACTGTTTCCGGTTTTTTTGGGTCTTCGGATTTTTTCGGCTGTTCGGCTGCTTTTGATTCTGGTGATGCTGGATTTGCAGCCGATTTAGGTTTGTGTCTTTTCTTTTTCTTTTTTGGGTTTGCGGGCGCGTCTTCTGGAGCTTGGCTTAAAATCTTCGCAATTGCGTCTTGTTTTTCTTGTTCTGCTTTTGCATCGGTTGAGGACATTTGTGACAAGAATGCAGCGGCTTGCCTATGTGTCATGGAGGATACCATCATAGGTACTTTTTCTATTCGGACGATATCCGATTGATCGAGATGAAATTCGGCTGGATATCTAAGCAAAGCTATTTTTTTTAAGACTTCACTACTGTTAACAAAGAACTGAACATATGAGTTAGCCATCTCGTAAGGAATAAGCGCATTTTCATAGCGCCTTAAAAGATCCAGAATAACCCCTACGGTAAAATCAATGCTTATTTCTATGCTCTCATAAGGCGCAAAAATAATAATTTGCTGTAGCGGATTTGGCGCAATTGCAGCCTTTTGATCAGGTGCCGTTCCATTCGCTTTGGTTTCAGAAGCATTCGCAGCTTGCGCTCTCAGATTTCCGCACATTGACTTAGCATCAGCGTCGCGAATTTGGGTCGCAAGATCATATATGTTCATCCATGCTGACTTACGTTTTTGCAGTTGACGTTGATGTTCCGCCAGTCTTTGTGACTCTTTTTGAAGTAATCCGTCGACACTATCAGAAGACATAACAAACTGCGCAAATTCAGGATCTACATCAAACGCTAAGGTTAAATTTTGTATATAATTTTTTTTAAATTGAGCGAATGCATCGTTTAATTTACTATAGTCAATTCCCGTGAGGTTTCGTTGAGTATTTTGTAGTATTTCCCGCATTATATTAAGAAGTGAAATTAATAATTTTTGTCTAGTCTCGATATCGTCTAATAATTTTGGACTTTGCATGGCCTCGTCTCGCCTGATGGGTTAAAAATAAGGAGTATTTTACCCAACCAAAGATTAAGCGAAGCTTAAGAGCTAGTTTTTCACATGATTAATTTGTCAAAAATGTGCTCACACCCATGCAGGTGTTTCCGCCGATTTGATAAGCTAATTCCGCCGGATGTTTGATATCCCATAGTGCGATATCCGCTTTTTTGCCAAGCTCGAGGGTTCCGTGAGTTTGTAAAAGTCCTAATGCTTTCGCCGCATGACGGGTCACGCCCAATAGGGCTTCTTCGGGCGTTAGACGAAATAAAGTGCAGGCCATATTCATCATTATGGTTAAGGAAGTGGTTGGTGATGTCCCAGGATTGCAATCAGTTGCAATCGCAATCGGAATTTTGTGTTCACGCAAAAGATCAACCGATGGTAATTGTTTTTCACGTAAAAAATAAAATGCACCCGGCAATAAAACCGCAACACTGCCGGATTGTGCTAATGCAGCAACACTTTTTTTTGATAAAAATTCCAGATGATCAACCGATTGGGCATTATATTTTGCAGAAAGGGCAGCGCTACCAGAATCAGATAACTGTTCTGCATGACAGGTGATCGCTAAATTATATTTTTGAGCTGCTGCAAAAACTTTTTCTGTTTGTGCCAGCGAAAAAGCAATTTTTTCGCAAAAAACATCGACACGTTTTGCTAGATTTTCTTCGGCAACGCGAGGTAACATTTCTTCGATGACATAATGAATATAATCATCGGCGCGTCCGTGGAATTCTTCTGGCACAGTGTGTGCGCCTAAAAAAGTGGGAACAATGGTGATTCGTAAGGTTTCACCTATTTTTTTTGCGACGCGTAAAATTTTTAATTCTGTTTCAAGATTTAATCCATAACCGGATTTAATTTCAATGGTGGTGACACCATTTGCGACTAATGCTTTCGCGCGTTTTAAACTTTGTTCGAATAATTCATCTTCTGAAGCTGCACGCGTTGCGGAAACGGTAGAGCGAATGCCGCCGCCCGCTTTCGCAATTTCTTCGTAAGTCGCGCCTTTTAAACGCATTTCAAATTCATGCGAACGATTCCCCGCATAAACAAGGTGCGTGTGACAATCAATGAGACCAGGTGTAATGCATCGCCCTTCGGCATCAATAATATGATCGCTGAGTAAGGCAGGAAGGTTAGGCAGTGTCGCTTCAGGCCCCAGCCAGCAAATTTTGCCATCCAGGATGCCAATCGCAGCATTTTCAATAATGCCATAGGCTGATTGCGCGTCGCCTGCACAAGTCACCGCTGTAGCGTTTATATACAGAACATCCCATCGCTTGTTATTCATTACAGAAGACCTTTACAATAGTAGCAACACACATTTGAGCATGAATAATTATGATATGGAATACCCGTTATTTACCGCCGGACCCGACGCTTTGGCAAGGCCGCGCTGATACGCCGCCGAACTCCTGTTTTTTTCAGATCATGCAATTAGTGAATTTATTGGAAGGCCCGAGTTTGGAAATTAAGCAACCGACGTTTGCGTTGCTTGGGTTTAGGTGTGATGAAGGCGTCAGACGGAATTTAGGTCGTGTGGGTGCTGCCGAAGGCCCGACTGCCTTGCGACAAGCATTAGCAAAACTTCCTGTGCAAAAACAAAATTTCTCCTGTATCGATGTAGGTAGCATTACTTGTGCGGACGGTGATCTTGAAACTTCTCAGAAAGCCTTAGGCGAAGTGGTCGCGATTTTATTAGAACACAAAATTAAACCCATCTTGCTCGGCGGCGGTCATGAAATTGCCTGGGGACATTATCAAGGCATTGCATCTGCCTTTCCCAAAAAAAATATCGGCATCATTAATTTTGATGCGCATTTTGATATGCGACCCCTCTTGCCGCATGAAAAAGGGTCATCAGGCACGCCTTTTTTACAAATCGCAAAAGCACATGAAAAAAATAAACGTCGTCTCGATTACAATTGCGTCGGCATTCAGCACGCAGGCAATATCCGACAATTATTCGAAACGGCAAAACAATTCAATGCAAAGGTAATGCTCGCCGATGAATTGCATCAAGGACAATTTGAAAAATCCATCGATTTTATTGATCGAGTGATTGATCAAAATGAACTGGTGTACACGAGTCTATGCTTAGATGTGTTTGCAGCATCGACAGCGCCAGGGGTTAGCGCGATTCAACCCCTCGGATTGCTACCGTGGCATGTAATTCCTTTGGTACGTCAACTTGCGGCATCCGGAAAAGTGGTGAGTTACGATATTGCTGAACTGTGTCCGCGTTACGATTTCGATCAATGCACGGCGAAACTGGCTGCGAATCTCGTTTATGAAATTATTCATCATCATAATGAACAACATTGGTAATTGATAAGATGCAGGCGAGTTCTAGTATCCGTTTTTACAAAGAATATAGCCCGTACTTCTACCGCCTGCCTCCTCTTTTAATAAAATTTTACGCTCAATCAAATCATTAATATCGCGAAGGGCTGTATCTTGAGAGCATTTCGTTATTTTTGCCCATTTCGATGAAGTAAGTTTTCCCTCAAATCCATCGAACAAACGATTGATCATAGCACGTTGTCGTTCATTGAGTGGTTCGCCTAAATATTTTTTCCAAAAATTAGCTTTTTTTAAGACAATTTGCAAAATATCATCAGAAGAACTAATCGCGCGTTTCATGCAATTTAAAAACCATTCTAGCCAGGGTGTAATATCTACAGAACCTTTTTGACATTTTTCTAGCACGTCGTAATAACTTTTCCGCTCCATTTGGATCTGTTTCGACATGCTATAAAATCGTTGTTTACTTTTTTCAGCTCTCGCTAACATCATGTCAGCTAACGCACGGGCAATTCTGCCGTTGCCATCATCGAAAGGATGAATGGTAACAAACCAGAAATGGGCTAATGCTGACCTAATAACAAAGTCAGTTTCAGATGAATCATTAAACCAGCGAATAAAATTAGCCATCTCTTTTTCTAATCGATCAGCAATTGGCGCTTCATAATGCACTTTGGGTCGTCCATAAGATCCGGAGACAACTTGCATTGGGCCGCTAGCCGAGGTTCGCCAATGGCCGACATTAATTAATTGCATGCCGCTTCTACCTGTTGGAAACAGAGCAGCATGCCATCCTAATAATCTGTCTTCTGTGAGAGGTTTGTCATAATGACGAATTGCATCAAGCATCACTTCAACGATACCTTCGACGTTACGATTACTAGTTGGTTGGTTTTTAAAATCCATACCTAATCGTTTTGCAATGGAAGATCGAACTTGCTCGTCATTTAATTTTTCGCCTTCAATTTCGCTGGTTTTTATTACATCTTTTGTAAGTGTTTCGAGGGTGGCTTCTTCCCGTAATTCAAACCCTAGTTCATCCATGCGTCCTAATAATCGACCTTGCAAATAACGAACTTCAGCCAGTAGATCAACCAGTTTGGCTTGATCCCAATGGAAATGAGGCCAGTCTTTTCTTTGATGGATATACATATAATCTCCGCATTTAATACTGAGATTATAGTTCATATTCGCCGCATAGACAATATATTCTACGCAAGTTTTGCGGTGATTATTCATTTATTCACCGCACCTATAAGCTAAAACCAATAAAATCAATTTGTTAGAACTCAATGGGGAAAAACTTGTATATGAAATAATCCCTCATCATAATGAGCAGCATTGGTAAAACAATAATACGTATGGAGCACAAATGAAATCATCCCGCCACGATCCCAGTCGGCAGATTAAAGCGCCGCACGGAACAAAATTAGCTGCAAAAAACTGGTTAACCGAAGCGCCGATGCGCATGCTGATGAATAATTTAGATCATGAAGTCGCAGAAATTCCGAGTGATTTGGTTGTATACGGCGGTATTGGTCGTGCCGCACGCGACTGGAATTGTTATGACAAAATCATCGAGACCCTGAAAAATTTACAAGAAGATGAAACATTATTAATTCAGTCCGGCAAACCGGTGGGTGTTTTTAAAACGCATGTGGATGCGCCGCGCGTGTTACTTGCGAATTCTAATTTAGTTCCGCATTGGGCGACCTGGGATGTTTTTCATGAGCTCGATCAAAAAGGCTTGATGATGTATGGCCAGATGACGGCCGGTTCCTGGATTTATATTGGCAGCCAAGGCATTGTGCAAGGAACGTATGAAACATTTGTCGAAGCGGGGCGTCAACATTATGCTGGAAATTTAACGGGAAAATGGATTTTGACGGGCGGTTTAGGTGGAATGGGTGGTGCGCAGCCACTCGCTGCGACGATGGCTGGGGCATCCATGCTTGCAATTGAGTGCGATCCAAAACGCATTAAACGCCGGCTTGAAACCAAATATCTTGATGTTGAAGCAAAAAATTTAGATGAAGCGCTTGATATTATTTTTAAAAATACCAAAGCGGGAAAAACCATTTCCGTTGGATTATTAGCAAATGCGGCAGATATTTTTCCAGAGTTAGTTAAAAGAAAAATTCGGCCCGACATGGTAACCGATCAAACTAGCGCACATGATCCATTAAATGGATATTTGCCGCGCGGTTGGACATTAGAAGAAGCCGAAAAACTTCGCAAAACCGATCCGCAAAAAGTCATTAAAGCGGCCAAAGAATCGATTGCCATCCATGTGAAAGCGATGCTCGATTTTCATCATCAGGGTGTACCGACATTTGATTACGGCAACAACATTCGGCAAATGGCGAAAGATGAAGGCGTGAAAAATGCGTTTGATTTCCCAGGATTTGTACCCGCTTATATTCGGCCGCTTTTTTGTCGTGGAATTGGCCCCTTTCGTTGGGTCGCATTGTCCGGCGATCCCGAAGACATTTACAAAACCGATGCCATGGTAAAAAAATTAATTCCAAACAATCCGCATTTGCATCACTGGTTGGACATGGCAAAAGATCGCATCCAATTTCAAGGATTACCAGCACGAATTTGCTGGGTCGGTTTAGGTGATCGCGCGAAATTAGGTTTAGCATTTAATGAAATGGTAAAAAAAGGTGAATTAAAAGCGCCGATTGTGATTGGTCGCGATCATTTGGATACAGGTTCAGTCGCAAGTCCAAATCGTGAAACAGAAAGCATGAAAGATGGTTCCGATGCGATTTCAGATTGGCCATTACTGAATGCTCTGTTAAATTGCGCGAGCGGAGCCACTTGGGTCAGTCTGCATCACGGTGGTGGTGTGGGCATGGGATATTCACAACACGCGGGTGTTGTAATTGTCGCAGATGGCACCGAGGCCGCTGCAAAAAGATTACAGCGTGTTTTAACCAATGATCCAGCGAGCGGTGTCATGCGTCACGCCGATGCAGGGTATGATATTGCGATTGAATGCGCACGAGAACACAAATTAAATTTGCCAATGATAAAGGATTAATTTATGAAATTTATTCTCACGCCCGGAAAATTAACTTATCACGATTTAGAAAAGTTATTAGATGAGAATACGACGCTAGAACTTGATAAAAAATGTGAAAAAAATATTTTAGCATCCGAAGAGACTGTTAAAACGATTTTAAAAAATAATAAAACAGTCTATGGCATTAATACGGGATTTGGTTCACTTGCGAATACGCGCATTGATGCAAAAGAGTTGGAATTATTGCAGCGCAGTATTGTTTTATCGCATGCAGCAGGCACGGGCGAGCTTATGCCAGATCAGGTTGTGCGATTAATGCTGGTATTAAAAATAAATAGTCTCGCTCGCGGATACTCTGGTGTACGCATGGCGACAATTGATGCGCTCATCACTTTATTTAACAAAAAAATCTATCCTTGTGTGCCCTCACAAGGTTCGGTCGGTGCATCGGGTGATCTAGCGCCGCTCGCGCATCTCGTGATTATTTTATTAGGTGAGGGTGAGGCGCGATTCGAAGGAAAAATAATTTCAGCCAAAAAAGCGTTAGAAATGGCTGGATTAAAACCATTAAATCTAGCTCCAAAAGAAGGTTTAGCATTATTAAATGGCACGCAAGCATCGACCTCGCTCGCGCTTTATGCATTAATGCTTACCGAAAATCTTTTTTCCTCTGCCATTGTGACGGGTGCTTTATCAGTGGATGCAGCACTCGGCAGCCATAAACCCTTTGATGAGCGTATTCAAGCGGTGCGCGGATCAAAAACCCAAATCGCCGTCGCGAAATTTTATCGTACATTATTGCATAAAAGCGAAATGCATCATTCCCATGAAAATTGCAGCAAAGTACAAGATCCCTATTCGCTTCGTTGTCAGCCCCAAGTGATGGGAGCGTGTTTGGCGCAATTTTTATTTGCAAAAGAAACACTAATCAGTGAAGCAAATGCCGTTTCGGATAATCCCTTGGTTTTTGCCGATGAAAATGAAATTATTTCAGGTGGCAATTTTCATGCCGAGCCCGTTGCGATGGCTGCGGATAATTTAGCTTTATGCATTGCAGAAATTGGAAGTTTAGCAGAAAGAAGAATTGCATTATTAATTGATCCTCACTTTAGTGATGGCTTGCCGGCATTTTTAGTAAAAAATGCGGGAGTCAACTCCGGCTTTATGTTAGCGCAAGTCACTGCAGCAGCACTGGCCAGTGAAAATAAAACACTTGCTCATCCTGCGAGTGTCGACACCATTCCAACCTCGGCCAATCAAGAAGATCACGTCAGCATGGCAACATTCGCTGCGCGACGTTTGCTGCAAATGGCAGAAAACACCGCAGGAATTATTGCCATCGAATTGCTGGCCTCATGCCAGGGCATTGATTTACGACGTCCTTTGAAAACGTCGCCCCAATTAGAAAAAATGGTTACATTATTGCGATCAAACGTTTCGTTTTATGAAAAAGATCGGTATTTTGCACCGGATATTCAAGCCGCCAAACAGTTAGTATTGAATGGATCTCTGAAAAAATCAGCTGATTTAGCGATATGCGATTAAATCCTAAGTCATTTCAGAAAAAAATTCTCGAT
Organism: Gammaproteobacteria bacterium; assembly: GCA_021325575.1. GTDB lineage: Bacteria > Pseudomonadota > Gammaproteobacteria > DSM-16500 > DSM-16500 > JAJPGW01. Next base: position 238,261 of record JAJPGW010000005.1, on the reverse strand, counting down.
TGGTTCGATAAAAATGGCCGCAAAAATTTGCCGTGGCAACAAAATAAAACGCCGTATCGCGTCTGGATTTCAGAAATCATGCTGCAGCAAACGCAAGTGGCAACGGTTATTCCTTATTATCTTAAATTTATTGATCGGTTTCCAGATATAGAAACTCTCGCGAACGCCTCGCAAGATGAAGTTATGCATTATTGGACAGGATTGGGTTATTACACGCGTGCCAAAAATATTTGGCAAAGTGCAAAACGCATTCAAGAATATTTTTCCGGTCAATTTCCAAATAATTTTTTGGATATTGAATCATTACCCGGTATCGGCCGATCCACTGCTGGCGCAATTTTATCAATTGCTTTTAAACAAGCGCATCCTATTTTAGATGGCAATGTCAAACGTGTTTTAACACGATTAATGGGAGTAAGGGAATGGCCGGGCGAGAAAAAAACCTCTGAAAAATTATGGCAACTCTCTGAAGAATTGACTCCCGCAGAACGAGTAGACGAATATACACAAGCCATCATGGATTTAGGCGCAACTCTTTGTGTACGCGGCAAACCCGCATGTCATCGCTGTCCTTTACAAAAAGACTGTATTGCGCATAAAAAAGGAATCCAGAAAAATTTACCAGCTGCTAAACCAAAGAAAAAAATCCCAGTGCGTGAAACGCATTTTCTAATGCTGCAGGATAAAGATAAAATTTTTTTGCAAAAAAGGCCCCCATCCGGAATCTGGGCCAATTTGTGGGCTTTTCCTGAATTTCCAGAAAAATTTTCAACTGCTAAAATAAAAAAATGGATTGCCAGTACGGTTGAATGTGAAATATTCAAAATCACTCGATTAGAAAATTTTCGTCATACCTTTAGTCATTTTCATCTGGATATAGTGCCGGTATTAATTTCAATTAAGCGCAAAAACAAAAGGGAGATAATGCCTGATTTTCATTGGTATGATCTTAAAAATCCGGCGCAAATCGGGTTGCCTGCGCCAGTAAAAAAACTCCTATTCACCTGGATCCCGCGCATAAAGCGCGGGATGACGAGCTTATAAATTATATCGTCATCCCGCGACATGTTCGCGGGATCCAGCATTTATGGATTATTTCGCAGAAAAAGTTGTAATTCTTTTGTCACTTTATTCATGACCCAGTCGAAATTCTTGTGAAAGATCGCATTGGCATTTTTGATTTCCACATCATTCGTGACACCTTTCATCGCAATCATTGGAATATGATTCAATTGACTGACCCAGGCGACCGATGCGGCTTCCATTTCAATCACATCGCAATGCAATTTTAAAAACATAGCATAATCACTTGCGGATTGATCAAAATCATCACCCGTACAGATAATGCCTCTTTTTAGCGTAGCATTTTTGGGTGTATAGGAAAGATAGTCGCCGATTCCGTAATGATAACCTTTGCCCACAATACGCCGATTGTAAAAATAGATTTTTTTACTGAGATAAATATCACCCGGCTTCACCTGTCGCGGTAACACGCCGCCCGCGGTGCCAATGCTGATGACCAAATCCGGATGAAATTTTTCAATGCCAATATAGGTTGTGAGCGTTGCCGCTTCTGTTCCAATGTTTGAGACTTTATAAACGGGATCTCTGCCATTTTCGATCAGAAAAATTTGTTTATTGGCAAAAATTCCCGTAAACGCTTTCATCGGTAAAGGATAAAAATCGACAAGATGCATCGGTTTTAATTTTAATTTTTTGATAATCGGTTCTGCTTCCTTGTCCATGGCAACAACCAATAAGATGCGCTTCATTTTTTTATTGGGATGCGCCGCAAACACCATGCATGGCAAGATTATTAATAACAGCAAAATCAGTATTTTTCTCATACATCACCTAGTCAGAAGGCAGAGCGCAAATTATAATGGTTTTTTCTAAAATTGATAACGGTTACCTATGACGCGCATGGTTCAGTGTGCCAAATTAAAAAAAACAGCTGCTGGTTTAGAGCGACCTCCCTACCCGGGCCAGTTAGGTCAAAAAATCTACGACACGATTTCCGCCGAAGCCTGGGAACTGTGGCTCCAGCATCAAACCATGCTCATCAATGAATTCAGACTCAGCATGGTCGACCCCAAAGCTAGATCATTTTTACAACAGGAAATGGATAAATTTCTCTTTGGCGAGGGCAGCGCGAAACCCGCGGGCTTCATTCCGCCGACGAAATAACATTTTTTCTTGACTGATTGTGTAACAATCGGTTTAATACGCCTTCACCCGGCCAGATAGCTCAGTCGGTAGAGCAGAGGACTGAAAATCCTCGTGTCGGTGGTTCGATTCCACCTCTGGCCAACTGTATAATCAAGTACCTAAAAAAAGTGGCAAAACTTGATTTTTCAAATGTAACCAATTTGTAACTGCCTTACCTAACTTTTCAGAATAGCCCCTATTTTGCCTGTTATAATAATATAAATAATAGAACAAGGGATTATCGCTACCATGAGATTCAGCGAAAGAGAAGGCTATAAAAATATAAAAGAAAATGCTCTGGAAAGTATGGATTCCAGTTTAAAAAATGCTCTTTGGACTATTGTTTATACTCACATAAACCAAGATTACGTTTCTTATGGAACTACTGGTTATGGAGATGACACATATCGCGATTCTAGAGCAAAAAATTTATGGACAAAATTTTTTAATCAAACTATTAGCAAGCTACCGCGTCCTGTAGATTTTTTAGAAGAAATTGAGCATCTTTACGAAAAATTAAAATGGTATGACATTTATGACTTGGTAGAATTTCTAATAAAACAAAATGCAGAACCACGAGAATTTAATGACGCATTAATTGAACAAAACTCTGCTTATAGAATTATAAATTCATTAGTACAACCTATTTCAAATCCAGAAGTAATTAATGCAATGGAATCAGCAAATAATAACGCTCTTGGACAAGAGGTAAGAATCCATCTCAATAATGCACAGAGATTATACTCAATCAAACAAAAACCTGATTTTAATAACTCCTGTCTGGAGTCTATAAAAGCCGTCGAAGCTGCTTGCAGGATTGTTTTAAGTAATGAAAAAATTCTTGGCGAAAATATAAAAGAATTTAAAAACACAAAAAAACATAACCAGCATATCATTGCAATACTGGAAAAATTGAATGCCTTTAGAAATGATGTTGTTGCTCATGCAACGAAGCAAGATTCTTACTCAACAACCCGAGAAGATGCCATACTGATACATGTATTGTGCTGTGGATTTATAAATTACTTTAAATCTAAACGATAGGGGGGCTCAAAAACGAGATTTTTCGAGATAACAATTTGGTACAACGTAAATTAATTATGCGAATAAATCTTTATCATCCCTGAACAAAAGCATTTGTCTTGCGGCTGGCATATGGTCTATAACTTCAAGTACTTCAAACTCCGTTTTCAATCCATCTATTGTTCGCCATTGTATCGTTTTAACTTTGCATTTCAATATATCCCCCTTAGAAAAAGAGATGAGGTTTTCCTCAACCTTATTTCTAAAGACATTATCTTTCATTTGAACGCTTATTGTGGAGTTTCCATCATGTAATCTCCATTTATTATCGTCTTTGAAGGCTAAAGAGATTATGGAATAAGCAGCTTCATGAATATTTTCTGTAATAATTTCATCTCGAATTTCAGGCAATGTAAAATAATCGATGTCTTTCTTCGTTATTTCTTCTGTTACGATGTCGCCATCCTTGATAAGGAACTTATCAATGTTGTCATGATAAAGTGGTTTCAAAACTTCATCCGCGGCCATTCTCACAGCGACATCTTGATACAATCTAAGCAAGCTTAACGGTACTATTATTGTATCTCCTTGAAGCTCTAATAACACCATGTCATTTTTCAGATGCTCAATTTTATCTGGTTTTTTTCCTTTTAATTTTTTTATCAGAAAAAAAATGCTTACGCCTCCACCAACAACCAATTCTTTGAGATTTATCACTGAGGTTACAAGTTCACCTGCAAGAAAATGGGAAACTTGCGCTCCCCATGATTGAAATAACTCTAAGGCTACCTCAAACGAACCGGCAGAATGAGCTTTCACTTGAAGCTTAATAGTAGCTTTATCACCATTTAGTGCTAAATTTGCAGCATCAAATAATTTTCCCAAAGAAAGAAGAGCTGGAGCTAAATCCCTTACATCCATAGAATGATCTCGCAACGCTTCACCATCGTATGCGATTTTGAATGCTGCTTTTTTGGGCATGAATTTCCCCTTTATATTGGCGTTACTATAGCAAATTCTACAAGGTTATCGAGGGAACTTATAAAGAAAAATCACTCCAATCTCTTTCTATAAGAAATTCTCAGTTCCAACACTGGTTGAAATAATTCGCTAATTTCAACTTTTAATGTAAGAGCGATTCGTAATACCGTCTCAGTATTTGCGCAATCGGTATTATATTGTTTCCCATTAGAAGACAATAATTTCAGCTGTACGATTCTTTCGTACAACTGAATAAAATCCTCTGTTTCAACAAGTTGCCTATTTAAATCCGACCGAAAACTACAAATATGATTATTTGCTACAATTTTAGTCATTTAATACTTTCCCTTTTCAGTTGTTTAAATTCGTTCCATACCAAGAATTAGATATTCGGGATGTATATCATTTTGCATTTTATGATTGAGGAGTCGCTTGAGGAATAAACCACGAAGTATAACAAAGTTTTTAGATTTATCAAAAAAATATTTAGTTTTACGCATGATTCATCTCAGAAAACGCCACCACTTTATTTCGATTCGTTTTTTTCGCTTGATACATTGCTTTATCTGCCGCCTCAATCAATTGCGCTGGTGTATAGCCATTTTCAGGATACATGGCAATACCGAGTGAGATGGTAACGTGATCGAGTCGTTCTTTATTGAAAAAAAGTGCAAGATCGGCGACTTTTAGTCGCAGGATTTCAGAAAATTTTTTCGCTTCGGGTAACGTGCAATCGGGCAAAATGCAAATAAATTCTTCACCGCCATAGCGACAGGTAATGTCGCTCGATCGAACTTCGTTCTGCATGACTTTGCCGAGTTCTTTTAAAACCATGTCACCGGCTTCGTGTCCATATTTATCATTAAATTTTTTAAAGAAATCGATGTCGAGCATGATCACAGCGAGGGTTGTTTGATTGCGTTCTGCAATATTGATTTCTTTTGCTAAAAATTCATCTAAATAACGTCGGTTATATAAACCTGTCAAACTGTCATGCAAGGATTGATCGCGTAATGTTTCACGCAAATTGATATTCGCCAACGCCAATGACAATGTTTCAGTAATAGCAGAAATTAAAATTCGATTTTCATCGGTTACGATGCCTGATAAATCCAGGTGTAATAATCCAAAAATCGTATTATGTGCCATGAGGGGTACACACATATAAGGCGTGGGATTTTTTTCCGTGATATGTTCGCAGATTAAATCTGTTTTTGGATTTTGTACGCGATAGATATTCCCTTTTCGTAGTGCCCAGCATTGATCCGGTTTTAACAAATCTTCATGGGGCTGAGGATTACCCCAAGTGACTGCGAGTTCCAATAATTTTGTCGTATTATTCACGATATAAAGTGCACCATCCGCAAAATGCAAAATTCTAGCGCATTTTGCAGCAATGGCTTTGGTTGCTTCCTGCACGTTTGCGCAAGTTTGCATAATATCGCTGAGTTCAATCAGTAATACCATTTTTTCATTATGAATTCCGAGTTCCTGCATTTCATACGCGAGTTTTTCATTTAATTGACTGATTGCTTTGTCTTGTTCAGTCCGACGGGTAATATTTCGATTCACATGGATCGCGCCGATAATTTGATTATCTTCAGCAAGAATGGGACTTGATAAAATTTCATAAGTTTCCGCGCCAAATTCAAGAATTTCAACAAAATGTTCGCCCGCTAGTGCGCGTTTCCAGCTATTTAATTTTTTTACTTTATAGTCGGGTGCGTTTTCAAGCGCTTCTTGCAGAGTCATGCCAATCGCGATCGTTTTTCCAAATAATTTTTTAAAATCATTTTTATAAGAGTTGTTAAAAATAATAAATTTCGAGTCGCTATCCAGTGCCGCGATCGATTCGGTTGCACCTTCAATGACACCTTTCAATAAATTTTCAATCAAATGGGTTTGGCTTTTTTTCTGATTGATTTCGGAAATTTGTGAATTGATTATGTAGATGTAACCCGTTAAATAAATAATGATAAAAAGTATTGTGGTTGCAATGAGATAAGGCAGTGAGTTCATTGAAAAAAAAGCAAGCACACCATAAACCAATGCATTGATAATAATAATAACGGCCAGCGAGCCGAATAAAATCAGATTGGTGAACATTCTTTTATTTTTAAAAGGCATAGTGCGTCCTTAAGAAAAATTCTTAAGCCCACTCTTTTATTCTACCTGAATTAGGTTCGCCTAGTTGAATATAAAACAATATGTTTTCAATGGGTTACAAATAAAAAGCCGGTGATTTATGCCGGCACGAAGCTTGCAATCAGTTCACGGACACTATTGATCTCATCATGATTGAGACGGGGTCCGAATTTTGAGACGACTTTCGCTGCTGCAAAACTGGCAAAGTTACCTGCGGTCGAATAATTGTAACCATGAGTAATTCCATATAAAAAGGCGCCTGCAAAAACATCTCCCGCGCCTACCGTATCCAACACGGTGACTGGGTACACGGGTATATAGCAATATTCATTGCCATCAAAAATGACAGAGCCTTTACCACCTAATGTGATCACGAATGTTCTCGCGTATTTTTTGAGTTTTTCTTTCGCATCGTCGATTGTTTCGCACTCTGTAAAAAGCAGCGCTTCCGATTCATTACAAAAAATAATATCGACGGGTTTGTTGATAATGGCGCGTAAACCATCTTTGAAATAAGTCACCATATTGGGATCCGAAAGGCTAATAGCGGTTTTAACATGGTGTTTATCCGCCCATTCGCGCGCGATGATAGCGGCTTCGCAAGCGGTGGGGGAGGCAACCAGATAGCCTTCGATATAGAGATAATCTGCTTTTTTTAGTGCCTCGAGCGAAAGCTGTGCCTTGGAAAACTCAAATGTCGTCCCTAAAAAAGTATTCATGGTGCGATCGGCATCGGGGGTTACGAGAACGATGCATTTTCCGGTAATCCCTTCACGCGAATGTTCGTGCAAATTGGTTTGAATTCCTTGTAAAACAAGATCGCGATAGAAAAAATTACCTGCCTCATCATTTCCGACTTTGCAGGAATAAAATGTTTTAGCGCCTAATTGCTGCAGCGTAAACAAGGTATTGGCCGCAGAGCCTCCGCACGCTTTTAAATGTTTAATCCCATCCAGTTCTTCGAGTAATCGATGATGAGTGGCTTCATCAATAATGGTCATGACGCCTTTGTCGATTTTGAGTCTTTCCAGAGTGTGTAAACTCACTTCAAAATCAATATCAACCAGCGCATTGCCAATACCGTAAACGTGGAAGGGTTTCATGGGATTATCCTGTCAAAAGAGGGCATTTTAAATGGTAATCATAGAAAAGAAAATGCCCGCAAGCATTAGTTGCGGGCATTATGTTATTTAGGCGCTGACAGCGGATCGTGTGCCGAGCATTTGCAGATAATCCCTTGAGCTTAATACATTGCCATACAGCGGCTGTAAAGCGGCCAAAAAGGCGTTATGCACGCTTTGAGCGGGGATGACCATGCTATTGAATTCCAAGTTTTTGGTGGCGCAAGCATCATGAAGAACAGTACAGGTAAAGCCTAAATCATAAGCTGCCCGAACGGTTGCATCGATGCACATATGGGTCATCATGCCGCCAATGACTAAATGGCTAATTTGATTTTTGATCAAATGATTTAATAAGGTCGTGTCTTTAAAGCTGTTGGGATAATGTTTTTTGATGATCGCTTCGCCCTTCATTGGCATGACATCAGGGTGAAATTCAACGCCTTTCGTGCAGGGAAGAAAATGCACAGCATCCGGTCGGGTCGAAATATGCTGAACATGGATAATTTGTAATTGTTTAGACCGGTAAGCTTGCAGGACTTCTTGTGCTTTCTGGCAGGCTTCGGTGCTTTTCTCCAGAGGCATTCGGCCGTTTGGGAAATAATCATTTTGAATGTCAATTAATAACAAGGCTGTGTTCATGTCGAGTTCCTTTCTTCGTTATGGTGTTCTATACTTCCCGGTATCGGGCACAGTAGACTATCTTATCTCAAGAATTTAAAAATTGCATGTTTTCATTTAATAAAAATACGGAATATTTAATTGCGGATAAAATTGCCGCAATTATAACGCCTGAAAATAAAAAATCATTAACTCGGCTGGAAATTTTTCCGACCTTGCCTTCTACCAATCGTTTTTTATTAGAGCAGGCCAAGCAAAATGCGACTAGTGGCTACGTCTGTCTTACGGAAGAACAAACCGAAGGCTACGGCCGTCGCGGGAGTCCATGGGTTGCGCCGCCTGCTACGAATATTTTTTGTTCTTTGCTCTGGCGGTTTTCTGGATCGGTGAACATAAGCGGTTTGAGTATTGCGATCGGTGTGATATTGGTCAATACATTAAAAAAATACGGCATTACTTCCGATCTTAAACTCAAGTGGCCCAATGATTTATTAGTGGGAAGTCGAAAACTGGCTGGCATTTTATTAGAAACCCAAGGGTCTGCTGTCGTCATTGGTATCGGGTTAAACCTTAGGCTGCCTGAAGACGCCAATCCAAAATGGATTGCCCTAGAAAATATGACGAGTGACATTCGACGAAATTTTTTAACCGGATTACTTATTAATGAACTATTGACTGAGCTTCCCGTTTTTCAAAATCAGGGTTTAACGCCTTTTCTTACCGAATGGCAAAAACATGATGCATTAATTAATCAGAAAATTGTTATTCACACGCCAATGAAAAAGTTTCCGGGCGTCATGCGTGGTATTAGTGAGAATGGAGAATTATTGCTAGAGGATGAAGAAGGTAAAAAAGAGCGATTTTCTTATGGTGAAGCGTCGTTAAGCCATTAGACCCATTTTTGTAAGTGAGCCATAAATCCCGCAAGGCCAACTAGCGATCCTAAAAGCCAAAAGAAATTAGACCAGAGACGCTTTTCCAATGAGTTAAATCGATTCTCAAATTTTGTTTCCATGGCATCGAATTTCGCATCGGTTTTGTCTGCATGACGTTCGATTTCTTTTCTAAGTTCATTTGTATTGGTGTCAATTTTTTCAGACAAATGAGTCATATCTTTTCGTAATTCCGACATGTCTTTTCGTAATTCGGACATGTTAGTACGGATATCAAGCATCGTTGCATTGATATTCAATATAGTAGTTTCAACAACAGCCATTCTTTCTTCTGTACTCATAAAAAACTCGTGTTTTTTAGAATTCATAAACGTAAACCTATTATAACAGGATAGTCAAAAAAATTCCTGCGGCTTAAAGCCGCAGGCTGATGAAAAAAGCTAGGAATAAATCAGAAAGGAATATCGTCGTCGAAATTGTCTGTCGGTGCTACGGGGTTTGCATCCATCGCTGATTTTTCAGCCATCGGTGCATCTGTATGTTGAGGGCCGCCACCTTTGCTATCCAGCATTTGCATACTGTCAGCAATAATTTCAGTGGTGTAGCGGTCCTGGCCATTTTTATCTTGCCATTTACGGGTTTGTAACCGACCTTCAATATACACTTTAGCCCCTTTGCGCAAATATTCGCCGGCAATTTCACCTAAGCGGCCGAATAATACGATGCGGTGCCATTCGGTGCGTTCTTGGTTTTCACCGGTTTGTTTGTCTTTCCAGGATTCTGAGGTTGCAAGCGTGATGTTTGCAACGGCCATCCCATTTGGGGTGTAGCGCACTTCAGGATCGCGGCCAAGGTTCCCAATTAAAATCACTTTATTAACGCCTCTTGCCATATTAACGGCCTCCTAATGAATTTATTTCCGATACTGCGGCTTTTTCATGTTAAACGCAATAGCAAACCAGATGCCAGCCAATGCCACACAGAATAAGTAAACCTCTGTTAAGCCCATTGCCCCATAAATCCAACCACCTGCAACACCGCCTATAAAAATCCCAAGAAATTGTGAAGAAGAATAAATTCCAAGCGCGGTGCCTTTGCGAGACGGTGGAGCGGTGCGGGAAACGAGGGATGGCAGGAATGCTTCGAGTAAAGAAAAAGCCGCAAAGAATAATAATAAACCGAGCAGAGAAAGCAAGAGATTTTTTGCGAAAAACCATAAAATAAATTCTGAAAGCCCTAAAACGATGATAGCTCCCAGAAAAAAAGTTTTAACACGCTCTTTTTTTTCAGCTGCCATGATAAATGGAAGGATCAGCACAAAAGCGAGCAGCAGGGCGGGTAAAAAAATCCGCCATTGATGGTTCCCGTGCACGCCTGCCAATTGTTCAAGACTTAAAGGCAGAATGACAAAACTAGCCGTTAAAATAGCGTGCAATAAAAAAATCCCCGCATTTAATCGCAATAATTGCGGATCTTTTAATAGAGCGCCAAATTGAGTGAGTTCAGGCTCCGTGTCCGCATGCCAAGTGGTTTTTTCCGGAACAGGCGTCCAGAGAAATAAAAGTAAAATAGCGATCAATCCAAAAATGGCACCCAGCCAGAACAAATTGATCCAATTAAAAAAAACGGGACCTAACACCATGCCCAGTGAGAAAGATAAACCAATCGTGATGCCAGCAACTGCCATGGCCTTGGTGCGTTGGTTATCGCGCGTCAAATCCGCCAGCATTGCAATAATTGTGCTGCCGACTGCGCCCGCGCCCTGTAGTGAACGTCCTAAAATCACGCCGAAAATAGTATGGGATTTTGCAGCTAAAATACTGCCCAGGATAAAAATCAGGAGTCCGAAAGTAATAATTTTCCGCCGCCCAAAATGATCCGAAATCATGCCAAACGGGATCTGAAAAATCCCCTGGGTCAAACCATAAATCCCCATGGCAATACCAATGAGCAAAGGGGTCGCAAAACTTAAATGCTGGGTATAAAGACTAAAAACTGGCAAAATCATGAACAATCCAAGCATGCGCAAGGACATAATCATGGACAAAGAAATGGTCGCGCGACGCTCAACCGATGTCATTTTGAATGAAGACATGAACGAACCCTGCTATAATTCATTTCCCGCGGATTGCCGCGGGCTGCAAGCCGGAAGTGGCTGCCACTATAAACCGATTAAGTAGAATTTGAAAGATCCGATATGAAAGAAATCCAAATCCGTGGTGCCCGCACCCATAATTTAAAAAACTTGAATCTGAACCTACCTCGCGATCAATTGATCGTGATCACGGGATTATCGGGTTCTGGAAAATCCTCGCTCGCCTTCGATACGCTCTATGCAGAAGGCCAACGCCGTTATGTCGAATCCTTGTCGGCGTATGCGCGTCAATTTTTATCCATGATGGAAAAACCGGATGTCGATCACATCGAAGGCTTATCGCCCGCTATTTCGATTGAACAAAAATCCACATCGCATAATCCCCGTTCAACGGTGGGTACGATTACGGAAATTTATGATTATCTCCGTCTCTTATTCGCCAAAGTCGGCCAGCCTACTTGTCCAACACACGGCCATATTCTGGAAGCGCAAACCATTAGTCAAATGGTCGATACTATTTTGGCGTTGCCGGAAGAAACCAAAATCATGATTCTCGCGCCTGTTGTGTATGAGCGGAAAGGTGAACACGTCCAACTTTTAAAAGAGTTGTATTCACAAGGATATGTGCGCGCACGCATTGATGGCGAAGTCTATGAATTGGATCAACCACCTGAATTGGATTTACGTAAAAAACATACGATCGAAGTGATTGTTGATCGTCTCAAAGTGAAAGAAGATATTCGCATGCGTTTGGCGGAATCATTGGAAACGGCATTGCGTCTTGCTGATGATGTCGCATCCATTGCATTCATGGATGAACCAAAACGTGCGGCGCAAGTTTTTTCTGCAAAATTCGCCTGTCCTGATTGTGGTTACAGTTTGTCAGAACTGACTCCGCGTTTGTTTTCTTTTAATAATCCAACGGGCGCATGCCCGGGATGCGATGGCTTAGGTGTCAAACAATATTTTGATCCTGATTTAATTGTCACTAATAAAAAATTAAGTTTAGCAGGCGGTGCCATTCGCGGTTGGGACAAGCACACGACATATTATTTTCAAATGCTTTCTTGTCTTGCCAAACATTTTAAATTTGATATGGACACCCCTTTCGAAAAATTACCGAAAAAAATCCAGACGATTATTCTCTATGGCAGCGGTGATGAATTAATAAAATTTAATTACAAAAATGATAATGGACGCACGTACAGCAAAGTGGATGCATTTGAAGGTGTTATCAATAATATTGAACGCCGTTATCGCGATACTGAATCTGAAATGGTGCGTGATGAATTAAGTAAATATGTTTCGGTTAAAGGCTGTGATGAATGTCATGGCACAAGATTGTGTGAATCTGCGCGTTTTGTGTTTGTTGCCGAAAAAAGTTTGCCTGAAATTTCCGCATGGCCAATCAGTCAGACCAAACATTTTTTTGAAAAATTAAAATTATCCGGCAATCGCGCAGAAATTGCAGAAAAAATTCTAAAAGAATTAACCAGTCGCCTGAATTTTTTAGTGAATGTAGGATTAGATTATCTCAGTCTTGATCGCAGTGCCGATACGTTATCAGGCGGCGAAGCGCAGCGAATTCGATTAGCGAGTCAAATTGGTGCGGGATTGGTGGGTGTTATGTACATTTTGGATGAACCATCCATCGGTTTGCATCAACGCGATAATGCGCGTTTGTTGGAAACATTGCATCGTCTGCGAGATCTTGGGAATACTGTTATCGTCGTTGAACATGATGAGGAAGCGATTTTAAGTGCTGATCATATTCTGGATTTAGGACCGGGTGCAGGCGTGCATGGTGGCGAAATTGTCGCAGAAGGAAAACCGGCAGACATCATGAAAAATCCTGCTTCACTCACGGGTCAATATTTATCAGGAAAGCGCGGAATTACGTTGCCGAAAAAACGCATTCCAGTCGATCGTAAAAAAATGTTATCGCTAAGAGGTGCGCACGGTAATAATTTGCAAAAAATTAATGTGGATATTCCGATTGGATTAATGACATCGATTACTGGTGTTTCAGGATCCGGAAAATCGACGCTGATTAATGATACGCTGGCACCCATCGCAGCGCGCGCGTTAAATGGCGCGACATTGCGAGAACCTGCACCTTACGAAGAAATTTTAGGATTAGAACATTTAGATAAAATTGTTGAGATCGATCAAAGTCCAATTGGTCGAACACCTCGTTCAAATCCTGCAACTTACACCGGACTTTTTACCACAATTCGTGAATTATTTGCAGGCACACAAGAATCGCGTTCGCGCGGTTATGAGCCTGGACGGTTCAGTTTCAACGTAAAAGGCGGACGTTGCGAAGCGTGTCAGGGTGATGGTGTGATTAAAGTGGAAATGCACTTTCTCGCGGATGTGTATGTCACGTGTGATGTGTGTGGTGGCAAGCGTTACAATCGTGAAACACTGGAAGTGTTATACAAAGGCAAAAATATTCATCAAGTATTAGAAATGACAGTCGAAGATGCGCGAGAATTTTTTGATCCGATTCCGGCGGTTGCTCGTAAATTACAGACGCTTATGGATGTAGGCTTATCGTATTTGTCGTTAGGGCAGAGTGCGACGACACTTTCAGGTGGTGAAGCACAGCGAATAAAACTTTCACGCGAATTATCACGACGTGATACGGGTCGTACGTTGTATATTTTGGATGAGCCGACGACTGGATTGCATTTCTATGATATCGAGCAATTGCTGCGAGTGATTCATCGCTTGCGGGATGCAGGAAATACGATCGTTGTGATTGAGCATAATTTAGATGTTGTGAAAACAGCAGACTGGATTATTGATCTTGGCCCCGAAGGGGGTGATAAGGGTGGGCGTGTTATTGCAACGGGAACGCCGGAAGACATTGTGGAAGTAAAAAATTCTTATACAGGCCAGTTTTTGAAAAAAGTAATTGAGAAATAAGAAACGTCATTGCGAGCCCTCGCGCAGCGAGGGCGAAGCAATCTCCAAAAGATTGCTTCCCCGCAAAAAACGCTCCTCGCAATGACGAAATCAACTAGGGTGGAATCACCATGGAAACTTTTCCAACCACAGAAATGACTTTTACAATTCCCGCGTCTCACGGCGTATTGGAAATTCTCACATCTCCCGCACAAGAAAATATTCCAGAAAAAAATATTACTGCCATCATTTGTCACCCACATCCCTTATATGGCGGCACCATGTACAACAAAGTTGTCACCACGCTCGCCCGCACTTTCCGCGATTTAGGAATGCGCACCGTGCGATTTAACTTTCGCGGAATAGGAAAAAGCACAGGAATTTTCGATGAAGGACGAGGTGAAGCGGATGACTTAGTAACAGTGATTGATTGGGTCAAAAAAATTCGTCCCGAAGATAAAATTTTTCTTGCCGGATTTTCATTCGGTGGCTTTATTGCAGCAAAAGTAGCGGTGACTCAACCACCCGCGCAATTAGTCACCGTTGCGCCGCAAGTCTCACGTTTTATCGAAACTAAATTACCGCCAATTATTTGTCCTTGGATTTTAGTGCATGGCGAACAGGATGAAATCATTCCTTTTTCAGAAGTGCTTCTTTGGTATGAAACGTTAGATCCGAAACCCGTTTTTATTCGGATTCCGGATGCGGGGCATTTTTTTCATGGAAAACTAGTGGAACTGAGAAGTAAGCTCGAAGAGTTTCTCAGTTAAGCTAAGCAGTCGAAAGAATTTCATCTCAAGCTCTATGGCCCTTTTTTATAGCCTTTTTTTGCTTTTTCAGCTTCAGCTTCAGCAGTAGATTCACCCAATAAATCTTTTAACCTACTTTGCGCATCAGCTGTCAGTCGTCGCTCTCCTTGATCACTGACATGTTGAGCCATAGCTGTTGCAGATTGTTTAGAAAAATTCCCTGCCCGACTCGCAGGTACTTGAGTTCCGTGCCGGGTTGATCGTCTACGATCTCTATCAGCCGCGGGTGGTACATCTGATTTGCCAGAAGTTGATCCCTGGGTGGGAAGGCCAAGACCAGCACCCATATCGTTTTTTACTTCGCGCGAAGCTGTAGGCGGACGTTCGTCAGTTGGGCGGCCTCCTGTAGCTAGCGGCGGAGGACGATGTAGCGCTGTGGCTGCGTTTGCTGCAGGTTGTCCTGGCTGAATACCGGGATCTCGTTTTTTATCATGCGCTCTGCTTGAGGAAGCATTGCTCAAGTCGACTGTTCTATTGGTGGTAGCAGCTGCGGAAGAATTTACAGGAGTCCCTTGCGGTTTTCCGGTGCTATGTGTAGAGCCCGCTTTTTGTACCGTGCCCCGTGTAACGATGTGTCCTCGAGGTGCAAAGTCTTTCTCATCCCCATCATTGCCTTTTTTGGCTCTTTGAGCGGCAAGTTCTTCTGCAATTCGTTTTCGCGCAGCAGCCTCATCAGCAGATAGGGGTTTTCCAGCATCTGCTGCATTTGATTTTTTGGCTTCTGCTAAAATGGCCACTCGGCGAGTTTCCGCACTCTGTTCTGTTTGTTCTTCCGGTGATACAGTCGTTCTTTCTTCCGACGTCGGCTTGCCAGCTGTTCTCTGTGGATCTTTCTGAGTATGTGTGCTCAGTATATTATCTTCCTCATCACTATCTTCCTCATCAAGTGGTTGTTCTGCTTCAGCACATAGTTCGTCCATCGCACTTCTTTCTTTAGCATATTCATCAAGTACTTCTCGTTGATATCGTAGCTCAGATTCTTCTGGTGTTTTGTTAGGTCTATTATATGCCTCATCAAGATGTTCTGATTCTTCAATTTTAAGATCTATTTCTGTTTGGTCGAGCGTTTTTTGTTTTGGAGTTTCTTCTTCGGTATCAGAATCCTCATCTTCAAATCGCTCTGGACGGTCATCTTCGACTCTGATCTCCGGTGTCTTTGCTTCGGGAGTTATTTCTGCTACAACACCATCCTCTGGGGCTTCTGCATCTGCTTCGGAGCCAGCAGCTATGGATGGGCGGCGACTGCCAGGAGGGGTGCTACGAGCTGATTCATCTTCCTCTTTCTCATCTGCAGCTTCATCCTCATGATCTAGATGTGTTGCTTCTTTAGGTTGGTGTTTTTGTTCATTTAAATTCCGACTCCAGTTCTCGAATTTCTCTAAAAGATCCGCATCGAGTAATGCAAGTTTATCTCGCAGCGGAGATTGTTTTGTTCTTGGGTCTTCATATAATTTGATGGGGTTTTTGCAATCCAATGCTTGGGCAGCTTCCAAAAAACATCGGATATCATATTCGCTGCTGATTGATGTAATGATGAGCGGTGCTGTGCTACCGCAAGTTTTTCGATGGTCAGCAAGCATGGCCTTGGCCATATTTACATTTTTATAATGGCGGAAATTGTTAAAATGATAAGAATAGGTTTTTACATTAGCTGGAGCGCCGCCAGGTCCCTGCACGGTATCCATTTTTATATCAATTTTGCTCCAATAATTAAACCAATAAGTAAAAATCTTATAATTGATAAGAGGGTCTTCAACTTTCACTTCATGTTTGCCTGCGCCCATTGTTATTTGTCGCGCTGGACCGCCTACTGCTGAGCCGGGTGTTGCGGTGCGTTTCCATTCAGGGACTTCTTTTAAATCAAGTGCTGCAAGATCGACTTCTTTGCCTATTCGTTTTATTTGATACTGGAATCTTGCGAAGAAAGTGTTGAGCGCATCTTCTAGGTCTTTTTCATATTTTTTTAAGGCTTCTACTTTTTTTCGAGCATCTTCTTTTGCGGCGTCTTCAGCGTCTCTTAAGGCGATATCAGCAGCTGCTTGTAGACTAACTAATTTTGCTTGCGTTTCTTCAAAACTTTGTATTGTTTTAGCGATGCTCTTGAAAATATCATGATTTCTTTGATCGAGAGCGTCTTGAGATTTAAAATCCACCAATGTCCTAAGTTCAGATTGTGATTCGCCAATTTTATGGATTAAATCATCTACTTTATCTGCCAAATCCTTACTTTCATCTGGTGTTAAATTTTCATTATCATCTTGGATAGCCCCGGATAAGCTTGTGAGGGCTCTATCTAATCCTTTCAAAGCAGACCTATCGCTATCTCTGCTAAAAAAAGCATCATCAATTTCGACGGTTGTTGGACTTTGCCTTATGCCAATTTTTCTTTGATAATCATTCAAATCATTTGCGTTTTCTAATAAAGCGCCATAGTTCTTTGCAGCTTCATCAAACAGATCTTGGAGTTTATCTTTCGATAATTTTGGTCTTGGGTTGCCCATTCAGAACATTCCTCGTATTAAATTGTATAAATAATAACAAATATTATCATCTATGTCTAAGTATAATGCATTCTTATATACCTAAAAAATAGCATATTTTACTTAAGGTTACCTTAACAGAAAACGCTCAAATGAGAATGATTCTCAATTGTATTGACAAGCTTTGCTAAGAGGCAGATACTACAGCAAAAAACAGGAGTTATAAATGAAATTGAGCGAGATGAAGGCAGGGGCCAGAGGTCGGATTGTTAAGATTAATCCTTGTGAAAAAGTCTATCGCCAGCGCCTGATAGCTATGGGTTTGATTCCTGGTACGGAATTTAGGGTTTCGCGGATTGCCCCATTAGGGGATCCTGTTGAAATCGAAGTTAGAGGCTTTTCGTTAAGTTTAAGAAAGATCGAAGCAAATGCCATGCAGATCGAAGGAGTTACTGCATGATCGCGACAATTGGGTTGGTAGGGAATCCGAATTCGGGAAAAACGACGGTTTTCAATGCGTTAACCGGCTCAAAGCAGACGATTGGCAATTGGCCAGGCGTCACGGTTGAACGAAAAAGCGGCTACCTGTCATTGCGAGGAGCGGAAGCGACGAAGCAATCTTTGGGAGATTGCTTCGACCGTGAAAAGCACGGTCTCGCAATGACGGGCGGCTCGATAGAAGTGGTTGATTTGCCCGGCACGTACTCTCTCATTAATGCCTCTGAAACTTCTTCGCTCGATGAGCGCATCGCCTGCGAATTTATTCGTGATCGCAAAGCCAGTGTCATTGTTAATATTATTGATGCCAATAATCTGGAACGAAATCTTTATCTCACAACGCAATTGATCGAAATGCAGGTCCCCATCATTGTCGCAGTCAATATGATGGATGTGGCAAAGCGTCACGGTTTACAAATTGATTTGCCACTTCTCGAAAAAAAATTAGGTTGTCCAGTTGTGGCGCTCGAAGCCAATCGCGGCAAAGGCATGCAGGAATTAAAGCAGAAAATTTTCGAAATTGTAAAAAATCCAATTATTCCAATAAATACGATTACTTATCCCGAACAAATTCAAAAAGCGATTCAGGAACTGAAGTGTGAGTCCTGGATCGCGATTCGTTTATTAGAAGACGATGTTTATGCGCGCAGTTTAGTTTCTGCCGACATTATTTCACACGCAGAACTTTTTCAAAAACAAATTCAGCTCGCTTTGCAAGAAGACGCAGATATCTTGCTTGCCGATGCGCGTTATCGATTTATTCATGAATTGGTAAAGCAGGTTATCACTCATACACAAAACGTTCATCGCACCTGGACGTCATTGCTTGACAAAGTTGTGTTGAATCGCGTCTTAGGCATTCCGATTTTTTTAGCAGTGATGTATGGCATGTTTTTATTTGCGATAAATATTGGCGGTGCATTTCAGGATTTTTTTGATATTGGCAGCGATACGATTTTTGTTGATGGTCTTTCGCATTTATTGGAGCAACTCCATTCGCCAACTTGGTTGACGGCATTGCTTGCCAATGGTGTTGGAAAAGGGATTAACACCACAATTACTTTTATTCCAGTGATTGGTGCAATGTTTCTCGCGCTCGCTTTTTTAGAAGATTCAGGTTACATGGCGCGTGCTGCGTTTGTGATTGATCGCTTGATGCGAGCGCTCGGGCTTCCTGGAAAATCTTTTGTGCCGATGATTGTGGGATTCGGTTGCAATGTGCCAGCGGTCATGGCGGCGCGCACGCTTGATAATCAGCGCGATCGGATTTTGACGGTCATGATGAGTCCTTTTATGTCGTGTGGTGCGCGGCTTGCGATTTATGCTGTATTTACTGCTGCATTTTTTCCGCACGGCGGACAGAATGTTGTTTTTGCGCTGTATTTTATTGGGATCGCAACGGCAATGCTGACTGGCTTGTTATTGCGAAAAACACTTTTAAAAGGTGATCCCGCACCACTTATTTTGGAATTGCCGCCGTATCATGTGCCGAGAGTGAAAACGTTATGTTTGCTCGCCTGGCAACGATTAAAAAGTTTTGTGTTTCGCGCGGGGAAATTAATTGTGCCGATTTGTGTTTTGATTGGTGCATTGAATGCATTAAATATTGATGGCACGATGAATTCAGGTGATGGGAGTACGCAATCGCTTTTATCAGCGATGGGTCAGTGGTTGACGCCGATTTTTGCGCCGATGGGCATACATCAAAATAATTGGCCGGCAACGGTCGGCTTGGTAACCGGTGTACTTGCGAAAGAAGTGGTCGTCGGTACGTTAAATACGCTTTACACCGAACTCGGGCATTTTGCTGCAGCGCCCGATGCGGCATTTCATTTTTGGGCGGGATTACAAAATGCAATTGCATCCATTCCTGCGAATTTCAGTCAGTTTGGAAGTTCGCTCGCCAATCCTGTTTTAGCAAAAGCGCCCGTACATACGGTGACAGAAGGTGTGTATGGTCTCATGGCTGAACGCTTCGATGGGCGCGCGGGTGCGATGGCGTATTTATTATTTGTGTTGCTATATTTTCCGTGTATTTCAACAACCGCTGCGATGTTGCGTGAATTAAATCGGTCGTGGACAGGGTTTTCTGTGGTGTGGACGACGGTTGTGGCTTATGGTGCTGCGGTGATTTTTTATCAATTCGCAACCTTTTTTGCACATCCTGTTTCATCGCTTGCGTGGATTCTCGGTATCGTGAGTGTGTTTTTTAGCATTGTGATCCTTATGCGTTTCATGTCATCTGAAAAAGGAGGCCGCTATGAGTTTGCTCGAAATTAAAAATTATTTGATGCGGGTGAAAATGGCGAGTCTTGCGAGTTTGTGTACGTATTTTAATTGTGATTCGGACATTTTACGCAATATGTTAAATCATTGGATTAAAAAAGGCTGCGTGCGACGGTGTATGAAAACATCCAATTGCGGAACGAAATGCATGAATTGCAATGTGGCTGCAACAGAAATTTATGAATGGGTATAAAAATTTTGTTGTGTCTATGCTATATTACATTAAGCATGGAGTTCAAAAAGTATGGCGCAACCACCAGTTCTTCTAGCCCCCATCCCCGATCTCGTCATCAACGAAGGCGCGGCGCTCGGGCCTATCAATTTAAATGAATATTTCCAGTCCGAAACCCCTTTACGATTTACCGCAGAACTTGAAAACGGTGCTTCATTACCTAAAGGTTTGATCTGCACGAATAGCGGTACATTGAGTGGTATTGGCGCTGCCAATACGCAGGGCGAGTACCTCATTATTATTGTCGCTGAAAATGATTCGGGCACGCCGACTACCGCCCAATTCAAATTGACCATCAAAGAACGCATCGCCATGCACGCCGAAGATTTCGCGAGCGAATTAAAATCGCGAGTCTGGGATGCATTGGGAAAAGATTTGCCCATTCCCGATATTGGCGACATCCTGAACCGTCCTGTTACGCCAATGGAAGTTTATTGGTTATTACAACGCTTCGCGACCATCACGATTTGGGATGTTTACAACTTAGATCCACCGGGTGCGAAACAATTATTACAACTCGAAGGTTGCAGCAAACACTATGTTGTTTATGATCGAGGAAGTTGCTTAGTTGCAGCCCCTAAAGATTTATTTTCTCATGAGCGGACATTAGAAGATTCACTTCAAGCGGCTCGAGCCGTGGCTCGCGAAGCATTTAAGCGTGGCTGGGTCATTGAATTTGCAGGATTTGATAAAATGGTCCGCGCTGCTTGGATTGAATTGCAATTATTAAGCGATAAATACAATAAAAAAGTCGAAATCATGCATTACGAACCCACCGAAGAAGACATGAAAATCTATAGCGCGCGATCTCAGTCTTTGGGATTGAAGATTTAGGGCGCATCGATTATCTTTTTAAAATTTCTTTGGCATCATTCCAAATAAATTTTTCACAATATTTCTTCATTTCATTCTTATATTTACAAACTCGATTTTTCATTCCTAAATTAAGCGGACACAAACAGCGATAGGTGAAATTATATGATATTCAAAGTAGGCAACTCAGCATATATTGTATTGAATATTTTTTTGCAAAGGATGGGTTTCGAGTAGCATAATAGGTTGTTACTAAAATTCATTTATTTTAGTGTCATTCCGGACCTTAATTCTACTGGCTCGGTATTTGTATGTGGCAAAGAAGAAAATAAACACGAATGGATTTCAGGAAATTTTCTTATCAACTCAATAATGTTTGCTAGATAGTCCTCTATTTTTGAAATTCCATTTGATTCCCAGAAAAATTTTTCAAAGGTTTTATAAATAGGATCTTTACATTGAATTTGAAATAAAAAATCGCCTAGAAGTGAATTTACTGCCCGAGCATCTTGTGACATCCTATGGTCAGCATATTTATCCGTAGTGCTGGGGATATTATCGATATCAACAAAAGCAACACGATCATTCTCGTCAAACATCACATTTGATTGACCAATGTTACCATGTACAAATCCTTTGCTTTTTAACTTTATCAAGGCATCGGATAATCTACATATACAGGTAAGGGCGAAAGATAATTTATCCTGAAATGTATCTTTAGATTCGGCTAATTTGGTTATTCTGGCACCAAAATCTGTTGACATGACATCCATTGCGACTAATGAAATAGATCGATCATCAATTGTTACTTGATCAGCTGCCCACATGGGAACTAATCCTTCTATGGAGTGATTTAATAAGTTAGTTATTGAAGGTTCTAATTTTCCAGCCCGTAAAATTTTAAGAGCAAACTCTATATTATCAACACGGATTATATAAACATCGCCAGCGGTCCCACGACCTCTATGTCGCCAGTCAATTACATGTTCATTGTGACCTATTTTTACTGTTAAATTACATTCTTCTGGGGAACGGCTTGAAAAGATCCTTTTCACAATTGTCGTTTTAGTCGTGTGATCTAGCTTTTGCCAGAATTCTCTAGGAGATTCGATAGGATTGGCTGAAGCTGTCTCTGCTGTTGTAGGAGGATTCTGTGAAGGAGAAGTAACGAGTCGACGCAGAAGCCCTTTTGTAGATGGAGCTGCAACACTTTTTGGCTGATGACCTTTATGATCTAGCAATCCTAAAATATCATTCTGTGCCTTTTGTGCAGCCTGCATTAGAGGTGAAACGTCTGCAGATATTTTTTTTTGCCTCTTTTTTTCGTTGCTTTCACTTTGAGCTTGAGCTAATAATTCTTTGAGGCTTTTATGTCCGCCCTTTAGTATGCTGTATTTAAATCGCGAAGAAATATCTAGTTTGGTAAATGCTAATTGTAAAACTGTTGGTTGGGTTGTAAATATATTCTCATCGATAGGTTCGCCCTTGTCGATTTTTTGTTTTAACTCAAACGCTAGCTGGGCCCTTGCTTTTATTTTTTCATCTTTATCGCTTTTTCCCGCGGCATAGTCTTCGCAATATTTATTAATATTAACTTTTAGTTCTTGGGAATATTCGATCGTTACCATTGGAGGTTGATGAGTTGTATGCATAAATGATTGCTCAGGACGTTCTTTTGGTACAAAAAGAATACACTAAAGTGTATTAAGGAATTATTAAAGGCTCTCTAGAAATTTCAAAAATTTTCAATTAGCGCCGTTAGTCGCATAAAATCAATAACTTGAGCGTATGCCTGATCAATCTTATATGAAAATCTATAGCGCGCGATCTCAGTCTTTGGGGTTGAAGATTTAATCCCTTCGTTTTACAATCTCGCCAACTTTTGGGATGGAGAGCCGTCATTGCGAGACGGAACTAGAGGAATCTATGCGCAAAAAAATGGTAGCCGGCAACTGGAAAATGTGTGGTTCACGCTGCAACGTAGACGCGTTGGCTGATGCCATTAAAAAGGGAACCAAATCCTTTTCGACCAAAATTGATATCGTTATTTTCCCTAGCTTTGTGCATTTGCAACTCATTGAAAATATTTTAGTGGATACACTGGTTTCCTGGGGTGGTCAAAATCTTTATCTGGGTGCGCAGGGCGCTTTTACCGGTGAAATTTCAGGTCCTATGTTAGTGGATTATGGTTGTCAGTATGTACTGGTCGGCCACTCCGAGCGGCGGATTATTTTTCATGAAGATTTAAAACTCATTGCCGCAAAATTCAAAACGGCACTGGAATATGGCTTAAAACCCGTGTTATGCATTGGTGAAACATTAGCCGAACGCGAACAACAAAAAACTGAAAAAGTCATTACCGAACAATTGGAATCTGTCATCGAATTGGCAGGCATAGATGCCTTCCGCCATGCCGTGATTGCTTATGAACCCGTTTGGGCGATTGGCACGGGCTTAACGGCGACGCCTGAGCAGGCGCAGGAAGTCCATGCATTCATCCGAAAATTATTGGCTAAGCATCATCCTGATATCGCAAATACGATTTGTATACTTTACGGCGGCAGTGTAAAAGCGGATAATGCTGCGGGATTATTCGCGATGCCGGATATTGATGGTGGTTTGGTCGGTGGCGCATCGCTGGAAGCCAAAAGCTTTTTGGCCATCTGTGAAAATGCCCTTGAAAAAGCGGCGGGGAGTGTATAAATGTATCAATTTGTCATGATTATTCATGTACTTGCAGCAGTTTGCGTGATGGCACTCGTGTTAGTGCAACAAGGCAAAGGCGCAACCATTGGCGCCGCATTCGGTAGCGGTGCATCTCAGACAGTATTCGGCAGCCGCGGTTCCGGCTCATTCTTATTGCGTCTCACGATTGGCTTTGTGGTGATTTTTTTCTCCACCAGTATCGCTTTAAATTACATGGCCTCAAAAGCGGTGAAAAGACTACCGGTCAATATTCCGGTGCAAACGCAAGAATCCAATATGCCGTCTCCGAACAGTATTCCATTGAATATACCGGAGCATAAATAAATAAAAGATTTGCCGAAGTGGTGAAATTGGTAGACACGCCATCTTGAGGGGGTGGTGGCGCAAGCCGTGTCGGTTCGAGTCCGACCTTCGGCACCAAATTTGGGTTGTGGAGATATTCGTGTTAGAAAATTACTTGCCTATTCTAATGTTTATGATCATAGGCGGATTATTAGCACTGCTGGTGCCAGTGCTTGGGTTTATTTTGGGCCCAAGACACCCGGATCCCGCTAAAAATTCTCCTTATGAATGTGGTTTCCCACCATTCGATGACGCACGCTTGCCATTTGATGTGCGCTATTATCTTGTCGCTATCCTGTTTATTATTTTTGATTTAGAAACCGCATTTCTTGTGCCATGGGCCGTGTTTTTTCGTAAAATAGGCTGGTTCGGCATGGCAGCCATGGGAATTTTTCTGGGACTTCTTTTAATTGGTTTCATCTATGAGTGGAAAAAAGGGGCTCTGGAATGGGAATAGATGGCTTAAACAAGCAGGGTTTTTTACTCACCAAACTGGATGACATTATCACTTGGGCGCGTTCGGGATCGTTGTGGCCTATGACATTTGGTTTAGCTTGTTGCGCAGTTGAGATGATGCAGGCTGGTGCTGCCCGTTACGATTTAGATCGCTTTGGTGTGTTATTTAGACCGAGTCCCAGACAATCTGATTTAATGATTGTGGCAGGCACTTTGTGTAACAAAATGGCGCCAGCGCTACGCAAAGTTTACGATCAAATGGCAGAACCGCGTTGGGTCATTTCCATGGGCTCTTGTGCGAATGGTGGTGGTTATTATCATTATTCTTATTCTGTCGTGCGAGGATGTGATCGTATTGTGCCGGTGGATGTTTATGTGCCCGGTTGCCCTCCCACCGCCGAAGCTTTGCTTTACGGTGTGATTCAATTACAAAACAAAATTAACCGCAAAAAAACCATAGCGCGCTAGGAGTTTCAATCATGTCTGATCTCGAAGCGTTACATACTCTCATCCATGCGGAATTGAATTCTTTTATCCAAAAAAGCACCCTGGCCTATGGCGAATTAACCATTGAAATTGCACCGGAACATATTCGCGAAGTCGCTTTTATTTTGCGTGATCGCCCGGAACTCGATTTTAAATTATTGGTCGATGTGTGTGGCGTCGATTATTTGCATTATGGTCTCAGTGAATGGGAAACCAATGCTGCGACCGAAAAAGGTTTCGAGCGCGGTGTCGACATGAGCGCCATGCAGCATCCGCATTTAACCCGTCCGCGTTTTGGTGTGGTTTATCATTTATTATCGCTAAACAAAAATCATCGCATCCGCATTCGCGCCGCATTAGAAGAAACCCATTTAAAAATAAATACCGTCACCGATATTTGGCCGGCAGCTAATTGGTTTGAACGCGAAGCATTTGATTTATTCGGAATTGAATTTGTGGGTCATCCCGATTTACGCCGCCTTTTGACGGATTATGGTTTTATCGGACATCCTTTCAGAAAAGATTTTCCACTGATTGGCAACGTCGAAGTGCGTTACGATGCAAAATTACGCCGAGTGATTTACGATCCCGTCAGCATCGAACCCCGCATTTTAGAACCGAAAGTCATACGCAACGATAACCGGTATCAGGAATAATCCAATGGAAAAATTACCGGAAATTCGCAATTACACATTTAATTTCGGCCCGCAGCATCCGGCGGCACACGGTGTGTTACGTTTAATTCTGGAAGTGGATGGCGAAACCATTGTGCGTGCAGATCCGCACATCGGTCTTTTGCATCGTGCAACGGAAAAGCTGGCTGAAAGTAAACCTTACAATCACACGATTGGCTACATGGATCGCTTAGATTATGTTTCCATGATGTGTAATGAACATGGATATGTTTTAGCGATCGAAAAATTATTAGGTGTCACACCGCCCATCCGTGCGCAATATATTCGCGTCATGTTCGATGAAATCACGCGAATTTTAAATCATCTTTTGTGGTTAGGCGCGCATGCATTGGATATTGGCGCGATGAGTATGTTTTTATATTGTTTTCGTGAGCGCGAAGATTTGCTGGATTGTTATGAAGCCGCATCCGGTGCGCGCATGCATGCAACGTATTATCGCCCAGGTGGTGTTTATCGTGATTTACCCGATAAAATGCCGCAATACAAACCATCGATTTGGCACAATGCAAAAGAAGTCGCTAAATTAAATGAAAATCGCCAAGGCTCGCTGCTCGATTTCATTTGGGATTTTACTAATCGTTTTCCAACGCGTGTTGATGAATATGAAACCTTGCTCACAGACAATCGCATCTGGAAACAACGCACGGTGAATATTGGCGTGATTTCTCCGGAACGCGCAATTGCATTAGGTTTTACTGGTCCCATGCTGCGTGCGTGCGGTGTGGAATGGGATTTACGAAGAAAACAACCTTATGAAGTTTATGATCAGCTGGATTTTAAAATTCCGATTGGTTTAAGAGGGGATACTTACAGCCGTTATCTGGTGCGCATCGAAGAAATGCGTCAATCCAATCACATTATTCGCCAATGCGTAGAATGGTTACGAAAAAATCCAGGACCTGTGATCATCAACAATCAAAAAATCGCGCCGCCTTCACGCGTTACCATGAAAAAAAGCATGGAAGCCATGATTCATCACTTTAAATTGATGACAGAAGGTTATGCGTTGCCAGAGGGTGAGGCATACGCTGCGATCGAACATCCTAAAGGTGAATTTGGTGTGTATCTCGTTTCCGATGGCGCGAACAAACCCTATCGTTTAAAAATCCGCGCAGCCGGCTTTCCGCATCTTGCTGCCTTCGAAGAATTAGTCAAAGGACACATGATATCCGATGTCGTAACGGTCATATCGAGTATCGACATTGTGTTCGGGGAGATTGACCGCTAATGAGCGAAATTAAAAAAACATTACTCTCCAGTGCCGCGCAAGAATCCATTGATCGCTGGATGAAACGCTATCCTGCCGATCAAAAACGTTCTGCTGTGCTTGAAGCATTGCGCATCGTGCAAGAAGAAAATGGCGGTTGGCTCACTGTGGAATTAATGGATGCGGTCGCGGAATTTTTAGAAATGGCGCCGATTGCCGTTTACGAAATCGTGTCTTTTTATTCAATGTATAACGTGAAACCGGTTGGACGATACGTTTTAAATGTATGTACCAATATTTCTTGCATGTTAAGTGATTCAGAACGCATCGTCGATCACATCAAAAAACGTCTGGAAATCGGCATCAATGAAACAACCGCCGACGGACGATTTACCTTGCGTGAAGTCGAGTGTCTGGCAGCCTGTGCTGCAGCCCCTGCCATGCAAGTCGGTAAAAAATATTATGAGCATCTGACGCCTGACAAAGTCGATGCGATTTTAGAAGAACTGGAGTAGCGCCGTGGCGAATGAAGTGTGTTTTCGAACATTGCATTTAGATAAACCTTGGACGCTTGCCACCTATGAAAGCATAGGCGGTTATCAACAATTAAAAAAAATCATCCAGGAAAAAATTCCACCGGAAAAAGTGGTCGAAATTGTTAAAACGTCTGCCTTGCGTGGACGTGGCGGTGCAGGTTTTCCCTCCGGTTTAAAATGGAGTTTTATCAAGCGGGACATGCCGGGTCAAAAATATTTACTCTGCAATGCCGACGAAGGTGAGCCAGGCACTTGCAAAGACCGCGATATTTTACGTTTTAATCCGCATCAATTAATTGAAGGCATGGCCATTGGTGCTTATGCGATGGGGACCACGGTTGGTTACAACTACATGCGCGGCGAATTTTGGGAACCTTATTTGCGTTTTGAAGCTGCATTAGATGAAGCGCGTCGCGCAGGTTACATCGGCAAAAATATTTTGGGTTCCGGTTTTGATTTTGAATTGTATTCAACATTAGGGGCGGGCGCATATATTTGCGGTGAAGAAACCGCGCTCATGGAATCACTCGAAGGCAAAAAAGGCATGCCGCGATTTAAACCGCCATTCCCTGCGGTGCGAGGGTTATATAACAAACCAACGACGATTAATAACGTCGAAACGTTTGCATCCGTGCCGGTCATTATGGAAAAAGGCGCAGAATGGTTTTTAAATTTAGGAAAACCGAATAACGGTGGCACGAAAATTTTTAGTGTGACAGGACATGTGAATAAACCGGGAAATTATGAAATTCCTCTTGGAACACCATTCAGAGATTTATTAGAAATGGCCGGCGGTATGCGTCATGGCAGAAAATTAAAAGCGGTGATTCCAGGCGGAACCTCGATGCCGATTTTGCCCGCTGATATCATGATGAATCTCGACATGGATTTTGATTCCATCCAAAAAGCAGGTTCAGGATTAGGATCCGGCGCTGTGATTGTGATGGATGAAAGTGTTTGCATGGTGCGAATGCTGGAACGCATTTCCCATTTTTACATGGAAGAATCTTGCGGACAATGCACGCCATGCCGTGAAGGTACGGGTTGGTTATATCGTTTAGTGCATCGCATCGAACACGGTGATGGCACGCGCGAAGATATCGAAACCTTAAAACGCGCAGCGAAAAATATCGAAGGCCGCACGATTTGCGCATTTGGTGAAGCGGCTGCTTGGCCGGTTGGCGGGATGTTGAAACATTTTTATGATGAATTTGTGTTTCATGTGGAGCACAAGCGGTGTAGGGTTTAAAAAACCGTCAATGACGATAACTTTAAAAAAGGTTAGGCAATGGCAGATATTGAAATAGAAATCGACGGCAAAAAATTGCAAGCAAACCCAGATGCAATGGTCATGCAAGTGGCGGATGCGGCAGGCATTTATATTCCGCGATTTTGCTATCACAAACATTTGTCCATCGCAGCCAACTGCCGCATGTGTCTTGTCGAAGTAGAAAAAGCACCGAAGCCGATGCCCGCTTGCGCAACGCCTGTCATGCCTGGCATGAAAGTGTTTACCCGTTCAGCAAAAGCGTTAGCGGCGCAAAAAGCCGTTATGGAATTTTTATTAATTAATCATCCATTGGATTGCCCCATCTGCGATCAAGGTGGTGAGTGCGAATTACAAGACCTCGCTATGGGCTATGGGCCGGACAAATCGTTTTATCATGAAGGAAAACGCTCAGTAAAAGATAAAGACATTGGTCCTTTGATTTCAACTGAAATGACGCGCTGCATTCAATGCACCCGCTGCGTGCGTTTTGGTGCAGAAACCGCAGGATTTCGTGAGTTGGGTGCCACCGGTCGTGGTGAGCGCATGGAAATTGGTACGTATATTCAGCATGCGATGGAATCCGAAGTGTCTGGCAACATCATTGATTTATGTCCGGTCGGGGCGTTAACTTCAAAACCGTTTCGTTTTACCGCGCGCGCATGGGAGTTGGAACAATATCCTTCGATTGCGGCGCATGATTGTTTAGGTTCCAATATTTATGTGCACACATTGCGTGGCAAAGTGATGCGTGTGGTTCCGCATGAAAATGATGAGATCAATCAAACCTGGATTTCGGATCGTGATCGATACAGTTATGAAGGTTTGAATCACGAAGATCGTTTGGAAAAACCACGAATTCGAAAACAAGATGGCTGGCAAGAAACCGATTGGCAAACCGCATTGGAATTTGCAACGCAAGGGTTGCAGCGCGTGCTGAATGCCGAGGGTGGTAATGAACTTGCGGCGCTTGCCTCTCCCAATTCCACACTCGAAGAATTTTATTTGCTGCAAAAATTATTGCGTAGTTTAGGCAGTTCCAACATCGACCATCGTTTAAGACAATCGGATTTTAGCGATCAGGAAACGAGCCCGATTTTTCCGGGATTAGATATGCCGATTGCTGATCTTGAAAATCGCGATGTCATTGTGTTATTGGGATGCAATTTACAAAAAGAAGAACCGATCGCATCACTTAAGGTGCGTAAAGCCGCATTAAAAGGCGCAAAAATTATTGTCGTCAACATGATGGATTATGATTTTCATTTTAACGTTTCACATAAAAAAATAATTGCGCCGCATCAGTTTGTTGATGCCGTGAAAGAGTTAACAAATGATCCGGCGATCGCTGAAATAGTGCGTAATGCAAAATCACTCGCCGTTTTATTGGGCGCGCAAAGTTTGAATCATCTCGAAAGTTCTTCTATTCGTTTTTATGCAGAAAAAATTGCATCGCTCGCAAACGGTACAGTGGGATTATTGACAGAAGGGTGCAACGCTGCGGGTGCCTGGATCGCTGGCGCCATTCCACATCGAACCGCTGCTGGAAAGCCCGTCAGCAAAATAGGTTTAAATGCAGAAACCATTTTAACCGATGCGCGTAAAGCTTATATTTTATTGAATGTTGAACCGGATCTCGATTGTGCGAATTCCATTGCAGCGATTAATGCGCTGGATCAAGCAGAATGTGTGATTGCATTGTCCACTTTTAAAAATCCGGTGCTGGAACAATTTGCTGATGTAATTTTACCGGTTGCGCCCTTTACGGAAACATCGGGCACATTTGTCAATGCAGAAGGCAAATGGCAGAAATTTAAAGGAGTTGTCACACCATTAGGTGAAACGCGACCGGCTTGGAAAGTGTTGCGAGTGATGGCGAATTTTTTAAAGTGTGAGGGGTTTGAGTTTGAGAGTTCGGAAAAAGTTCGAGAAGAGGTGCATGAACTCTTTCTTCAAGGCACTGCGGGTGCCAGCAGCCCTCGCCCGTCGCGCAAAGAGCACCCCTCACCCGCCGCGCTTCGCGCGTCGACCTCTCCCACAAGGGGAGAGGTGAGAATATCTCGGGTGGGGGAAATTCCGATTTATTCAGGGGACAATATTCAAAGACGCGCTAAAGCATTGCAAGCGACGCAGCCGATTATTGAAGGTAACGTCGCCGTCGTTAAAATCCATCCGCTTACCGCAGAAAAATTACATTTAAAAGAAATGGAACCCGCCATCATCAAACAATTTGAAAATCGCATTCGTTTGACCGTGATTTTTGATACGCGTGTTCCTGAAAATGCGGCTTATATTGCAGGCGGGATCACGGCGACCAGTGGTTTAAGCCAATTATTTGGCCCCGTTGAAATCCATAAGGCATGAGTACACGAGTATGATGACAGAAATACTACTGGTGGGTGGAATACTGATAAAAATCCTCGTGATTGTCGTGGTTTTATTGCTCGCGGTTGCTTATCTCACTTTTCTGGAACGAAAAGTAGTGGGTTACATTCAAACGCGTATTGGTCCGAATCGAGTGGGGCCGTATGGATTATTGCAACCGATTGCGGATGTCTTGAAGTTGTTGAACAAAGAATTAATTATTCCGCGCGAATCGAACCAGTTTTTATTTATCATTGCACCAATGATTAGTATTGGAACGGCTATTGCTGCTTGGGCAGTCATTCCCTTTGATAAAATTCAAGTGTTAGCGAATGTGAATGCTGGGATTTTATATCTTTTTGCGCTGTCTTCGTTAGGTGTGTACGGCGTTTTAATTGCAGGTTGGGCGTCGAATTCGAAATATGCCATGTTCGGCGCATTGCGTGCTGCCGCGCAATCCATTTCGTATGAAATTGGCATGGGATTTGCATTGGTCGGGGTCATGATGGCGGCTGGGTCTTTGAATTTGCAGACCATTATTCACGCGCAAGCAGGCGGTTTTTGGCATTGGTACTGGTTGCCATTGATGCCGTTATTTTTGTCGTATTGGATTTGCGGCATTGCTGAAACCAATCGATTGCCATTCGATGTTGCAGAAGGTGAGTCGGAATTAGTTGCTGGATTTCATGTGGAATATTCAGGAACCGCGTTCGCGTTATTTTTCCTTGCGGAATATACCAACATGATTTTGATTTCCGCCATTATTGCCATTTTATTTTTTGGTGGCTGGTTGTCGCCCTTTGAAGGCATTCCGGGATTACAACCTTTATTCGCTTGGGTGCCCGGTTTAGTGTGGTTTTTACTAAAAATGAGCTTTTTCATTTTTTGTTATTTATGGTTTAGAGGTACTTTCCCACGCTATCGTTATGATCAAATCATGCGGTTAGGCTGGAAAATTTTAATACCGGTCACCCTGGTCTGGATTATTGTGATTGGTTTAGCGGTACAATGGCATCTGCCGCCGTGGTTTGCTTGAGGAAAATATGCAGCGATTGATTGAAATATTAAAAAGTTTTGCCTTGTGGGATTTGTTGCAGGGATTGCAACTGACCGGGCGTTATCTTTTTCGTGGAAAAACCACCATTCAATATCCCGAAGAAAAAACACCGACCTCACCGCGTTTTCGAGGTCTGCATGCATTGCGTCGTTATCCGAATGGCGAAGAGCGTTGCATTGCCTGCAAATTATGTGAAGCCGTTTGTCCGGCGCTCGCAATCACCATTGAATCGGAACCGCGTCTCGATGGGTCGCGCCGCACGACTTTATATGAAATTGATATGTTTAAGTGTGTGTATTGCGGTTTTTGTGAAGAAGCGTGTCCGGTGGATTCAATTGTGTTAACGAGTTTTGCCGATTATCACATTGAAAATCGCGGCGAAAATATTTTTCCCAAAGAAAAATTACTGGCGATTGGTGATCAATATGAACCGTTGATTGCCAAAGATCGTAAAGAAGAAGCGCCTTATCGATAAAGAGAAAAATTATGAACGTGTTGCCGATTATTTTTTATTTTTTTGCAGCGGTTGCCATCATTGCGGCATTTATGGTTGTTACATTTAAAAATCCCGTGCATGGTGTGTTGTCGCTGGTCTTGGCTTTTTTTGCGATGTCAGGTATTTGGATTTTATTGGATGCAGAATTTCTCGCGCTGATTTTAGTGTTAGTTTACGTTGGCGCGGTCATGACGTTATTTTTATTTGTGGTCATGATGTTAAATATTGATTGGGCGGGTAAACGCGAAGGATTTGTGCGGTATTTACCGTTTGCGGCGGTGATTGTATTGATGATGGTGGCCATCATCATTACGGTGATTGGTCCAAAACAGTTTGGTTTGACGCATGTGCCAACGCCCGCGGTGATGCCTGCGGATTATAGCAATACGGTAGATCTAGGATCGGTTCTATATACTAATTATGCGTATCCCTTCGAAGTCGCGGGGACGATATTATTGGCTGCGATTATTGCTGCCATTATTTTATCGCATCACGCGCCTAAAAATCGCAAAGTGCAGATTATCTCAAAACAAATTGATATTAAACGCGATCAATTTGTCCGGTTAGTGGATTTGCCAAGCGAAAAGAAAAATCCTGCCGCCAACGGAGGTCAACCATGATTTCACTCTCGCAATTTTTGATTGTTGCTGCGATTTTGTTTGGTTTGGGCGTCGCAGGATTGATTGTGAATCGTAAAAATATTATTTCACTTTTAATGTCAGTGGAATTGATTTTATTGGCTGTGAATACCAATTTTATTGCGTTTTCGCATTTTCAGGGCAATAACGCGGGACAAGTCTTTGTCTTTTTTATTTTGACGGTAGCGGCGGCGGAAGCGGCGATTGGGTTGGCGATCATGGTCGTCTTGTTCCGTAAAACGCATACGATTGAAGTACAAAATCTCGATAATTTGAAGGGATAAAACGTGCAGAATAATTTATTACAGATTGCGACGCTTATTTTTCTGCTGCCTTTGTTTGGTTCAGTGGCTGCGGGGTTCTTTGGAAAAATGTTAGGAAAACGCGGCACGAACTGGGTGACGATTTTGCCGGTTGCAATTTCTTTTTTACTTTCGGCTTATCTAGTTAAAGTCATTGTCTTGGATAATCATCCTGCCGTTGAAGGGGTTGTGTATAACTGGATGACTACCGGTGTATTTAAATTTGATGTGGCGTTGCTGATCGATCGGTTGAGCGCTGTCATGATTTTTATCGTGACGTTTGTTTCATTGATGGTGCATATCTATACTGTCGGCTATATGGCAGAGGACCCTAGTTATACGCGCTTTTTTAGCTATGTTTCCTTGTTTACGTTTGCGATGCTGATTTTGGTGCTTGCAAATAATTATGCGTTGATGTTTTTTGGTTGGGAAGGTGTGGGACTTGTTTCTTATCTTTTAATCGGTTTCTGGTTTAAGCGGGAATCGGCGGTGTTTGGTAGTTTAAAAGCCTTTTTAGTGAATCGCATTGGTGATATTGGATTTGTGGTCGCGATGTCGGCGATTCTTATGTATTTCAATTCATTAAATTATGCGGATGTGTTTGCGCAAGCGCACACGGTCGCAACACAAAAAATGAAAATTTTTTCAGATTATGACGTGTCTGCGATGTCAGTCATTTGTATTTTTCTCTTTATTGGTGCGATGGGTAAATCAGCACAAGTGCCATTGCATGTGTGGTTACCGGAATCGATGGAAGGCCCGACACCGATTTCTGCGTTGATCCATGCAGCAACCATGGTGACTGCAGGTATTTACATGGTGGCGCGCATGTCGCCTTTATTTGAATATTCACCGATTACCTTGAGTCTCGTGCTGGTGATTGGTGCGACCACGTGTTTATTTATGGGATTATTAGCTTGTTTTCATCATGATATTAAACGCGTGATTGCTTATTCGACCTTGTCGCAATTGGGTTATATGGCTGTCGCTCTGGGCGCGTCTGCTTATGATGCTGCGATTTTTCATCTTGTGACGCATGCCTTTTTTAAAGCGTTATTATTCTTAGGCGCAGGTTCTGTGATTATTGCGCTGCATCACGAGCAAGATATGCGAAAAATGGGTGGACTTGCGAAACGCATGCCAATTACTTATTTAACCTTTATGATTGGTGCGCTCGCCGTTTCTGCGATTCCACCGTTTGCGGGATTTTATTCTAAGGATGCGATCATTGAAGCGGTGCATTTATCTACGACACCGGGTGCGCATTTTGCTTATTTTTGTGTGTTGGCAGGGGCTTTCATTACGCCGCTTTATAGTTTTCGCGCGGTGTTTTTAACGTTTCATGGAAAAAGCCATGTGGATCCGCATGTAAAAGTTCAAGAATCGTCTTGGGTGATTTTGTTGCCGCTGATTGGTTTGGCAGTGCCCAGTATTATTGCGGGCGGAATGTTAGTGGGGCCTATGTTATTTGCGAAAAATAATTTGCTAGGATCCAGTATTTTTGTGTTGCCAGACCATAATGTGTTATTGGAAATGGCAAAAACCTTTCAAGGCGCAAAATTGATGGCGCTCGATGCAGGAGACACTCTCGCATTTTGGCTTGCACTTTCCGGTATTTTCGTTGCTTGGTTTTTTAATTTGCGAAAACCGGAATTGGCGGAAAAACTCAAAATTCGGTTTGCCTTTTTGTACAACATCATGGTGCAAAAATATGGATTTGATGATTTTAATCAATTAGTGATTGTGAATGGCACTCGTCGATTGGGTGATTTTTTATATAAAACCAGTGACTTAAAATTTATTGATGGAATATTTGTAAATGGATCAGGAAAATTGATTCAGTGGTTTGCGAGAATTTCTCGCAAAATTCAGACGGGATATATTTATGATTATGCGTTTTCAATGATTTTAGGTGTGGCTGTGCTGTTAATTTGGTTCTTGCATTAGGATAAACGTTTATGTTGCATTTTTCACTGCTGAGTATTTTAATCTGGTTGCCGGTAATAGGCGCCATTCTTGCGCTCATGACGGGTGGTGATGAACATGCCAATCGAGCTCGCTGGATTGCGAGTATTGTTGCGATTGCGAATCTTTTGCTGTGTATTCCGTTATATCTTGGTTTCGATTCGGGTAGTTATGCGATGCAATTCCAGGAAAATCATCTCTGGATACGCGCCTATGATATTCATTATGCATTAGGTGTCGATGGTATCTCGCTTGCGATGATTATTTTGACGAATTTTACTGGATTATTAGTCATTTTAGCGGGATGTAATGCGATTAAATTCCGCATCGCGCAATACATGGCGGCGTTTTTAGTGATGCAGGGCATGATGATTGGGGTGTTTGCGGCGACCGATGCGATTTTATTTTATGTATTCTGGGAAGGGATGTTGATTCCCATGTATCTCAGCATTGGTATGTGGGGTAGTTCAAATCGTTCATATGCTTCGATCAAGTTTTTCTTGTATACGTTTTTAGGTTCTATCTTGATGTTGGTTGCCTTGTTATATCTTTACAACCAAACGGGTGTGTTTGAAATTCAGAAATTTTATGGATTGAATCTTTCGCTGCATATTCAAAAATTAATTTTCTTTGCCTTCTTTTTTGCTTTTGCTGTTAAAGTGCCGATGTGGCCAGTGCATACTTGGTTGCCCGATGCGCATACAGAAGCGCCGTCCGGCGGATCCGTAGTCTTGGCTGCGTTGATGTTGAAACTCGGGATTTATGGATTTTTACGATTTAGTATGCCGATTGTTCCGGATGCCTGTGCCAATCTTGCTTGGTTCATGATTATTTTATCGTTAATTGCGATTGTATATATAGGATTAGTGGCGATCGTACAAACTGACATGAAAAAATTAATTGCGTACTCATCGATTGCGCATATGGGTTTTGCGACGTTAGGGTGTTTTATGGTGTATTACATCATGAAATATGGAGACACTTATAAAGATGCATACATGAGTTTAGAAGGCGCGGTCGTGCAAATGATTTCGCATGCCTTTGGATCTGGCGCGATGTTCTTGGGTGTTGGGATGCTCGCCGATCGTTATTACAATCACAGTCGCATGATTAAAGATTATGGTGGGATCGCGAATAAAATGCCGGTTTTTGCAGCGTTTTTTATGTTGTTTGCAATGTCCAATGTGGGACTGCCTGGCACCGCAGGATTTGTTGGTGAATACATGGTGATTTTAAGTGCGTTTGAAGGTCAGGCTTGGGTGTCACTGATTGCAGCGTTGACCTTAATTTTAGCCGCATCGTATTCATTGTGGATGTACAAGCGCGTCTTTTTTGGGCCAGTTGCGAATGAACATGTGGAAGTCATGGAAGATATTAATTGGGTGGAAAAAACCAATTATATTTTGTTGGCGATCGGTGTCATTTTGTTAGGAATATATCCCGCGCCGATATTAAATGTGCTGCATGTCACAGTCGATCATTTGTTAAAACAAAGTTTGCCAGCCGCAATGACAGGACTTTAAGTTATGACTAATTTTACTATGCCGCTTTTTTCAGTTGCTGTTCCTGAAATTTTTGTGCTTTGCATGGCGTGTATTGTTTTGCTGGTGGATGTTTTTGTTAAAGAACGTTTTCGTTGGGTGACCTATGCGCTGGTGCAATTAACATTGGTTATCGGATTTTTATTAACACTTCAGCAATATCATGATTATCCGCAGCCGATTGTGACGTTTAGCGGCCATTATGTTCTTGATAAATTGGCCGTGCTCACCAAATTATTTATCTTTGTTGTGAGTTTTTTTGCTTTTATCTATGCCAATTTGTACATCAAAGAACGACGCATGTCGCGCGGTGATTATTATATTTTGGGATTATTTGCAGTGCTTGGCATGCAGGTGATGGCCTCGGCTTATTCTTTTTTGACTATTTTTTTAGGATTGGAATTAAGTACGTTGCCTTTATATGCGATGGTTGCGATGCAAAAAGATTCTCGCGTTGCGATTGAAGCATCGATGAAATATTTTGTGATGGGTGCATTGGCATCCGGTTTATTACTGTACGGTATTTCGATTGTGTATGGCGCGACGGGATCGTTTGAAATATTTGGCATGGCAGGATTATTACAAAATGCATCTAGTACGCAGCAGGCTGCATTATTGTTGGCGTTGGTATTTATTCTCGCGGGGATTATTTTTAAATTTGGTGCAGTCCCATTCCACATGTGGGTGCCTGATGTGTATACAGGTGCGCCGACGACTGTGACGTTATTTATTGCGAGCGCACCAAAAATTGCCGCGTTTGCGATTACCATGCGAATTCTGGTTGAAGCGTTTCCTGCGCTCACAAGTCATTGGCAACATGCGCTGATCGCTGTTTCGATTTTATCGATGTTTGGCGGAAATCTGTTGGCAATCGCGCAAACGAATATCAAACGCATGTTGGCATATTCTTCGATTGCCCATATTGGTTATACTTTTTTAGGAATTTTAGCAGGACCTGTTGATCCGCAAGGCTATTCGGCTGCGATGTTTTATATTGTGACTTACGTGATTGTTGCAGCAGGCGCATTTGCCATTATTTCGATTTTAAGTACGCATAATATAGAGCTCGATCAACTGGATGATTATCGTGGATTGAATGCGCGTAGTCCCTGGCTTGCGTTTATGATGTTGCTCTTGATGTTTTCGATGGCAGGCGTTCCACCGACCGTTGGCTTTTTTGCGAAACTGGGATTATTAGAAGCCTTAGTTGCGGCGCATTATGTCTGGCTTGCCGCACTCGCATTGTTGTTTGCGATTGTGGGCGCTTACTATTATTTGCGTGTTGTGATGTTGATGTATTTCGAAGAACCCAAAAGTAATCTGGTTGGTACCCATATTTCTGTTACCCCGAGTCTAATGGCAGCGATTTCTATTAATGGGGTTGCGGCTCTGATATTGGGTCTTCTGCCCAGTGGGCTGATTGATCTATGCAGGATTTCTGTTTCTTAATTTTTTTTGCAAATCTAGGCGTAATTAAGAGGTTAGTGAAAATATGCTATGATGCAGTCGTTGAGCGCTCTGGCGGAGAATGAAAAACCGAATCCCGGAGCTGCTGGATTAGGCCGCGGAGGGCATTGACCAAGTCGTCGGAACCGCTGGTTTGGATATCTTCGGGTTTAGCTTGTTCGCGATACGTATTAAAATCGATCACATTGTCCATTATAACGTCCTTGTGATAATGACGGGCGCAGTGGGCGCATGGATATTCTAATTTTCCAGGGAAAGAAATAATATCGCCAATGTCGGAAAATGCATTGGGAAAAGGCTTACACATGCTATTACAAGATTTTCATTATGAATTACCGGATGAGTTAATTGCGCGGTTTCCGCTGGAAAAACGCAGCAGCAGCCGTTTATTACAGTTGGATAAAAAAAACGGCGCGATTCATCATAAGGTATTTTCCGATGTGGTTTCGTTGATCCATCCCAATGATTTAATTGTTTTTAATAATACCCGCGTTATTCCGGCTCGGCTGTTAGGACATAAAGAATCCGGGGGAAAGGTTGAAATGTTGGTTGAACGAGTCCTGGATCAACATCGAGTTCTGGTGCACTTACGCGCTAGTAAACCACCTCGTCCGCAAAGTTTTTTATATTTTGATAAAAATATCCGTTTTGAAGTAGTAAAACGACAAGAACAATTTTTTGAATTGCGATGTGATGATGCGCGTCCTGTTATTGAAATTATTGAAGAGATCGGTCAAATTCCTTTGCCGCCTTATTTTCATCGCTCACCTGAAAAAAATGATCAGGAACGCTATCAAACTATTTATGCGGAAGAGAAAGGTTCCGTTGCTGCACCGACCGCCGGTTTGCATTTTGATACTGAAATGATGCAACAATTGCATGAAAAAAATATTGCGACTGCTTTTGTAACCTTGCATGTCGGAGCAGGTACTTTTTCACCAGTAAGAGTTGAAAAAATTTCAGAACATAAAATGCATTCTGAATATCTGGAAGTGCGAGCAGAGGTTTCTGAAAAAATTCGCAACACAAAATCGCAAGGTGGACGCGTAATTGCAGTTGGTACAACAACAGCCCGCAGTCTTGAAACCGCAAGTCTAACAGGCGAAATAAAACCGTTTTGTGGGGAAACGGATATTTTTATTTATCCTGGGTTCCAATTTAAGTGTGTCGATGCGCTGATTACAAATTTTCATTTACCCGATTCAACATTATTAATGTTGGTGAGCGCGCTTGCGGGACATGAAAATGTGATGCGAGCTTATCGCGAAGCCGTTTTGAAGAAATATCGGTTTTTCAGCTATGGCGATGCAATGTGGGTAGGGTAAAAGGTTACCTCGGGGCTTTGCTTTCACGCAATAATTTCATTTCAGTTTGACCAGATATTATTCTGAATCGCTCATTGAGTGTTTTAACGACAAGATCATTGAATTCTTTTAAAGCCTCGGGTCCCTTCAGGGTTAATCTCAATTCTAATTCTTCACGTGGATTTCGTTGGGATGCAGGCTTATCTAAAATGCTGAATAATTTCAATGAGTGTTTATATTTCTCTACAATAGTATCATACGTTGTCTCAAGGTTTTTTTTCAATTCATCGATTTTTATCTGATATTTTTTAAGTTCCTTTTCTCTCTCAGAACGGAATTCCTGCGGGTCATCTCGTTCTGCCCCCGTAAATCCCATAGGATCTTTTTCGTCATTTACAATAAAATCTAACTTGCGTTGGCTAGATCTCTTGTATTCTTCCATCTTACTAACTAAGTTTTTTCGTGCTGTGAATAATTTATCTTGTTTTTCAACTAAATCGCGATATTCTTTATATTCAGACGATTTTTCAGGATCAGATTTATCTTCTCTTTCTTTTTTTAATTGCTGAGTAATGCAATCATTTACGGCTTCTTCGATTTTCCTAACATGTTCTTGGGTTTCCTTACCTGCTGGGCGAAGTAACTCTTTGAATACTTTTATTAGTTCGCCCTGGATTTTAATGGCGGCAGGTTGCAGGACGGCTGGTATTGGGTTTTCAGCTAATTCGTTTGCTAGGGCTCGAATTGCTTCTGCATTATTTAGGTTGCTGATTTTCTCCATTAATTGTTGATAGTACTCTTGAGTTGGAGTATCCCACTTAGCTTGTTCAAATTGACCTTTTTGATCGGCGGCTTTGGTGACAAGACGTTTAAGAAAAGAAGGAACAGCGGCTACTTCCAAGGCATCTTGCAACATTTTCGCGATATTTTTTCGCAACTCAATGAGTTTATCTTGTTTTAATTGGGCATCAACTGATTTGTTTTCAAAATGTTCCCATAATTTTTGCTGAGTTGCGTCGATATTAGCAAATGGGGTATCGCTATCGCGTAACATAAATTAGCCCCTCGTTTTTAATATTTATTTAGTAAATTATAACATAATAAAAATAACATAAAAAATCAGATGAATAGTTTCCATTGCAATCAAATAGTTAATCCAGTCAGCATGCGGTAGCATTTGAGGGCAAAATTACGCTGCTAGGATCTAATAATGTTTCCCCATTCGCGACGCTGAACATGAACTCAGGTGAAAAAAATGTGCCTTCGAATCCCGTTTCAGACTCGGCCCATTTTTTCATGCTGGCTTTTTGTTTTTCTCGGAATAATTTTTGTTTTTCCCTTAATTGATCGACATGACCTAATTCTTTTGTTAAATGATCAACCACATAATTTTTGGAATCTCGCGAACTAATGCAGGTGCGAAGTTTTTTTTGTGGTGGTTCTTCTGAGGGGCCTTGTTCCTGTTCGTGCAACCTCTTCAGAATTTTAGGGACAGTCGATTGAATAAATTTTGCTTTGTAAAAGAGCACGGTCAAATTTTTAGGAATCATTTCAGGTTCTTTAGATTCCTTATTCATCGGATCATAATGCCGATTTTTTACCATGACAGGCGAGCTCACGCCATAGCCTTCTAACACACGATGAACGTATTGATAAAAACTAACCGGCGGATTTCTGCCATCGGTGACTCGTGCCAAGTTTTCTGCTTTATTTTCTGCTACATACTGAGTAAACCTATCGTATGATTGCAT
Source organism: Gammaproteobacteria bacterium (assembly GCA_021325575.1). Taxonomy (GTDB): domain Bacteria; phylum Pseudomonadota; class Gammaproteobacteria; order DSM-16500; family DSM-16500; genus JAJPGW01. The sequence continues at coordinate 196,566 of JAJPGW010000005.1, read as the reverse complement.
ACTTGCCATAAACCTAGCAGGTATACGAAATTTGAAACATTTTACCGTGTGATCGACAAGTTCCATCAATACATGTTTATCAAGTACTTCAGTCGGTTGGAGAGGATTGAGTAATGCAACACGGGCATTCAGTAAGGCATGATAATAACAAACACCACCGCTGGTTTGTTGATTCGTGTCGTTTTCACCAAATACAATGTTCTGAATAATTTCTGGACAAATGAGTTTGATGGCGCCCGCGACAATCTCCCGGATCATTGTAGCACCTTGTTCTCTGTTAGAATTCATAAAAAAGATATAAGTAATCCCTTTATGTTTTGCGAGTTGAATAAAATCACTATGATCAGAAACTTCAAGATCACTGTCGGTGTTTTCATCGGTAAAAATAAAAGCTTCTTCAGAATTGCTTTCAACAAACGATTTGATAATTCTTATTAATTCATTTCCTATCGCTGATGCATTATTGCCGCGAACATAGATTGCTAATGCATCGGGGCGATATTTTTTTACAAAATGATCGAATACTAGCAATCGGCCTCTTGCTGTTAAATCATCATTATAAATAAAATCAGTTTGTTTTAATTCGCGAGTGGCAGGTAATTGTAATGTCGCCGCCGCATATTGGGAATTGGCTTCTTCTTCGCGTTGTTTTTCGGAAAGAAAGTTGACGATAGCCATAAAACCGCATTGTTTTGCAATATCCAGTGCCGTTTCGCCTTTGTTATTTCTTTGCACGAAGACTACAAAATCATTACCGGTACAGTTATTCTGATAAAGAAATTTTACCATGTCCAAATCACCTGATAAAACGGCAAACATCAAGTGATTATGGCCGTTTTCGTCGATGTCGTCCGCGTTGATAAATTTCGCGATTTCTTTTAAAACATTATATTTTTTAAGCTTGACTGCAAGCGAAATAAAATCAAAATTTTCATGTACTTTTGGAAAATTTCCCAAGACTTTTTTTACATAACTTGCTTCACCGGGTGCATCATTATTTAATGCTTGTTGTAAACGCGCTCGGTAATATTTCAATTTATTTTTTTTAACCAATAAATTTCCGAAAGAGCGCATGTCTTGGATAATTGATTTTAACGCTTCAATTTCGGGAGTGGGTTCAATTTGATTCAAAATATCATCTGCAATATCTAAATTAAATCCATGCTCAATCAAAAATCGACAGGCTTGAAAATTTTTTTTATTAAAAGCCAGCTGAAAAATTGAGAAGGAATGGGAATCTTTTTTAAAGGTCAATGCATTCAAATCATAATGATGTTTTAAAAAAAGCTGAGCAGCTTGAAAACGATGATTTAAAATGGCTTTGGCGAAGGCTTCTTTAGCGATAGCCTGATCGTGCTTTTTTTCTAACAAATCTGCAAGTTCTGTTAAGGCTGAATTTTCCACTGCTTTGATCAACGGATGCCGTTTATCTTCGGAGATTGTGAGTTTTGAGGTGGTTTGCATGGGGTCACTTTTGGAATAATTAGCCTGTCATTATACCAAAACGAGGTTATGTTGTGCAATACTTGCGCATATCTTAATTGATGATTAGTCTTCGCACGGGTGGTTGAATTTAGCAAGTTGGTTTAGTAAAATGACCAACATAGAGGAGCCTATCATGACCCAAGTGAATATTCATGTAGCAAAAGCCCATTTATCTGAACTCATCCAAAAAGCCTTATTGGGTGAGGAAGTTATTATTTCCAGAGATCATATGCCTATGGTTAAACTGGTGCCTGTCCAACCCCCTAAACATCAACGCAAAATCGGATTAGCGAAGGGATTAATTACCATTGCGCCTGATTTTGATGAGCCATTAGAGGATTTCGAAGAGTATTATAAATGAAAATTTTGTTAGATACACAGGCATTTATATTCTTAAGCTGTGATGCGCCTGAACTAAGCAAAAAAGCAAAAAAACTTTTTCTCGATGAAGAAAATGATTTTTATCTCAGTTTGGCAAGTGTTTGGGAAATAGCCATTAAAGTCAGCATTGAAAAATTAACTTTTAAAAAATCCTTTGAAAAAATTATTCTTCAGCAAATACAAGAAAATGGCATTGCACAATTACCGATTAATTTTCGTCATGTGATTAAAGTGACGAATCTTCCTTTTCACCATCGTGATCCCTTTGACAGATTGCTTGTTGCCCAAGCCCTCGAAGAAAAGCTTCATGTGATGAGCAACGACCAGGTTTTTGATCGATATCAGGTTAAGAGGCTTTGGTAGAGTATGGTAGACCCTGATTTTTAATATACAACTTATTTTCCCTGCCAAGGTTTAGATGAAATTGAAACTGGCTCGGAAAATTCTATGGTCTTAGCAATATTGTCTTTCGCAATATCGGAGCGTTGATCATATAATTCAATTTCTCTGATATGCACTGTTTTTGGATCAATGCGATAATTCTGAAAAGTCTGGTGGCTGTCGTCCAGGTTTTCTACTAACGTGGTGACATAAACAAGAGCGCCCGGGGAATCGAGATACTCTTTATCGAATACATCATTTTTAGATGTGCCTTGTTTTAAATTTTGTTCTCTTTCATTTATTTTTTTAGACATTGATTTGATACAACTATCTCTATCTTCATAAAAATATTCACCACTGAAACCATGAAAAAAATCAGAAGGAGTGATGGCTTTTTTTATGGCGTCAGAGTCTGCATTTTTAAAACCTCCCATTCGATTTTTCATCCTTTGTAAATCTGTGGAACTCAGCCACACCCAAACATCTCGAGTTTTTGGAGTGCTTTGAGTTGCTTTTCCAAGCCAATCTGACATGGTTTGTAAGAGAGATTTTTGAGATTTTTTTGGAGGATTTTTGGATTCTGTTTCCATTTGCATCGAAACTAATGGCTTCTTCTCCTCTTTAAGGTGCGGCAAAGGTGAGGCTTGGTTTAGTTGATAGGTTATTGGCCTCAGTGCTGCCTTGATGCGGGCTTTGATCGCTGAATCTTGAATATCATTGACATGCCCCATCAATGTTCTGTTTAGATAGGTGAATGCACTCATTTGCGCTGGAAAACGAATCGATCCACCATCCGGGATTTGTGTCTCGGGAGGGAAATCTTTTAGCTCAATTACCAGTTTATTAATTCGGTCTTCATCGGCTTGTGTTATTCCTGGCCCGTTTTTAGCGCCTTTTACAAAGATTGCCCCTAGCTCTTTGCCAATTTCTACGCCTCTTTCTGGTGTGCGTGATTTTGCCATTAATTTAATCCTCTTATCTTATGTAGATATTATAACATTTTAAACCTTAATTCGATCAAAATAACAACAAAATAATTTAAATAGGATGACTGAAAGCCATCAGGCATTGTGCCTAAAAGGCTGCATTTCAAGCCCACTTTGCGCCGGTTCGAAACAATCAATTCGTTGAGCGACTTTTTCTCCGGCCATATCAATTGCTTGATTGTAAACTTCGACCTCTTCAATGGTTACTTTGGCAGAATCGATTTTGGGGTTCAATTGATCATGCCCATCGATTGCTTCGAGATAAGTACCTAACACAGTCATCTGCACGACAGCTGTTGCAGTTTTGGTTGTCTCATTGGGAATTTCCCTGCGATCATGAAAAAACGGACAGCCTGGCAAATCAGCGCGAATCGCTGACAAGAGCTCGTCTTTCTTGGCATATTGTAAACCATTCGTTTGGTCACGAAGTGCAGTTAATCTTCCTTGCTCAAGCTGCACTAAACAAAAACCGTGTTGATAGGGATTTTTAGGATACGATTTTTTTTCAGGAACAACAGCGGCTGCCGATTTTGTGGGTGCAGTTTGCAGGGTTGGTACTGAATTCCTGAGCCGCGCTATTTGTTGTGCAAATGATTGTGGTTGTTCTCCTCCCAAATAGCGATCAGGTACATCCGACAAATCAAGATGGGTTTTAAAGTTAGAGTTCTTAGTTCTTTGAATTAATTCTTTGTGTAAGATACATGAATCTTTATAGGCATACATGGCATCGATTTGTGAAGTATCAATTTTAGTGCCGTATTTGATGTGAGTACTGCCATCGTTTCGCGTAATCAAACAGGATTTAGGGACTTCCAAATAAACGATGGCGTGCGGTGCAGGATTGCGTGCGCAGAGCACTTTATCTTGACGAAACTGTTTTACACCCGCCCTAGTATCTAGATAAAAATCACCATGGGCTGCCCATAAGGTTGCATATTTCACGAGATCTTCCGGTTTCATTTGTTGAAAATCGCGGGGCAATCGTATCTGGGTGAATCCTGAAACAAATTCTTCTTTCTGGTCGTGATTTTTGGGGGACCTTATAGTCATTTTTGTTTGATTAGCTGGTGAAAACATGGTTTTTTCCTCGTTTAATAGTAATATTTATTTAAAATTGTAGGAAAATGGATCACCATTAATAACCTGACAAAAATACTAGGTTTACTGACAAAATGACATAGATGAGGTGCGCCTAATTTTGATGAGCCTTCAGTACCACTTTCATTTGCGCAATTTACTTGAAAAAGGTAAATTAGCCTCACTTAATAAAAGGAACGCTTGCTATGACTATCCTTGACGCAGTTTCATCCGTATTCATCACTAATGCCTACGCAGAGCCAATGTCAGCGCCACCCCAACAAGGCGGCGGTGGGTTGTCGATGGTGATTATGTTGGTGGTCTTTGTATTTTTTATGTATTTCGTGGTTTGGCGTCCGCAAAGCAAGCGCGCGAAAGAGCATCGGGATTTGATCGGTTCACTTGCCAAAGGGGATGAAGTGGTGACCGCCGGTGGGATGCTAGGAAAAATCAGCAAGATTTCCGACAATTATGTTGTCATCGCCTTGGCAGATAATGTCGAAATCACCATGCAAAAATCCTCGATTGTGAATGTATTGCCAAAAGGTACTATGAAATCAGTCTGAAACAGCACGGAAGAAACTCATGGTCTTGAATCGTTATCCCTGGTGGAAAAATTTATTAGTTATTCTAATCACATTGATCGCGTTTCTTTATGCTGCGCCGAATTTATTTTCGACCGATCCTGCGGTGCAAATCACTGGCGTGAATGCGTCTATTCCAGTTAATGAAAATACATTGGGCGCAATTAAAGATGCACTGACTGAAAATAGTATTCCCTACAAACAGATTCAATTTGAAAATAATAAATTTCTGGTGCGATTTAATACCACCGATGATCAATTAAAAGCAAAAGACCATCTGCAACCTGTTTTAGGCAATAATTATCTGGTCGCCCTGAATTTGGCACCCGCAACCCCTGAGTGGCTGAAAGCGCTGAATGCGGTTCCCATGAAACTGGGTCTGGACTTACGCGGTGGGGTGCACTTTTTGTTACAAGTGGATGTTGATTCCGTTTTGAAACAGCGAATGGAAGGCGATCTCAATAATGTGAGTCAGGCATTGCGCTCCGAGCATATTCGTTATTCAGATCTTGCGCGACAAGGTTCGGATACGGTTGTTTTACAATTTCGTAATGCAGATGAATTGACTCAGGCGAATGCGTTTTTATCTTCGCATTTTTATGATTTTCTGTGGACCCAAGATCCACGCAATAATTTAAGTTTGGTTGGTACTTTGTCACCGGCAGCTTTGCAACTAGCTCGTCAAGATACCCTTGAACAAGCGATGAATACATTACGTAATCGCGTGAATGAACTCGGTGTGTCGGAAGCGGTTGTGCAACAGCAAGGCGGCTCACGCATTGTGGTCGATTTGCCAGGCATTCAAGATACAACGCAAGCTAAAAATATTTTAGGAAAAACCGCCACACTCGAATTTCACATGGTCGATTCGGAACATGATCCAAGAAACGCATTGGGTGGCATTGCACCGGCCGGCGATAAATTATTTTCTTATAACAATGAACCGATTTTGTTAAAAAATGAAATTGTATTGCGCGGTTCTTCTATCACCAGTGCTACTTCCGGATTTGGTGATGATGGTAGACCTTCAGTCAATGTCAGATTAGGTGGTGGCGGTGAAAGTTTATTTACGCGTGTGACCGCTGAAAGCATTGGTAAACCCATGGCAGTTGTGTATGTCGAAGTGAAATCAACACCGAAAATCGTTGATGGCAAAAGCACAATTGATTATGTGACGGAACAGCGCGTTATCAGTGTTGCAACCATTCAAAGTGCACTCGGCAATAACTTCCAGATTACTGGACTTGCCAATGCCGAAGAATCTCGCACACTGGCATTATTATTACGTGCCGGTGCATTGCCTGCGCCTGTGACCATTATCGAAGAGCGTGAAGTCGGACCTTCTTTGGGTAAGCAGAATATTGACAAAGGGGTATTGTCCGTTGAAGTCGGCTTTATTCTGGTCGTGATTTTCATGGCGTTCTATTACAACTTGTTAGGTATTATTGCGGATATTGCGTTAGGGATGAATTTGGTGTTGATTGTTGCGATTTTATCTTTGTTGGGCGCAACACTGACTTTGCCGGGTATCGCGGGTATCGTACTCACCGTCGGTATGGCGGTGGATGCGAACGTTTTGATTTTTGAACGTATTCGTGAAGAAATTCGCAATGGCGTAGGGATTCAAGCGAGTATTAATGCGGGTTATGAACGCGCAGTGATGACCATTATCGATGCGAATGTGACGACGTTGATTGTCGCGATCGTATTATTTAGTTTAGGCTCAGGCACCGTGAAAAATTTTGCGGTGACACTGACGATTGGTTTATTTACGTCGATGTTTACAAGCATCATTGGAACACGTGCCATTGTGAATGCGATTTATGGCGCGAAACCGGTGAAGAAAATTTCGATCGGGATTTAACGTCATTGCGAGCCCTGCTTTTTAGGGCGAAGCAATCTCCAAAAGATTGCTTCAGCGTAAAAAGCACGCTTCGCAATGACAGAGACTAAAAAGGTAAAAATTCATGGAATTTTTTAAACAGAATACCAAAATCAATTTCATGGCCCAACGCAAATGGGCTGCGATGGTGTCAGCCATTTTATTTATTGCATCGATTATTTCGTTTACTGTGTATGGGTTGAATTGGGGCTTAGATTTCACGGGTGGTACAGAAGTCCAAATGAGTTTTCCAACCGCGGTGGATTTGAATCAAGTACGTGACAAATTGCAAAATGCCGGGTTCAAAGAAGCGGTCGTCATCAGTTACGGGACTTCAAAAGATGTCTTAGTGAGTCTCGCACCCAAAAAAGGCGCGAATGACAAAGACATGAATAACAAAGATGAAGTCGTCAGCCAAATGATGCAAGTTTTACCTGAGGCAAAAGTCCAGCAAGTGGATTCGATAGGCGCAAGTGTCGGACAAGAACTTGCAACCAAAGGTGCGCTCGCTATTGTGGTCGCATTATTAGGTACCATGATTTACATCGCTTTTCGATTTGATTTCCGCTTTGCAATTGGATCCACCGTCGCATTGATTCACGATCCTGTTTTAATCATGGGTGTTTTTTCATTTTTTCATATTGAATTTAATTTGATTGGGCTTGCAGCGGTTTTAACTGTTATTGGTTATTCATTAAATGACACGATTGTCATTTATGATCGGATCCGAGAAAATTTTCGTAAAATGCGGAAAGCCGCGCCCATTGAAGTCGTCAATCAAGCGATCAATCAAACCTTGTCACGAACGATCATGACATCCATGTTAACGTTGGTTGTGGTGCTTGCATTGTTTTTTCTGGGTGGAGCCATGTTGCATGGATTTGCGCTGGCGTTAATTATCGGTATTATTGTTGGTACGTACTCATCGATTTATGTTGCAGGATCGCTGACACTGGCGCTCGGCCTTACGCGACAACATTTATTGCCCGTCGCGAAAGAATTATTGGATGATAGACCCTAATTTGAGGTATTTGTGCCTCTTACTTTTCCCGAATATGAATCATTCGATGGGCTAGGACTTGCGAATTTAATTCAGCGAGGCGTGGTTTCTCCCGCTGAAATGTTGGAAGCGGCCATTGAGCGGATCGAGCTCAGAAATCCTATTCTCAATGCTGTTATTTATAAAATGTATGACGATGCGCGACTTTCTGTTCGCGCTTCTCTGCCAGACGGTATTTTTCACGGTGTTCCGATTTTATTAAAAGATTTATTAGCCGATGTTCAGGGAGTTCCTATTCGGTTTGGTAGTCGTTTTGCATTTGATCATAATTGGGTTTCCCCTGTTACCAGTGAAGTTGTGAATCGATTAAAAAAATCCGGTGTTATGATTTTGGGAAAAACCAATGTGCCCGAATTTGGCTTAAGTGCCACAACCGAACCTGAATTGTTTGGGCCGACGTGTAATCCGCATGATGTGTCGCGTTCAGTGGGTGGATCGAGCGGTGGTTCGGCTGCAGCGGTTGCATCTTGCATGGTGCCGATTGCGCATGGTGGCGATGGTGGTGGTTCGTTGCGCATCCCAGCCGCATATGCAGGTGTTTTTGGATTTAAACCCTCACGCGGACGCACGCCGATTGGGCCGCTTTTAATGCGTGCCTGGTTGGGATTGGTTGTTGAGCACGGTTTAACACGTTCTGTGCGTGATAGCGCTGCCTTATTGGATGTGTTAGCAGGGCCAGAAGTGGGTTCGCCGATTTCATTACCGAAACCTTCGGAATCGTTTTTAAGCCAGCTTGAAAAACCCGTTAAAAAATTAAAAATTGCTTTGATCGACACACCTTTTTTTCCGGCCTTCGTTGATCCTGATTATAAAGCAGCGGTCAATAAAGCGGGAAAATTGTGTGAAACACTAGGACACGAAGTCGTCAGAGAAACATTTTCTGTACCAGAGGAAGTTGTTTTTGCATTTTTAATTTTAATGATTGCAGAAACCACGAGTGGTTTGCATACGTTATCCAAAGCGATCGGCCATAAACCGAAATCCACTGAATTGGAATTGCAAACTGCAGTTTTGTGTCATGCAGGACAAGAATTTTCAGCAGCCGATTATGCTGCAGCGATTCAAACACTGGACCAAGCATCAAAACGTTTAACAGAATTTTATCAAAAATATGATGTGATCCTGACGCCAACCATGCCTGTCCCTGCGCCAAAAATTGGTGAACACAAACTCGATCGCAATCAGCAATTGGTTTTAAAATTATTACGCTATTTGCCGTATGGTGTGACCCTTAAACAATTTATTCAGCGCGCGGCGTCGCAAAATTTTACCTATATGGCATTCACGGCTTTATTCAACATCGGCGGACAACCTGCTATGTCAGTGCCGTTGTATCAAGATTCACAAGGTATGCCTATTGGGATCCAGTTTGCGGGAAGGTTTGAAGAAGATGCGCTGATATTGCAATTGGCCAAGCAGTTAGAAGAGGCGGAACCTTTTCGATTTAAAAATTTGGCATCCGACGATAAACCAAGGGTAGATTCTCTTCTTCAACAATAAATTGTTTTTCATATTTCTGTTGAAATTCCGCCAGATTTTTTTGTGGTACAATTTTTATTGCTCTGTTCCATTGGTCCATGTTTTCAAATTTAGCGGCGCGTTCAAGCAAAATCACCATGGCGCGATAATTATCTCGATCGATTGCTCGATCTAAAGCTATGGTTTTGGCTTCATCATTTAATTCATGAGTTTTTAAAATTTTTTCTAAATAGTCGCATTCATTAAATCGGACTGCGAGCGACATCATTTCTGCCATATCTTTATTTGGAGTCAATAATTCCATTTTTTGTAGTTGATTATATTTTTGATTATATTTTCCCGTAATATTTTTTAGACATCCACTAGGGTGTTCGTAATAAAATTCATGATAATATAATTTAGAAGGGATTTCGTTTGCTGGAAAAACTTCGCCGCTCCAAATATCAACTACGACGGCATTACCCCATTTGGTGAAATCCGTTGTTGAACTATTAGGATCTCGATCAATTACTAAAAAAGCATGATCACCGTTATGAGTTGCAAAAACTTCACCGTGTAAATCAGAAGCTATTTCATCCAAAACTTTTAAGCCAAGGATAGCTAATATTTCACAATTGCTTAATTTATATTCCTGAGTTAACTGGTCGAGTCGTTTGAAATATTCTTTTTGGGCTTCTGTTTTATCATTGAATGCCGCGGGTATCAATGCATTCAATGCAAAATATTTTTTTTGCATGTCTCGATTTGTTCTTTTTATGTCATGGGAATCTGGATCATCATTGAATGATCCGTGGCTAACCGATTTTAATTTTGGTATGCCACGTAATTTATTTGCAACCTCACAACCCACTTTCAAATTTCTTTGTAGGCGATGATTGGCGTTGGGATATCTTGCTGCTACTTTTTTTTCATCTAATGGTTCGTTTAATGGTTTCATTCTGTTGCGAACAGCTAATGGTTCTAAGATAGCAATCAAGGCATTGCCGGGATTCGTTTTAAATTCTCCTAGACCTTGGGCTCTATCTTTTTTTCGGATTTCACAAGCGATATTAAAAGGACTTTTTCCTGTATTGTTGATCATAGTCACTGCATCACATTTGCTGTTTTCATCCATTACGGATAATAAAGCATTAGCCATTTCTGTTTTTTTGAGCATAACAGCATGATGTAAGGGAGAATTACCTTCTTGATCCACTGCTAGTAATAAATCCATTTTATGATTTTTCTTTAAATGACGCGCTAAGCATTTAATCAATTCGGGATCTTCACCGTGGATTGTGACTAATCGGGCAATATGATTTTCTCTTGCGAATTTTAATACACGAGGGTCATGATTAAGATAGTAATCAAATGACTTTAGGTCACCGGCTTTGATGAAATCAATCAACTCCGTAAGAGAGATTTTTATCTCTTTTTGGTGATAAACCCGAGCGACGGTTGAAAGACCTTTTGGGGTACTAAAAAAACTTAGCATAATCTGTCTCAAAAATGGGAAATTTGATCAGATATTATACAAGTTGATGCTTAAGACAGGATTAAATAACTAGAGATTTCCAAGATGAGGGGTCAAGATTTTTAATAATGATTTCAATATCTTAGGATTGCCTGCCACAATATGGCCGGTTTTAAGGTAATTTTCGCCACCCGTTGGGTCGCAAACTAAGCCGCCGGCTTCTTTTATCATCAAAGAGCCTGCTGCAATGTCCCAGGGTTTTAAGCCCAGTTCCCAAAAGCCATCTAGACGGCCGCTTGCTACATAGGCGAGATCTAAAACGGCAGCGCCAGCGCGACGGACATCGCCGCAAAGAGGCATGAGGGCCTGTAAACTCGCTACATAAGCGGCCTGATGTTCGGGTGAGTGGCGATAAGGGAAACCGGTGCCCAGGAGGCATTCTTCTAATTTGGTGTGCTTGCTGACGCGGATGCGGTGATCGTTTAACTGGGCGCCTTTGCCGCGGGTTGCGGTAAATAATTCTTGTCTCACCGGATCGTAAATGACGCCATGCTCGATGCGGCTTTTATGCATTAATGCGATGGAAACTGCGAAGTGGGGGAACCCATGAATAAAATTTCGAGTGCCATCGATTGGATCAATAATCCAGGTGTAATCATTACCAGCGATTTCGCCGGTTTCTTCGCCTAAGATGCTGTGATTGGGATGGGCTTTACGTATAATGCTAATGATTTCGCGTTCAGCCTGTTGATCAATTTCTGTCACATAATCATTAGGGCGTTTTTGGCTGACTTTGACCGTGTCGAGACGATCGGCGGCCCGCATGATAATATTGCCCGCGGCACGAGCGGCCTGGACTGCAATGTTGACGATAGGATCTCTCATGGCATTTTCAAAGAACAGTATTAAGGGTGCATAGGATAACAAAGTAGTCTATGAATTTAAATAATATTCGCATTGTTTTGGTCAATACGTCCCATCCGGGCAATATTGGATCAGCGGCGCGCGCCATGAAGACCATGGGGCTAACGCGGCTGTATTTGGTGGGGCCGCATGAATTTCCGAGTCATAAAGCCGATGAAATGGCATCGGGTGCGGTTGATATTTTAAAAAATGCAGTGGTGACCGAGACCCTTGATGAGGCCATTGCTGATTGTGGGCTCGTCATTGGAACGAGTGCCCGTTCACGCACGATTCCCTGGCCTATGCTGACGCCACGCGAATGTGGGGAAAAATCGGCGCAGGAATCGAATGTTCATCAAGTGGCCGTGATTTTTGGGCGTGAGCAGTCGGGATTGACGAATGAAGAATTGCATCGTTGTCATTTTCATATTCAAATTCCGAGTAATCCTGAATATAGTTCATTGAATCTTGCGGCGGCTGTGCAAGTGATTGCGTATGAACTGCGAGTGGCATCTGAGATGCCCAGTGCATTTGAATGGGATTATCGCTTTGCGAATGAAAAAGAAATGGAAGGGTTTTATTTGCATCTTGAAAAAGTGTTAGTCGCGCTGGATTTTTTGAAGCCGGAAGCGCCACGACAATTAATGACAAGGTTACGCAGGCTGTTTAATCGGGCGCGGTTGGATGAAATGGAAATGAATATTTTGCGAGGGATTTTGGGGGCGGTTGAGAAAAAAATGAAATAAACTGTCATCCTGAGCGCAGCGAAGGATCTCTCTAATTTGCCGAGTATTTAATTTTGATTATGTGCCCTATTCAAGAGATCCTTCGCTGCGCTCAGGATGACAAAGTAAGGTTTAAAAGGATGGCGAGGAGTTAAAATGGAACAGGCTAAAAAAATAATACCTACTCTTTTTTTTATTTTCATTTTTATTCTGGAATATTATTTTTTTCGTCAATATATTTTGAAAAATATCATTCCTTATTATCCTTCTGGTGTGGATCAGGCGAATTATCTCTATACAAGTTATAAATTCTATGAGGATATTCATCAGCAGGGAGTTAGATTTGCTTTTTCGCATCTTGCGTTGATGCCAACTACCTTTTTATTTCCGATACAAGCGGGATTTCTATTTTCCCTATTTGGCGCGTCGCGTATGACGGCGTTGTCGTTGAATTTTTTCTATTTTATTATGTTGCAAATTTTAGGTTTGGTGACAATTCAAAAATTAACTCAGCGCGTTAGTTTAGGCGTTTTATTTCTAGGATTAATCCTCTCGGCAAATATTTTGTTTGTCTATGGCGGTGCGATTGATTTTCGAATTGATTTTATGGCGTTGTGCCTTTATGGGATGTTGATTTGTTCTGTTTTGTTGTCGGGTGTTTTTCTGAAGCGAAGAGGGGCGGTCTTAAGTGCATTGATTGCTGCATGGCTGGTTAACATCCGGTTCATTTCTGTCGTGTATTTAATTGGGATACTGGGTGCGTTGTTTTGTTATTATTTATTTCGTTGGGTTCGTCACCTTGAAAGAAGTGATGCGTTGTGTAGAATTAAAAATATCGCGCTATTTTTTCTAATTGTATTTGTCATTATTTTCCCTGTGTTATGGATTCATCGGGAGCTTTTGTACTCTTATTATTTTTATGGTCATCTTATTAGCCCTGAAAAAACAATGCGAGCGCACATTTTGGGTGTTGAAAATGGGTGGGATGGGCTCATTTTTTATCCGCTTTTGTTGGTAAGATATTATGTTTCTGTCGATAATTTTATTAGAATTCTCACGATTTTGTTATTGTTGTTTAGCTGTTCATTGGTCATGGGCAGAAAAAAAGAATCAAGCAAAAAAATTATTATCTCAAATTATTCTAATGAAGTGATTTTTATTTTGTTCAGTTTTTTGGTTCCAATGTTAATATTGACTGCGGATTCGTCTAAGTCATCTATTGTATTGAATATTGTCGTTGTCCCATTTTGTTTGTTAGTTGTTTGGGTTTATTATTATTTTGTTCAGAGAAATGCACTTAATTTTTCAATAATGGCTGTTGCCATTTTCTCTCTATTTTTTATAACTGGATCGTATCACTATATTAGTTTGTCACAGTATAAAAATGGAGATGAAGCCAACTTAAAGAAAATTACCAATTTGGTTGATCAGATTGGTTCGTATGCCGATTCATCGGGATGGAAAAATATCTATGCGACGGCGGATTATTATACGGATTTTTTTGAATCCGTCCCGTCGTTTTATTATGAAAGACATGGGAAGTTTTTTAATTTTACGCCGGGATTTGGGGCGTATTCGCAAGTGATGTTAATGAGCGAGGAAGAGGCGTTAACGAGAGTGGCGAAGTCGGAGGTTTTTATCACAACGACGGGAGAATTTACTCCGAAACCTTATTGTTTATTCGAGCAATCCATTGCTCCGTATCGGGTTGTGTTAAAACAAGTAGCCACCAAAAACAAAGTGCTATTGGGCGAATATGAAATCAATCATGTTCATTTTCAGGTTTATGCTAAACCGAGCTAATTTATGCCATCATTTCCCGGATGCCTTGTTCAATAGAGATTTTCGGTTCCCACCCTAATAATTTTTTCGTGTGCGACAATTCGGCCAAGGTGATTTCCGCATCACCCGGACGTCTCGCTTCGTGGATTTGTTCTTTAGAAATGATATTCGCTAATTCTTTGATAGAAATGTTAGTTCCACTGCCGATATTAAAAATTTCATGCCGAATATTGCTCTCATACGCCAGGATATTTGCTGCGACAATATCCTGCACATGAACAAAATCGCGACGCTGTGCGCCATCGCCATGAATTTTTAAAGGCTGATTGTCTGCGCGGTTTTTTAAAAAAATGCCTAAGACCAGCGCATAAGCACCCTCGATGGGTTGTCTTGGACCATAGACATTGAAATAACGCAAAATCACGCAGGGGAGATTAAATTTTTCATCAAAAAGCAGGCAATATTGTTCGCCTACATGCTTTGTTAATGCGTAAGTATTTAGAAATTGTCCTTGTGTATCATATTCACGATGTGGCGGGGGTTGATTGCCATAATAAGTTGATGAGCCACTGTAAATAATTTTTTTTACGCCCGCTTCGCGTGCAGCTAATAAAATATTTTGCGTGCCTACTATGTTTGTTTCGGTGCATAATTCGATTGCGTCTAATGAAGGCGCCGCGCGCGACATGGCTGCGCAATGAAAAATTCCGTCAATGTTTTTCATGGCGGATTGACAGGCAGCGAGATCACGAATATCCCCTTCAATAAATTCAGCGCCGGAGGGGATCCATTCTCTACGTCCATAAATCAGATTATCTAGAATGCGGACACGATACCCTTTCGCTAAAAGTGCCTCGGACAAGTGGCTGCCAATAAATCCAGCGCCACCGGTAATTAATACATGTTTCATTCTGCTTCCTCATAAATTTTTTGGAAAAAAGCGAGATCCTCTCGGGTGTTAATGCCTCGGGATTCCAGCGTATCCATTACGGATAACGATTTTATCTGCCAATTTTGCATGGATAACCAAGGCAAAAAAGGTAAAAAATTAATTTCACCCGTGCAGGTGCCCTTTTTGGAATGTTTCCGAAAATTTTCCCATTCCTCAGATAATCCATCGACGGACAAAACAAATGTCCCAACATCCGATAAACCGACTGGGGCAAGTTGATCGCCTTCGCGAGATTCTTTGACGGAAATTAATTTATTATCTTGAAAAATATATTCAACATAAGGATTGGAAAAAGTCGTGAGGGGGAGTGCAACGGTTTTGGGTGCGCCTGAATGAGATGACACTGCGCTTTTTAACGTATTTTCTGAGACAAAGACTTGATCTCCCCACACCACAACAATCACATTAGCTTCAGACCAAACAGAGTGGCCGCAAAAAACTGCATCGCCCATGCCGATCGGTTTTTTCTGAATGCTTAAAGAAACTAAATTTTTTTTGATGTCATCCGACAATGCTTCTCGCACCAATGGTTCGCCCACCGGAGAAACAATAATATTGATATGATCAACGACCGTTAATAATTTCTGACGTAAGAGCGACCAGATCGTTTGAGTTTTGTTGATGGGCGTCAATATTTTTGGAATAGCCGATGATAATCGAGATCCTAGGCCTGCCGCAGGAACCACCGCATAAACTTTCACTTACGATTCTCCCCATTTAAAGACGCTAAATAAATTCTTTAAACCGCGGCGAAAACGCCAATTCGGATCTGAAAATCCAGAATAAATCCGGTAATTGACTGGAAATTCTGCAATTTCAATTTTATTTTTTAGTAAAAATTTTGCAATCGAAATAGGAGTTTGGATTTTTGTTAAGGGTTTGTTATGCAACGGTGCTAAACGACTATGTTTAAAAATCCGAAAACCGGTGAGGGGATCCGAAAGAATAATCCCAAAACGCAACGAAAACACAGCGCTCACCAGAAACGCGCCGCATAAGCTTAAAAATCGCAGGAATCGTTTTTCCTGATAAGCTGCACGCAAAGAGGTTTTGAATTGATAGCGGCTTTGGTTGCGAGATCCAAAAATCGCACCAAATTGCGTTTGTTCTAACAAATTGATACCTAGCAAGACATCGCGAAAACAATATTCTCCATCACCTGTCAGCAAAACCAGATATTCGGATTTGCCATGTTGTAGCCAGTTTTCAAAAAAACTGGTTTCAGAAAATAATCCTTTATGATCACTCTTATGCAGTGTAATGCCATTCGGAAGCGAAAACGAACCAGGCATTTCTTGATTCACAGTGAGCGCAGCATGAGAAAATAAATTTTTCCAGTCAATTTCAAGAAATTCCTGAGACAACGTATTTAACGCGCAGGAACGATTATGCAGATCAATAAAAATATCGATACCCGAATAATTTTGTCTGGAAATAATTTCTTTTTCTCTCAATGAGAAAAGCGTATCAACCACAACTCTGCCATTATGCACATGGGCATTGTTCTGGCTTAAAAAATCTTTCGCAATTATTTGAGTGTTTTTATAAGATTCAGCATGTAAAAGTCCGGCTGGTAAGTGGTGTTCAGTTCCGTTGTGGTCGATTAACACGTGCGAAATACAGCGGTTGGCATTATCTGTGTCGCGTAGATAATGCAATGCGCGATCAATGATATCACTTGCCGCAAGTGATTGTATGTCGTGATCGGGTTCCAGATTCATGACAAAGGCTTTTATCAATGCCGGAGAATGTCGAATCGCATCGTGCGCAATTTTGTAACTGGGAAAAAGCGATGAATGTTGGGTGCCAGGGCCATAAATAATAATGTCAGCTTCGGCCAAGGCTTTGGCGGCTTCCAGCGAAAGTGAGGGCAGGGCTTCTCGCTGAGATAAATAATTTTCTTTAACATCTATCGATGCTTCTGCCACTGATTGCCAATCACTAGCGCTGATAGTAGATGGTATTAAAAAAATATTTTTGATGGGTGAAGCCGATTGTTTGCCGACAATTCGCGCTTCGTTTTCAAGTAATTCGCCATCTTCTTTTAATCCGACTAAAATTCGATTTTCACTGTCGCTCACATTCACTAACACGGCGCGGGAACTAACCAAAGCGCTCATTTTGCTGGCAGCGACATTAAAATCTTGTCCATGAGCGAGATAAGCGCCCGCAAAAATTAAATTTCCGACAGAACAATCACGAAAATCAAACGGCTTGCTGACACTCGCTGCGTAATCAAAAAAAGATAACAAATAAAAATTAATACTTTTCTTTAATGCCGGTGTAAGTTCAGAAAAAAGATTGTTTAGCGGTTCGAGAGCGGCTGAGATTTTTTTAGCTTTAATAAATTCGATAAAATGATTGATATCATAATTTTCAACGGTCGTAGGTAAGCGGTACTCTAATAAATTTTTGAGCGCATATTGTCCTTTTGAATAAGGATCTAATAAATACGAAAGATTTTTTCGAAAATCGGAGGGCCCGAGCATTTCTGAAATAAAATCACGAAGCGCGCCGGTTGATAATCCGTCATCATAAGCATTCACAATCAGTGTTAAGTGAATATGCGTTCTGCGTAATAATTCCTGTATGATAGAAACACTGCCTCTACCGCCGCAAAATAGGACGACATTAATCCTTGCATTCGCATTGTGTTTTTCTTTCACACAAACTCCCAATCGGACATTATTCGCGCTTTATCACTTCTAGTTTTAGCAAAAATTGGCGAAAAGCGATATAGCTCACAAACAGCAAGCGATGAAAGCCATCTCGAATCCATTTTACGCTGCTTTTTCCCATCTTACGCGGCAAATGATCAATGTCAACTCCGATGATGGTCACTTTTTTTTCTAACAAGCGGGAGGTAATTTCGGTTGAATAATTCATGCCTTTGGCTTCTAGTGACAGTGAGCGCAGCAGTGGGCCGTGCACCAATTTAAAGGCTGAATTGAAATCTTTAATTTTGCTACCGTGGACGAAATTGCAGATGATCCCGCTGACTTGACTGCCGACGCGAGCAATCAAATGATCTTGTTTGTTGCGGATCCCGATGGCAGCCGCGGCGTTGGTTTCTTGAACTTTTCCTAACATAGCCGGTAAATTGGTAATTGAAAATTGGCCATCGGAATCCAGTAACAACACCCATTCAAATCGGGTTGCTGAAATGGCTGTCGCTAAGGCGCTAGCCGCTCCCCGATTTTTTGGATGATGCAACGCTCGAACTTCTGAATATTTTTCTGAAAGTGTATTCAGTAGTGTGCCTGTCTCGTCGTTACTGCCATCATTGCAAACAATAATTTCAAACTCTGAAATAAAAGATTGCTGCAATAAAAATTCGCGCCATTCTGTAACCACACGTTGAATATTTTCTTTTTCATTATATGCGGGCGCTGCTATGGAAAGTTGAATGGGTTCAAGATTCATTTTTTTTCTCTAACTGGTAAATGGCAAATTTGTATGATGGCATGGTCAGCGCATTATAAATGATTTGATTTATAATTTGCTGGTTTTTAGGGGTTCTAATCACTTTTCCTGTATGCTGTAGAAGCGCTAATTGATTCGGGGATAAATAAATCTTGCGGGAAATGCGATCATAGGCAGATTTATAATAGACATGATAGTCAACAAAATAGGCCGTACGAGATGTTCCGGTTCCGGTCAGAACAATATTAGCTCCCTCAATTTCCTTGAGTTTAATTTCGCGCGCATTAGAAATGAGATACAAGTCCCAATTTTCTGGATTCACAGGGCTAATTTCTTTTCCTTCCATTGTTGTCACATAATGATAATGTTTCCAAATTTGATTAAATTCAGGTTGTTTTGAAAAATACGTGAGATAGTCAAAAGGAATATATGAAAAGAAAGGTTTAAAATATCTTTCATCAACAAAGATAAATTCCGGTTTTCGCACCCGTAAATCTTCTAGCACCATGTTTATAAAAAATTGCTCGTTATTTTTTTTGGTGGCTGGTATTTGATTAGGATAATTCATTTTAACAAGCCCTGGAATCCAGAATAAATGCAATAAACGTGAGGCATAAATCGCATTCGCATCCGCAACTTTTGGAAAAACATCACTTGGGCTCGCTGTAAAGAAATAAACAGATTTATTATCAGCATTGTTTTTAATAAAATCGGCGAGAGGGGCATTAAACTCTTTGTAAATTCTCGCTTTGTAAAAGAGAACGCCAATCTTAGCTACGGGATAGCTAAAAACGATAATACCAATTAGCACAATCAAAAAATTATTTTTTTGGGTGCGGCTGACAAATAATCCAAAAAATAACGCTGACAATAAGATTGCTACTGAAAATGCTGGATAACTATGATAACTCCAGTTGGTCCGTTGAAAAAAATAAGTGATTAAAAATCCGATCATTCCAAGAATCAAAATAGTCGCGCTCTGTTTGTAGGGATTTTTATTAAATGAGGCGATATAATAAGTGATGACAAAATAGCAGAATGCTACCGTTGGCGTAAGGATGACGACTTGCCAGAGTTCACTAAAACCATAATAATAAAAATCACTCGCAAGCGGTGCGACCGAATAAAGAAAATCAGGAAAATATTTTATTATAAATAATCCATAACAAACAAAAACAAATCCCATGATGAACGTTTCGATTCGTAGTCGTCGCGTAAACAATTCCAGGATTATTGGAATGATTAAAAAAAATGGTTTAATGGCAAAACCGAGTGCTGCGAGAAATCCGATTGTTCCTGCCATAAAATGATTAACCGGAATTTTTTGTAAACGACATGCTTTCAATAAAATATACGGTAAACTCAAAATCAGTAATAAATGTTCGCGCTCACCAAAGTCAGCCTGAGGTAATAAAAAAAATAAAACTAGAATAACGCTGGATAAAAAATTTTTTAATAAACGAGATTCAGAAGCAAACAGTTTTTGTATCAGTTGATAACAGAAAATAAACGACAAAAGACCCAATGCATAAATATAACCATATAAGGCATAAGCCCTGCTAATACCCAAACATTGCTCGATCCATACGGCGGGACTATACAAATAAAAAATCAAGGGTGGATTCCAATCAAAAAAATCTTGAATATATTTTCCACCGTTCAATACTTGTTTTGTAATCATGAGATCCCAGGTGACATCCCAATTGACTACTAATCGCGTTTGAATAAAGAATGTTACACAGAAAAAAATAAGAATGGGTACTAGGAAAAACCATTTTTGAGCAGTTTGATTGCTGAAAATAGAAGGTTGATGGGTACTATTTGACAAAGGCAATTCCTATTTCGACAAATCAATTTCCGTAGACTCTTTACGGGCTAATCATAGCAAGACAAGCAAAAACACTCAAGATTAAGGGAAAATATGGTTAAAGTTTAGCCTGATTGCATGAGACTAGCGATTTGTTGTAATTAATCCTTCTTTTTCTTTAGGAATAAAAAAACAATTACGGTGCGTCACTTGAAATTTAACGATTTGGTCTTCTGCGATATTGTAGCCGCAGGCTAGATAGCCTTTGTCGGACATGTAGTGAAGGATTCTGTCAAAATTCGCCGGATTATATTCAACTAATATAGTTGGATTGTTTTTCAGGATGGTTTTTTCCAGATTTTCAAGAGCAATATGTTCCATGCCTTCGATATCGATTTTAATAATTTGTGGGGCAAGATTCAAATCATCAAGATGAATGGCTTTTGCGGTGGTTTGTTCAAATCGAATGTTGTCTAAAATTGTCTGTTTTCTAAATTGCTTTTTCATTTGGCGTTTTACTTGATTCAAATCGATAGAAGCGGCGCTATGAATGACGATATTTTTATAAATGGGTGTATAGAGTGTTAATTCTTGATTTTTGTCGCCGATTGCACCGATGATAAAATCAAAGCCACTTAATTTATTTTTTAATTTTGTTAAAGTCGGGACATGAAGAGAATTTGCTTCGACACTAAAGATTTTCCAATCTTGAAATAATTTATGGAAGGATCGTGCGGATTTGCCATCATTTGCGCCTATATCCAAAAATAATCCGTTGTTATCAGTAAACAATTTTTTAAATCCATGAAAATCTTCTTCATGAGGAAGGAAAGCGTCTGTCATATTAATGACTTTATTGCCGATGTAATAGCCGATGGGATGGCTTTCTAAAATGGTTTTAACGTGCCATTTAATGTGTTGTATTAAATTCATTTCAGTATGTCCTTAAGCTGAACCCATCAAGGTATTCTGGATTGTGAATGTGAAGGGGTCAAGTGCCAACAAGCTTCATTTTTAGCACTCGACCCCTTTACTATTATTCATAAATTTAAGCCTAATCCGTGAATATTCGTGTATAATTGCCCATTTTAAATACTTAATTCGTTATGAAACCTATCTACCTTGATTACGCCGCAACTACCCCAGTTGATCCTCGGGTGGCAGCTAAAATGAGTGAATTTCTGACGCAGGCTGGGGCGTTTGGGAATCCTTCGTCTACGCATTATTTTGGGCAAAAGGCCAAAGAGGCGGTTGAATCTGCGCGCGTCGAAGTGGCTGATTTAATTGGGGCTGATTCGTCTGAAATCATCTGGACATCGGGTGCGACGGAAAGTACCAATCTTGCAATTAAAGGAGCTGCCTTACTGTATCAAAATAAAGGCCGCCATATCATTACCCTGAAAACAGAGCATCCGGCAACGCTAGATTGCTGCCAACAATTAGAAAAAGAAGGGTTTTCTGTTACCTATCTTACCCCTGAAAAAAATGGCCTATTGAATTTATCTGATCTCGAAGCCGCTTTTCGACCGGATACGATGCTGGTTTCAATCATGCATGTCAATAACGAATTGGGTGTTATCCAGGATATTCAAAAAATTGCTGAGGCGACTTCCAATCGAGGAATTTTATTACATGTCGATGCAGCGCAAAGCGCGGGCAAGGTAAAAATTGATTTGAAAAAAATGCCAGTCGATCTCATGTCATTTGCTGCCCACAAAATTTATGGGCCTAAAGGTGCAGGCGCTTTATATGTGCGAAAAAAACCCCGCATTCGGCTTGGGGCACAAATTCATGGCGGCGGTCAGGAACAAGGTATGCGTTCAGGCACTCTCGCAACCCATCAAATTGTTGGCATGGGCGAAGCCTTTTTAATTGCGAAACAAGAATTTGAAAAAGATTACATGCACATATCAAATTTACGCAATTATTTTTTAGATCAACTTAAAAATAACCCTATTTTTATCAATACGGATTTACAAAACAGTGTGCCTAATATTCTTAACATTCGGTTTGATGGAATCAAATCATCTGAACTTATGAAAAAATTGCCTGCACTGGCGATTTCTTCGGGCTCTGCGTGTCATGCTAAAGAAAGCGGCGGCTCTTATGTTTTGCGCGCTCTCGGCCAAAATGAAATGGAAGCACAATGTGCTGTGCGTTTTTCGTTTGGACGGTTTACAACGATCGATGAAATTGAGTGCGCAGCGAAACAAATTTCGTTATTAATGGTTTTTTCATAAGATTATCTTTTTTTAAGATGTTCAACCAATATTCGATGTTGTTTTTCTTTCTCTCGTCGTTTCCAATTAATGCACGGTGTAATATCTTTAAAAAAAAGAAAGGCACCTTTTTGAAAATCCTTTAGAAAATACGCAATATTTTTAGGAAGCTCAGAGCAGGGTGAGGGTTTCACTTCAGTTTTACCAGGTTGAACCTTGAGTTTTCTGGTATGCGCCATGGGTTTTAGCCTTATTATTAAAAACGCATTATATAAAAGCCATTTTCTCTGGCGCAAGCAAATTAATTCACCGTCCCACGCGGGAAACAGGCTATTTGTTAAGGCCAAACGTATCATCTAACCAATTAAGAATATATTCATTCGAAATCGCTATCGCACCCATCTGACAGTGTGCTTGGGCGGCCTCATGCGGCGTAAATTTTAAAAATGTTTTGGGTGATTTGATGGCATCATAAAGTTTTTTAGCTTGCACGCTGTTTTTATCAAATGAATCTTCGTCGCTCGCGATAACCAGAACAGGACATTTTATTTTATCTGCGACTTTTACTAGGGAATATTGTTTAACGATTTGCATGACATCCGCGGGCGATTTTGCATCAAATACCCAAAGCGAATGATTGAAAAACCAACTCAGCATAGGATCTTTTTTCATGATGGCATAAATTTGGTTATTAAATTCAGCGGGATTTTGAGCTAATAATTTCAATAATTCCGGTGGAAGATGTTTATAAATATTTTCGCCAAAATCATACAAGCCCGGATTCGCAATGCATGCTTTGATTCTATCATCAAAAGCGGCGGCGCGTGGCGCAAGATAACCACCCATGCTGATTCCCAGCAGGGCAATTTTATTTTTGTCGATATTATCCAATGTCATCGCATAATCGATGACAGGCGAAACGACTTTTTCCCAATCATATCGAAACGGCAAATGTTGTTCGCGAAGGACTGAGCCTTGACCGGGGCCTTCAAACAATATCACATTGTAGCCACGCTCATGCGCCGCCAGGCCTGCTTCAAAATAAAGTTCTTCGGCAGTGCCATCAAATCCGGTGTGTACAATTAGCAAAGGGGCATTTTTTTGGGCTGAACGCAGTAAGTAACCGGGCAAAGTCGTTTTTTCGTACGGAATTTGAATGGTTTGAATATAGGGTAAGCTTTTGATGGCTTTTAAAAAACTGTCTTTACTCTTTTTATAATCGCTTTTCGATTGATCGCGATATTCCGGTGCGTCCATATAAAAACCCGCCGAGCGATAGTAGTTGCATGCACGAAAATAGGCGCCGCGCGCTGAAATAATATGATTATTCGATTGCATTTTTTCAGCGGTGTCATAAAGACGATCCGCTGTTTTTAACCAATGTTCATACCAGCTAAAATCATTGCCATCCTGGATTTCTTTCGCTGTTGAAACCGATTCGCCGAGATCTGCGCCACCGGAATAGGCATAACCCAATGTTCTGATCAATTCAAAATTAAAACTGGGATCGTGAAATAAAAAATTATCGTACCAATTGCTTGAATCGGCAAAGACACAATTATTCAATAAAGAGAAAAAAAGTATCGCGCTTGATAAAATTTTCTTAAACATGAGTATGACTCAAAATGGAATAAGAATTAGTATCACATAAATTGGGCGTCATTGCGAGCCATCGCAGACGGCGAAGCAATCTTTTTGAGATTGCTTCGACCGTGAAAAGCACGGTCTCGCAATGACGTTAAATCGTAGGTGGCAAATAAGCCACCGAAAATTCAACAGGCGCCATTTTCGGATTTCTCATCCAAGCAACATGCATGATTTTGAGTTCCTTTAAACGCGGAAATCGCTTTTTCATTTCGTCTTTAGACATCTGAAAATCTTCCGTCGGATCCCAAACAAAAATAGCACCTTTTTCAAGTAATTTTTTTTCATCAATCCAGGGACTCAGAGCATGATCACCATTGATATACACTTTAGGATGAGCCGAGGAATAAAAAGCAACATTTCCGGAAAGCCATCTTGGCCCTACAATGTACGACAAAGGTTGATGATAAGTGGTTTCCCATTGCGTTTCTAATTGTTCTGCAATAGGTTTGCCTGGAAAATTAGCGCTGGATGGATCGCTCGCCTGAATCAATGCGCCAGCATAAATGACAGCCGTGCCAATAAATATCACAAAAAATGCCGTAAAAAAGAGCTTCAAGCGCTTACGCGTCACATGCGGCTGCACCATCGCCAATAAATATAAGCTCCATAAAATCAATAATGGCTGGCCCCAACCGGCGCGTAATTTAATGCCGCTAACACCTGATAATAGTATCGTGAAAAATAACGGACCCAATCCAACGATCAATAAAAATAACTTGTTGTAATGGGTGACCGAGTATTTTTCTGAAGAAGTATTTTTTCCAAGTAACAATAAAAATAACGCGATCGCCGGTAAAAATACTTCAAGCTGCTGCCAGGCAAATTGCGCAGGATAAAAAAGATGATTCCACGGGCTCGGTACACTGCTCACTCGATTGAATGCATAATGCACCGTCAGAAAATCATGTGAAAAAAGCCAGAAAATGTGCGGTGTGCACACCAGTAAAAAAACAACTAACGCCGCATAAAAACCTATTTGCTTAAATTCTTTGCGCGTCTCCTTAAAGCCCAGCATAAAAATAAACATCGGCACAAATAACATGACGGCAAAATATTTCGTCATCATACTGAGACCCGCAAAAAATCCGGTTAGCAGCCAATCGGATAATTTTTTTTCTCGTAAGGCATTATAAAAAAATAAAATGGTCAGTGACCACAAGCCGACTTCCAGTGTGTTATCGTTAAAATCAATCGCATGCAAATTAAAATATTGCGTAGAGGCCAGTAATAAAATCGCGATAAAAGCATAAAGCGGCGGCAAGATTTTTTTGCCCAAAAGCCAAATCGAAAGGAAAGATACGCCCACAGAAAGCTGACTGAAAAAATAAATTAATAAACCAGAAGGGTTAAGATGCACGGCCAGGGCGGTCAGCCATGCATTCATAAAGGGGTTTTTATCATACCCCCATTCAAGCTGCTGCCCCCAGGTCACGCCTTCCAGCGCATCCAACGGCAGGTTAAAGCGCACTAAAATAGGCGTAAGGGACCAGACCATTATATATAAAAAAATAAAGGTCAAAACCGCGGGCCAAAGGCTAACCGCCGAATGTCTAATTAGTTTAGAAGATTCAACAGATTGCATTCTCGTTCCATTTATTGCTGTTTTACAGGGATTTGCAGGCCCCACTTTAACACAAAAATTGGAGCTATAATAAATAATGATTAAAAGGTAAGCGAGGGGGTTCGTATGTATAAGACCTTAAAAGAGTTTCTAGATAAACAGCATGTGAAATACATGAGTATCTCGCATTCACCCGGATTCACCGCTCAAGAAGTCGCAGCATCTGCTCATATATCAGGTAAATTACTGGCTAAAACCGTTATCGTCAAAATGGGTAATCAATATGCGATGATTGTTCTGCCTGCCAATGAACATGTTAATTTTTCAGAATTGAAAGAATTAACCGGCAAAGCAGTCGATCTCGCACGTGAATCGGAATTCAAAACCAAATTTCCTGAATGCGAAGTGGGAGCCATGCCGCCTTTTGGCAATCTCTACAATATGCCAGTTTTTATTTCCAGTCACTTAACGGGAAATGATCAAATCGTTTTTAATGCGGGAACGCATTCTGAACTATTGAAAATGGCCTATCAGGATTTTGAACGCTTGGTGCATCCGCAGGAGATTACGACGCATTAGACGTCATTGCGAGCCGTCGTTAGACGGCGAAGCAATCTCAGGAAGATTGCTTCGTCACAAAAAACGTTCCTCGCAATGACGGGAATATCAACACGTTTCACTTCTCACACAAGGAAATTCCTTGCTGCCCGTTTCAACCTGGATAGTCGCATGATCAATGCGAAATTGTTTTTTTAACGTTAAATTAATTTTTTCATAATCCGCATCCGTCAAATTTGACGAGGGCATAATGAGATGCGCTGTCAACGCGATTTCTTTTGTGCTCAATCCCCAGATATGCAGATCATGCACTGCATCTACACCCGGTAAGGTTTTTAAAAAATGTTCCACACCATGATGATCAATATGGTGCGGAATGGCATCTAAAATTAATCGCACGGAATCGCGCATGAGTCCCCAGGTTCCCCAGAGAATAATTGTGACAATGATTAATCCTGCTAAAGGATCTAGCCACATTTTTCCAGTCAGGGTAATTAAAATTCCAGTGACTACGACACCAAACGAAATCAGTGCATCACCCATTAAGTGTAAAAAGGCCCCTTTGATATTTAAATCATCGTGTGCGCCTTTCATAAATAGCAATGCCGTGCCGCCATTAATCACGATGCCGATGGCAGCAACGATAATCACAATTGAACCATTCACTTCAGAAAGATGAAAAAATTTATAAACCGATTCAAACGTAATCAGCGCACTGGTCGCGACCAAAATCACGGCATTGACTAGTGCGGCAAGAATCGTCGTGCGTTTAAATCCATAGCTATAGCGTTTTCGCGCAGGTAAAGTCAAAAGCCAGCTAGCACCCCAAGCGAGCACTAACCCAAACACATCGCCAAAATTATGCGCAGCATCCGCAAGCAAGCTCATGGAGTTTGCTAAGAAGGCATAAACAATCTGAAAAATCGTGAAAGCCAAATTCAGCGTCACCGCAATGGCAAACGCGGCATTAAAAGATTGTGGCGGTTCATGAGCGTGACCGTGCCCATGACCCTGGTGACTATGTCCATGATGATCGTGATCATGATGGTCATGATCATGGTCATGATGTGAATGATCGTGTTCGTGATGCGCGTGTTTTTCTTTCATACTTAATCTCTGCGTAAACGGTCGGTTGCGGCTAATGGGGTCGGATAACGAATGACGACCCAATAGCAGGAAACGATAAAGGTTAAAATAGTTGCAGCCTGAATTAAATAGCTCGTTTTTAATGAGACGAGATTATCCTGCAAAGCCGCGAAAATCACAAGTAAAGAAAACTCGCTAATTTGCGCCAATCGGACCCCCAGCTCCCAACTGGTGTCGCTCGGCTCGCCCGATTTTTTTAATAACCAACTGAAAATAACCGGTTTTATGATCAGCATAAAGGTTGCAAGCACGAGGGCCGGTAAAATAATGGTAGGTAAAAATGAAAAATTAAAACTAGCACCAATCGTAAAAAAGAAAATCACCAGGAAAAAATCCCTAAGCGGCCGCAAACTTTCTGCGATATAAAGCGAAATCGGATTGCTGGCAAGGGCAACCCCTGCGATAAAAGCGCCAATTTCTTCGGATAAACCCATAAGATGCGCCATTTCACCCATGAATAAACACCAGCCTATGGATAAAATAAAAATATACTCGTGAATTTTATCGAAAAGTTTTAATAAAGGTCTAAGCAAGTACCGTTCAAAAACATAAGAAATTAGCAATAAAACAGGGAATGAAATAATCACTAAAACAAATTGCTGCACGGTTCCGGATGTTTCTGCAATGCCTTGCAAAAACAATAACACGCCAATGGCTATTAAATCTTGCAGCAGGAGAATACTAATCGCTAATTCACCTGTATGCTGGTGATGCAAAATGGTCGTCGGTAATAATTTCAAAGCAATAATGGTGCTGGAAAACATCATGCAAATGCCGATAAAAAGACAGTCAATCGACGAAAATCCAAATGCATATCCAATGCCGTATCCAAACAGTAAAAAAATGATGGAACTCAAAACCGTGATGGAACTCATTTTTTTTAATGAATGCCACAAATTTTGTGGTTGCAAATGCAATCCCATTAAAAACAGCAAGAAAATAATGCCGATATTGCCCGTCTGTTCAATGAGAGTGGGATCTTTGATGAGTTTTAAACCCCAGGGACCAAAAATAGCCCCTAAGGCCATGTAAGCGACTAAAAGCGATTGACGAGTGAACAAGGCGATCGTAGCCAAGATCGCAGTCCCTGCAAAAATGAGAAAAGCAAAATGAATGATCGTTAGGCTATGCATCATCCCCCTCATTTAACGAGACTAAACTCGCATTACCACCCGCGGCCGTCGTGTTGATGGAGATCGCCCGTTCCACACACAAACGCGGTAAATAATGCGGCCCTCCGGCCTTGGGGCCTGTCCCAGACAGTCGTTCGCCACCAAAAGGTTGCACGCCGACGACAGCACCTATCATATTCCGGTTCACATAAACATTGCCGATAGGCATGCGTTCCTGGATATATTTTACTGTTGAATCGATACGGCTGTGAATACCCATGGTTAAGCCATAGCCTGAATCGATAATCTCTTGTAATACTTTATCTAATTCATTCGCAGAAAACCGAATCACGTGCAGGATGGGGCCAAAGACTTCTCGTTTTAAGGTACTTAAATTTTTTAATTCAAAGGCAACAGGCTGGAAAAAATAACCTTTGGGATTGGCGTTACCCAAAGGGACTTGATAGATCAAGCGTTCGGTCGCATTCATTTTTTCTGAATGTTGCTGCAGCATTTTCAGCGCATCGGGATCAATCACAGGACCGACATCCGTTTTAATAAAACAGGGATCACCTAATTGCAATTCAGCCATGGCGCCTTTCAGCATATCAAGGACGCGCGGTGCGATGTCTTCTTGCAAAAATAACACGCGTAGCGCTGAGCATCGTTGTCCTGCGCTATTAAAAGAAGATTGCATCACATCAGCAACCACTTGTTCAGGTAAAGCCGATGAATCGACAATCATAGCATTTTGACCGCCCGTTTCTGCAATGAGTGGAACAATCGGGCCTTCACGATGAGCTAACGATTTTTGAATGATTTTTGCGGTTTCGGTGGAACCGGTAAACATGACGCCAGCGATGCGAGGGTCTGCCACTAATTTTGCGCCAACGACTTCACCGCGCCCAGGCATGAGGTGTACAGCATTGGTTGGAATACCGGCTTCATGTAAAATTTTAATTGCAGCGGCTGCAATTAATGGCGTTTGTTCAGCCGGTTTTGCAATGACAGTATTGCCTGCAACTAACGCTGCTATAATCTGTCCGGTAAAAATTGCCAGGGGAAAATTCCACGGACTAATACAAACGAATGTACCGCGTGGATGGAGTGATAATTGATTAAATTCGCCAGTGGGGCCCGCCAAGGTTTTTGCGACCAAATCTTTTCGAGCGCGCAAGGCGTAATAACGGCAATAATCCACCGTTTCTCGCACTTCGGAAACGCAATCATTTATATGCTTACCGCCCTCAGTACAAAGCAACGTCATGAGCATGGGCATGTTTTTTTCAAATAAATCCGCAGCACGCTCCAAACAAGCTGCGCGTTCTTCTGCAGATTGATTTGGCCATTCGGACGTTTTCGCGAGCGTTAATGCTTTTTCGACATCCTCGGATGTTGCCTGATGATAGTAACCGACAACAACACTCGTATTACTGGGTGAGACGACGGGCATTGCGGTGGAATTCGTTATCAGCTGGCCATTAATGATAGGGCCTGAGGTAAAGGATTTTTTTTCAGCGGTTTCCATCGCATTTTTTAAATCATTGACCACACACAAATTAGTTAAATCGATTCCTTGAGAATTTGTTCGATCGCGGCCATAAATATCTTTTGGCAAGGGAATGGCAGGATGCGGTTTGTGCGTGAGTTTGGCGATTCGTGCAACGGGATCTGCAATAATTTTTTCAATGGGAGCGCTTTCATCTGCAATGCGATTGATAAAAGAACTGTTCGCACCATTTTCCAATAATCGTCTGACTAAATAGCCTAATAAATCTTTGTGGCTGCCAACGGGTGCATAAATACGACAAGCAATATTTTTACTAACAATTTGGTCATAGAGTGGAGCACCCATTCCATGCAAACATTGGAATTCAAAATCTTTTCGTGTGCCGACTAATTCCAAAATGACTGCGACCGAATAAGCATTATGTGTACCAAATTGCGGATAAAAACAGTCTGGATACGATAAAATTTTCTTGGCGCAAGCAATAAAAGAAACGTCGGTCGAATTTTTTCGTGTGAAAACGGGATAACCCTCAAGACCCAATAACTGGCTTAGTTTTATTTCCGCATCCCAATAAGCGCCTTTGATTAATCGAACCATTAAGCGTCGTTTGTAACGTTTGGAAAGATCGGCGAGCCAATCAATCACAAACGGTGCGCGTTTTTGATAGGATTGTACGGCGAGACCGAATCCTTCCCAGCCATTTAAGGCGGGATTGCTGAAAACGGCTTCAATGACATCGAGTGAAATATCCAAGCGATCCGCTTCTTCGGCATCGACGGTCAGGCCAATATTGTATTGTTTGGCTTCTTTCGCGAGTGAAAGTAAGCGGGGCACCAATTCTTCCATCACGCGATGATGTTTTGCAAATTCATAGCGGGGATGCAAGGCTGAAAGTTTGATGGAAATACCAGGGCTGTGAATGGGATCCAAATTTTGAGATGCTTTACCTATCGCGTGAATTGCATCTTGGTAGGATTTAAAATAAATATCGGCATCTTCGGCGGTGCGGGCGGCTTCGCCTAACATGTCATAAGAATAACGGTAGCCTTCGCTTTCGGTTTTTTTCGCACGACTCAGCGCTTCTTCGATGGTGGTGCCCATTACAAATTGTTTGCCGATGATTTTCATGCCCTGCATGATGATTGGGCGGATTACAGCACTGCCAGTGCGACTGATCACGCGTTTTAAGGAAGCGCCAAGATTTTTTTTGTTATTCAGTGTCGGCGCATAAATTTTTCCCGTCAGCATCAGCGACCAAGTTGCTGCATTCACAAAGAGTGAATCACTTTTATTTAAATGGTCTGCCCATTCAGCCGTTGAAATTTTATCGCTAATTAAACGGTCGACGGTTGCATTATCTGGAATACGCAATAAGGCTTCCGCAAGACACATGAGGGCAATCCCTTCATCGGTTGACAGATCATATTGGTGCAAAAAAGCATCTAGGCCGCCTTGTTTTTTTCGTCGTTCGCGAGTTTCTGTGACTAATTTTCGGGCGGTTGCTGCGACCCTTTCTAATGCCTCTGGCGAAAGCGTAGCCTGTGGAATTAAGGCGTTAATGGCCTGTGTTTCATCCATTCGATAGGCGGAAATGATGGCTTCGCGTAAGGGATTGGGTTTTTTAATAGGATGTTCAAAAATCATAATAATGGATCCTTTCTGAAAATTTGTAACTATTCTACGTCAAATTGGCGCTATAATGTCGACTTTCTTTTACTGAAAGTTTAGATAGTTTATGGCAATTAATGGCAAAAAAATGGGTATTGCAGGCCGATTTCGCGGGCTTTTGCCAGTAGTCGTCGATGTGGAAACCTCCGGGTTAAACCCCGCAACAGACGCTGTATTGGAAATTGCCATTGCGACCATCAAAATGGACGAACGGGGCAAGCTCTATAAAGACGAAACCGTGGCATATCATATCGAGCCTTTTTATACAGCACATATTGATCCTGAATCATTAGAGATTAATAAAATCGATTTAGAACAACCGTTACGCTATGCCATTCCTGAACAGCAAGCGTTACATAATATCTTTTCTAAGATTGATACCTTGTTAAAAGAGACTGGGTGTCAGCGGGCTGTTTTAGTCGGGCATAATGCCTGGTTTGATTTGGCCTTTCTTCTCACCGCAGCCAAACGCTGTCAAATGTCATCCGTGCCATTCCATTCCTTTACGACTTTTGATACTGCAACATTGAGCGCTTTTCGTTTCGGTGAAACGGTTTTAGCAAAAGCCGTGAAATGTGCTGGGATCTATTTTGATATCAATAAAGCTCATTCAGCGATTTATGATGTTGAGCAAACGGCAGAATTGTTTTGCTTCATCATGAATCGGGGGTAGGCGTTGGCTTTAGGGTTTTGTTTTCGAAATCGCTTTTGGCTTCAGCTTTTCTTCTTATCACACATTGGCTTCGAACTTTAATTGCGTTTTTGGGTGTTTACTATTGTGCCGAGCTTCCAATGCGTGGTTCTTGTTGGCCAATTTTTTCAAGCCGAGTTCTGGCGTCTGGGGCCATAAGATAGTCTTTAGCGAGCGATTTCGAAAACAAAACCCTAAAGCCACCGCTTTGAAGTGAGTGGGATAACGCTTTCAAAAAATGGGGAGGAGGGCTTGCCGCGCCGTAGCGACGCAAGTCGCGAAGGCGGGGATAAAAAAAAACCCGCCGAAGCGGGTTTTTTTAAGAAGGTTAAGATTAACCAAATTTGACAGATGCGCGAGCACCGATTGTGCCGGTTGTTCTGCCGCTACCGCCATTGCCATTGCTGTAGTCTTGATCACGGCCGAGTTCTGCACCCAGAGTCGTGTTTTTAACCACATCAATGTCATAACCTAAGATCCAACGGTTTCTTGGCAACAACATGTTTACAGCATTGCCGGAAGCTTGATAGCCAAGATAGATATCTTGGTTTTTGCACCAAGCGGTGAAGGCATATCCCGCTGTGATGTCAGCAGCCCAAGGTCTAGCACCTGTGCCAGAAGCTGTTTGGAAGAAGGTTGTCATTGTGCCGACATCCCATTTTTGTGCAGCAGATGCATAACGAGCGCTCAATGAGAATGGACCGCTGTTAATATCACCGTAAGCACTCCAAGCGCCGACTGTGCGACCGTAGGTACCAACTATATTAGCACCAGGTGTGTTGGATTCAAAGACATTGATAGCATAAGCAACATCGTTTACGCCAGTCATGTTGGACAGATAGCCAACGCCCAAGTCCCAACCTAATTGATCGCTAGGTTGATCAATGCCGAGTAAAGCACCGAAAATAGGTTGTGTATGACCGTTACCTACTTTAGTCAAGGTATTGTCAAATGAATACACGGAGCCATGGAAACCCATTTGAGTTTCAAAGCCCACTTTGGCTGAAGTTTGTAATGATTCGGACAACACTTGCGCCATTGTGCGTTCAAGTGGGTGGATTTGGTATCGACCGAAATCCTGGAATTGTTTACCCAATTGGACGAAGAATGGTGTGCAGCTGAAGTTCCCGAATGTGATATACGCTTGTTCCATATTCAGGTTGCTGCTGCCGATGGAGTCGAAATTAATGTTGCTGTATCCAGCGCTGTAAATACCTTGTTTCACGCTGTGTAAAACGGAGCTGGCGCTGGTTGCAAAGCTAGTAGCATCGTTATAGCTAATACTTGCAAATGCTTTCGTCCAGTCATTGACTAAGGCTGTGACGTTTAAGTAAGCGTCATTCACCGATAGTCTGCGGTTGTTTTCACCTAGATAACCCATGGAGAGGTTTCCCCAATGAGCATCAAAGTTCATACCACCGACGACCGCGATACGTTGGAACCAGTCTGGCGAAGCGTGGATCATGCGGCCCAGGTTTTGGGTGCTTGAATCCAAGATTACACCATAGTTGTCAACCATTGGTGTGGTCATAACAACTGGAGCGGGTTGCATTGGAGCAACATCGCTTCTGCAGCTTGCTTTTACCATACCGTGTGATTTTTTCATGTGATGACGTTTGTGTTTGGGAGCTGGATCTGCATTACCTGTCGTAGCAGTAGCGCTAGTGGTATTTGCAGTATCAGTATTGTCAGCAGCGAACAAAGGGAAGCTGATCAATCCCAACACGCTCATTGATGCAACAACGAGTTTTAGTTTCATGCGTTTGTATCTCCTTGATTTTGATTTGATCCGGACGAATTCAAAATTACATATAAATAAATAACAATGCAAGAAAAATTTAATGCAAACTGATCTTACGTGTGCATTTTAATTATTTTTTTTGCATTTTTTACACATTATCAAAAAAAATGATCATATTGTGCCATACGCTTGTAAAACAATATTTTTCTTCAGATCATTTTGCAACGCATTCTAGTGAAATTAAAAAATAAAGGGAAGTAAAAAATTTTTTGAAAAACAAAATTTTAAAAAATAAAAAACCCGCACGCAGCGGGTTTAATTTTTTTAAAAAAATAATTACAGTGCTTCTGAATTTTGTGCGAGAAAAGTTGCAATGCCTTCTGCAGTGGGTTTGATTGCAGCATGACCTTTGTTCCAATTAGCAGGACACACTTCACCGTGTTGTTCATGAAATTGTAACGCGTCAACTAAACGTAACAATTCATCAATGTTTCGACCCAGCGGTAAATCATTCACGATCTGTGAACGCACGTTACCTTGCTTATCAATTAAGAATGCGCCGCGTAACGCAACGTGGGCAGTCGGATGTTCCACGCCATAAGCGCGGCAGATCTGATGATTGATGTCAGCGACTAAGGGATAACGAACTTGGCCGATACCGCCTTCGTTAACTGGCGTCTTGCGCCATGCAGCATGGGTAAATTGAGAGTCGATCGAAACGCCGATAACGACGGTATTGCGTTGATTGAACTCTTCGATACGATTATCTAATGCGATTAATTCGGATGGACAAACAAAGGTAAAGTCCAAGGGATAAAAGAATACAATGCCATATTTATTTTTTAATACTTCTGACAAATGAAACTGGCCGGTAATCTCGCCATTTCCAAGGACGGCTTGGGCGGTAAAGTCAGGGGCTTTCTGGCCGACAAGAATAGTCATATGAGGTCTTACTCCAATTGATTGTTAAAGATGTCTATTATATATGAAAACCCATACTGAGAATAGATTACTGACGCTATTTCAGGTAAGATGCACACTTATTTGATATGGGTATGTCTATGATATATTGCCTGATTTTATTGGGGGTGTTTTTAAATGCCGGCGCGCAATTGCTTTTGAAGGCGGGTATGACCCAAATTGGCCATTTTGAGTTCAGCGCGGCTAACTTTATCCCTATTTCCTTAAAAGTCATGGTCAATGCGCCAATTATCGCGGGGCTTTGTGCTTATGTCGTCAGCGTCGGGGTTTGGCTTTTAGTCTTATCGCGGGTGCAAGTAGGATATGCCTATCCTATGCTCAGCATCGGTTATATCGTTAATGCGCTGGCCGCCTATTATTTATTTGGCGAAGCTTTTTCAGTGATGCGGGTTACAGGCATTTTTGTCATTATCGCTGGGGTCTATTTGGTCTCCCAGAGCTAAGAGGTGCTATATATGAGTGAAGATTTTTTACCGTTTTCAAAACCCAGTATTAGCCGGGCTGCCATTGATGAAGTTGTTGCCTGCCTTGAATCGGGCTGGATTACCACCGGTCCTCGGGTCGCAAAATTTACCGAAGCGTTAAAAGAGTATCTAGGCGCGCCTCATGTATTACCCCTAGCCTCTGCAACAGCAGGCCTCCATCTTGCATTATTAGCATTAGATTTGCAGCCAGGCGATGAAGTGATTACCACGCCGCTTACGTTTGCTGCTACATTAAATACCATTGTCTTGGCCGGTGGAAAACCGGTTTTAGTCGATATTGATCCTGCGACATTAAATATGGATCTCAATTTACTCGAAGATGCGATTACCGAAAAAACCCGCGCGATTATTCCAGTGCATTTTGCAGGATTGCCGGTTGATTTGGATGTGTTATATCAAATCGCAGAAAAACATGCGTTGCGCGTGATCGAAGATGCGGCGCACGCGATCGGTGCAGAATATAAAGGCAAACGCTTAGGCAGTTTCGGTGACATCCAAGTTTTTAGTTTTCATCCCAATAAAAATATGACGACCGGCGAAGGCGGTTGTGTTACGACTCATGATGAAGAAGTCGCCCGCAAAATCGGCCTTTTGCGTTTTCACGGTATGGACCGCGAAGCCTGGAACCGTTTTGCTAAAAATGGCAGTCAGCATTACGAAATCATTATGCCCGGATTCAAATATAATATGATGGATTTACAAGCCGCTTTAGGTTTGCATCAGTTAAATGAACTGGATGGATTTATCGTGCGACGTACGGAATTAGCCGAACGGTATCAAGAAGCATTACGCGAATGGACGCAGTTCACGTTGCCCGAAGAACCCTCTTATGGTCATCGTCACGCATGGCATCTTTACACGCCACTCATTAATGAGCCAGCCGCCAACATGACGCGCGATGATTTTATGCAACAAATGAAAGAAAAAAATATCGGCACCGGCCTTCATTATCGTGCCGTGCATTTATATCCTTATTATCGTGAACAATTTGGATTTGAAGTCGGTGATTATCCGCATGCAGAAAGTGTCGGCGACCGCATTGTGAGTTTGCCATTATTTCCTGCGATGACAGATGATGATCATGATCGTGTGTTAGATGTTATGTACAGTGTATTAAATAAATGAGAAAGATGATGAACGTATTAATTTTAGGTGCAAATGGTTTTATCGGCAGTCATTTAAGTGAAATGATTTTAGCAGAAACCAACTGGCATATTTATGCCATGGATTTATCTTCAGACAAAATTGAAAATTGTCTGAATCACGAACGTTTTCATTTCAAGCAAGGTGATATCACCGTCGATAAAGCTTGGGTGACAGAACAAATTAAAAATTGCGACGTGATTTTACCGCTGGTTGCAATTGCCACACCTGCCGTTTATGTGCAAGATCCGTTACGAATTTTTGAACTCGATTTCGAAGCGAATCTCGATATTATTCGTCAATGCGTCAAATATAAAAAAAGAATTATTTTCCCATCCACCTCTGAAGTCTATGGCATGTGTGAAGATTCGCATTTCGACGAAGAAGAAAGCAATCTGGTTACAGGCCCCATTCACAAAGAACGCTGGATATATTCCACCTCAAAACAATTACTCGATCGCGTGATTTTCGCCTACGGCAAACATCACGGATTAATTTATACCTTGTTCCGTCCCTTTAACTGGTACGGCCCGAAACTGGATAATATTTTTAACTCGAAACCCGGCGGCTCACGCGTCCTCACCCAATTTATCGGCAATATCTTACGTGGCGAAGACATCATGTTAGTCGATGGGGGTGAACAACAGCGCTGCTTTATGTACATCGATGATGGCATTCACGCGCTCATGA
Organism: Gammaproteobacteria bacterium; assembly: GCA_021325575.1. Classification (GTDB taxonomy): domain Bacteria; phylum Pseudomonadota; class Gammaproteobacteria; order DSM-16500; family DSM-16500; genus JAJPGW01. The sequence continues at coordinate 159,054 of JAJPGW010000005.1, read as the reverse complement.
AAATGATCGAAAATAAAAACGATTGCGCCAAAAATAAAATTTTCAATATCGGCAACCCCGTTGAAAATATTTCGATTAAGACCCTGGCTGAACTGTTAGTAAAAAATATCAAGCAATATCCTAAATATTCTGAAATGGCTTCCAAAACCCAATTACAAACCGTTCCCGCTGAAAAATATTATGGCAAAGGTTATCAGGATGTATCCTTACGCGTTCCATCAATTCAACGTGCAGCCGATGAATTGGGATGGAAACCCGCAGTGAATTTGACCGATGGATTGAAGAAAACATTGGATTTCTATTTAGCTTGATACTCCCCGTCATTGCGAGGAGCGCTTTTTGCGACGAAGCAATCTTTTGAGAGATTGCTTCGTCGCAAAAAGCGCTCCTCGTAATGACGCATAGCTAAAAACACAATAAAAATTAATAACCAACGAGGTTAATATGCATTCCCACTCATTAAAACATGATAATAGAGCTGATTCTGGCGTGCGGGCAAAATCGCAAGCTCTGCCCAGAGTCACTGCTGAAAAAAAAGAAGCCGAACAAAAACAAATTGAAATAAGAACCAAAAAAATTGAAAGCGCAAAATTATTGTTGCAAGCGGCAACAATAATGGCAGAGGCTAATAATCAAAATCAAAAAGAAATTGCCATTGAGCACCTGAATCAATTTTTATTCAATATTAAAGAGCTTGAGGGAGAGTATCCTTACGATGAGGATATAACTAATTTAAAAATTAAAGCAAAAATAATACATTTAGAAACTCAACTTGTAGTTCGACCGATGCAAGATATGGTTAAATGGAACCATGTAAGAGAGTTATTAGAATCAGCTACGGATGATGCCAATATTTGTGCGGGTATGAATCGCAAACTCGGCAAGAAAGTATCAGGCGTGCTTTGCACAACGGTGCAAACAGAGTTTGTTACTCGCATTCTTATGAAACATTATCCAAAACATTTAGGCGCACTTGCCAGTGTTAAACGTAATATAGAAGAAGCGATTGCGGCTTGCGACCGAATTATTGCTGATCCAGAAAATACAAAACAACTCAAAGCCGTACAAGAATCCGTAAATAATTTGTTAACAGCAGCAGTTGCTGAACAAAAAGCCGCGAAACAGTCAGAGCCAGCAGAAATCACCGCTGCACCGGTTCCAGATAAAAAAGACAAGAGAAAAAAGAAAAAACAAGGCCCTGAATATAAAATGAATCCTCATCCGCCGAAAAGAAAAAAAGAAAAACCGGTTGCGAATGGGCAAGCGGCAACGGCTGTTGAGCATCTTGATATTCCTCCAGCGGATAGCAAAAAAAATACTTCTGTTTCAACCCCTCCTGAAAATCCAAAACCGAAACCAACGGCATCCAAACAGGCAGAACCCAAAACAGCAGAACCCAAAACAGAATCGACTGCGCCGCCTAAGCCAGCTTATGGTTTTAAAAATAGAAGACGTCCTAATCCTAGTAAAGTATTAGGTCCAGGCATGATCGATCCCGCTGAGGCTGCAAAAACAGCTGAAGCAAAAAAAACTGCACCTAACGGCAATGCAAACCAGCAGCATAAATCCACTCCTGCCAAAATTGCAGCTTCCCTCTCATCAGCGCAAGAAACTGCACCGGCCAAACAAACCGCGCCAGCTAAACAACCCGCCTCTGCTTGGAAATCAAAACCCGTCATCGTGCCGCCAAATGCGGTCCTCGACATACCGAAAGTAATGGCAAGTGCTATCGCCATTGAAATTTCCACAAAAGGTGTTGCGATTGAAGCAACTCTGCCCAAAGACCCGGAGAAAAAACCCACTCCAGTTCCACCAGAACAAAATGCAATCCCAAAACAAACAAAATCCAAAGCAGCGCTTGTCGAAGAAAAAGCTAAATTAGAAGAAGAAGTTGATAGGTTAAAATTAGAAAAAGAAGTTCAACGATTAAAATGGGAAAAATATCTGCAAGAACAAGATCTAAAACAACAGCAACTAAGACAGCAACAGCCTGCAGCAGCACCATCTCAACCGCAGGTTCAGGGCCCGCCCATGCTGCAACAGCCCCAAGGATATTATCCTCTGCAACCTGCGCAACAGTTCCAACCTATGGGTATGCCCATGATGCCACCCGGTTATTACGGTCAATTTCCTAATGGCGCACCGGTTCAATTTATTCCCGTGCCCATTCAACCTCAACCCATGGGACCTTCTTTTGCCACAAACTTTGGTCTGTATGCGCCACCAGGGCAACAACCACAGCAACAGCCCATGATGATGAATGGCATGAATAGTTTTGTATATCGAGGGTAAATTGGTTTAGGGCTACTAAGCGAGCTTAGCGACATCAGTCGGTTCGCTCGCTTCAAGGGTTTGATGTGCTGCCGCTCTGGAAGCACTCATGCTCATCAAACCATTTTGTTGTCGACCTGCGCTGACTGATGCTTCTGTTGTTTTAGCAATCAGGTGGGCAAGCTGGCCGCGTTCCACAGGCTGTTCGAATAACAGTTTAAATGCATTACAAAAATCCCTATTATCAGCTGGATTATTTGCGAGAAATGCAAAAAATCCATTGGCTTCTTGTTGTAAATGATGGAATGCTTCGGGTTGGCAATACGGAAAATGTTTTGCTGCCCATTTAAATGGAGTGTTGCTCAAGTCTTTTGGATAACCATTCAACATGAGTAAACCGACAAAAAATTCATGAATCTGTTTTGTATGGTCGGAATTTGGAAATAAAACTAACCCAGCAGCTGCAATGCGTGCCGCTTCTGCCAAATTCTTTTGATCAAGTGCATTAATTAGTTGAATAAAATGCACTAATAGAGGTTGAGCTATCTTTTTATTAGCAACCATCAATACTTTGATATGATTCCAAAATAATTTGAGATAATGAGGGTCTGCTGATTTCATTTCTTTATGGTCTGACAAGGTAGCTGGTATATCGGATACGTTTGAAAAAACAGTCTTAGAAAATTTAACCGCTTGTTCCTGACAAACTTGTTTCATCTCTACTGAGATATCAGACAAATCACAATTACCTCGTCTGCCAACCAAAATAGAGGAATTATCTTTAAATTTTTCTAAATAATGAGCATTAACTGTCGCGCCTTTATTGAATAAACAAACCAATAGTTGGACCGATTTAAATTTTTCAGCTCGAAATTCATCGACCAGTCGTGCAAATAAATTATTAATCGTTGGAAAATAATCCTGTCCATCAATATTTTGTAAAATAGCCGATAAAACCTGATCCAATTGAGATTCCCGTAAATTTTTTAAATTCCCTAAGCGGATCAGAAGTCGTATTCTTTCATCTTCTGTCAATTTCGGATCGTTTTTTTCTAAATTCTTTTTTAAAAGAAGAACAGTGGAATCAAGGTGACTTCCATTTCTAAGTGCATCAAATCGTTCTAATAGGGTTAGAATTGCATCTCTTGAAATCCCATCCAACTGATCCCGCAACATCAAGCCAATCTTGATAGATGCAGCATGTTTGAGATCAGGGGCGTCAGGGGCATTTTCGGGAAGCTCTTGTACCTGTAAACATGTTTCAAAATCAAAGTAATGATTTAAAATATTTTGGAATTGTATAATCCGTTCTTGAAGGGAAACCATTTTAATACGGTCCCAAAGACAATCTTTTTGTTTTTGTGTCAGAAAAGAAGGAAAACGAAAGAGCAAAATAAAAATAACATCTAATTTTCGTCTGACATTATCACGTAAGAATTGGAAATCGCCACCATACTCTGATTCATGAAGTTTTGCACCGTGTTTTATCAGTGCGATCACAGCAACGACACAATTCTTATTTAAAGCAGAGCGTAATGGAGTCCAAGCGTAATCATTTTTAGCTTCTAAACAATCAGGGTTTTTTGCGAGAATTGCAGTCACGATGGCTTCTGCATCTTTTAAAGGACCATCCTGCAGTAAATGTAAAGCTTGCTCACCCTCTTTATTCGCTGCAGCAACATCTACTTTTTTTTCTACTAAAAATTTTACCATCGGGGCATTGCAATTAGATACAGCTAAATGTAATGGTAGATCGCCGTGGCCATTAGGTGCGTTATAAGATTGTTCCTCGCCAATTTTTGTTCTTATAAAATCAGCTGTCGTAAATGTTGCATATCGCGCTGAAGTATGCCAAATCGTCTCGTGCTGCAGATTCATTGTTGGAAGAGCGCCTTCACTCAGCAATTCTTGAATTAAGTCGGTATTGTTAAATATAATTACACGATGAAGACATTCATTTAATATTCTCTGATGTTCATATTTGTTTATCCCTGGCTGATCTTTTAAGTCAAATATTTCAATTAATATGAAGCCTACGAATTCTATATTATTTAGGATAAATTCTTTTTTCCCTCGCATCAAATTATCAACTAAATCATCTAAAAGCGATAATCTTTCATTTACATCAATGTCTTTGCGATCTTTTAGAAAACGTAATTGTTGTTCTAAAAACGCGATTCTTGGATCAGGTTTCTGTTTTGCAGTTTTAAGTTCAGCTGGCGGTGTACTTTTTGTTTCTTTTGTTTCTGCGCTAATATTAGCTTTTTGTTCTAATGGTGGATAAGGGTCGGAGACATTTTTTAATCCATTTAATATCTTATTTCTCAAATTTGGAAGTTTAAACCGAGCAAAAATCCCAGATAGTTGACCTTGATCTCTGGCGTGTTCGCATTCACTGATAAAAACCCCATCATCAAAAATAAATTGATAATCCAGTAACATTTTCATATTTTGGTAATTGATGAGTCCCGCAGGATGCCATGCCGCCAGAATTCCAAATAATCGTTTAATGAAAGGGAAAGTGGGCGCCACATCTTCTTTCGCTAAGGTTACTATTCTATTTAATAGTCCTAAGAGTTTGAGTGGTTCAAATAATTCTTGAGCTTGGTGATTGGTCCCCGCCAGTTGAGTGGCATCTAGTAAATTAAATGCAAATTGGTTCTTTGTTAGCATAGCCGGGAGACGATTAAAAAGTCGTGTGCTAGGACTAGGACTAAGAAAATTGTTATCCGTATTGGGAAATAAATTATTTTTACGTAAATAATTAAATATGTTTTGAATAAAGTAATCGTTATCCTTAATAAAAGCGCCAACGGTTACTGCATTAAGTAGTTGTTCATTATTTAATTTCATCAAAAAATTGGCAAATGCAGCAAATTCATTTGGGGATATCGCACATTTAATTAAAACTTTCTGAACAAAAGGAAGCGCGAGGATATTTTGTGCTAGTAATGGCGATAAAGCTTTAAGACCTTGATTAAAGTCAATATTATTTCTAGCAAGATTCAATATTATTTGAAATCCCACTTTTGAAAATTTTACAGGTTCAGGATCTTTTAGATCGGCAACGGGTTCTGGGTTAGGGTGTGGCTGTTGTGAAAGACCTACTTGACCTAAAGGTGCGTAAGTTAAATAAAGGCTAAGGACATCAAAGTTCGGCAAAGGGGGGTTGGCTGTGAATTCTTCTAAATGCAGTAGTAATTCAGGATTATCTTCAAAAAAGTCCTTTTTTAATTGGATAAATTCAAGAAAGGAGGTTAAACCATCTATCATTAAGTCAGGGCCTGCATCAGAGTGCAGAATATTCCATACTATTTTTTTGGTGGCTTCATTAAAAAGTTGCTGATTTATTAATCGATTGACGACTTCAAACAATTTGCGAACACTGGGTTCAATGGCTTCGATTTTTAAAGGTTTTTGTAACTTGCGCCCTAATAAAAATTCGATTAGTTCTTCTAATTGCAATTGGCTCACGGAGGGTCTATGGGCTGATTTCGAAAGGTTTGCTATTCGCGGAGCCAAAACATCACGCAAGGCGGCATTGTGTTCCAGAATGGAGTCGAAGGTTTTTCTTTGCATATAACTCGCTGATTTTATGGGATATTATAATAATGCAAGCTAGTATAACGTATCTAGCTTAAGAAATTATTAAAATTAAGAGCGGATACGCTTTAAATAAATCTCAGCCATCCCATCCCGCGGAAATGTTTCCTGGATTTTTTTGAAAATGTCAGCGGCTTCTGCAAACTGTTTGTTGAAATAAGCATGAAAGGCTTTTGTGGATAGCTCGCATAATGTGATTTGATCGGCTGTTGCAGTATTCTTGACTGCAACCAACTGATAAATCGTCATGGGTTTTTGTTTACCGCGTATCAAAAGATGATCCAAAGGACGAAAAAGAAATTGCGAATCGCAGTGATCATAAACATACTGACTGACAATAATATCGACATTATAATCTTTGCCCAATTTTTCGAGACGCGAAGCAGTATTAACTGTATCGCCAATCGCCGTATAATTTAAGCGATCAGCGGATCCCATATTGCCAACAATGGCATTTCCCGTGTCCATACCAAAACGAGTTTTAAAAACCGGTTTTCCATCAGCTTGCCATTGATTATTTAAGCGATCTACCTCACGTTGACAAGCAAGCGCCGCGCGACAGGCGTGTAGAGAATGCTCTTTGTCAGTGAGAGGCGTGCCCCAAAATGCCATGATGGCATCACCAATATATTTATCAATATTGCCCTGATTTTGCTGAATAATTTTAGTGAGTGCATTCAAATACGCTGAAATGTGGACCATTAATTTTTCTGGATTAGTGGCTTCTGCAATTTGAGTAAAATTCGCAATATCCGAAAAAAGTACCGTAATTTGTTTTTTTTCACCACCGACTTCGGCTACAAATCCGCTTCGCAACAATTGTTCAACCAAGGTTTTAGGGACATATTTTGCAAACGAAAATAAAGCAGAGCGCGCAGCGTTTAATGCTTCAGCCATCACTTGGACTTCATAAATAGGGGTTTGTATCGTGGTTTTCCGATCGAATTTAAGTTTAATCATGTCCCGCGTTTCACGCGCAAGACGCATGATCGGTTTTGAAATTTTATGGGAAAAATAATAAATTAAAATCATGCCGATTAATAACATGATAAACGAAAAAAACACAATCATATGATTAGCGCGTTTCAGATTCCCGACAAAAAAATCAACGGGCAGGATCGTTACAATTTCCCATTTTTCCGAAGGGGAAACAGAATAAGGTGTAAAATGCGCGATAAAGCTTGCGCCATTCAAAGCAAAGGTAAATCGATTTTGTTTGGTTTCCTGATAGATAGCATAGGCTTTTTGCAATTCAGGATCATCCACGTCTTTCAGAGCATAAATATCATTACTGAATTCTTTTTCATACCCAATGATTTTTTGATCATTATTAATAATATAAATATCGCCGTGAGCACTGAGCGATCGTTTTTTTAATTCATGATTAATTTGATCTAGGCTAATGTCTTCGGCGCCGACTCCGACAAATTGATTATCTTCAAAAATAGGAAACGAAATCGTGATCCCATGTTTTTTGGTGCCAAAAAATTCATAAATTCCTGTCCAGTGCCGATTAGAAGAATTTTTTGCGCCGACATACCAAGGGCTAGTTCGTGGATCATAATTTGCTGTGCCATTTTCTTTTAGCAAACTTTTGCCAAATTTATCTTTATAAATATATTCGACGTTTGAAAAATGATTTTTGTTAATCACAATCTGAGTCAGAAATGCTGTATTAGCAGGGGGATTGTGCCCTTCAAGAAAAGGAATAAAATGACGAAAAAAAGGCGTATCTTCATATCGATTTTCGAGATAGACCGTGCCAGTGAGATCCGCTACATGAATATTTAACAGTTGCGGATAAGATTTTAAAATAATATCCATCACGGTATTCAACGAAGCCAAATCATCCGGCGTCATGACGCCATCCGTCATGATGAAATCAACCGAATTTACCAACGCTTGAGGAACTAAATATTCATCCAATTTGATAATAATATTTTGATTGGCCTCTTCAATCAGTGATTCGCCAAGTTTTAGCACCGCTTCGCTGCTGCGTTGATAGGAATACAAGATAATAAAGGAAATGCTCAAGACAAAAATGGCAAAAAAGATCGTCAATATGTCGACTCTTAGCTTTCTTTTGTGGAAAATGGAAAAAAATCCCATGGAAAAAACTCCATTTCTTTCAACTGATCTTAAGGTCAATTATAGCGCGTTATCGGTTTAAGGAAAACGAGTAATTTTTTTCGCAGAATATTACGATTTCATACGCTTTAAATAAATCTCAGCCATCAAATCATCAGGAAATTTGTCGACCATTTTTTGAAAAATGTCAGTTGCTTTCGCAAAATCATTTTTAGAATACGCATTAAACCCTTCTGTGGAGAGCTCGCATAATTCAATTTCCAAAGGCGTTGCTTCATCATCGCCTAATCCGCCGACTAATTGATAGATGGTAATCGGTTTATGTTTCCCCCGTATCAATAAAGTATCTAAGGGGCGAAAAAGAAATCGAGAAGCCACTTTTTCGTGAACATATTGACTTACGATAATGTCAACCCCATATTCTTTTCCCAATTTTTCTAGTCGTGATGCGATATTGACTGCATCACCTAGTACGGTATAGTTCAAACGATCCGTCGAGCCCATGTTTCCAACAATCGCAGTACCCGTGTTCAGACCAAATCGAGTTTTGAAAACCAGTTTTCCTTCAGCCTGCCATTTGTTATTTAATCGACGAACTTCACGCTGACAAGCGAGCACGGCGCGGCAGGCATGGAGGACATGGTCCAGATCATTTAAGGGCGCACCCCAAAATGCCATGATGGAATCGCCAATGTATTTATCGATGTTACCTTTGTTATGCTGTATGATTTTGGTTAACGCATTTAAGTACGATGAAAGATGAATCATCAGTTGTTCAGGATCCGTGTCTTCTGCCAGTTCAGTAAAATTGGCGATATCAGAAAATAAAATCGTAATTTCTTTTTTTGCACCACCCACCTGCGCTATTAATTCACTACGTAATAATTGTTCGACCAAGGTTTTTGGCACATATTTTGCAAAGGCAAATAATGCATTACGAGTGGCATTCAGCGCTTCGATCATCATCTGTACTTCGTAAATATGAGTAATGACATCGGATTTACGATCAAATTTCAGTTTAATCATTTCGCGTGTTTCATGCGCAAGCCGGATAATCGGTCGAGAAATTTTATGCGAAGAAATATAAATTAAAATAAAACCTAAAAGCAGCATAATCACGGAGAAAATCAGCACCATTTGCTTGGCATGATTCAATGTACTAACAAAAACATCCACCGGTAAAATAGTCACAATTTCCCACTGTTCTGAAGGCGTAATTGAATAGGGAGTAAAGTGTGCAATATATTTTGTGTGGTCTTGAACGAAGATAAAACTATTTTTTTTCAATTGTTGATGCATTGTGTAGGCTGTTCGCAGAGCCGAATCAGAAACTTGATTAATGTCAGCAATATCATTTTTTAACTGTTTTTCATAACCAATGATTTGACCGTTGCTACTAATCAAATAAATATCCCCACGATTGCTGATCGAACGTTTTTTTAATTCATCATTAATTTTATCAATGCTAATATCTTCAGCGGCAACGCCTCTGAACTGATTATTTTCCATGATAGGGTAGGAAACGGTAATGCCATGTTTTTTTGATTGGAAAAATTCATAGATTCCAATCCAGTGTTTTTTACTGGAATTTTGCGCGCCGCTGTACCAAGGTCGGGTACGTGGATCATAATTGACTGCTACGGTTTCTTTTTTTATTATTTTTCCTGCTTTTTCTTTATAAATTAATTCTGCAGTAGACTGATTATTTTTGTTAGTAACAATTTCAGAAATAAAAGCCGTATTGTTAGGTATATCACGATTTTCAATGAAGGGAATAAATTTTCGATACATCGGGTTATTTGGATCATAACGGTTTTCCAAAAAAACCGTTCCATAAAGATCTGCGACATACACATTAATTAACTGCGGGTTAGAGTTTAATACGATATGCATGACATCCGTTAAAGACTCGAGATCGTTAACATCCAATATGCCATCCGTCATGACAAAATCGACGGTATCAATCATGGATTCAGGTGTTAAAAATTCATTGAGTTTTGCAATAATGGTTTGATCGGCTTGTTCGATTAATGTATTTCCAAGATTTAAAATCGCTTCACTGCTTCGAGTGTGAGAATAGTAAATAATAATGGAAATACTGGTAATAAAAATCGCGAGAAAAATCGTGAGAATATCCACGCGAAGTTTTCGTTTTTTGAAAATGGTTAAATATCGCATTAGAAATCCCTTTATTTTTCAATACCGACGCGTAAAAAGCGCGGGTTAGGGCTCATCTAATATTATACCGCTTTATTCTGTGCAGGAGACGTGATTATCTATAACAGATTCATAGTGTTGGATATCTTGCGTATTGGTATTGGTGAAGTTCGCGTTCGAGATGATGGCGCCTGAAAAGTCCGCTTTACTCAAGTTCGCGTTATTGAAATTCGCACAGGTAAAATCGGTATTGGTGAGATTTGCTTCTTGTAAATTCGCATTGGTTAACACGGCAAAATTGAATTGTGCTCCATCGATATTCGCATGAGCTAAATCCGCGCCAGATAAATTCGCATGGGTAAAATTGGCTCCCGAAAGATTGGCGTTAGTGAGTTTTGCATTCGTGAGATCGGCATAACTTAAATCGGCGTTGCTTAAATCAATTTTTTCCAGATTGACGTTGCTTAAATTTGCGTGCGTTAAATTGGCCCGTTTTAAATTAATTTTGTCAGAAGAAAATTGAAAATTTCGCAAATCTGCATTGGAAAGATCCAGACCTTTCGTATTAGCAGCCATGCTGAGTTGTGAAAGTTTTTCTAGATCTTGCATGTTGGCAGCAAACGCAGTGCTCATCATGCAGCAAAGCAACAACAAAAAAATTCTTAGCATCATGCAACCTCGATAGTGTCGGGGATGACGGGCAATATCAATTTTCCACTCGCTGAATCCGCGCACCGAGTAACGAAAGTTTTTCTTCGATGCATTCATAACCGCGGTCAATGTGATAGATGCGGTCTACGCTGGTTTCACCAACCGCCGCGAGTCCTGCAAGCACTAAACTCGCTGATGCGCGTAAATCAGTCGCCATCGTGGGTGCCCCTAATAATTGATCGACACCGGTGCAGATGGCCGTATTTCCTTTTAGTGCAATGTTCGCGCCCATGCGTTGTAATTCCTGAACATGCATGAAGCGGTTTTCAAAAACGGTTTCGGTTATAATCCCGGTGCCTTCTGCAACGGTATTCAATGCCATCAGTTGCGCTTGCATATCAGTTGGGAATGCAGGGTAGGGTGCAGTGCTGACGTTGACGGCGCGCGGACGATTGCCTTTCATGTCGAGCTGGATCCAATCGGGGCCCGTATCAATGTGTGCGCCTGCTTCCTGTAATTTGATTAAGATGGATTCGAGTAAATCCGGTCTAGTATTTTTTAATTTAACTTTACCGCGTGTAATGGCGGCTGCTGTGAGATAAGTACCGGTTTCGATGCGATCGGGTAAAACAGTGTATGAGCCGCCTGTTAATTCTTCGACGCCATCAATGACAATGGTCGTTGTGCCTGCGCCAGAAATTTTTGCGCCTAAACTATTTAAAAAATTAGCGAGATCTTCGACTTCGGGTTCGCGTGCGGCATTGTGAATGGTGGTTTGACCTTCTGCGAGGACAGCCGCCATCATGATATTTTCAGTCCCGGTCACCGTCACAATGTCCATGACGACATTGGCGCCTTGCAAGCGTTTGGAAGTTTTTGCTTTGATATAACCATTTTCAACTTGAATATCGGCGCCCATGGCCCGCATGCCTTTTAAATGCTGGTCAACGGGACGTGTGCCGATTGCGCAACCGCCTGGTAACGAAACTTCGGCTTTGCCAAAGCGACCTAATAATGGACCCAAAACCAGAACAGACGCACGCATCGTGCGGACTAATTCGTAAGGTGCATAAAGCGAATGGACTTTGCTCGCATCAATTTCAATATTGGAACGCTCGTCTAGCGTCAGATGGACGCCCATTTGCCCGAGCAAACTCATCGTCGTGCTCACATCCTGCAAATGCGGAATGTTGCGAATCTCGACTTTGTAGGGGGTCAGTAAGGAAGCCGCTAAAATAGGAAGTGCCGCGTTTTTTGCGCCCGATATCCTTATTTCACCCGTTAAGGGTACGTTTCCTTGAATAATCAGTTTGTCCATTTTTTATTCTCTTTGTTGCCATTCTTCAGGGGTAAAAGTTTTGATCGATATGGCGTGAATAGTACCATCGTTTATATGATTTCCCAATGTTTTATGAATCATTTGTTGTCTTTGAATGCGATTTTTACCCGAAAATTCAGGTGAAATGACAATGGCTGAGAAATGACGACCATCTTCTCCTTCAACCGTCGCGGATGCGTTTGGTAGATTTTTTTCTATCAACTTTTTAATGTCATCAGCGCGCATACTAGGATTTTTTCGCAGGGGCTGGGGAAGCAGTAGATTGCAGTGCTTGATCAAGTAGCACACTAAAATCACCCAATGGGAAGAAGGGCTCAGTCGGTTGCGGTTTAAAAGTTGAATTTTTAGTCACACGAGCGGATGGTTTGGGTTCAGCAGGTTTCTGTGTAATGACAGGTTGTTTTGTTGCGGCGGGTGTTGTTTTGCTTGGTTTTTTTTCAGCAGGTTTTGCGTCTTCTTCACCGCTCAGTTGCTGGTATGCAGGCCCCTGGGTAACGCCGCGAGTAGATTGTAATTGATTATTAACCGTGCCATAAGTACTTTCAGTATTAATCACCATGCCTTTATATGCACGCTTAAGCCTAGGGTCGATCGAAAGGTCATCTTCTTTTGTTGTTTTATGCTGCATATAAACGCCACCCCTGGAAAAAAATAATGTTGTGCATCAAACCAGAAATTGACGGAAGTTTCAAGTCATGAGATAAGGGGGATGATGAGGAAAATATGCTGAAAATTCAAAATGCATTGCTTACCACGACTTATCTACCATCCCCGCATTGTGATCATCGGCCGGATGCGGACGATATTAGTTTGATAGTGGTCCATAACATTAGTTTGCCGCCTGCTCAATTTGGCACAGGCTCAGTCGAAAAATTTTTTTGTGGTAATTTAAATTTTAACGAGCATCCTTATTTTGAAACCATCAAAGAGTTAAGAGTTTCTGCGCACTTATTAATTCATCGCAACGGCGATGTGACTCAATTTGTGCCATTTGATCGACGCGCTTGGCATGCAGGGAAATCTTTTTTTCAAGGCAGAGAAAATTGCAATGATTTTTCTATCGGTATAGAGCTCGAAGGAACCGATGATATCCCTTTTGAAAAAAAACAATACGCACGATTGGCAGAAATTATTCAATTGCTGCAAGAAAAATATCCAAAAATCACTCGCGAACATATCGTGGGCCACTCCGATATCGCACCTGGCAGAAAAACAGATCCGGGCCCTGCATTCGATTGGTCTTATTTAGATTGTTTATTGAATCCATAATCGTTAAAATTCTGAAAAACTGAGGATGGAATCATGACGTTTATTATTACTTTCATTTCGCTCATCATCGAGCGGTTTTTTCATTGGAACCATTTGCGTTACTGGCGCTGGTTTGATGTGTATCAGCGCGCCATCAGTCGACGCATAGCGAATTGGCCGTCTTATCTGTTGTTAGTTATTTGCATTCTGCCTTTGATGATTGTTGCCGGATTGATTGATGTGATTTTGTCGCATTGGTTTTATGGCGTGCCGCGTTTGATTTTCGGTGTGCTGATCCTGCTTTACTGCATGGGACCAGAAAATTTATGGGCGCAAGCCTATGCGTGCCTCGGCGAACTACAGAAAGACGATCCGAAAGCCGTAGTGGATCGTGCGCAAACAGCTTTTGGTATTACTCTGCCTGAAAATTCACAAGCGTTTCATCAGGCCCTGACACGTGCGATCTTTATTGAGGCCAATACACGCATTTTTGCCGTGATTTTCTGGTTTATTATTTTGGGCCCGGCGGGTGCCATTATGTATAGATCGATTGCGATGTGTGCTAAGCAATCCGATCTCGGTTTGACTCAAGCTGCCTCCGTGGTGCGTAAAATCCTGGATTGGGTTCCTGCGCGTATTCTTACTTTTATTTTTGCGCTGGGTGGTCATTTCACGGAAGTTTTTCAAGTCTGGAAAAAAGATATTCGTCTCGGCCTAAATGGCAATGACCAATTATTGGGTGAATGCGGCATTGCAGCGCTCGATGCGAAAAAATCCAATCAAGTCGCTGAAAATGGTTCTGCGGAAAAAGAAGCGCTTTCTTTACTCGATCGAGTCTTTATCATGGTATTGGTCTTGCTCGCCATGATTGTGATCATGACAAGATGAAATGGTTAGTTTTTTTTGTTTTGTGGTCGGTCAGTATTTCTGCTTTTGCAATTGACGTCATCGATGATACTGGCCAAAAAATTTTTTTAAAAAAACCTGCAACGCGAATTATCAGTCTTGCTCCGGATTTAACAGAAAATCTTTTTGCGATTGGCGCAGGGGATTCTATTGTCGGCGTTATTCAGGGAAGTGATTATCCCGAGGGTGCGAAAAAAATTCCAGTGGTCGGCAGCGTCATAGGAGTGGATGAAGAAAAAATTCTAGCGCTTCATCCGGATCTTATTTTGGTTTGGGATGAAAGTCATCTTGGTGATCGATTAAAAAAACTTGGGGTTCCTATCTTTTTTTCGCATCCTAAGAAAATTGCTGATATTGCATCTTTATTAAATCGCTTAGGCAAGTTAACGGGCCATGAAAAAAAAGCCGAAGCGGTTTCAGCACTTTTTTTAAAAAAAAATGAATTATTAATAAAAAAATACGCCGGCCAAAAAACATTTTCTGTTTATTATGAGGTTTGGTCGCAGCCTTTTATCACGATTACTAAGCAAAGTTGGATCAATGATGCGATTGAAATTTGTGGCGGTAAAAATATTTTTGCTGATTTAAAAGGAGTTTCACCAGAAATTAATGTGGAAGCGGTATTATACGCAAATCCGGATGTGATTATTTCATCAGAAAAAAAACAAGACTGGAAGGATTTCTGGAAAAAATGGCCGGAATTAAAAGCGGTGCAGCAAAATCATTTGCATGCTGTCGATGCGGATTTGTTAGAGCGGGCTACACCCAGGGTGCTGGAAGGCATGCAGGAAATGTGCCTTGCGCTAAGAAAATAATTATCCTCTAAAATTGGATTGAGGGGCAGCATCGGGACCGCAAAAAGCATCCCATGTTTGTTGAGATGCGGTGGCTTGACAAAATTCATTCCAAAGTTCTTGAGATGAGCTAACTGCTCGATAAGCTCTTTTTTCTAGAAACAATGAAAATTGATCCATCATGAGTTTGTTGGGTTTAACATGAAAACCATGCGCGCTTCTAACCGTGTGAATTTTTAAAATATGCTGTAAACAGCCTGCGATATTTGCTGCATTCATAGGGTCTTGAAGTAAAATCTGAAGCAGTGGCTTGTTAAATGGATAGGACGATTTTTTCCAAATTTCTAATGCAATAATAATTTGGTCTTGTGCTTCAGTAGTTGAGTCGAGAGTTTTGCGAATTGGGGAATCCAACGATTCATAAGGTAATTTCAATTCGTCTAGTAATTTTGAAATTTCCTGTAATTTTTTAAAAGTATCTGGTGAAGGTGTGCGTCGTTGTTGAAACATAATTACCCTGCTTGTGAATGACATTGATTTATATAATTATAGAGAGCAAATATTAAAAAAACCTTATGGGATATCTAAAAAATACTTGTTTATAATCAGATACATAGAAAGGATTTAGTCGTGATTTCAGAAAAAAAGGCTCAAAAACGCTGGTGTCTCTGGTTTTTTGCGGGGAATATTCTTTTATTTTGGTTAATCGGATTAAATTATCTTTCAGTGATCCCCTGGTTTGGCACAGAACATGTTTTGCCTAAGGGTGAAATCATATTAGGGACGTTTGCGGCATTTTGTTATATTGGCGAGCTGGGTCTATTGGCATTATTGCCCTGCGTGTTTATGTTGCCGCTTATTCACTTTTTTCCCAAACGAAAGTTTGTTTTTGCATTGTCAATATTGATCGCAGTCCTCATGAGTACCTTTTTGCTGACCGATTCTTTTGTTTATAAACTATATCGCTTCCATGTGAATGGCATCATGATTCATCTTGTCACAAAAGGATTGGGTGAAGAAGTTTTAGGAGTGTCGCAGAAAGAATTTGTTATTAGTACGCTTGCTTTGCTTGCAATCTTCTCATCCGAATGTATTTATGCAAAATTTTTATGGAATTTTCTGCAAAATAAAAAACGTTATTTTGCGTTTAAATGGCTCATCATTTTTTTAGCATTTAATTTATATCTCTCGTATTGCATGATCGCGTATAGCTCTGGATTTTTGATCAATCGCGTTATGATTGATATCTCGCGCTTTGTGCCTTTTTACACGGAAACGTTTTCCTGTTTTTTTCCAAGCACAAAAGATGTATTAGAACATTCTTCGGAACAATATCTTGCGCAACCCGATCGAATGAATATTGCATTAAATTATCCCTTGCACACAATCAAGTTTTCCCAGAAAAAACCGCAACAGAATTTATTGATCATCGTAATCGATACCTGGCGATATGACATGTTAAATTCGCTTGCAACGCCGCACCTGACTGAATTTGCAAAAAACGCGTTAGTCTTCACTCATCACATTAGCGGCGGCAACTCAACCGGCCCTGGAATTTTCAGTCTTTTTTATGGCTTGCCAGCAACTTATGCAACCGCAATGGAAAAACAAGCGCGCGGCCCTGTTTTAATTGACTCACTCATTCAAAAAAATTATCGTGTTTCGGCTTTTTCTAGTGCCGAATTATATACGCCACCGCTAAATAAAACCGTTTTGTTAAGCATCAAATCGTTCGATCCCCATCAACAATTGGCAGATACACCTTACGGCCGCGATCAATTAGTTACAAAAAAATTCGAACAATTTATCGCAACCCAATCCTCAAAACCTTTTTTCAGTTTTTTGCTTTATGATTCAGCACACACTTATTGCGGATTTTTAGATGATTTAAAACCTTTACAACCCGTTGTCAAAAACTGTAATCGAATGGAATTAAATGCCTATTCCGATCCGATACCTTATCTTAATCGCTATCAAAACGCTTTGATGTTGGTTGATACTGAAATTAATAAAGTGTTAACCGCACTGAAAAAAGAACATTTATTAGAAAATACGGTCGTGATCATCACCGGCGATCACGGCGAAGAATTCAATGATAATCATCTAGGGTATTGGGGCCACGCCAGCAATTTTACTCGCTATCAAATTCAAACACCGTTAATTGTGTATTGGCCCGGAAAAAAACCGCAAATTTTAACTTATGAAACCAGTCATTTTGACATTGCACCAACATTGATGAAACATTTGTTATTTGCAGATTCTTCTTTTCAAGATTATTCTGTCGGCACGGATTTATTTTCCCCAACTGAAAAAAATTACCACCTCATCAGTAGTTATATCGCCCTAGGCATTGTCGAACCCGATCGCATCACAGAAGTGACCCAGTCAGGCCATTTTCAAATGAAAAAACTAAACGACCAACCTGCGTCATTTGGAATCAATCCAAAAACGATGCAACAAGCCTTTTCAGACATGCGAAAATACTTCAATTTCCCCCAATAAAACCACCCTATCCCTTGCGAGAGCCGAGTTGTTGGCTTGCCAATTCAGCGACTGCATTTCATGGATGAAATGCTTAAATACAGGGATGTATGCCCCCGGAGCAGAATTGGCAAGCCAACAACTCGGCTCTCGCAAGGCCCCCCAAAAACCCATCTTTTAAGCTTTTGCATATTGCCCCTAAAATAGTAGAATACCGAACTTCCAGAATGTATAAATTGATCTCGGATTTCTAACCCCATGAATAATTGGGAAATTGGCAGGATAACCTACCTGTTTCATTCTGGTTAATAAAAAAAAGGAAACACGCATGACACAAACGTGGGAAGATTACGATCAAATAGAAACCCAAGAATGGCTTGATGCCCTTGAATCATTACTGAAATATGAGGGGCCCGAACGCGCGCTCTTTATTTTACAAAAATTAATAGAAACCGCAGACCATGCCGGTGTCAAAATCAGCGAAGGTGCCATTAGCACGCCTTATCTCAATACGATCCCAGTCGATCAGCAACCCACTTATCCCGGCGACAGAACATTAGAAAAACGCATCGAGGGCTTCACGCGCTGGAATGCGATCGCGATGGTGCTGCGTGCTAAACGCGATGCCGGTGGAGTAGGCGGTCACTTATCTTCTTATGCTTCCATCGCGACATTGTATGAAGTCGGTTTAAATCATTTTTTCCGTGGCGCTACAAAAGATAACCCAGGCGATTTAATTTATTTTCAAGGCCATTCGTCCGAAGGAAATTATGCTCGCGCCTTTTTAGAAGGCCGTCTCACAGAACAAAATCTTGAACGATTTCGTCAGGAAATCCAAGGCGAAGGATTGTCCTCTTATCCGCATCCTTGGCTTATGCCGAATTTTTGGCAATTTGCGACTGTTTCTCTTGGATTGGGTGCGTTACAAGCCATTTATCAAGCGCGATTTTTAAAATATCTAGAAAACCGCAATATTCAAGGTGCTGCTGATCGAAAAGTTTGGATATTTTCAGGCGATGGTGAGATGGATGAACCCGAAGCTGTTGCTGGCCTCACACTCGCAGCCCGCGAAAAACTCGATAATCTTATTTATGTCGTAAATTGTAATTTACAGCGTCTCGATGGCTTAGTCCGCGGCAACGGAAAAATCGTGCAAGAACTCGAAGGCTTATTCCGCGGCGCCGGCTGGAACGTGATTAAAGTGTTGTGGGACAGTCAGTGGGACAAACTGTTTGCCAAAGATAAAAAAGGACTGTTGCTAAAACGCTTAACCGAATGCGTAGATGGCGATTTGCAAACCGCTTATGTGCGTGGTGGCGCCTACACACGTGAATTTTTGTGCGGCGATAATGAGGAATTAAAAGCGTTGTTTGCTGATCTTTCCGATGATGAGATTGCAAAATTAAATCGTGGCGCACATGATCCTTTGAAAATTTACGCAGCGTACGCGAAAGCGGTTCAACATAAAGACCAACCCACTGTGATTCTTGCGCAAGGCGTAAAAGGTTATGGCTTAGGAACGCGCACAACAGAAGGCCGAAATGTTGCGCACAATCAATTAGAAATGACCAAAGAAGAATTAATCGCGTTTCGTGAGCGTTTTGATATTAAGCTCACAGACAAACATCTTGAAAATTATGATTTTTATAAACCTGACGATAAAAGTCCTGAAATTCAGTATTTGCACGCACAACGCAAAAAATTGGGCGGCTATTTGCCCGCGCGAAATGTGCAATCTGCCTCATTAAAAGCTCCCGATCTCGCTGCATTTGATGCTGTGTTAAAAGGCACAGGCGATCGAACTGCTTCAACGACCATGATGTTAGGCCGTATTTTAAATGTGTTATTAAAAGATCCCAACATGGGCCCGCGTGTTGTGCCGATTTTTTCGGATGAAGTGCGAACATTTGGTTTGGAATCACTCTTTCGGCAAGTCGGAATTTATTCTCCCGTCGGACAACTTTATACACCGGAAGACAAAGAACAGTTACTTTATTATCACGAAGACATCAAAGGGCAAGTTCTAGAAGAAGGCATTACTGAAGCAGGGTGTATGGCATCCTGGATCGCAGCTGCAACTTCTTATGCAACGCATCGCGTACCGATGGTGCCATTTTTTACTTATTATTCGATGTTCGGTTTTCAGCGCGTGGGTGATTTCATTTGGGCCGCAGCCGACATGCGCGCACGAGGATTTTTAATTGGTGCAACAGCAGGTCGTACCACCTTAGAAGGCGAAGGCTTGCAACATCAAGACGGTCACAGTCTGTTGACTGCGGCATCTGTTCCCACTTGTCGCGCTTATGATCCCACTTACGGATATGAAATGGCCGTCATTATTCAGCACGGTTTAAAATGCATGTTTGAAGAAGAACAAGATGTGTTTTTCTATATCATGGCGATGAATGAAAAATATGCTCAACCCGCCATGCCAGAAAATGCTGAAGAAGGCATCATCAAGGGGATGTATCTTTTCAAAAAAGCGGGCAAATCAGCCAAAAAAATTCAGTTGATGGGCAGCGGTGCTATTTTGAATGAAGTCATTGCAGCGGCTGAATTACTGGAAAAAGATTTTGGCGTGTCAGCGGATATTTGGAGTGTAACGAGTTTCAATGAGTTACGTCGTGATGGTTTAGAAGTAGAACGCCATAATATGTTCCATCCCGATAAAAAACCGCAAGTGACTTTCCTAGAAAAAACACTCGAAAAACACGAAGGCCCCGTGGTTGCCGCAACCGATTATATAAAAGCTTACGCAGAACAAATTCGGCCCTATCTAAATCGACGTTATGTCGTATTGGGTACGGATGGTTTCGGTCGTAGTGATACGCGTGAACAGTTGAGACATTTCTTTGAAGTAGATCGTTACTATATCGTGGTCGCAGCGCTGCATGCATTGGCTCAGGAAAAAACCATTCCAGCAAATCAAGTGACGGAAGCCATGAAGAAATATAAAATAAACCCCGACAAACCCAATCCAGTCAGTTGCTAGGAGGATTTTAATTTGGCTATAAAAAATATAACAGTGCCGGATATTGGTGGCGCGACAGACGTTGATGTCATTGAAGTGTTAGTAAAACCCGGTGATCACATCAAAAAAGAAACGGCGCTGATTGCGTTGGAATCTGACAAAGCAACAATGGAAGTGCCTTCTTCTGATGAAGGCGTTGTCAAAGAAGTCAAAGTGAAAGTAGGTGATAAAGTTTCGCAAGGCTCTGTGATTGTCACGTTAGAAACGAGTGGCGCTGGTGAAACGCAAGCTGAATCCAAAAAACCAGCTGCAAAAAAAGAAGAACTCGCTCCTAAAAAAATTGCACCCGAAGCGGAAAAAGTTGAACCTGTTGCGC
Source organism: Gammaproteobacteria bacterium (assembly GCA_021325575.1). GTDB lineage: Bacteria > Pseudomonadota > Gammaproteobacteria > DSM-16500 > DSM-16500 > JAJPGW01. Next base: position 138,169 of record JAJPGW010000005.1, on the reverse strand, counting down.
AAACTGGAACATTAATTCCCGCACAATCGGCCGATGTCCATGCGGGTCCCGCGGTTCGCCGCATTGCTCGCGAATTTGGTGTAGACCTCGGGCAAGTAAGAGGCACAGGCCCCAAAAATCGCATTTTAAAAGAAGACATTCAACTCTGGGTAAAAACACGATTGCAATCGTCTTCAACTGGCGGATTGCCCGCAGCCCCGCAAGTGGATTTTGCAAAATTCGGCGCGATTGAAACGACGCCCTTAACGCGCATCCAAAAACTGTCCGGAAAAAATTTACATCGCAATTGGTTGCTGGTTCCGCATGTGACGCAATTTGGCGATGCAGATATCACTGAGATGGAAGCTTTCCGTCAGGCACAAAAAAGTGAATCAGAAAAATTAGGTATTAAGCTCACGCCGCTTGTTTTCATTATGAAAGCAGTCGTTGCTGCATTAAAAGCCTTTCCTAAATTCAATGCATCACTGGATCCCAATGCTGAAAATTTAATTTTAAAAAAATATTTTCATATTGGAGTAGCAGTTGATACACCTGATGGCTTAGTCGTGCCTGTGATCCGTGACGTCGATAAAAAAGGCTTGATGGATTTAGCAAAAGAATTAGGCGAAGTCAGCGAAAAAGCACGCAAAAAATTACTGACCGCAAATGACATGCAAGGCGGATGTTTTTCGATTTCAAGTTTAGGTGGTATTGGCGGCACGGCATTCACACCGATTGTGAATGTGCCCGAAGTCGCGATTTTAGGCGTTTCCAAATCGTCTTATCAACCCGTTTATCACGAAGGCACCTTTGTTCCACGTTTGATGCTGCCTCTATCGTTATCTTACGATCATCGTGTGATTGATGGTGCGGATGGTGCGCGTTTTATCGTATTTTTAACCGGCATGTTGGCCGATATTCGTAATTTATTGCTGTAAAAAATTATTGGGAGAAAACAATGAGTGAGTCACAAGCAGATGTTGTCGTTCTTGGCAGTGGTCCCGGTGGATACACGGCTGCCTTTCGTGCGGCGGATTTAGGAAAAAAAGTCATTTTGGTTGAGCGTTATGACAACATTGGCGGCGTTTGCTTAAATGTCGGTTGTATTCCTTCCAAAGCCTTATTACATGCTGCGAAAGTCATCGACGAAGCGCAAGAAATGTCGCACTGCGGTATTGATTTTGGTAAACCGGACATCAAAACCAATAAATTAGTCGAATGGAAAAATAAAGTCGTCAGCAAATTAACGGGTGGCTTAAAAATGCTGGCAAAACAACGCAAAGTTGAAATCGTGCAAGGTCTCGCCAAATTTACTTCAACTAACGAAATCGAAGTGGAAGGTAAAAACGGCAAACAAAAAATTAAATTTACCGATGCAATTATTGCGGTCGGATCGCGTCCAGTGAAATTACCTTTTTTACCGGATGACCCACGCATTATTGATTCGACTGGCGCGCTGGAATTAGCAGAAACCAAATGCAAAATGCTAGTGATTGGGGGCGGAATCATTGGTCTTGAAATGGCAACGGTTTATCAGGCTTTAGGTGCCGAAATTACCGTCGTTGAATTAATGGATCAAATTATTCCTGGCGCTGACAAAGATGTTGTAACGCCGCTATATAAACGAATTCAAAAACGTTACAAAAATATTTTCTTAAAAACCAAAGTGACTAAAGTCGAAGCTAAAAAAGACGGCCTTTACGTTACTTTCGAAGGTGAAAATGCACCTGCAGCTCCTGAAAAATTTGACCGAATTTTATGTGCAGTCGGCCGACGTCCGAATGGTGACTTGATTGATGCGGGTAAAGCGGGTGTCAAAGTCGATGAGCGCGGTTTCATTCCCACTGACAAACAAATGCGAACCAATGTTCCCAATATTTATGCGATTGGTGACGTCGCTGGCATGCCAATGCTGGCGCACAAAGCGATTCCAGAAGGTCGAGTCGCAGCGGAAGTTATCGCTGGATTAAAACACTTTTTTGATCCTGCATGTATTCCAAGTGTGGCTTACACCGATCCGGAAGTGGCATGGGTTGGCGTGACGGAAAACGAAGCGAAGGCAAAAGGGCTCAAATACGGCAAAGGCGTCTTCCCTTGGGCAGCAAGCGGTCGTTCACTCAGTATTGGCCGCGATGAAGGTATTACAAAACTTATCATTGATGAAGAAACTCATCGGGTGATTGGTGCTGGCATGGTCGGACCGAATGCCGGTGAATTAATGGGTGAAATCGGTTTAGCCATCGAAATGGGTTGCGATGTCGAAGATTTATCGCTCACCATCCATCCGCACCCAACCTTATCAGAAACTGTTGCAATGGCTGCGGAAGTTTTCGAAGGTACGATTACCGATTTATATTTGCCTAAGAAAAAAACCGAAGAAAAAGTGGGAGCGTAACCATTTATTTATGAAAAAATTTATTTTTGCGATGTTTTTAATGATATTCTGCAGTGCTGTTTTTGCGGCACCTAAAGAAATCATTATTATTCGACACGGAGATAAATTAAGCCAACCGAATCCAGGACCTTGTCTTTCACCCAATGGGATTATGCGTTCCATTGAGTTTGCTTTTTATTTTTTAAAAAAATTTGGGGAACCCGATTTTATTTTTGCAACGGACCCAGCGCGTGAGGATTCTTCGATTCGCGAATTGCAGACGGTTGCGCCGCTTGCCAATATGTTAGCTTCGAAACATCCGGATTCGGGATTTCCTATTCTGCATCCTTTTGTTAGCAAAGATTATGCTAAATTAGCGGCGGATTTGCTGCAAAATAAAGAGTATCAAAATAAAACGGTTTTGGTTTGTTGGAATCATACTAAGATTCCGCAATTGGCGCAGGAGCTTGGAGTTACACAACCCATTAAAAAATGGCATTCAGAAGATTTTGATTCGGTTTATGTTTTGGAATTTGATTCTCAGGGTAAAATGCAAAAGTTTACTCGTTTGAAAGATCAATATCCTCTGGCTTCGGATAGTTCTTGGGAAAAATTGCAGAAAGGTTGAGGGGCTGGGGCTCAATCAGTTAGCGCAAAGCAACTTGCCTTTGCTTTGTGCGTTCGAAGGCGTAGGGGGCTCAATCAGTTATCGCAAAGCAACTTGCCTTTGCTTTGTGCGCTCGAAAGCGTACGTCCGTGTACTTAGCATTTCATCCATGAAATGCAATCGCTTACAAAGCAAAGGCAAGTTGCTTTGCGCTAACTGATTGAGGTTGGTGGTGGAAATTAGTCTTCGTTGAAAAACTCCGGATCACCTCTCCCCTTGTGGGAGAGGTCGACGCGCAACGCGCGTCGGGTGAGGGGTGTTTTTCCATGAACAAACACAGCTGCCAAATCGTAGCTGTAAATGAATTTCTCTCACTTTTCATGGTCCCACAAAATTTCTTTTTCTCCTGCCTCTTTAGCGAGAATTCGTGCCGCAACAAATAAGACATCTGATAATCGGTTAATATACCTCAACATTTCAGAATTAATTTTTTCTTTTTCTTGCAAAGTTACCAAGGATCGTTCGGCTCGTCTGCAAACGGTTCTCGCCAAATGACAAGTAGCCGATGCCGGTGTCCCGCCTGGTAAAATAAATTCTTTTAGCGGTGGCAACATCGCATTCCATTCATCTATCCATTGTTCAAGTTCCGTGGTTTTTTCTGCATGAATCGCAATTCGATCTGGCAAGGCAAGCTCTCCGCCTAAATCAAACAGAGTCTGCTGAATAGGGTGCAACGCATGACTAATCTTGCTCTGCTGATCAAACGCAATCACCATCCCAATCACACTATTCAATTCATCAATATCGCCAATCGCCTCAATCCTCGCTGCATTTTTCGCAATCCGATTACGCGTATCCAGACTTGTTGTGCCATCATCGCCTTTACGCGTATAAATTTTGGTGAGGCGGTAACTCATGATTTTCTCCCCTTTTCAGGATAAAATAGAAATATGTTAAGAATATTACAAAAATCCGATATACCTCAAGCGATGATCATCGAGCGTCTCACGCAATTTACGCCATGGACGGAAGAAGTCTTTGAACGTTGTTATGATGCGGGCTATCGCGGTTGGGTAATAGAGCAGGGCGATCAACTGATTGGCTATCTCATCATGTCGACGCTGGCGGGGGAAAGCCATATCCTGAATGTTTGTATTCATCCTGATTTCCAGCATCAGGGGTTTGGTCGACAGTTAGTTGAAGCTGCGCTGAAAAACGCCAAAGAAAAATCGGATATCGCTTTCCTAGAAGTCCGTCGTTCCAATGCTTATGCGATTGCTCTTTATGAAAAAATGGGATTTATTCAGATCAGTACCCGCAAAAATTATTATCCCACCAAAGAAGGCCGCGAAGATGCGCTGGTTTTCGCCAAGGATTTACGGGTTTAAATTGCACTGAGATATGTTAAAATCGCAGCCTTTCACTACGAATAGACATTATGACTGAACAACTCACCGAACTTTCCAAACGTCGTACGTTTGCCATTATTTCACACCCTGATGCGGGAAAAACCACGCTCACCGAAAAATTATTATTATTCGGCGGTGCCATTCAAATGGCAGGCACGGTAAAAGGGCGGAAAGCTTCCAGGCACGCAACTTCCGACTGGATGGAACTGGAAAAACAACGCGGAATTTCTGTGACAACCTCCGTCATGCAGTTTCCATATAAACATCACATCATGAATTTGTTGGATACGCCTGGTCACGCGGATTTTTCTGAAGATACGTATCGCACGTTGACTGCAGTTGACTCTGCATTGATGGTAATTGATGCTGCTAAAGGGGTTGAAGAGCGCACGATCAAATTACTTGAAGTCTGTCGATTGCGAAATACGCCGATCATTACGTTCATTAATAAAATGGACCGTGATAGTCGCGATGCCATTGAATTACTCGATGAAATCGAAAACATTTTAAAAATTCGCTGCGCACCGATTACCTGGCCGATTGGCATGGGTCGTGATTTTAAAGGGGTTTATCATTTTTATGAAGATGCCGTTTATTTATATGAGCCGGGGAAAAATGCCGTACAGCAAGAAGGCACTAAAATAAAGGGCTTACATAATCCTGAATTAGATGCGTTGTTAGGTGAGCAGGCAGCCGATTTACGTGCGAATGTAGAATTAGTTAAAGGCGCAAGTCACGAATTTGATAAACAAGAATTTTTAAACGGAAAATTAACGCCCGTTTTTTTTGGTTCTGCAATCAATAATTTTGGTGTGCGCGAATTGTTAGATGCATTTGCAAATTACGCGCCATCACCCCAATCGCGAGAAACAGAAACGCGTCCCATCAACCCTTCGGAAGATAAATTCAGCGGTTTTGTTTTCAAAATTCAAGCGAATATGGATCCTGCGCATCGTGATCGCATTGCCTTTTTGCGCGTGTGTTCAGGTCATTATGCGCCAGGCAAAAAATTATTTCAGGTCGGATTAGGACGCGATGTCAAAATCGGCCAAGCGCTGACATTCATGGCCTCTGAACGTGAGCATGTCGAAGATGCGTGGCCAGGGGATATTATTGGTCTCTATAATCATGGAACCATTCAGATTGGCGAAACCTTTACGGAAGGCGAAAAATTAAAATTTACTGGGATCCCTTATTTTGCGCCTGAATTATTTCGTTTAGTCCGCTTAAAAGACCCTTTGAAATTAAAAGCCTTACAAAAAGGCTTAGTGCAATTATGCGAAGAAGGTGCAACTCAAGTATTTCGCCCATTAAATAGTAATAATTTAATTTTAGGTGCGGTTGGATTATTACAATTTGATGTTGTTGCCTATCGATTAAAGCACGAATATAACGTCGATTGCGTTTATGAAAATGTGTCCGTTGCAACTGCCCGTTGGATTTATTGCGATGATACAAAAATGCTGGAAGACTTTAAAAATAAGGCGTTTGATAATCTAGCACTCGATGGCAGCGACAATTTAACCTATCTTGCCCCGACCCGAGTCAATCTCAATTTGACCATGGAACGTTGGCCAAAAATCGAGTTTAAAACCACTCGGGAACACTAAAATAGATCTTTGTCACGACAAAGATCTAGACTGACCTTGATCCTGATTTTGTGCAGGCGCAGGTTGAAAAGCTTTTAAAATATTATCAACCGTTGTGGTGTTTTCTCGTCCTGAGAATGCAAAACGAATTGGATCGCGCGGAACGTTAATAATTGCACCTAATGCATTTTTTTTCAATTTTATGTCCATTAACATCTTGTGTCTTGCCTCTGGGGTAAACAAACGTAACTCTGCGACACACGCAGTAACAATGGTCGGGCGATTTGTATTGATAGTGGCTAGCATTTTTTTATCTGATATTTTTGCTGTTTCTGTTTCCATACGCATCAAAATTCTGCACGGCGTACTCCAGATTTTGTTTTGCATATCATCTTCCGCTACACAAAAATCATGAATGATCCCCAATGCCTCTGGATATTTTTCGAGATCTAATTGATTCATTGTGCCATTGGGATTTAATTTTAGTTGGATGACATCCGTGACTTTTTCATGCCATCTTCCCGTGGCCATAAGAAAAAGTTTTGTGGTATAAACCTTAAAATGGTTCGAATTTTGATCTTTATTATCCTTGCGATCAGATTCAGATTTGACTTGACTCAATTCATATAATTTTTCTAGCGTAGAAAAAAAAGTTACAACCTCCCGCGCATCAGGGCGTGAGTCATAATCATTATTTTGCATTCGATTTAAAAACTGAAGAGTCAATTTTCTGTAATCCATCGGCCACTGAGGAATATCATCAAATTTTATAATGCCATCGAGGTTATAAGGAACTTCATTCCCTGCTCTTCGTTTATCAACACAGGGATCTTTTACTCCCAAAATTTTGGAAAAAACATACACCGCCATATAAATATCCGATTTAAATCCAAATTTTTCAGAAAGAGATTCAGGTGGATAATTAATATGACCGGAATACTGACAAGGATGGCGCATTAGTTGATTCGAATTATTTTTCGTTCTGCATGACCGACCAAAATCGATAGGATGAATTTCAACTTCTTTTTCATCACCGATTTTTACCATTAAATTAACCGGTAAAATATCTGCATGGATAACGCGTTTGGTATGTATTTCATCAATAACAACGGCTACTTTTTTTATGAGCCGAATTCCCTGTAAAAGGGTGAGTTGATTTGCTGCCAGATATTGTTCTAGATTGACTCCCTCTACAAAGGTTGTGGCAATAAAAATGATAGGGTATCGGCTATAGACCCTGGCAAGAGGATTCATAACTTGGGTTATTTCACCTTCTAATTTTGCTTGTTTCCAAATAAGATCATCATCATCGCAATCTATCACTTTCAGCGCAACAGCAACTTCAGAAGGGACGGGTTTACCATCAATAGTGTAACTGACGACACGATAGGCTTTACAAACGTTTCCTTGGGAACCTTTACCAAGCCGTTTATCGAGAATATATGTTTCCTTCTCGTCGGGCGGCATTTTAACAATCAAGGGGTTAAAGGTGGCGTGCATTCTAGATTTTTTCCTCGTTAATCGTTTGCAAGTCTAACGAAATAAGCTTAAGTAAAGCTTAAAAAATGGCTCAAAAAGTAAAATAGGCTATTTATTCATCTTCTTAAGAATTCCTTAATGTTTTATGCATTAAGATCACCCAATCTCATCATAATAGGGCAGGATTCATGCAGCGAGTGGCGTCCGTAAAGGGGCAAGAGATAACGGCCTATAAACTGTCTAAGGTGAAATTCAAAGCGGATCCACAAAAGGATCTTGCGGTTCTATCGGATTTTAAATTTGAATTAACCTCAGAAAATATGGATAAATTCGAGGATACGTTCGGTATTACTCTTGTTGATGATCCGGAGTTAAGAACGAAATATTCCCATTCAGGCCATCTCTATGTTGCTAAAGTGGAGTTACTGGCTCGTCGCGGTGTTCCTGAAAATTGCTGTTACGGATTATTTGCAATCGAGGGAGCTCGAAATCCATCTATCCAAGCTGAATGCTATGTTATTTTTTATTTAGGTAAAGATGTAATCAATCAACAAGTGAAAGATACATCTTATGTTTTTAATCTTCCTGCAACTGATAAATATCCGGCCGCCAGAATCGATGCAAGAGAAGCAGGAAACGCTGGGCGTTTCGCCAATACCTCACGATATCCGAATATGAATATTGTGAGAAACAAAGGGAATGTCTGTTTCGCTGCTACTTGTGCCATTGGCAATTCACAACTTGTGATAAATTATGGAAAAAAATACGAATTAAAAAATGAAATTCCTGTGCAAGCCCATCATGATTGGCAAACATCGCAACAAGATTTTGAAGGACGTCTTGCCAATTATACGTTAACCAAAGTGAGTGACCCCATTCTTGATGAAGTAAAACGTCTAATTCCTCGTCCAGACGGTGATTTATTATTTATTCCAAGCGCAGTTTGCATGAAAGAAGCCAAAAATCCAGACGTTAACGCCATCGTTTATGTCGGATATCTGCATGAAGGAAAACCCGTTGTAAGACGCGAACAAATCGAATTAAATCCATTAATGATTTCTTGTTTGTGCGGCGATTATGAAAATGCAAAACAATTATTACAACAGGGTGCAGATCCTGTTCGCTACACATTGGATACGTTTTCCACCCCTTTGCATTTTGTTTTTAAAAATAAAAATCTTCCCATAGGACAAAAAGTCAAATTTATTGAATTATTAGTTCAAGAAGGTAGAGCGCCGACTGAAATAGAAGATAAAGATAATTTGAGTCCGTTACATTATTATATTCGCGATTTTACTGGTAATCTTTTTAATTACAAGATGCTGGAAATGATGTTTCGTAATTTCAGACCGGAGTTCAAAGAATTTAAATTTCCTTTAATTAATTATGCAATGGATCAAAACAATCCTGCTGCGCTCTTAGCATTAATTAATCTTTTTAAATCGGATTTGGCAGAAGAACTGTTTGAAAAAAAAGAGGGTGCATACGCGCTGAATGCTCAGGGAGAAAGGCTTAAAGCACTATTGCAAAAACTACCAAAAGAATCAAATGAGTTTCACGATAAACTATGCAACAGATTGGTAAATAACTTGCGAGACGAAGCGAGATTGCCCACTCATGTTTGTGCGCAACTGGTGCCGGCAAAATTTTTAAATCGAGTGGACTGGAGTTTGCAAACGGCAGGAACCATGTCGCAAGAGAAAAGAAAAGTGAAGGTCACAGCAAGGAGAAAAAAATTTGAAGAATCAAAATCAGTTAAGAAATCCAGCACTAAAGATGTAGTCAAAAAACTCGAAGATACAAAACGCGTTCCCATTCCTAAAAGAAAATTTGACCAAAGCCCTGATTTAGTAGATGAAGCTCTCCAGCCTGCGAAGAAAAAAGTAAAAAGAGAACCTTTTGTGCCTGAAGTAAAATCTACACCGGCCAATTCAGGTCACGGTAGGCCAAATATAACCATTAAAAAATGCAAGCCTTCGTTGCCTTCGCAGACGACCTTTTTAAAACAAAAACGCAAATTATCGGCGGATGAAACGCCCAGTAAACGTCAGAAAACGCACGGAAGTCCAAAGCCAATGTCGGGAACAGGACCAGGTAGTAAGAAATAAATTATCATGAAAAAACTTTCCCGCGATTTTTACGATCGTGATACCAAAGAGGTTGCACAAGAGTTATTAGGAAAATATCTTGTGCATCATATTGAAGATCAAATTCGTATCGGTCGCATCGTCGAAACGGAAGCCTATTTAGGCGGAAAAGATCTCGCGTCTCATTCCTCGCGCGGTATGACAGAGCGCAACAAAATCATGTTCGGTCCGCCGGGTTACGCTTATGTTTATCTGATTTACGGCATGTATTACTGCATGAATACCATTACTGAAAAAGAAGGTATAGGCGCCGGCGTGCTAATCCGCGCACTCGAGCCCATTCAAGATATCGAGGGCCGTACACAAGGCCCAGGTCTTTTATGCAACGCCATGGGCATTACCAAACAATTATATGGCCATGATTTATTAAGCGATAATTTTTATCTCGCAGAAAAAGAAAACGATCCTTTTAAAATCATCAAACGCCCTCGCATTGGAGTCGACTATGCAGGAAAATGGGCGCAGAAATTATTGCGGTTTTATATCAAAGATAATCCGTTTGTTTCTAAACGTTAGTTAAAATTGCATCAATTCATTTAATTACAATAGTAGTGGATTCCCACTTAAAATCCCGTTATTATTATCAAAATTTGAAAGAGAGCAATCCCGTGGTCGAAGTCACATCCATCCAAAACCGCATCAAAGATTTAACCGCTCGCCTCACCGAAATTCGGGGGTATCTTTGACTTCGAGCAAAAACAAGAACGTTTTATCGAAGTCCAGCGTGAATTAGAAGATCCCGCCGTTTGGAACAATCAAGAACGCGCGCAAAGTTTAGGTCGTGAGCGTTCGCAGCTGGAAAACATCGTCAATAATATTCAAACCATTGCCAATAAAATTAAAGATTCTGCTGAATTATTTGAATTAGCCGCGCATGAAAATGATGCGGATACGGTTGAAGCCATTGTCCTAGAATTAGATAGGGTCACCAAAACCATCGAGCAACTTGAATTTCAGCGGATGTTTTCGGGTGAATTAGATGAAAATAATGCGTATTTAGATATTCAAGCAGGATCGGGTGGTACGGAAGCGCAAGACTGGGCGAATATCATTTTACGTATGTATTTGCGTTGGGGTGAAAAACACGGTTTCCAAACAGAATTAATGGAAGTTTCCGCAGGTGAAGTCGCTGGCATCAAAAGCGCGACCATCAAATTTACCGGCCCTTATGCGTTTGGCTGGATGCGGACCGAAACCGGTGTGCATCGTTTGGTGCGAAAATCTCCATTTGATGCAAACCATAAACGACATACTTCATTTGCCTCTGTTTTTGTTTCACCTGAAATTGATGAAAGTATTGATATTGATATTAATCCGGCTGATTTACGCGTTGATACTTATCGCGCAAGTGGCGCAGGGGGCCAGCACGTCAACCGAACGGATTCCGCCGTGCGTATCACGCATTTACCGACCAATATTGTCGTGCAATGCCAGTCCGACCGATCACAACATAAAAACCGCGCGGAAGCCATGAAACAGTTGCGCGCAAAATTATACGAATTAGAATTACAAAAACGTCGCGCAAAACAAGATGAATTGGAAGCGGGAAAAATGGACGTGACCTGGGGCAGTCAAATTCGTTCTTATGTGCTGGACATGTCCCGAATTAAAGATTTACGCACAGGCGTCGAAGTCGCAAATACCCAAGCTGTTTTGGATGGCGATTTGGATAAATTTATTGAAGCGAGTTTGCTGAGTGGGCTATAACCCAAAGGTAACATTATGACTGAACAAGAAATCAAAACCCTAGACACCAACGAACTGATCGCACAACGCCGCTCTAAACTCGATGCGTTACGAAAACAGGGTATCGCTTACCCGAATGATTTTCGTCGAGATTCGTTTGCCGCCAATTTACGCGAACAACACGAAAATAAAACCGAACCCGAATTGGAAGCAAAACCGATTCATGTCAAAGTAGCAGGGCGCATTATGACGCGCCGCTTAATGGGCAAAGCGAGTTTTATTCACTTGCAAGATATGACGGGTCGCATTCAAGTTTATGTCCGTCAAGATGAAATTTCCCCAGAAAAATATACGGAATTTTTAGATTGGGATTTAGGCGATATCATCGGCATCGAAGGTCTCTTATTTAAAACCAAAACCGGTGAACTGTCTGTCCGCGCCAAAAAAATTCAGCTCTTATCCAAATCACTTCGCCCATTACCTGACAAATATCACGGTCTGACTGATCAGGAAACTCGCTATCGTCAGCGTTATTTGGATTTATTAGTGAATGACGAAACTCGACATACTTTTATCATTCGCACGCGCATCGTGCAGGCGATTCGTGAATTTTTAAATAAACGGTATTTTTTAGAAGTGGAAACACCCATGATGCATGTGTTGCCGGGTGGTGCCGCCGCTCGTCCTTTTATCACGCATCATAATGTACTCGACATGCCACTTTATTTACGAATTGCCCCGGAACTTTATCTGAAAAGATTAGTTGTCGGCGGATTTGAACGTGTTTATGAAATTAATCGTAATTTCCGTAACGAAGGATTATCGACTCAACATAATCCTGAATTTACGATGCTAGAATTTTATCAAGCTTATGCTAATTTTCATGATCTAATGGATTTGACCGAAGAGTTAATTCGCTATCTGGCCGAAACCATTCTGGGTACCACAACCATCGTCAATCAAGATCATACTTATGATGTAAGCAAACCCTTTGCTCGTCTCAATATGGTCGATGCGATTTTGAAATATAATCCCCAATTAAAAAAACAAGATTTAGATTCACTGGAAGCTTTGAAAAAAACCGCAAAAAATCTAGAAATTCCGTGCCAGGAAAGTTATGGCATGGGAAAAATTCAACTCGAAATTTTCGAAAAAACGGTTGAGCATAAACTTTTTCAACCGACGTTTATTACCGATTATCCCGCGGAAGTGTCACCGCTTGCGCGACGCAACGATAATAATTCCTTTGTCACCGATCGATTTGAACTCTTTGTCGGCGGACGCGAAATTGCTAATGGTTTTTCAGAATTAAACGATGCCGATGATCAAGCTGAACGTTTTCGTAAGCAAGTTGAAAACAAAGAAGCCGGCGATCTGGAAGCGATGCCCTATGATGAAGATTACATTACTGCCTTGGAATATGGGTTACCCCCAACGGCAGGCGAAGGCATCGGCATTGATCGTCTAGTCATGTTGTTTACCAACTCACCGTCTATTCGGGATGTCATTTTATTTCCGCATATGCGACCGGTAAAAGAATAAGCTGAAAGCGCAGAACCCCAAGGTGGTCACCGATGTACGGATACTCGTTATTAGAGTTATTGATAACGCTCGCCATTATTTTCCTTATGGCGGTTTTGGTTGTCCCTTCGCAAAAAATTTTTTTCGAAAAAAATAATCAAGACACCATTCGCTTGCAATTATTGCGTGCGATTAATTTGGCGCGGAGTGAGGCCATGCTTCGTTCAGATAACATTATTTTGTGTCACAGCAAAGATCAAACATCTTGTTCAGGTGAATGGCAAGAGGGTTATGTTATTTTACAACAGGAAAAAGTAATTAATGCCTTTACTAATAAAACAAATGGAAAAATTTTTTGGCGCACTTTTCCTGTGGGTCAAAAAAATCTGGAATTTCTGGCGACTGGTTTTTCTCATGCACAAAATGGTACGTTCTGGTTTTGTGAAAAAAATTCTGAAAATCCCGCTTGGGCAATCTTGATTAGTCAATCGGGTCGGGCGCGGGAAGTTTTTCCTGATAAGGATAACAAAATCATGGATGAAAAAGGCAAGAATCTGCCGTGTTGAGAGCGTTTCGCTGTTTGCTGCTCTGCCTGGGTTTTGCTTCCCTCGCTCGGGTAGCGTACGTCCATGTACTAAAGCATTTCATCCCTGAAACGCAATCGCTCGGTAAGCAAAACCCAGGCAGAGCAGCAAACAGCGAAACTTAGGGGGATTCCGATAAAATTTCTTCGATTTTGCTAGCTGTTTTTTCCCATGTAAAAAATTTTGCTCGTTCCAATCCATTCCTATGTAGCTCATCCCGCAAAGGCAAATTATTTACAATTTTTTCGACACCACGAGCAATCGCATCCGTATCATAAGGATCCACCAAAATCGCCGCATCTCCGGCAACTTCCGGCATCGACGTCGTATTAGAAGTTAAAACAGGCACACCGCTTGCCATGGCTTCAAGAATCGGCAAGCCAAATCCTTCGTAAAGAGAGGGAAAAGTCAGTGCCAAAGCACCACGATATAAACCAGCTAATTCAGTTTCTGAGAGGTTATTCAAAAAAACAATGCGATCAGAAAGCGCGTATTTCTTAATGATTGCATCGAATTCCGAGGTTTTTTTTGCAGTCAAGATCAACTTTATCTCGTGATTAATCTTAGCATTGGCGAATGCAATTAATAAACGTTCAATATTTTTATGCGGTTTATTATTTGCAACATTCAAAAGATACGAAAATCCAGGCGAATAACGCGGACCTTCAGCAGTGAATATGTCACTAATACCATTGTAAACAACAACCACCTTTTCTTCTGGAATTTTTAGCCATTCTAAAATGGTTCTTTTAGAAAAATCAGATACGGTAAAAATTTTATAAGCTCTTTTTGCGGTGGGTTTAATAAATAATTCGTAGAAAATTTTTTTAAAAAAAGAAAAGTTTTCATTAACCCGCAAATGAATCAAGTCATGAATCGTAATAGTAAAAGGAATAGGCGAAAACAAAACGGGGTTAAAACCAGGCGAAAAATAAATTCTAGAATTGGGATAAAATTTTATTTTTGGACCTAGCCAAAAAATATTTTTTAACGATAATGGTTTTGGCCCATCTGAAATTACCACAGTATTATTAAGACGCGCTAAAATTTCAGTCGAAAACCGCCCAATACCATGCGGTCCCGACCATCGCCCATCTGCTAAAATAAAATTTTCTGTCATGATAATTTCAATGCAACTTCCGCTAATCGTTTACCCATGGCAAAACAAAGGCGTTGTTCTTCGTCGCTTAAAGGTTTTTTTCCATCGGTGCCTGTGACATGGGTTGCGCCATAGGGCGTGCCACCCGTTGTCGTCGTATTGAGATCCGGTTCCGTGTAGGGAATGCCTAACATCATGAATCCTAAATGCATCAGCGGCAACATCATGCTAAGGAGAGTAGTTTCCTGACCTCCGTGCAAGCTCGCAGTCGCGCTGAAAACCGCAGCAGGTTTATTTACTAAATCACCTGATAACCAAAGACCGCTAGTGGAATCAATAAAATATTTCATCGGCGCAGCCATATTGCCAAAACGAGTAGGGCTGCCTAACGCAAGTCCCGCGCAATTTTTTAATTCGTCGAGCGTAACGTAGGGTGCGCCACTTTCAGGAATGGCAGGAGCGCTGGCTTCGATCACGGGTGAAACAGGCGGCACGGTGCGCACCATGGCTTCAATTCCTGGAACCGATTCGATCCCGCGCGCGACATGCTGCGCCATTTTTTTAACGGAACCGTAACGGCTATAGTACAATACTAAAATATAACTCATGAGTGGATTTCTTCTTTGGTAATTTTTATCAAAACCCAATCTAGCATATTATCCGGCAAAATTCTGCGTAAAAATGCAAAAATGTGGGCGGGAAATCCAACGTAATAATGTGCCTTGGGTCTTCGGCTCTCTAGCGCATGAATTAATTTATTTACGACGGCATCGGGAGCCAGTGTGAATTTTCTTTCACTGGGTGTGGGATTAAAAAAATGTTGTTCCATTTTTTTATAGGAATCACGATGCACGCTGTGTTTTTCTGAGAGTGTGCCATGATAACTTTTATAAGCATTATTTCTAAAATGAGATTCAATGGGTCCCGGATTAAGAATTGAAACCTGAATCGGCGAATTACGTAATTCTTGCCGCAAAGTATTGCTAAATCCTTCGATTGCGAATTTTGATGCGTTGTACGCGCCGCGATAAGGCATCGTAATAATTCCCAAAATAGAACTATTTTGAATAATTCTGCCATGACCTTGTTGTCGCATAATGGGAATGACTTGATGAATGAGTTCCATCGCGCCAAATACATTGGTTTCGAATTGAGTGCGTATCATCTCGCGTGTGAGATCTTCGACGGCGCCCGGTACTGCATAACCTGCATTATTAAATAAAGCATCCAGTGTGCCGCCGGTTTTTTTAAATATTTCTTGTAATGCTTCCTGAATGGATGAAGAATCATTCACATCCATTAAAATACTTTCAAACCCTTTTGCTTTTAATTCTGCAACATCTTTTTCTTTGCGTGCAGATGCAAAAACACGATAGCCACGTTGCTTTAAAATTTCGGCGGAGCGCAAACCAATTCCAGATGAACAACCCGTAATTAAAATAGTTTTTTGCATGATTTATTCCTAATTTTTTCGTCATTGCGAGGCTTGTTTTTTAAGCCGAAGCAATCTCTTAAAGATTGCTTCGTCGCAAAAAACGCTCCTCGCAATGACCTATTATTGTAATACCATTGTTTTTCTTGCTTATTTTAACGATTTTTTATATAATTAGAACATTAATATGTTATTTTTTGTTACATCTGGTGTGTTATGAAAATGTTGATATACGGACAAGAAATTGAACCCTTCAGTCGATAACTAACTGAAGCAATTTTTTTCGTATATTTTTTCATGGTTTATTAACAATGTGTTGGCCAGGTGTGTCATGAATCTACCCAAGACTGCATTAGCTTTTCTCTATTATTTTTTAAAACGCCAGCCATTTGGTTTTTTTATTATATTTTTTGCGGCAATCAGTTGGTCGGTCAACGATATATTTTTTCCCTATTTTATTAAACTCATTGTTAACACATTGCATGATTATCGTGGATATACCGTCAATGTATATCATGCGTTAATGAAACCCATCGCATTGCTGATGTTTTTCTGGATCAATACTGAATTTTGGTTGCGTATGCAAGGCATCGCCATGATTTATGCGCTGCCGACTTTCCGAGCGAACATTCGCGAAAAAGTTTATAACTACGTTAAATTACATTCACAAGAATATTTTGCCAATCATTTTCCTGGAAATATTGCGAAAAAAATTGCGGATCTGCCAAACAGCTGTCAATCCATCATTGAAGTTTTGTCCTATAGTTTTATTCCAACTATTCTCGGAATATTGATTGCGATGGGATTGATGTGGATGACGAATCCTGTTTTTGCCGGCATTTTATTTATCTGGTTTTGTTTACACATGGCGCTGACTTTGTTTTTTATGAAAACCGGTAATGAAAAATGGGAAATTCATTCGGAGAGTTCGGCGGCTTTGTCTGGAAAAATTGTTGATAGCTTTACCAATATTTTGAATGTTCGTTTATTTGCGCGAAATGATTATGAAAGTCAGTATCTCCATCGTTTTCAGGAAGATGAAATTAAAAAAGCAAAAAATGCCATGTGGTTGATTGAGATCATGCGATTTTGGCAAGGTGTTACGGGATTTTTAATGATTTTTGCGATGCTGTTTGCTTTGATTCATGGGTGGACGCAAGGGTGGGTTACGCTCGGAGACTTTGCACAGATTGGCATGCAATCGTTTTGGTTGCTCAGTATGGTTTGGTACATGAGTTATCAAATGACAGTGTTTGCACGCGAAGTCGGTGTTATTAATAATTCACTGACGTTGATTACGAAAGGACATGATATTGTTGATGTCCAGAATGCAAAACAATTGCAGGTTTCCAAAGGTGACATTGAATTTTCTGAAGTGATTTTTTCCTATCCGCAAAAACAACCTGTCTTTAAAAATTTAACAGTGAAAATTCATGCGGGACAAAAAATTGGTTTAGTGGGTTATTCAGGTTCTGGTAAAACCACTTTTGTAAATTTAATTTTACGTTTCCATAATTTAGCCGGCGGTTCTATTTTAATTGATGGACAAAATATTGCAGCGGTGACGCAAGATTCTTTGCGTTCGCAAATTGCGATGATTCCGCAGGATCCTACTTTGTTTCATCGCACTATCATGGAAAATATTCGTTACGGAAACCTGAATGCAACGGATGCTGAAGTCATCGAAGCTGCAAAGCTCGCCAATTGCCACGAATTCATCGAAAAATTACCTGAAAAATATCAATCCTTCGTTGGCGATCGCGGTGTGAAATTATCCGGCGGTCAACGGCAACGCGTAGCGATTGCACGCGCCATCCTCAAAAATGCGCCCATTTTAATTTTAGATGAAGCCACTTCCGCGCTTGATTCTGCAACCGAAGGCATGATCCAAGAAGGCTTGCAGCATGTTATGAAAAATCGTACGACTTTAGTTGTTGCTCATCGCTTATCAACCCTCGCTGACATGGACCGCATTTTAGTATTCGATAAAGGCCAAATTATCGAAGATGGCACTCAAGAAGATTTACTCAACGCCGGCGGCCATTTTGCTATGTTATGGAACATGCAAACCAATGGCTATCTGCCGGATGATACCGAATGGGACTTAGAAGAGGACGAGGTCGCTTTACAGGGTTAGTCAAAAGTTATACAATTTACCAAATTTTGATAAAAAACGAGGAACCCTGTGTTTACTTCTCCAAAAACTGCTGAAAGCAAGACATTGCTTCCTTTAAAACAACTCTCGAACGCATCATTAGAGAGGGACGATTCAATTTCTCTTTCACCTGATACTGGTGCATTTCTAACACATCCTGTAGCTCAGTGCAGCCAAACTCTAACCATGTATGTCCTGAATACTAGAACGGGAGAATTGCTGAATCAATCAGAATGGCCTAGATCTAATGGATTTCAAGGACAATTATGTGCTATGCCTGGCCGCAAAAATGAATGTATTGTGGCACCCGAAGGCGGATGGGGGGATAAAATTGTTATTTATAATTATGTTACTAAAGCAACGCGCGAACATCATTTTAAGTGTCAAAGTAAATTAATTTATAGTCCTTTGCAGGGTGGATTAGTGGCCGGCGTCTCGCTAACTGATGCCAGTCAAATTTGTATTTATGATCTAGAAACTCAGAAAACCCAGACAATAAAGGTTTCTCATTTTTCTGGTTTGTCTATTCATCAATTGCAGTTCGTTAATCCCGATTGGCTGGTGGTCAGAGCATCGGATGTGGATACCGGACATGGGTACGAATGTGGTGCCCTTCGCATTTCATCGCTAGAAAATAAACCTGAAAATACTTATCAGCGGCTGACAAATGAGCCGATGAATCATATGCTTATTTCACCCGATGGTTCCATTTTAGCGGCATTGGTTCCAGGAGTAGTTTCTGCAAGAAGAAGATCCATTAATGCACTACCTGCAATTGGCTGGAACATCAAACTTTGGAATCGCGGACAAAATGGCCTCCTGGCACCCGAACCTAAAGTTGTGAGCGACGCAGATGGCAAGCCAATTCTCTTAAAAAAGTCCTCTGAAAATTTATATGCTTATTCAGAATCGGGTTTGATGTTTCTGGGATTTGATGTTGAGCATAATGTATATCCGCTATATCGAGTTGACCCACACGATTTTTCTGTCATGCAAATTCCGGGTATCCAATGCAGTAGGATCCGAGCACTTCAAGGCGGCCAATTATTGATGTCAACGGAGGGTGTGGGATGCTCCGTCCTGGATATTGAAAAAAGGCTGGCTGAATTACGAAGTACCACTCGAGAGGATGCAAGATATTTATCCGTATTAAGCTTGTTCGATGTGACAAGCTTACCGAGGCCAGTACGTAATTTGGTTGGGGATTATGTCGCTGAACCTTGGACTTTTATGAATCTTAAGTAAAGATAAGGCCTGCAGCCCTACTGTTTATCTAAAATACTTGCTAAAATAGCTTGTTTTTTAAAGCAAGTGTAGGGGAAAGTCATGCCCATTTACGAATATCAATGCACGGCCTGCGGCCATCAGTTTGACGCCATGCAGAAAATGTCAGATCAGCCTTTGACAATCTGTCCATCCTGTCAAAAGCCTGATTTGCAAAAACTCGTTTCAGCGGCCGGTTTTCAGCTAAAAGGCACTGGCTGGTATGCAACCGACTTTAAAAACAAAGGCAAACCGGATACTGAGAAAAAAAATAAGGACGACAAAGGGTCTTCAACCAAAGGTGATGCGACTTAATTATGATGTCCTATATTAGAAAGTATTTTATTTCAGGTCTTTTAGTTTGGGTGCCTATTTGGGTCACCATTCTTATCATTAAATTTTTGGCGGATTTGCTGGATAACGTCCTAAAACTCTTGCCTGAATCGTATCAACCCGATGCCCTGATTGGTTTTCATGTTCCTGGAATTGGGATTTTGATTATTTTGGGCGTGATTTTTTTTACTGGCATGATTGCTGCCAATTTTTTGGGTACAAAATTATTAGCGCTTTGGGACAGTATCATTGGTCGCATTCCATTAGTACGCACGGTTTACATGGGAGTAAAACAAGTGATGGAAACCTTGTTTACGCCGGGTGGCCAATCTTTTCGGAAAGTATTTTTAGTGGAATATCCTCGTCCTGGAATGTGGACCGTCGCTTTCCAAACAGGCGATGCCACGCCAGAAGTACATAAATCCATGGATGATGATTCCATGATTAGTTTATATGTGCCAACGACCCCCAATCCAACCTCGGGATTTTTGCTCATGGTTCCCCGCAAAAATACCATCGAATTAAAAATGAGTGTCGAACAAGCCTTAAAATTTGTTATTTCCTTGGGTGTGATGCAACCCGTCGAAAATAACAACAAAAAGAAACCTACTTAAATATAAGAGTAAAATAATCTATGCGTAGTCATTATTGTGGTGATGTTTCAGTAAAAGAGTTAGATCAAACCGTCACATTGGCCGGTTGGGTTCATCGTCGACGTGATCACGGTGGCGTGATTTTTTTGGATTTGCGAGATCGATCGGGATTGGTGCAAGTGGTATTTGCGCCCAGTCGCCCGGATGTTTTCAAATTAGCAGAAACTTTACGTAATGAATATGTCATTCAGGTGAAGGGAAAAGTGCGCAGACGCCCAGAAGGCACCGTCAATCGAGAATTGGCCACCGGTGAAATTGAAGTGGATGGCGCAGAATTAACAATTTTAAATAAAGCCGATATTTTACCTTTCCCTATTGATGAATATCATGATGTCGGCGAAGAAACTCGTTTGCGTTATCGTTATTTAGATTTACGACGTCCTGATATGCTAAATCGCATGAAAATGCGCGCTGCGATCAATCGCTATTTGCGCCGCTATTTAGATGATCAAGGCTTTTTAGATATCGAAACACCTTTTTTAACGAAAGCAACGCCAGAAGGCGCGCGTGATTATTTGGTTCCGAGTCGAACCAAACCAGGCAGTTTTTTTGCGTTACCGCAATCGCCGCAACAATTTAAACAATTATTAATGATGGCGGGAATCGATCGTTATTATCAAATCGTCCGATGTTTTCGCGATGAAGATTTGCGTGCCGATCGTCAACCGGAATTTACTCAACTCGATATCGAAACGTCTTTTTTAAATGAAGATGAAATTCAAAAAATTATGGAAGTTATGATTCGGGGCCTGTTTGATGAATTACTGCATGTCAAATTGCCGGATCCTTTCCCACGCATGACTTATGGCGAAGCCATGTCACGTTTTGGTTCGGATAAACCGGATTTGCGAATTCCACTGGAATTAATTGATGTCGGCGATCTCATGAAATCCGTCGATTTCAAAGTGTTTTCAGGCCCTGCGAACGATCCGCACGGTCGTGTTGCTGCATTACATGTACCAAAAGGCGCTGAATTAAGCCGCAAACAAATTGATGATTACACGCAATTTGTCAGCAATTTTGGTGCGAAAGGTTTGGCTTACATTAAATTTAATGCGGATGGGTTGCAGTCACCGATTTTAAAATTTATTCCAGAAGCAACCGTGCAAACCATTTTAGAACGCACTAAAGCAAAAGCGGGCGATATTATTTTCTTTGGCGCGGACAAAACGGAAATTGTGAATGAATCATTAGGCGCGCTGCGCTTGAAATTAGGTCATGAATTAGGATTGGTTGAGAAAACCTGGAAACCATTATGGGTCATTGATTTCCCGATGTTTGAAAAAGGGGAAGGACGATTATCTGCTTGTCATCATCCTTTTACTGCACCGAAAATTAAAGACATTTCAGAACTGGAAAACGATCCTATCAAAATTTTAGCGCGTGCTTACGATATGGTTTTAAATGGCAGCGAAATTGGCGGTGGCTCGATTCGTATTAACACTTCTGAATTGCAAATGGCAGTTTTCAAGGCATTGAATATTTCAGAAAACGATGCGCATGAAAAATTTGGTCACTTGTTAACGGCATTAAAACTGGGCGCGCCACCGCACGGCGGCATCGCATTTGGTATTGATCGTCTGGCGATGTTAATGACGGACTCCACATCCATTCGTGATGTGATTGCATTTCCAAAAACACAAACCGCAACATGCCCATTAACCGATGCTCCTGCACCGGTTGATCCAAAACAATTATTGGAATTAGGCATACGCGTACGCAAAGAAATTCCAGAAGAAAAGAAAGAAACGGAGAAAAGTTGATATGGCAGGACACAGTAAATGGGCGAACATCAAGCATCATAAAGCCAAACAAGATGCGAAACGCGGAAAAATTTATACCAAATTAATTCGTGAAATCACGGTGTCTGCAAAAATTGGCGGCGGTGAGGTGGGATCCAATCCACGTTTACGCACAGCAGTCGATAAAGCGCTCGGTGCCAACATGTCACGCGATGTGATTGATCGCGCCATCAAACGCGGTGCCGGCGGCATGGAAGGCCAAGACGTCGAAGAAATCCGTTACGAAGGTTACGGCCCAGGCGGTGTTGCCATGATGGTAGATTGCATGACGAATAATCGTAACCGCACGGTTGCTGAAGTGCGTCATGCATTTACGAAATGTGGGGGA
Source organism: Gammaproteobacteria bacterium (assembly GCA_021325575.1). GTDB lineage: Bacteria > Pseudomonadota > Gammaproteobacteria > DSM-16500 > DSM-16500 > JAJPGW01. The sequence continues at coordinate 115,729 of JAJPGW010000005.1, read as the reverse complement.
AATTTAGGAACGGATGGTTCAGTCGCATATCTTTTTAGTCAATCCGGACAAATTACGTTTGCACCGGGAGCGAATGAAGAAAAAGTGATGGATTTAGCACTGGAAGCGGGGGCGGATGATGTTGTCGTTAATGACGATAAAAGTATTGACGTGACAACCTCTCCTGAAAATTTTTTACATGTAAAAGACATGATGGTCAAAGCGGGATTGCAACCTGTGCAAGCTGAAGTGACTTTGGTTGCTTCGACTAATGTGCCAATTACCGATAAAGATACTGCAGAAAAAATTACGCGCCTCGTTGATATGTTGGAAGATCTCGATGATGTGCAGGAAGTTTATTCTAATGCGGATATTACTGAAGAGGTGTTGGCGGAATTAGGCTAAAGGGGCTGAAGATCGCAATTTCCTGCTAAGCCGGGGCTGGCGTTGATGGCCCTGCTCCGGGAGCGTACGTCCATGTACTAAAGTATTTCATCCCTGAAACACAGTCGCTGGGCCATCAACGCCAGCCCCGGCTTAGCAGGAAATTGCTTAGGGCGAAGAAATAGAAAAGGATCTTATGACTATTATCATCGGCATCGATCCCGGTTCCCGCATCACGGGTTACGGTATTATCCGCCTCGTTGGAAACAAAAGTTCTTTTATCGATTGCGGTTCATTATATTTAACCGGCACGAAATCCCACGAAAAATTATCGCAAATTTATTCCGAATTAAAAAAAATTGTCACGCTCCACAAACCCGACGAAGCCGCCATTGAACAAATTTTCATGCATCAAAATCCCAATTCTGCTTTGAAATTAGGACAAGCACGCGGTGCGGCAATGGTTGCTTTAGGCGTTCCTATTTCAGAATATTCGGCACGCCAAGTGAAGCAATCGATCGTAGGTTACGGAGCTGCAAAAAAAGAACAAATCCAACACATGATTAAACGTTTGTTAAATATTTCTGAAGAATTGCAAGCAGACGCGGCCGATGCATTAGCAATTGCATTATGCCACGCACACAGCCGTTCTAATTTGCAAAAAGGCATTTCAATGCGCCGCAAAAAAAGCAGTTGGCGCAATTTTACCCCTTAAATTTTGCGAATTTTTTTGCTATTGTTTCGTAACACTCGAAAAGGAACCCTATGATTAGCCAACTCCGCGGAATCTTAATCGAAAAACAACCCCCACAACTCACGCTGGATGTGAATGGTGTTGGCTATGAAGTCAATGCGCCTATGAGCACCTTTTATCGTTTGCCTGAAGTCGGTGCAACAATCACGCTGCTCACGCATTTTGTCGTGCGCGAAGATGCGCAATTGTTATATGGTTTTGCAACTGGCGAAGAACGGTTACTTTTTCGCACTTTGTTAAAAGTAAATGGGGTAGGCCCGAGGCTTGCGCTAACCATTTTATCCAGTATCGAACCCAACGATTTTGTACGTTGTGTGATCAATAATGACAACGAAGCTCTAGTCCGCCTACCTGGAATTGGTAAAAAAACCGCCGAACGGCTCATTATTGAAATGCGCGATAAGCTAGGTGATTGGCAAGGGGCCGCTGCCAATCCCGAAAGTATTTTTAAAGACAAAAAAGACGGCAACGGCCGCAATCAAATTTTACAAGACGCGATTTCTGCCTTAGTTTCATTAGGTTACAAACCTCAAGAAGCCAGCCGCGCCGTTTCCAAAGTCGATGACGGAAAATTGACCAGCGAAGATATCATCCGCCAAGCCCTAAAAGCGATGTAAATAATACCCGTCATTGCGAGGAACGCAAAGCGTTCCGAAGCAATCTCTTGAGAATCCCCGCATACACAACCCCCGCTTTTTGCTATGATAAACAGGTCTAAAAACGAGGATATAGTCATGACATTTCGAAACGAAGGCACCATTCGCGCCACGCTACAAAAGAAAAAAGATAAACTGCAGATTATGCAAACGATGTTTGCAGACAAACCATTTGACCCGATAGACACCATAGATATCTATTTAAAAGAAATTAAACTGATGAAGACTGAAGAAATTCAGCGTCATTTAGAATCAAAAGAACCGATAGGGAATGATGATGGGGTGAAGCGAGCTATTGCCTTACGGAAAGAATTACAAAAAAAACCTAATGCATTCCAGCGTTGTCAATATGTTGCACAAGAGCTTAATGCAACTTGGCTCCTGCTTTTTAATAAAATAGGCGGAGAAAAATTGCGTGAACGTTTAAGTGAAGCGCTTTCAAAGTATTTTGACAGCAAATTTGGTATTGAAAAAGATGCGCAGTCAATAACAAGTTCAAAAACAGTAAAAGGGTCCTCTGGTCCTGTTCCAGTAAAGCTTAATTTGACGGATACCCGAGTGACGTTGTTGGGCGATTTATTTGCTAATCTAGATCAACAAGTTGAAATGCGCACTATTTCACAGCCACAACAACAGATACGGGATGAAAAAAGAGCTACTCCGTAATTTTTAGTTTCAAAGGGAAATAAAATGAGTGAAATGGAAAGAATCGTGACACCGAATGAAAATGAAGTCGACCCGCTAGATCGTGCCATTCGTCCCAAATATTTGAAGGAATATATCGGACAAATGGCGGTGCGAGAACAAATGGGTATTTTCATCCAGGCAGCCCACGCGAGAAAAGAAGCACTGGATCACGTTTTAATTTTCGGGCCGCCGGGTTTGGGAAAAACCACTTTGGCCCACATTGTTGCCAACGAATTAGGGGTCGGATTACGCCAAACTTCAGGCCCTGTGTTGGAACGCGCAGGCGATGTCGCGGCGTTACTCACTAATTTGCAAGAACGTGAAGTTTTATTTATCGATGAAATTCACCGCTTGAGTCCAGTCGTCGAAGAAGTTCTATATCCAGCAATGGAAGATTATCAATTGGATATCATGATCGGCGAAGGTCCCGCTGCTCGCTCAATCAAGCTCGATTTGCCGCCATTTACTTTAATCGGTGCAACCACCCGCGCAGGCTTATTAACCTCGCCATTACGCGATCGATTTGGTATCGTGCAGCGCTTGGAGTTTTATCAAGTTGCCGAATTAGCCGAAATTGTGGTGCGCGCAGCGGCTATTTTAACTATTCCAATTGAACTGGATGCGGCAACCGAAATCGCAAGACGCTCACGCGGCACACCGCGAATTGCCAATCGATTGCTAAGACGCGTGCGAGATTTTGCGGAAGTCAAAGGCGATGGCCGTATAGTCTGTGATATTGTCAAAAAAGCGTTAAATCTTCTGGACGTAGACGACCAGGGATTTGATATGATGGACAGAAAATTATTGCTGGCTTTAATTGATCGCTTTGGCGGCGGCCCGGTTGGTATTGATAGTTTGGCGGCGGCGATCAGCGAAGAACGCGGCACGATCGAAGACGTGCTCGAACCTTTTCTGATCCAACAAGGTTTTATGATGCGCACGCCACGTGGACGCATGGCGACAAAACAAGCCTATTTACATTTTGGCTTAAAAGTCCCAGAAAAAATTGTGACGCAAAAAAATATGAGTTTGTTTGAAGAAGGTTAATCCATTCGTCATTGCGAGCCGCGCTTTTTGCGGCGAAGCAATCTCTTAGAGATTGCTTCAGCCTAAAAAACAGGCTTCGCAATGACGAGCAAATAATGAAGGAGAAATGAATGAACGTCGACACAACTTTACTAAATTATTTTTTAAATGCCGGCATCGTGGTAAAACTCGTGATGCTATTATTGATTACGGCATCGGTATTTTCCTGGACCTATATTTTACAGCGATTTTTTTACTTAAAAGACATTCGCGAGGCCGCTTCCCAATTTGAAAATAACTTCTGGTCGGGCGGCGAGCTTGCCAAATTGTATGCGGATACGATGGATCAAAAAAATGGTTTGCAAGGCATTGAAGCGATTTTTCATGCCGGTTTCAAAGAATTTATGCGCTTACAAAATAAAATTGGCGTGACGGCTGAAGCTGTCATCGAAAGCGTTAAACGCGCAATGCGCGGCGCACAAATGCGTGAACAGGATAAGCTCGAAACGCATTTACCCTTTCTTGCCACGGTCGGTTCGATTAGTCCCTACGTTGGTTTGTTTGGAACAGTGTGGGGCATCATGATTGCATTCCGCGGTCTCGCGCATGTGCAGCAAGCAACGATTTCCATGGTTGCACCGGGTATTGCGGAAGCATTGATCGCAACTGCAATGGGTTTGTTTGCAGCCATTCCAGCAGTCATCGCATACAATCGTTTCACAACGGATATTACGCGACTTTTAAATCGCTTTGATGTTTTCCAGGATGAATTCGAAAATATTTTATTCCGTCAAAGCAAACAGAATGTGATGCAACCCTCTGAAATGACAGCAGCAGTGGAGTAAATTATGGCGCATTTACAACAACGCGGTGCCTCTCGGCGTCCTATGTCTGAAATTAATGTCGTGCCATTTATCGATGTCATGCTGGTGCTTTTAGTGATTTTCATGATCACAACACCACTTTTAACGCAGGGCGTCAAAGTGAACTTGCCACAAACAGAAGCCAAAGCCATTCCGCCTGAACAAAAAGAACCATTGATTGTGACGGTGGATGCAACGGGAAATTTTTATCTGAATATTTCAGATAAACCGAACCAGCCAATCACTCCGCAAGTCTTAAGCAACTTGGTGTCGACACAATTGGCAAACACAACGCTAGAAAATCAGCGTCCAGTTTTAGTGCGAGGTGATAAAAACACCAATTACGGAAAAGTCATGGAAGCGATGGCGTTATTACAACAAGCAGGAGCAAAAAGTGTAGGTTTAATTACACAACCACGTGATGCTGGGTAACTATGCTAAAGAGCAAATTCAAAGACAATTTGTTTTTTGTTTCCTTGTTATTGCATCTTGTCATGCTCTCGGCTTTTATTATCAGTTTTGAGTGGAGTTCACCGAATTTTGTGTTGGAAAATTCCGATCAAAATGTCATGAATGCCATCATTATGGATACTTCCAAAATCCAGATGGCAAAACCGATTCCACAATCGGCTAAAAAAACAGCCGAGCTCACACCTAAAAAACTATTGCCCGCAAAAACACCGCCGAAAGCACAAACAGAAGTGAAAAAACCCACGCCCCCCGTCGTCCACAAAAATGTCATTGCCATTTCAGAAAAACATCAAAAAATCAAAAAAGATTTATTCGAAAAAGAATTGCTGGCCGATTTAAAAAAAGCGAAAGTCAAAAAAAATAAAAAACATAACGATATCGAAAAAGAATTTGCAAAAGAATTAAAAGCGGCGCAATCAGCGAATTCCATCCAGCAAGAATTAATGAATGAAAAAAATGAATTGGCGAGTTCGCAGTCTCAAAAAATGCAGGGTGTCATCGATAAATACAAAGCCTTGATCTTGCAAGCTATTGGCCAGCATTGGTTAGTGCCGAATGGCGTCGATAAGAGTCTTTCGTCAGAATTGCTGATTCGAGTTTCGCCGGGCGGCACGGTTTTGGATGTCGAAATTGTCCGAAGCAGCGGCGATGACGCGCTCGATCGATCCGCGCGAGCGGCTGTGCTGAAGGCCTCGCCACTGCCGGTGCCCACCGCATCCAATGAATTCGCCCCTTTCCGCGAATTTATCCTCAAAGTCAAACCCGAAAACATATTAGCGCGGGATAATGGCTTGAGTTAGAATAATAATATGAATCAAGAGCTGTCATTGCGAGACCGTGCTTTTTACGGTCGAAGCAATCTTTTGAAGATTGCTTCAGCCTAAAAAGCAGGCTTCGCAATGACAGAAGATTTTACACGGAGTCGTCCATGTTAATCACTCTCATTGTTATTGCCACCATCACATGCATTTTTTATCTTTTATATCGTTTAATTTACGTTCATCGTGAATTAAAAGAAATCCGAAAAGTGTTAACCGCATCCGAATTACAATTACTCAAAGAAACCGAACGTCAAAAAAACCTTTCAACCGAATTAACCGAACTCAAAGAAAAATTTATTCATGATGTTTTATACGATTCACTCACCGAATTACCCGCGCGACGGGTTTTTGAAGATCGGTTAAGTCAGACAATCAATCAAGCCAAGCGTTATCAATTAAGTTTTGCGGTGCTCTGTCTCGACATCGATGGGTTTAAAATCATTAATGATGCTTTAGGTTACGAGCTTGGCGATCAATTATTAAAAGAAGTGGCTATTCGTATCCAAAATTCCATACGAACCGTAGATACCGCCAGTCGTTTTGGCAGTGATGAATTCGGCATTATTTTATCGCAACTATCAAAACCCGAATCGGCCGCTTACGTTGGAAAACGCTTATTAGAAAGTTTATCGCAACCGTTTAAAGTGCAAACGCAGGAAGTATTTTTAACGGCCAGTATTGGTATTGCAACTTATCCTTTGGATGGTGAAGAAGGAAAAACATTGATAAAAAATGCCGATACCGCCCTGCATCAAGCGAAAACGCGCGGCAACACCTATCATTTTTATCGCGCGGATATGCACGCGCACAGTCAGCGCGAAATTATTCTCAGCACCAGTTTACAACACGCTGGCACCTTAAATGATTTTACTATTTTTTATCAACCCGAAGTGAATACCAAAACAAAAAAAATTGTTTCCATGGAATCTTTATTATTTTGGCAGCATCAAGATTTTGGTTTGATTCCGCTACAGGATTTTTTACGTTTAGCGGAAAACGCCGGAAAAATGATGGATATTGGTGAATGGCTGCTGCGTCATACTTTCGAACAATATTTAAAATGGCAAACAGAAGGTCTGTTATTTGATTCCGTTGCCGTTACCGTTTCTTCACGCCAATTGGATAATCCGCATTTTGCGTACAGGCTCTCGCGGCTCTTGCAGGAGATGCACGTTGATCCATCCCAGTTAGTGCTGGAAGTGTCAGAAACAACATTGCTAACCAAACTGGATTTAATCGAAAAAGTCTTACACATGCTAAAACACATCGGGGTTCGCATCGCGATTAAGGATTTTGGTGAAGGACAATTATCCTTACTGCATTTGAAACGCTTTCCAATTGATTCACTGGTGATTGCCCCTTCATTAGTGCGGACCATCACAGTGAATAAAGATAGCGAATCCATCATCAAAATGATTATCGCCATTGCAAAGAGCGCGCATCTTGCCATTTCAGCCGATGGCGTTGAAACAGAACGCCAAAAAAACCAGCTCATTGAGCTCGGTTGCTATATCATGCAAGGGCCTTATTTTAGTGCCCCGCTTTCGGCATCGGAACTCAGTCGCGAAAAGATCGATTCTATCTGCCAGTAAACCTATCCTTGGTTTGCGGTCTCGCTCAAAAATGTTAAAATCTTCTCATTCCAAAAAAGAGAGGTCGCAATGCGAAGAATAGTCATTTTTTTATTTTTTTTAATGTGCTTTAGCGCGCAATATTCTTATGCATTATTAAACCTGGAATTGACCAAAGGGGTCTCTGGCGCGATTCCCATTGCTGTCGTGCCTTTTGCCGTTCAGGGAGATATGCCATCACAGGATGTTTCCAGAATTATTACCAGCGATTTGCAAATGAGCGGCCGTTTTAAAGTTTATGGCAATGATGTGATTAACACTTTTCCAAGCGATGTCTCTGAAATCAAATTCAGTTATTTTCGAGGCTTAGGCGCAGACAGCATTGTGATTGGAAAAATCCAGCAAGTGGGAAGTCAATATCAAGTCAGTTTTCAATTGGTCGATGCTTATAAGGGCGCTTCTCCTCAATCATCGGTTTTACTGGCCCAAAAATTTACGGTTACGGACGCTAACCTCAGAGCGTTGGCCCACCATATTAGTGATTTGATCTATCAGCACATCACGGGTATTCGAGGTATTTTTTCAACCCGATTAGCGTATATTCTTGTTAAAAAAATGCCCGATGGTACTTCGCGATCGACCTTGGAAGTTGCTGATGTCGATGGCTACAATCCCCGCGCATTGCTGACATCAACCGATCCGATTATGTCTCCCGCCTGGTCACCAAATGGTCGTCAAATTGCCTATGTTTCATTTGAGAAAAAGCACGCGTCCATTTATTTGCAAGACGTGGCAACCGGCGACAGACATTTGATCAGTGAATTTGAAGGAATCAATGGTGCGCCCGCCTGGTCGCCGGATGGCAAAAAATTAGCCATTGTATTATCGAAAGACGGCAGTCCTAATATTTACACATTGGATTTAGCGACCCATAAATTGACGCAGATCACAAAAGATTGGTCAATCAATACTGAACCGGCTTGGTCACCGAATGGCAAGAGCATTATTTTTACCTCCAATCGGGGTGGTGCTCCCCAGATTTATCAGAAAAATTTATCTACCGGTGCGGTGACTCGGCTCACCTACGACGGAAATTACAATGCCAGGGCCTCTTTTACCCGCGATGGGAACCATATTGTGGTCTTAAATCGCGAAGACAATATTTTTAACATTGGCATACTGGATTTGAATAGCGGGACTTTTAAAGTACTGACCCATTCCGGCAATGACAATGAATCGCCTAGCACAGCTCCCAATGGGAGTATGGTATTATACGGTACATATTATAACGGCCAGAATATGCTAGGCATGGTTGCCACCGACGGCAGTGTCGAATTACGGATGCCGGGTCAAAATGGTGAGGTCCAAGACCCCGCCTGGTCGCCATTTTTGTCTTGATGATCGTATTTTTAGGCGTATACTCTTTAAAAAAAAGGAGAACGACATGAAATTAAACCCATTCGCAAAAATTATTTTAGTAGGCTGCACAGTCCTAACTTTGTGCAGTTGTTCAGCTCGACGTCATGCCGGAGGTACGGGAGATGATGGCATGATGGCTGCAGGCGGTCCAGCAGGCGGTGCACAAGCCAGTGGTATTGGCGACGGTGACGGTTTTGGTGGTGCAGGTGGCGCGGGCGGCAATGTCAGCCGACGTTATGCGGACAAAAATACTTATTATTTCGATTTTGACAGCAATGTTGTTCATGACCAAGATAAGCCTGCCATTTTATCGCACGCAAATTATCTCGCTACTCATCCGAACAAAAAAATTATTCTGGAAGGCCATACCGATCCACGTGGCAGCCGTGAATACAATATTGCATTAGGTGAAAGACGGGCTAAAGCCGTTGCTGAATTGATGAAATCCAAAGGGGTCAGCCCCAATCAAGTCCGTGTGGTGAGCTATGGCGCACAACGTCTTGCTCAAGATGGACACTCGGAAGAGGCTTATCAAGAAGATCGTCGGGCTAAAATTACGCAAGAGTAATGTGTGATGAGTAAAATGCTGAAATTAGTGTTGATCGCGGCAATGTCTATGGGCATTGCCGGGGCGTTCGCAGAAGATGCGCCGGTTTATGATGCCGATAATTATCCTCCCCAATTTGATGGCCAGTCAGATGTGGGGGAAAGTGCTCATGCTTCCAGTTTTTCAGGTGGCTCCGAGACCTTGGATCAGCGTCTTTCTCGCGCAGAACAACAAATCAGTAATCTGCAACATCGAGATTTAGGCGCGAAAGTGGATGCGCTTCATACGGAGGTGCAAGATTTACGCGGCCAAGTCGAACAACTGAATCATCAACTCCAATTAGCACAAACTCAAAAAGCAACTAAGCCTGATGCACCTGCGGCTCCGACGGTCACGGAAGCAGACCTCAATGCATTACGTACTGAAGTTGATACATTAAGTCATCAATTACAGCAATTGCAAAATCAGCGTTTAGCCTCACCTGCGGTGACTGGCGTTAAACCCGTCATCAGCAAAAAAGCTTCACAGGTAGCTAGCATTCCAGATGACACTATCCCAAATGCACCTGCGCCTGTAGCGGTTGTTAAAAAGACTAAAAAATCGATTGCCGCTGAGGCAAAACCGGCTGTTGCAACACCCGCCGTCGCCGTCGATAACAAAAATGCAGAACAACCAAATGTCGCCGAAGAACAACAAATTTATCAAACTGCATACGATTTTATTAAAGCAAAAAAATACACTGAAGCGATTGCCGCACTGCAAAAAATGTTAAAGAAATACCCTTCCGGCCAATTTGCAGCAAACGCACATTATTGGTTAGGTGAATTATATGAATTAACCGGCAACCACGATCGTTCGGCAGAAGAATTTGCAACGGTTGTGAGCAATTACCCGGACAGTCCAAAAGTGTCTGATGCTCAATTAAAATTGGGCGTCGTGTTGGCAGCCCAATTTAAGTGGGCCGATGCCAAAACCGAATTGAAAAAAGTCATCAATCAATATCCTGGCACGGCATCAGCTCGTTTAGCCGCCGAACAGCTGAAACAAATTCGGGAAGCAGGTCATTAACGTGAGCCGGCTTCGCGTCACTGAAATTTTCTTTTCCTTGCAGGGTGAAACACGGACAGTAGGATTACCTACTGTTTTTGTGCGTTTAACAGGTTGTCCTTTACGCTGTGGGTATTGTGATACTGCGTATGCTTTTTCAGGCGGGAACAACATGACTATCCCTGAAATCCTGCAGCAAGTCGCATCCTTCAATCCGCGCTATGTCACAGTAACCGGCGGTGAGCCCCTGGCACAAAAACCCTGTATCGATTTGTTAAAAGAATTATGCGATCAAGGTTACGAAGTTTCACTAGAAACCAGCGGTGCCCTGGATGTTTCCGCAGTGGACCCGAGAGTCATTAAAGTCATTGATATTAAAACGCCTGGCTCAAAAGAAAGTAGTAAAAATTATTTAGAGAATCTTTCGCATCTTTTACCAAAAGACCAAATTAAATTTGTGATTTGTGATCGAAAAGATTATGAATGGTCTAGAGATTTTTTAACCCAATATCAATTAGAAAAACAATGCGAAGTCTTATTTTCCCCAAGCTATCAAGAGCAACCCGCTGGCGAATTAGCCGATTGGATCTTAAAAGACCGCTTGCCAGTGCGTATGCAAATCCAGCTCCATAAATATCTCTGGGGCGATGCGCCTGGACGATAGGAAAAATAGCTAGGCACAGTTGAATTTTATAATTAAATCTGTATCATACCCACTTCTTTCCGGGTCGTTAGCTCAGTCGGTAGAGCAGCAGGCTTTTAACCTGTTGGTCCTGCGTTCGAATCGCAGACGACCCATATCTAATCGAATTAGCTCTAATTTTATCCACTCCCTGTATTTTTCAAATTTTCAATCTGGGCCTTGTTTTTAATATCGAAATACGATAGTATCGTAATAAGATACTATCCATACACGGATTCGAAGCTTTAAAAGGCGATAGAAAAGGAAAGCATAGTATACGAATCAACAAACGATGGAGAATCTGTTTCGAATGGAAAGATGATCATGCATTTCATGTTGAAATAGTAGACTATCATTAGGAGAAAACAATGACGAAAAAAAAATTATTACCCACCCATCCTGGTGAAGTTCTTTTAGAAGAATTTTTAAAACCGAAGAAGATAACTCAGTATCAACTCGCTAAAGGTTTAGGCGTAGCTCAAATTCGTATTAGCCAAATTGTGAAAGGTGAACGCAGTATCACGGCAGACACGGCCTTGCGGTTAGGTCGTTATTTCGATATGAGCCCTCAATTTTGGATGAATTTGCAGGTTAATTATGACTTGCGAATTGCTGAAGCATTGTTAAGCAAACGGATTGCTAAAGAAGTTAACCCATTTAAAGATGCTGCTTAAGTGCTGAACAGGCATTTTATGGTATCCTTGAAATAGAAGGAATCGACCTTATCTTAAGTATAAGAATCAACATATTGGGGTAATGGTAATGCGAATGGATAAGTTAACTAGCAAATTTCAAACAGCGTTATCCGAGGCGCAATCTCTGGCGCTCGGTCGTGATAATCAATTTATTGAACCCGCTCATGTGATGAAGGCTTTATTGGACCAAGAAGGCGGCACAATTCGTCCAATTCTTCAAAAATTGGGAGTAAATGTTTCATCTCTGCGCTCGCAATTGGACAGCATCATCAGCCGTCTGCCTAAAGTCGAAGGTGTCGGGGGAGAAGTCCATATTTCTAATGAATTAAGTCGCATTTTAAATCTAACCGATAAACTCGCGCAAAAAAGAAAAGACCAATACATTTCCAGCGAATTATTTTTGTTAGCCACACTTGAAGAATCCGGCGGTCTTGGAGAAATTCTGAAAAATTTGGGTGTCACCAAACAAGATGTTGAAAAAGCCATCGAAGAAGAACGAGGGGGGCAAACGGTGCAAGATCCTAATGCCGAAGACCAACGCCGTGCTTTGGAAAAATATACAATCAATTTAACCGCTCGCGCCGAACAGGGAAAATTGGATCCCGTGATTGGCCGCGATGCTGAAATTCGCCGCACGATTCAAGTTTTGTTGCGCCGCACGAAAAATAATCCGGTACTGATTGGTGAACCGGGTGTCGGAAAAACTGCAATTGTCGAAGGCTTGGCGCAACGCATCGTTAATGGCGAAGTGCCCGAAGGGTTACGCGATAAACAATTATTAGCACTCGATTTAGGCGCATTAATTGCCGGCGCCAAATTCCGCGGTGAATTCGAAGAAAGATTAAAAGCGGTTTTAACGGATCTCGCCAAACAAGAAGGCCAAATTATTTTATTCATCGATGAAATTCACAATTTAGTCGGCGCCGGTAAAGCCGAAGGCGCTATGGATGCTGGCAACATGCTAAAACCGGCACTCGCTCGCGGCGAATTACATTGCGTAGGCGCAACCACTTTAGATGAATATCGCAAATACATCGAAAAAGACGCTGCACTTGAACGCCGCTTCCAGAAAATTTTAGTAGAAGAACCCACCGTCGAAGACACCATTGCGATTTTGCGCGGATTAAAAGAACGCTACGAATTGCATCACGGCGTCGAAATTACGGATTCTGCCATTGTTGCCGCCGCCACTTTATCGCATCGTTATATCACAGACCGTCAATTACCCGATAAAGCCATCGATTTAATCGATGAAGCCGCGAGTAATATCCGCATGGAAATCGATTCCAAACCTGAAGTGCTAGAACAACTCGATCGCAAAATGATTCAATTAAAAATCGAGCGCGAAGCGTTAAAAAAAGAAAAAGACGAAGCTTCCAAAAAACGCCTAGAAAAATTAGAAGACGAATTAAAAAAACTAGAAACCGAAGCCGGCAAATTGGAAAAAATCTGGAGCACCGAAAAAAACACCATGCAAGGCGCGCAAAACATTAAAGCCGAACTCGAACGCGCTCGCCTTGAATTCGAAACGGCAAGACGCGCCGGCAATTTAACGCGCATGGCTGAATTGCAATACGGCGTGATTCCAGAGCTTGAGAAAAAATTATCAGAAGCCGGCAACGCCGAGAAAAAAGAAACTAAACTTGTCCGCAACAAAGTGACGGAAGACGAAGTCGCTGAAGTTGTTTCAAAATGGACTCACATTCCCGTTTCCAAAATGCTCGAAAGTGAAAAAGAAAAACTCGTCCACATGGAAAGTTTTTTACAAAAACGCGTGATCGGCCAAACTCAAGCTGTCACGGCAGTTTGCAATGCCATCCGCCGTTCTCGTGCCGGTTTATCGGATCCAAAACGTCCGATCGGATCGTTTTTATTTTTAGGGCCGACGGGGGTGGGTAAAACCGAATTGTGTAAAGCGCTCGCTGAATTTTTATTTGATACAGAAGATGCTGTCATCCGCATCGATATGTCAGAATTTATGGAAAAACATTCTGTCGCACGCTTAGTCGGGGCCCCCCCTGGTTACGTGGGTTATGAAGAAGGCGGTTATTTGACGGAAGCCGTACGCCGCAAACCGTATTCTGTCGTGCTATTGGATGAAATGGAAAAAGCGCATCACGACGTATTTAATATTTTATTGCAAGTCTTAGACGATGGTCGCTTAACCGACAGTCATGGCCGCACAGTTGATTTTCGAAATACGATAGTGGTGATGACATCGAATTTAGGGTCGGATCTCATTCAAGAATTTTCTGAAAAAGGCGATTATTCTGCTGTGAAAAAAGCCGTCATGGGTGTTGTGACGCAACATTTTCGCCCAGAATTTTTAAACCGAATTGATGAAACCGTGGTCTTCCATCCGTTGGATAAAAGTGAGATCAAAAAAATTACGGCCATCCAAATCGATAGACTCAAATCCCGTTTATCCGAAAAAGATTTTATCTTATCGGTGAGTGAGGGAGCCATGGATTATTTGGCCGAGGCGGGTTATGATCCTGTTTATGGAGCGCGACCGTTAAAACGTGCTATTCAACAAAACATTGAAAATCCGCTTTCGCAAGAAATTTTAGAGGGCAAATTTTTGCCTGGTGATATTATTCAAGTCACCGAAAAAAGCGGCAAACTAAAATTTGAAAAAGCAAAAGCCACGGCTTAAAAAAGGAAATTGCTATGTATAAACACATTTTATTCGCAACTGATTTAGGTGATGACCTCGATTATATCATTAAAAAAGTCGCCGCCATGCGCGATTTGACCAAAGCCAAATTAAGCTTGGTCCATGTGGTTGAACCACTGCCAGGTTATAGCTATGCGTATCTTGGCATTGAAGACATCGAAGGCCAATTGATCGATGAATCACGTACTAATTTAAATAAATTAGGCGAAACACTCAAAGTCGATACCGCTTCGCAATTTGTTGAAGTGGGCCCGACCAAATCCAAAATTTTAGGTGTTGCGAGCGACATTGGTGCGGATCTCATTATTTGCGGCAGTCATGGTCGTCATGGATTGTCGTTATTGTTAGGCTCAACCGCTAATGCGATTTTGCACGGCGCAAAATGCGATGTACTCACGGTGAGACTGCCAGAATAATCGAAGAGGAAGGGCATGGAATATAAAGATTACTATGCCACTCTCGGCGTACCGCGCACGGCCACGGGTGATGAAATCAAGCGATCTTATCGCAAACTTGCACGCAAATATCATCCCGATGTGAGCAAAGAACCGAATGCCGAAGAAAAATTCAAAGAAGTCCAGGAAGCTTACGAAGTCCTCAAAGATGACAAAAAACGCCAGGCGTACGACCAATTAGGAAGCCAATGGCAAAGCGGCCAAGAATTTCGTCCGCCCCCGGGTTGGAAAGTGTATTCCGACTTTGGCGGAAATGGCGGCTTCGAAGGTGCAGAAGATTTAGGCGGTTTTAGTGATTTTTTTTCCTCGATTTTTGGTGGACGTGGTCCTGCGGCAGGGGGTTCACGCTTTCATCGCGGCCAGCAAGAATTCAGTCAACGCGGTGAAGACCAGCACGCGAAAATTTCAGTCACTTTAGAAGACGCCTATCACGGCGCCAATAAAACCGTTCATTTACAAGTCCCCGAAGTCGATGCGCACGGTCGCATGCATCACAAAACACGAACGCTTAAAATTAATATTCCAAAAGGGGTGACGCCGGGCCAACAGTTACGATTATCAGGCCAAGGCATGCCTGGCATTGGCCGCGCACCCGCCGGCGATTTATTTTTGGAAATTGATATTGAACCGCATGGATTATTTACCTTGCAAGGTAAAGATGTTTATCTCACCTTGCCATTAACGCCGTGGGAAGCCGCGTTAGGCGCAAAAATTAAAGTCCCGACGTTAGGCGGCGCTGTCGATTTGAAAATTGCACCGAACTCCCAATCCGGCCAAAAATTACGATTAAAGGGTAGAGGACTGCCAGCAAAACCGGACGCGGGTGATCAATATGCTCTGCTACAAATTTTAACGCCCCCCGCGCATACAGCGGAGCAAAAAGCACTTTACGAAAAAATGGCGCAGGATATGCCGTTTGATCCGAGGAAGCATTTTTAAGGAAGGGAGCATGGGAACCAACCAAAAAAACTTGATTGTGATTTCAGTCGACGAATCCCCCGAGCTCACTCTCGACGAACTGCGTCATACCTTACAAATTTCAGATGATTTCATTCAAGAGCTGATCGATTTCGGCATCATTGATCTCAAAGACCAACATATTCCAGGCGATGACTTACGCCGCATCCGCAAAGTCCTGCGGTTACAACAAGATCTCGAAGTGAATCTCGCGGGCGTTGCTGTCATCCTCGATCTCATGGATGAAATGGAAGAGATGCGCGCTCGCTTAACGATGCTGGAAAAATTTTTTAACGCAAAGCCCTAACAGATGCTACTGGAACAGTTTTCCCTTGAGCAGTTCCTGCTTGTCGATCAAGCATGTCCCAAAGCGCATCGTTTCGGGTTTGGTCAGCCAGAGAGCGATCCGGTGCGGGCATTACCCATCCATTCTCTTCATCATCGCTATCATCTAATTTAAGAAGTCTTTCGTCATCAACATCGGGTGCTGGTTTTGCAGGATCTTCCTTCGGGGCGAAGAGTGATAAGGCCGCATTAATACCGTCAATTGCTTTTTCTTTTGCTTCGAATACCATGCACTGAGCCACTGTTCCAGCTAGACTAAATACTGCCTCAGCAGCGGGTAGTACATCCTGTTGTATAGCTTCTACTGCTTCTTTTCCAACCACCTTAAGTTGTGCAATTGGCTCTTTGACAAGTAGATTAAAGGCGAATCGAAAAACAGGGTTAGCTTCACCCAGTTGAACTTTAATTTGATGAGCGGTTTCTGTGTCGAACATGTCTTTTAAAATTGAATCAAACTCAAATACATAACCATCAAGATGAGTATTAATAAAATCCCAATATTTTGGAGTGGTGCGCAGTTGTCTAAGGTTGTCTGTTTGTAAGCCCATAGCGGTATTCGTTGCTGCGATTCGGAGCATGCGAGCTTTTGCGGCATGCAAAGTATCGCGCAATCGTTGACGAATAGGAAAATTGACGCCATCCGGTCCGCGAAGAGCGGGTGCATTAGGACTCATCCCTTCTCGTTTTATGAGTGCTCCAATCGTTTCATTTTGTTTGAGCTCTAGAACGATTGCATCTACACCGTCCAAAGTATTTGCTCGATTAATTTCATCCTGAACAATATTTTTTATGATTTCCATTTTTGCATTAGTAATTTCTTTTGGCTCCTCAACTCCGTTTTGGAGATCGGGTTTTTCCAGAACGAACTGCTTTATCCTCTGAAGTAATGCGCAACAATATTTGTTATTTGATTGTGTGACTAACGTCTTGACGACCGGATCTAATAAATCATAGGGATTGGTCATCCCTTTAAAAATAGCAAGAAAAAATTGCTGTGCAACGGCTTCAACATCTTTCTCGTCTTTAATTTGGACTGCATCTACTTGTCTCATTGCGGGGCGCGTTGTCGCAGAAAGGAGAGGGGCTGCTTTTAATCCCTCAAGTATTTGTTCACGACAATCCTCTAGCTCTAGGTTTACGGCCTGAGTAAGCTTTTTGTCAGCTTGAGCTGCAATCTTTTTCTCAGGTGTTCCGTTTATTGCAGGTGTTGCGAGCCCCCTGTTGATCTTCACAACAGAACCTTGTGGTCCTGATTGTGAAGAATTGATTTTATCCGAACCATTCGGTTTTGGTTTTACGACTGTATTTTTTGGAAGGGGAGCAGTGTTGCTCCCCAGCCCGAGAGTTGAACGTGCCATTATTTTTTCCTCGTTTTGGTATAAAAATTATTTTTTTATTCAACAAATTTTTCAGCAACAAAATCCCAGTTCACTAAATTCCAGAATTTTTCCACATAGCTTGGACGCAGATTACGATAATCAATGTAATAAGCATGTTCCCACACATCACAAGTGAGTAATGCTTTCTTATGTTGCGTCATGGGAGTGCCAGCGTTACTGGTGCTGATAATTTCGAGTTCGCCTTTGTCATTTTTGGAAAGCCATGCCCAGCCTGATCCGAAAGTGGTGATGGCCGTTTGGCTAAATTGTTTTTTAAACTCATCAAATGACTTAAAAGTTTTTTTGATGGCATCGGCTAATTTGCCACTGGGTTCACCGGCACTTTTGGGTGTCATGCAATGCCAGTAAAAAGTATGGTTCCAGACTTGCGCTGCGTTATTAAAAATTCCGCCGCTTGATTTCATGATGGTTTCTTCTAGGGACATATTTTCAAATTCAGTGCCGGGGATTAATTTATTCAGATTATCTACGTAGGCTTTGTGGTGTTTGCCATAGTGATATTCGAGGGTTTCTTTTGAAATGGTAGGTGCTAGGGCATCGAGCGCGTAGGGTAGTTTAGGAAGTTCGTGGGTGGTCATGGAAAGCTCCTTATTAAGTTGGGATAAAGTTTATGGAGGATGGGCGAGGAATGCAAGGGCTCCGGTTGGGGCCGCAGTTCACTCAAGCCGGATTGCCTTGGCTTCCCGCGCTCGGGGAGCATACGTCCGTGTATTAAAGCATTTCATCCATGAAATGCAATCGCGCGGGAAGCCAAGGCAATCCGGCTTAAGTGAACTGCTCAGGGGTGCGTCGAAGATTTTTTGATTATGTGCGATAATGGAACGATTGGGTGAGGGAGTAATTATGCAAATTGACTTGATAAATATTATGTTGGGATTTTTGGAAGGATTCGCTCTTATTATTTCGCCCTGCATTCTGCCTATTCTTCCCATCATCCTAGCGGGCTCTCTTAGCGGTTCGAAAAAAAATTCGTTTGGTATCGTCATTGGTTTTATTGTCACTTTTGCAGTTTTTACTTTTTTCGCCCGTAGTTTAGTCCGCGCAACGGGTATTGATTTGAATCTGATTCGTCATCTCTCATTTGTATTGTTAATTATTTTCGGTGTCATTTTATTTTCTGAATATTTAAGTGAAAAATTCGCGCGCTCGATTCAATGGTTTTCATTAGTCGGTACGCGTTTTTCAGAAAAGTCTTCGAAAAAAACCGATTTTTGGAGCGGCATGATTTTTGGTGGCCTTATCAGTTTGATTTGGACGCCTTGCGCAGGCCCTATTTTAGCAGCGGTGATTGTACAAACAGTTTTGGAAACGAATAATCTGGATAGTTTTTTTGTAATTTTGGCGTTTGCAATTGGCGTCGGCGTTCCCATGTTATTAATCATTTTTTTTGGAAGGACCCTCATGGAACAAATGACTTTTTTCAAAAAACACGGAGAAGCGGTGCGAAAAATTTTTGGTTTGATAATTATTGCAAGCGTGGTTTATATGTTTTTTGCTGAAAAATTTAATGTGACGTATGCAAGTGCTCCTGAAAATCCCTATTCTTCGATAGTTTTAATCGATGGCATTTCGGAACCGTATGCGGCACCCCAGATTGCTGGCATCGAAAAATGGATCAACTCACCACCCTTAGAATTATCTCAATTAAAAGGTAAAGTCGTTTTAATCGATTTTTGGACTTATTCCTGCATTAATTGCATACGCACGTTGCCTTATTTAAAAAAATGGTACGACAGTTATCACAAAGATGGGTTAGTGATTATCGGCGTACACACACCCGAATTTGATTTTGAAAAAAACCCCGACAATGTCGAAAAAGCCGTGCAGAATTTTGGAATAAAATATCCTGTCGCTTTGGATAACCAATTTGTGACTTGGCGAAATTTTCAAAATCGTTATTGGCCAGCGCATTATTTAATTGATAAAGAGGGCAGAGTAGTTTACGTGCATTTTGGCGAAGGCAATTATGCTGAAACGGAAAATAATATTCGGTTTTTATTAGGCATGACCGCCGCCAAATTATCAGGTGAAAATGAGGTGATTGCACCAGAAACGCCCGAAACTTATCTAGGCTATGCGCGCATGGAAAATTATGCGAGCCCCGAAACGATTTCTTACAATAAACCGGCTTCTTATACTTATCCGGAGCGTCTTGCTGAAAACCAATGGGCATTAAAAGGCGAGTGGAATGTTAAATCACAAAATATTCAGTCGACCGCCATTAATGCGTCATTAAAAATTCATTTCCATGCGCAAAAAGTATTTATCGTCATGGGCAGCGCAACAGGTCTTTCGATTCCCGTCAAAATTATTTTAAATGATAAGTTGATTAAAACGCTTTCTGTCAAAGACCACATTCTTTACGATGCGGTGTCACTCCCTGAATCAAGCGAAGGTGTGTTGGAAGTAATTTCAGAAACCCCAGGGTTAGAAGTTTATACATTTACTTTTGGCTAAGCGGTAAAAACCGCTCCAAAACAAATTGCGCCCCAAACCCCCAAAGCGTTAGAAGTCAGCATTTTATTTTCGAAAGCGCCTTCTAAAGCCTCTCTTAAAGGTAAGCCGTTTAAATCCAATTCGAAAAAATCGGCCTTTGTGCCCCCCACTTTTGGTGCTCAGAAAAGCATTAACATCCCAACCTCGCAACTTTAGTTCGAAGCCGATGGCTCAAAAAGAAGAAAAGCCCACCCCAAAGCGCTTTCGAAAATAAAATGCTGACTTCTAACGCCTGCCCCCTCCAGCAATCAAAAGTTCTCTTCCCGACGCCGAGTCAAAACCTCAAACCCCGACTCCGTCACCAAAATCGTATGCTCCCACTGCGCCGAAAGACTATGATCTTTGGTCACAACCGTCCATTTATCCGGTAAAAGTTTTACATCGCGTTTCCCAGCATTAATCATGGGTTCGATCGTAAAAATCATCCCCGTGCGCAATGTTTCACCGGTACCCGCCGTCCCATAATGCAAGACGTTGGGTGGCTCATGGAAAATTTTCCCAATACCATGTCCGCAATATTCTCGTACCACGGTAAATCGATTACTTTCCGCATGGGCTTGAATGGCGGCTCCAATATCCCCAAAATGCGCCCCCGGTTTGACCTGTTGAATCCCAAGATAAAGGCATTCCTGGGTGACTCGAATCAGACGTTCCGCGAGGACCGACGGTTTGCCAATAACAAACATCTTACTGGTATCCCCATGATAGCCCTCTTTAATCACGGTAATATCCACATTAACAATGTCCCCTTCTTTTAACTTTTTAGGGCCTGGTATCCCATGACAAACCTGGTGGTTAACAGATGTACAGATCGATTTCGGAAATCCATGGTAATTCAAAGGGGCAGGGACCGCTTTTTGGGTATTCACGATATAATCATGGCAGATCTGGTTTAATTCATCCGTTGTGACCCCCGCTTTAACGTGCGGTTCAATCATTTCCAGCACCTCAGCCGCTAATCGGCCGGCGACACGCATTTTTTCGATTTCATCCGGGGTCTTAATTGTAATATTTTCCATGGTTCCCATACTTAAATGTTGTTGAAAACAGCTATCTATGGTATAAAGGCGGGCTCTTAGAAGCAATTGAATTTTAACTTTAACTAACGACGCACACGTATTATACCCCTTTATCGGGTGCCTTGAAAAAGGTTGATAAAGGTCCTACGTGGAGGCCTAACCCGGAGATGATACAAATGACACCAAACAGCACTATTAATATGCGCGACATGCTGAAAGCTGGCGTGCACTTTGGACACCAAACCTGCCATTGGAACCCAAAAATGGCATCTTATATTTACGGTGCCCGTAACAAAATCCATATTATTAACCTGGAAAAAACCGTTCCCTTATTCAATGATGCATTGAATTTTATTGGCAGCATCGCCTCCAAAAAAGGCAAGATTTTATTCGTCGGCACCAAAGAAGCTGCCCAAGAAATGGTAAAAGAAGAAGCCCTTCGTTGCCGCATGCCTTATGTCAACCATCGCTGGTTAGGCGGCATGTTAACCAACTACAAAACCATTCGTCAGTCCATTCGCCGTTTAAAGGAACTCGAAAGCATGTTTGATAAAAACAGCTTCGGCCGTTTAAACAAAAAAGAAATCCTGAACTTAACCCGTGAACGCGCTAAGCTCGAACGCAGCTTAGGCGGTATCAAAAACATGGGTGGTCTGCCCGATGCCCTGTTTGTCATCGATGTCGGCCACGAAAAAATCGCTGTGCGCGAAGCCAATCGTTTAGGTATCCCAGTGATTGGTATTGTCGATACCAACAATAATCCCGATGGCGTGAGCTACGTGATTCCTGGCAATGATGATTCATTACGATCCATTCAGTTATATACCAAATATGTTGCTGATTGCATTGTTGAAGCACGTGGCAGCAATCCAGAATTAGTCGCAGCCGATGAATTCGTTGAAATCGAAGAAGAACCGATTAAAACCAGCTTCGTCGATGATGAAAGCGATTCAAAATAAAAAAATCATACCGGGTACAATGAGGTGGTTATGGCAGCAGTAAATGCAGCACAAGTAAAAGAATTACGTGAACGCACCGGCGTAGGCATGATGGAATGCAAAAAAGCCCTCGAAGCCGCAAACGGTGACATGAGCTTAGCAATCGAAGAATTACGCAAATCTGGTCGCGCTAAAGCGGATAAAAAAGCCGGACGCGTTGCCGCAGAAGGCGTCGTCATGGTTCAAACCGCAAACGATGGCAAATTTGCTTGCATGGTTGAAATCAACAGCGAAACCGATTTCGTGGCGCGTGATACTAATTTTCTTGAATTTGCAGAAGCCGTTGCTCGTTGTGTTCTGGCTCATAAAGTACAAGATGTCAAAGCATTACTAGCTTTACCATTATCAGGCCAATCCGGTCCTTCTATCGAAGAAGCCCGACAAGCGTTAGTTGCAAAACTCGGCGAAAATATCAATATTCGTCGCATTGCGATTATGTCAACTGCAAGCGGCAGTATTGGTACTTATACTCACGGCAGCCGCATTGGTGTTTTAGTTGAGCTCGATATAAATAATTCAGATCTCGCTAAAGACATTGCGATGCATGTTGCAGCCAGCAAACCGCTCGTGATTTCTCAACAAGATGTGCCGCAAGATTTAGTTGCTAAAGAAAAAGAAATTTACATGGCCCAAGCCGCAACGAGTGGCAAACCCCAAGAAATCATCGAAAAAATGGTCGCGGGCAAATTAAAAAAATACCTGGACGAAGTCAGCTTGCTCGGTCAGCCCTTTATCAAAGATCCGGAAGTCATGGTCTCCAACTTGCTTGGTAAAAACCGCGCACGAGTGATTTCATTCGTCCGTTTTGAAGTGGGTGAAGGCATCGAAAAAGAAACCGAAGACTTTGTTGAAGCCGTGATGGCGCAGGTACACGGGGGATAATTCATTTTTCCCCTCGTCATTGCGAGGAATGCGAAGCATTCCGAAGCAATCTCATAATAGGGATTTGTTATGGACAAACCAGTTAAATTAAAATACCAGCGTATTTTGTTAAAACTCAGCGGCGAAGCATTGCAGTCTGAGGAAACGCTGGGTATTGATCCCAAAAAGTTATCCCGTGTCAGCGAAGAAATCGCTAATGTCGTTAAATTGGGCGTGCAACTTGGCATCGTGATTGGCGCGGGCAATTTTATTCGCGGCGCAGACTTAAGCGCGACCGGTTTCGACCGCATCACCGCCGATCAAATGGGCATGCTTGCCACCATCATCAATGGTCTCGCGATCCGCGATGGCTTAATTAAAAAATCCATTCCGGTCGAAATCATGTCAGCGATTGCTGTACCCGGTCTCGTTGATTTTTTTGATCGCACCAAAGCCAAAGAACATCTGCAAAAAGGCAAAGTGCTCCTATTCGTTGGTGGTACCGGAAATCCTTTAGTGACAACTGATACAGCCGCCGCCTTACGCGGTGTCGAAATCGGCGCAGACATTCTTTTAAAAGCCACTAAAGTAGACGGCGTCTTTTCCGCAGATCCCATCAAACATCCTAAAAGCCAGCGCTATACTTCTTTATCTTACGAAGACGTCCTGGAACAACAGTTAGGCGTGATGGATTTGAATGCCATTTTGATTTGCAAAAATAATGGTTTGCCGCTGCGCGTTTTTAACATGAACAATCCTCATGCATTACAACACATCGTACAAGGTGATGATGTGGGTACACTCATAAAAAGTGGAGAATAAAAATATGCATAAAGTTATCCAAGATGCTGAAGTCCGTATGCAAAAATCCATCGACTCGTTTAAACAAGAAGTCGCCAAACTTCGCACTGGACGGGCTCATCCTAGTTTGCTTGAACACCTGCGCGTTGATTATTATGGCAATGACACCCCTTTAAGTCAGGTTTCAAATATCACGGTTGGCGATGCGCGCACTCTCGTGATCACACCCTGGGAAAAACGCATGGTCCCCGTGATTGAAAAAGCGATCATGACTTCCGGTTTGGGCTTGAATCCTGCCACTTCCGGCGAAGTGATTCGCGTGCCATTACCCGCACTCACCGAAGAACGTCGCAAAGAATTAATTAAACTCGTCAAAAACGAAGCCGAAGCTGGACGCGTCAGCATCCGCAACGTGCGCCGCGATGCCAATAATGCATTAAAAGAACTTTTAAAAAAGAAAGAAATCGCGGAAGATGAAGAAAAACGCTTAACGGATAACGTACAAAAAATTACTGACAAATATATTGCTGAAATAGAAAAATTATTATCAGCCAAAGAAGCAGACTTAATGGCAATTTGATGAACGAAAAATTACCGCGACACATTGCGATTATCATGGATGGAAATGGCCGTTGGGCCAAGCAACGTCATCTGCCGCGTATTGCCGGCCACAAAGCCGGTGTGGATGCTGTGCGTGAGTCCGTTAGATATTGCGCCGAAAAAAAAATCGAAGCCCTCACCCTTTTTGCGTTCAGCAGTGAAAACTGGCAGCGACCGGAAATGGAAGTCAGTTATCTCATGAGCTTATTCATGACGATGTTGAAACTCGAAGTCAAAAAACTGCATAAAAACAATATCCGTTTGCGCGTAATGGGTGATCGTGAACGGTTTGATAAAAAATTACAGCAACTCATGGCCGATGCCGAAGCGTTAACCGGAAATAATACCGGATTGAATCTCGTAATCGCTGCAAATTACGGCGGCCGTTGGGATATTTGTGAAGCGGTGCGAAAAATAGCCGTCGAAGTTGAACAGGGCAGAGTCATACCAAATCAAATTACGCCTGAATTGATCGAACCGTTTCTTGCCTCAAAAGATTTACCCGAACCCGACTTATTAATCCGCACCAGCGGCGAACAGCGCATCAGTAATTTTATGCTTTGGCAGCTTGCTTACGCGGAATTTTATTTTACTGATGTATTCTGGCCGGATTTTAATGCGGCCGAAATGGACAAAGCGATCGCTTTTTTCAGAAAGCGCGAGCGTCGTTTTGGATGTACAAGTGAACAACTAAGAGCCGAACATGCTTAAATACCGTATTTTGACTGCACTGGTTTTAATTCCGCTTTTTATCGCATTATTAATTTTTCTGCCGCCCATTGGGTTTTGCGTTTTGACAACCCTTTTTGTGTTAGTCGCAGCATGGGAATGGTCTTTTTTGATGGGTGTGCAAAATAAATGGCGAGCACTGATTTATCCGCTCATTGTGCTTTTTTTATTGTGGTGTGCGTTTGAGTTACCATTAACTGCCACATTATATGGAGCGATAGTGGGTTGGTTGATCGCATTTTTCCTAGTGATTTTTTATCCTCGCGGAAGTGCGGTTTGGGGAAAAAGCATCATCGCGCGCGGCGTGATGGGTGCGCTAGTTTTAGTTCCCTGCTGGCTCGCATTAAATTTTATCCGTAACGTTGATACCGGCATTTATGTATTAATGTATTTATTTGTATTGGTTTGGATAGCTGACAGCAGCGCTTATTTTATTGGCCGTAAATGGGGAAAAAATAAATTAGCCCCCAAAGTCAGTCCCGGAAAAAGCTGGCAAGGATTTATTGGCGAACTCATTGTGACATTGGTTATTGCATTGGCGACGCTGATTATTTTTAAATTTGATTCTGCGCAATGGCTGTCGTTCATTATTTTATCCATTGTCACCGTTTTATTTTCCGTTTTGGGTGATTTATTTGAAAGCATGTTAAAGCGAAACGCAGGCCTCAAGGATTCAGGCCATCTGTTGCCTGGACACGGTGGAATCTTAGATCGAATCGACAGTCTTACGGCGGCAGCACCGGCTTTTGCGGTCGGAGGAATTTTATTGACCAAATTGGCCTAGGTGTTTTTTTTATACTGTCATCCTTTGCTCAGGCTGACAAAGATTTTTTTAAAAAGACTCTGGATTTACCAATAAGAACTGGTTAAATTAAGCGGCTAAATTGTTCCGCCACAATAAGTATAAAATATGAAAAAAATAATTCTCTTATTCATCTTAATCGGCAGCTTGCTCAGCTTACCTGTTTGGGCAGATAGTTTTGTCGTCAACAAAATCGAAATCCAGGGATTGCAGCGCATTTCTGCGAATACCGTTTACAGTTATCTTCCGATTCGCCCCGGTCAAACTCTGACCGGCGCCAAAACCGCAGCGATCATTCGCACGCTTTATCAAACCGGATTTTTTGAAAGCATTTCATTGAACCGATCGGGTAGTACTTTAATCATTGATGTCGTGGAGCGCCCGACGATTGGTAAACTGAAAATTTCAGGCAATTCATTTATTCCGACAGACAAATTAACCACCGTCATGAAATCGATGGATATCGCCGAAGGCCATGTTTACAACCGTGCGATGATAGATCGAATTAAACAAAGTCTCTTGAACCAGTATTATGAATTAGGCCGTTATAATGCGCGCGTTGATGTGACAACGACTCCGATGGCGCGTGGGCGTGTGATGGTCAATATTGATATTTCGGAAGGTTTGGTTGCTAAAATTCGGCATATTAATATCATTGGAAACCATGCTTTTAGCGAAAGCACATTAACGAAACAATTAACTGTTTCAACACCGGGTATTTTTACGTTTATTACCCAAAAAGACCGTTACACGCCTGAAAAACTCGAAGAAAGTCTCGATAATTTACGCAATTATTATTTAGACCATGGTTATGTGCGTTTCCAGGTGAAATCATCACAAGTTGAAATTACGCCGGACCGTAAATCGATTTATCTCACGATCACGATCGATGAAAATGTGCCTTACAGTGTCAGTGGCGTGGACTTAACCGGCAATTTGATATTGCCGCGCGATAAAATGTATAGTCTCATTACCGTCAAACCGGGCCAACGTTTTTCAAGACAAAAAGTCGTCGATAGCGAAAAAGCACTAAGCAATGCACTCGGTGATATTGGTTATGCTTCTGCGATCATTTCAATTGATCCCAAAATTGATGATGCCAACAAAACGGTTTTCATCACATTTAATGTGAAGCCAGGCAAACGCACGTATGTACGCCATATTTATTTCAGCAACAATTCAAAAACCAATGACGAAGTATTGCGTCGTGAAATCCAGCAAATGGAATCATCGGTGATTTCGACCAGCAAACTGGAAGAATCCAAACATCGCTTAAGCATGCTGCCTTATGTGAAAGATGTCGAAATGACGGTACTCCCAGTTCAGGGTGAAGATGATCTCGTGGATGTAAACTATAAAGTGACCGAAGATAACGCTGCGACCGCGACCTTTAGTGTGGGTTACTCACAACAATATGGTATCCAATTCGGTGTCGCCTTCAATCAAAAGAATTTATTAGGAACGGGCAAAACACTAGGCTTCAATGCAACCAAAAACCGTTATGAAACCTATATCGGGGTAAACTATACCAACCCTTATTACACCCCAGATGGTATCCAGCGCAGTATTAACTTGTCGTTATCCAAAACCAATCCAGGGGCTGCGAACTTGTCATCCAGTTATACTGCCAATCAGTATGACTTAAACGTGATTTATGATATTCCGATCGGTCAAGAAAAAGACGTCTTTAACCGAGTTCAATTAGGTTACGGTATCGAAGACACTTTATTAACCCTACAAAACCAGGTTTCGACCCAAGTACAAAATTTTGTCAACGCACATGGGCGACAATTTGTACAGGGTGATTTAATCTCAGGCATTTCCAGAGACAGCCGCGATAAAGCGATATTCCCGACACGCGGATCATTAGATACCTTAGGATTTAATGTTTATGCGCCATTGGTCGGTGGCTTGACTTATTACACGGCCTCCATTGGCAGTAAATGGTATTTCCCCTTAAACGACAGCTTTATTTTTACCGCACGAGGCCAGGTAGGTTATGGCAATAGCTTTAACGGCAATACCGCTTTGAATTTCCCCTTCTTCAAAAACTATTATGCGGGCGGCTTTGATACGGTTCGTGGCTTTTTGGGCGGTTCTTTAGGGCCTAAAGATTCCTTACAAAAACCCACAGGTGGTAACGAATTGGCCACTGCCTCGATCGCGATGATATTCCCCAATTATATTTCAGATAATTTCCGTACCAGTGTTTTTATGGACGCAGGTAACGTTTATAATAGCTTCGACAATAGGCCAATTGGAGGCACCGCATCGGGTCCGCTCCGTTATTCTATGGGTATTGAAGGGGACTGGTTGACCATGTTGGGCTTGATTGATGTGAGCTTAGCTAAACCCATTAATCGTCAACATGGGGCAGGTCATATCGCTGACGATGTGGAACCTTTCCAATTTTCTCTAGGTGCTAATTTTGGATAAACATGACATACTATGGGACTTGGAAATAAAACCGGTTTGGGTCAAAAAATAAGCAGGAATTATTATTAATTTTTATTGGAGAAAGTTATGAAGAAAGTTTTGGCGTTAGTGAGTTCAGTATTGCTGATCGCAGGCACGCAAGCCTATGCTCAGACGAATGTCGCAGGACAACCGAATATTGCTGTGGTCAATGTTCAGCAAGTTTTCCAACAATCTCCTAAAATTGCTGAGCTAAACAAAAAATTGCAAAGCCAATTCAAGCCACGCCAAGACAAATTGGTTGCTGCTCAAAAAGATTTGCAAGATGAACTCGACAAATTCAAAAAAGAAAGTCCAACCATGAACCAAAAAGACAGAGATGCATTACAACGTAAAATCGTTGATGATCAATCTTCTTTGTCAAAAGACGCTTCTGCGTTCCAACAAGATTTAGCCAAAGAACAAGGCAAAATCATGAAGAGCGTGTTGGCTCAATTGAATGACATTATTTCTGGCATTGCTAAAAAAGATAATTATTCGCTCGTGTTAGATTCACAAGCTGTAATTTATGCAAATGACTCCGCTGACATCACCAAAGATGTATCAAAAGAGTTTGACAAGAAATAATTTTCTGGATGTCATTGCGAGGAGCGCTTTTCGCAACGAAGCAATCTCCTGAGATAGCTTCGTCGCCTAACGGCGACTCGCATGACAGCCGTGCAAAACAAATCCCGATAGAGATTCTCTCTCATCGGGATTTCGATTTATATGAACATTAAGAGATTTGATGAAAAAAATGCAATACACATTATCTGAACTCGTGAGCGCACTTCCAAGTGAACTCGGTGTTGAAATCAAAGGGGATCCCAAGCGTGTCATCAAAGGTGTGTGCACCATTCAAGATGCGCGGCCCGATTGCATTACTTTTTTAACAAATCCTGCTTACAAAAAATTTCTGGCGAACACCCAAGCGGCGGCTGTGATTTTATCGCCAAATGATGCAGCCGAGGTCACGACCCATGCGTTGATTTCTAAAAATCCGCATTTTACTTACGCCAAAATTGCTGAATATTTTGATCCAAAAAGTGCGCCGGAACCGGGGATTCATCCGACCGCTGTGATTGAAGAACACGCTGACATTCATCCCACTGCATCAATCGGCGCGCATTGTACCATTGCAAAAAATGTTAAAATCGGTGCTCATGTCGTAATCAGTCCTGGTTGCGCGATCGGCGAATTGACGGTAATTGATGAATCCACTCGTCTTGATGCCAATGTCACGATCTATGACCGTATCAAACTCGGTAAGCGAGTGAAAATTGCGAGTGGTACCGTGATTGGTAGTGATGGCTTCGGCATGGCAAATCACCGGGGCACCTGGCACAAAGTTCCGCAATTAGGCAGTGTGATCATCGAAGATGATGTTGAAATCGGTTCAAACTGCAGTATCGATCGTGGCGCAGTTGGCGATACCGTAATCGAGAAAGGAGTGAAGTTAGATAATCTGATCCAGATTGCGCATAACGTACGAATTGGCGCGAATACTGCGATTGCGGCCTTAGTTGGCATTTCTGGCAGCACTGTCATTGGAAAAAATTGTTTGATCGCCGGTGCAGCAGGTTTTGCGGGCCATTTAACCATTGCCGATCAAGTCGTAGTGCTTGGGGGTGCCGCAATTACGCGATCGATTCATGAATCGGGTGTGTATGCCTCGGGTGTTGGTGGCGTGGTAAAGCAAGACGAATGGCGCAAAAACAGTGCGCGAGTGAATCGTCTAGAGCAATTAGTGGAGCGGGTCAAAATTCTGGAAAAAAAACTGGAAAGTCAACATTCAACGAGAGAGAAATAACCATGAAAAGTGTAATGGATATTCATGAAGTATTAAAATATTTGCCCCATCGCTTTCCTTTTTTATTGATTGACCGTGTAATTGACATCAAAGAAGGTGAATCCTTGGTGGCGATAAAAAACGTCACGATTAATGAAGCCTATTTTCAGGGACATTTTCCTAACCGTCCTGTCATGCCAGGTGTTTTGATACTAGAAGCGCTGGCACAAGCTGGCGGCGTATTGGCTTACAAATCCACTAAAACATCACCGAGCGACGGCGTTTTGTATTTATTTGCCGGAATTGATAACGCGCGTTTCCGCCGAGTGGTTGAACCGGGCGATCAATTACGTCTGGAAGTGAGACTCACTAAAACCAAACGTGATATTTGGAAGTTAGATTCCAAGGCGTTTGTGGGTGACGAAATTGTGTGTGAAGCAGAACTTATTAGCGCGAGAAGGGGTTAATATGATTCATCCAACTGCAATAATTGATCCATCGGCGCGAATTGCTAACAATGTAGAAATTGGCCCTTGGACTATGATCGGTCCTGAAGTTGAAATCGGCGAGGGCACTTGGATTGGCCCGCATGTCATCATTCAGGGTCCAACCATCATTGGTAAAGAAAATAAAATTTTCCAGTTTTCATCGATCGGTGAAATTCCGCAGGACAAAAAATTCCGCGGCGAGCGCACCATTTTGGAAATTGGTGACCGCAATACCATTCGTGAATTTTGTACTTTTAATCGCGGCACCGCACAAGATAAAGCTTACACTCGCATCGGCAGTGATAATTTATTTATGGCGTACGTTCATATTGCGCACGATTGTGTCATTGGCAATCATGTCATTTTCGCAAATGGCGTGACACTTGCAGGTCACGTGACCGTCGATGATTATGTCATTATGAGTGGTTTTTCTGGATTATTTCAGGAATGCCGCATGGGCAAACACAGTTTTGCCTGCATGGGTGCGGTCATTGATAAAGACGTTCCGCCTTTTGTAAAAGTATCCGGTTACTATGCAAAACCCTTTGGCTTAAACACCATCGGCATGAAACGCCGCGGCATTTCAGAAGAAACCATTCTGAAATTAAAACGCGCTTACAAAGTGATTTATCGCAGTGGGCTTACTGTTAAAAAAGCCATGGACCATTTGACGGAAATGGTGAAAGACTGTTCTGATGTGCAGATGATGATTGATTTTATTGACACATCTGAGCGCGGGATTATTCGATAAAAACCTTTTGTCATCCCGCAAATTGCTCGCTCGTCATTTTGAAAGTATCATAGAAAATTCGCGAGCAATTCTGCGGGACCCGGGTTTGCAGTTCTGAAAGCAGGAATCTGCAAACTTGTTAAAAGCCCAGGTCCCGCAGAAACGTTCGTGAAATAAATTAACTTCGAAAATTTGCAGAGGACGAACGTTTTGCGGGATGACACTCTTGAAGGAATAAAAATCGGCATCGTTGCAGGCGAACCCTCAGGTGACTTACTCGGCGCAAGTCTTATCAAAGCACTCCGCCAAAAAATTCCCCATTTAACCATCACCGGCGTCGGCGGCCCCGCCATGATTGCCGAAGGCTGCGAAAGTCTCTACAACATCGAAAGTCTCTCGCTCATGGGTTTTGTCGAACCCTTAATGCACTTACCAGAACTGATCAACATTCGAAATGGTTTGTACCATCACTTTTTAAAAAACAAACCGGATGTTTTTATCGGTATTGATTCACCGGATTTTAATTTAGGTTTGGAATTAAAATTACGTCAAAAAGGCATCCGCGTGGCCCATTACGTAAGCCCCTCTGTTTGGGCGTGGCGGCAAAATCGCATTTTCAAAATCGCACGCGCTGTCGATTTAATGCTGACCTTATTTCCATTCGAAGCGAAAATTTACGAAGATCATCAAATCCCAGTCAAATTCGTCGGTCATCCCTTAGCCGATCAAATTCCGCTTCATCCCGACAAATTAGCTGCCCGAAAAAGATTAAATTTAGATCCTGAAAAAATTTATATCGCGATTTTACCCGGCAGTCGTCGCAAAGAATTAAAATATCTAGCAAAACTTTTTATAGCTGCGGCCTATCGGATCTGGAAGGTGCGGCCGCAAATTGAATTTATTACGTCTTCTGCCAATAAAAAACGCCATGTCGAATTTCAAACTAAATGGCGTAAAGATATTCCCGAAGTCCCCATCAAATTTTTTGAACGACATTCACATGATGTCATGGAAGCTTCCGATGTTGTGTTAGTGACCTCTGGTACCGCCACTTTAGAAACCATGCTCTACAAACGCCCAATGGTCATTGCCTATCGCACCGGTGCATTAACTTTTCAAATTGCTAAACGAATTATTCACGTGAAATATATTGGCTTACCCAATTTATTAGCAAACGAGCGAGTTGTTCCCGAACTGATTCAAAACGATGCCACACCTGAAAAATTGACGTTAGCCTTGTTAGATTATCTCGATCATCCCGAAAAAGTCGCAGCGCTTGAAAAACGATTTACCGAACTTCATGAAAAACTTCGTTGTAATGCAAGTGAGAAAGCAGCTGAAGCCATTTTTTCCCTGATTTCAACGTCATTGCGAGGAGCGTAGCGACGAAGCAATCTCTCAAAAGATTGCTTCGTCGCAAAAAACGCTCCTCGCAATGACGGGTTTGATTGATTTCTGCAGGATATTAAACTTCAGGCTTCGGCGTTTTATCCAGTTCCTCTTGCTCTAGCAAACTTTGCTTTTCCTTCTTTACCGCTTGCTTAAAAAACGAAAACGATCCTTCCGCTCCCATATAAAAAAGCGATGCGTTTTTCTGTTCTTTTTTAGGAGCTTCATCTTGTTTGGCCATGATCGTTCTCCCTTTGACGGCACGCTGTTTTCATTATATTGTTCTCACAAAATAATTATAACATTTCTGGCAAAAACGATTTTGCCTAATGGATAAGGAAAAATGCTTAAAAAACAAGGAATTACTTTAATTGCCGGGGTAGATGAGGCGGGAAGAGGCCCTTTGGCGGGCCCTGTGGTCGCGGCGGCCGTTATTTTAAATCCAGAAAAGCCCATCAAAGGCCTGAATGATTCAAAACAACTCACGGCCTTACAACGCGAAGAATTATTCTTAAAAATTCAGGAACACGCCATTGCCTGGGCGGTTGGCCGTGCGGATGTCGAAGAAATTGATCAGATCAATATTTTGCAGGCGACTTTTCTGGCCATGCGTCGTGCGGTTTCGGGATTGAAAATACTGCCGGATATCGCATTGGTCGATGGTAATCAAAATCCAAAATTATCTTGTGAAACAAAATTAATTATTCGCGGTGATGAAACCGAACCCAGTATTAGTGCTGCATCGATTATTGCGAAAGTGACGCGCGATCGCGAGATGATTGAGTTAGATAAAAAATTTCCGGGGTATGGGTTTGCGCAGCATAAGGGTTATACGACGGCGGAGCATCTTTTGGCGCTGGAAAAATATAAACCTTGCGCGATTCATCGGCGGTCGTTTGAGCCGGTGGCAAAGTTGCTTGATTAGCACGTCATTGCGAGGAGCGCTTTTTGCGACGAAGCAATCTCTAGAAAGATTGCTTCGCCCTAAAAAGCAGGGCTCGCAATGACGGGGAATTAATACACCATCTCCACATTCATCTCTAAAAACATTTCCCTCAACAAATTAATCAACGAATCGGTCGGTGATACCTTCCACGCATCGCCCAAATGCAAATTCGCTTTCGCATCATCGCGCATGTAATCCAGTGTAATTCTACAACGTCCGCCCCGATATTTTTCCAAAGCCGACGTGAGTTTTTGCACTTCATCCATTTTGTTCGCTGAAACCCGTATTTGCAAATATTTTCCATACCGTTCCCGCGCTTGTTCAATCGAAAAAATATCCCGACTAATCAATCGAAAACTATTATTAAAATCATCGCGACTCACTTCGCCTTCGACAATAATTAATTTATCTTTCACTAATAGGTCGCGATATTTCTGAAAATTTTCTGAAAAACATAACATATCCATTTGCGCGGATGAATCATCCAATGTGACAACGGCCATGCGATCGCCTTTTTTGGTTTGCAGGGCGCGCACGCTAGTGACAATTCCAGCTAGAATGACCGTTTTATTTTGTTCCGGGTGCGCTTCTGAAAGTCGCATGCTAATAAATTTTTCGAGTTCAGTCAGATAACGATGAATGGGATGGCCTGACAAATACAATCCTAACGTTTCTTTTTCATTAAATAACCGTTCTTGATCATTCCATGGATTTGCTTTTACATAATCCACCGCGTGTGTCACAGGCGTTGTCGCGCCAAATAAATCATGCTGGCCCATTTCTTGATTTCGTGAAGCTTGTTCTGCTTGCAATAACGCTAAATCAATACTCGCCATCATGCTCGCGCGATGCGGGCCAATTTGATCAAATGTACCGGATTTAATTAGGGCTTCGAGTACGCGACGATTCACTTTGCGCAAATCCACGCGCTGACAAAAATCAAAAAGATTTTTAAATGGGCCGTCTTTTTCGCGCGCGGCAACAATGAGTTCGATGGCGGCAAGGCCTGCGCCTTTGATTGCACCTAAGCCATACGCCAGATTTTTTTCATCAACGACTTTAAACATGTATTCACTTTGATTAATATCAGGCGGCGCAATTTTCAGTCCCAGCGCTTCACATTCTTCGACAAAATGCACGACTTTGTCAGTGTGGTCCATATCGGATGATAAGACGGCTGCCATATAGGCTGCAGGGTAGTGCGCTTTTAACCAGGCAGTCTGATAGGAAATTAAAGCATACGATGCCGAGTGCGATTTATTAAATCCATAGCCTGCAAATTTTTCCATTAAATCGAAAATATGATTAGCCGTTTCAAAACTGACACCCCGTTCAACAGCGCCTTTGCAAAAAATTACGCGTTGTTCAGCCATCTCTTCGGGTTTTTTCTTACCCATTGCGCGGCGTAATAAATCAGCAGCGCCTAGCGAATAACCTGCGAGGACCTGCGCAATTTGCATGACCTGCTCTTGATAGAGAATGACGCCATAAGTCGGACGTAGTACGGGTTCTAATTTAGGATGCGGATAAATCACGCGCGCGCGACCGTGTTTTCGATTGATAAAATCATCAACCATGCCGGATTGCAACGGGCCCGGTCGGAATAAAGCCACGAGGGCCACAATATCTTCGAAGCAATCAGGCTGCAACCGTTTCACTAATTCTTTCATACCGCGTGATTCTAATTGGAAAATCGCCGTCGTCTGACATTTTTTTAATATCGAAAACGTATCCGCATCATTCATCGGAATCAGATGAATATCGAGCGCGGTTTCATTATTGATTGTTCGTAAGGCATTAATTTTTTGTACGGCCCAATTAATAATGGTGAGTGTACGTAATCCTAAAAAATCGAATTTGACGAGACCGACGGCTTCCACATCATCTTTATCAAATTGGGTGACGACATGTTCGGGTGAATCTTCTTCGCAGTAAAGCGGCGTAAATTCCGTTAGTTTTTCTGGCGCAATGACAACACCACCTGCGTGTTTGCCGACATTGCGTGTAATGCCTTCGAGTTTTAACGCAAGATCAATCAGTGTGCGCACATCATCTTCTTTTTGATAACGCTCGCGTAATAATTCTTCTTGCTCCATGGCTTTTTCGAGTGTCATGCCGATTTCGAAAGGGATCAATTTTGCAATTTTATCGACAAAACCATAACTCATGCCGAGTACGCGTCCTACATCGCGGACGACTGCTTTTGCAGCCATCGTGCCATACGTAATAATTTGCGCGACACTCTCGCGGCCATGCGCTTCCATCACATAATCAATCACGCGATCGCGGCCTTCCATACAAAAATCGATATCAAAATCAGGCATGGACACGCGTTCGGGATTTAAAAAACGTTCGAACAATAATTCGTGTACGAGTGGATCGAGATCGGTAATTTTCAGTGCGTAAGCGACTAATGATCCAGGACCTGAACCACGACCAGGACCTACCGGCACACCATTTTCACGCGCCCAGCGCGTAAAATCGGCAACAATTAAAAAATAGCCTGAAAAGCCCATTTTGGTGATAACATCAATTTCCAGTTGCAAGCGCTGATCGTATGCATAACGCTGAACAGAAAAAGTAGGCGCTGTCGTATCGAAAGAAATTTTTAGTCGTTCATCCAACCCTTTTTTTGCAACGTCTGCGAGATAAGTATCGGTGGTAAATCCTTCAGGCACTGCAAAACGAGGCAAAAAGTTTTTACCAAGGGACAGAGAAACATTACAGCGCTTAGCAATCTCAACAGAATTTTCCAAGCTCTCAGGAATATCAGAAAAAAGTTCCGCCATTTCATCGGGAGAACGAAAATATTGTTGTTCAGTGTAATTTTTAGGGCGCCGCGGATCCGTTAAAATATATCCTTCGTGGATGCAAACGCGCGCTTCATGTGCTTCAAAATCATCTTTTTGTAAAAATCGGACATTATTCGTTGCCACAACGGGCAATTGATTTTTTTCAGCGAGTGTGACGGCGGCTTGAATATAAGTTTCTTGTTGGGCGTGACCCGTGCGTTGTAATTCGAGGTAATAGCGGCCTGAAAAATTTTCTAACCAGAATTGCAAGGCCGAATCAGCAAGCGCCATATCGTTAGCTAAAAGCGCTTGACCCACATCGCCTTCGAGTGCGCCGGAAAGCGCAATTAATCCAGAGGATAACGAAGCTAGCCATTCATATTGAATGATGGCTTTACCGAGTTTTTGACCTTCGGAATAACTTTGAGTAATCAGTTTTAATAAATTTTTGTAGCCGGTTTGGTTTTGGCAGAGCAAAGTCAAACGAAAAGGCAGAGCGGGTTGCTTTTTATTTTCAAGCCAGATGTCTGCGCCAATCAACGGTTTGATGCCGGCACTGATGGCTGCCTGATAAAATTTAACGACCGCGAATAAATTGCTTTGATCGGTAACAGCGATAGCGGGCATATTGCTTTCTGCCGCTTTTTTGACCAAAGGCTCGATTTGGACGAGTCCATCGCTCAAGGAATATTCAGTATGTAATCGTAAGTGAATAAATCCGGGTTCCATGTCGGTCCTTTTAGTAATTTCGTCATTGCGAGGAGCGAAGCGACGAAGCAATCTTTCAAGAGATTGCTTCGTCGCAAAAAGCGCTCCTCGCAATGACGCGGCAATAATCAGAAATTATAGTCATAAACCCTGCTTTCAGCTATCATATCCGGCTTGAAATGATAAAAACAGGCGTTTCTAAAAGATGAATCTGAATTTCCTAGAATTTGAACAACCCATCGCCGAACTGGAAGCGAAAATCCAGGAATTGCGCATGGTTGGAAAAGACAACAACTCCATCAACTTAACCGATGAAATCAGCCGCTTAGAGGCCAAAAGCCGGCAGCTGACTAAGGACATTTTTGCGCGGTTGACCCCCTGGCAAGTTACCCAATTGGCGCGACACCCTTTAAGGCCTCATGCGCTCGATTATATTAGCCGGATTTTTACTGAATTTGACGAACTCTATGGCGATCGCGCTTTGTCAAAAGGGCCAACCATTGTGGCGGGAATTGCCCGCTTTGAAGGCCAACCGGTCATGGTCATTGGTCATGAAAAAGGCCGCAAAACTCAGGAAAAAATCGAACGCAATTTCGGCATGCCGAATCCTGAAGATTACCGCAAAGCCTTAAGACTCATGCAAATGGCAGAGCGTTTCAAATTGCCGATTTTCACTTTTATTGATACACCGGGTGCGTATCCTGGCATTGGTGCCGAAGAGCGCAACCAAAGTGAAGCCATTGCCCGCAATTTATTTGTGTTATCGCGCTTAAAAACCCCGATTATTTGTACGGTAATAGGCGAGGGTGGTTCAGGCGGTGCGCTGGCGATTGGTGTGGGTGATCAAGTACTAATGCTGCAATATTCTATCTATTCTGTGATTTCACCCGAAGGCTGCGCATCGATTTTATGGAAAAGCGCCGAAAAAGCCCCGCAAGCGGCCGAAGCCATGGGTGTCTCCGCCGAGCAAATTTTACAATTAAAATTAATTGATCAAGTGGTGCCGGAACCGTTAGGCGGCGCACATCGCGATTATGATTTAATTGCCTTTAATTTGAAAAAAATTCTCGGCGACAAATTGGCTGAAATCCAACGTTTTCCCATCGATAAATTACTTGAGCAGCGTTATCAACGCTTGATGTCCTATGGAATCCATTCTTGAAACCCTGGAACGATTTTTATTAGATCAGGGTTTTGATCGTCTCTATTGGATTGCGTATAGCGGTGGCGTGGATTCGCACGTGCTGTTGAATGCGCTGTCGCTATTACGTAAAAAATATCCGCTAAAATTACATGCTGTCTATATCAATCACGGCTGGAGCCTGCAGGCTGAAAATTGGCGTTTACACTGCAGTGAAGTGTGTCGTGCTTTAAATATTGAATTTTCTGCGCATTCGATTACTGTTTCTGAAAAAAATCCAGAAGACAGTCCTGAGGAAAATGCTCGCAATGCGCGTTATGCTATTTTTGAAAAATTATTAAATCAGCAAGATATGCTGCTCACCGCGCATCATCAGGATGATCAAGCGGAAACGGTTTTATTGCAATTATTGCGTGGATCGGGACCGAAAGGGTTAGCTGCGATGCCAGTGATTAAATCCTTTGGAAAAGGCTACCTTGCACGGCCTTTTTTAACAGTAGCGCGGAGCGCCATTGAAAATTACGCGAACCATTATCAATTAAAATGGGTTGAAGATGAATCCAATGCCAATTTAAATTTCACAAGAAATTTTTTGCGGCAGGAAATTTTGACTCTTCTCAAAAAAAAGTGGCCGACGGTGAATGACGTATTGTCTCGCGTTGCAGAAAATTGTGCTGAAGCGCAGATTTTATTAGATGAAATGGCAGCGAATGATTTGCAGGATTGCTATTGCGCAAAACCCGTCATTGCGAGGAGCGCTTTTTGCGACGAAGCAATCTTTCTAGAGATTGCTTCGTCGCAAAAAGCGCTCCTCGCAATGACGGGAGTGGGAGAATCGTCAATTACAAAACCTATTTCGGTGATTTCAATTAAAAAATTAAAACAATTTTCACCCGAAAGGCAAAGAAATATCTTGCGTTATTGGCTTCGGCAATTAAATTTTTCTGTGCCTTCATCAATAAAATTGCAGCAAATCCAGCAAGACATGCTGCATGCACGCGAAGATAAATTACCCTATTTTGTCTGGGATAATGTAGAGTTGCGTCGATTTCAGGATGAATTATATGCGCTGCCTTTTTTAGAAAATAAACCCGACACACTGGAATTGTCCTGGGATATGAAACAACCTTTACAATTACCACGCAACACCTTGCATACTATTTTGACCAAAGGAAAAGGATTAAGAACGGATCTTCAAGATATTTCCGTCCGATTCAGACAGGGCGGTGAAAAAATTCAACTCGCTGGCCGCAGCATAACGCATTCACTGAAAAAATTATTTCAGGATTGGAATGTGCCGACGTGGGAGCGGAATTGGGTGCCGTTAATTTATGTAGGCGATCAATTGGCTGTGGTGGTTGGATATGCGATTGCTGAAGGGTTTCAGGCTAGAGAAAATGAACTGGGTGTTACCGTCATTGCGAGTCGCCGTTAGGCGGCGAAGCAATCTTTCTGAGATGGCTTCAGCGCGAAAAACGCGCTTCGCAATGACAGTCTGTTGTTATTTGTTACACATTGGACATGCTTTATCATTGCAATGATGATGTCCATGTCGGCAAGAGCAAAGATATTTCACCAATGCACCAAATGCCAAAATCGGTAATGACACATCAAAGAAATCACGGAAAATAATTAATTTAACAATTTCTTCACGGGGTAAAGTGAGTGCAAGTACACCAACGACAATCGCAACCAACACGATGAGAATAACGAAAACTCGCATGAGCATAACGATCTCCTAGTAATAGATTTTCTTACAAAGGTAAAGACTAAAGGGATATAGTAAAAGAGTCAAGTCGACGCCGAAGGCAGCGGGTGAGATGCAGAATAAGCCAAGCTTTAAAACCGCGTTAACATACTTAGCCTTATTGCCGCCTCTTCATCTTGTATAGGCAGATTAACCAGCGTTACCGTTGGATCACAAGACGATCGAAGCATTCGAGACACTTGATCAGCGGTAGCACTGATGTCCTCATCGTAATTCGTAGTCACAGGTTCTTCTTTGCTTCTTACCCTAGGCAACGCTTGTAAAACCACAACCGTAGAATCGGGTGCTGTTCTCGATGCAAGTTGAGAATCTATGGGGGCTGCTTTAACTTCTCCCTCATTTGTAACGGTTGATTTAACTTCAGCTGCAGACTGGGCCGTTTGGGTTTGCACATAGTCGTCGCCGTATGCTTCTGCTTCTTCAGGTGTTAAAGAACCACATTTATCAACCACTGATCTAAAATAACTTTCATATTGATCAAAATGACTGGTTGCTCCTAGCTTTGATCGGGTCGATTTTTTGCGCGCCAACTCCATGTGGTCTTTTGTCAATAGTTTTCCAATTTTTTCACGCACTTTGTTTTCTGCAACACCCTGATCAAGCATTTTTAAATATAATTCATATAATTCAAAGATCATTTTTTCAATATTGTCAGGATTTGTATTGGCAGTTTTTTCTTTTTTTAATTCTTCCAGTTTTGTATACTCTTTTCGAAGCAATCGTATTGCATCTAAATCTTGACCCGCAGCAAATGCTGGATCAAGTTGGTCGATCAGTGCAGTGGCATTCTTTCGAATCGCTTCATTGTCAGAGCTCATATCTTCTTCAAATAATACCCTGATTTTTTTAGTATCCTCTGCAGATAATTTTTTTTCAGCCAATAAATTTTGATTCTTAGCTGTACTTACGTAATAAAGGATTTCAATGTCATCGGGCAATTGGTTTTTAAGTACTTCAAAACGATTTGGTTTTATGTTGCTTGGATCCTTTAAAAATCCAGCTCTAAAATGAATAGCAGCTTTTTGGAAATGTTCTCGGCTTTTGGCTTCTTCTTTTTGGTCTTTGTAAATGATTCCCAGATTTAGGTGAGCCGTATAGGTGCCATTTTTTGCTGCTTGTTCAAAAAGTTCAATTGCTTTAGGGATGTCTTTCGCAATCACTGTTTGTTCTTGATTATCTACTAAGCCAAATTGCATTAGTAAACCAAAATTAAAATAGGCTATTCCATCTTTATTATTTATCTCTGTAGCGCGTTTATAATATACAACACACTCGGGATTCTTTTTATCATTTAAAATATAACCTAAACGGTTACATGAGTTTAAATCGTTACGTTCGGCGCCTATTATTAAATAGAAAATGGCTGTTTCTATATCGATGGGATCTGATTCCTCATGGTAATATTGACCTAAATTTCCACATGCATAAGCATGCCCAAGACCAACTGCTTGTTTCCAAAGTTCTGCTCCTTTCTGTTTGTTCTCTTTGTTAACTTCATGTCCCAAATTACCATAATAATAAGCTTCACCCAAAAGATTGAGTGCGAATGTGTCACCCGCATTACACGCTTTAGTTAAATGTTCTAATGCAAGCGCAGGATTTTTGGGTTGGTCATACAATCCATCTTTATAAGCTCTCGCCATTTCTCTATTGCCATTGATACAACCTTTTTCGGCTGATTTTAAGTAATAGTGAAATGCTTTAGCGGGATTGCTTTCGAATCCAGGAAGTGTTAGTTCTTTATTATATAATTTAGCCAGAACATAACACTGAAAACCATTTAACTCTTTCGCATCTTTTTGCTCGAGTGCTTTTAGTTGTTCAAAAGCCTTGCTTTCAGGGGTAATTTTAGGCTGTGCTTTCTTCCAGTATTCATTGAATCGTTCAACAGACATATGTTTCACATCGCGATGCAACAAATCCGGTGAACCTAGTTCTTCGTCAATCAACTGCAATGCGACATCCGCAATAGGGGTTGCTAAACCTGCTTTTTCAAGTCTTATAAATTCAGGGATGAGTCGTTGTTGGCACCAGATGGCGATGGGGTGGGCTTCATTAACTTGTTCAGTAAAGGTTGCATGGGCGATGGTAACATTGGATTCATCTTCGGCGCTACGTTTTGCAGTATTCTGCATCATAAGGGCCATCAAATAGGCAGCGTAGGGCGAATCAGATTTAGCAGATAATTCTTTGTCCAGTTCAGAAATGGTTTTGGCGGTTGTTCCATATTGTAGAATAAATGCTTTTAGCCCGTGTAAAACATTAACATCGTAGGGTTGTAACACGGGTTTTTTACTTTCGGCCAGGAACAAAGTGGAATTGGGTGGAGGTGTTTGTTTTTGTTCTGTGGCTGGGAGTGCTGCTGGTTTTTCAGCTGTTGCGGGTTTGGCAGTTTCGGCGGGAGCAGAATTATTGGTTTCGGGTGATTGGGTAGCCTCTTTTGGTGCAAGAGATTCTGCTGGAGTGGTTTTGACTTCCTCTGCAGTTTTAAATTCAGGTAATTTTTTACCTTCAATTAAAGCATTTAATACGGCAATCGCATTTTCTTCTTCTTCGGTTTTTTTGGTAAAGGGTAATTTTTTAAGGTAATCTTTATAAAGATCATAATTACAAGAAAAAATTGATTTATATTTATAGGCTAATGGTAAATTATCCCGTAATAACTTTGCCATTTTATTCCGTACTTCAAGATACACTTCAGAATTTGGAACTAATCCCGGGTTTTCTGCTTTTAGAATTTTGTCATACAGATGAAATAAACATACCACCAGATTTTCAACATTTTTTTCAGACTGAGTGTCTTCAGTTGAGAGTTTTGTTTTAAATTCTTCTAATTTTTTAATTAAAGCTGATTCCAGTATGCGTGGGATGTTTTGTATCAACTGTCTATACAACTTATCTTTTTCTGCAAAAACCTGATCAATAAAATCAAGTATATCTCTGAAAGAACAATTGCCCGCCTGGATCCAGGATTGTATTCGGACTCCGAATTTTTTATTGATATAGTCTTGCAGGAAAGGATCAGGTGCATTGGAAGAATCTTTTGCTTCTTTCTGTTTCATGTAATCCTGAAGGGCTTTACAGGCATTTTCGAAATTACTTTTTATGGTTCCCTGTTCCAATTGGGCGTGCCACTGAATATACATCAAAATATTTCTCAATGCTAAAAGTTGATCTTTTTCGGCAGGATAATTTGGAAGAATTAGTCTCAAATAATTAATTTGATCGAGTATTTCCAAGAAATATGAATAATCCTGCGTGTGAATTAAGTCTTTATATAATGGAATGAGTTTCCGGACGTGTTGCATAGATACTTCTGGCATTAATTTTTTGATGGCAGCTATATAACTTGCAGCAAGACGCATTCGGACAGATTCAGTATAACTTGGATCAGCGCCATCATTTTCTTGTTGCAGTTTTTCAAAGATGGAAATGGCGTTTTCAGGATTTGATTTACTTTCGTCGAATGTAGGTGCTAATCCGTATAATGCTTTTAATCCCTCCATAAATTGAGCGTGTTTTTTGAGTCTCTCTTCACATTCTTTCTGCACCTCTGGAGCTGGGCGTAAAGCTGAAGCGTTGGATAAATAATAGGTAGCAAGCAGTTGTGCATCGAAAGGCTCAGTGCAGGCTAAAAATGTCATACACTGAAGTGCTGCAGCGCTGGATTGCATTATTGTATTTAGTACATTGATGCTTGGAAATGTGTAAGAATTTCCTTTGGGGGCGGATGCTTCTTTTTGTAATCTAGACCATTCTTCCCAAAGTGGATTAAATTCGGGTTGGTTTGGAGATGAATAGGAAGCTCGTACAAGCCGCCGATTATTGAAGCTACATAGGAAAAATGCGGCTTCGTCGGGAACTTTTGAAGCAGTGACTTTTTGTTTATATCGATACGATTTATTGAATGAAGATGGATAGGCGAATTCACCTCGATAGGTTTGATCCTCTGCCAAATAAAGTTTGGCGAGAGTCAGTTGGGCTACGGTTGAAAAGGGGGGTTCTCTATATTTTTCTAGAGCGTCAATTACCTGTTTGCGATCTGCTTGTAAACTTCTTTTGTGGTAAACCAAGTAGGCTTTTTGCAAATGATAAATACGGCTCATTTCAAATTTCTGATCAAAGTAAATAACTTGATAATTCCACCAGCCATGTGGATGATGTCCGATGAGGGATTGTCTGTACCAGAATTCAGCTTTTAAGAAATTTTGCTTTTTTCGAAAAAAATCTGCG
This sequence comes from Gammaproteobacteria bacterium, assembly GCA_021325575.1. Taxonomy (GTDB): domain Bacteria; phylum Pseudomonadota; class Gammaproteobacteria; order DSM-16500; family DSM-16500; genus JAJPGW01. Next base: position 71,549 of record JAJPGW010000005.1, on the reverse strand, counting down.
ATCAGTTGCGCACGCGAGTCTGGGGTCCGCGCTATGGGTTTTTCGTTCTCGGCTAAAAGAGTAACGCGCAATCCATTAAAATTGCAAATATCTTTAGACGACTGTATTTCAATTTTTTTCACAGATTCATGATTGATATCAGCCATATGAAAAAGTAACTGAGTGATATGATCGAATACTTTTTCAGCTTCAACTTTGTTATCGGCTATGCAATATTCATTATATTTTTCCAGTGCGCGAGCGAGAGGCGTTTTACCATTTTGATCAGGCACGTTTATGGTTTTTTCATCCATTGGAGTGTTGAAATCCAATTTGGCTTCGAGCGTGGTTTGTGGTTGAGTGGTTAGCATAGGGAAAGCCTCTGTGGATTTAGCTCGCGGTCGAGTGCTATTAGTGTTAATTCGCGGAAGAGGTCGCGCTTATCTTCTGCCGTGTCGTTGACTGGAACGTATTCTTCAAACCAAATTCTGACTGATGAATGATGGGTTGAATTTAAATAATCTAGTGAAGTTTTCACGCAATTTCGAGTCCAATTATCTGCATAATTGGCTGATGTTTTGAGTTCTGCGCCGGAATTGATTTCATTCATGATTGTTGGATGTGATAAAGCAATTAGCGCGTGATAATAATAAATTAAATAGCGATTAGGTTGCTCACTGGCTTCTGCCGCTGTAATTAAGAGACGAAGGTCTCGTGCGGATGGGTTAGGATTTTGTGTTGCAATGGTGTCGCGTAAGAATTGTAGTTCTTTTTGATGTGATTCGATCACCTCTGGGTCTGCAGGTGGGGCAGAGGGTGAGAATAAGGAGTTTTGTTGTAGGCCTTTTGTTTCAGGTGGGCCATAGGATCCATAAACGGGGCCTGCTTGTAGTGGTGGCGTTGTTTGGAGAGATCCTTCGCTTCGCTCAGGATGACAAAGAGCGGTGGCGGTGGTGGTTGCATTCGATGTATTGGTCCCTGAACCATTTGCGCATAATTGGCGAAGTAAATTTTCATGTTGTTGTAATTGTTGGCTTTGATGCGCTAGTTGTTGACTTTGTTGTTGTGCTAACTGGATTAAGTAAAGAATTGGATTGTTTGAGGCCATTTGTTGTTGCATTGTGGGACTATAGCAAGCATAGGCGGCTTGTTGTTGATCTGTGGTTAGTAAATCAGTGCCTCCGGAAAATTCGGATTGGAGTGCTTGTGTGTAAGTAGCTTGTTGGGGTTCTTCTGCCGGTGCTTGTGAGATTGCTTCATCGCTGGCGCTCCTCGCAATGACGGGGGATTGTTGGCCGTTAGTGCTCGCTGTTACGACAGTAGTTTTTTGTTCGGGCTGTGACGCTGTCATTTCACTTGTGGATGTTTCTTTTGCTTTTAAATCACGCCATGCTTTATCAACGTGAAGAACATTATTCATGCTCTTATGAACATACATTACTGTATTTAATAATTCACTGGGTTGTAAAGATTGCAGGATAAAAGCGTCGGCAGAGATAACAATTTTATCCGTGGGGCATCCGCTAATACAGCGCTGGTAGCACTGAGAAAGCGCTTTCAGAGATTTAGCTGAGTTGGAGTCATCCGTACACGATGATAAGCTTCGAAGATAGTCATTTGCAAATGCAACCATGATTTGTAGAGTTTGAGCTGTTAAGTTAAATTGTTTTTGCGCCCACAATTTGTTTTGGGTTAACAATAAAATTTTGGCGCAGAGATAGCAAGTATCGCTACGTACGTCAATAGTTTGCATGAGATAACCGCTCATCTTTCTGGCGAGAAAGGCAATGGCAGGGAGATAATCCTGTTTCACTAATTCACGTAACAGCTCATCTGATTTTTTTGAATCAGGATATTTCTCAATGAATGAGAAAATTTTCTGATAGATCGCATTCTTATCTTTGTATAAAGTGGAGTTATATTGACGTTGATAAAGATTATAGAGCTGATTTAAATAGTGTTCCTGTTTAGTTGATTTAGCCAGTTCTAGCTTAGCTATCAGTAATTTTTCAATATTATCAAGTGCGCGTTTAGCGATATTTTGGGTGGTTTCTTTTTTATAATCGAGCAATAACGTATCGATAGCGGCAGGGACAAGGTCCGTTTTATCCTCTGCAAAGAGATGGCGATTAATGGTTGTGAAAAGAACATCCATTAGTCGATGTGATTCATGTTTTTTATCATCAGCAAGCGTGGTGTGCTTTTGTAAAATGGTTGAAATTCGTTGTGCAATAGGTAATTTTTTTATTTGCGCAAGTTGTTTTTCAAACTCAATTGATTCTTTTATTCTACGTAATTGATTTTCTAGTCCTTTATCTTTAATTGCTTTATCAATAAAAGTAAGTTGATCTAATATTTTAGCGTGATAAGAAGAATTAGCGACTAATGATTCGAAAAGCTCAAAAGCTTTTGAGATAAATTGGTTTTGTTGTTCCGAATTGGCTTCTTCCTTGATCGCGCGCTGACAATAGGCAGACGCTATGATAAATTTAGCGTGTGCAATCAAATTCGGATCATTTAATTCATCAAATTGAACTTTTTCTAACGTTGAAACAACGGTTGCGGGGTCATATTCGCAATCAATTCCATAAAAGGCCTTTAAGGCATTCAGTAGTTCTGCGCAATTCGAAGTAAGTGAAAAATATTCGGGATAAAGTTGTGAGTCCGCTTCCACAAACAGTTTACTTGCAAGGTATGCAGCGAGAATTTGTGTGTTTTTTGGGGAATTTGACCATGCAATATGCATTAAAATCAAATTGAATGGCGTGTTGAAAGCAGGTTCTTTTTCCTGATCTCTTTTTGCCTGTGCGAGTACAAAAAGTGATTGCAAAATACAGATATCATCCGGTACGGTTGGGCGAATGGCGTTTTCTTTTTTCTCGCGATCGGGTTTAATAAATATTTTGATTAGTTGAATTGCATCCTCACACTCATTGGGTGGGGTAGCTAATGCAACTTCAAGTAATTTACCCGCTTCTTGATAAGACTGGCTTAGCTGATAAAAAACAAATATTTGCTCTAAATGAGTTAATTGCAAGTCTTTGGCGCTTTGTTGGTTTTCTTTAATCAGTCTCAGTAATGTTTCTTCGTCCAATGGATAAGCCGTGGATGGTTTTACGGCGTCAAGACGCTCATTTAATTCTCGTCTTAAATTAAACTGTTTTAAATAATAAATTCTTGCTAGTGCCATTTTTGCAAGAAAATTGATTCGTGGGTTGGCTTTTTGACTAACTCTTAAATAATCTATTTCTCCATCTTTTCCAGATCCTTCATAAACAGAAATGAGTCGTAATAATTTATTTTTTCTTTTCAGCCAGGCAATGTAATTATCCTGGTGAGTTTTAAATACTTTTAGGTACCATTTTTCAGCATTTTGTTCATCATCCAATTGAGCATAAAATTCAGCGATTGCGATTTCGCGAATGGGGTGTTTTTTTACTTGGTTGCATAAAAGAGTTAGTTTGTCGTCTGGTTTTACCGTTCGCAAAGCGTCTTTGACAGATGCATGGTCAAGGGTCGCGTTATTTGAGATGAGCAAAAGAATAAAATTAAAAAGTTGTCCTGCTTCTTTTGAATTAGATCGAAAAGAATGGTATCGAATAATTGCGCAGGCAAGAGTAGTTTTTCCATCACGCAATGCATCAACCGTATTGTCATTAATAAATTGCTGCAGATCAGCTATGGTGGGATCTAAATCGGCTGGTTTTTGTTTTTTTTCTGCAGACAGTTTTGGTGTCAATCCAGTGACTGGAATACCGAAAGGAGGACCTTGTTTCACATCAGGTGTTGTTACGCCGCCTGTGAGTACGGTGACAGGAGAACTGGAAGGCGAAGGTTGTCTTGGTTGAACTTCAACAGGTTTTGGTTCAGCTGGGTCGGCTGGGTCGGCTGGTAATTCAGGTGCGGAAGCTTTATTATCACCAGAAATTGTTGGATAAGCTTGACTTTCACCTGTTGGCGGAGTTGCAACGGTCGTGACCTCTGATCGCGGTAACTGTGTTGCTTCAGTTGAAACAGCGCCAGGCAATTGACTATCTGGTGCAGGTTTCTGAGTTTCTTGTATGGGTAATTTTTCAAGTTTTAATTCAGCTGGAACTGGTTGGGCTTCAGCTTGAGGTTGTGACGTTTTGCTTTCAGCCACGGATTCTTTTTTTGGAGGATCTTTTTTGTCACGGATCCATGCATCACTAACGCCTAATGCTAGTTTGATGCCGCGAATGCGCCAATCAATCATTTCTTGATATTTTATACCACTAAATTCCTGCTCTTCATGCCCTTTTGAAATATTTAAAATAATAGTGTCGGTATGTGCAGAAGAAGGGAAGCTGGGAACATATATATTATATAATCCAACATTATATAACCTTCGTTTGCTACTCCATGGTTCATTAAAATATTTGGTTAGAGATTTATCTGCACACGCGCGCATTTCTTGTAAATCTGTTTCTAAAACATTAAATCGGTTGACTGGATCCATGGATTTGTCAGCTAATCTCTTAATTTTTCCGCATAGATAGAAAAAGGCTAATTCTTCATCTTCATTTGCCAAGGTTTTATCAAAATGTTTTGCCAGTTTATAGATAGCGGGTAAATAATCTCGTTGTGCAAGTTCTTGTAGTGCTCGAATATCTTTTGCTCCAGACTTTTCATAATGAAGATAGAGGATATGATCGATTAACCCATTGAAATCATTTTCTTTAAATGAGGGATTATTACATTGAAGATCAACCAAAAACTCGTGATAAGCTTCGAGCTGGTCTAGGGTTGCCAATTGGTAAGTATTTTTTATTCGTTGGGTAAGCGCTTGTAAGCCCTCATTATATTCCTTATTCGGTTTTCGTTCATTCATCTCATTACGTTTCAGTAAATGGAAAAGACAAAATACGGTGGCGGGGATGTCTTTTGCACTGCCTGAGTCGAGCTGCTCATTTAATTTTGTAGCAAGAGCGCTAGCCGCATCATGAATTAATTTTGCAGTTGTTTCGTTGGTGGTTTTGTAATTGACTAATGCATTGATTGATGCAATATCAGAAGGAGATACATTATTGAGATGTGTCTGCAAGGCTTCTGCATATATTGCTCTTCTCGGATCTGCTTCTTTTGCATCAGTCTGAAGAGGTAAATCAGTATATCCATCCAATAATTGTCTTACGATTTCATCGGGTTTGGATTTTAAAATTTGGGCGATGTTTTCCTCATCAATTTCTTTTATTTTAGATTTCATATTGTACGAGAATGTGGCTGGAAGATTTTTTCCAGCAGCTAAAATTTCATAATAACCTGTAATTTTTTTTCTGAGTTCGGGATCTTTGTTGCAATTATCACTGAGTGCCTTGAGGATAGAAAATAGAGGGCTTTGGTGTTGATCAGATGTAGGTAGTGAAATAAATCTCAGACTAATCTTACTCATTAATTCTGAATTAATCAATTTCTTAAAAATGTATTCAACAAAAAATGAATGCTTGCTATCTGGGATCCACTCTAGTAAGTATTCATTTAATATTTCAATGACCTGATTAAATTCTTGTTCAGAATTTTTTGTCCTTGTAGCCAGATGGATAAGTTGATCAATGGTGCTAAGCTTTTGACTGTAATTTGATACTTCCAATTTAGAATGGATGTTAATCGCTTTTATAAAATTTTCAGCATAGATATAACCTAGCGCTAAATTTAAATTGATTGTAGTGAGGTCTAATTTGCGGTGATAATTTCTATTTTTGAGAATTCTTTCAAAATGGGTTATCGCCTCCTCAGGCGCACTTACTCTATCGATACCATACAACGCTTTTAATCCATTCATATAATCAGGATGGCAAGCAATCCGACGTTGGCCCTCATCATTTTTTAGCCAATAGCTAGCCATTAATTGCTGGTCTAACGAACCATAGCATGATAATAAAGTAAGATATCCCTCATCGAATCGTGCAGCGGTAGTCAGGCGATACGGAAAATTAGAAAGTGTTTTCTCTTCTTTTGCATCACAAAGATCAGTATATATCGTTACAACCTTGGAATCTTGTGGACATTTTTTAAATAAAGGAGCCGTACTATTAAAATACCATTCGGCGGAAAAAAGTAAAAAGGGTAAAATTTCGGTTTCATCTAATTTTTTTTGTTTAAGCGTTTTAGGCATTAGTTCTTTTAATAAAATTTCAGGAAATTTGCCTAACTGTTTTAATCCAGGAATGTCATGTGTTCTGCCGCCAAACAAAGCAGGGTGGTAATTATAAATATCGCATCGAGTTGTTCGGTAAAGCCAATGCTCTTTTTTTAATCCTTGCATGATTTCATGAAGCTGGGTTTCATTAGCATTTTTTGCTGCGAGAAATCTCACCTTAAGTGATTCATTAAGATAGTTATTCTCAGCTAGCCACATATAAACAAATTTTATGTCCTCGAAATCTCTTGATTTATTAATCCACTCTATATAACACAAATACGCTTGATTTTTGTTTCCTTGTTTATCGTAGTAATGACCGATTAATCTATATTTCTCTAATGAAGAGGAGTGTGGTTCTAGTCCATTCAATAAAAGTTTTAAGGGATCGAGTGGGTCCTGTAGTTGATTGCGGGCCTTGACGACGGAAGGTTCTTTGAGGTCGGCACCTGTTTCTACGAGAGCGAGGACGAGGTCAAGTACCTCACGTGCTTTTGCTTCTTCTTCTTTTGCTTTGTAAAGCTTATATAGAAGGATGGCGCAGGCAATGGGGGTATTATTTTCTTTAGTCGCTATTGGTTTATTGATTTCGATGAAATTATATTTATATTCTAATAAATCAGCTATGACGCTTGGTGAATTTTCACTTGGTGCTTTTAATTCTTGAGTGGGTGCCGATTTGGAATCAGGCACAACTGCTGTAGCAACAAGTTCGGCAGCGATCCAGGCTTCGTCTACATTTAAGGCTTTTTTCATGCCTGTTATAACCAGTTCTGCTCGAGTGGGCTTTCCTCTTGGATGTTGCTCATCAAGATCACGCACATGTTGTAAAATAATAGAATCGGCAGATTGGTTCTCAGAAGGATTGCATTCAAAATAAGCTGATGTCATCAATTTGTCGGGATGAGCGTTAAGATAATCTTCCGCAAATGTACGCATCTCTTTAAGCGTTTCTGGATCGCAACCAAATTTGTTCTCGGGATCATTACCAGGATCGGCTAAAATCCGAATTTTTCCGCAAAGATAGAGTAGCGCAAGTTGATTGTCGTAAGTATTACCGAGAGGAAATTTGATACTTTTTGCCAGTTTGTAAACTGCTGGTAAATAATCTTCTTGAGCCCCGCGTTGTAAAAGTTCAGAATTGCCAACTAGAGACTTATCATAAAGTAAAACATCAAGCATGTTTTTAAGATTGCGAAAATGAATGTCCTTGTCTTTAGTCAGTTCAGGAATACTGCTGACTTCTTGTAGAAATCTATGATATAGCAGCAGATGATCAGTGGTGGCGTACATCGCGTTTTGCATTAATGCTAAATTTTCTTTATAAGCCGCAATGGTCTCAGCTTCGTTTTTTTGTTTAGTGTGCTCGTTGATATTGTTTAGATGGAATAAACAAAATGTGAGTTCGGCGACCTGAGTTTTATCTTGAGCTTGAGTAAGCGCTTCTTGCAATTTTATTTTTATAAACTTAATCGCATCAGTCGTGATCGCGTTTTGAATTTGATAATTTGCTAAAGTTTTGATGCAAGCCAGTAACTCATCAAATGAATTCTGCTGTAAGGAATCATTAATTACTTTTTCAAAATGCTCTTGTAACCAACCCGAGAGGTAGTTTTGATAGGCTGGATCATTCAATTTTGCCAGCATTTTTTCAAGATTTTTTACAAATGTTGTCTCTGTATCAAACAGAGCAGCTTTTGCTGTCCACATCTTTTGTTGATCAGGTTCATTCGCATAAAATTCAGCAATTACCTTTAAGCGTTGAGAAGATTTGGCTTTTTCGATGTTAGTTAATAATGTTCCTAATTGAAAAGGATCATGTTTAATGCCTGCTCTCGCAGTTTGCACTGAGTTATCAGTGACATCAGCGCCAGTTTCAAGTAATGCAATAATATCTTCCAATCGCTTATGAATTGTTTGATAATCCACTTGGCGATTCTCATTTGGGATGCTTGCATTGTTGTAATTTTCAATGGCGAGTGCGAGTGGCGTTTTTTTCGATTCTGGCAATTTTTTATTAATGGAATAAGGTGTGTTTAATCTTCGGATAGTATCCGGATTAGTTTCTGCATTCGCGGATTTCATTTCACCATAAACATATCCCATCGGTTCGGGATGAATGATTGGAATCGTTTTGTTAGTCTCAATTTGTAACGCGAGATCCACTTTTCCAAGCATTCTTAAATTTGCAATGATGGCTTTTTTAATTTGTTCATAATTAAAATTCCCTAACTTGAAAAAATTTTCGGGCAAGAGTGCTTGTGCCATAGCAATAAACGGATTATCAAATTTTGCTGCGAATTTGGATTGTGCGAAGCATAGCCACCAGCGTGCGGTCTCATCGTGCACTACTGCAAATTTCATATTTTTTAGAAGTTTTTCTTGAAGGTCATTTAGGTGATACCAGTCAACATCATAAAATTCATGGGTATCTCTGTTTTGCAGCAATACAAAACAAATTGCGCTATAGAATGGTGCAAATTCACCACCTGGTTTGATTGATAGAAGTTTATAGTATATTAAAAATTGATCGTCTCGCGTGGCAGCATATCTTGCGGCAGATGCTTCATTACAATCAAAATACGCGTTTAAATGACGGACATGGATATTATCTTGATTTTCTTCTAAAAAATTTCCCAAATTATTTATTATTCCTTCAGGATAAGGGTAATATAAAATTAACTGGCCAATGATCTGGGCTGTTGCTGCAACAAGATAGGATTTGTTTTGTGGAATGTTTTTATTTTTTTCTATTAATTCGAGGTATTTTCTGAGTAAAGTGAATAGTGCGTTATGAAAAGTAAAAAGCGCTTGCTTTTGTAACCCCACTCTAATTGACATATCATCATAATATTTAAAGGCTTCAAATTGAAGTTTTTTAATCTGTGATTTTAATTCACTAATTTCTATATTTTCTTCTTCAGTGAGTGGTGAAGAAGGTAATAATAGTTTGGGTGTAGATGCTTTAACTTCGGTATTAGGTGTTTCAGTTTTTGCTTCAGGTCTGTCCGTAAGCGAGGGATAAAGTGGTGAAGAAGTATTGCCTGTGGGTTTGTGAATTTCTTTACGGAGAGCGCGCGCAATAGTGTCTTTTCCTTCTTTCTCGGCTGAGTTATCAGCAGAGAGTGAAGGAGATTGTACCGTCGTGGCAGCTAATAGTGTAGGTTCTGGCTTAGGTGGTGGAGATAATTTTTCAGCTTTTACTTCGGGTGGTATGTATGGTTGTTTTAGTCGAGTATCAAGCCAGTCTTTGTTCACTGCCAATGCATTACATACCCCATAATGAAGGTGGTCCCTCACATGAGTTCCCGGAGAGCTTTCATTAAATAAGTATTGCTCAAGTGATAAATTAGATGGCACTTTATGCTGACAAAGTTTTGCAAAATCAAGAGGATTTTCGTTCGGATTTCCGGTACTGAATTCGTAGCAATCCAAATCTAATGTTGACTGGGCGGAAACCTGTTTTAGTTGAATCATCCATTTTGCTTTTGCAGATAAATAACAAATGCCGCATTTGTCTGCAAAGGACTTGGTGGGAAATGATTTTTTCAATTTCAATAATTCAACAATTGCTTCGAAACAATCTCTCTTGGCTAACTCTTGTAATTTTTTAAAGGGTGCGTCTATAGCGTTCCAGTAATCGTGAGGTCTGTTGCGATTCAGTTCATCAAGTTCGGCTTTCGCTAATTTGAATCCAATCTGATTAATGAGCGAAAATACATCTTTATGCAGAGGTTGAAGAGATTTATCTGCCTCAATTACTTCTAAAAATTGTAAAAATTCTTTTAGTTGATCGTTGGTTGCTTCTTGATGGTACCGATTGATTAATTCGTTATTTTTTTTGTAAATTGCAATTCGTTCTTCGAAGGGTTTTTTTTGTAAAAATTTATTATTGTGACTATAAAGTTGGAATAAAGAAAAATAATTCTTAGGAGTATCTTTTGTTAATGTTTCTTCAATTCTTGTGTAGACTTCTTGGAGTAATGCGGTATATGAGGTGTTTTCTTTGGGCTCATGTTTATTAAGGGATTGGATAAAATAATTTAAGCTGTATTGATTTTCTTTGTTTAGGCAGGTCTCAAAATGCTTAATTAACTCCGCTAAACAAACTTGTCGAATATTGTCATCGCATTTTGCAAATAAATAATCATTTACTTCAGGATGATGAAAAAAGTTGTGAACAAAAATGGTTTTTATCGCTTCCACAATCTTTTCATTATTTTTTACGTTCTTTATTAGAACAAGTAAAATATCCGCAATGTCAAATTGATAGGTCGGGTTTTTTTGATAAAAATCTTGTGGTAATTCATCGAGGGTAGCAATGACTTGATCATATTTGCCAACTTGACAGTAGGCGCTTGCCAAACGAATTTTTTGTCTGTCATCGAGTGGGAGTTGCTCAAGAATTTGTATGGCCTTCGCAGGATCTGGCTTAACTGCTACACTATGCTCAACTTCTATGCCATACAGAGCAATTAATGCTTCCATGAATTTTTTGTTGTTAGCTAATTTTATCTCGCATTCCTCTATTAGTCCCTGATGCTGACTGTTATAACGTGAATAAGTTTTGGTAACAAAGTGGCAGGTTAAGAGCTCTACTTCTAGATCATTTGAAACAAAAGGGAGTGTGTAGTATGGAAAGATACCATGATCCAGATGATACCAATGAGATCTTAAACTAACAATAAAGCGATAATTAAAGCTCGTAGTTGGGGTGGCATCACTTTTCAGATCGGCGGAGGAAGCCTTTCCGCAGGCTTCTACGATGTACTGCTTATCTGTATTGTCAACGAGGGCTGATGAATTAAGTAAATTGACTGTGGTTCTTGGATTTTGTTTTTTAAATGTTCTATAGTTTTCTGCGGCGGTTACCATGAAACGGTAAGGGTTTTCTTTAAAGTTCTGATAACTTTCATGGACTGATGATCCATATTTTTGTTTAATTGTTTCAAGTTGTTCCAGGGCTGATTTTGTTTCAGCTTCTTGGCCGTATAGTACAACGTCGTTTAATACCGTAATGGCATCGACCAAATAATTTTTATCTTGAAGAAGTTGCGCAAATTTCAAAGCTTCTTGATGAGATTTTCCAGGTAACTGATAGAGAGCCCAATTCCATTTCTTGGCTTGGCCAGCGTTGTTATATTTTTTATAGTGCTCACAGAATTTTTGCAGGCATTCTTCTTTTGTAGGTGTATGAAACGGATTAATCGGTAATGAATCCCATAATTCACATAACTTGTATGCGTCATTAAAATTGGGATTATTGATTGCATTTTTTAACTGTTTGATTTGATTATCAACTGAATTATGTTTGACATTCGCTCCCTTGGAGATTAATTCCAGGATTGTTTCGAATGCGCTACTGGCTTCTTCATACTGGTGATTTGTGCATAACACATGGTATATTTCAATTGCATAAGCAAGCGGGGTTTTATCCTCGTTTAAAATGGTTTGATTGATCACATCTGGTGTTAGTTTTTGTAAACGACATAAATTAGCCACTAACTTATTTTTGTTATTATTGCCTGAAGAGGTTGTTGAAGATTGTTTTGTTTCTAGTTCAGCTGTAAAGGTTTGGCTTGCGATCGGTGCGTCTTTTACTTCTTGAAGCTCAAGTTTTGTAGGGATTGCTGTTTTTGCGTGTGTGGATGTATCTATTTTTAATTTATCACCTAAAATTGGCTCGATTAATCCGCGAATTTCTTCAAAATTAAATACACCTAATTGATTGAAGTTTTCTTTTTGTAATGCCCATTTAATGATTAGATAAGGATTGTTTTCAGAAGGTCGTGCAGTCATGTTGGCAATGACAGATAACCATTGATAAAATTGTTTCAGTTTTTCTTGCTTTTCATTGTTAATCAATCGGGTGAGAAACTGACTAATGTCAGTTCGCATTTTCTGAATCAAAGTTATCGAGATATGATATTTTTTGGCCACTTCTTCTTCATTTTTGGTCGAGAGCAATGCGATGACTGCTTTGACGGCTAATGCGTTTTTTTCTTCTTCTGCTTTTGGTTTTGCATGTAGAATATATTTATGTACCGCAGGGAAATAATCGCGGTCACAGGCGGGCAAGAGTTTTTCAATTTCTTTTTTATGTTCAAATGCAATGATTGCTTGGAGATTGGGAGCTAAGTCAGTGTCTTGGAGTTTTGTTTGGGCAACAAAGTTTAGAACATCACACCCAGTTGTATTGACTCCGCGCTGTGCAAGTGCGAGTTGCTTTTCTCTCAATTCAGATTCTTGTTCAGGATGCAGTTTGATTTGAAGCTGATAAATTCGCATTAAGCATTCAAATACAGGGCCAATAAGAACCAAATCGGGATTTTCAGCTATCCGAGTTTCACAGAGCTGTTGAAAATCATTAATAACCGTTTTTCGTAATGCTTCGGTTTCTTGGTCTTCTGTTTTTAATTCCAAGGCGTCGACACATTCCTGTATCTCGTTTAAGTTTCCACGCTTTATTGTTTCTTGCAAGTTTCTATTAAATTCAGCCCGATATTGTTTTTCAACTTCAGCTTTATCGTCTTTGAATTCTTTTAGTTTTACACCGAATTCATTTAAATATCTTATAACCTCGCCGCGAATTTTGTGATTACCATAAAATTTTAATTCTCTAATTTTTAATACTCTTCCCATTTCTATTGCTAATGGCGAATCTGGAAAATAGCTGGCCATTAGTGCATGAAATTCTTTAAAATTTTCTGTGTCAAGATGGGGTCTTGCAATACGAATGATTTCTTGTAAATCGCTGGCGGCGGGCCGAATGTCTTGTCTCAGGCGATATAGCCATATTGGGTGCAAGAATTCTTTAACAAAGCGTTTTAACAGTGCAGGTTGATCTTTAACTTTTGTTATTAATTTTAGAAAAAGTGCTGTTATCTCGGTCGTTGTAATTTTCGCGGCAATGTGGCTAACGCGTCTAGGGTCTATAATTGCCCAAAGCCCCTCGCTAATCGAATTACAGCTCTCATTAGTAAAATCCATATTTTCAATGGCGGCTTTGAGGTTTGCTAATGCATTGATGGGTTCGCCATTTTGTAATTTGATTCTTGCGAGAGCGGCGAAACAATCAACTATTTTGTTTTTAGGTATATCTTTAATTTCTTTTGCGCAAACGATTAGGTCGTTCCGAGCCTTTTCGAGTAAAACTAGTCCGTTATCTTCTTCGACTACACAGACGGCATTTAATACATAAAATTGGAATTCTTTTGGTAAAGTTTGCTCTTTAAGAATTTCTATAATATTTCTAGCAATCAGATACCAATATTTTTCCACTTCTTTGATGATGAACTTGAAGCATTCTAAATCTAGCTCTAAGAGTTTGGCTTTTGCTAATTTCTTGACAAAAAATGTCATGTAATCGGAAGAATTGATTAAGTGTTTAGTTTTTTCTAGTAATAGTTTAATAATTTTTTTCTTTTGCTCTGGATCGTTTGATTCCTTTGCGATAGCGCATAGATGATCAATTAGTTCAATATTAGTCAATTCATCTAATTTGGTAGAATCTAATTCTTCATAATGTTTTATTGCGATTTCAGCGTATACGGAATTTTTATCTGCTAGAAATTTTTGACACTGACAGATGATTAGTTTGGCTTTGGCAAGTAGAAGATAATCATCATCGTGTTCGAGATCTCTTTCGTAAATGATTTTCTGGAAACAAACTAAAGCTTGATCTAGATTTTTTGGTGGATTATCATTGTCAACGTGGTTCAAACCATATAAATGTTTTAAACCTTCCAATAAAGTTTCATTCTCTTGATAGCATTTTTGAATATCAGCGGCTATGTGGCGTTCTTCATCAGTTGTTAATTTTTTTCGATCCAAAATCAATTTGAAAAAGTAAATGGCAATGAGGCGAATTTCGATGGAGTTGTTAACTGTGTAGGGTGCGAGTTCTCCTAGTAATTCTAATTTCCAGGGTTGTGTTTGGCTAATTTTGCTAAAAATTTCTCTGATAAACTGAATTTGAGCAGGGGGGTTAAGTTCTTCTGGTTTGCTACCTGCTTTTGCTTCTAATGCATCATTTTTAATTTTTTGTTGATTTGTCCTGTTAGCATAATTAAAAGGATTTTCAGCTCCTAAAAGTTTTAATTTTGATAACTCATCGGAGAATGTTTTTGCTGGGGGTTGATGGTATTTTTCTCGTTCGGCATCGACCTGATCCAATGCTTTTTGCATCCAAAAAGCCGCTTCAAATCGATTAGGCTCTTTTCTGTCTTTGAGTAATTGTTTAGCGTACTCCAGTTTTTTTTCAGGAGTCGTGATTGCACGTTTTCGCCAGAGTTTTTCTTTTGCTGGATTTTTGGCTTTATAATAATCGGCAAATATTCCGCATAGTTGATCTGACGACAGGCCCCCATGTATGGATTTTAATAATTTTTTTAATCCAAATGGATCTTTAGCGAATTCCTGGGTGGAAATAAAGCCGAAAGTAGCGCCGGGCTTTGCGGCCATTTTTGCAATTAAATTTAAGACCAGTTCGAAGGCTTCTTCGGTATTTTTATCTTCTTTTTGTTCCGCGCGGACTTGGTAAAGCGTTAGGGCGCGCTGTAAGGGGGATTGCAGCGAAACGGGGTCGATACCAGTTAATCCTTTTTCCTGAACGAAATCCAGAATCGCTCGACATTCTGGGCTGTGCGCCCCAACTTGACTAAGTGATTGATTTAAAAGGCTATTATTTTCAGGTGCCGTTCCGCTACGTTGCATCCCGTCCTCGTTCTATAAGTTATTAGTTTGAATAGAATTTATACAAGAAAAAGCTTAAGGGAGTATTAAGGAACTAATATTTTAAACCGTCGGGATGACGTGTTTGGGGGGAATCGCATTGCGTGAAACCAGGGATTTTGTTAAAGTGCAGCAACCAATAGAAAAGTCCATCATCATGACACGATATATCTTTATTACCGGCGGGGTAGTGTCTTCTTTAGGGAAGGGTATTGCTTCCGCATCCCTCGGAGCCATCTTAGAAGCCCGCGGATTAAAAGTCTCTCTGCTGAAACTGGATCCCTATATTAACGTGGATCCGGGTACCATGAATCCGTTGCAACATGGCGAAGTGTTTGTAACCGAAGATGGGGCAGAAACGGATCTTGATCTAGGTCACTATGAGCGCTTTGTCCGCGTGACCATGTCGAAGAAAAATAATTTCACCAGCGGTCGGGTTTACGCCAATGTGATCCGCAATGAACGTCGCGGTGATTATTTAGGCGGTACCGTACAAGTGATTCCGCACATTACCGATGAAATTAAGCGTTGCATTATTGCGGGCGCTAACGATGTGGATATAGCGCTGATTGAAATTGGCGGCACGGTCGGTGATATTGAATCCTTACCTTTTTTAGAAGCCATTCGTCAAATGCGGGTGGAACTCGGTCGGCAAAATGCCATTTTTATTCATTTGACGCTGGTTCCTTATATTAAAACAGCCGGTGAAATAAAAACTAAACCGACGCAACATTCGGTCAAAGAATTACGCTCGATTGGTATTCAACCCGATATTTTATTGTGCCGCTGTGATCGTGCTTTATCAGATCATGCGCGCTCAAAAATTGCTTTGTTCACAAACGTTGAACAACGCGCAGTGATTCCATTGCAAGATGTCGATTTTGTTTATCAAATTCCGCGGGAATTACACCGACAAGGCCTCGATGATATCGTGGTTGAGCAATTAGGCATTCAAACAAAACCTGCCGATTTACATGAGTGGGATCGAGTGGTTGATGCGTTCCGTCATCCCGATGGTGAAGTGAAAATTGCGATGGTTGGAAAATACGTTGATCTCACGGAATCTTATAAATCACTTTCAGAATCGTTAATCCATGCTGGCATTCAAACACGTACGCGTGTGAATATTCAATATATTGATTCCGAAGAAATTGAAAAAAATGGACCAGACATATTGAAAAATGTTGATGCGATTATTGTGCCCGGTGGTTTTGGTAAACGCGGCGTCGAAGGCAAAATTGCCGCAGCCCGTTACGCTCGCGAACATAAAATCCCGTATTTAGGAATTTGTTTAGGCATGCAGATCGCGATGATTGAATATGCGCGTCATAAAGCGAACATGAAAGATGCAAACAGCACTGAATTTGATCCTCAAACAAAATGTCCGGTGATCGCGCTTGTAACTGAGTGGACCGAACAATCCGGTCAAGTTGAAAAACGCCATGATCATTCTGACAAAGGCGGCACCATGCGTTTAGGCGGCCAAGTTTGTCACTTAGAAAAAGATTCACTTGCCCGCAAAATTTACGGCAAAGATTCCATTATCGAACGTCATCGTCATCGTTACGAAGTGAATAATAACTTATTACCTCAAATCACCGCTTCCGGATTGAAAGTGTCAGGACGCTCGCTTCCGGATAATTTAGTCGAAATGATTGAATTGCCGGACCATCCGTGGTTTATTGGTTGTCAATTCCATCCGGAATTTACCTCCACGCCGCGCGATGGTCATCCCTTATTTACCGGATTTATTAAAGCGGCGATCACCTCGCGGGAGAAATCACATGCAAGTGTGCGGCTTTAAGATTGGTCTTGATCAACCGTTTTTTTTAATTGCGGGTCCCTGTGTGATCGAAGGCGAGCAATTTGCGTTGGATACGGCTGGAAAACTGAAAGAAATCACCGATAAATTGCAGATTAATTTTATTTATAAATCTTCTTTTGATAAAGCGAACCGCACTTCGAAAAAAAGTTTTCGTGGGCTTGGGATGGAAGAAGGTTTGCGGATTTTAAGTGAAGTTAAAAAATCGCTAGGCGTACCGGTTTTGACCGATGTGCATGAAGATACACCGATGGAAGAAGTCGCATCCGTAGTCGATGTATTGCAGACGCCCGCTTTTTTATGTCGTCAGACGAATTTTATCGAACGCGTAGCTCGACAAAATATTCCGGTGAATATTAAAAAAGGCCAATTTCTATCGCCGTGGGACATGAAAAATGTCGTCGAAAAAGCCTTTGCCTGTGGCAACCAAAAAATTATGGTTTGCGAGCGCGGGGTTAGTTTTGGTTACAATAATTTAGTGTCGGATATGCGATCACTTGCGATTATGCGCGAAACCAATTGCCCCGTCGTATTTGACGCAACACACTCAGTGCAATTGCCGGGTGGCCAGGGGACATCAACGGGTGGTCAACGAGAATTTGTACCGGTTTTAGCGCGCGCTGCGATGGCGGTTGGTATTGCAGGATTATTTGTTGAAACCCATCCGAATCCCGATTGTGCGCCTTCTGATGGTCCCAATATGTGGCCTTTACATCAGATGGAAGAACTATTAATTACCCTCAAAGAAATCGATGCGGTTGCAAAAAAACGGAGTTTGATATCGCATGAAGCGAAGTTTAGCGCAATACCCGTCGCATGAGGGACCTGATAAGAAAAAAATAAAAATTGCTTCGAATACTTTTTTTTCAAGAAACACCGGTTATTTGCCAGCCGGGACATTGAATTTCAAAATTTCTGACAAAAATAAACACGTTAAACTGCAAGTTCAAACTAGGCCAAGTTTTGTCGAAAAAATTCAAATCAAAGCGCCAGAAGAAAAAAAAATTACTATACCCATTCCAAAATTGCCTGCGATACAACCTCAACCGGCGAGTGTTCCTAAAGAAAAACCGATTCTTCTTGTGGATAAGTTTAAACAAGGCGATTTAGTATTTGGATTAGATAAACCGCGCGCGCCATATATCAAAACACTAGAAGAGAAAAAGTTTACCCACACCTATGCGAACTGCTTGAATTCCCCAGCGGTGGATTTATTCATGCAGGGTGTTAGTAACGATCGCGCTAAAAAGGAACTCACTGCTCCCCAATATAAGCATTTTTTATTTTTGCAACGTAATCAATTTTATTTTAAATTTAATCCAAGTTCAGGTAAGTCTATTCCGTTGATGGCAGAAAAAAATCCCACCTTGGGAGCCGCTTATGGGCGATCCTGTAAAAAATTACTAACTAATCGGGATGTTGGTCGAACATCCGATGCGCATGTGGTGACGACTAAGATTAATTGGGCAAGAGTTTTTACCAAAGATAAAAAAGATGCTGGTGTAACGAACAGAGAAATGCGGGATGCTGCTCGCGATTTTTGGCGGAATGGGGAAAATCCGCATATTTTTTATTATGATGAGAATGGATGCTTGATCAGGAATTTCTGGAAGCAATTGGAAAAAAATCCAGTTGCGGCGGAGCCGATGAGAAAATATAAGGAACATGTTTTGGGGAAAAAGCGATAAATAACTGTCATCCCCGCGAAAGCGCTGATCTTTTTCATTTTGGTTGAGAGGCGCAGTTTACTGTCGAGCCGGCTTGCGTTTGCTTCGCGTGCTCGAGGAGCGTACGTCCATGTACTAAAGCATTTCATCCATGAAACGCAATCGCACACGAAGCAAACGCAAGCCGGCTCGACAGTAAACTGCTTGGGCATTTTTTAGGAAGGAGATTAATTCACCGAAAAGCACGCCTCACCCGACGCCTTCGGCGTCGACCTCTCCCACAAGGGGAGAGGTGAAAAGTGCGCACTGTCACCTCTCCCCTTGTGGGAGAGGTCGACGCGCGAAGCGCGGCGGGTGAGGGGTGCTTTTGGGTGGGGCTTGCTACAGCGCTGAAATTTTCTCTAACTTTTCACTTAATTTTTGCAAAGTAGTTTTCAGCTCGCTAAGTTTATCGCGCTCTTTAGTGACAACATCCTGCGGAGCTTTATCAACAAAACTCGGATTTTGCAATTTATTTTCAGCACGCTCGATTTCTTTTGAAAGTTTTACAATTTCTTTATTTAATCGAGAGGATTCTTCCGCTTTATCAATTAACCCAGCCATTGGAATCAGAATTTCCAAATCGCCAGCCAGCGCGGTTGCCGATTCTGGATGTTTGTCTTTTTCTGATAGCCAAGTTATTTTTTCTAATTTTGCAAGGGATTTGACTAATCGTTCATTTTTCTCAAAATATTTTCTGTCATTTGCTGTGCCTTTGTTGAATAGAACAGACAATTGTTTGCCTGGCGCAATATTCATTTCACTACGCAAAGTGCGAATCGCGACGATAATATTTTTGACCCATTCCAATTCTTTTTCAGCGTCTTTATCTTCCAAATCGGCAGAAAATTGAGGATAGGGTTGAACCATAATGCTTTTCCCAGATTTTTCAGCAAGTGGGCCCACTCGTTGCCAAATTTCTTCGGTAATAAACGGCATAATGGGATGCAATAGACGTAATAGGGTTTCTAAAACGGTGACTAAAACAAAACGTGTGCCTTGCAATTCCTGGGCGGTACTGTCGCTTGAATTTAAAATCGGTTTCGATAATTCGAGATACCAATCGCAAAATTCATTCCAGGTAAAATCATAAATGGCATGCGCTAAGAGGTCAAAACGATATTCACTGATTGCTTCATCCATCGCTTTAATTGTTTTTTGCAAGCGGGATACTATCCAGCGATCAGGCAGTGAGAAAGTCATTTCTTTGGATGGTTGATAATTTTTTTCTTCCGTGTTCATTAACACATAACGCGCCGCATTCCATAACTTGTTACAAAAATTGCGATAACCTTCCAGACGATTCATATCAAAACGGATTTCACGTCCGTAAGATGCAAAAGAACAAAACGTAAATCGCAGTGCATCCGTTCCGTGCGGCGCGATACCATTTGGAAAATGTTCTTTCGTGCTTTTTTCTATTTTTTTGGCGCTGGATTCTTGCATTAAACCGAAAGTGCGCTTGCGAATTAACTCTTCGAGTGTCACGCCATCAATCAAATCCAGTGGGTCTAAAATATTCCCTTTGGATTTCGACATTTTTTGGCCTTCGGAATCTCGGATTAAACCGGTAATAAAAATTTCCTTGAACGGCACTTGCCCCGTGAATTTTAACCCCATCATGATCATGCGGGAAACCCAGAAGAAAATAATATCAAAACCGGTGATTAACACATTGGTCGGATAAAAGGTCTTTAGCGCGTCCGTTTTTTCTGGCCAGCCTAAGGTTGCAAATGGCCACAAGGCGGCCGAAAACCAGGTGTCCAAAACATCGGTATCTTGCGTCAGATTCACATTGGCTGAAATGTTATGACGCGCACGCACGTCATTTTCATCGTGGCCTGAATACGCGTTACCTTTTTCATCATACCAAATCGGAATGCGATGTCCCCACCACAGTTGTCGGCTGATGCACCAATCTTCGATGTTATTCAGCCATTGAAAATACGTTTTGTTCCAATTTTCTGGAACAAATTTCACATCGCCATTTTCGACGGCACGAATCGCAGGTTTTGCGAGTGGTTCCATTTTCATGAACCACTGTTGTGTTAAACGCGGTTCAACAATTGAATCGGATCTTTCACCGCGCGGAATTTTAGAAATGTGTTTTTCAATTTTTTCAATTAGGCCGGCCGCTTCTAAATCTTTCACAATCTCAGTGCGAGCGGCAAAACGCTCCATGCCTTGATATTTTGCAGGAACATTCTCATTAAGATGCGCATCCGGGGTGAAAATATTAATAGCAGGCAATTGGTGACGTTCTGCCATTGCATAGTCATTAAAATCATGCGCGGGAGTGATTTTGACGCAGCCGCTGCCGAATTCTTTGTCGACAAAGGCGTCAGCTAGAATTGGGATGGTGCGATTCGCGAGTGGTAACAGGACTTTTTGGCCGACGAATTTTTTATAACGCTCATCATCTGGGTTTACAGCAACTGCAACGTCACCTAATAAGGTTTCGGGTCGTGTTGTTGCAACAACGATATAATCAGAAGAATTTTCCAGTGGATAACGAATATGCCAAAGTTTTCCTTCTTCTTCGTTGCTGATGACTTCAAGATCTGAAATGGCAGTCAGTAATTTAGGGTCCCAATTCACTAATCGAGTGCCGCGATATATTAATCCTTCATTGTGTAACTGAATAAAAACATCTTGCACAGCACGCGAAAATTTTTCATCCATCGTAAATCGTTCGCGTGACCAATCGACAGAATCGCCTAGGCGACGAAATTGTTTAGTAATCGTGCCGCCGGATTGATGTTTCCATTCCCAGACTTTTTCGACAAATTTTTCGCGCCCGAGTTTTTTGCGTGAACTGCCTTCAAGGGTAAGTTGTCTTTCTACAACCATTTGCGTTGCAATCCCTGCGTGATCCGTGCCGGGCTGCCATAATGTTTTATCGCCTAACATGCGATGATAACGAATCAAAATGTCCATCAACGTGTGCTGAAAACCATGGCCCATGTGTAAACTGCCTGTCACATTGGGGGGCGGGATCATGATGCAATAGGGTTTGCCATTTCCCTGGGGTGAAAAATAATTATTCTTTTCCCAAGTTTCATACCAGTGTTGTTCGATCGTGTGTGGATTGTAAGTTTTTTCCATAGTTTTATTTACGCTATTTTGTGTGTTGTAATTTCAAAACCTTTTGCGCGGTAAATGCGAAAGTTTTCACGACCGCGCGCTTGGATTTCGGGTTCATTGGGAATGAGTTCAAGCACTCGTGCAAATTGTTGAAAAAAAGTCGGGACTTCACGACTTAAATTGATCAGAATATCGCGATGTTTTTCTGGTGTTTTTCCAAAACCAATTTGAATGGGTGGCGCGGGCTCGGGTCCTTCGCCATATAAATTGTGCGGCAGAAAACTGTCATCGCGATAAGTCCAGAGTTTTTCATCGAGCGCGTGCGCTGACAGTTGGTCTTCGGTGTGAATGTACACGCGATGTTGGTTTTTGTAGGCTTTTTCGATCAGCCTGCAAGCAAAATCCAATGCATTTTGTTCCGTCAAAATATAAAAATCAATTTTTGGCATTGCACTATTTACCGTATTTATTTATTAAAAATTGCATGAGCAGAGGGACTGGGCGTCCTGTTGCAAATCGGTCCGGTCCTTGGCCCATCATGGCGGCGGTACCCGCGACATCCAGATGCGCCCACTGAAATTTTTTCGCAAAGCGCGACAGAAAACAAGCAGCAGTAATAGTGCCTGCACTGCGGCCACCGACGTTCGACATGTCAGCAAACGGGCTTTTCAGTTGTTCTTGATATTCATCCCACAATGGCAATTGCCAAGCGCGGTCGAAGCTTTCGTTGCCGGCATCGATCAGGTCTTCTGCCAATTTTTCATTGTTGCTGAGTAATCCGGATGCATGAATGCCTAATGCAATGACAACGGCACCCGTCAGCGTTGCAATATCAATCACGATTTCAGGATGAAAACGTTCTGCATACGTTAATGCATCGGCTAACACTAATCGTCCTTCCGCATCGGTATTCATGATTTCAACGGTTTGGCCAGACAATGTGGTGACAATGTCTTCGGGTTTGACCGCGGTGCCGCTTGGCATATTTTCTGCGGCAGCAATAATGCCATAAAGATGCACAGGCAAATTTAATTCGGCTGCGGCTTTGATCGTCCCTAAAACGGTTGCAGCGCCGCACATGTCGTATTTCATGCCAATCATGCTATCGGCGGGTTTCAGAGAAATTCCGCCGGTATCAAATGTGATGCCTTTGCCGACCAACGCAACCGGTTTTTTCGATGATTTGCCCTTATATTCTAGACAAATTAATTTGGGTGGTTGAATACTGCCTTGGCTGACGGCAAGTAAGGCACCCATGCCTAATTTTTCCATGTCTTTTTTTTCTAGCACGGTTACTTTGAGGTTTTTGTATTGTTTAGCTAATTTTCGCGCTTCATTGGCTAAATAGGTAGGCGTGCAAACATTGCTGGGTTGGTTCGCGAGATTTTTTGTGAAATTAACGCCATCTGCAATGGCAATGCCTTGATTAAATAATTTTTCGCATTTTTTTAATTCTTTTTTATCGGTTACGGGAAAAATAATTTCTTGCAGAGTGATAGCAGGTTGTTTTTCACTTTTATATTCATTAAAAGAATAGAGTGCATCGCTGAAGACTTCAATGGCTTGTTTGATTTTCCAGGCGGTATCGTGATTTTTGACTTCAAGCGATAATTGGAAAGCGATCTTAGTGGCTTTAGAAACCATTAACGCTTTGGCGGCAGTAAAAATAATTTTACGGAATTCTTGTTCGTTGAGTGTTTTTTTAGGACCGCAGCCGACTAGTAATAAACGCGGATGTTTAGTGCCTGGCAAATTATATAGGAACAGGGTCTGGCCCATTTTCCCTTGTAAATCAGCCTGCTTTAAAAATTTAGTGAGTTCATTTCGGCTCTGACTATCGAGTTTTTTCGCATGGGGGGTCAATTCATTATTTTCATAGATGCCAATGACCGGGCAAACCTCAGGTTTCAGGGGTGTTTCAGCCGATTGTAGGGCGAATTTCATGTTAGCTCCTCTTTGCTTAATCCGCTATAATATCGCTAATTCTTCGTCATTGCGAGGAGCGAAGCGACGAAGCAATCTCTTGAAATTCCAGCCATATTTAAGAGATTGCTTCGGCGCAAAACGCGCCTCGCCATGACGGGTTAAAAGGTATACAGATGATTATTTCACGCTATTTAATAAAAGAAATCCTGACCGCGCTCATGGCCGTGACCTTAGTGCTTTTGCTGCTTTTTTTAAGCAACCAGCTGGTGCGTTATTTAAGCTATGCGGCAGCGGGGAAAATAGGGACGAGCATCTTATTTCAGCTCATGGGCTTTGAAATCCCTTATTTATTAGCAATTTTGCTGCCGCTTGGGCTTTATCTTGGCATTATTTTTGCGTATGGGCGCATGTATTCTGAAAATGAAATGCGGGTCCTGCATGCCTGCGGAATGAGTGTTAAAAAGTTAATTGCCATTACCAGTATGTTAGGCATCGTCGTTTCGCTTTTAGTGGTTTTTTTGACGGTTTGGGTCAACCCCTGGATTGCCTCACAAAAGGGGACCCTGATTGCCCGAAGTCTTTCGACCGACAATATCTTAAATTCGCTGATGCCTGGACGTTTTCAGGTCAGCAGTGATGGGCAGCGGGTTTTATATGTGGAAAAGGTCGCGCGTAATCACAAAGAAGCCAATAATGTTTTTATCGCAGACCAGAATTCGAAAGATGCCGATGAACATAATTCGATGGCCTGGACGGTTGTGTCAGCCGGCCGTGGTTCACAGATGTTAGATGCAAAATCGCATGATCCTTTTATTGTGGCAACCGACGGCTATCGATACGAAGGATTGCCTGGCCAAAATGATTTTAAAGTCGTTCAATTTAAAAAATACGCGGTACGCATGCCGCATATTGTGATGACGTCTAAGCATCAAGAAGAAGAATCCCTGCCCACCCTGCAATTACTGGAAAATTATAAAATCCCTGAAAATGCGGCTGAATTACAATGGCGAATTTCATTGCCCATCTCTGTTTTATTATTAGGGTTGCTCGCGATTCCCTTGAGTCAAACGCAGCCGCGTCACGGTCGTTATTCACAATTGGTGCCGGCGATTTTGATTTACATTATTTATGTGAACATGCTTTTCATTGGTCGCAGCTGGGTGGAACAAAAAATTCTGCCGATTGGATTAGGTCTTTGGTGGATCCATCTCATCGTTTTTTCATTAGGATTATTTTTAGTGATGCTGCAAAGCGGTTGGCGATTTAAGAGGGCAGCCTCATGACTATTTTGCATCGCTATATTGCAAAAACCGTTATTTTAGCGAGTCTCATCGTCATTTTAGCGGTGCTTGGCGTCGTATTTCTGGTCGGCCTTTTAAGTGAAATGCGTGATATGGGTGTCGGTGATTATGGATTTTCGCAAGTCGTGATCCATGTGTTGATGAAAATTCCGCATGATCTTTATTTATTTTTCCCCATGTTATTGCTGATTGGCGGTGTATTGGGATTAGGTATGTTATCCACTCATCATGAATTGATTGTGATGCGCTCGTCCGGTGTTTCCATTAAAAAAGTCATCAGCGCTGTCATCACGGCAGCGGTCATTTTAATTATTTTTGCAACCATTATGGGTGAATGCATCGCACCGCGCGCACTTTTTTTAGCGGATAAACGCAAAGAAACCGCTGAAAGTAATGGGCAAGCGGTTGCAACCGCGACCGGTCTTTGGGTGCATGTGGGAAATAATTTTTTACACGTGGATCATGTGATAGGGCACAATCATCTGGAAGGGGTGAAGCGTTATGAATTTGATGGCCAGCATCATTTGCTTGCTGCTTATTTTGTAAAATCCATGGATTACCAACATGGAACCTGGCAATTGCATGAAGGCGTTAAAACGACTCTCGGTAATGATCTAGTCCACAGTCAGGGATTTGCTGATGGCCGCTGGAATTTAGCTGTTAATCCCAGTTTATTGGATATCGGCTTAGTTGAACCCGAAGAATTATCTTTACCCGATTTAACCAAATATTCCCACTATTTATTACAAAATGGGCTGCAAGCTAATCGTTTTCAATTTGAATTCTGGAAACGGGTTTTTCAGCCGTTGACTACCATTGTTATGATTTTATTGGCTGTGCCATTTGTCTTTGGCGCACCTCGCTCAACCACTATGGGTCGCCGAATTTTATTTGGCGTCATGATGGGTTTTGTTTTTTATATTTTGAATGCGTTTTTAGGGCAATTTAGTATTGTTTTTCAGATTTCGCCGGTTTTGGCAGCTCTGCTTCCCACTTTATTATTTGCTGGGCTAGGCTATTTTTTCATGGCCCGGTTATGATCTTTCTTATAGCTAAATGATTTCTTCTGCATTATAATTGCTCAAAATTGACATTATAAAACGAGTGAGTTATGTCCAGTAGTCAGAAAGTCTTTCAAAGAGTAGAACCTTTTCGTGGGGCGGAGCTTAAAGAACCTGATATTACCCATATCAGGCAACTCGTTGCACTTGGTAAAGGGTGGCAAGGATATTGTGGCGATGGGGATGAGGCACATAAGCTGATTGTAATTAATATGGACCTTGGTCAAAGGCAAACATTTAGTTTGCATCAGCGCGGGAGGATGGGCAGGATTGTTTCGCTTTCGCCTGATCGGTTCGTTGTTCTTAATTCGGATGCAACATTAAATTTTGGATTTGCGCAAACATTACAATTATATTCCGTTGATCCTGATCGAGTTGCTCATATTAAGCCAGTTACCTTCTACTCATCTGCTTCGCAAGATTCATGGTCCTCATTTCATGATCCTTATTTAATGCGAATCAAAAAATTCTGTTCGAAGAATCTGACATTTGAATTTTTAGATTGTGAAAAAGGAAAATTGCGAGAGGTTTCATTAGATTTTCCGAATCAATTTGACAAATTTAGTTGGCTAACGCTTCATTTTGAATCTCCTTTTGAATTAATGCTTTTAGATCGTGGCATACCAAAATTAAGAATTCGGGTGGAATATGAAAGCCAAGGAAGTGAGCTTGGATTTCCTAAAAAACTGATTCCGGAGCAGGTCATTCATACATCAGGATTAAAAGCAGTTCAAACTGGACTAGTGTCACCGAGTACCCAATTTTTTGTATCTTGCGGCCGGGACCAATTTAGCCAGATCATGAAGATGGATTTTAAGCAAGGAACTTATACTGATTGCGAGGGACTTAGTGCAGAGACTAAAGAAAGATTAGATGGATCCCAGTTCCTAGGCATTATAGAGGGTCATCAATTGGTGGTAAGCGATAGAAGGCCTAAGTGGAATACGACGAGACAAAAAGACAAGATGATGGGAATGCCCTGTCGCTTGGCCTTGTTTGATCTGCATACTTTTTTATTTAGCGAATTGCATCAGACCATCCACCGAAATGTTTTAAAACTTTCTCTGACGCCTGAAGATGAAATTCATGAAATAGAAACTCAAGATGATCGCACTGTTTGTGTTATTTTTCCTTTTGCACGAGAAAAATGTTCCACTGAACTTTTTAATGCGCTCTGTGCGGAACAGTGGCTGCCATTTGCTTATTCTGGATCTTTGGTTCAATTGGTTGTGGGTTTCGTTGGCCCCTCTTATCCTTCTAAAGCAGGATTATTTACGAGTCAAAATCAAAATAATCCAGCAAAGCAATTTTCTGTTGGAAATCAAGCAAAACAAAAACAGTTTAGATAATTGAGAAAAAATCATCGAAAGTCGGTAATCAAGTCAGAAATTCTGAATGGAAATTGGACCCTCGATTTTTACAACACGAAAGCATTGCAAGACCATTAACTTTTTATATGACCGATCTGCATTTTTGGGGAGCGCGTACACAAATGAGAAATGTTTTATTACTGAATAGTTTGGGTTGTTGAAGCCAAATCGAGTTGCGGTTCTTTTTTGACGGATTTGCGTTTGGTGAGAAGTCTTGGCGCGAGAAAATTAAGTGATAGGCCGCTCATGACGAGTAGGGCTGCTAATAATTTCCAGGCGGGTAAGGATTCGTGGCAAATTAGGGCGGAGCTTAGCATCGCAACCACGGGTACTAGCAAGGTGAAAGGCGCGACAATCGCAACATTATGTCGGCTGATGAGATAATTCCATAAACCGTAGCCCACCCAAGTGGAAATATAGACGATGTAAAGCACCGAACCTGCACCAACCCAAGTGATATGATGCAGGGTGTGAATTAAATTAGCTTTCCCTTCAAAAATAAGTGAAGCAATAAGCAGCGGAAAAAAGGCAACTAGGCTGCCCCAGACGACCAAAGCCATAATATTAATTCGGCCCATTTTTTTCGTGACGACATTTCCTATGCCCCAGGCGATACCAGCTGCCATGATCAATAAAAATCCGGGTAAATTAGCCGATTGGTGGTCCAAATGCAGGGCCACTAAACCGATTCCAGAAAATGAAACCAGGGCCCCCATGATTTGCCAGAAAGTAGGGAGTTCACCTAAGAAAAACACGGCGATCAGAATGCTAAAAAAGACCTGCATTTGCATGAGAATAGAGGTGAGGCCTGGCGTCATGCCAACTTTCATGCCAATAAATAGCAAGGAGAATTGCAATCCAAACATCAATAAACCGTAATATATGACTAATCTGAAGGGTGCAGCTGGGGGTTTGATAAATAAAATAGCCGGAAAACACGCGATTAAAAATCGGAGCGCGCAAAGCAGCAAAGGCGAGATCTCAGTGAGACCTAGCTTGACGAAAATAAAATTGAAGCCCCAAGCGAAGATCACTAATAGGACTAAAAATAGGTGGTAAATGGGCATAAAAAGTACCAATTGAGGTGGGAGATACTAAACTTTTTTCAGGAAGATTGCTAGGTTTTATTATTCCGAGACCCTCGTCTGATTAAGTCAACACCACAAAGGGTTCCGGCGCAGAAGTCGTATAAACTCCCCGCATTTCTTGCTCGGTGATGCCCACTTCGGGTTCTCGAGTTTGTTCTCGATACTTAACACACCAGCTATTTCTAAATTGAGGGCTGATGGTTGCCACAACAAGTTGATTTTCACGGAATTGCGGATCCAAGAGGATGGGATCTTTGATTAATTTGAGTAACTCTTCAAGCATGGTTACAAAAGGCGTAGTAGCATCAGTCAGCGATGACAGTGTACTTTGTACGGTTGATAATAAGGACATCACTGGATTTTGAGGGGTTGTGCTGGCCTTTTTATCTCTGAGCAGACATTCTAGGTAAGTGATGAAACTCTCATATTTCTTTTTAATTTGAGAAAAAGAATCCTGCTGCTTTGATTCATGAATAGAAGCTCTCGGAAGGGAAAGAGCGAAACCTTTTGCGTTGATTTCGGGATATTCAGATAATTTATTTTGAATAAATTGAATAGCACCGAGCAGCAAAAACTCCGATAAATTGGCTTTTAATTTTTCTAGACCACGCCAGTTCGCAATAGTAAAAATCTCAATTAATTTTTTACGGAAAGGAATTTTACCCGCAAAACCTTCTGCTAATAATTTCGCAAAGGCATCGATTAATGAGCGATCCAGGTCTCGACCATCAATCGGGTATCCGAAGATCTGACTTAAACATTCGTAAGCCGCGCCGATTTCTTTGCGTGCGATAATATTCTGTTCAAATTTTTTGGCGTGTGGGACCATGAATTTTAATGGGCAACATTCTCGATACGCTTTTGCTGGCGAAACATCATTCAATTCTAGCGGTTCTTTATATTCATCGGGACGTTGTTTGACTTCTTGTTGTTTTGGTACTCGACGAACAATAGTGGCTTCTACATCATCGGGATCGACCTGCACCCAATCGGTGACCAATTTTTTATAATTGTTCCAGCGGGAGCAAATGCTTTCGATTAAAACAATCGACGCTTTTTCTAGAACGTCGGATTCGAGCTTTCGCAGCTCTTCGAAACGGGCTTCTTGAGATAATTCTTTTTTATCACCCATTTTCATTTCGGTTCCGGCCGTCAATTTTTTTTTCTTTTTCTGTTTCTTTTTCTTGTTGGATAAGCGCACGTTGACGAGGTACAAGTTGTTGCCACTCAACTTGCATGTTGTTTAGGCAGTCGGACCAGAGTTCTTTGATGAGTGTGTCGGCTTCTTCATCTAGGAGATGTAAAGTTTTTTTCGGTTCTGGTTTTTCTGGTGTTTTTTCTGGTGCTTTGGCCTCAAGTGATTTTGTCTCGGCTTCTTTTTTTGGTTGAGAAGCAGTTTGTGCTTCAATGGTTTTGGATTCCACTGGTTTGTTCGGATCGGCGACAGATGTTTTGTTATCTATTTTTGGATCGCCCTTTGGCTCTTCGGCTTTTTGTTCAGCTTGCAGCGCCAGTTTTTCGGCGTTTTCTTTGGCTACTTTTTTTCGTAAGTTGGCAGCCGCATTTCTCTGTCCTAAAATATCACGATAATGAAGAGTAAAATATTTTTTAATTTGTCCCAAGCGTTCCGCAAAAAGGCGTTTATTTTGATCGGCAAATCCTACTTCTTTTTGATAATAGGCCAGCCCTTTTTCAAGGTCGGTCATAACGTGAGGCGGCACGCCTTTTTCTAATAATTTTTTTCTTGAACTGGATAAGCTCGTTTGACCTGGATGACCAAAGCGGGCAGCGCGACCCTCGCGCTGTCCTCGATGACGGGTGTTGCGCGGTTCGCCTAAGGTTTCTTCATGCAATCCTTGAGGGTGATTTTGATTGCGATCTTCAAGATGTTTTCTCGCTTGAGCATCGACTCCGCGGTCCATTCCAGGCGAAACGGTAATACTGCCCGCAACGCCTGCGTGAATTCTGACTTCCGTCGCAGACATTTTGACAGGTTTTCCGTTCAACATGGTTTTGGCACTATTAAATAATTGCAAACGTAATTTATTTTTATATTTGGCAAAACGGGCTTCCGTTTGAATGGCAGTCACTAAATAGGCGTAAAATGCGTTGGAATCAGGAATATTGTCGCAAGTTACCAGAATGGGTTGTGGATATTCAGCGGGTCGTGGTTCAAAAAAGAGATTTTGTACGCTTTGTGTTTCACCTCGTGTGATGTGGGCATGAATTTTATCCATTACACTGGCAAAAAGATCCCTCTCATCATTGCCGAGTGTGCCCGGTTCTCGTACTAATTGGCTGGGTTTATGTCGTGGTATGCTATAAAATGCAAAACCAAATTTCTTTTGCTGTTCTTTTAATTCGTCGGGTGAACCCGGGGTCGCAGTGAGTCCGATCACGCGACCGCCATTTTGTTGATGATGTTCAACTAAATCCGGACAACTGATGGAGGCAATCGGAACTGTTTCTGGATCAATCGGAAAATCAGGAATGTCTAATCCTGTGGAAAGTTTTTCTTCGTTTAAGCGTGCATGAACAAATTGATGGACTCCATTGCCCCATTCTGCACCTTCACAAATCGTCGCGAAATCAGAAAGAATCCGGGCATAAGAAATTTTATGGGCATTATCATCGACACCACGTACTTCTTCTCGTACTACAAAATCCTCTTCCGGCGTAAACGATTTCGATACAAGAGCCGATTCCAACCAAGTGTTAATTTGTCTATCTAATAATGCTGCAATATAAGGCGTAATTTTTTCTTTGTCGGGTAGTGAAGCATCCATTTTTTTTGCTTCATCGAGCAAGAGTGCTCGCGCTTTTTGAAGATCTTGTCCGATGGTTTGGGCACCGTTATCGGGAGATGTTTCTTGAAATTCCTTGGTATTCACTAATTTAAGTAAAATGGGATAAACCCAGCGCAAATCTTTTTTATGCAAAAATACCGCATAAAGAAAATGCATAATATTATCGAGAATTGCAAAATCAATTTCATCAATCACCAAGGAAAATCGGGTTTTCGCATGATGAGTAAGATAATAAGGATCCATGGTTTGTTTTGCGATGAAGAGGGCGAGTTGTGCGATGTCGCCGTAATTAATACCGTCGTAACAATATTCCGCAACCTCCATTTGCGCAGAAACTAATTTTTTATTGAAAGGTATGCCTTGAAATTCCAAGCAAGGTGAAAATTCATCAAACCCTTCGCGCGCAAGTTGCGGGGTCGAAGTACCAATATTTACGGCGCCCCCTTGCAGCCAAAGATCCGTCGCCGTGTCTAATTGGAGTTGGGATTTTCCTTCGCCCGTTTCCATTTTTAACACGATGCTTTGGTCGCCGCGCATATGAACGATTAATCGCGCAAGCACCTGTTCTGGATTTGGAAATTTTCGTGTGGTGCGCCATTTGGCTTCTCGGCTCAATGCACAAAAGACAAGATAGGCGGTTTCTCTTATTTTTGCAGAAAGCGTATTATCTTGAAAAATCTTGCGGCAGCGTTTGACTTCTTGTTTAATTTCGTTTTCAGTCATGTCTTTCGCGCAAAGGGCGATGGATTGCTGGCCTGTCTCCCGGATAAAAATTGGATAATTAGGATTATGGCCATAATTATTAATCAGTAAAAAATCCCGCAATAGTTTTCTTTGTTCGGAGGGTAAAAGAGGTTGATCCGCCAGTAGATCTTGAATTTGTCGAATGGCTGAGATGACGTTGGAAGTATCAAATTGTGATTTAAGATCGCGATACTGAAAATTAGGATGAGCGGGATCTTCCAGAAATTTTCTGCAATTGCCTTTTTGTTTGATCGCGAAAAGGGTATTCAGTCCTGGGGGTGGTCGCATCTCATAAAGTTGTTTTAAATCTTCTTCATTTTCATGGGCTAAAAAGTCGACAAGCTCGACGATGGATTGATGCTTGAACTCTTTTGGGTCGCAAAATTGGAAAATCAACTTGGTGATGAGAGTTCGTTTGTCGGGGTTCTGTGGAGCTACAACGTCGGGTTTTTTTTCTTCTTTTTTGTCGGCTGTTTCAGCAGCTAAGTTCTGAACGGGTGGAGAGTCTTTTACTTCTGATGATTCCTCTACAGGCTTCTCAGGCTTTTTGAGCGGTTCCATAACGGGAACGGGAATTTTTTCAATATGCGAAATAATGGCGAGATACGAACTAGGAAATTTGACAAAAATCGCAATCAATTGCTTCGCAAACGCTTCATTATTATTATCGGCTAATAATTTCAAGAAAAATAAAGTGCGATCAAACAGTTTTTTTATTTGTTTTGGTGGTAAATCTTTATATTTTCCCAAAATAGAAAGTAAATCAGAAAAAACAGGCGCAAACTGTTGATAATGATGAACCAGTCCTTTGATAAAATAGGCTGCATCGATATTTTTCTTGGCCCAATCAAGATTAAAAGAAATGAGTGCATGCATGTGTTCCTGCGTCATTTTCTTTTCGCCAAAAATGGCGCCTAATGCCATGTGTTTGTGATTAATGGGATGTTGTTTTTCATAATCGATGAGCAAACCCAGTAAATCCAGCGGAAACGGTTCGTTTTTTGAAAATCGATTAATAAATTGTTCCAGAAAATCGATTAAATAGTCCATGGATCGGCGGCGTATGGAATCGCCGGGTGTGCCATTGATGCGCGCGAGGATGTCAGAAAAATTTCGAGGCCATTTATCGCGAACTTTTGCAAGCGTTGCAATAAGCTTTTTAACTTCTTCGGAATATTTTTGTAAAGGCGCGATCTGAGCACCTAAATCTTGGGGCAACGTTGGTTTAAAAACCGTTTCGACTATATCGTATAAACGTGCGATATCGTCTTTTTTATCGGGATGAAGGTTGAGAGCTGCGCGATGGCCTTTTAATTGTTCGTTTAATAATAAATGACAATATTTATTGGCTAAATCGCGTCTGCGTTGGCCACGAGCAACAGGCGCGGTTTGTGCATGGTTTGATTTTGCTTCCCGCACTTCATGGCATTTTTCGATGATATGATCAACAGCCTTTTCAGAGCGTAAAATGGCGGGATCTAAAGCGACTGCCAGTCCAGTCGCTTTGGTTTCTAGTTCCGTTAGGATTAATTCTGAATTTAAGAGTGGTTTCATTCCTAAGCGTATTTTTGCGGGATTGTAGGTACAATTTCTCGGCAGAAATTCAGAAATCGGTTGGGGCAATGAACCGCTGGTGACATCAGTCAATCGCGCTACCGTTTTTATCACATCATCAATGGTGGGCGGATCATAGGCCGCTTCCGGTTTAACTTCCAGGATGGATAAAAAACCAATTAATTGATCATAGGCGAATGGATTGGTCGCTTCATAGGATTTAACCATGTTAATTAATTTTTTAGCTTTATCCAGCGTGAAATCGCGATAATTGATGATAGAAAAAAGTCGGAAAAGGCGTATTTTGAATAATTCTTCTTTGGTGGGTTCTTTGAATTGTTCTCCCGCTTTTTCTTCTTTTTTTTCACCGTTTTCGGCATCAAATAATTTAAGACAGGCTAAATAATCCTTAATGCTTATCCGATTTTTATTTTTATCATATTCGATTAAGTGATTTAAAAAATCCTCGCGGTGATTAAACACGTAAGCATGCAAATCTTCGATCATGATGTCCCATTCTTCGTAATTATCGATTGGGACTAGCAGAGAAATTCTGGCAACTACCGCAATTTGTGGAAAGGTCATCCATCGTCGGTCTTCCCCCGTATCGGGATCGCGAGCAACCGAAAGTTCTACGACTAAGCCTAATCGGTTGAGCATGTCTGGACAAAAGTGGCTGTTGCGAAGCATGAAGCGGTCAAAACCGGCGACGAGTTCAGTCCAGTTTTGTTCGATTTCCGCAATTTCTGATGCTTCCCTTTTTTTTCTAATCTCTTCGGGTTCAACATATTTTGCTCGTGCTTTAGCCTCTTCCACGACCTTCTGACTTTTTTCGCGAGTGGTTGTTGTGAAAAGCAAAAACAGCAAACCATTTTGATACAGGTCAGGTAAATATTTTCCCGGATAATACTTAAAACTTGCGAGTGCATTTTTATAAACTTGATAAGGCACGGATGATTCTTGTGTACCTAAATATTTATAACAAAAATCAGAATATTTTTGTTGAGTCGAGTGATAAACTTGATAATCGCTTGCGCAGTTTCTTAATTCCAAAAATGAAAACACTAAATTGCTGTCAGGATTTTGACTGGAGGGTTTTTTTCTGGAATTAGAATCCAGTTCGTCCATTTTGTCTTCATGCAAACGCATGTCGCGCGTCACTAAACTGTAATGTTGATGATTTGAAGCATATACAACGTCATTATTATTTAAATTAAGTCCGGTTAAGTTCGCTGCTTGCTCATCAAAATTTCGCGCATTTTTCATGATGGTTAAAAGTCGTTCCATGACGACTTTCATATTGCGGGGTTTTGGATCCAGAAAAGGGAAGTCATCCGGCAATGTGATGATTTTGCGTCCGGTTTTATCCGTCCCCGTTTCTTGATATTCGCGGCAGAAATATTGAAATGCCTGAAAAAGATCGGGTAAATCACACCAGGTCTCGAAGGTATCGACATGGGCTGCGCTCAATTGGTTCCACCAATGGCGCTGCACAGGGGATAGTCGTGTAAGGCCATCGAAGACCGTCAGTCCTTCGCGTGTCAGATATTCAGTCCAATTGGGCGAATAGCGAAGAAATGTATTTTTTAAAGTGAAAAAGGTCTCCGTATTATCGTTTTCCAGATCAAAGACCGCTTGCATCTTTTGCAGGAAAACTTCCAGTGCTTCACAACCCCCTTTGTAAAAAATATCCCATAAACCTTGGAAATCTTCGCTAGTCATCACTTCAAATAATTTTTCGTGTTTACTAATTAATGTCTCGGCAAGCGAATTATCTTCTGCGCGCATGAATTGGAAAAATTGTTTACGTTCAACGGCAAATGCATTCTTATACTGATTGGCTTGATCAGCTAATATTCGTTCAATAGAGTTGAATGTCGAATCGGAAAGATTGGTTTGGCTTGGATAATCTAATAAAAAGTCTGGGAATTGGGGATTACCCCTAGCGCTTTGTGCTATTTGGTTATATGCGCAATTTAATTGACGAATAATTCGTTCAGCGCGATCGGGATTGCTACGTCGCATGTTGTCATAAAAGATTTTTTTGCGATGATGGATGGTTGTCATCAAGTTTAGATAGTTGCGGGCGCCGTGTTTCGTAAAATTAAAAAAACTAAACTCACCTTCCATGCCAAATTGTTGCGGTGAACCTGCCATTTCAGTGGCTTTAGGTGGTTCTAGTACTCTCACCGTTAAAGGATTATGGGGATTGCTAACTTCTTTTTTATAATCTAGTACTAATCGCATAGGATCATTCGATTGTACATAATAACCATCGTGATTGGTTCTTGTGCCGCCTTCGAGGAAAGAAAGAGTAAATCCTTGTGATAAATTTTCGAGAGTTATACCACTGCCAAAAAATGGTTTGTTTCGTAAAATATAATCAGCTGCAGCAGAAGTAATATAACCTATCGTTCCAATTCGAGATTCATGATGTCCTGAAAATTGTGTTAGATAGGACAGCGCTTCCATGCCGTGTAGTCTACGCAACTCTCTCACCGGTTCTTCGCTAAGCCTGGATGGTTTTGTTGACTGAATACTAATGAGCGTATTCTTGGATCCTTTGAATTTTTCAAATTCCCGTTTAGGGGACACATACACTTTTCTTTGAGGCGCCGCTTGCACTTGTTGTTGCTGTTGCTGCTGTTGTTGTTCCTGCATTTGTTGCGTGATCTGAATGTTCGCGCGCGCTTGTTTTTTGTCGACGCCGTTTCGGCCTTTGGATAAACGGTATTCATGATATTTTAACGTTGGATCGCGTAATGCGCTTTGCGGAGGAGCAGAATAGGTTTCTTCTAAGGATTTTTCTTTTTCTTCTTTTGGTGGTGGTGCTTTATCTTTCATTTTGGATTTAAATTTTCGGCGGTTGGCTATGGCTTCGCGATTGATTTCTTCGATTGATCGGGTGTCGATAGGTTTGGTTGGCTTTATAGGTGTTGGTTGTTCAGCCGTAACCGACATTGTTTGCGGAACTGTCGTCGTTTGTTTCGAAGTTTGCTTAACTAGTATCACGGGTTCTATCAATTGAAATATTAATTCTAACGCCCATTCGGGTACTTGTAATTTCTCTAATTTTCCTCTGATTTCTTGGACAATGGTTTTGGCTTCTTTCTTTTTTGCAGTGGCTATAAAATCGGTGGGCATTACCCAACTCAGTGCGAGTTGAACGTCTGGTTTTTCCAATAATTGAGGTACAATTTCTTTAATATTGGGTAATCCCAATAATTTGTCGAGCAACTCCAATACATTAGTTTGTGCTGATTTTCGCTGCATATCACAACATACCTATTTTAATTTTTCCTTTTGAGATGATCTCCTTTTTAATAAACAGGCTAATCCAGTTTTACGCGTTCAATTTCTTTTTCAACACTTCATTTAATTGTTGTGGATTCATCTTGCCGCCGGATTCTTTCATGGCTTGTCCTACAAAATAGCCAAATAATTTGTCTTTACCAGCACGGTAATCGGCAAGCTGTGCAGGATTCGCTGCGATAATTTTATCGACTAATGCTTCGATTGCAGAACTATCGGTGACTTGTTTTAATCCGCGTTTTTCGATGATCGCATCGACATCGCCTTCGCCATTCCACATGGCTTCGAAAATGGTTTTGGCCAATTTGCCGGAGATTGTATTATCGGCGATGCGTTGTACTAATTTTCCAAGTTGAGCGGCGGTCACTGGGCTTTCAGTGATTTCTAAATTAGCTTTATTTAACGCGCCGGATAATTCGCCCATGACCCAGTTGGCAGCTAACTTGGGTTGGTTCCCAGATTCTTTGACGACGGTTTCAAAATAATCAGCAAGCGCTTTGCTTGTAACTAACACGGATGCATCGTAAGAGCTGAGCGCATAGGCATCGATAAATCGTTGGCGTTTTTGTTGTGGAAGTTCCGGGAGTTCTGCGCGGACTTTTTCGATTTGATCCATCGTAATTGCAACAGGCAATAAATCCGGATCTGGAAAATAACGATAATCGTGCGCTTCTTCTTTACCGCGCATCGAACGAGTTTCATTTTTATTCGGATCATATAAACGCGTTTCTTGTGTGACTTTTTTGCCGCTTTCCAGCAATTCAATTTGTCGCTCGACTTCGAAATTGATGGCGCGTTCGATAAAACGGAACGAATTTAAATTTTTTAATTCTGTGCGTGTGCCGAATTTTGGGTCGCCTTTTTTGCGAACGGATACGTTCGCGTCACAACGGAAGGACCCTTCTTGCATATTGCCATCGCAAATTTCAAGATAGCGAACCAGCGAGTGCAATACTTTTAAATAAGCAATGGCTTCTTTGGCAGATCGCATGTCAGGTTCTGACACGATTTCCAATAACGGTGTGCCAGCACGATTTAAATCGATACCCGATTGGCCGTGAAAATCTTCGTGTAAGGATTTACCGGCGTCTTCTTCTAAGTGAGCGCGAGTAATGTTGATGCGTTTGACGCTGCCATCTTCGAGTAAAATATCTAAAAATCCTTTTTTCACGATAGGCAATTCATATTGACTGATTTGATAACCTTTTGGTAAATCCGGATAAAAATAATTTTTGCGCGCGAAAACAGAACGCGGTGCGATTTCCGCATTGATGCCTAACCCTAATTTGATTGCCATGCGAATGACTTCGGCATTCAATACCGGCAAAACGCCTGGAAATCCTAAATCAATTGCACAAGCTTGCGTGTTAGGTTCTGCGCCAAACTGAGTGGCCGCGCCCGAAAAAATTTTACTTTTTGTAGAAAGTTGTGCGTGAACTTCCAAACCAATGACTGTTTCCCATTCCATTTTAGAAGCCCTCCGGTTGTT
This sequence comes from Gammaproteobacteria bacterium, assembly GCA_021325575.1. GTDB lineage: Bacteria > Pseudomonadota > Gammaproteobacteria > DSM-16500 > DSM-16500 > JAJPGW01. The sequence goes on along the minus strand of JAJPGW010000005.1, from coordinate 33,416 downwards.
TCGTGTGCCAGTCTGTGACTTTTTGATAGTTGTGTGCGGCCGTTAATAATTGTTCTTCTGAAAATAAATTTCCGATGAGTTGCAAGCCGACGGGTAAGTTTTTTGCAAAACCGCATGGAATAGACATGCCGGGTAATCCAGCCAGATTTACAGCGATCGTATAAATATCGGATAAATACATGCTGATTGGGTCTGCCGTTTTTTCGCCGATTTTAAAAGCAGTAGTCGGAGAAGTTGGTCCGAGAATCACATCCACTTTTTCAAATGCTTTTGAAAAATCCTGACGAATCAAACCGCGGACTTTTTGTGCCTGTAAATAATAAGCATCGTAATAACCGGCAGAAAGTGCGTAGGTACCGATCATGATACGGCGTTTGACTTCAGCGCCGAAACCTTCACTGCGTGAGCGTTTGTATAAATCTTCGAGATCCTGTGGATTTTTGCAACGGTAGCCGTAACGCACGCCATCAAAACGCGCTAAATTCGAAGAACATTCTGCGGGTGCAATTACATAGTATGCAGGAATGGATAATTTAGTATTGGGTAAATGAATTTCGTGAACACTCGCGCCCAATTTTTCATATTCTTTGATTGCAGCTTGCACAACTTTAGCAACGTCAGCATCTAAACCTTGATTAAAAAATTCAGACGGCAAACCAATGCGCAATCCTTTGATCGAATTGTTTAATTTTTTGGTGTAATCTGGAACCGGTTTGTCGACGCTGGTTGAATCTTTTTCATCGAATCCCGCCATGACATTTAGTAAAAGGGCTGCATCTTCGGCGCTGCGCGTCATCAGGCCGCCTTGATCGAGACTCGATGCGAAGGCAATCATGCCGTAACGAGAAACACGGCCATACGTTGGTTTTAATCCAGTAATTCCGCAGAGTGCTGCGGGTTGTCTGATGGAACCGCCGGTGTCTGTGCCGGTTGCAGCCGGTGCTAATCCTGCGGCGACTGTTGCAGCAGAACCACCGGATGATCCACCCGGAACGCGTTCTAAATCCCAGGGATTTTTTACGGGACCATAAAAACTATTTTCATTGGAAGAACCCATCGCGAATTCATCCATATTCGTTTTGCCTAATAGCACTAAACCGGCATCATTAAATTTTTGTACGGTTGTTGCATCGTACGGTGAAATAAAATTATCAAGAATTTTTGAGCCGCAAGTTGTCTTAACACCTAACGTGCAGAAAATATCTTTTTGGGCGAGCGGAATACCAGTCAATGGGCCAGCTGCACTTTTAGCGCGTTTTTCATCGGCTTTTTTAGCATTTTCGAGTGCTTGATCTTCGGTGACGGTGATAAATGCATTTAACGTTTTATCAAATTTTTTAATTCGATCAAGATAGTGTTTCGTCAATTCCACACTGGAAATTTTTTTGCTCGCTAAATCACGGGACAACTCAGCAACAGTCTTCATGCTTCATCCTCGATTACTTTGGGTACTAAATACAATCCGGCTTGAACTTCAGGCGCAATTTTTTGGAATGCTTCACGCTGGTTTGGTTCAGTCACTTTATCCGGTCGTGTCCGTTGCGATAAATCCAAGGGATTGGCGACAGGATCAATATGCGAGGTATCGCATTGATTCATTTGTTCCACAAAATGCAGGATATTGGATAACTGCGGCGTATAAAATGCTATATCGTCTTCCGACATATTGAGTCGGGCCAGATGGGCTATTTTTTTGACATCGGCGGCGGTTAGGGTCATGGTTACTTTTCCTGAAAAGAGGGAAGATTATACTGTAGTTTTGGGAAAAATCATTGGGTTTGTTTATTTTAATCACAGTATATAGATAAGGAGGGCTTGGTGCTGAAGTGGCCAATTGAGAATTGCCGGGGGAACTGGTATCCCTATCAATAACCCCAGGCTTTTTATGATAGAAATTTAAGCATCATTAAGAAACAATGATAGGCAGAAATGATGTTTTTCTCGCGCCTCAACCAACTTATCAAAAAAGTATTTAGAGACTTCTGGTTTAACTTGCATATAAAGATCAACGATCCGAGCCCATGGGGTTATAGAAAGTTGGGTATAGGTTCCGCTAGCTGCATCTACTATAATATCTAGTGGTATTCTGGTATAGCTGGCGATCCCCTCTAATGTATATTCTTTTGTTTCAATAATTTCATGAATTAATATTTGTATAATTTTCCTATCCACAGCGTAACACTCCATCGTTAAGTTAAAATTAATACCAAAATCACGTTGAAATTTTTTCTGAAATAAATTGTAAAATAATTTGTATAAATTACTGATCAAGTAGGCTTTAAGTAATTTGCGTTCGTTGTTATAGCGGGATTTAAAAGTAATTTGAGGGTTAGCACAGTTCATTAATATATCCTCCTGGTTAGATTCAAATTAAAAACATTAAAATTTTTTCCTTTCCTATAAAATACTTGTGCAGATGTTTTAATTCATTATTTGACTAGATTGTGTTTAAAATTTAGCTTAAAAGTGATGATGATTAAATTATTACCTGAAATATTTAAATTGCTTTTTAAAAACAGATAAATCTGGTAAATTCCCAAAAATCAAAACAAAATAGTTTTTTATAAACAAATAAAACTATATAATGTTTTAATAAACATTATATAGTTTAGGATAATTTTTAAAAAATTTTATGTCAAGTGAATCAATTACAAAAATTACTGGTGATGTAAGTATTCGGTTTCTATCCGGAAATTTGCGTCGCCTTATGCATCAGAAAAATATAGATACCTCTGATATATGTAAACTCACTGGTATAGCTGTTACGACAATAAATAGTTTGAAAAAAGGCGCAGGAAATCCTACTCTATCAACTTTGCAGGTATTAGCAGAATTTTTTGGAGTGTCAATTGGGCAACTAACCGAGGGTGAGATTAATTTAGACTCCATAAATACTCGTTCAGCTTATGAAGTACCTTTACTTGAATTTAATAATGCAGCAGACTTTTTAAATAAGTCTTATAAGCCAAATAAATCCATCATGGTTCAGTTAGATCAACAAAATAAAAATAATTGTTTTGCTATCAAGTTATCAAACAACTCATTGGCACCCATTTTTGAAAAAGGTACTATTTTTATCGTTAGTCCGGGATTACTTGTAAAGGATGGAGATATTGTACTTGTGCAATTCAATCAACATCTTCCATGTTTTAGAAGGGTTTTTATTGAAGATGAAACATTTTTTTTCAGTCCGTTATCAGAAATTATTGGAAAAGATGTAATTAAAAGTAAGAATTTCACCATTCATGGTGTTGTAATCAAAGCAATACAAAATTTTTTTGAATAATAATAAAGTAAAAGCATGAATAATTTAAAATTATATGGTTTGTTGGTTGGGTTAATAATTATAATAATGGCCTTATGTGATGCATTAACATTTAAGGCTGTAAGCATCGCAGGCTATGATTTTGCTGCTAGTGGACTTATTTATTCATTTAGTTTTTTTCTCTTGAGTATTACCACAGAAGTTTATGGTTATAAACTAGCGGGCAGAATTATTTGGGTGCAGATGATATGTAATATTATTTTCGTGTTAACGATAAATTTATTTGTACTTTTACCGTCCCCGGAAAGCTCAACAACAGCAATCCTATATCGGGATCTCTATCATAATGTATGGAGAGTTTTGATTGGGAGTTGTATTTCAATTCCAATATCTTACTTTATAAACAGTCTAATTATTTCTAAATTAAAAATTTACATGTATGGAAAAATTTTCATGCTACGTTTTATGATTTCAAATATTCTTGGTAGCGCCATACTGGTCTCTATTTCATATCCAATTAATTTTTATGATCAATTTACAATTGCAAAAATTGAAACTATTGCTTTTGATACCTGGGTTTACAAAATAATTATGGCTACCTTGCTATTTCCATTATGTGCATATTTAACAAAATCAATTAAAAAAATTGAACAAATCGATTATTTTGATTATGGAATTTCTTACAATCCAGCCAATGTATTTACACCTGAAACAACAGGAAAAAATATCTATGCAAAATAAAAAATTTAAAGTGGTACAGATTACAGACTGCCATCTTTTTAAGGATGATTCTTTAATGTTGGATGTGCAGACGAATAAAACATTTAATCACGTCATTAAGCGAATTAAAAATGAGGAACTGCATGACGCTGATGCTATTTTTTTAACAGGTGATTTATCTCAAGATGAGTCCAAAGAATCCTATCAACGAATAGTGGATTCGCTAAGCGACACGAATAAAAATATCTATTGGATTCCAGGAAATCATGATTGTTTTACCACTGTTTCGAAAGTCTTTATGGAAAGCAAACAATTTATTTATTCAAGGCATTTAGCTACGGACTATTGGGATTTTATATTCTTAAATACAAAACTTGATGGAGCAGATTATGGTTTTTTGTCAGAGCTTGAGTTAAGTGATCTAAGAGAATCATTAGATCAATGCGTTTGTCAGTCTATAGCAATTGTAATGCATCATCAACCAGCACCTATCGGAACGCCCATGATAGACAAGTGTATGCTTGAAAATGTAAATAGTTTTTGGAAAATTATTTCAAACTATCCAGTCAAAATGATCATGTGTGGTCATGTTCATGGAGATTATTCTGTAAAATACAATGAAAAAATTACTATCGAAGCATCTCCTTCGACATGTATCCAATGGGTTAAGGGTGCTTCTCTGCCTAAGTTTGAAAATAAAATCGGTTATAAAACATATCATTTTGAGAATAATAAATATGTATCTAAGGCGCAAATTTGGGATCGTTCATAAATTTATTAATAAATTAATTTTATATTTTAAAAATTTAAATCCGAAATATCAATTTTCTTTGGATGAAGATTTTTATGATTTTGAATCGAAAAAAATGATTTATTGCTTTAAGGTTTATGGGGATCATTCTTTTGTCCGGTTTTGTTTTGATGATATAAAAAATGATAAAGCGGTTCTGCAAAATATAAATCCTGTTGATTTGATTAAAATAGTAAATCAAGAAACTATTTGTAATCAAAAAAGAAACCTATTAAAAATAAATGAACATTTACGAAATAATCATTACCAAATTAAAGATGATTCGACCATAGGCATTCTTTCTGGTGAAGAAATTTGCGATAACATTATCCTTATTGAAAGAATGAATAATTTAGATCTGTATAAAATTGCTTATAATACTGGATTTATTAGCGGTAGAAATTTTACAAAGAATCTTTTTAGGGAGATGACAGAAGATAAAGATAATATTGTGAAATTGGAGTTGGTTAATTGAGAGTAAATTGCGCATTGGTAATAATTGCACAATCAATACATCCTTCGGCGTGATTAAAATTTTTAACCTTTTCTTATTTTCTTTATTAAGTTTTTTATATTAGTCTTTTTAAGCCCCGCCTTTTTCGCTGCCAATCTTGCTTGCAAGATCAGATTATCAAAATCCTTCAGTTCTATCTTGGATATCTTACTTTTCAGTGTTGATTTCATCAAATCCTCCAAAACCTTATTAACATCAATTTAATATTAATTGACCATTTGTCTTTTATATATGACAATAGATATGAAAAATACAAATCATAAATTATTACGGAATTATGTCACTCCATTAGGAAAAGTTCCATTTTTAGAATGGCTTGATGATCTAAAAGATCCAGTTACGCGATTAAGAATTAGAATTAGAATAAGAATAAGAATAAGAATAAGAATAAGAATAAGAATAAGAATGAGAATAAGAATAAGACGAAGACTTGATAGACTTGAATTAGGTCATTTTGGTGATCGTAAGCCTGTGGGTGAAGGTGTATTCGAATTAAAGATGGATTTTGGGCCTGGTTATAGAATCTATTATGCAGAGTATGAAGAGGCGATAGTCATTTTATTAAGTGGTGGTGATAAAAGTAGTCAATCAAAAGATATAAAACGTGCTCAATATTATTGGCGTGAATTACGGGAGCGAAGCGATTAGTAAATCAAAAATCTTAAAAAATACCAAAAGCTATCATGATGAACTGATAGAATCTCTTAAAAAACCTCAGAAAGCGGATACCTATCTTCGGCTCGCAATGGAAGAATACCAAGAAGACGGCAATACTGAAATTTTGCTTGTTGCGTTACGCAATGTTGCTGAAGCGCGGGGCGGATTGGGTTTTTTAGCTAAAAAAACTCATTTGAATAGGCAAAATCTGTATTGCATTCTTTCAGAAAAAGGCAATCCGACATTGGAGACATTTGGGCTGATTTTAAGAGCATTAGGGTATAAATTATCAATTCAACGATCTTAGCTTGTTTTTATATAAAATAGCTGAGGAGAGAATCATGACAGTCAAAATAATGGTTTTTTTGCCCGATCAATTGGTTGTGAGAATGAAATCTGTTATTCCAGTGATAGAGCGTAATAAGGTGGTAGCGGCTATTTTAGAAAAAGAAATAATTGCCAGAGAGAACGGTATTTATTTCTGCGCTAAAGAGCTGGAAGCAAATGAGGGCGTACGAAAAGAAATGGTCGCCTGGGACGGTGAGTTTGGCCAGGACGGCTTAGATGATGATGCAAACGTTTGATAGGGGTGTATAGATTAAATTCCGAAAAAAATTTGCGCACCAAATGAATTAATGTTAATATTATTTGCTATGAAAACTTCAATCAACCAGACATTTTTATCTACGAAAAGCGCTTTAGCAAGCTCTGCTATTCGTTGTTCGTCTTTTTCCCTCTTAAATCTCTTCCTTCTTAGCCTTTAAGGCTAAAAATACTTTAATTAAATCAATCGTTTTTATTTTTCCTACTTAGTAGGTCAAGACAATATTTTATAAATTTTTAATAAGCAAAAAGAGGATAAGCATATGGCATTAAGAAGAGCGTTTAATACAGGGGCATCAATAGGTTATTGGATATCAGTACCATTTTCATTTGCCCCATTTGCACTTAGCGGGATGTAAAATGGAGGAACAATGATACCTATACCAAATTGTGATCCTGGTTGTGCAGTGCCTGTTATCGGTCTGGTTGGCGCGATAGGTACGTGGATAGGAGGAGCATTAATCGGTGGTAGCATTGGTGTCGCCAAAGAAAAATGCTGTCCGTCTAGCGCTTCAGATCCAACTTATGAAGAAATAGATGAGATACCTGAACCATCGAATCCAACACCCATTTGTCCATCCCGATGTTCTACTAGCAAATGCATGAAGATCATGGGAAAAGCAGGTTCTGCTGGCGTAGGAGGAGCTGTTACAGCATATGCTGGTGTCGTAGCGACTGGGACAATAGCTGGTGGTGTATTGGGAGCAGCAGTGGGCTTAGGAGCGGGAATCTACAGTGCCAAAAAAGTTCAAGATGAATTAAAGGCTGCTGGACCTGTTCAAATGGAAGAAAGACCCGTATCTAATACTGGCTTTAGACAAGCATAAGGCAAGCTTTTTCACAGGGTCCTGTTATTCACAGGACCTTCGTGTAGGTTTTCATTCACCTCAACCACGATAATCGCATTTCGCCCTAGCAGGTTTGCCATTTATCCTTTAGAATTTAGCTATTACTCAGAATCTAAGGATGCGGTGACGCCATGCTGAAAAAAATACGTGGATATTTTTCGAACGATTTATCGATTGATTTGGGAACTGCGAATACCCTGATTTATGTGCGGGGTAAAGGCATTGTGTTGAATGAGCCCTCTGTTGTGGCCATCCGCCAAACGCCTGGCAGCAGCAGTGGTCAAAAACATGTCGCAGCAGTTGGTAGTGAGGCGAAACTGATGTTAGGCCGCACACCTGGTAACATCACAGCGATTCGCCCCATGAAAGACGGCGTGATTGCTGACTTTTATGTTACTGAAAAAATGCTTCAGCACTTCATCCACAAAGTACATGAAAACCGTTTCTTACGTCCAAGTCCTCGCGTATTAGTTTGCGTCCCTTGTGGGTCAACTCAAGTAGAACGTCGTGCGATTCGTGAATCTGCAATTAGTGCAGGCGCGCGCGAAGTGTATTTACTCGAAGAACCGATGGCCGCTGCAATGGGTGCTGGCATGCCAGTTGATGAACCACGTGGTTCGATGGTAGTTGATATCGGTGGTGGTACGACTGAAGTTGCGATTATCTCACTTAGCGGTATTGTTTATTCCGCGTCTGTCCGTATCGGTGGTGATCGTTTTGATGAAGCGATTGTAGGTTATGTCCGTCGCAACTACGGTATTTTAATCGGTGAATCAACGGCTGAAAAAATCAAACACGACATTGGTTCGGCTTATCCTGCCAATGAAGTCCGCGAAATGGAAGTGCGCGGCCGCAATCTTGCCGAAGGAATACCGCGTAGTTTTACACTGAACAGCAATGAAATTTTAGAAGCACTTCAAGAACCGTTATCCGGTATTTTGGGCGCTGTGCGTGAAGCGCTCGAACAAGCCCCACCCGAACTCGCCTCCGATATCGCTGAGCGCGGCATGGTATTAACTGGTGGTGGTGCATTGTTACGTAACATCGACCGTTTATTCATGGAAGAAACCGGCTTGCCTGTTGTGATTGCTGACGAACCACTGACTTGCGTTGCACGCGGCGGCGGTAAAGCACTCGAAGTCGTTGATACTGTCGGCATGGAATTTCTCTCTCGAGAATAGGCCGAGTGAGGTAACACTATTAAAACGATCTTTACCAAAGATTCACAAGCAGGATTACGTGCTCTTGTCCTGATTGTGATTTCGGTTGCATTAATGATTTTCGATACGCGGGGTTCTTCGATCCCGCAAATTCGTCACACCCTGACTGTTGCGCTGACACCCGTACAATACATGGTGAGTATGCCCGTGCAATGGACGGGAAAAATTGCGAAAATTGTTACGACCCAAGATGCCCTCATCAAAGAAAATCATGAACTGCGTTCGCGCGAACTATTATTAAAATCGCAAGTGCAACGACTTCTAGCAGTGGAATCCGAAAATAGTCAGTTGAAAGCGCTGATGCGATCTTCCGCTCAGGTCCAAGGAAAAGTCTTGATTGCGCAACTGATGGCAATTGATTCGGATCCGTTTGTTCATCAGGTAATCGTCGATAAAGGCAGTCGTGACAATGTATTCGTGGGACAACCAGTCTTGGATGCCAATGGCGTGATGGGGAAGGTGATCCAGGTCGGTTTATTGACTAGCCGTGTATTGTTAGTGAATGATCCGCATAGCGGCGTACCCGCGCAAATCGCACGTAATGGTTTAAGAGCCATCGCCATGGGCGATAATTTCACCGGCAAATTGCGTCTCGTGAATATTCCCTTGACATCGGATGTCAGAAAAAACGATGTCATCGTGACATCAGGACTCGGAGAACATTTTCCTGAAGGTTACCCATTAGGTGTTGTGACGGATGTTTCAAAAGATCCTAGCTTGCAATTTGCTGTCATCACTGTTGAACCGAGTGCTGAACTGGATCGTGCGCGCGAAGTATTGTTGGTTTGGCCGAACAAGCGGTTATTGGATAAAAAAGCCGTAGCAACCGATGAGAATAAAGCTGTCGAAAATAAATCTGCAGAAAATAAATCGGATGAGACAAAACCTGAAGAAAATAAATCAACAACAAATTCTTCAGAAAAAAAATCCTCCGAAAAAAAATCCTCCGAAAAAAAATCTGCTGAAAAAAAATCAGGAGTATCGAAAATAAATGGCTAACTCCAATACGATTTTTATGATCGCGCTCACTTTTTTGTTGGCCCTGATGTTAACGATGTTGCCAATGCCTGCCTGGACCGTGTGGTTGCGTCCTGCTTGGGTGTTGTTGATCATTATTTATTGGACTATGGAAACGCCTTATTATGTAAACGTCGGTTTAGCTTGGTTTTCAGGCATTATTCTCGATGTGTTAAATGGTACGTTACTCGGCGAACATGCGCTCGCCATGACGATTGTGATTTATTTAGTAGCGCGCATGCAATCGCGCCTACGTATGTTTTCATTGTTGCAGCAAGGGCTCATGATTTTTCTTTTTACTTTGATTTATCAATTTATCCTTTATTGCGTGCAAGGATTTCAGGGTGAAGTGCCACGCAATTATCTTTATTGGTCCGCATCAGCGACTAGCATGATTGTTTGGCCGTGGGTTTATAGCGTTCTCCAAAGTTATCGCCGCCGCTTCAAAGTAGGCTAGCCATGCCTGAAGAATTTTTTATAAATGTCTTACCGAAAGAAATTCGCATCGCCATTTTAGAAAATAAAATTCTGCAAGAAATTATCGTGGAACGTAATTTTCGTCAGTCTGAAATTGGAAATATCTACAAGGGCCGCGTTACACGAGTTGTTCCAGGCATTCAAGCGGCTTTTATCGATATCGGCGAGGAACGCGCAGCCTTTTTGCATGTGAGCGATGTGTCCGATCAAGCAAAAGATATTCGCGATGTTGTTCAAGTGGGCCAAGATCTTTTTGTTCAAGTTTATAAAGATCCGCTGGGCACCAAAGGTCCGCGCGTGACCACTCAGTTTACTCTGCCTTCGCGCTATTTGGTTTTTACACCCGGTAATTTTGAAATAAATATTTCTCAAAAAATTACAGATGAAAAAGAGCGCGCGCGAATGCTTGCATTATTGAAATCGTCGCAAGTGGGCGGCTATATTTTCCGAACCGTTGCAGAACATATCGCAGAAAGTGAAATTCTGAAAGACCAGCAATATCTTGATTCTTTGTGGCAAGAAATCAGCGAGCGCATGCGCAGTGCAAAAACTGGCGAGCGCGTTTATGTTGAACCCTCTATTTTATTGCGCGTATTACGCGATCATGCCGGTTGCGATGTTGAACGCATCCGCGTGGATAATGAAATGGCTGCAACACAAATGAAAGACTTTGCCAAAAAATATTTGCCATTTTTCACGGATCGCATTGAATTTTATGCTGAAGAACGGCCGCTCTTTGATATTTTTTCCGTCGAAAAAGAATTGCAAGAAGCCCTCGAACCTAAAGTGAATTTAAAATCAGGCGGCTATATTGTCTTCGATCAAACGGAGGCGATGACGACCATTGATGTGAATACCGGTTCTTTTTTAGGCCGCGATAATCTGGAACAAACCATTTTTAAAACGAATCTCGAAGCGGTGGAAACCATCGCCCGTCAACTTCGTTTACGCAATATCGGCGGTATCATTATTATTGATTTTATTGATATGCAGGAAGAAACGCACAAAACGGCAGTCTTACAAGCGTTATCAAGCGCATTGGAAAAAGACCCCGTTCGCACAGAAATCAGCGAATTATCCCGCTTAGGTCTAGTCCAAATGACCCGCAAACGTGACCGCGAAAGTCTCGAGCGCACTTTGTGCATTTCTTGCCCAACCTGTCGTCGACGGGGTTCAATCAAATCCCTAACGACCATGGGCTATGAAATTATTCGCGAGTTAAAAAGATCCAACCAGTTATTTGATTGGCCTGGATTTTTAGTGCGAGCAGCTTCCCCCGTGATAGAATATTTAAAAGCAGAAGAATCGGCATTATTAGAAGAATTAACAACAAAATGGAATAAACCGATCGAATTGAAAGTTGAGACGTCTTATGGACAAGAACAATTTGACGTATTGCCAGGACAAAATAAGTAGAACAAGGACAGGATTGTGACAAGCCGGTTAACCACTATTTTTACCCGCTTAGGCTATTTAGTTGCAGGGCTAGTCATCTTCATGGCATTGCTGATTAGTGTCGGCCATTTGTTAACGCCGTTCATGAATGATCATTTGCCCGATTTTGAAAAGTGGTCCAGTGAGGTGTTGGAAGTTCCTGTCAAAATCGATCATGTCGGAATTAGTTGGAATATCATCGAGCCGGAACTGGATTTTCGGGGGGTGACATTCCTTGATAAAAAAACCAGTAAACCCAAATTTTCCATTCAAGAAATTCGCATAAATCTCGAAATTTTTAAAAGTTTATTGACCTGGCGCCCGATTACCGAAATGATCGAAGTCAATGGCGCACATCTCACGATCACGCAACAGGCAGAAAACCAATTTCACGTCGAAGAATTAAAAACGTTTGCAATCACCGATAACGCCACTCATTCATCGGCCAATTTTAATGATATTTTAGGCTGGATTTTTACTCAGCCGAATTTGATTTTGGATAATATTGATGTCACGTATCAATTTCCATCGAAAGAAAACGCGTTAATTTCCATTAAGCGATTAAATTTAAAAAATTCTTCTGACAGTCATCATTTATCGGGTAGTGCGACACTGAATCAGGAAATTCCAACCAATATCAAAGTGGCGCTGGATTGGCAGGGCAACGTGATGGATTTTCCGCATATTTCAGCCAATCTGTATTTGTATTTAGAAGGTATTTCATTGTCACAATGGTTGAAAGATCATCCTTGGCAAAAATTTCAAATCACCGATGGCTTAGGGAGTGCAAAAATCTGGGCGGATTGGAGTGATAATCAATTCCAGGTAATACAAAGTCAGTTTCAATTTTATGATATTGAATTGTACTCAGAGACGACAAAAAATAATTTTCAAATTCCTCGTTTAAGTGGTCATGTTGGTTGGAAACATGAAAAAGATCAGGACACGTTCGCTGGCGAAGATATTTTATTGGATTTGCCAGATCATCTTTGGCCCACCAATTTTTTTAAAGTGGTAGTTGCGAAAAATCCCGATGGCAGTCCAAAAATCACGAGCCTTAATCTCGATTATTTAAATTTGGTTGATGCACAAATGATGGCAGATTTTGCAGGGTTCATATCGGATGATCTCCAAAAAAAGCTTTCTGACATTCAACCGCAAGGCGAGTTGCAGAATATTAAAATCAATTTTCCGGAGAGCGGGCTTTCTGATCCCACTAAAATCGCATTAAGTTTGCATTTTAAAAATTTAAGCGTTGACGCTTATCAAAAATTCCCGAGTATTAATAATGCCAGTGGTATTTTTGAATGGAATGGTCAGCATGGTGATTTGAATTTAGCAAGTCATCAAATTCGTCTCGAATATAACTCTGTGTTTGCTAATCCCTTATCGTTCGATGAATTGATGGGACAAATTAATTTTGAAAAAGATGCTAAAGGGAATTGGTTATTAAACATAAAAAATCTGGAAGCTGCCAATGCTGATCTCAAAACGCATGGGGCCATGGTCATGACATTTCCTGTGAATGGTGCAGGAACAATTGATTTATCAGCCGCATTTAGCATGACCAATGCTGCCCATGTTTCAAATTATCTGCCGCTGAAAACATTTGATCCGAAACTAGTGAAATGGCTGCGTTCAGCGTTTTTAGCAGGCCAGCTTGAAGCGGGACGCGCTGTGGTACAAGGTCGTCTGCCTGATTTTCCTTTTGATACAGCGCCAGGTACTTTTGTGATTAGCGGTCTTGTGAAAAATCTGGATTTCCAATTTGCCGATGATTGGCCGATGATCCGCAATATGGCTGGTGAATTGAATTTCACAAAAAGTGCGATGAGTGCGGATATCAACTCGGGTGAAATTCTTGGAATCCCTTTGAGTTTGGTCCATGCCACTATTCCCTATATCGGAAAAGATAAACCGCAAGTCGTGACTGTTCAGGGATTTTCGCAAATGGATGCGAGTCGTGGCGTGAATTTTTTGACGCACAGTCCGTTGGAAAAATCCATCGGAGAAAATTTCGAAGGACTTGATTTGACCGGTCCTCTGCAACTCAAATTGGATTTAAGTATTCCGCTCGCCGATACTGATAAAACCACGGTTCAAGGTGACATTACCTTTGCCGATGTGCAATTGAATATGCCAAGTTGGCATGTCACGATGAATGAGTTGCGAGGGCTCATGCATTTTACTGAAAATTCATTGGATGCTAAAAATCTGCAGGGTAAATTATTCGATCAACCCGCAACACTGGATATTGCGACAGTGCATGTAAACAAAATAACATCCTTTGTTAAAGCAGAGATTCAAAGTTCCATGGATGCTACGGCTCTGGGTAATTGGCTTAATTTTTCTTTATCACAATACATTGAGGGAAATTTTCAGTATCAGGCGGAGCTCGATTTATTTTCTCGCGAAGCAACGCAACCTACCGTTATGAAGTTGCAATCGAATTTAAAAGGTTTAACGGTTAACTTACCAAAAGCCTATGGAAAAAAAGCGGATGAAGAAAGTCAAACGACGGTTAATTTATCCGTGAATCACAATACGGTCATTGCTCGCTTCAATTATAAAAATTTATTGTCGGCTGCATTAAGTTTTCTGCAAAATGATGACAAAGAAATGGCGTTTCAAAGCGGTGAATTTCGAATTGGCAGTGGCAATGCGGTTTTACCTTCACAACCCGGTTTTGTTGTTACTGCTCAATTTGATGAATTGAGCTGGAGTGATTTTCAACCGTATTTAAAAATACTTTCTAAAAAAGAAAAACCTACTAAGGGGTCAACTTCGCCTATTAGCATGGAGCAATTCCGCAGTTTTAATATTGATGCGAACGTGATTCATCTTTTTGGTCAAAACCTCACGCATCCTGTGATTCAGATTTCGAAGCAAAATGAAAAATGGGGTATAAAAATCACTAGTCCAGAGATCGCAGGGGACATTACTGTGCCAGCAGATGTCTCAGCTGTTCAAGGTCATTTTGATCATATCATTCTTTCTGAAAGCAATAATGGAGAACCCATCAATCCAGGCGATTTGCCGAGTCTCGATATTTCAGCGAATGATGTAAAATATAATACGTTGCGATTAGGCCATGTGACGCTTTTGACAAATCATCAGTTGAATGGATTGCAAATTCGCGAATTGCGATTGAACCAGAATTCTTCGACCATCAATGCATCCGGCACTTGGACAGGCAACGGTTCGCATTCGACAACGCATTTGAAAGGAAATCTCACCACAGGCAATTTGTCTGAATTGCTGGCGATGTGGGGAGCGAATGCTTCCTCTCTTATTGCAAATGATGCGACCGCGCAATTTGATTTAACTTGGCCCGATGCGCCTTTTAAAATGACATTGGCGGGTCTCTCCGGTGCCGTGTCTATTAATTTGGGCCATGGCAGGGTAGTGAATTTAAGTCAATCAACGCAAGCGAAATTGGATATCGGCAAAATGTTATCCATTTTCAGTTTGCAAACCATTCCGCGCGCGATATTTGCGCCGGGTTCAACCGACATGGTGCGGGAAGGTTACAATTTTGATTCCATGAAAGCGACATTTAAAATTGATTCTGGCAATGCGTATACCAACGATATGCGATTTGATGGCCCGGTTGCGATTGTGGATATCGCCGGCCGAATTGGACTTGAAGATAAAGATTTTAATTTACGTTTAGGCATCACAACATTTGTGACGTCTGCATTATTGCCGGCTGCAGTGAGTGTGGTCGCAACACCGATTGCAGGCGTTGCGGCGTGGGCGGTTGGACAACTCTGGAATCAAGCGACCTCGCATTCTAAGACTACTTCTTATCAATATCGGATTACAGGTTCCTGGGATAATCCGATTTGGGAAAAAGCGGGATCATCGAGTGATACGGGTGCTCCAGCGCGCTAAAAAGTCCCATCTTCTTTATCTTCAGGATGATAAGAATTTTTCGGTAAAATTCGCTTTAACCAGTTTGGTAAATACCAATTCCACTTACCTAAAAGAATCATGGTGGCGGGCACAAGCATGATGCGGATTAAAAATGCATCCACAAAAATTGCAACTGCAATTCCGAGTCCAAAGGCTTTTACAATCAAAATATCGGCGGACATAAAGGAAAAACACATCATAATCACGATGAGGGCCGCGCTCGTAATAATTTTTCCGCTAAATTCAATTCCACAAATCGTACTTTTGATATTGTCGCCGGTTCTTTCATATTCTTCTTTGATACGCGTCAACAAAAATACTTCGTAATCCATGGAAAATCCAAATAACGAACAGAAAATAATAATTAATAAGGTAATATCTAACATGCCTTGCGCTTCGATATTCAGTAAGTCATTGAAATAACCGAGCTGCACAACAAAAGCGAGTACGCCGAAACTGGCAAATAAACTTAACAGGTTCATCAAGATGGCTTTTAACGGTAAAAAAATGGAACGAAGTAAAAGTAATAAAACAAAATAGGTAATGAACATAGTCCACATAATGCCAAAAATAAATTTATTAGAAATGCTATTTAACACATCCAGTGTGTTGGCTGATGCGCCAGTGACTTGAATACTCAAATGATCTCCCGGATCTATATTACGTATTTTTTCGATTAACTCTTTAGTTCGTTGATCATTACTGCCGTATTTGCTGATTACGCTAATGACAGTAAAATTCTTGTGAGTAGTGAGTTGCAGTAATTTTTTGACGTCATCGGGACGAACTTCTTTTGGGGTGTGGTATAAATTGTAATAGTCATTTTTTGATAAAGAAGAAGTTTTATTTACAATTCCAGTGACATTCGAGATGCTCGGATCGTTTTTAATTTTTTGCACGATATCGTAAACACCCTCTAAATTTTTTCGATCTAAAATATTTCCTTGATTGGTTTTGATTAAGATTGAAATAGGGACTAATTCGCCTTCGCTGTATTTTTTCTTAAAAACATCAAAAACCTGTCGGCTTTCTAGTGTTTTTGGTAAAATCCGAATATCAGAAACACCTAATTCTGCTTTTAAAAATGGAAACGATAAAAATAACAGAATCGAAAGAATCAGAAAAAAATAGACCCAGGCATGATTGATAATGCGTAACACAATCCAATGCCAATGTTTGATGGTTTTATAATTTAATAAAGGGACTGGCCATGCATTGATTTTTTTTCCCATCACAGCCAGTAAAGCAGGTAAAAATACATTGCAGACTGCTAAGGCGACAACCACTGCGATTATTCCACCGACACCGACAGAAAATAATATATTAATTGGAAAAATGAGTAAGGCGCTCAAACTGACTAGCACCGTTAAACCGCTATAAAATACGGCTTTACCTGCTGTTGCCTGAGTGACAGCAATGGCTTCTTCGATCGGAATTTTTTGACGTAATTCATAACGAAAACGGCTGATAATAAACAAGGCGTAATCCAGGTTGACGCAAAGCCCCAGTAATAATGCAATATTGACGGTAAAAATAGAAAGTGAAAAAACATTGCCGACACAATAAAGCAACGTAAAAATAATCATGGCAAAAACGATTGCTAAAAATATCGGTACGATTGCCGCAATCACTGATCCGAATACCACTAACATAGTGAGCAGAGCAACGGGTGTTGCAATATCTTCTGCTTTAAACAGATCGGTCTGAGTTTGTTGTCTTGTGTCTTCCAGAAAAATGGGCTCCCCGCCAATTTTGTAAGTTAGATGCTTGGGCGTCACGATATCTTTTTTTAGCTTGTCTAAAAAGGGTTTGTTGATATTCACCTTGCTATCAAACATAATCACAGCATAAGCACTTTTCTTATCGGCTGAATTTTGTTTGTTAGTATTATCTGGATATATAATCTTATTTTTTGTTGGAAATTGTTTTAATTTTTTCAACGAATTTTTTATTTCATCCTGAAAACGAGGCTCATCGGTTCGCCATTGATCACTGTGATACAAAACCACGATGCGATTCGAATTATAATTGAGTTTTTGATTAATATAAGTTTCGGCTAAAGCGCTTTCTGAATGGGGATCTTTGAAACCGGTGTTTTTAAAAGGGGCCATGAAATTAGGCAGAAAAGGCAAGCACGCGACTAATAAAATAGCCCATAAAAGGATAATCGCCCAACGAAAGCGATAGGTGATTTTTCCTAATTTATAAAAGATTCCTTCCAGCATGTGGAGGATTCCAAGACTAGTCTTTCTATTATAAGAGATTATATAGGGGGCAGGGACGGAGATTAGGTGGTATTAAAATCTATTAAGGATCAATAAGTTATAAATGATTAAGCCGCTAAAGTGGTGCCAAATTTACCTTCTCAAGCCAGGGTTTATATTCTATAATACCGCGGAAAACTGCTTTAAGTAGAAGACTCATTGTCATGCCTAGCATGACGCCGGGGCAAATAGGAATAATAACTAAGATGCAGACCGTTCAGCAGAATACTTCCCCATTTTATTTGGATAAGTTGGTATCTAATAATGGATTCACTTATCTACTAATTTTTGTTGTCATGCTGCTGACTTATTTTCCTGCTGTGCACGCTTATTATCTGCATACCGACGATTATTTCTGGTCATATTGGGGCAATTTCAGTAATTCTTCCGTCATTTATTTTATGTCGATTGTAGGGCGCCCACTGGCCGGGCTACTGTTTTGTTGCCTCAAATGGATTAAGCAGGTGGAAGCGTTAAATCTGGTCCGTTTTTTAAGTCTTCTCAATATCACAACGCTGGTTTTTCTGCTTTTTCACTGGTTTAAACTTAATAAAATTGATCCGCTGTTATCGCTTTGCATTGCGCTTTCGATTGGAACGTTGCCGACAATTGCCGTGTATATTGCCTATTTCACAACGGCGCCTTATGGTTTTTCCGCTTTATTGGCTATTGTAGCTTTGTTCACGGTACATAAATCGCAAAGCGCAAATACACAAAGCCCATGGAAATTACGAGCCCTAGCTCTTCTTTTGCTGATTATGGCATTATCGATTTATCAAATTGCTGCATTTTATTATTGGGCAATGGCGTCAGTGGTTGTGTTTAACATCGATTCGAAACATTTTCTCACTGAATTTTTTAAAAAAATGGTTGTCTATTTTGCTGTATTAGTTGCCGCCGTACTGATTTATTACATAGGCTGGCGCTGGGCGATTTCGCATTTTCATATGCCCTCTGCTGGAAAATATGATGCGAGACTGTTTGTGCATGATCCTCTCAATCGAGCAAAATGGTTTTTGACTGGGCCGCTTTTTGAAGCGGGCAATTTGTGGAACATTCATCCTAACTCCTGGATGGCTTCAATCATTGGTTTGCTGACACTACTCGGTGTTACCAAAGAATTTTCCATGAATGGGATGGTGAAATCCTTAGTGTTGCTGAGTTTTTTTCCCGCGGCTTTTATTCTGACGCTTGCGAGCTTCGATCCTTCACTCGAGTACAGGACCTATTTATCCATCGCCAGTTTATTTGTTCTGTTTGCTTTTTTAGGGGCGTACCGTCTTCGCGAGTGGTTGCTGATCGGAATTGTTATGGTGACGCTTTGCAGCATATTTGTGACCAAAAATACGGTATACCATTATTTTGTTACGCCCGATTCGTTAGAGCTGACTTATATTAAAAATCAAATCAGAGCCTATCAACAATCCACAGGACATGCGCCTGAATGGATTAACGTAGTCAAATTATCCGGACCCGTGGCACCTGAAAAACGCAATGAAATCGGTGAGCCGAGTGCACAACATGAACCGAATATTAGACCCATTGTCATGACCGCTTTAAGTGAATTAGGAATAAAAAATAATAATATCCATGTTAGCCTCTCCGGCGAAATCAATGCGCCGACTTGGAAAGAATACGGAACAGAACTGGATGGATTACTTTTATCATCAGAAAAAGTGAATGCGGATCCCAATGCGAATATTATCGATATGTCAAACGTGAGGAAATAGATTATGGTGAGAGAAATCAGTCATTGTCGCTTATGCCGTTCAGCCATGCTTGTTACTGTGCTGGATTTAGGTAATCAAGCGTTAACAGGCATTTTTCCTCAATCCAAAAACGAACACATACCTTCCGGTCCGCTGACTTTAGTGAAGTGCACCGATTGCGGTTTGGTGCAGCTCAAGCATTCTTATGAGCCTTCTGAACTGTATGGCGCGCATTACGGTTATCGTTCTGGATTAAATAGTTCGATGGTCGAACATTTAAAAAATAAAGTCTCCCTGCTGAAAAAAATGGTTAAATTAGAAAAAAATGACATCGCTGTCGATATCGGCAGTAATGACGGAACTTTATTAGGTTTTTATCCAGACACGATGACATTAGTTGGATTTGATCCTTCTGCTGAAAAATTTAAAAAATATTATCGCTCCGATATTCAGCTAGTGACAGATTTCTTTTCTGCGAAAAAAATGCAGGAAGTTTTTCCTAAACAAAAAGCAAAAATAATTACGTCCATTTCAATGTTTTACGATTTAGAAGCGCCACTCGAATTTGTGGAACAAGTCTATTCGATTTTGGCGGAGGATGGCGTTTGGCATTTTGAACAAAGTTATTTGCCTTTGATGCTGAAAACCAATTCCTACGATACCATTTGTCATGAACATCTTGAATATTATGCCTTGAAACAAATTAAATGGATGACCGATCGTGTCGGCTTAAAAATTATCGCAGTAGAGCAAAATGACATTAATGGCGGTAGTTTTGCTATCTCGGTTGCCAAAAAAGACGCGCCTTATCCTGAAGCGACCGAAATCGTTAATAAAATGTTAGCTGACGAACACCAAATGGGATTGGATGATCTTGAAACTTATAAAGTGTTTGCGGCGCGAATTGAAAAACAACGCACCGAGCTCCTCGAATTATTAAATAAACTCAAAAAAGAAAATAAAAAAGTGTGTGGGTATGGCGCTTCCACCAAAGGCAATGTGATTTTACAACATTGCGGCATTGATGAATCCTTGCTGCCTTCGATTGCTGAAGTGAATGTGGATAAATTCGGTTGCTTTACGCCCGGCACGCAAATTCCTATTTTGTCCGAAAAAGAAGTTCACGCAATGCAACCTGATTATCTGTTCGTATTGCCCTGGCATTTTAGAGACAACATTTTGGCGCGTGAACAAAATTATTTAAACAACGGTGGTAAATTTATTTTTTCATTACCCGAACTTGAGATTGTTGGAAAATGAAAAAAGCGCTTATCATCGGTTCAAAAGGACAAGACGGGCAATTATTAACGGCTCATCTGACGAAACAGAATTACCTTGTTTTGGGCGTTGCGCGAAATAAAACCGAATGTTCGGACCAGACTTCTTGGGAACCGGTGGATATTCTGAACCAGTCAGCAGTCACTTCGCTCATAAAAAAATTTCAGCCTGATGAAATTTATTATGTCGCAGCATTTCATCACTCTTCACAAAATAAAGAATTAGTAGACCCGAGTGTGTTGTGGTCCAAAAGTTTTGAAGTGAATGTATCAGGTTTAGTGAATGTGTTAGAAGCGATACGGACCAGTGGAACACCCATCAAATTATTTTATGCTTCTTCCTGTTTGGTTTATGGTGATACGACAACCACGCCGCAAACGGAGCTCACGCCTTTTTCACCCAATGATATTTATGGCATTACCAAGATGACGGGCGTTCAGATTTGCCGTTATTATCGCAAGCAATATCACATTTTTGCAGCGGCTGGGATTCTTTATAATCATGAATCGGCATTACGCCCCGAGCGCTTTGTTTCACAAAAAATTATTCAGGGCGCGCTCCGGATCAAAAGAGGCGAGAGTGATTCGCTCCAACTCGGCAATTTATCGGCAGAAATCGATTGGGGTTATGCGCCAAATTATGTTGAAGCCATGCATCGTATTTTGCAGCTTGAAACGCCTGACGATTTTATTATTGCAACCGGCATTACCCATACTGTCCGTGATTTTGTAGTGAATACCTTTGCTAAACTAGGTCTCGACTGGACGCGTTTTGTAAAAGAAGATAAAACAATCATTCAGCGCGGCCGAGGCAAGTTGCAAGGGGATCCCACTAAATTGCAGCAGCTTACTGGCTGGCAGCCCACCGTCTCATTTGAACAAATGATTAATTACATGCTTGATGGAGTTTCATGATGAATTCGCCCAAAATGCTGGTTTTTATCCCTACCTATAATGAACGTGAAAATGTAGAAAAAATCTGTACCGGCATTAATGATTTAAATTTAGGTTGCGATATTTTATTTATTGATGACAATTCACCGGATGGTACCGGGCAGGTGCTGGATGAATTAGCAAAAAAATATCCCCATGTAACTGTCAAACATCGTCAGGGCAAACAAGGTATTGGCAGCGCACATCAAGCAGGTATTGCCCATGCTTATCAGCACAATTACGATTTTTTATTAACAATGGATTCCGATTTTTCTCATAATCCAGCTGATTTGCCGAAATTAATCGCGGCAAGAGGAAATTTTGATGTGACAATTGGCTCTCGCTATATCGAAGCCAATAGTCTGCCAGGATGGAGTCTTTTTCGCCGTTGCATGACTTATTTCGGCCATTTTCTCACGCATTATTTATTGGGCATCAAGCAAGATGCGAGCAATGCACTGCGAATTTATAATCTAAAGAAAATTTCTTTCGAGACCTTTCAACTGGTCAATTCCATTAGCTATTCTTTTTTCTTTGAAAGCTTATTTATTTTAAAAAATACGGGACACACCTTAGGTGAAGTGCCTATTGTGTTGCCCGCACGTACCTACGGTCATTCTAAACTGAATTTTCGTGAGGCGTTTCGTAGTGGAATGTTTTTGCTAAAGCTCGCGATTGAAAAAATCGCGAATCCAGGTCGTTTTCAACAAGGGCGAAACATTGATAAGCAGGATGCTGAACTGGTTGATCGACAAAATTGGGATGGTTATTGGAAACGAAAAAAAGATTCTGGCTCACTCCTGTATGAGGCGATTGCAAGCATCTATCGAAAAATATTTATTAAAAATCACCTAGAGCGTTATTTAAAAAGAAATTTCACGCCATCTGCCACTCTCTTACATGCAGGATGCGGTAGTGGTCAAGTGGACCAGGATTTACATAAGGACTATCAAATCACCGCGATTGATTTATCCAACGAAGCGTTAACTCTTTATTCCAAAAATAATCCGACTGCTCATCGAATTGAGCGAGGCGATATTTTGAATTTGTCACTGCCTGCCAATTCATTTGATGGAATTTATAATTTAGGCGTCATGGAACATTTTTCACCCGAAGAGATTCAAAATATTCTCGGACAATTTAAAAAATTATTAAAACCCAATGGCAAAATTGTCATTTTCTGGCCCCACAAAAGAGCGACCAGTGTCGCATTCTTAAAGATGATGCATTTTGTTTTAAATAAAATATTAAAAAAGAATGTGCAACTTCATCCCGCTGAACCTTCTCTTTTAAAAGGAAAAAGCGCGGCTAAAAAAATTCTGCAAGCGGCATCGTTCAAGATGGTGGATTATCATTTTAATATACGTGATTTATTCATTCAGGCGGTGGTTGTCGCTGAACACGGTGACCATTAAGGTGAAAATTTTTTTAAATACACTGATCAACCGTCATAAGTCATTTATACTTTATGCTGTCATTGGTTCTACGGGTGCTATGCTCCAATTTATCTCGTTTACACTGATATTGGGTTTCATCAAGCCTCATTACCAAATCGCCTACGCCTTGTCTTATATCATCTCTGTGAGTTATCACTTCGCTATGAATCGGCGCGTCACCTTTCAAGCGCATCATCATGCTGTGACCTCACAAATTGTTCGCTATCTTGTGATGATAGCCACTTGTTATGCGGTCACCTGGATTATCATGCATGTCTCAGTCGAAGTGTTCTCATTGTCATCCTATGTGGGTGCGATCAATTCGATGGGTGTCTCGGTTCTTATCAGTTATACTTTGTCTAGAGGTTGGGTCTTTCATAAGCCAGCGGAGACTCGGCTTAATTGATTTTTGCCTGCATAGTCTATCGAACTACTTTTGACATCGAAGTTTATTTTGCTTACGCTTCTACTAATGGATTATTTATAAGGAAATAATAATGTTGAGCATAGTGAGAAAAATCTTAACAGTGCTGGTAGCACTAGCTGCCGCGACAGGGATGATGGTCGCCAATGCAGCACTTCCCGGTGCCTATCTCGGTGCTGAAATGGGTTGGGGTGATGTGCATGAGGGTGCGTTTGCTAATGCTCCCGTAATGCAAAATGCGCCGGGTCCAATTGTTTCATTTTCGAACTCAGGCAAAGACACCGGTTTCGCGGGTCGCGTGTTTGGCGGATATCAGTTCACTCCCAATTGGGCGGCTGAATTAGGTTTGAGCCGTTTTACTGTCGCTGAAGCGAGGGCAACGGCAACTACTGCAACCGGCAATGCCATTGGCAGTGGTACCATCAAAACCAGCGCACTGGATCTTGTTGGCAAAGGTATTCTGATATTGCGACAATGTATTAGTCTGTATGGCAAATTAGGGTTAGCCTATATTGCGACTAATGGCAACGTGAATGTCACGCAAACGGTGGGCTCGACCGTGACGGGTTCTTCTTTTAGTCAGATCGCACGCAAAGTTTATCCGACTTTTGGAGTGGGGATGAGTTATGACATCACCCAAAATTTAGTCACCGATGTTTCCTGGAATCGAATTCAAAAAACCGGTAATGGTTCAATTCCGAACACTGATCTGGTTGGTGTCGGTCTTTCTTACTATTTCGGATAATTATCGTGCAGTTTATTTATAAATTGGCACAATAATTATCAATCTGGTCGTCATCCTGAGCGCAGCGAAGGATCTCCTAAAATTTTCTGTGAAAATTAAAATTTCCAATTGTTCTTTTTTAGCTCTGTAAAAAAATAATTCAATAATTTAATTATAAATCAATACTTTGACATCTACGTTTCTTTTGTTTACACTTTCAACTCGTTTGTTTTTTTATTAATCTTTATTACTTACTTACGAGGCTATAAAAAATGTTAAACATGAAGAAAAAAATCTTGACCGCAGCGGTTGCAACTCTTGCGGCAACAGGTCTTGCTGCAGCTCACGCTGCTGTGAACGGTGCATACGTCGGGGGCATTCTCGGTTATGGCAATGTTCATGAAGGCAACACCAGTTCTACCGATGTAACTGAAATTGAGCCAGGCCTTACCGGAACTTCAAATTTTAGTTCTAACGACAGAGGTATTGCGGGTCAAATTTTTGGTGGTTATCAATTTACACAAAATTTTGCGGCTGAATTAGGGGTTACCAAATTCTCTAACGCAACTCAAAAAGTAACTGGAAGCGTTGCAGGCGTTGCATTACCTACAATTAAAGGTACCGTTAAGACAAGTGCAGTTGATTTAGTTGCTAAAGGCATGCTGCCACTTCAAAATGGTTTTGGTTTGTATGGCAAACTCGGTGTAGCTTATCTTATGGCATCTGCTGATGTGAAAGCAGAAGGTTTAGGTAGCGCAAGCGCAAGCCAACACAACCTCTATCCAACCTTCGGAGTTGGTGCAAGCTATGACATCAATCAAAACTTAGTGGCGGATGTTTCTTGGAACCGTATTCAGAAAGTGGGCAGCAGCAATAGTAACTTGCCAAGCACCGATCTTTTTGGCGCGGGTCTTTCTTACCACTTCGGTTAATTTGTTTCATCAAACGAAAATCGCGGAAAATCTTTTTCCGCGATTTTTTTTTAGATAGGAAATTTTTCACATGTTAAAAAATAAAAAACTACTTATGATAGCGGCTGCGAGTTTAATGACTTTAACGACTTCCGCGTTTGCTGTAGTGAATGGCCCTTATGTGGGTGGCGAATTGGGTTGGGGTGATACTCATCAGGGCAATTTTACCAGCCCTGGGTTGGTGTCTGAAATTATTTCAGGTACCACAACCATTTTAAGTGGCAGTTCACGTGATACTGGCATTGCTGGACGAATTTTTGCAGGGTATCAGTTTACTCCAAATTGGGCAGCAGAAATGGGCTATACCCATTTTAGTAATGCGACGGCGAATTCACAATATTCCCAAACCGGTTTTTTCGGATTACCCGGAACACAAACTTATAATCAACATGGTACTGTGACAACCCAGGCGGTGGATTTGGTCGCGAAAGGCATTTTACCGTTGCAAGGCGGGTTTAGTGTTTATGGCAAATTAGGGCTGGCGTACCTCGCTGCAAGCCAAACCATAGATGGTACTATGACCAATACTTTCCTTGGCAGCACGACAACTTCACCGATTCACACGAGCGAATCGGATCATCGAATTTATCCGACATTTGGTGCGGGTGTTAGCTATGATGTGACACAGAATGTGGTGGCAGATGTATCATGGAACCATATTCAAACCGTTTCTCCGTTTGACAACATGCAGAACACTGACCTTGTTGGTGCGAGTTTGGCATATCATTTTGGTTAAAATTTGGAAATAGCCATTCCCACTTGAGCAAAATTACGTTATAATTATAATGTAATTATGAGTATTGAATTCGAGTGGGATGCCAATAAGGCATCTTCTAATAAGAAAAAACATGGCATTAGCTTTGAAGAGGCCAAGAGCGTATTTTTTGATGAAAATGCAATAGTTATTCATGATCCAGAACATTCAGAGGATGAAGAAAGATTTGTTATCTTAGGATTAAGTACCATTACTCGTTTGTTGGTAGTGTGTCATTGTTATCGAAAAGAAGAGAGTATGATTCGAATTATATCGGCAAGGAAAGCTACAAAAAAAGAATCTATGCAGTATTATGGGGGATGAATATGAGAAAACAATATGATTTTTCAAAAGCAAAGAAAAACCCATATATTCAAGATTTAAAAAAACAGGTTACAATCAGATTAGATACTGACACTATCGATTATTTCAAAAATATGGCAGATAATAATGGCGTCCCTTATCAAACACTTATCAATCTTTATTTAAGAGAGTGTGCTACAAAGCATAAAAAACTCAGAATGGTGTGGCACATACAAAAATAATTATTTATTTTTTCTCATCATTGATCTTTTCGCTGCAGTCATCACATAGGCTTTTCTATCCGCCGCAATTTTTTTCTTGTCCGCTAATTCGGCTTCTCTTTTTTTTCTTATTTCATGTGCAACTAATCGCTCTTCAAAATAAGCAATTTTATTAGAATCAACGAGTGCTTCTCGATCCACAAGCTCAATACAATCCACAGGGCACGGAGCAAAACACAATTCGCAACCGGTGCATTCATCCGTGATGATGGTATGCATCAGTTTTCCAGAACCTAAAATCGCATCAACAGGGCAGGCGGTAATGCATTTTGTGCAACCTATGCATTCTGTTTCACGAATCACCGCTCGTTTCTGTAAATTGATTTTATGTTCCATTATTTCACTTTCATGCCGGGCTGTGCACCGGAATCAGGACTAATAAGAAAAATATCGCTGCCTTCAGCAGATGCCGCTAAAACCATCCCTTCCGACATGCCAAAACGCATTTTGCGCGGTTCGAGATTGGCAACTACAACTGTTAATTTTCCAATTAATTGTTCGGGTTGATAAGAAGATTTGATTCCAGCAAAAACTTGTCGTTTATCGCCACCTAAATCCAATTCCAGTCGCAATAATTTGTCGGCGCCTTCAACGTGCTCTGCGTGAATAATTTTCGCCACACGCAAATCAATTTTGGTGAAGTCATCGATTTTGATAAATTCTTTTTTGGGTTGTTCGTGTTTTGTTTCGGGTTCAGAACTTTTTTCGATATCTTGAGTCGCGGCCATTTTCATCTCGTCTATTTGTTTTTTCTCTAAGCGTTGTGCTAGAGGTTGGAATTCTTGAATCGTGTGATTCAGCAAGGGTTCATTTTTATCATTCCAGGTTAGTGCGGGAATATTTAAAAATTGTTCGACTTGCTTCGCGGTATCCGGTAACACCGGTTTTAAATAAATCATGAGTAAGCGAAATAAATTGATCCCCATGGTGCAAATATCCTGTACTTCGCTAACACGTGCAGGGTCTTTCATTAAGCTCCATGGTTTTTTTTCATCGATGTATTGGTTCGCACGATCAGCGAGCGCCATGATCAAACGGATCGCGTGACTGAATTCGAGTTTATCGTATTTTTCAGCAATCGCATCACCCGTTGCGGCAAATTCGGTAAATAAATTTTTATCCGCAAGATGATTGGATAATTTTCCCTGAAAATTTTTGTTGATAAAGCTCGCGCAGCGGCTGGCGATATTCACAAATTTGCCGACTAAATCGGAATTGACGCGTTGCGCAAAATCATCAAAATTAATGTCTAAATCTTCGATACGTGAACTTAATTTGGTAGAAAAATAATAGCGTAAATATTCTGGCTTTAAATGATTGAGATAAGTGCGCGCTTTAATAAACGTCCCGCGCGATTTTGACATTTTTTGTCCGTCTACCGTCAAAAAGCCATTCGCAAAAACAGCAGTCGGTGTGCGGAAACCTGCGCCATTTAATAAAGCCGGCCAAAATAACGCATGAAAATAAATAATATCTTTGCCGATGAAGTGATAAAGTTCAGTGCTGTTTTTTTCCTGCCAATATTCTGCGAAATCAACTTTGGTTCGCGCGCAATAATTTTTAAAGCTCGCCATATAACCAATCGGGGCATCTAACCAGCAATAAAAATATTTATCATTTTCGCCAGGAATTTTAAAACCAAAATAGGGCGCATCGCGGGAGATGTCCCATTCTTGCAAGCCCTCTTCGAACCATTCATCCAATTTATTGGCGACTTGTTCTTGTAGGTGATCTTCGTGGGTCCATTCGCGAAGTAATTTTTCGTAATTTTTTAAGTTAAAAAAGTAATGTTCGGATTCTTTTTCAACGGGGCGCACACCCGATAAAATCGAATAGGGATTTTTTAATTCAGTCGGTTGATAGGTGGCGCCGCAAACTTCACAGCTATCACCGTATTGATCTTTCGAGCCGCATCGCGGGCATTCGCCTTTAATGAAACGATCGGGTAAAAAGATTTTTTTCGCGGGATCATAAAATTGGCGTATTACCTTTTTCGAAATATTGCCTTTTTCCAGATGTTTTTTAAAAATGGTCGCAACCATTTCTTCGTTTTCTTTGGAATGGGTCGTGTAATAATTATCGAATTCAACTAGAAAATCCGCGAAATCTTTTTGGTGTTCTGAGCGCATTTTTTCGACGAGTTCATCCGGTGTGATGCCGAGTTTTTCGGCCTGAATCATGATCGGAGTGCCGTGGCTATCGCTGCCGCAAATATAAATGCACTGGTTGCCTCGCATTTTCTGGAAGCGTACCCATGTGTCAGCCTGGATATAGCCCACCAAATGGCCAAGATGGAGTGAACCATTGGCATAAGGCAGTGCATTGGTGACGAGCATCTTCCGAACCGGGGGCATAATGCTATTTTTCCTTTAAAAACGGTAAAGTATACCAGTTTTGTCGGAAACGTATACTCGCAATTTTGTATGGTTTTATGGTATTTTTAACCCCTTATGAATCGATTACCGAATATTAAAAATATTATAGCGGTGGCCTCCGGTAAAGGTGGGGTAGGTAAATCTACGACTGCTGTGAACCTGACATTGGCTTTGGCCAAAGAAGGCTATCGGGCAGGGATTTTAGATGCCGATATTTACGGTCCCAGCCAGCCTTTGATGTTAGGCGCAACCGAGCGCCCGGATGTTAAAAATAAAAAAGTCCAGCCGGTGATACGCCATGGCATTCAATCGATGTCCATTGGTTATCTTATTGATGAAAAAGCACCAATGGCTTGGCGTGGGCCCATGGTCAGTATGGCATTGCAGCAATTATTGAATGATACAGAATGGGATAACCTGGATTTTTTAGTGATTGATTTGCCGCCGGGTACAGGCGATGTGCAATTAACGCTGGCGCAGAAAATTCCTGTAAATGGCGCGGTGATTGTCACGACGCCACAGGATTTAGCTTTGCTCGATGCAAGACGCGCATCCGAAATGTTTCGGAAAGTGAATGTGCCCGTCCTTGGCGTCATCGAAAATATGAGCACTCATATTTGTTCCAATTGCGGACACGAAGAAGCAATTTTTGGTTCCGGCGGTGGCAAGCGTTTAGCGGATCAATATCAAATTGATTTATTGGGTGCATTACCGCTCGATATTCATATTCGTGAAGAAACGGATAGTGGTAGTCCCACCGTGATTAAAAATCCAGAAAGTCAAAATAGTAAAATTTATCGAGAAATTGCTCAGAAAATCGTAACAAAATTAAACGCCCAGGAAAAAAGTTCGTCGATCAATTTTCCCAAAATTACCATCAAAAATGACTAAGGAAAACCTATGAGTATCAAAGCAGACAAATGGATACGCAGAATGGCAGAGCAATATGGCATGATAGAACCTTTTGCGCCAAGTCAGGTGAGAACGACGCAATCCGGCAAAATCATTTCGCATGGTACTTCAAGTTATGGTTATGATGTGCGCTGTGCAGATGAATTTAAAATTTTTACTAATATAAATTCTGCGATTGTGGATCCCAAAAATTTTTGCGAATCCAGTTTTGTTGATGTGAAATCGGATGTTTGCATCATTCCACCGAATTCCTTCGCGCTTGCGCGCAGTATCGAATATTTTCGTATTCCGCGAAATGTGTTGGTGATTTGTTTAGGTAAATCGACTTATGCGCGTTGCGGAATTATTGTGAATGTGACGCCATTGGAACCGGAATGGGAAGGGCATATCACCCTGGAATTTTCAAATACGACGACGTTACCCGCAAAAATTTACGCTAACGAAGGTGTCGCTCAATTGCTATTTTTGCAGTCGGATGAAGAATGCGAAACATCTTATAAAGACCGAAAAGGGAAATACCAAGGACAGCGTGGAGTGACATTGCCGATAGCTTGATTAAGGCCTGTCATTGCGAGGCGCACAGCGCCGAAGCAATCTTTTCAATTTGCCACAGAATTTTCAAGAGATTGCTTCGGCGCTGTGCGCCTCGCAATGACGGGAAAGTGTTATTCCTCACCCTCATCCGAATCCCCACCCAAATCATCTTTGATGGGAATCCCGCGGCTAGCATTAACACGTTCGCGGAGTTCTTTACCCGGTTTAAAGTGAACAACATATTTCGGACTGGTTACCAGTTTTTCACCGGTTTTGGGATTGTGCGCTTTGCGCGGAGGTCTAAAATGCAGGGAAAAACTGCCAAAACCACGAATCTCAATACGACCGCCTTGGCTTAAATTCGCGCTCATATATTCGATTAAAGTATTCACAGCGAGAGCTATGTCTTTTTCAGGAAGATGGGACAATTCCTTGCTGATTTCCGCTATCAACTGAGATTTTATAAGCATACTTGTCATCCATTTTATGAGTGATTTCAGACACCTGCCTCTATTCACTATATTACATTGATGGGAAAAAATCCAGTATTGGTTTTGTATAGTGATCTGATTTGTAAGGGTTTGCATGATAAAATATCATTGCCTTCAGTCATTAATGAGTATAAAATGACCAGAATTGTCTATTTAATCCAATATTTGAGTGAGTGAATATGTTTGGTAAAAAACCAATTGATAAAAATGCCGCTGAGCCAGCTGGGCAGGAATTAGAATCTAAAGGAAATTACGATCAACGGGTAGATAATTTTTTTAAGCAAGGTAAATTCCAGGAAGCGATTGATCTTCTTAATAAGAAAAAGACGCTCTTTAACTTAAAGGGTACTGACCTTGCAGCTTATCATCATGATTGCGCATCCTGCTATTGGAAGCTTGAGGATAATGAGAAGGCTATCACAAATTATACAGTCTCCATTGATTTACTAAATGAATCAAAAGCCGAACCTCGCGACATTGCTCTGGCTTATTGCAATCGTGGTACTGCAAGGTATTGGGCAGATCAAAAAGAGGAGGCGATGGGTGATTATACTCAAGCGATCACGTTAGATCCTAAAAACGCCGAGCCCCATTTTATGCGAGGCAGGCTCTATTGGCATCAGAAGAATTATGCTAATGCGATTTCCGATTTTGGTAATGCACTAGCTTGTTCTGCAGCAAATCCAGATTATCACAAAAAGATTAAGGATAAGCGCTATTACTTATTTCACGATGCGTTTGAAGAAACAACCCCAGCCTTTTTAGAAAATTTTGTGTTGGAACCTGCTAATTGGAAATGGACAGCCAATCAAAAACCCTTTGAACAAGACAAATCATTTTGGGAAGCTGAATCCAATAATTGGGTAGAAGTCTCGAAATCAAACACGATGGCTGCTATTCAACAATTAACGTCAAAAGCGCTAAAATTCGAAGCCCTTTTTCAGTACATCATTCCTGAAACCATGTTAGGTAATTTAGCCTATACCAAATCGTCATCTAAGGGGTTCAGTTTAAAACCTGTTATTAATGGCGGAACGTTATGGAATGCAGCCTCACAATTGCAAGATGAATTTAAAGTCGAAGATGCAAAATTATTAAAAGATCAAACGCGAGCTGCATTGCAAGCCAATGTAAAATTACAAGAAGGTTTGGCAGAACATTTCCCAAAATTGCATAAAAAATTAGTTGATGCAACGGTATTATTGCCATTCGAAAAACTCAAAGAACAACTTAAACTCAAAGTTTCCGCAAAAGCATTAGGAGATATGAAAAAAGACGGTTATCTCGGTAATGGAGAGAAAGCGAAGACAGCGCCTCCTGCTGGCCCTGCTCCTAAAGAGACAGAGCTTCAAGTAAGAAAGCCGGCAAGTTAATTAAAATTTATCAATAATAAACGGGGATTTACATGCAAAGTTCAAGGCCATTAAAGCAATCAGCTGATTCAAAACAAGATAGAAAACCTTCCTCACAAACTCCAGATGACAGAATCAAACACTTTAAATCACAACTGGGTTTTAACCCAACCCATACCGGTTGGTATTTTAATCTTGCAGAAGCTTATGCTGATAAAGGCGATTTAGACAATGCAATTAAAAATTTTGGTCTCGCAATTAAATGGAATACGCAGACCGAGATAATGAAATATATTGAGACGGCTGATGCCTATTTAGCACGCGGTCGTTGTTATGCGAAATTAGGGAAACATAGTCGTGCTCTTGAGGATTTCACTCAGGCAATTAAAGAAAAAGAAACAGATGGAGCTCCACTCGGAGGATCGACAGAAGCAATAGAACTTGCTGAAATATATGAAGCGCGCGGAATTTCTTTTCTAAAAAGTGATGAATATTCGAAAGAAGAAAAGGCAGTTAAAGATTTTGACAAGGCATTTGATTTGTTACACTGCCCTCGAGAGACCTATCGTAAGTTTCATCCCAAAGCTGCTGATATTTCATATCAACGAGCAGTGGTTACTTGTCAACGATATCTAGCTCTATCTGTATACGAACGATATAAAATCGGCCCACGAGATTGGATTATTCAGGTGAGAATTGATTTTGGTATTGTGTTAGAATTTTATCCTAACCATGCTGAAGCTAATCACTGGCGAGGTTGGGCTTATAGTATGAGTGCGCTAGTGGATGCTGATCTTGACCCTGAATATTCACAATATCATTATATTCTCGCAATTAAAGATTACTTGCGTGCTTTTGAATTAGAACCCAATAACAAAGAACTCTATGCTGATCTTGTTTGTGTTTTTGAAAAAGCTTTTGAAATAGGTTTAAACTGTAATTTCGTGGATATACGCAAGTTTAAAAGTTACCTTGAACCTGCCGATGTCGACCTTGTTCTTGCTGTAATGGACCCTGCTTTATGGACATGCAGCGCACAAAAATCCGTATTTGGTTCACCTATATTTGGAATGAGTGATGCCAAAGAAATGGCATTGGACCGAGTTCTCAGATTTGAAGATAAAGCAAAAAAAATAGAAGGTCTCTGCCAATTTCTGATTCAAACCACTATTTTGGGTAATTTAGCTTATACCGGAACTTTGGTTTCAACGCCTTC
>JAJPGW010000009.1 GCA_021325575.1 Gammaproteobacteria bacterium | reverse complement strand
TTGCGAGGAGCGCTTTTTGCAACGAAGCAATCTTTTAAAAGATTGCTTCGCCCTAAAGCGGCTCGCACTGACGGGGATTTTGGCATGAGATGTTTATTGCCCTTGATTTATTACAAGATCATTTAAACAAGTGAGCAGCGATTCCCGATGAGATTTTTTGAGAATGCCAAAAAAATCCTCATCAATTTTTTCAACTATTGGAACTAGTTTTGCTATTAGCTCTTTACCCTTTTTTGTTAAATGAACGGATTTAGCACGTGTATCTTCTTCGTGTTCCGCACGTTTCACTAAACCATTCGCTGCTAGTTGTTTAAGTGCTTTTGACACAGTCATTTTATCCAGCTTTGATTGACGGATAATTAAAGTCTGAGTCACTTCTTGCGATTTATTTTGAAACCACAACGTGACAGCAAGAATGACAAATTGTGCGTGAGAAATGTGGTAAGAATCCAGCGCTTTTTTAATCAGCCGTTGCCAAGTAATTGTGGTTTGCCACAGCAAAAATCCAGGGCTTTCTTCGGGTTTATCATATCCAAACGGTGGTTTTTTCATCTGCTTTCATCGCTAATTTAACGGTTTCTTCCATTTCTTTTGGCGCTGAATTGGCGACGTGCTTGGCAACCAATTTTACCCATAAAAAACTTAAGAGGCCGGTTACTTTAATGGTGCTGGTAATTTTCAGTCCTTCACTCGTTTCCTCGAGTTCATGGATATCATACATTTTTGCGCCCCAAAAGTAAGTACAATCCACAAAGCGTTTGTTTTGGACTAACTCTGTAATAAATACTTTAAACGTCGGCGCGCCTTTGGGTTTTAATAAAAAATAATTTCCGACTCTGAAATCACCGACTAATTGGCAGGAGTCCAAATCGTCATGCCAAGTTACATAATTATTTACATCGGCCCAGATTTGCCAGATGGTTTCTTTTTTCACGCCTTGGTAGATTTTGCTATAGGATTTGACCCACATTTTTATTGTTCCTCATAAAGTAAACTCATATACTATATAAATGTTTACTAAAAGTCAAGTATTTTGCCATGGGATATTCACCGTTTCAGCCATTGTAATAACCGCAAACCGTTTTCCTAACGTGCTTGCAACGTGCATAGCCCATTGTTATTCTCTCTTTTGACAATCAATTTAAATAAAAAAAACATAAACCCACAAATGCAAATAAAAATGCTTGGCATTAATAAAACATGATTTGGTAATAATCCAAGACCCAGAACGACTAATGTCACAAATCCCATATTAATAAAATTCATGACCGCCGAAGCGTGGGCTTTATCAGTGGCATGACACATTGCTATCGTTGATGCGTTGGCAAATACTAATGACAAGCCAAAATAAGAAATCATCATTGATATAAATAAAATAAATAATGCCGACATGTTCATTAATATAAAGGTTAACATCATTATGCTGCCAACCAACGCAATATAAATTCCTGAACGAATCATACTTGTTGAATGATATTTTTTTGCGAATTGGGCAGAGCACAATGAACCTAACACTAAACCTATCGGAGGTATCAAATTTGCAATCCCATAACTAGAACTATTCATCTGTAGCTTATTTATTGCTATAAACGGAGCGAGGGCTGCAAATACATAAACAAAACAAGTTGCGCCTCCCATGAGCATCCCGCCCGAAATTAATTCTAAATTTTTAACTTGTGATCCGTATCCATTAATTAGATATTTTATTTTAAGAGCATTTTTATCAACTATTTTTTTGGTCTCGGGTAATTTTCTCACTAAATATAATAAAATAATTCCATAGATTGCTCCCGCATAAAAAGTGCTTTGCCATCCAAAATAGGTATTTAAAATACCGCCTATCATGACGCCTAATCCCGGCGTGATGGCAAAAGCAATCATAAGATAAGAAATCTTTTGATTCGCTTTGACTGGATCACTTGTTTCATTGATAAGAGTGAATGTCATCTTGAGCCCAACACCAGAACCCAGTGCTAGTAAAAATCGCCCAACTAACAAAACAGAATAAACATGAAAGATGCCTGAATAAACGCAGATACAACTGCTCAGGATTTGTAATAAAATTCCAAAATACAGTGCAGGTTTTCGGCCAAATCGATTCGCGAGTGGACCATAGATTAACTGACCCATTGCATAGCCTACGAGAAACCAGGTAATGGTTTGTTGCGCGCAAGCGGTTGAAATTGCAAAAAAGCTTGCAATAGCAGGCAGGGCAGGCGTGAATAATACGGCATTAACAGAGGCAAATGAGATCATTAGCAACAATGTTAAAAATGAAAGTTGGGTTTTTGTTTCCATCTGGTTCACCGAATAAAAGAATATAATTATTATAAGTGTTGACTTAAATATTAACAATATATTAAAATGTTAATATAGGTTAACTAAAACGTAATAATCATGAGTAAATTCGACCAAATAGCCACTTTTCTAGCCGTAATTGAAGAAAATGGCTTTGCAGCCGCTGCCAGAAAAAAAGGCGTCTCCACTGCAGCCATCAGCAGACAAATTGCAGCGTTGGAGCGGGAGCTCGGCACTCAATTATTGCAGCGCACGACTCGGCAGATTTCTTTGACTGAAATTGGCGAAGAATATTATCAACAATGCAAAAAAACATTAAGTGAACTGCATGAAGCTGAAAATGCAATTGCTAACAGTAAAAATGAAGCCACCGGCATTTTGCACGTGATGGCAAATCGTTACTTCGCCATTAGTTATTTATTACCAACACTTCCTGAATTTATGAAGCACAATCCCAAGTTGCGCATTCAGTTTCAACTAGCAGAACGTTTTCCTAATTTAGAAAAAGAAAAAATTGATATTTTGTTTGGCGTCTCAATAGAAGGATCTGCCGAATTAATTCGTCGTCGTGTCAAAACGACTCGCTATGTATTATGCGCATCGCCTTCCTATTTAAAAAAACACGGTAGGCCAAAAGTACCTGCAGATTTAGTCAAGCATCGTTATATTTCTCATAGTGTTCGTGAGCCTAACGATGTTGTAGTTTTTAAAGATGAAAAAATGATTCATGTAAATCCTCATTTATGGCTAAATGATAGTTACGCAATGCGTGAATGTGCGATAAATGATATGGGAATAGTCAACTTGCATGATTATATAATTGCTGATGATTTAAAAGAGGGAAGGCTAGTTGAAATTTTGCAGGAATTTCAAGAACCTGAAAAAAATGTTTATCTTTATTTTCGCCAAAATCGTTATTTGCAGCCGAAAATAAGGCGATTTATTGATTTCTATACTAATTAAATTAACTGATTTGCAACCCCAAGTTCAGTCGCAGATTTAGCAAGAATTTTATCTGCCGTAATTAAAGTTGATTTAATATTAGCGCTGCAGGCCAGATGAAGAGCATCCAGTGTGCGCAAATTAGATTTAGAACGTCGTAAAAATTCAATCGCAGTTTCAAATGTAGCATCGGTAATATGGGCTTGGTCATATTGTAATTCAGCGATGTGGCGTTGAAATAATTCTGTGATCGCATTAAATTCAGAGGGCGATAATTCTTTAGTACGTTTTTTTGCGGCCAATGTCGAAAAAAATTCAGTCTCCGTTAAACGAGATAGATGAGGTCGTGTTTTAGACTGTTGTAGTAGTTTTAGGATTCGTGAGCTATGGGATTCTGGAACATAGACAGAGACCAGTACGCTCGTGTCGAGATAAATGGCCATTTGAACTAACTCCTTTCTGATTTTCTTCTTTGCAATACGGTTTCACGCATGCTCTTTTTTAATTTAATTTTACCTAATTTTTGGTGGAGGTTATGAATGTCTGCTAAAAATAAGGAATGGAGATCTTCGAATTTATGGGTCTCTTCCGATAGAGGCACAATTTTAGCAACGGGATGATCGTGGGAGGTGATTATCAATTCTTCGCCATTGATGACCATTTTTAAATAGGCGCTGAGATTGTTCTTTAAGTCTTTGATTGAGGCTTGCATAAGGTTACCAAAGTAGCTACTTTTATTAAAATTATAGCTACTTTTTTAATAGGGGTCAAGTGGTTAGCAGTATCTCCTCTGGATACTATAAAATCCCGATTTGTTGCATAAAGCTAACTTGATCATAAAATAATTTTTCCTCAACAATTTCCCCATTTTTCCAGTGTGCAACGGTGCAAAACTCCAGCTCAAACGTTTTACCGGTTGCAGCATGAACCTTGCCGTCTAACCCTTTTAAGGGTCCGATCATCTTTCCAGTCCACCTGGCAATCGTACAAGTGTAATCGCCTGAGGCGAACATCACTTTGTATGGGTTATTGTCGAGATGATTTTCGATTGATTTGAAAAAGGCTTCGGATTCTTTGTGGTGAGCATCGCGACCACGTGTTGGATTAGGTTGTCCTGGCCAATAGACTGCTGTATCGGCTGAATGGCTTTTCCTAAAAATCTCCCAATTTTGTGAATTCCATGCATCGTCTAGCGTTTTCATCCGTTTTAGATTATCTTCACTATTCATACATTATCTCCTTGTGATTCACTTTTTTGACAAATGATCCAATGGTATATTGTTATCATTTGGATTTGGAATTATTTCCAAAAAAGGTGAACATGGTAAATAAATCATATATTTACATATATCACCTGGTTAGTACTGTCTTAATCTAATTATTTTATACTAAAAAGATTCTATTTTGAGATTAATTTAATGTTTTTGCGTTACAAGGATCATGGATAGTTCTACATTCATCTATTTGTGAGCTGAAGATAAATATTGTCCGCATCTGAGACATCTATAAATTTAACTACATCTTCTTTGATCTGCCATCGCCACCCCTCTTTAGAGGTGGTTCGTTATATTGACAATAAAATTAGTGAAACTCGATTTTTTCTAAAAAAATTCATGTTATGCTGGGTTCACTTCATAAAGAGGTTTGGGAGAAAATTATTATGAAAAAATTTTCATTGAGCATCTCTGCAATAGTCTTAATCGCCGTTACTTGTAATAGCGGAACCCGAGCGCTTGCTGAACCACAGTCATTTAACCCAATTCAGCCAGCTAACTCTAATTCAGGTTCAATTCCTCAAAACAATACTTTTGTAACTCTTCAGGGAAAACGAGTTTGCTTGCCGCACAAGGATACTACAGGCCCGCAGACTCAAGAATGCGCAATTGGTTTTCAGGACATAGCAGGGAATTATTATGCCATCCATAATCTGACGCCGCCAAATTGGAATGGGACTTCTCTTTCAGGGACTTTTGTTGCGGATACGACAGGTAACTATGCGATCGTTGGCTATATCATTTTTAAAGCCGCGCCATAGGGGTGGTCGCAAATTGCGACCGCCTTACCAGCTTAATTAATCCCCGCTAGTCCATAATGTACCGAGCGTTGAAATTTCCAGACATTCATGTATATTGAATTAACAGGTAAAATCGAATCATGGAGGTTCTGAGGTGCGTCATCTGACCTACTTTTTCTTAAAACTTTTTCTTTTGTTCTTCATCACTGGCAGCATTGCAGTGGCTGACAACTCTGTCACTGTTCCTATATTAGTTTATCACGTTTTAAATCCGACGATTCCGAGCAGTATGACTATCACTCCCGAACGATTTGAATCACAAGTGAAGTGGCTAAAAGAAAATGGTTATACTGTGATTCCACTTAAACAATTAGTTAGTTATTTACAAGGAAAAGACGTAACTCTTCCCGCAAAACCTATTGTAATAACAGCCGATGATGGTTGGAAATCCGATTATACTTATATGTATCCCATTGTCCGCAAATATAATATCCCGATTACTTTATTCATCTATCCCGGAACTATTTCGCAAGGAAAAAATGCATTGACTTGGGATCAATTGAAAGAATTAATGAAAACCGGCTTGTTTGATGTTCAAGATCATACCTTTACTCATCCAAACTTCAAACAAGAAAAAAAACACATGTCGCAAGAAGCGTATGAACAATTTGTTCATAGAGAATTATTTGATTCGAAAAAAGTTTTAGAAGACAAACTCGGAATAAAGATTGATTTTTTAGCGTGGCCTTTTGGTATTTACGATAGCTACCTAGAACAACAAGCAGCCAAAGCAGGATATACCATGGCTTTTACTATTGATTTTCGCAATTCCTCTCGAATATATCGCCCCACGGCTCAACCGCGATATATGATTGTGGATTCACAGAATATCAAAATGTTTGAGGCCATCGTGGAAGGAAAAGCGCAAGGCTCCATCGATAAGAGAGCTTTAGCGACAAACTAATATCATTATGACATCGATTAAAAATAAGTTATTCGTACAATATTTTCTTGTAATTATTTTATCTTTTACTTCATCCTGTGTATCAGCGAATCTTATTGATATTGGCAAGAAAAATAGAATGTGGGTTGAGCAATGCGGCACGGGGAAACCTGCAATTATTTTAATGAATGGCGGTGGTGATACAATAGATTCTGACTGGAAGAAGATAATCCCGAAATTATGTAAAATAACTTCAGTTGTAGCTTATGATCGTCCTGGACAAATAAAAAGTCCTGGAAAAAAGGATCTTGTCACACCGCGTACTGCTAAGGATGTTGTAGATGAGTTGAGGCGGCTTCTTTCGATCCTTCAGATCAAACCCCCTTATGTATTGGTAGTGCATTCTATTAGTGGTTTATATGGACAATATTATGCGAGAAATTTTCCTAAAGAAATTGCCGGATTAATTATGATAAATGGCAATCTCGTTTCGGAGCAATTTCCAGAAACGATTAAATGGTTATCGCCTAAGATGCTTAATTTTATCAAGTTAGAGAATAGTAAACATATAAAAAAACTAAAAATGCAATTAAACGAAACTGTGAGAAATCTTTCTGATAATCCTACAACCAAACAATTAGCACAAATCGAATATTCATTAGAAGTCTTAGGAAAAAAAGAAAGCGCAATGCAAGTCATGAATTCTCCACCTTTATCAAAAAATTTAACACTCGCAGTTTTGACTTCTGGAAAATTTGATGTTGAAACGAGAATACAAAAGGAATTTTCTGAGCAAATTCCAGGAGCTATTTTTAAGGAATTTCCTAATAGTAGTCATTATATACAAAATGATCAGCCAGAGGCTGTAATTGGTATCATTAATGAAGTTATTGCTAAAGTGCGCAAAGCTCCAATCAAATGACTTATATACAGGCTACAGAAGAGCGCGATAACCTATCAAAAGATTAGTATAATAAGGGTCTTTT
Source organism: Gammaproteobacteria bacterium (assembly GCA_021325575.1). Classification (GTDB taxonomy): domain Bacteria; phylum Pseudomonadota; class Gammaproteobacteria; order DSM-16500; family DSM-16500; genus JAJPGW01. Next base: position 114,351 of record JAJPGW010000009.1, on the reverse strand, counting down.
GTTCATTGACTCATCACTATTTGTAAATTAAGTAATTTCCGTTCATTCTTGCTACTAGTTTATTAGGATCTCTAATCATAAATCTTACTCAAAAAACGTCTTTTAGACATCATGCGTAATAATATGAGATACAATATCTTACTCAATAAATGTCAAATCTATATTCTTGAGTAATAAAAAATGCCAAAGAATTTACCCTTTGCGAAATTAAATTTTCAAAAAATGCTATCTAAACAAATGCAATTCAAGAACTTCAAAAAAAAATTGATCGACTAAAAAGGCCAAAAGGTTATTCATGCATTCCTATTTTAATTCATCCAAACAGCATAACGGAAGACTTATCTGATTCTCAGTATTTTGGAGAAATTATTAACTTTGCGGAAATTTTAAATTTACATCATTAGTAAGGATACTAAGAAATTATTTACTCTCTGCAGAGCAAGGTTTTGATGTAATTTTCAATAGAAATCTATAAAATACAGAATAATATTTATATAAGGAATAGCGATGCTTTCGTCAGTTATGCCCACCTATTTTAATCGTTTACCTGTCGCTTTTGAACGCGGTGAGGGAGTATGGCTTTGGGATATCCATGGTAATCAATATTTAGATGCGGTAGCAGGTATAGCAGTATGCGGACTCGGCCATTCACATCCAGCTATTACCAAAGTGATTTGCGATCAGGCTGCCAAATTGATTCATACATCTAATAATTATGAAATTCCAAATCAAGAAAAATTGGCAAAGGCTTTATGTGAAATTTCAGGTATGGAGCAAGCCTATTTTTGTAATTCAGGAGCAGAAACAAATGAAACTGCACTCAAGCTAACGCGTTTATTTGCACGCAAAAAAAATATTGCCAATCCTCTAGTGATTGCCATGCATAATTCATTTCATGGCCGCTCGCTCGCAACTCTTTCAGCTTCAGGTACATCTCGTATTCAAATTGGGTTTGAACCCTTGGTTTCACATTTTGAACATGTAGATTTCAATGACATAGGCGCTGTCAAAAACTCCGTAAGTCTCAATAAAGAATCTGTCATAGCAATTATGTTAGAACCTATTCAAGGTGACGGTGGTATCTGTATTGCTAGTAATGATTATTTGCAACAGTTACGGAAACTGTGTGATGAGAATGATTTACTATTAATTTTTGATGAGGTACAAACGGGTCTAGGACGCACTGGGAAATGGTTTGCTGGCCAACATGCTAACGTGTTACCGGATATTTTAACTGTAGCAAAAACCTTGGGAAATGGTTTTCCAATTGGAGCGTGTTTAGCTAGAGGAAAGGCTGCAAATTTATTTGGGCCCGGTAAACACGGTAGTACCTTTGGTGGCAATCCTCTTGGCTGTGCAATTGCAAATGAAGTCATCCGTGTAATCAAAGAAAAAAATTATTGCGAAAATGCACATAAAGTTGGTGATTATTTACGTCATCAATTATCCACAAAATTAAAGAAATATACAGGGGTCCTTGAGGTGAGAGGGAAAGGCCTGATGATTGGCATTCAATTTGATAGAACATGTATTGAAATTCCTAGGCTAGCTTTGAAATTTAATATTTTAATTAATGTAGTTGCTAATTGCATGATCCGTTTATTGCCACCTCTTATTTTGACACAATCAGAAGCGGATGAATTAATTACGCGACTAGATCATTGTTTACATGAATTTTTTAACACCAAATATATTCCGTGTTATATTCAATAAAATCAATTAATTAAAATGTTTCCACGGCTAATTAAATAAAATAATTAAAATATTCAGCAATCAGATTTGACATTATTAATAGTTAGTATATACTTACCGTTAGTTATGGCTAACTATCCAGATGTGGTGCTGCAAGTTAAAGTGTTTGGCAGCGACATCAAATCGGCATTGGTGCTTATTTTTTAAGTGTAATTATGACTAAATATGAAAATATATTTAACGCCTTAGGCGATTCAACCCGGCGCGCCATCTTTGAAAAACTTTCAAAGGGACCTCTTGCGGTCGTAGACATCGCAAAAAAATTGCCAGTGACAAGACCAGCCGTCTCGCAGCACTTGCGAGTATTGATGGATGCCGGTCTAGTGACAGCTCAGCAAAAGGGGACAAGAAACTATTATCAATTAGACCCGCAAGGAATTGCGGCTATGTGTAATTATTTGGATCGCATGTGGGATGCAGCACTGCATGCATTTAAACTTGTTGCTGAAAATGAAGAGGAAAAGAAAAAATGATATCGATCAAGAAAGAAATACTAGTAAATGCTTCACAAGAAAATGCTTTTCGAGTTTTTACTCAAAAAATGGATTTGTGGTGGCCACGGTCTCATCACGTTGGTAAAACTGCAATGGTCAAAATGGTACTGGAAGCTAAAATAAAAGGCCGATGGTATTCTCTTCATCAAGATAACGAAGAGTGTGAAATTGGTTACGTACAAAATTATGAACCGAATTCACGACTACTACTTATTTGGCAATTGAATGGTGAATTCAAACAGGATTCTTCGTTACATACGGAAGTTGAAATTAATTTTATTGCCAAAGGCTCCAACCAAACCCTCGTGCAGTTTGCGCACCGTAATATCGAAACACTTGGTAAAGCAGTAGAAGGTATGGATCAGGGTTGGGGATTAATTCTCGATCTTTTTTCAAGAGTTGCAGCCCTGGGAAGACTTGAAGGTGATGCATTGAAAATGTATCAGCGCACTACCATTGAATAATTTAAACTAAGGCACGGCAGAAATTGCTAATTTAATGAGGATAAAATGGCAAAAATCGTTTTTGGAAATCATGCATCGGTTTTCGTTCCGCGACAAGATCGGGACAAAATTCGGAAATTTTATTGTGATGTTTTGGGCGGAAAAATGACCAGTGAAGAAGATCAAAAGGATCTCATTTGCATCGGTGACAATTTTCATATCGCATTTCTCTATGGTGATTACAAAGATGACAGTGAGTTTTTGAGATCGGGAAGATCAATTTGGTTGGAAATCAAATCCGACGATGTCGAAGCAATGCGTCGTAAAATCCTTGAATCCGGTGTTGTTATGATGCTTGATATTCCGGATCCCCATCTTTATTTTCAAGCTCCAGGAGGACAATGTTTACGGCTTGTCGGAATCAACGAAGATCTTTCTAGATATGAGGGGATTGGAGAAGGGCCGAACGTGGAAAAAGCAAAGGAAGCAGTCAAAAAAATGACAGGAAGAAATTACACAGCAACAATTGAAGTTTCAAATTCTCCAAAAGATGTTTTTAATCATATCATCGATGTTGCGAAATGGTGGGGAGGCAAAGATTCCCGATATGAAGGAAGCAGTGCAAAACTAAATGATGAATTTATCATTAGGCATGGAGAACATTATTCACAACAAAAATTGATTGAATTGATTCCTGATAAAAAAGTTGTTTGGCTTGTTACTGATAGTAAGCTGAATTGGCTTGAAAAAGATAAATATGAATGGACAAATACCAAAATGGTTTTTGACATAACCACTAAAAATGATAAAACAGTACTTCATTTTACTCACGAAGGACTTGTACCGGAAAAAGAGTGTTATTCCAAATGCGTGCAAGGTTGGAATATTCTCATTAAAGAGTGGTTATTCAATTTTATTAGTCATAACAATTCAACTCACAAGTAGGTAACCAATATGAAAAGTCCAATGAAAAATCAAAATTACAGCAAAACGATCACAGCCAAAATCTCACCCAGTGAAGCAGCTAACAGAATTAGCCGTGTTTCAGACTGGTGGACTAAAAATATAAAAGGCGCTTCTCAAAAACTTGGAGACAACTTTACCGTTAATTTTGGCGAAACTTTCGTAGACTTCAAAATAGTTGAACTTATTCCTGGAAAAAAAATCGTCTGGCAGGTCACTAATTCTAATTTACACTGGATAAATGACAAAAAGGAATGGAACGACACGCAGGTAGTATGGGATATTTCGACGAGAAACAACGAAACGACTATTCAGATGACACATGTTGGGCTCGTTCCAGGCGTTGAATGTTACGACAATTGTGAAAATGGATGGAACCATTATGTGGGAGTAAGCTTGCTCAGCCTTCTTACCAAAAACATAGGTGTGCTTCAAAAACCGTGACGATAACCAAATGGTTGAATGTTTTTATAAGTAATGGAATTTTTACAAAACCCCTCGAAACGACGCAAGAACCCAGAAGTTCATACAAACTATTTCCAGTAATTTTCCTTACTGGCAGTAAAGTTGAATCTAAGGTCTGGGTCTATTTGTACAAATCCAAATAATTTATTGTGATTTGTACAGATCTAAAAGGGTCGCATCTCCTCAGACTGCAGGATTATTTGTAATAGTAGCAAGCTGGAGGCTGAAGAGATGCGACCCTCTGATTTTAGGTAATTGATGTCGCGCCTGATAGGATGAACGGTTAATTGCAGTCACTTCAGATCTAAGTGTGTGGTCGTGTAACCGCAGAGGATTTTTCATCTTTAATATCTTCTTGTGGTAAATATATTTCTTCATCTATTCTGCCAATTCTCTTTAACGCTGTATCAAGAATGTGTTGGTGCGTTAAGTATTTTACTAACGTTTTCACAAGTGCCTGCGCATTTTCGATATGCGTACTCCATGTTTTGTAACAAAGAAAAGCTACATCACTAGCGCAGGAAGCGAGACTTCCAAGAGTACCCCCTATTTCCGATGCAATATTCGCGACATTTTTGCAATCGTCACCCCTACCACAAGGTAACCGCCCACAACAATGAGAGGAATCACCACAAGTAAAAATGCATCCAACTATATCACCTATACATACAGTAACTATCGCTGCTAGCCACCCCGTAAAAGTTATTACGACAGATACTGCAGCCCCTGCAGCTGAAAATAAAATTTGTTTGCCGCTGCAGTACACTAATACCCCTGCTCGCTCACAACCAGACATATTCTGCCATTCTTTGTAAGGAACTTGTATTGTGCAGCCATTTTCTTCAATTTGATCCAGTTCCTTTTGCATTTGCATCGCGTCTTGCAGAGACAATGAGCAAAGATCATCAAATGAAAAATTTTTATCTAATATATTATTTAAACAATTAATTTTTGAAGTAGCGTGGATCTCATAACATGTCCGCGTATATCTTCCTTCAGAATACTGCTGAAATTCGGTACGTAAATATGCTTTTAAAAATAGTAATTGATACACGGGCTCAGCGTTATGCAAGTCATTTCTTTTTAGTAGATCTTTATATTTATTTAGCAATGCATTTTCATTGACATCATAAAGTTGTACCGTGTTTTTAAAAAATCTTGTCGTACACTTTAATCTTGATACGTCTTCCAAATCTAAAAAACTATTCAGATAGATTACTTGTGCTTTAGTGCTAAAAGCATCGAGAGAAGAAGCTGGGCTGGCTGTCGTTTTGGTTGAAGTAGGAGTAGTAGATTTCCCAGGGACCATTACTTTGGTTTCAATAACCACAGCAGGCGCTGCGGGTAACCTTTTAACAAAACGAAGTAATTTGTCTGTGCTGGTCTCTGACCTTGTTCCTTTATCAGATAATAATGCGCTGGCTTCAGATGATTTCGTGGGATTATCTTTATTTTCTATTTGTCGATTATCCATGCTCAATAGGTTTCTTTGCGTGAAATAAGAGCATTTATTATAAACCATGGCCATTAATTAATCAATCTATTGGATACCTAATTAGAGTTAATATAATCAAGGGAATACATTTCTAAATGAAATGGCCTATTTCAGCAAATTTTCACCCCGATAAAAATGTTAAAATATTTATACTCCTCTATTTTAAAGGGAATTTTAAATTATGACCGTATCCAAAAATAAGAACCTTCCTTTTAGTCTCGATGAAATAAAAAAACAAGCCCGAAAATCCATCGAAGAAGGCGCAGTCACACAAGATTATCCTTTAAATCTTGCAGAAGCGTATAAATTATTAAATTCTGCACTCGCGACAGAAATCATGTGTGTTCTGCGCTATCGTCATCATCAAATTATTGCGCAAGGCGTTGATCGCCCGCAAATTGCCGCAGAATTCCAAGAACACGCCGACGATGAACAAAGACACATGATGATGATCGCCGAACGAATTAATCAATTAGGCGGAAATCCTGATTTTAATCCAGGAACGGTACTGGCACGCACTGCAACTGAATACGGCACTGGCCATGATTTATTAACTTTAGTGAAAGAAGATTTAATTGCAGAACGCATTGCAATTATGGTTTATCGCGAATTGATTGAATGGTTTGGTGCGGGTGATCCTACAACGAGACGAATGCTCGAAGAAATTTTAAAAGATGAAGAAGATCATGCGAATGATTTAGCCGATTTAATAAAGAAATAATTTTCAGCGCTGGGCACCGCACACGCTCGTCTCAGAATAAAGGGTCGCATCTCCTCAGTCTGCAGGATTATTTTGTAATAGTAGCAAGCTGGAGGCTGAAGAGATACGACCCCTGATTCTGATTTTTCTGATTTTTTATTCTCTATATTTCACCCAATCCTCAAATGCCTCATCTTCAAATTGATAATTCCCATGTGCGATCTTAGAAATAATATTTTTATTAGTTAAACGTCGTAATGCGTTCTGTGTGGTGTTTCGGTTTGCGCCGCCCTCTAATCCGAGTTCATCGTCTAATCGTTGCATGGCAATTTTTCCGCAAAGATCAGCGCGTTTTTCAGCGATCATAAGTAACATGACTTTGTCAGCAGGCAATAGCTCATCCCACTGTTGTTTAAACCCGATGTCACTAAATACTTTTTCTTTTGTTGCATTTAATGCGGACAGAGATCCTTCGGTGGGATGTGTTACATAATATTCAATATATCGCCGAAAAAATTCAGGTGTATTTTTAAGTTGCTGAAAAGCTTCCAGCGCATGATTTAGAGCAAGTGGATATTTTGAAATAGATTTTACTTCAGCTACCATGGCTGCAACAAATTCATCGCCAAGTAATTCAAAAGGTTCTAGCGGAGCCCAATTATAAAAAGGTTCCGAGGGAACGCCAAACATTTTACGTAATGTTGTTTCAGAACTACCTGCAAAAATTACTTTAATCCGCTCTTTTCGTACATCCAGCGCTGCGCGTAAAGCATGGGCAAAATGAGCGTTTTCTTCATATGCTAAAACTTGTGCTTCATCGATGACTAACATTAACTGCATTTTTGTTCGATCAAAAGCGTTCATTGCTTCCATGAGCAGCGTACCCGTGACTCGTTTATTGTCTTTTAAATCAGTTTCAATGGTACCTTCCGCAAAACCTGAAATTTTTCCGGATGCTTTCAGTTTTTTGATAGGAAAATTGAATTGGGATACTATTTTTTTAAATCCTTTTGGTTCAACGGCTTTGTAAAATTCTGCAATCAATGCGGTTGCAGGATCTATTTCTAAATCCCACAAATTTGTATATACAACTCGGTAGCCACGCGCGATGGCTTCTGGAATGAGATCTTTTTTTAAAAATTCAGTTTTCCCCATGCGTCGTCGTGCAAATAAACCTCGTGCGGAAGTTAGCCCCAGTTCAAATAGGTCCAAATAAGTTTTAGCTAATTTTGGACGTGCAAAATGCCAGTTATTGGGTGTGTTTCTCATAGTATTAAAAACTCTTAATGAATTTAAGTATACTTAATTTTATTAAGTAAGTTTAATCATTGCAAATTAAATTAATTGGTTTGGGATTTATCGCATGGAGTCATGTTATTAGAGACTACTGATCTATCACCTTGTAAGAAATTGATTTCATTATAAAATTATTTTTAATAACGTGAAGTACGTATAAATTTTAAACAGAAATACTATTCAAATAATATACATATATGCTATTATTGCTGTTTTATAATGTTTATTAGAGACGAAAAATGAGTCTGATTCGTGGCAAAATCAATTACGGTACTTTTTTCGAAAGAGTTAAACCATCTCAGAGTTCTACTCGGGAGACTATATTTTCTCCTTTTTTAGAAGAAAAAAAAGTAGCTCCTGGCCCCAGTGATCAATCATTTGAGCGTCCTGCTCCGCCTCTACCCAAATTTGAAGAAGACTGCTGTCCCGCGACCATTCCAAATGATGCGATGTTGACGGGTAGTTTGATTGCTCGAGATTTTCATCTCCGAGGTGATAGTAGACCCTGTTTGGATTCGGATTGCTTTAATTGTTGCACTATAAAAACGAATCTTTCTGCAGATTATCCACTTCGATCGGAGTTATTGGGAGATTGCCATGTCGTGGATTGTTTTGCTGACAGCGCCGAATATTATCTTCACGTTTTACCGCAAAGATGGATGCATGTGCAAGCATGGAAATATTGCGGCACGAATTATGAAAGCGCGCAGTGCTGCGATTGGGATCGAGCGTGTTGTGTTTTACTTTGTTGTGTCAGAGTGCCTTGTGGTTGCTGTGCAGGTGTAACCAAATGTATTGCCGGGACTGTGGGATGTATTCCTAATGTTTTTAGGCTCGCTCTTACCGAAGAGGGCTGGCATAAAATGCCTTTGGCTCGGCCTGCTCAAGTTTATGTACCTAGTGATGAGTCAGGGTTAACTCGATATGTAGAATTACCTGAATCTGAGCGACAGAGAGCGCTTTACTCACATGATTATCTATGTAGAACGATAGTAGAAGATGAACAAGGTACAATTCCATTCCCACTTAAAATAGCTGCGCTTTCTTTGTTAGCTAAATCTCCCTCCGGAAAAAGTATTTTATCTTTTGGTCATTTCAAAGACTGGATAGTAGACGAAAAAGAAATTCCTCGAATGAAAGACAATTTATACGTAAAAATCGTTCTTAATTCTAAATTACCCGAGAGCCCCAAGTTGCTTGAGTTAATGCTAGATTGGGGACAAGCTAATAAATTTTTAAGTCCTGAAGCAAGAACAGACCTTGCAGATTATTTTGATCGTATTCCTGTACGCGAAAGGGAAGCGCCGCCAGTTGCTGAGTCAAAATATACTCCGAGTGCATCTAGCGCACCCAGTGCTCCTAGTGATTCTAAAATGAGTGAAGCCCCGACGTTGCAAAGCAAAGAAACGTTGATTGCCAAAGCTGAAGTATTGAAAAAATTTAAAATTATTTCAGGTGCCTATCAAACTTATTGTGAGTTTCCGGATCTTTTATTCTCCGCGACACGATTTTCTAGACCCGTGGCTGGTATTGTTCGTGAATATACGCTTGATAGGATTTTTATAAACCCATAAAAAATAGGTTAAAATAATTATCAAAAAAATCTGGAAAAATAAACCTATTTATATTTCATAATTATTTTGGCATTACACGTCGCATAAAATCATCAAAAAGAGGTACAGTAAAAGCCATGTCGCCATGCACTGGGCTATAAATCATCCCCTTCTTAATTAATTTTGCTCGGACAGGGCCTAGGCTGGAAAGGTTAACTCCTAGAATCGCTGCGATATCGCTGGAACGGTGAGCATCGGAGCCAAGCTCAGCCATTGCTCTCAGATAATTTTTTTCACTCAATGTTAATCGATCAAATCGAACACGAAAGAAATTTTCATCGAGTCGCTGTATGACTTCTTGAGTGGTTTTTTTTACTAGTTCCAAACTTATATTAGGACTTGTAGCGTGATTCCAACATTGGTATCCCCATTCTTGTAAGAAATAAGGATATCCTTGGGTCAAACGAAAAATTTCAGTCAAGGCATCTTTGGAAAATCTCATGTCATTTTTTTTCAATGGGTCATTTAATGCTTTTGCTGCATCGTCTATTGATAAGGGTCCAATATGTGGAAATTGAAATAATCGCTCTGCATAAGATTTAGATGCGCCTGCAAGTGCGGGCAAAATAGGGAGACCGGCACCAATTAATACTAAAGGCAATTGACGTTGCTGCATTTTATGCATTGCCATGATCAGTGCGCTAAGTTCACTTGAGGCAAAATATTGAATTTCGTCGATAAGAATAGCGATTGCAGTATGTTTCTCTTGTGCAGCTTCTGCTACTGCCTGGAATAAATCGGGTAAATCAAATTCAATATCACCACTGTCAGCAATGCCTCGTTCAGCTTCAATATCCAATCCTAACTCAAGCTCCCCCACTTTGACTCTGACAGCACTGATAAAGCTTTTTAAAACAGCGAGACTGCGGCGAACTTTTTCTCCTGCATTTGCTGTTCTATCAAGATTAAATAAAAGGCGTCGCAACTGAGGGGCGAGTAATGCCGCCAATGTTTTTTCTTCCTGGGCTTCAATGAAAATTATTTTATATTTTTCAGCGACCGCAATTCGCTCCATTTCATTTAAAAGAACAGTTTTGCCAACTCCGCGCAATCCAGTTAACAAAAAACTTTTTTCAGATCTTTTTTGCCTAATGCGTGCGAATAAAATCTGACTTTGTTTAAGAATATTATCTCGACCTACCAATTCAGGTGGGGGAGACCCTGCGCCGGGCGAAAAAGGATTTTGTAAGGGATCCATATTGCATATCCTGAAAATTATAACAATTTATATCTAATTATACTCATTTTTAAGTATAAATTGGTATAAATAGGTATAATTAAATTGATTAACTAGTGAATTTAGACAAAAATATTAATAAAATCAATAACATTTAATATATTTTCCGCAATAAATGCCAATAATTATTCAAAAAATACACAGATGTGTTATTATTGCTGTTTTATAAGCACTTTTCATAGGCCAAAAATGGGTCAAAATCGCAACGGAACCAATTACGGTAGTTTTGATGCGGCTGGTACTTCAACCAGGCGGCCAAGTTTATTTACGCCTTTTTTGAAAGAAAAAAAAGGAGAAGTCCCGGGCCCTAGTGATCAATCATTTGAGCGTCCTGCTCCGCCTCTACCCAAATTTGAAGAAGATTGTTGTCCTGCAACCATTCCAAACGATGCTGTTACAACGGGCAGTTTGATTGCTCGAGATTATTATTATCGAGGTTATAGTTCTCGATGCGAAAACCCAAATTGTTTGGATTGCTGCACAATAAGAACCAGGTTTGCGCAAAATTATTCGTTTCAATCTGATCGGTTGGGGGTTTGCCATATCACGAACTGTTTTGCCGATGGGGCTGAATATTATCTTCACGTTTTACCGCAAAAAATGATGTATGTGAAAGCGATGCAATGGTGTGGCACTAATTATGAAAGAGCACAGTGCTGCGATTGGGATAGAGCGTGCTGTGTTTTCCTTTGTTGTGCCAGAGTGCCTTGTTTTTGTTGTGCGTCGGCAACCAAATGTACTGCTTGTACATTGGGATGTATTCCCAATGCGTTATGGGTCTGTTGCACTCAATATGGAACGCTGCCGCTAACAATCACCAATCCATTAAATTGGCCTGGTTTTGATTTATCTCAATGGTTATCTGATTATCTGAAATTATCTGCATCAGAACGTAATAAAATTCAACGTGGCACACACAATTTTCTTTGTCGTCATATCGTAGAAGATGAAAAAAGTACCGTTCCATTAGCAACGAAAATAGCTGCACTTAACTCTTTGGCAAAATCTTCAAATGGATTTAGCATTTTATCTCCCGAATTTAATTCGGGATGGATAGCGAACGAACGTGAAATTCCTCGAGAAAAAGACAATTATTTTGTAAAAGCTCTTCTGCGTTCCACATCACCCGACAGTCCTGCGTTGCTTGAATTTATGTTATATGCAGGACAAGCGAGAAAATTCTTAAGTCCTGCAGCAAGAGAAGATATCGCAATGTTTTTTGATCAACTCGATCAAGACCAAACGGATTGCCCTGGTGATGTAAAAGATACTTCAAGTAGCGCAAGCAGCCCACCGAATACCGCTGATATCAATGCGAACTCAAATAAGCAAAGCAAAGAAATGATACAAGCGAAAGTAAAAGTTTTAGAAAAATTTGACATCAATTCTAAAAGTATGATTCGTCATGAATATCGGAACTTTTTGTTATTTGGTGTTTCGCTTGCGAGACCTCTGGTTGATATAATTGATAGATATGTCATGACGGTTAAGCCATAAGGGTATCATCCTGCACTCAGGATAAAACCGCCTGCAAATTGTCAATAACCACAATTATGTTAAAATAATTCTTTAATCCTTAATTAAGGAACTCCCATGGAAGGCACCGCACACGCTCGTCTCGTCGAAAAAATCTGGAAAAGTGAACCCACCATCGAAGGCGCAGGCGTTCATCTCAAGCGCGCGTTTGGATTTCATGAAGTTCCCCTGCTCGATCCGTTTTTATTACTTGATGATTTTCGCTCTGAAAATCCAGCCGATTATAAAGCGGGTTTTCCGTGGCATCCGCATCGTGGAATTGAGACCATTACTTATGTGTTAGATGGTGATGTAGAACATGGCGATAGCATGGGCCACAAAGGCGATATTTCCAGCGGCGATGTGCAGTGGATGACATCGGGCAGCGGCATTATTCATCAAGAAATGCCGAAAGGAAATAGCAAAGGACAGATGCTCGGATTTCAGCTGTGGGCGAATTTGCCTGCGAATTCTAAAATGATGGATCCACGTTATCGCGGCATTAAGAAAAAAGAAATTCCTGTGGTGAAAACGCCGGATGGTGCAACGATTCGCATTATCTGCGGTGAATGGAATGGCATCAAAGGCCCCGTGCAAGATGTGGTGATTGATCCTGAATATATGGATGTTGAATTGCCCGCTGGAAAATCGTTTACGCATATGGTGAAAGAACATCACAATATTTTTGCTTATGTGATCGATGGTGAAGCGTATTTCGATCATTTACGAAGACCGTTTGATCACGATGCGATTGGTGAAAATTATTTTGATATGGCATCACCCTGCCCTTGTGGCAATGGCTCGCTGGTTTTGTATCAAAGAAAAGGGTCGCATATTACGGTTACGACCAATCAACATTCGGTGCGATTTTTGCTGGTTTCCGGAAAACCGTTAAATGAACCGATTGCGTGGTATGGGCCGATTGTGATGAATACGAAGGCGGAGTTGCGGCAAGCGTTTCAGGAATTTAATGAGGGGACGTTTGTGAAATCGAGAGAATAGTGAAGGAACAAAAACCTACATAATTTGTCATACCGAGCGGCGAATTGTCGTCTGTCATCCTGAGCGAAGCGAAGGATCTAGCCAAATTTGGAAAGATCCTTCGCTTCGCTCAGGATGACAAGCATGCCATTATGAGATTGCTGGCTAAATTAAAATACCTGTTCTTTTTCTAAAGTATTTGCTGCAAACTCCCGCAATTTAAAATGCTTCCTACACATCGAAACATAACTTTCATTCCCACCAATATGAACTTGCCCACCTTTTTTTACAGGGTTTCCTTTCTGATCGATGCGAGTGTTCATCGTCGCTTTTTTGCCGCAATGACAAATGGTTTTAATTTCAATTAAATTATCGGCCCAAACCAATAAATATTGGCTTCCTGGAAACGGTTCGCCTAAAAAATCACTGCGTAATCCGTAGGCTAATACTGGCATGTTGAGTTCGTCAGCGATTTCGGTGAGTTGTAAAACTTGGTCTTTTGTTAAGAATTGCGCTTCATCGATTAAAACGCACTGAATTTTCGGGTTTTTTTGTTTAATATTTTTTGTGTAATCAAATAACTGAAATTCGGGATCAAACGAAACGGCTTCCGCACTTAAACCAATGCGCGAAGAAATTTTTTTCTGCTCGCGCATTGCAATCGCTGGGATAAAAAGTAATGTATCCATTCCTCTTTCTTTGTAATTATAAGCCGATTGCAACAGTACGGTACTTTTTCCTGCATTCATTGCAGAATAATAAAAATAAAGTTTGGCCACGCGTTATTCCTTGAAAAGTAAATGTTGTAATTCCAATAAAGAAGTGACTTCAAAATCAAATAAAATATTTGCAATCGGCGATTTTTTTTCTCGATTTAACCAGCAGGTATTTATTCCCGCTTTGTTACCGCCTAAAATATCGGTTTCTAAGGTGTCACCTACCATTAATACGCGTTTTCGCAGAGGATCACCCATGAGTGATAACGCATGATCAAAAATTCTTGGATTCGGTTTTGCGACGCCAATTTGTTCAGAGATGACAACAATCTCAAAATGATCGCGAAGTCCCGTGCGATTTAAGCGTGCTTCCTGAAGTTCGGTAAATCCATTCGTCACGATGCCCATTTTATATTGCCCGTTAAGTGCCGACAATAAATTCACGGCGCCATCCAGGGGTTTGCAAATTTCTGCCATTGAGTTTAGGAAGGCATGGTTTAATTCTTCGGGTGATATTTTTAATTCGCTAGCAAACGTTGCAAAACGTGTTATTTGCAATTCACGAGCGGAAATGGCGCCGTTTTGGTATTGGGTCCAAAGTTTTTTGTTTAGGGTTTGATATTTTTTATAATTTTCAGGGGTGAATTCTGCGTCGTAACGCGAAAACGTCAAGCACAGTCCTTGAAAGCTATCAAAATGGAATAGCGTTTCATCGGCGTCGAATAGGATCCAGTCGTATTTTTTCATGGTTTTATCACTTATTTTGAGGGGCATTATAATTGTTTAAGCCCAAATCAACAACATTCAGGCTCCAAAACCCCCGTCATTCTGAGCGCAGCGAAGAATCTCTTGAATTTAGCAGAGCCTTCACTTTGTCCACGATAACAAGATATGGCATAATTGTTTTTTTATAATACCCGGAAAAACCATGAAACAAGAACGCTTAAAATCCCACGTGGTCAGCCCCGAAAATATTCAAAAAACAATGCAAACAATCACCCAACGAATCGAAAACGAAGGCGATAAACCCCACGTCACCGTCAAGCGGCAAATTGAAATTTTATCGCAACTAAGCGAATTCGATTTTGGCCGTTATTTATTGCAAAATCAGGGGATCAATGGGTATTGGACGCATTATATGTTGACGCATCCCTGGTTCGGCAGAAAAACCGGGAAAAATAATCGAGGCGAACCGTTCAATGCGTTAGAAGATTTTATGTTAAATCGCGCACCCACCTTGCTCGCCACGCAAGAGCGATTTGAAATTTTCTTAAAAGAAAATCAGAAAAAAGTAGTAAATGGTGCAAATTTAGCGTGTATTCCCTGCGGCATGATGGGCGAACTGCTTTATCTCGATTTTAAAAATATTAGTAATATTACTTTGACGGGTATCGATTATGACCCAAATACGCTGCAAGACGCTGAAAGTTTGGCGGAAAAACAACATTTATCACAATTCATCAAATTAATTCAGCGTGATGCGTGGAATCTGAATATTCAAAACGAATTTGACTTGATTTCAAGTAATGGCTTGAATATTTATGAACCCGATAATGATAAAGTGACTGAATTATATCGACAGTTTTTTGCGGCCCTGAAACCCGGCGGCAAATTAGTGACGAGTTTTTTAACGTTTCCGCCCCTGCTTTCTAGTCAAAGCGAGTGGGACCTGTCAAAGGTCAATCTAGAAGATGCCCTTCTTCAGAAAATCATTTTTGTGGATGTGATCAATGCTAAATGGCAATGTTATCGCTCATCGGATCAAACCCTGCAACAATTAAAATCTGCGGGTTTTTCGTCCGTTTCGTTTATATATGATCGGGCAAAAATGTTTCCAACCGTCGTGGCGCAGAAACTTTAAATATTCGCATTGACTATGCAGCACAATCTGAGATGCAACGAATAAGGGTATTCGATTGACTAACATTTTACGCATAATTGATATTTGTCATTTATACGTAAATATTATATTGAAATATTTTTACGGATGATTTACAATTGTCAATGATACGTAAAGAGATAAGTCTATGATAAATCACGCATTTATTGGGCGAGAACCGGAACTTAATCGACTTCAGACGTTATTAACCAAAAAAACAGCCAGTTTAGTGGTGGTAACAGGGCGACGCAGAGTGGGTAAAAGTCGGCTAATAGAACAGTTTGCGAAAGGCTATCTGTTCTATTCTTTTTCTGCGCTTGCACCGGCAGAAGGCATGACAGCGCAACTGCAACGTGATGAATTTGCAAAAGGATTAAGCACGCAGCTTGGAGCACCTCCCTTACGAGCAGATGATTGGTCGGATCTATTTTCTTATTTGGCTAAACAAACTCAGAAAGGCCGAGTGATTATTTTATTCGATGAAATATCCTGGATGGCTATGAATGACGTCACTTTTTTAGGTAAACTAAAAAATGCCTGGGACAATGAATTTAAAAAAAATCCTGAGCTTATCTTGGTACTGTGTGGCTCGGTTTCCACATGGATTGAAAAAAATATTATTAGCAGCACAGGATTTTACGGCCGAATCTCGCTTTATCCTACCATTGAAGAATTACCCCTCTCAGATTGTAATAAAATGTTGGATAACATGGGTGTTAAAATGTCTGCTTACGAAAAATTAAAAATTCTTTCAGTGACAGGTGGTATACCCTGGTATCTCGAACATATTCAACCAAAATTGAATGCAGATGAAAATATCAAAAATTTATGCTTTAAAAAAGATGGTCTTTTATTTAAAGAATTTGAATTGATATTTCATGATATCTTTTTAAAAAGAAGTGAAATTTATAAGCCAATCGTGGAAAAACTAGCAGAAAAACCGCTGGAATTTGCTGAGATTGCAGAAGCTTTAAAATATTCGAATAGCGGAGCGCTCAGCGAATATCTGGAAGACTTAATCAAAACAGGTTTTATTACACGTGATTTTACTTGGTTGCCAAAAACAGGAAATATGTCTCGATTGAGTCATTTTCGTCTCAGCGATAATTACTTGCGTTTTTATTTAAAATATGTGTTAACGAATAAAAATAAGATCCTGAATGATGCATTTGAAAATTTTTCAATGTCGTCTTTACCTGGTTGGAACAGCATGATGGGATTGCAGTTTGAAAATTTGGTATTAAAAAATCGTAAAAAAATTCATGCATTATTAAAAATAAATCCCGAAGATATCGTTGTCAGCAATCCATTTTTTCAACGAAAAACAACACGCATGCCGGGTTGTCAAATTGATTACCTGATTCAAGATCGATTTGGCACAATGTATGTGTGTGAGATTAAATTTTCAAAAAACGTGATTAAATCTGACATTATCGATGAAATGAAAAATAAAATATCTAAATTTAAATTACCTCGAAATATGGCTTGTCGTATTGTCTTAATCCATGTGAATGGGATCAGTGACGATGTTCTTGAATCGCAATATTTTTCGGATGTTATTAATTTTACTGATTTACTTAACTAAATTTAATAATGTAGCGCAATACGTAATACGTAATAAAACGTAATCAATAGGAAAAAATGATGGACAAAACAGCAGACTTCCTCATCATCGGCGCAGGCGTGATCGGTATCAATCTCGCGAGAAACCTCAAAAAACGTTATCCCGATGCCCGTATTATTGTGTTAGAAAAAGAAACAAACCTCGGCGAACACGCCAGCGGCCGCAATAGCGGTGTTTTACATGCTGGATTTTATTACACAAAAGACAGCCTCAAGGCCAAATTCACCAAATTAGGCAATGAAGCCCTAACCCAGTACTGTTTAGATAAAAAAATCCCGATCAATCGTTGCGGGAAATTAGTGGTCGCCCGCGATGAAAAGGATTTGCCGGGTTTATATGAATTGCTAGAACGCGGCAAGATCAACAAAATCGAACTGGAATTAATTTCTGATAAAGAAGCGCGCGAGCTGGAACCCAGAGTCAAAACTCACGAAATGGCGCTTTTTTCCCCTACTACGTCGTCGGTTGATCCTAAGGTCGTGTTACAGCATCTTTATCAGGATGCGGTTCAGGAAGGCATTGAATTTCATTTAGGGGTGAAATATTTGCATTATCGCGATCAACAAATCGGAACGAATGCGGGGCATTATTCGGCAGGTTTTGTGATTAATGCGGCGGGGCTTTATGCGGATAAAATCGCAAAGGATTTTGGTTTTGCTGAGGATTTTACGATTTTGCCGTTTAAAGGGCTGTATTTGTATGCCTCTAACCCGGCTGAGGTTTTTAAAAGGCATATTTATCCTGTGCCGGATTTGAAAAATCCTTTTTTAGGGGTGCATTTTACGATTAGTTATGATGGGAGGGTGAAGATTGGGCCGACGGCGATACCGGCGCTTTGGAGGGAGCAGTATCAGAAATGGGATCGGTTTAGTTTCACGGAGTTTAAAGATATTGCAATGCAGGAAATGGCATTATTTTTCAAAGCAGGATTTGATTTTAGGAAACTGGCGTGGAATGAGGTGAAAAAATATAACCGAGCGGTTTTAGTGAGGCATGCGGCGGAGCTTGCAACGGGGGTTCTGAAAAATAATTATACGACTTGGGGCAAGCCTGGGATTCGTGCGCAGTTGATGAATACTAAAACTCGGAAGTTGGAAATGGACTTCATTCTGGAAGGCGACAAAAAATCATTTCATGTGTTAAATGCGGTTTCCCCTGCCTTTACTTGTTCGGTGCCATTTGCAGAATACGTGGTGGATCGGATTCACAAATGAAACTTTGGATTCCTATGGGTTTTTCTCTATAATGGTGCTCCAAAGAGTTATTTAATCATCGTCTTAAGGATAGTTTGTGGATGTATAGCTATGTAGATTCTTATGGTTTGGCAATTGGTATTCTGTCCTTTTTTTTTGCAGCACCATTCGTTTATTATTTATTACAAAAATATCATCTAAATCGGAAATCGATTCTCAAAATCTCATTATTAAGTGCTCTGGGTCATTTTATTGGGGCATATGCTCTTTGTTATTTTGCTGTGACATCAGGTGCTGATTCTGTCTATTATTTTCATGAAGCTACACTGACCTATGAAGGAATGGGATATCATTTTGCATTTTTATTATTGGGATATGCAAAAGCTTATTTACTCGGTGAATCTTTTTTAGGGGCTTTTTTAATCTCAGGCGCGATTGCCTGGATCGCTTCAACCTATTTTTTATTAATCTATAAAATTTTATTGGATAAAATTTCAGGACCCAATCGACTTTATGAAATAGATCCAAAACAGTTAACTTATCCTGCGCTATTATTGCTATGCTGGCCTTCTTATTTTTTCTTTAGTCCAGGTCTCATTAAAGATAATTTTGCTTTTATTGGAATTGGTATGATTTTGTTCGTGGCGGTTCGTGGCAAATTAACAATTTCAAGTTTGATGATGCTGGCCATCGCATCCTTTTTTGGATTTATGGTGAGGCCATATCTATTTATTATTTTTGGTTTATCAGCATTCATATATTTGTTATTAGGAAGTCGGTTGACATTATTTTTTAAAATTGGTGCAATAGGATTAATCATAATTATAACATTGGCCATGCTCCCATTATTATCTGATTATGCAACGATGATGCACTTTTCAAGTTCTTCTGTTGCGCAAATAGGTAAATACGCTGTTCGTCAGCAGCAATATATGCACGTTGGTTCAAGTATTCCTGTTCCAACGCATGATCCCATTGTAACCTTTTTGTTTTTGCCTTATTTGTTATTTTGTAATTTGTTTCTACCATTAGGGATTGGTGCAAACAATTCCATAGGGATAATCAGTTCAATTGAAAATGCATATTTTTTATGGATAGTAGTGGTATTTATAAGAAATAAAGCGTTATATATCAAATTAAAAAATCAATATCCAATTATAAAGTTTTTAATGATTTATTTTTTATTCGGGACGTCATGTCTCAGTATTATGAATAGTAATCTTGGTCTCGCAATGCGGGAAAAAATGATGTACGTTCCAGCATTTTTGATCTGCATTCTTTTAACATATTCATATAAAAGAATGCAATTAATCTATGAATATAACCTCGGACTTGAAAGAGACTTAGCCGCTAATGCAGCAATATCCTAGAAGATAAAATAATATCGCTAATCTATCCCCATATTGGTTAATATTTTTTTATTTACTTTGTTAACATCATACTTGTCTAACGCTAATTGGCGACTTACTGTTCCCATGATGGGAATTTTTTCGGGGTGTAAAATAAAATATTCGATTTTTTCACTCAGTTTTTCAATATTTTTTACAGGAACCAAAAATCCATTATTTGCATCAATTACAGTTTCTTTGCATCCCGGTGCATTCGTGGTAATAATGGGGCGAGCCATGGCCATGGCTTCTAAGACAGTGCGTGGAGTACCTTCGTGATAAGATGGAAGGACATAGACTGATGATGCAGCAATTGCATCACGCACATCAGATAGCTTACCGAGATAATTGATAGTATTATCGTTGATCCAATTATTTAATTCATTTTGTGTAATGGAATTTGGATTAGTATCTATCCACCCTACTAATTTAAAATTAACGTACGGATAACGTTTTTTTATTATTTTAGCCGCTTCATAATATTCACGTATTCCTTTGTCATGTAAAAATCTAGCAATCATTAAAAATGAAATTTCCGCGGGATAATCACTGGGCGTAAATTGATTGCAATCCACTCCTGAACCATTAACAATAACGACTGGTTTTTTATATGAAATAATTTTCTTGTGGCGAAAAAATTCTAAATTATCTTGATTTTGAAAAAAAATCAAATGATTAAAATATAATGCGAATCGAAATAAATTCCTCGCAATCAAACCAACGATTCTGCTTTTAAAATTGTTATCAAGAAAAACGTAACCGGTACCCGTTATCATGGAATAAATGGAAGGAACACGCGCGAGTTTCGCGGAAATTGAACCATAGATAACTGGTTTTATTGTGTAAGAAAATATAGAATGAGGACGTTCTTTTTTAAGTATCTTCCACAAAGAGAAAATTAATTTTATATCAGCTAAGGGATTAATACCATTTCGTTCTAAGTGAAGCGGAATATATTTAATTTTATGATTTAACAATTCATTTGCAACAGCGGGTTCATGAGGGGCAATAGCAACGACCTCATGGCCTTTCTTGATAAATTCCTTCATCAAGGACAATCTAAAATTGATCAGTGATTGCGGATAACTAGCTAAAAAAACGATTTTCATTTTGGTGCCATACCTCAAGACAATAAAGGGACCATAACATTTTTGCCCGTTTTTCTGCAGGAACGGGGATTTTTTTGGTCAGTAAGCTTTGAATAAAATTCCTGTTTACAAAATTTTCTGCATAACATCCGGTTGCTAAAGCATCAGCGATATTATCATGTAAATCAAAGTCTACCCATTTTTTTAAGGGGACTTCAAAGCCCCGTTTGGGTTGATTGATGAGGGCTGTTGGTAAGTATTTTTCTGCCAATTTCCGTAAAATATATTTTGTTTTGAATCCATTAATTTTGTATTGATCAGGTAAGTTTGGTGCAAATTCTAATAAATGTTTAGATAAAAATGGACTGCGGACTTCGAGAGAATTTGCCATTGAGGCAATATCCATTTTAACTAATAAATCAGAAAATAAGATAAAATTAAAATCCATGCACATCATTTTTTTCAATGGCGTTAGGTTTTTCATTGCCATGAGATTTAACAAAAATTGGTTCAATTCTGAAATAATTTTATTTTCCGTAAATGTGTAAGCATCTTCAAATATATCCGAAGTTGCAGATAGATAATGGTCTAAATTTTTTTTATTTGACATCGCAGCTAATCGATGAAGATAATTATAACCGGATTGTTTAGTTGAGGGTTTAGGTAAATATCTTAAAAGCGGGCTTATTAACTTTACATAATTCATGAATTGATTCGCTACAGGAACATAACGTCGATAACCTGCGAATAATTCATCCGCACCATCGCCGCCCAAGACCACTTTTACATGCTGACTGGCTTCGCGCGAGACATAATAACTGGGTATCGCGCTGCTATCCATAAAGGGTTCGCCGTAAGCTGATATGATTTTTTCAATATCGTTATTCAATTCACTTGCGATGGATAGTTCGATATGATTGGTTTTATATTTTTCCGCGGTGAGTTTTGCTAAATGAGATTCATCATATAATCCAGCAAATTTTACGGTAAAAGTTTTAAGACCCGGTTTGACCGTGGAGGCCATAGCGGCGATAAGGTTACTATCAATTCCACCACTCAAGAAAACACCTACTTCGACATCGCTTGCCATTAATCTATCTCTAATACTGATTTTAATTTTGTTCTCTAAGGTATCGATAGCATCTTTAAACCCCATTTTATTTTGAGATGATTTTCCGTAAAAATCTAAAATATTGAAGTACGAATAAGTTCGTGAAGTAAGATGCGTCAGATTCAGCACAAGATAAGAGCCCGCTTCCAGTTCAGAGACATGTTGATAGACTGTATAACTCTTCCAGATCATTCCAGTGCGCAAATAACAATTCACAGCATCTGTTGAAATGTCAAGTTTTTTCACGGCCTTAATTGCATTTAACTCGCTGGCAAAGATAAATGAGTTATTTTCTTGCAAATAATATAATGGTTTTTTCCCCGCACGATCTCTGGCTAAAATAATTTGTTGATTCGCTTTATCATAAATACAAAATGCAAACATACCATCTAACAGGTCAAACATTTTGTATTGATATTTAATAAATAAATACAATAATGTTTCAGTGTCGCTGTTTGTTTTAAAATTAAATTCGGTTAGTTTGGCGCGTAGTTCATGATGATTATATATTTCGCCATTAAATATAATTGAAAAATTTTCATGATGAAAGGGTTGCGCGCCATTTTCCACATCTTGAATCGCTAATCGAGTATGAATAAGAGCGACCGTGTCATCTTGATAGAGCGTCTGATCATCTGGACCCCTATGTTTAAGGGATTGAATGATATTTTCGAAATGAATATCTTTATAATTGACAATCCCTGCTATCCCGCACACTTTAAGTACCTACGCCTTAGTTAAATTGAATTTTTCAATATATTACATAAAATGGGAGCTGTATATTGCAAGCTATAGTGGTTAACCATTTTTTTTCTTCCTTCCAAGCCAAATCGAGAGGATTTCTCTTTGTCCTTGATTAATGACACGAGCTTATCTTCCCAATCATTGAACGAATTCGCCAAATATCCCGTAACCCCATCGGTTATGATTTCAATATTCGTGCTTACTGGTGATGCAATAACCGGTTTCGCACAAGCCATATATTTAATCAGTTTAAAGCCACATTTTCCTTTTTCCCATGATGAATCAATCAACGGCATGATCCCGATATCGATTTGATTGAGTAGATGGATTTCTTCCTCTTCTGACCATTTATTTGGCCAGTGGTAACAAAAAGTCTCTATCCCTTTTAAATTATACTCTCCACCTATAACATGAAATTTAACATTATGTTTTTTGGCAATAGCTAAAAGTACCGGTTCAATCTGAGAGATGTATTTAACGGTTGAAGGTGAACCTAACCAACCCACTACAGTTGCTTCATTTGTGCTGATTTTTGGGTCAGGTTTATAGACATTAGCATCAACAACAGTGGGAAGAATGGTTATCTTTTCTGTCCCAGCTTCTTTGGCATATTGCTTAACATATTCATTGCCGACGATGACATGCTGACCTTTTTTCATTATTTTTTTAATTTTAGTGCCCAGTAAAAATCGAACTAACTTCGATCGATGTAAATCATAGTTATGAAAAATAGCATCGTCGTATTCAACAATATATTTTTTCGGTAAGAATATTTTTTCTAAAAATAGTGGTATATAAGGAAATAACTCACCTTCAATCCAATACAAGTCATATTTATTTTTATTTAAAAATAGTAATAATGCTCGTTTTAAATATCTAACAAATGAATAAAAAAAGCTGGCTTTTTGATTTGAATAAATCTTTGAGATATATCTATTATCTAATAAGGAATTAACAGTAACATGAATCCCATTTTGTTTTAGGAAATCTAAATATTGCAAAGTCCTATAGCGTGAGCTGGCTCCCGCATAGTCATATTTGGCTAGTAACAATATTTTCATGGTTTCCCTTTGATAATAGATTATAGATATGTTGATAACGTTGAATGGCGATTTCTTTACTAAAATGTTCTGAAAAAAGACGCGTGAAATTTTCACTATTATTTAAATTATTATTGTGATTACTTAAATAGGTTAAACAAGCAATCGCAGCATTTTTTGGGTTTGCATGGACTTCATCCAACTCAAGCACGCATCCAACATGATATTTTTTAATATAAAAGTCCATATCGCCATAATTAGTATTGGTGATGCTAAGTAAATGACACGCAACCAGCTCAGCAAATTTAGTGGGTGCAGACGCTTTTTTTGCGAATGAAGGTTTTATAAAGAATACACAAACATCAGCGATATTTAAATATTGAGAAATTTGATCGAACTCAGCTGATAATACGCGACAGATACTTTTATCTAATGTGGATTTTTTTAAGTAATCATTAATTAAATCATGCTGTCCTTTATTTAAAAATAAAAATTTGGCATTTTTTTCTAAAAATGCAATTTGTTCGAATAGTTTAATCTCTGCTTCGAAGTCAACCCAACTGTTCAATGAGCCATTATGCAAAATAATTATATCATTCTCAGAATACCCCATTTTTTCTCGTAGTATAAATTTTTCATCAGCAGAAATAGGATTGAATAAAGCCAAATTGGCACAAGTAGGAATGACTGTGATAAGCGATGAATCTACATGGTAGACGGTTTCTATAATCGGCTTTGAAGCATGCGTTAATGTAACAATTTGGTCTGAATTTTTATAAACATCATTTTCTATTTTTTTAAGGATCCGCGTAAGAATGGCGTTTGGTTTTAATCGACCTTCCATTATTTTTTCATCTATAGCAAATCCGCGAATATCAAACAGTAATTTTACATCAAATATTTTTTTTAATAGGACGCCAATCAATGCGGGGATTAAACTTCTTGCGTGAATGATTTCAATTTGTTGCTGTTTGATTACTTTAAGCAAAAGAAAAAAAGCTAATATTATCTGCCATGCGCTTGAAAATACGCCAAAGCGATTAGAATATTCAAAAAAATACCATTTTATCGAAGCATTTTTCATGATTTGTTGCATGCGATTATATTTTTCGGTTGAAGTGGGTTTTTCAAAAGAAAGTAATGAAACCGAATTTTTTTTGGCTAAATCAATTAAATACTGGACTACTTGCGATTCGCCAAGTGCTTCAGTCATGCCTGTCATCGAAATATATAACACATTGGCCATAATTTATTGCCTCTGCCACCACGCAATGGTTTCATCAATGGCTCGATCCAATGTATAACTGGGTTGCCATCGAACTTCATTTTGTAAGCGTGTTATATCTGCTGCTAAAATGTCGTTATGAATAGGTTGTGTTTCATACTGAATAAAAGACTGTTTGTCCAATCGGTTGGCGATTTGTTCGATTAATTCGCCGAGTGAAGTCACGCGACCGGAAGCAATATTTACCGGGCCTTCGACTGAGCTATCCAATAATGACACCAAAGCATCAGCCACATCTCCAACATACATAAAATCACGTTGCTGATTTTTATTTTTAACAGTCATCACCCGATTTTTTAAAAAATGATTGATGGCCGAAGGGATCAGACGTTCTTTGTATTCATGCGCTCCAAATAAATAAAATAATCTTGCCCACGCAAACGATAAGTGATTTAGTTTGCTCAATGAAGAGGCCAATAAATATAACGCATGTTTCGCTGAACCATAAAGAGTATGGGGGGCACACGTAGTTTTAAATTCGTGACAATGTTGAAATTGCCAATCGTATTCGGCACAGGATCCCACAAAAACAGCTCTTTTCCCTTTAATATCGATAAAATGATTTAATAAATTAATACTGTTGTGCAGCCATTCAAGATTTGCAGGTGAGGTCCAATATTCGTTAGGTTTAGCAAACCAAGCTAGGTGTAATAAATGCGAGGGCTGTATTGTTTGCAAAAATTTTTGCACGGCTGAATGGTCATGCAAATTGACTTGGTGCCAGTAGACTCGCGGATGTTCATAAATGGGATGATGATTCGCATAAAGTGCATGCACCGTGTAATTTTTTTCTATCAGTGGGTTTAAAGCATGTCTGCCAATAAATCCATTAGCACCGGTGACTAACACAGTTTTCATGAAAAAAACTCCGGAAAAGATTGGTCCTTGTCGGAAATTAACGTACAACTTTCAGGCCACGCTATTCCTAAATTGGGATCATTCCACCGAATACCGCGTGCGGCAGAGGGCTCATAATAATTTCCCATCCAATAAAATACTTCTGCATCATCCGTTTGTGTCTGAAAACCATGGGCTAATCCTGCTGGAATGTAGAGCGCATGATGATTTTCTGCTGATAATTCGACGTTAAGCCATTGCCCGTAGGTTGAAGAATTTTTTCTAACATCGACAACGACATCAAAAATACAACCCCTGATACAGGTCACGATTTTCACTTCTTCGTGAGGCGCAATTTGATAGTGCAGTCCGCGTACGGTACCTTTTTTTCGATTATAGGAGATATTGCATTGTACAAAATCGCTGTGTAAACCATGCTTTGCCATTTCTTGTTTGCAAAAATTCCGGGCAAAAAACCCTCTTTCATCAAGGTACGGATTTAATGTAATAAGGTAAACACCTGAGAATTTCGTTTCGTTAAATTTCATATTAAATTATTTCAAGTGATGGAATGGGAACAATAAATTTGCCGCCCCACTCTTTTATGTAAGACATTTGTTCCATAATTTCATCTTTTATATTCCAGGGTAATAACAATAAATAGTCTGGTTTTTCTTCTTTTATTTTGTCCGGATGAAAAACCGGAATGCGAGTGCCGGGCAAAAATCGATTTTGTTTAAATGGATTTAAGTCGACGGTAAAGGGCAATAAATCGGTAAAAATACCGCAATAATTTAATAATGTGTTGCCTTTTGCAGGTGCGCCGTAGCCTGCGATTTTTTTGCCTTGTTTTTTGGCGTTGATCACAAATTCTAGTAATTCATGTTTTAATTTGACAATTTTTCTGGAAAAATCTTGGTAGGTTGCAATTTTATCTAAACCGTATTTCTTTTCTTCCTGAATCAGATTGTTAACACGCATCGAGATGGTTTTACTTTGATCCGTGCTATGTTTTACGAATATTCGTAATGAACCGCCATGCACTGGCACTTCTTCGACATCAAAAATAGTTAATTGATATTTTTCAAAAACTTTTTGCACGGTCAGCAGTGAAAAATACGAAAAATGTTCGTGATAAATTGTGTCGAATTGGTTTTCTTGCATTAGGCGTAAAAGATGGGGAAATTCTAGCGTTAAGACACCTTCTGGTGCCAATAAGATTTTCAAACCTGCCACAAAATCATTTAAATCTGGAACATGGGCTAGCACGTTATTACCGATTAACAATCTCGCTTGCTTGCCACTCGCCGCCAACTTTTTCGCTTCTGCCGTGCCAAAAAATACGGAAATCGTCGGAATCCCTTTTTCTTTTGCAACCGCTGCGACATTTGCTGCGGGCTCAATGCCGAGCACAGGAATATTTTTTTCTTTGAAATACTGCAATAAATAACCATCGTTGCTTGCGATTTCTACCACATGCCAATGATCATCAATTGCAAACCGATCAATCATCATCTGGGTATATT
Source organism: Gammaproteobacteria bacterium (assembly GCA_021325575.1). Classification (GTDB taxonomy): domain Bacteria; phylum Pseudomonadota; class Gammaproteobacteria; order DSM-16500; family DSM-16500; genus JAJPGW01. Next base: position 86,966 of record JAJPGW010000009.1, on the reverse strand, counting down.
TTTCAGAATGTTTTAACCAACTGGCTGAATAAGAAGAAAAATAAGCATAATTTGAAAAAATATTCTCTGGCGATTCAAATTCAGGAAGCTGGACTAAAAAACAATTTTCACAAATTTGAACGTGCAACGGATAAAAAATTTCTTTTTTCTGAAGATCCGTATCGCTTAAATAAGAATTCGATAAAGGTGATGTTCCTAAATCAATAAATGTTTTATTGAGGTGCTGTTCGCAAAATCGGCAGGTATTTATTTGCATTCTTAAGCTCGCTTATTTTCATAATTTTTGATTTGCTGGAGGGTGAATTGTTCCATATTCTCTTGATGGTGATGGGCTTTATACCAATTTAATGTCTGTAAAAGTAGATCATGGATTGCCATCTGCGGTTCCCAACCCAATATTGAGCGGGATTTATTGCAATCCAATTTTAAGCAAGTTGCTTCGTGAGGAAATTTATTTTCAGTCAAGGCCCATTTAGCGTCATTGCCCCATATGGCAACCGATTTATCTGCGATCCACGAAACGGATTTAATATTCTCATCATTTGGCCCAAAATTCCAAGCATCTGCCAATTGCCCCCCTTTATGCCACAATTGTTCTGTGAGCATTAAATATCCCCGCAATATATCAAGGATATATTGCCAAGGCCGACAGGCATTTGGATTTCGTATTGAAACGACTTCTTTTTTGATAAAAGAACGTACTAAATCGGGTATGAGACGATCTTCAGACCAATCGCCACCGCCTATCACATTTCCAGCACGAACGGTGGCGAGAGCCACTCGATGTTGATCATAATTTTTTGTATTAAAATACGAACGGCGATAAGCTGAAACAACTAATTCAGCGCATCCCTTGCTGCTGCTGTAGGGGTCAAATCCTCCCATGGCATCGCTTTCGCGGTAACCCCAGACCCACTCACGGTTTTCATAACATTTGTCACTGGTGACCGCAATCACCACGCGGGTGCTGTCTATTGAACGCACTGCTTGCAGTAAATTTGCAGTACCCATTACGTTAACTGCATAAGTTTCGATGGGATTTTGATAGGAATAATGCACTAACGGTTGTGCTGCCAGATGAAAAATAATATCGGGTTGTTGGGTTTGAATGGCTTTTTGTAAATTTTCTAAATCAAGAATATTGCCATTTAAGGACGTAATGCCCTCTGCGACATTTGCAACTTGAAATAAACTGGGATTTGTTTGGGGAGGCAGCGAATATCCAGTGATCGAAGCGCCTAAAAGTTTTAACCAGGACGTTAACCAACTGCCTTTAAAACCAGTATGACCCGTGATAAATACTTTTTTTCCTGACCAGAATGTTTTGTTTAATCCCATACCTTCCATGGAGGAGTTCCCGTTTGCCATAGTTCTTCTAAGTGTCGTTTATCACGTAATGTATCCATGGGCTGCCAAAAACCATTATGGAAATGCACCGCCATCTGACCTTCTGCTGCTAGACGTTTCATGGGTTCTTGTTCCCAAGTTGTTGAATCATCAACTATATAGTCAAACACCTTGGGGGATAATATAAAAAATCCGCCATTAATCCAAGCGCCTTCGCCGGGTGGTTTTTCATGAAAACCCGTGATGCGCTCACCATCGTATTGAATCGCGCCAAACCGGCCTGGCGGTTGCACGGCCGTGACAGTTGCCAGGGTTTTGGAACGCTTATGCAAATTAATGGTTTCCCGAATATTGATGTTGCTGACGCCATCACCATAAGTGAAACAAAAATCTTCATCGCCAATGTAATCTTTTACGCGTTTTAGTCGCCCGCCGGTCATACTTTTTTCACCGGTATCAACCAAGGTCACGCGCCACGGCTCAACATATTTATGATGAATTTCAAAATTATTGTCACGCATGTTATACGTGACATCAGACATGTGCAAAAAATAATTGGCGAAATATTCTTTGATGATATAGCCCTTATAGCCTAAACAAATAATGAAATCAGTAATGTGATGGGCAGTGTAGATTTTCATGATGTGCCAGAGAATGGGCTTCCCGCCAATTTCAACCATCGGCTTCGGCCTTACTTCTGTTTCTTCACTTAGGCGTGTTCCTAAGCCACCGGCTAAAATTACTGCTTTCATAGTCCTTGCTTAAAAAAATCCACTGTAAAAATATAAATGTAAAAATAGCTGATCCTATGCTTCACAGTCAAGGTTAAATCCATTTATACTAGCAAAAAATGGCGTACAGAGGCTGAAGACGTGGTAAACCCAACAATTTTTAGAGACGAAACAACTTGGTTAACGGAATGGCACCACAAAAATAAATCTCGCAAGCGCTGTAGCCGATGTGTTTATGATGAATTTACTCCAAATATTTCATTTGATGCCCACGGTGTATGTAATTATTGTTACCAACATGACCAATTAAGCAAACAATATCCGGGTGGTGATGCTGGCCAACGCGATTTCACTGCTATTGTTGAAACCATTAAACAGGCAGGCAAAAACAAACCCTACGATGTGATCGTGGGAGTAAGTGGTGGTTGTGATTCTTCTTATCTGGTTACATTAGCAAAAGATGTGGGGCTGCGTCCTTTAGCTGTGCATTTCGATAACACTTGGAATTCGACCACGGCTGTCGAAAATATTAGCAATGTGTTGGATAAATTGAATGTTGAATTGTGGACCTATGTCGTGGATAACCACGAATATGATGATCTCTATCTTGCCTTGTTGAAAGCGGGTGTGCCGGATTTAGAAGCGCCAACGGATTTAGGATTGGCTTCAACCTTAAATATGGCTGCCAGCAAATTTGGAGTTCAATACATTTTTGAAGGCCATTCCTTTCGATCCGAAGGATTATCGCCATTAGGCTGGTTGTATATGGATGCGAAATATGTATACAACATCCATCGTGAATTTGGCACACTTTCGAAATTAAAAACCTATCCCTATATGTGGTTGACTCGTCAATTTAAATGGATGTTGTACAATCGATTTAAAAAAATCCGCCCGCTTTGGTATCTGGATTACAATAAAGACGAAGTTAAAAAAAGATTAACTGAACAATTCGGTTGGAAATGGTATGGCGGTCATCACCTAGAAAATCGCATGACGGCTTTTTATCATACTTATTTTTTACCCCGACGCTTCGGTATCGATCAGCGGGTGAATGGGTTTTCAGCTCTGGTGCGTTCAGGACAAATGAATCGGTTCGAAGCAATCGAACAACTTGAATCACCACCTCCTTGCGATTTAAATTTAGTGGAAATGATCAAAAAACGCTGGAAATTAACGGATGATGCATTTGTCGCTTTAATGACACTGCCACACAAAAGATACACCGATTACAAGACCTACAAAAAAACCTTTGAACGATTACGCCCATTGTTTTATTTGATGGCTAAGTTTGAGTTAATTCCCTGGAGTTTTTATGTTAAATACACTGCAAAAACCGAAAACACCTGAGGTTTTTAAATTTACTTTTGGCCATATTGAAGAATATTATCGTGCCGTGCTGGAAGCCGGTTATGATGTGATTACCTGCCAACAATACGTAGATGTAAAAAAGAAAAAATTCGACAAAATTCTGGTTGCTCGTGTTGATATTGATTTTTCAGTTAAAAAAGCAAAATATTTGGTTGAAATGTTTAATCGATTAGGTATTAAAGCCAGTTTTTTTATTAGATTGCATGCAAATGAATATAATCCCTTTTCATTCGAAAATTATAAAATTTTAAAATTGATTCGTGATTCAGGACATGAAATTGGTTATCACTCAGAAATTATTGATCAATCCATCATCTGGAATGAAGATGCGACAGTTTGTTTATTGCGGGATATCGATGTACTCAATCGAATGCTCGATATTAAAATTGTTGGAGTTGCATCTCACAGCGGCATGACCGGTTTAAATAATCTGGATTTCTGGAAAAATAAAAAAGCCAGCGATTTTGGTTTGCTTTATGAAGCATATGATGCTCAACCGGAATTCAATCTCTTTAATAATTCATTTTATATTTCTGATTCTTGCTGGACTTATTGGAAATGTTATAACCATGGCAAAGTTTGTGAGAATGATAGAAGGAATCTTGCAGAACACGTGAAAGATAATCACCCGGTTATTTATTCACTGATTCATCCTGAAACGTATTACTATGATCATTTTTATGAATAGTTGATTTAGGCTTCTCTTGGATCTTGCTTCAATCTATTAGCAAATCCATGCAAAAAATAACTATTGATATCATCTTTACTTATTAAAAGCAGAAAACTCACTAGCATAAATCCAAATAATAAGAATAAATTGGTTTTCAGACTATAAAATGCCAGGAATAACAGCAAAGTAACCAATAATCGGACAATTTTAAAATCAATCACATAATACTTATTATTAAAATAAATATTTAAACCTAATTGCAGAATACTTGATATAAATAACGCAACGACTGCTCCAGTGATAAAAAATAATTTTACCAATATCAATGATAATACTACATTCAGTGCGCCTGAAATTAAATTGATTGCAGCCATTTCCTTGGTTTTATTAAAAATCCATTGTCCCGGTGTAAATATATAAAAGCTTGTAAACGCATAGCTGATTAACACAAGAGGAATATATTTTCCTGCTGGAAAAAATGCTTTACCAACAGCGATAGACAGAATTTCTTGATGAAACATTGCAAAAATGGCTGCACACCATAACGAAAAAAGAAAACAAACTCTGAATAAAAACGAAATAAAATGCTTCATTTCATTATTTCTGTATTCTGCATAAATAATCGGAGTAATACTTAAGGAGACACAACCCATAATGACAGGCACGACGGAAGAAAAACGTGATGTGACGCCATAAATTCCGACAGCACTTAAATCACAAAAAAATCGAATTAGCCATTGATTGATATTCGCATAAACATAACCACCTACAGCAGCAATCGTTAATGGATAGGTAAAATTTAACATTTGCAGTAATAATTTTTTTGAAAAAATAAATTGATAATTATTCTTGGAATAATAAAATGCCATTGCACAGCCAATCAATTGAGCAATAGCGCTACCAATAAAATATCCTACCAATCCCATATTGAGATAAATAAAGCCAATAATTAAAATTAAGCTTAACGACATAATAACAACTGAAACAATCGTGTATTCGATTACTTTTTTGTCCCAACGTAATTGGGTTTCCAAAAAGGTAAATATGCCAAAAAGACAAATATTGATAATAGATAAATTATATAAAGCTAATTGGTTTTTGAACCCTAAAATCCGTTCAATTGGGTATCGAATAATGTTACTCATCAAAAATATAAGAATATAAACAAAAATCACATACCAAAAACTACTCGAAATATAATTTTTTTTATTTATTTCATCACAATGGCTAGCACAGAATTTTGGTATGGCCTGAGTGATCTGAAGAGTAAATAAATAGGAAACAATCGGTCCCAAAGTTAAGATCAATGTTATTATTCCATATTCTGCGGGCAACAGTTTGCGCGTCAAAAATGGCATTAATATAAAATTAATGAGTCTTATTGCAAAAACACCAATTGCGTAGATAAATGTGTCTTTTAGAAATACTTTAAGCATTTAAAAGTTTTTATCCTTGGTAGCATAGATGTTGTAATTCTTTATCTTCTTGTCTTGCATTTTTATGTTTTAGCAGCAAATCAATTAGTTCCAAATAGCGATCAATTATTCCTTGACCGACATTACGATCAAACCATTGTTTTGATTGAATACCGATGTGTTTAAATTTTCCAGGATTTTTTTGATATTCAGTTAAGGCGGCAGCTATTTCGGATACTTCAAAAGCATGAATTAAAGGTAAATCATGAACATCTTCGGTTTGCTGTAATTTGGCACACCCAATAACAGGCAGTTCACAAGAAAACGCTTCATAAGTTACACCGCCTATAGAAATCACTTTTTCATTAAAAATCCCCAAAACCACATTTGCACGTTTTAGGCCCGCATAAATATGCTTTCTTTGCATCGCAGGAACCCAACATACATATTTTTCAATATCAAGTTCTTTGACTAACTCCTTTGATGCAGTCACATCGCAGCCATACTCAAACAAAACAAAGATAGGATTATTATAACGAGATTCATTTTTAATGAATTGAGCATATCCTCTGATGGCTCTGTCATTTCCATTATAATCTGTACCCGTTTTCCATGTATGTCTCATGTGGCTAAATACCACAAAATCATGTTTTTTCAAAAACGACCATTGTTCAACATTATCTGGAGACATAACGGGATAACTCATCGGCATACTCCAGTCTATCCATTGTCTGCCCATATTTAAAATAGCATCACGGATTTTTAAATCCTGACTTGCAAATGAAATAATAGCTCTGGTTTTTTGAATAGCTTGTCGTTGATATTTCTCGATATATCGCATCATACTTGAATAGGGAAAATATTTTTTTATCGAATAATTAAACAAATCTGTTAATTGATAAACATCACCGCCATAAGGAATAAAAACATCTGTTTTGATCCCCGCACGCTCAAAAAAAGCCACCATGCCACAAACAAAAACAAGATCAAATTCGGATAATTCTTTTTTTAGTTTTTTAATTGCTCTGCTTACTTTAATTGAAAAAGGGTTAAAAAAATCTCGAAAACTAATTTGGGAAATCAGGTGAATATAGTTTAAGGAAGAAACCTCTTCAAACGTGTCTGCTTCTGGAAAAAAACCATCATATATTTTATCAAAAATAAATAAGTGGGCATCAATACCTCGATCACGCAGATATCTAACAATTGAAAAAAAATTATTATTCATGTTATTGACAAAAGCAACTTTCATGGGAGGCACCTTTTGTGCTTTTTTGAAACATCTTAGATGATGTGAATATGAACGTAAAAATAGCTGATCTCTCACTTCACCGTCAAGAACAAATCGATTAAACTGCACTCTCATTGTCATCCTGCACTGCGCTCAGGATGACAAGATGGGGTAAAAAAGGGACTCCAAGGTTTAAAGGATAGACCATGAAAACATTACAAGAAATCCATGAACAAATTGTTAAAAGCACTACCGCCGACTTAATCGCCTCAGTCAAAGAAGCGCCTCTGAATGCGACTCACCCTGTTTCCATTTATTTCTTGATGAATTTCACCATCAATCCCATAGAACCCTTTTTAAAACACTATCTCTATCAATCCAACTTTAACTCAGACATCATTTTTGGCCAATACGACAATATCATGCAAGAAATATTGGACGACCAATCCATCTTGCGAACTAAACAATTTGATTTAGTAGTTTGTTCTCTTTTTTATCACACCCAAGATGCGCTATTAATAGAAAGTTTAAATAATCCTGAGCATTTTATTAACCAATTAAGCACTTATTTTGACAATATTCTCGAAAAAACATCATCCCTTCTTTTATTGAATACACTTATTACGCCATTCTTTTCTGAAACGGGCATTACCAGTCAGGTTCGACCAAATCAAACCGATGCCATTTTAGAAATTAATCAATTCATCCGACATTATGTTAGACAACACGCGAACCGCTGTTTTCTCATGGATTGGAACCGCTATACGCAACTGTTGGGTGAGCAAAATAGTCTTGATTATCGTTATTGGTATATGTACAAAGCCCCGTTTAAAAAAGATTTTTTAAGCCTATATTCGAATGACATCACCAAAGTGGCAAGAGCCCTTAAAGGCAAAGCCAAAAAATGCCTGATTCTTGATTGCGATAATACGTTGTGGGGCGGCATCATTGGTGAAGATGGCATTGGCGGCATTAAATTAGATAATCATAATTATCCTGGAAAAGTGTTTTACGATTTTCAGCAAACGGTGCTTAAACTTTCTGAAATAGGAGTCATTCTTGCTCTTTGCAGCAAGAACAACGAACAAGATGTGTGGGAAGTGTTTGAAAAACACCCCTACTCCCTTTTGCGGCGAAATCATTTTGCGGCTCATCGCATCAATTGGGTCAATAAAGCCGATAATATTATTGATCTCGTCAATGAACTGAATATCGGTATCGACAGCTGTGTTTTTGTCGATGATAGCAAAACAGAATGCGAATTAATTAGAACCGCATTGCCGGATGTCACGGTACTTCAAGTGCCACAACCCATTTATGAATACCCTGCTCTATTATTAAAAGCCGGACTTTTTGATACCATAAGCCTCAATCAGGAAGATGCGTCACGTAATAAAAAATATCAGGAAGAAAACCAACGCAAACAATTATTAAAAAAATCGCATAGCGTTACCGATTATCTCGCTTCGCTAGAATTAGTTGCGTTAATTCATCCGATCACAGAAACAGAAATTCCACGCGTGACGCAATTGACCCAAAAAACCAATCAGTTTAATTTAAATACGCAGCGATATACTCAGCAGCAGATTGAAAATTTTTATCATTCTGAAAATAGCATGGTCTTTTCTCTGACCGCCAAAGACAAATTCGGTGATTATGGTTTAACCGGCGTGTTGATCGCCAAAAAAATCGGGAAAAAAGGCTTAATCGATACTTTTTTAATGAGCTGCCGAGTGTTATCAAGAAATCTTGAAGACGTTTTTGTGCAAACCTGTTTAAATTACTGCAAACAAAAATGGGGCGTCACCGAATGGGAAGCGGATTTTGTTCCATCCGATAAAAATATGCAGATCGTGCCTTTTTTACAAAAAACAGGTTTTACTACAGAAGATAATCAAAAATATTTTCTAAACATGAACCAATGGTCACAGGAAAAAGTGACCCATATTAAAGTTATCACCGAAGGAATTACCTATGCTTGAACAACGCGTAAAAAAAATCTTATCACAACTTTTTCAGATTCCAGTCGAATCAATTAACGAGGACACCTCGTCTGATACAGTTCCAAATTGGAATTCGCTCGCTCACATGAACTTAGTGGTCGCGCTCGAAGAAGAATTTGGCGTGAGTTTTAGCGATGAACAAATGATTGAAATGTTAAGTTATCCCTTAATTGTCCTTACCGTTAAAGAAGCCGCCAATGAGAAAACAATATGAAAATCAAACATTTTTCCCAATTTAAAATTGGCGATTTTGCCAAATTAGAACATGTGATCACAGAAAATGATGTGGCAAAATTTGCGGAACTCTCGGGTGATGACAATCCTTTGCACGTCAACAAAACATTTGCGAAAAAAACGGTTTTTAAAGATACCGTTGCCCATGGGATGTTAGGCGCCTCGTTTTTGTCAGCGTTAATTGGTAAACATATTCCAGGCAACGGCGCGCTCTGGATTTCACAGAATTTTGAATTTTTGTTGCCGATGCGAATTGGTGATCATTTAACAGTTCTTGCCCGAGTCATTGAAAAATACGAAAGCCAGCATATTCTCGTGCTGGAAACGACCATCACCAATCAACATAAACAAGTCGTCGTCAAGGGAACGGGTAAAGTGAGATGCCTAGAATTAGAAAAACTCGATCAAGAACAAAAAGCCCACGAAGATCCTAAGGTCATTATAGTCATTGGTGGAAGTCGTGGAATTGGTGCAGCGACCGCTGAATATCTCGCACAAAAAAACTATCGTGTTGTGATTAATTATTCGAAAGATCGAGCAGGGGCCGAGGCGACTCTTCAAGCTATCAAAGAAAATAACGGCAATGCCATGATCTATCAAGCCGATGTCAGAAATAGTGAATCGGTCGACGCCATGGTAAGAGCCACCGTGCAAACATTTGGAGGTGTCTCGGGACTTGTTTATTGCGCGACGAGCAAAGTCACAGCAAGCGATTTTTTGCAGTTAGAATGGCAAGATATCGCAGAACATTTTGATCTCCAATTACGCGGCGCTTTTAATTGCGTACAAAGTATTTTAAAAGAATTTGTTCCACAAAAAAGCGGCTCTGTGGTTTTTATCGGAAGCATGGCAGCCGATGCAACGCCCATGTTAAAAGTCACGGGTTATGCTACTGCTAAAGCCGCTTTACATACTTTAGCAAAAACACTTGCATTGGAATTTGGACCACAAGGTATTCGTTTTAATGTTGTTTCACCTGGAATGACTGAAACAGGTCTCATTGCCGATATTCCAGAAAAAACCCGTCTACTGACAAAAATGCAAATCCCATTAAGAAGATTAGCTCAGCCGCAAGATATTGCGGGTGCAATTGAATTTTTACTTAACCCGAATGCAAAACATATCACGGGTGAAACGTTAAGGATTTATGGCGGTCAATTAATGATTTAAACGATTAAATACCTAAAATAAATAATTCAGAGAATAGTAAAGAAAAATCCTGTTCTGCTAATGAATTTGATTTATATAATCGAGGGGCCGCTAGTTTTTTTACTGTAGCCCCAAGCATATTTGTACCCTTCAAAATATCACCCTCCACGACGAGGTACAAAACTTTTAATTTGCGACAGAGTTCAAAACGAATATCTTCAATTACTTTACTCAATAATGACGGATCACTGAAATAGTAAATTTTTGCTAGAGGGATTTTTTTAAAACGAGTCACAACCGCTATGCAATAACATTCTTTGCCATCTTGTTTAATTACCACATGTTTGCAACATAAATTTTTGTGATATTGATAAATTCTTTGGTTTTCGTCATTCAAGTCCTTTTCATTAAGGTTAATGATAATCTCAATGTGCTTGTTTCGTCTTAATAATTTGGGTATGGGTAAAAATATGGATTGCGCGTTTTGAAATGTTTTAAATCCCGCTTTAAATAAAAAATCGAGGGTTGCAGGCGCCGGAGTTAGATTAGTCCATGATACATTAGGAATTCGCATCACTTTTGAAAACAGGGGTAAAGTATACTGTCGATGAGAAGGATCAACATACCAAGTGGTGAGATTACAAATTCTCTTACCATTGTAATCACTAAAAATTGTCCCAAGAAATCCGTATATTTTATTGCTATCCGCTATGACATACCCTAAAAAATCATCAGTTATATTCCATTGTCTTGGTAAAAATAATTTCCGCCAATGATCAGGCACACCCGGATAAAATCGTTCTAAAAGATCGAGGATATTTGCCTCATCTGCGGCGCTCGCTTGTCTGATTTCAACCTGTGACATGTTTTACCTTCATTTTAGATTTAATTCCTAATGCTTGAAAAAGTGCCTCATATTGACTATATGCAGCGATATTCAATCTTGAATAAGGAGAGCACGATGCATATTCATTATCAACTAGCAAAATATAATCTATATTATTTTTTTTAAGATAACTAATATGCTCGGGTCGATAGCTTCCGTTAGGGAATGCGTAAATATCGAGTAGAGGAAAATGATTTTTGATAAAAAACTCCTGACATTTTTTAAAATCATCAATAAAATATTCCATGGTTTCGAATTCCATACTATTATGAGAATAAGAATGCACACCTATCTCATGCTCTGAAATCACGCTGTCTATTTCATTCAATCGAATCATGCGAGTTTTTGGATAATTTGATAATTTTGAAAAAAAGTTTTCTTCCAGATGTTTAATCACTGGATCTCTTTCTGATGAAGGCAAATTCTTAAGTGTCTTACTAATGAGAAGTCCAAATTGAGTTTTATTAAGATGGCTACGCACTAATTTTTTTGCATCAAAATTTAAGAATTTTATTTCCTTAAGCAACAAAACAGGTGCCGCATTTAAAAAATCATAAATTGCAATATTCCATAACGCTTTCTCACCCATTAATTGTGAGGGGATAATATTTAAATTAGCTTTGATTTGATGTTTTTTAAGAATCGGCATGGCATATTCAATAAAATCATAATAGCCATCATCAAACGAGAGCACTAACTTCGGTTTTTTACAAACTACCTGCTCCAGCTCATGAAGAGTTACAATTTCAAATTGTTTTTTTAGATGGATGATTAATTTTTCAAAAATAGAAGGATGTAATGGCTGCCAAAATGAATTACGTTCTGGAGATATTTTATGTAAACTTAAAATAGGAATAAAATCATTTTTTTTTATCCGACTATAAAGAATATTATGATATCTTCCTAAGTAATAAGCTCGATAAACTATCGATTTTAGGATGGTTTTTAATTTCATTACAGTCTTCTTAGCTCTCAATCCCTACCGAGCCAAATATCGACCTAAAGCTGTCAAATTAAGAGCAGAACGCTACTTGGCTGTTGAAAAATATTGTTACGATGCGGGCATAATGATATCCTATTTTACGCTGATTGTCTTTTTGTTTTAAATTGAGAAATATCATGCGCAAAAAAATTTTTAGATTTGCTATTCTACCTTGGTTTAAATGGATAGCTTATATTTTTTATAATAAAAAATATTTAACGGGAAGACATTTTGAAGGGAAATCATTAGAAGGTTGGGTTTGGGTCTTAAATGGCATTTGGAAGCAAAAAATCTTAGGTTTCAATCGTTATTTACCCTTTCCCTGTCACCCCACCGCGCGCATCTATCATTATAATAATATTTTTTTTGACGTAGATAATTTAGATAATTTTCAATCACCTGGTATTTATTTTGACTGCGTTAGGAAATCGATTCACATAGGAAAAGGAACTTATATTGGGCCCAATGTAGGATTACTAACCGCTAATCATCAGTTTGATAACTTGGATGACTATCAGGAAGGTAAAGATATCGTCATAGGAAAAAATTGTTGGATAGGAATGAATGCAGTCATTTTGCCTGGGGTGACATTAGGTGATAAAACCATTGTAGGGGCCGGTGCCGTCGTCACTAAATCGTTCTTACAAGGCCATTGTGTATTAGGTGGCGTTCCTGCAACAGTTATTAAAACATTGCCAGTAAAGAATACAGCCCTTGAATAGTGAAATAATAAAAAAAGTATTGGCCTTATTAATGAGTTTTGGTGCGGCGCAAATTATCTTGCTGCTTGCTACGCCAATACTTACCCGACTTTATGCACCTTCTGCTTTTGCCTATTTTGGTTATATCGTGTCTTTTGTGATCGTCATATTACCTTTGGCTAGTTTTCAATATGAATATGCTATCCCATTACTCAAAGCCAAAAAAATGGTTCAGCTATTAACAAGACTTTGTATTTATTTGGTGACAGGTACTTCAATTGCAATCTTATTTATAAGTTTAATCATCCGTTCAAAATATCCTGCTTTTAACATTCAAATTGCGATTCTGTTACTTAGTTTTGCCATTTTATTATTTCAAGGCATCCTTCAGGTTTATTCTATCCTACTAATCGCTGATGGAAAGGCAGCAATGGTTGCACACGGAAAACTAATTCAAAACACTAGCATGATCGTTGTTCAAATTCTTTTGGCTTTATGTTTTTTTCAATCGAGTACCGCTTTATTAATTGGGTTGGTAGCAGGCTTGATAGCCAATCTAATTTATTTCCGAGCTTTATTAATAAAAAAATTCTTTCGTACCCGGATTAAATTAACCCAACGGCGCTTATTATTTATAATAAAACGCTTTTATAAATTACCCCTTTTTAGCAGTTGGGCAACATTAATTGAATCAGCTTCTACTTTAATGCCTGTCTTAATGATTGGACCATTATATGGCGCTAAATCATTAGGCATTTATTTTTTAATCTACCGCGTATTCAATGCGCCAACAGGATTATTAAGCACCGCGATGGCTAAAGTCCTGTTAAAAGAACTTGGAGATCGAGTTAAATATAAACAGGTTATATTGCCATTATTCAAAAAATCATCTTTATTATTAGCAAGCATTGCTTTATTTTATTTAATGCTGATGTGGTTCATCGCAACTTATACACCGTTTATTTTTGGACACGAATGGCTTGAAACTAACCCTGTTTTAAAATTATTGGCACCCATCATTGCCATAACACTTTGTGTATCACCGCTTTCAGCTATTTTTGTTTTACTCAATCGAAATGGTGTCGATTCCATTTGGCAAATATTTTATTTAATATTGACGGTGACAGTCATTTATTTTTATCGCGACAAATCATTTCTGACGATGCTGTTACATTTATCCGCCGTTTGGGTCATTTTATATAGTTTTTACTGGTTTTTAATGTTTAGGATCATTTCAGTCAGGGATAAAAAAATATGTGTGGGATAGCGGGTGTTATAAGTCGTCAACCGATTGATATGATCCATGTCAAAAAAATGAATGATAAACTCATCCATCGGGGCCCTGATAGTTATGGTTATTTGTGTTCAAGAGAGACTATCAATAAAGAAGCCGTTGATCGACTCGATCAGTTAGATCACTTTTCTAATACTCATTTAGTTTTTGCGCATCGACGTCTAGCTATTCTGGATTTAAGTGAAGCTGGACATCAACCCATGTCATATCTAGATAAATATTGGTTAATATTTAATGGTGAAATTTACAACTTTATTGAGTTAAGAACAGAGCTGGAAAAAAAAGGTTACACATTTCACACCCAAACCGATACGGAGGTCGTTTTAGCTGCCTATGATTTTTGGGGCGAAGATTGCTTGAATAAATTTAATGGCGATTGGGCGCTGGCACTCATTGATAAAGAGAATCAAACTATTCTCATATCAAGAGACCGTTTTGGTATTAAGCCTTTATATTATTTTTCTACTCCTGGCTTATTTTTATTTGCATCTGAAATTAAAGCAATTCTAGAACATCCCGCGGTTAATCGAGAACCCAATCTACATTATTTATATCAGTATATTAAACATGGGCCAAATGAATATGATAGAGAAACTGCATTTAAAAATATTTTTCATTTTGATTTTGCTAGCTATTTTTCAGGTCCTATAAAAAATTTGTTAGAGCCTAACAAAATCAATATAAAACGATTCTGGTCCCTGACACCCAATCTTTCTAATGAAACATTGGACGAAAAAAAATTGGCAAGTTATTCTGAAGAGTATTATTCATTATTGGAAGATGCAGTTAAAATCCGATTAAGAGCGGATGTAAAAGTAGGCGCAAATTTATCCGGTGGCTTAGATAGCTCTTCTATCGTCTATCTAATCAATTCAGTTAAGCAAAATGCTGCATTTTCAATCCCATTAGAAACTTTTTCCTCAGTCTATCAATCACCCGGCACGCTGGATTGTGATGAAAGTTCGTCTATTAATGAGATGATCAAGCAATTAAATATTACGTCCCATCAAACTGAACCTCGCCCAGAGGATATTCCCCAAGAACATCGAAAAATGATTTATCACATGGACTCCCCACCCGAATCAACATTAATGTCTAGTTGGTACACGGCAAAATTAATTAATCAAAAAAACACCCGTGTCACCATGACCGGAGAAGGAGCCGATGAACAACTAGCAGGATATTTGCGATACCTTACCTATTATTTTTCAAACATGCGTTTTCGTCACACATTGTCTAGTTATAAAATATTTAAAACCATTTCAGGAGCACGCGTTTATATACGAGTAGGATTAATGATGAACGCGATACAAAAAATTCTAGGAAAAAGAGTTACCCAATATTTATATACGAAAACAGGCAGAAAAGAAAAAATTTTTACCCCTCCCAATGAAAAATTAAAAGAAGATATTCAAAGCAATTTGCTTAATTTACATCATATTGATGAAGCCGTTTTTATGGCATTTTCTATCGAACACCGCGCACCCTTTATGGATCATCGGTTGGTGGAATTTTTAGCTTCGGTTCCAATCGCTTATAAATTAGCAAAAGGCAGAACTAAATATTTGGCTAGAAAAGCATTTGATAACCTATTGCCAGCAAGTATCAATTGGAATAAAGATAAACTGGGCTGGCCTATTCCGGAACGTTTTTGGTTAGAAAATCATTTAAAGGAATGGGTGAACAAGACGATTAAAAATTCTGAATTTTTAAAAGAACAGCGATTTTTCGCGATAAAAAATCTCGATAAAATATCCCACACGGTTAAAATCAGACTATTAAATATCGCTGTCTGGCATGAAATATTTTTAAATTCCTCACCCACTTGAATAGTATTCTATTTTTATTATTTCTTATGCAAATGCACCTTTTTTAAGTTTCAATAAACGCGCCACTTTTTTTATAGCGTTTAGCATATTGATATCTGAAGGATAATCAATGTGTTTTCTTGGTTTAGCAATCATTATTTCATTAAATTCCTGTTCAGAAAAATCCAGTTTTTTTAATATATATTGTAATTCTTGCTGCAATTCTAAAGAGTTGTAAAGCGGTTTTGCAATTTCGCTTAGCGCCTCATCCCGGCTAATCTCTTTATTTCTGATTAAACAGGATAAATGAGCGCGCCTCTTATCCACGTTAAATTTATTTGGCAAAATATAGGCTTGATAAAATTTAGTATAGATGGACTCGTAATGTTTTCCGCCATAATAATTCCAATGGTACTGGTTTTTAATCAAATTAATGGCTTCCGTTTTATTATATTGAATAATATTTAGGGGATAAAAATAATAAATACCACTAAACGATCTATCTAAGATAAATTTCCAGGGTCCATAAATTGGAAAACTTTTTAAGTTTAATTTGCCATACTGACGATGAATGGCTCTAATATTTCTTGCATCAAGTTTTTCCCAACGCCATGCTTTAGGAAGCCCACTTTCGGTAGCAAAATTTTCACCTGAGACAACACATTTAATTTTATGTTTTTTTGCAATTTTGATTAATGCGCCATAAATCGCATTATCCGTGAGCATTTCAATATCCAATACAGATGAACGCATGAATGCCTTCTGTAAATCCTTAAATTCGTCCCAATCAATGACATAGGTCAACATATCTAGTTTTAATTTGGATATAATTTTTTTAATATTTTCGACAGCAATGGGAGAATTCCAGCCATTATCAAAATGAACAATGAGTGGTTTTAATTTCATTTTGTCAACGATCAAGTCTGCTGTAAACGAACTATCAACGCCACCGCTTAATCCCAAAATACAATTATATTTTGCATTACCTGCCCGCTTGCGAATTAATTCTGCTGTCGCTTGCAATTCTGCATCAATTTGACTTTGGGTTTTGACTTGATTTTTTTTATAAAGCGCTTCAAGCTCAACACAATAATTACAAATATTTTTTTCATTAAATAAAATTTCGGGATCGGTAGTATCCATGATACAGAGTTTGCACATATTGTAAGTCAGCATAGTAAAGCCTTAGTTTCCAAATGTTTCTTTAATTTCCTGCCTATCAGGATAATTAATTAAAATACCTTTTAAATCGCCGCTATAAACAAATAAACTGCCTGCAGCAAACGCATTGATCCCTGTTCTAGTAAAGACATCCTTCATGTGATTAAGGTGTCCTGCGCCACAGTTAGCAATAATGGGAATGGATATTTTCTCAGCCAGCATTGCAAGCAAATCGAGATCATAGCCTGTCATTAATCCATCTTTGTGAATCGCATTAATTAATATTTCGCCGGCACCTTGTTCTTCTAGCATGCGGGCATAATCGAGTAGTGAATATCGGATTCTTTTTTTATTATGAACAACAATTTTATACTGTGATAAAAGGGTTTTTTTACAATCTATCGCGCCCACAATACTTTGTGAGCCAAAATACGAAGATAAGGTTTTTATAATTTTCGGATTTTCACTCACGGCTGCATTGATCGATAACTTCTCAAAGCCTAGAGAATATAATTTTATTGCTACAGGAAGAGAAGAAATTCCCCCGCCATAACAAATGGGTATAAAGCATTCGGATGCCAGTATTTTTAGATATTCAAAATCTATGCTGGATGAGCTTGCAGATTGATGAATATCAAGCAACATTATTTCGTCAACAAAGAGACTATTATAGATTCTAATAGCATTAAGAGGATCGCCAATATATTGTGGATCTTTAAATTGAATGGTTTTAATGAGTTTTTTATTCTGCATCAAAAGACATGGAATAATGCGAATATTAGCCATCAAAAATTCTCATAAAAATTTTTTAGAAAAGCCATACCATACGCATGACTTTTTTCTGGGTGAAATTGAACGCCAATAATATTATTTTTTTGAAATGCGGATGTAAATGGTTTATCGTAATGCGTAACTGCCATAATATCTTCGGGTTGATAACAATCTACATAATAGGAATGAACGAAATAAAATTTTATCTCATCATGATAGTTTACAAAAAAATTCTGGTGTTTTAGAGGTTTGACAGTATTCCAGCCGATATGCGGAACTTTATATTGTTTATTCTGTGAAATTTTTTTTGTATCTGAATTAATCCAGCCAAAGCCTAATTGTTTGCCTTCTTCACTACTCTTTGTCATAAGCTGCATGCCTAAGCAAATTCCCAGGATAGGAATTTTTTTGTCTATAACGGCACTGTGAATATTATCCCAAAGATTTCGCTCCTTAATATTTTTCACCGCGGTATCAAAAGCACCAATGCCAGGTAATATCAGTTTTGTGGCTTTACAAATCAGATCTGGTTGATCGGTGATAATAGAAGGAATGTTTAATCGCGCGAGCATATTGCTAATCGAATTTAGATTTCCCATGCCATAATCAATAATTGTGATCCTATTTTCCATTGATATGAGCTACCCTTTTTTTTGATTAGGGTTTTCAGAAATCTTATCCAGCACATACGAAAATTTATTTGCCATATGACGGTAGCTATATTTATCCATCTCAACAGAGTTGCCAGTGTAGGTAACTTCTTTTTTTTGACAATATTCGCGATAATGATCATAGACGATTCTTTTAATATCGTTAATATTGATAGCATGTTGTCCGGCTTTAGTGACGTCAAGAATATTACGAAATTGTTCTTGAGAAGTGCCACCCGTTGCTAGAATGGGTCTGCGAGCAGCAAAATATTCAAACATTTTAAGGGGCAGCACGCCAAGCTCATATTCATCTTCCCATCCATAAAACAAAAGAATCTGAGATTCCCGTTGTTTTATGATCGCTTCATTCCGAATAATGGGTCCATATTGGGTGACAATATCTTGAATCCCGTATTCGATCGCAAGTTGTGTAATCCATTTTTGTACGGTGCCATAAAAACGTATTCTAACTTCTGAACGGTCCATCAAGCCTTCAGCTATTAGCGCCTGAATAACTTCAAACAATTTAGCTGGATTTTGTTTATCCCGATACACTAATCCTGTGTAGGTAATTGTGAATTCTTTGGTAAGTGGAATAGCAGGCTCATTAATCAATTCTGAATCAAATCCGTTGGTAATGACAGATATATGAGCATTTTGATAACGACTTTGTAATTTTTGTGAAAGAGATTCTGAAACAGTGGAAAGGGCATGCGCTTTAGAAAGCGTGCTTTTCTCAAGCCTTGTTTCAAAAAATTTTCGTTTCGGAAATAAATAATTATGATTTTGTGTCCAAAGATCTCGCAAATCGGCAAGCCATGGGATGCCCGTCTGTTTTGTTAGCTCTCGTGCAATTAAATGGGAGGTAATTGGAAAGGAGCTGGAGAGTATCGCATCAAATTTCTCCGTAGCAAGTAATTCTTTAGCTGCCTTGATGGCGGGATTACGCCACCCACGCATTTCATCTGGATAAGCAAAGAACGTTCCACCCCAAATAAAAAGCCGAAATAAAAGAGATTCGATAAAACTTTTTTTGGCCGTAGGAAATTTTTGCTCGAGTTGCGAGAAAACGCTGAGATTTGATTTGAATCCCATTAATTTCTTACAAAAATCGATTATACCGCTGTAAGAAACTTCAATAATACGAACATACTTGCTTGGCACAACTAATCGTTCTCTGTGCATGGTTCCTAAGGGAGCCGTTAAAACAGTCGCTTTCCAACCGACCTCAGCGAAATATTGGCATAGACCAGGAATTCTTGGTGAAGCATAAGATAAATCAGTGATGATAAGAACGTTTTTCATTATTGCATTCATTTTGGACAAAAATCCTTTAAAGTGATCGGCAGTCTTATTCATCGTATATTTGACTCTCCTGATCAATTACCGATGAGGTATACTAAAGATCTAAATATTGCTACGTGACTTTAGATTATAGTAAGGTATTATCACTATTTTCAATCTAATATATACAGTAATAATATTGAAAAAATTTAAACAATATCGTTTTTTCATGGCAAATATACCAGTGTTTTTACTAACAGCCAAATATTATGACCACAAATAACTATCGCTCTGAGATTAATGGGCTGCGTGGTATTGCAGTATTATCGGTGATCTTATTTCATATGGGTTTCTCGTGGGTAAAAGGTGGATTTGTTGGTGTTGATATATTCTTCGTAATTTCAGGCTACCTCATTACCCGATTGATCGCACATGACTTAGATCATGCATTATTTAATTTTTATGATTTTTGGCTAAGAAGAGCGCGGCGTATACTACCTGCGCTTATTTGTGTGGTTTTTTTTTCTTTGATTACAAGTTGGTTTCTGTTCCTGCCGGATGACTTTAAAAGTCTTGGCCGGTCGGCTTTTTCACTTTCATTATTTGCATCCAATGTTTATTTCTGGCTAAAAACGGGTTATTTTACGGCCCCAGCTGAAACAAAACCTCTGTTGCACACTTGGACTCTCGCTGTGGAGGAACAGTTTTACCTCGTTTTTCCTTTAATGCTGTGCATCATTACACGTTATATTCCAACATTACGTACCAAGATTATTTTTTCTTTTATGCTATTGTCATTTGCATTAGCGATATTGGAAATCAAAAATCATCAAATTGCCGCCTTCTTTCTTCTGCCAATGCGGGCCTGGGAGCTCTTAACTGGCAGTATGATCGCATTTTATTTATTACATAAAGATAAGTCGAATCCAAAATGGTTTAACGAAAGCCTTAGTTCGCTGGGTCTTCTGGCAATCGGCTATGCTATTTTGTTTTATAATCAAAATACCCTTTTTCCAGGTTGGGCGGCACTTCTACCTTGCTTGGGAACAGCCGCAATTATAGCCTCAAACCACAATCAACTGACTTCGATAGGGCGCTTACTTTCTCTGCGTCCCCTGGTGATGATAGGTCTCATCTCTTATTCATTATATTTGTGGCATTGGCCTTTTTTAGTTTTTGCAAAATATGTTTTTGATACCAAACTGACAGAGTTTCAAACTGTTATCATTTTATTAGCAAGTGTCTTTACGGCATGGATTTCCTATATCTGGATAGAAACTCCCATTCGCCAAAAAAGCATTTTGATCCACCCAAAAACCTTTATTTTAACGATTACAGTTGCGATTTGTACCATTGCCGGAACAGGATTACTGATTGATCTTAACAATGGATTTCCGGAACGTTTGCCCCCTACTATTTTAACTGCCTATCAAGAGGCATTTCATCATTCATCGACAACCTGCCAAACCGTCAGGATTTCTAAAAATGTTAGCGTTATTTCTAATAGCGATAAATCAGAAACACCTGATTTCCTATTATGGGGCGATAGCCATGCTGCCATGTTATTGCCTATGATTGAAAAAATGGCATCCCAATACCATTTAACTTTCTGGTATTACAGCTGTATACCTGTTCTTGATGTGTATCAAGTTAATGAACATGGGTCATTAACTGGATCAAACTGTTATATTTCAAATCATGAAATGATTAACATCATTGAGCAAAAACATATTAAAAATGTTCTCCTAGCATCATTTTGGACACAATTTACAGAAGGACGTGAAATTCCAATGGAAGGCGCAGGGCAACGAGATCCGTTTTATGCCGATGAAACGATAAAATCAACTTCCCCATCCCAAGCAAGAGTCGTATTTCAAAAGCATTTTATTGAAACCATTAAAAAATTAGAAAGTGCCAATGCAAATGTATGGATCATGAAGCAAGTACCAGCCCATCGATATTGGATAGCGAATCAATTGGCCAAAGTTTTAAAATTTGGTGGTGATACAAATAAAATAGGTCGACCTCTTTCAGAATATTTAAAACGCCAATTATTTGTAAATAGTGTATTTGATGGTTTAAAAACGCAAAAAACACATATCCTTGATCCAACACCGCTTCTGTGCGACAACTATTTTTGCCATGGTATCGAACAGGATCATGCTCTTTATTTTGATTTTAATCATCTTTCAGATTATGGCGCACTGAAACTAAAGCCCTTGTTTAAAGATGTATTTTTATCAATATCAAAAGAAAAACAGCAAGATCATATCAACAAAAAATATTCTGCCTGAATAAATGAGGCTTAAATAGCTGCAGATTCACCTATCAAGTCAGAAATCAAATTATCGGGTTTGCTAAAACGAGCAGTTATCGCATTTGATCGATTAAACTCACTTTTGTACTCTGAAACGAGCTGACTAAGTAATTGATGTAAATGGACCTCATCACCTTGTTGAAATAATTTTTCCATTTTCTCTACAATGTCAATCAAAAGATTTTTATCGACAGAGGATGCGCTGGCTAATAAAATTTTGTTATGCGTAGTTGGATTTAATTTTTCGTTTGCATAAAATAATTCTTCATAGAGTTTTTCACCGGGTCGGAGTCCGGTATAAATAATCTCGATATCATAGCCAATTTTTTTGCCCGCTAGTTTACTCATTTGTTCGGCCAAATACTGAATTTTTATCGGCTCACCCATGTCGAGCACAAAAATCTCATTGCCATTGCCTAAAACCGCAGCCTGCATAATGAGCTGAGATGCTTCGGGGATAGACATGAAATAACGGGTTATTTCAGGATGGGTGACTGTAATGGGACCGCCCTCTTGGATTTGTTTACGAAAAAGTGGCACTACACTGCCTGCTGAATCTAAAACATTTCCAAAACGGACGGTAATAAATTTGGTAATGGAATTTTCATATAAATTTTGACAAATCATTTCGGCAGCGCGCTTGGTGGCGCCCATTAAATTGGTTGGATTGACTGCTTTATCTGTCGAAATCAAAACAAATTTTTTGACGCCCATTGCCGCTGAGATACTGGTTAAAATCAGGGTGCCCAATATATTATTATGGATTGCAACACGTCCCTGAGTTTCTAGTAAAGGAACATGCTTATAAGCTGCCGCGTGAAAAACCATATCGGGCGAATGGGAAGAAAATATTTTCTGTACGCCGATCCGGTCAGTGATATCGAGTAACACACTTTGGACATTTAAATTGGGATATTTTTTCTGTAATTCCATATCAATGGAATAAAGATTGTATTCACAATTGTCTAAAATGATTAATCTTTTAGGATTCAAACGACTAATCTGACGACAAAGTTCAGAACCAATCGAACCACCACCGCCACTGACTAAAATGGTTTTATCATGAAAATCTTTGGCTAGCGTCAACCAATCTAATTCAACTTGGTCGCGACCCAATAAATCTTCTAATGAAACATTTCTCAGTAATTTTATATCAACTCGCCCAGTTGCTAAATCACCGAGTCCCGGCAACGTTCGAAAAGGGAGTTTGGTTTTTTCACACAAATTCACAATACGCCGCATCTGTACTGAACTTGCAGAAGGAATGGCTATTAATATTAAATCAATTTTATGTTGCTGAACCAAAACGGGAATTTGATCACAATTCCCAACGACGCTCACACCATGAATCTCTCGTTTTAATTTCGCCGGATCATCGTCTACCATGATAATGGGTTGATAAAGATGATTTTCATGCCGCAACAAATCACGCACCAGTCCTTCGCCAGAATATCCAGCACCTACAATTAGAACACGCTCACTATCGTAAAAAACGCGTCGATAATCTTTCAACCAACGATACAAAATTCTGGCGGCGGTGAGTGATGCGCCTAATAACATGCCATAAAAAAACGGCACTACCCGCGGCGATTCCATCGTCCCACGCATGAAAAGAAAAACAATTAAAATAAAACCCGTGCCAGTGAGTACTGACTTGGTTATCCTGAATAAATCGGGGATGGAAGCAAACCGCCAGACACCGCGATACAATCCAAACGCCCAGAATAATACTGTTTGGATAAAAATTAATGGCAAAACCATGTATAAGGCTTGTGATAGTATTTCAGAAGGAATTTGATGAAAATCATAGAGTAACCAATAAGCCCCGAACCACGCGATCGGCACCATTGACGCATCAAACAAAAATGCGATGAGACGGTTACGCCAGCGATTAATAAAATTAAACATACCCTATCCTTATTGTTATTGGCTTGCTTCCTTCATGATTTCTTTTACTACGCTGATGGTTTTAAACATATGTTCTTCTGTTAGTGTGGGATGAACCAGAAACATCAGACTGGTTTCACCTAATTTTTTTGCATGGGGCAAACGTTCTTTTGGCCCCCAATTTAAATCAGTAAAGGCTTTTTCTAAATAAATTTCACTGCAACTACCAGAAAAACAAGGCACACCTTGAGCATTAACAGCATTCATGATGCGATCACGGTCCCAACCCATTTTTAATTTTTCAGGAACAATAAAAACATAATATTTATAATACGCATGTTCGATATGCAAGGGCGGTGCAGTCATTCTGAACGCTGGAATGGTTTTAAAGTGTTCTGTTAACAGCGCTGCATGATGGCGACGTAAATTAATCCAAGTGGATAATTTAGCTAATTGAATCCTGCCAATCGCAGCCTGCAATTCTGTCATCCGCCAATTGGTGCCAAATGAATGGTGCAACCAACGAAAACCTGGCGGGTGTTCGCGATGGACGGTGTCATAATCTTTGCCGTGGTCTTTGAGTGACCAAATTTTTTGCCATATTTTTTTATTATTCGTTGTGATCATGCCACCTTCACCGCCGGTCGTGATGATTTTATCCTGACAAAATGAAAAAGCGGCGATGTCTCCCCAATTTCCGATATAACGGTCTTTATATTTTGCACCCAGTGCCTGGGCGCAATCTTCAATCACATATAAATTATTTTTTTTCGCGAGTTCAAGAATAGAATCCATTTCACACGGCCAACCCGCGAGATGCACGACAATAATGGCTTTGGTTTTCGGGGTAATGACTTTTTTTATCGATTCAGCTGTTATATTTTGCGAATCAGGATCAACATCCGCCAAAACAGGAATAGCACCCCGCATGACAGCTGAACTTGCGGATGCGATAAACGTTCGTGGCGTCGTGATGACTTCATCGCCTGGACCGATGTCTAGCGCGGCAAGGGCCGCCTCTAAGGCAACTGTGCCATTCATTAAAGCAATCGCATAATTTGTTCCGATGGCTTTGGCAAATTCTGTTTCAAATAATTTTCCTTCCTGTCCCGTCCAGTAATTGACTTTACCAGAACGCAAAATACTCGAGACTTTTAAAATTTCATCTTCAGCAAAAATTGGCCAAGATGGAAATGCGATTTTTTCAACCGGATTAACTGCTTTTAACATGAGGTCATTCGCTCTTTTGCGGGCACACCCATTACGATTTTTTTATCGGCAATCGGCGTCACAACCACGCCACCCGCTGCGACTTGCGCCCATTTTCCAATTGTCATTTCAGGAATGACAACGCTGCCTATTCCTAAAAAACTTCCCTCACCAAGGTGCACACCGCCTGCCAAATTGACACCTGGCGCAATATGCACAAAATTTTCCAGTACACAATCATGGTCTACCGTTGCGCCCGTGTTAATAATGCAATGATCACCTATCACTGCATTTGGCTGAATAATGGCACCGGCAAAAACCACGGTTCCTTTACCGATTTTTGCAGAAGGATGAACAATGGCGCTCGGGTGAATAAGTGTTTTCCATTCAATGAAATGATATTTTTCTGCAAGCGTGCGACGCAATGCATTATTTCCTAAACCAAAAACGGCGGTTTGAATTTGTGATTCTAACAATCCAAAGTTTCCAATGACGGGACAACCCAAAATAGTTTTATTCAATAATGAAATATCATCGTCCAAATAACCTTGTACTTTTATCATATTTGAAACGGCGACACTGAGGACTACTTTCGCATGTCCACCAGCGCCTACGATAACTAACTGATTCGGTGACTGATTCATTTTATAACTTCTCTAATTAAGACAAAGGCTTCCGCTGCTTGACAAAAAACCGTGGCGCCGCGTAATTTTGCTAGCGCATCGAGCGCAACCAAAGACCTTTCGTGGGGAAAAGTCTTCAATTGTGATTCATAAGTTGCAAACGCTTTTAATTTTTGGTCCAAAAATTTTGAAATATCAAAAAAATAATTGGGATGAAATCCAGGCGTTAAATACGGCGCATTCCAGTTTGTTTCGGATAAGGTTTCATAGGCTAATATTTTTTTAGGAAAAACAGCTTGATTTGGTCTTGCCGCCACTAATGCCGAAACAAAAATACGTTGATGATCGAGATGCATGTCACCCAAAAAAGGGATGAACAACATATCCGGCTCAAATTCTGAAATTAATTTTCCTAAAACTTGATTTATTTCTGAGTGATCGGTTTTGTCCAATCCCGCCGCAGGTAAGTCGCAAAAAATGGTATCTTTGACGCCTAGTAATTTATGCGCTAATAAGGCTTCTTTTCTACCTTGTTCAATCAATTCTTTCGGAAATAACGAAGTGCTTGCCTTAGTTATAATTGCAACAACCACATCGTGTCCTTCCGCTGCCAATTTTGCGATGGTGCCTCCACATCCTAACACTTCATCATCTGGATGAGGGGCAATAATTAATATCTGCATAATTTAATCAAATCCTTTTTGATAAAACGCTTGTGCGTCTTTTAAGGCAGATTCATTTTTATGTGATCCGACCACAACGACGAAAAGCGTTTTTAAAATAATTTTTATGTCTAGCCAAAGTGATCGATGTTGAACATACCAAATATCAAGGGCAACTTGTTCTTGAAAACTTAACTCAACATTGCCATTGACTTCGGCCCAACCGGTCAAACCAGGAAGACAGGAAAATCGTGTTTTTTCATGAGGCGTCATTGTCGGCAATCGCTCAGGCAAACAAGGGCGTGGCCCCACAATACTCATTTCACGTTTTAACACATTCAAAATTTGCGGCGTCTCGTCCAATTTAAACCGTCGGATGATATAACCCATTTTCGTCACCAGCAGATGATCGTGTTTCACTGCGCCCAATTCCAGTGGTGGTATCGTATTCACCCGCATGCTGCGAAATTTATAAATCGTGAAGAGTTTTTCCTGTTGGCCTACTCTTTTTTGTCGATAAAAAATAGGCCCAGGGCTTTCTAGTTTAATAAAAAGGCTGATGAGCAACCACAGTGGCAATAATACGATTAATGCCACTAATGAAAGACAAATTTCAACGATTGCTGTTAGCAGGCTATTCTTCATCATGCCCCGATTAAACATCAGCGATTAAAATATAACCCGAACCCGTTTTTAAGGGACGTATTTCAACCTGTCGAAACTGCATATTGCTAACCAGTCGTTCGATATCTTTCAAACTATAGAAAAAAACGCGCCCTTTTGAAGTGAAAAAATAGCGCAATTTGCGTAAGGGTTCGCGTATCCAAGAATGTCCTGGAAACGAAATAATAATGCGTTCTTTGGTCGCCGCTTTTAATTTATGCAAAAAAGTCAGAGGGTCTGATAAATAATCAAATACACCCATGGCAATGGAGTAATTATATTTTTCTTTGACGTCCATTTTTAGAAAATCAATTAATTCAAAATCACAAGCTTGCTGTACACCTTGAGTAGCTGCTCTTTTTTGAGCGAGTTCGAGCATGGGTGCTGAAAAATCAATCCCTTTTACTTTTTCTGCGCCTTTCATTGCACATTTGGCAGAATAAACGCCGGAGCCACAACCTACATCCAGAACCGTTTTGTTCTTTAATTCGCCCATTTTTTCAAAAGTGATATCAAAACGTTCAAAAATCGGTTTTCGAAATGATTTATTGAACCATCCAGAAAATTCACTTTTTTGACTATCATAAATAGCATCAAAAGACACCGCATCACGTTCAAATCTTCTTTTGATCACATCGCTATTGGTTTGAAAGTTTTTCATAGTACATTCCTTTTTAAAATATTTGCATGATTATGTATAAAATTTTCTATTGCTTCAACCGGATTGTTCAAATAAATTAGGGTCTCTGTTAATAGAAGGACCTCATGATGTTATTTTATCTGGATCGTGCGATGGAAGTGTGTTTATTGCCGCCGGGATGCAACCTGCTGCTGTTGCTCTTAGGCGTTTTGCTGCTAAAATTCGCGAATCCGCTTGGAAAGTTTTTTATTGTTCTTGCCTTAGTGAGCTTTTGGATTTTTAGCATGCCTGTCGTCGCACAGCGATTATTAGATGGTTTGCAAAATAAGTATCCTGCATTATCACCTTCGACTTTAAAACCTGAAAAAGACGCTGCCATCGTCATTCTCGAAGCCAGTCTCAATTTATCAACACCTGAATACGGTGAACCCACGGTCAGTGAAAATACCCTCACACGCATCCGATATGGCGCTTTTTTAAATAAAAAAACGGGTATACCTATTATGGTTTCCGGGAATGATCCAACTCACCCAACGATTAATCAAGCGGATTATATGGCAGCCGCTTTAAAAGACTATTTTGATGTATCGACTCAATGGAAAGAAGACAGAGGCTTTAATACAGCTCAGGAAGGCATATTCGCCACTGACATTTTAAAACAATCTGGGATAAAAAAAATCTATTTAGTGACCCATGCCTTACATATGCCGCGATCTGTGCAATCGTTTCAAAATAAAGGGTTTGTGATTATCCCGGCACCAACGGGGTATAAGAAAATTGAAAATAATCTGGGTGCGTTATCTGGATTTTTACCCACAACCGAAGCGCTGAGCTTTAGCGCTATCGCATTGCGGGAATACATTGGCATGGCTTGGTATCATTTACATTATCATATCTGATTTTATGCAATTCAATCTCATGTTTTGCTTTGTTTCATGGCGCTCATAATGGAGAAGTTTCTAGAAATTAAAACAGGCTTATCTCTACAGCGCGTACGAGATATTCTCTGGAACGTACATGAAGCTCATTTCAAGACACACTGACTGGAAAACGAATCACATTACAAACAAATTTAACAGAATACCAAAGTAGCAGTTCGGCAGAAATCAGGAATAATACCAGTAAGATCAATAAGATACATATAGATCCCCAATGCTATAATTAATATACCAACGAGGATAAATAAACATGCAACATCTTCCTGATAAAAAACATGCGGAACCTACTTTACTACAAGCAGAAGCATTAGCTTATGAAGCTTATTACTATGTGGAAACAACATGTAAGTTATTAGGCCAGCTAAAGGCCGAAAATGTCCCTGTATTAAATGTTGTGAGCATCTATCAGCAAAAAGCTTTAGAACTTTTTAAGAAAGCGAGCGAGATGGGAAGTATGACTGCAATGTCTGGGTTAGCATTTATGTATTTTAACGGTTTGGGCGTTCCGGAAAATTCTGAACTTGCCATGGAATATTTCAAAAACATTAATGTATCTGCAAATCGTGGTGATGCTGCAGGGCAATATGCTCTGGGCCTATGCTATTTGTACGGAACATGTCTAAAAAAAAATGAAGAATTAGTAACGAAACATGATGAAAAATTAGCATCGAAATATCTTAATCTGGCGGCAGAACAAGGCTATGCACCAGCTCAATTTAACATATGGGAAAAACAACACCGCTTTGGATCCTATGATGGAGGACCAATAACACTTTGTCAGCTTGCCGCAGAACAAGGTTTTTCCCCCGCGCAAAATAGACTAGCACGACATTATAAAGACTATAACTCACTCTGTGAGTCAAAAGAAAATAGATTAGTAAAAGACAAACAAAAAGAAAAGGAAAAAGCCATAAAAATGGAAGCCGTAAAATATTACACACTCGCAGCTGATCAAGGAAATGCTGATGCTCAAGTCTTCTTGTCAGGTCTTTATGAGAAAGGAGAGTGTGGTGGGACAGCTGGTGTTCCTACGAAGGATTTAAAAGAAGCAAAAAAATATATGGAGCTCGCAGCAGAACAAGGAAATGTTCCTGCTCTATATGATATGGCAGATTCCTATTGCTTTGGAAAAATGGGCTTGCCCAATGATTTCAAGAAAGCTGCCGCTTATTATCGCCAAACATTAGATTTAGCAGTAAACTCAAGCAATGATCGATGGCTTGCCAGAAATTCAATAAGTCGTCTCTATCAATTATATTGTAAAAATCAAGGTAATCCTTATTCTCTTTGTCATTTAGTGTTATGTTTAGATAATTATTTTTTAAACCATCGTGAAGATGGCTCTGTCTATATACCAGATCCAGATGATAATGATAGGCCTATCATTATAGAAAAGGAGAAAATACTTGAAGCATTTAATGAGCTTGCAAAAAATTATCCTGAACAATTAATTGCATTCTTAGAAGAATATCCACAAGACATTCCTCGAGTAAGGGATTTATTGGGCCCTGGAATTATTAAAAACCCAGACGCTTATCAAAAATTTGCAATCCTGTTCGCCAAAATACAAGCACAAATTCACGCAGCGACTCCTTTGCCAACTGATTTACAACCATTGGTGATGGAATATCTCATGCCAGTGAATATACAAACTCCTCAAACAAAAGAAATACAAAAAGCAGAAATCCAAAAAGTAGAAGCTGAAGCAAAAAAAGCAGCTGACCTCAAACAAAAATCCGATGCAGAAAATGAAAGACGAAAAGCAGAAATTGATAAAAAGAAAAATGCTGACACACCTGCTCGATCAAAACAATACGAAGACAAACTTCTAGAAAGGAAAAAGAAAAAATTGCAAGAAGAAACAGCTAATCCTTATCATTCTTTTTTATGGTCTCAGCCTCCGCCGGATGAAGAACGAGAAAAAAAATTACAAAAGCGAGAACTCAAAGTTAATAAAAAGAAAATTTAGAGCATTCTATCCTAGTTTTTTTAATTTGCGTTTTACCATTCTCATACCATCTATCCCAGCACCAACTGGGTATAAAAAAATTAAAAATAATCTGGGATCGTTTTCTACCTATTTACCCACAACCGAAGCGCTGAGTTTAGCGCTATCGCATTGCGGGAATATATAGGCATGGCTTGGTATCATTTACATTATCATGTCTAATTTTATTTTATAGCAACCATGTTGAGTCCTGGATTTTGCAAACGCTCGATGTTTTTCATGGCGCCTTTTTCCAGGATTTGGCGGACCGTTTTTTCAGTCATGGGTTTATCATAAGCAGGGCTCAACATATCAAAAGTGTCCAGGATGGCCCATTCATATCGTTGTTTCATGGATAATTCGCGCATATGGACATAATTCGCGTATGGAATCATAAAAATAAATAATTTTCCCAACAGAGGAATTCTGAAAAGAATTTCGGTAATTGGAAAAAGAATCGGACTGAGCAATTTAATCATCCATAATAAAACTTTTTGGTTCATTCGTTTGGTGATCGGTCTTAACCAATATTTGCTATAAAGAAGCGTCCAGGGCTTTCGTTCATAAATAGTCAGCACCAGCGCCCCTTCTTTTTTTATCACTCTCGGTAAGGAATCCACTGCTTTTTTAGGATCAGGTGTATGTTGAATAACACCGATCGAGTAACACTTATCAAATGATTCATCGGCAAATGGCAAATCAAAAATGCTGGCCTGGACTAAATGCACATTTTCACGATCATGAAATAATTCACCAGCCGCATCAATCGCTGAACTAATATCCAGCCCTACGATTTGGCAATCGAGTTTTGAGCAGACCTCAATAAAACGACCATTGCCGCAGCCGGCATCCAAAATCCAATTGTTTTTAGTATTTTCTCGACTCCAGCCGGTTTCAGAAAAAAAACGCTGTTCAGAAAAATTAGCCTTAGAGTATTTATCAACCTGAGTATATTTATATAAATTCCATTGGTAGCCAAAAGAGGCGGCATAATTTTCCATGGGCACAAACCGTGGTATAGATCGCACAATTGGATAATTTTTGGAACAATGAACGCATTGTAATTTTCCTTCGATAATAAGGTTTTTCGCGCTGATTTTCTCAGGTAAACAATTTAATTCATGGCGGCATGATGGGCAACGTAAAATTTTCAGTAATTCCAAATTCATAAGATTTTAATCCTTTTTTAAAAATGGGTTCCAGCATGCTGTTCATGCCATAATTGAAAAACTAATAATGTCCAGATTCTATTATCATTTGTTTTGCTATGCAAAAAAGATTTTTTTAGTTTGGCGATATAATTAGGATTAAATAATCCTTGAGTTTTAATCTTCCCTGGATCCAAATATTTATCGAGCAAATATTTTAATTCAGTCCGTAGCCACTGATTGACTGGCACACCAAAACCGTGTTTTTTTCGTTCAAAATAAGCGTTCGGGATATATTGCGCGAGAATTTGCTTTAAAATCCATTTATTTTGTTTTAAATGGATCGGTAATTGAGCGGCAAATTCTAAAATCTTATGGTCCAAGAGGGGCTCTCTACCCTCCAATGAATAATACATGGTCGCTCGATCGACTTTTACCAAAATATCATCAGGCAGATATTGTTTAAAATCAATAATCATCATGCGTTCCAATGTATTTAAATTGGAGAATGAATCGCTGAATAAGATGGGATGTTGATTATTCAGCATTAATTTATTCATGTCATATTGGGTAAAAGTATGAAGAATAGAATGATATTTTTCTTCAAGCTGTTCGTTTGATAAAACCGATTTAAATTTTAAATAACGATTATAAATATCATAGTGAGTATGATATAAGGCCATAAAAGGGTCTGGGATTTTATTTAAAATTTTTCCCAAGAGCTTTTTAAAAGGTAAATTGGCTATTTTGTTAAATCGATTTTGGTTCAACAAATAAGAACTGTAACCGCAAAATAATTCGTCACCACCATCACCGGATAAGGCAACAGTGACTTTTTGCTTAGTGAATTCAGCCAATAAAGTAGTCGGAATCGCGGAAATATCTGCAAACGGCTCGTCATAAATCAAAGGGAGTTGTTCTATAATTTTTTCTGCTTCATTCGATGAACACATTTTTTCATGATGTTCGGTACCTAAATGCTCGGCAATTTTACGTGCGTGATGCGATTCATCAAAATTTTTATTACCAAAACCGATAGTAAAGGTGTTTAATTTTTCTGAGGAATTTTTTTGTAAGATGGCTGCAATTAATGAGCTATCGATTCCACCACTTAAAAAAACACCTACTGGGACATCAGAGACCATTCTTAATGAAAAAGAATCAATTAATAATTCATGTAATTGCTGAATCGATTGAGTTTCGTTAAAATCGAATTTAGGAGCGTGATAAAAATCCGTTAAATTCCAGTAAGATCGTTCGCTCCATTCGTTTTTTAAAAAATCATATTCGATATAATGACCTGGTTTAACTTTTTGAGTGCGATCAAAAATCGCTTGATCTTGTCCCATATAACCATAATGCAAATAAAATTGCAGACTTTTTTCTGAGATCGATTTTTTAAAAAGAGGATGGGCATAAAAAGCTTTCATCTCACTTGAAAAGAGAAAAATCGAATGATTCTGGTAAAAATACAACGGTTTAACACCGACTCGATCACGGACTAAATAGGATTTTTTATTTTTTTTATCAACGATACAAAAGGAAAACATACCTCGAAACAAATTAATGGATTGAACACCCCATTTATGAAATGCTTTTAAGATGACTTCAGTATCACCATTCGTTGTGAAAAAATAATTTTCTTTAATTAACTTATCTCGGATTTCTTTAAAATTATAAACTTCGCCGTTGTACACAATGGTTAAATAATCAAAACTCATCGGCTGATTGGCGTGATCAGAAATATCTATCACCGATAATCGTCGATGGCCTAAACCAACTTGAGAGCTTTCAATTTGATCCAAATAAAATCCTTCCGCATCCGGCCCGCGATGACGAAGACTTGCCATCATCGCTTCGAGTGTTCGTTGCGTGGTAGTATTTTTTCGATCAAAAAAGCCGACGATTCCGCACATTATGTTTATCCATCATCGATTATGCACTGGTTGCCATCGTAAGATGCTCGACTATTTTAATTAAACCGCCAACAGTGCCAAAATTGACATTTTTCAAATTACTATCCGAAAATGTAATTGAAAATTCATTTTCGAGATACGAAATCATTTCAATAAATTCGATGGATGAAAAAAAATGATGATCTAGATAATTAAACGCTAAAATATCAATTTTGCTTAATATATCGTTCTGATCTTTTTTCAAAAAATAATCTTTAATTTTTGCTTCAATATTCATACCATTAACTCTTGTTCAAATTGTTTAAATGGCTCGATACTGCCATTTTCCATGATCAGCTTACCATCAAGATAAATTGTCGCATCGCGAATAATATGATCGAGATGAAACGCCACTTTGTTTTTGCCGCCAATCGTGATGTTTGAACCAAAACCAATATGGACAGTGCCTAAACAACCCTCATCTTCCAACATTGAACCAATTAACTCTGCCTTGGGATTTAAACCAATACCAAATTCAGCTGCAACGCGTGTCGCATCGGTGCCCAATCGATCTAGCACACGGTTTAATACGTCTGCTTGTTCACCTTCCACTTTGATAATTTTGCCCTGTTGCACATGAAGCGTTAACGGACTCTTTAAAATGCCCAATTCTTTACATGGAATGCTGCCATCCACGATCAACACACCTTCGGTTTTATCTTCAACCGGCGGAACATTCGCTTCTGCATCGGGTGGGGACGCGAGTGTGCCCTTGCCATTACACCAACCCGGGGCCGCGTTGCCTGTTCGTCCTGAAATATCCAGTGTGAGGCAAGTACCTAATGCACTTGTTAACTTGATGTGTTTACTCTCAGTAAACGCCCTTGCAATTTTTTCTGAAAGTAATGTCAATTCACGAAAATCAACAAAAAGCGCGGGTCTAGTCAATAACTCCAGGGTGTAATCCGGCAAACTCAAATAACGCGCGCCTTTTTCATTAGCTAAATAACGCGCCTGAGTATGCGCCATCGACATTTTAGTTAATCCGAAAATCACATCAGCCTGTTTCATTTTTTCAGCAATTTCCTGTGGCGGCTCTTTTCCATGCATTTCAGCTACGGGGATGATTTCATGTTTCACCTGTTTTGAGACTGTTGAGGCTATTGTCATCAACATTGCACCAAGATCCTGGGTGGTCGGATCTGAAATAATTAAAGCTGTTTCATGAGATTTGAGATCTGCACACACTTCAACTAACATGCGGCAACCATTTTCAGGTGTTCTTTCCATTTAATTCTCCACTAAGTCAACTTGTTTCTGCGTCACAGAAACAACGGATTTACTTTTTTGAGTTTTCTGGATTAATGCTTTCATCTTATCCAGGGCTATAAAGATTCTGTCGAGCGATTCAGTACCAATCGACATACGGACAAACTTATCACAGCTCACACCATACCCAATACCAGGCACGACGCAGATGCGATTTTCATTCAGTAATTTTCGACAAAATTCATCGGATGTGAGCATAGAAGGCTCGATCGAAACAAAGTGATAAAAAGTAGTTTCGCCTTCCAGCGCTGTTAAACCGATTTTGTTCATATATTCGATAACTTTTTTTCTTTTATCTAGCAATGTTAGGATTTGTGGTTTCGTCACTTTTAAAATGTCATAAAAGTGTTCCGCAATATAATGTTCGAGAATAGTCGCAGGACAAGTAATCAGATGTTGATTTAATTTTAAAATTTGCGAAATTAATTCTTTATTCGCAATAACATATCCAATTCGCCATCCGGAAATTCCGAAATTTTTTGAAATTGAATTACAAATCACTGAAAATTTCAAATCTTTATCAAAATTGCCGATCGAAATAAATTCTTCTTTGTTAACAACAAAATCACTATACGCTTCATCAGATAAAATATATAAATGATATTTTTCAGCTAATTTATATAAATGTGCAATTTCATCCAACGAAAATACCGATCCGCGCGGATTATTTGGATTGTTGACAATTAAAACCTTGGTGCGGTTGGTAATATATTTTTCGTAATCATACACGCTTTCATAATACGGAATACTGACAGGGATGCCGTGACACAATTTAACTTGCTCAGGGTAACTCACCCAGGCAGGTTCTGGAATCAGGACTTCATCGCCTGGATTGACTAATGCCATTAATGTCATGTAAATGGCAATTTTTGATCCGGCCGTTAAAATAATTTCCGAATCAGGATTAAATTTCACATCATATTGTTCTTGAAAATAATCCGATAATACGGTTCTCAGTTTCGGAATGCCTCGCGAATGGCTGTAATGATAAGAGGCTGGAAAAGGCAGTTTGCTAAAATCATAGAGGGGAAGATCAAAAAATGCTTCGCCTAATGACAATACTGTTACATCCATATTCTGACTTTGCAGTTCATAAACCATGTTATTGTAAGCAACGGACAAAGCTGGGATCGCAGTTGAAACCACATGAGAAGGTTTAAAGAATTTCTCTTGGGGTTCTTTTGCTTTGGTCTTGGCATTTTTACCCTCAACAATCCAAGCTCGCAATTTGGCTTTTTGGATTTTTCCCGTAAAAGTGCGAGGTAATTCATCTATTTTAATAACATCCGCCGGCACTTGCACAGGTGATAATTTTTTCCGGCAGTGATTAAGAATGTCTTTTTTAATTTCTGAAAAATTTTCTTCCGTGTCGAGCTTGATGACCGCAATGACTTCTTCGCCACTTAATGCGTGCGGGACGCCCACCACCGCACAATCTTTTATCATGGGTAATTCTGAAATCACCTCTTCAATGGCGGCGGGACTGATATTGACGCCACCTTTGATGATTAAATCTTTAATGCGTCCTGTAATGAATAAATTGTTTTCTTGATCAACATAACCCACATCGCCGGTTAAAAACCATTGATCTTTATTTTTAGTAAAACTATTTTCAATCCCTAAATAATGATTCATAACATAAGGTGTCTCAACCACTACTTCACCCTCTTCGCCTGTTACAACGGCATTTCCTTGTTTATCGACAATTTTTAAATGAACACCCTCCAATATTTTTCCGACACCTTTGGTTGGAATACCAGGTAAATGGGATGTAATAAAAAGTGTTTCAGATAATCCATAGTTTTCGTATGTTTTAAATCCATAATAATCTTCAAATTTTTGTTTTAACGAGGATGATAATGGTGCGGTCCCGACTAATCCTAAGATAATATGTTTTTGAGAATATTTTCTCGAATTTTCACTGCGGTCAATTTCCATTAAAATGGCCATGATCGTTGGAACCAGCCAGAGAGTATTCACTTCGTGCTTAATGACATTATTCCAAAAATGCATAATCGTTTGCGGACTAAATGCACCGGCAATCACGACACTTGCTTCGGCCAAATAGGGAATGAGCAGTAAATTATAATATCCCCCTAAATACGTCATCGGCAGCATATTAAAAAAACGGTTTTTTGAGGTAATTCCCATTGATTTAACGAATAACAATCCATTTCCAACTAAATCACTGACAGTATGGATCACACCTTTGGGGTGGGATGTTGTGCCTGAAGTATAAATAATGATGGCAGTATTCAGTAAATCTAATCGATCTAACGGATTGATTTTCGAATAGGATACTAACTTAGCAATAGCCTCTTCATTAAAAATAATTTTTCGTAATTTGTCATTTTGAAACGCTTGACTGTAGGATTCAGATGTCAGGACTAAACGCGGTTGACTGTGTTCAATTATATACGCTGTTTGTTCCGCAGTTGTGCTGGGATTAATGGGGACCACAACAACTCCCGCATAAAGACAGGCAAAATAAATTTTTGCAAGCAAAATTGAATTATCCATCATGACAACGATGCGATCGCCTTTATGCAATCCTTCTGATTGCAAAAAACCACCGATGGTGCAAGCTGCATCAAAAAAGGATCGATAGGTTTCAGAAGATTGTGTTTTTTCATCCATTAAAAAAAGACGGTCAGATTGATTCAGCAGATGTTTTTTTATGATGTCATTTTTCATTCGACTTATCCTTATTGAGTCAATACCATTGGGCTTCGCGTAACAACTTTTGCACCGGGAGGAACCTGATTGATTACAATTGCGCCGGGGCCAATATGAGCTTTTTCGCCAACGGTTATATAATCACATATATGCGCACCAATCGCGAGTACGGCTTCTTTTTTGATAATACTGCTGCCACCGATAACACAATTTGCCAAAATTAACACATTTTCTTCGATTAACACATTATGCCCAACTTGGACAAAACTATCGATAATAGTCCCTTTTTTAATGACAGTATCATTTAATGCGCCCTTGGCAATACAGGAATTGGTGCCAATCTCAACATGCGATTCGATGATGACTTTACCAATATGTGGAAAAGAAAGATATCGTCCATCAGGGCCTTTAATATGACCCAAACCCTCCGCGCCAATAATCGCGCCCGCATGAATGATAACATTTTCAGCGATTTCTACATTGTCATAGAGATAACAGTTACCATAAATGATGGTATTAGATTTTATTTCGCATTTTCCAATGTAAGTATTGCTGCCAATCGAAACATTAGGATGAATGATTGCATCTGGATGGATGATCGCTGTCGGATGAATTTCATACTTAGGTGTTTCAGAAAAAAATGCTTTGGCAAGTTTTGCGAATAAATATTTAGGATCTTTGACTACAATCACACATTTATTGGAAGCATCCGTTAGATCAATTGAAGCATCGCAAATAACAATGGCTGCATTGGTTTTATCAAATAATTCCTGTTTGTCCGTGCGTCCTGGCGAGATAAAAACAAGCGATTTATCATCTGCGTTAAGGGGCGTCGTAATTTTATCGACAAAAGTATTTTGGGTCGAATCTAGCAAAAAAAATTCTTCGTCGATTTTGTTACAAATTTCATTTAGATGATACATTTTTTTATCCGTTCATTACTAAGGTAAAAGACTTAATAATTCCTCACGTTTTGGAAATTTGGTTAATACCGCCCTATTTTTTCCTTGATAAACGACCATACTCCCAGCGGCAACCGCGGAGGCACCGCCCTCATTTACCGCTTCAGCAAAATCAGTTAATGCGCCCGCGCCTCCGCAAGCAATCACTGGAATAGTGACGGATTTAGCGATCAATTTAATCAACTGAATATCATAGCCTTGCATCATTCCATCACAATCGATAGAAGTCAGTAAAATTTCGCCCGCGCCCTGTTTTTCCATGTTAACCGCATGTGTCAATGGA
This sequence comes from Gammaproteobacteria bacterium, assembly GCA_021325575.1. Taxonomy (GTDB): domain Bacteria; phylum Pseudomonadota; class Gammaproteobacteria; order DSM-16500; family DSM-16500; genus JAJPGW01. The sequence goes on along the minus strand of JAJPGW010000009.1, from coordinate 48,059 downwards.
TCAATAGATGATTTGAGTTTTCCGCAGCGGGAATAAATCTGGTATTTACCAAAAAAATTTTTTTTAACATCCATTGAGATAATCACACTTTGATTGCCGTATCGCTTTGCGATCTCGCTTACAAAATTGGGGTCTTCAATGGCTTTGCTATTTAAGATAACTTTTTCAACCCCTAAATTAAATAATTTTTTAACTTCATCCAAGGTAGTTATTCCACCGCCATAACTAAATGGCATAAAGCATTCTGAAGCAATTTCCTGAATTAAATCAAAGGATGGTCCGCGTTTTTCAGGTGTCGCTGAAATATCTAAAAAAACCACTTCATCAACTTCTTTAGTATTAAAAATACGGACAATATTAATCGGATCACCGACATAATTCGGTTTAGCGAATTTGATGGTTTTGACCAATCTGCCATTTTGCAGTAAAAGACAAGGAATAACGCGTGTTTTTAACATAATGGCCGCTCAACAAAATTTTTTAAAAAATTCATGCCAAATTTATGGCTTTTTTCAGGGTGAAATTGCGCACCTAAAATATGATCGCGCCCAATGATGGCGGGAAAAGGATAGCCATGGTGCGCGGTTGCTAATATATTTTCAGGTTCATCACAAACTGCATGATAGGAATGAACAAAATAATAGCGAGTCTCCGTTTGCGGTTCCGATTGCGAGGAAATGTAATTGGAAGATTGCACCACATTCCAACCCATATGTGGAACTTTTAGTTGATTATTATTGTTTTGAAAAGTAAACCGTCGGCATTTTCCTTTTATCCAACCTAATCCTGGTAATTGTCCTTCTTCACTGCCTTCCAATAATAATTGCATCCCTAAACAAATTCCTAGAATAGGTTTTTTTTTCTCAAGCACTTCATGATTTAAAACCGATACAAGACCTGAATCTTGCAAATGCTTCATACCATGATCAAATGCGCCAACGCCAGGTAAAATAAGTCGGTCAGCATTTTCAATATCGATTTTTGAACTTGAATGGATGGCATCAACACCGATTTTTTTAAACATGTTGATGATGGAGCTGATGTTGCCAAGTTGGTAATCAATGACGACGATTTTCAATTTATTTCAACTCCTGCAGTCACTGGATTTGCTATTCTAATTGGAGTGCCAAATGCTTTGCTATTTGGCGGAATATTTTTATTAACCAGACTGTTGGCTCCGATAATGCTGCCTTTTCCGATCGTGACACCTTTTTGAATAATTGTATTAGGACCAATATAACAATTATCCTCAATCACTGTTTTGGCATAAACATAAGCGGCCTTTCCTCCACTAATTGCCCAATCGACACTGTCATGACTATAAATTTGTACGCCAGCGGAAATAGAGCAATTTGAGCCAATCATCAACTCACCTGATCCATCTAAAATAACAAAAGGTCCAATCCAGGTATTTTTGGCAACAGTTACATTTCCCAAGACAACAGTGCTATCATAAATCGTAGTACCTTCACCAAACCCCATCAATTTAGCCTTTTCGTGACGATCTATAAAATATTCGCCTAAAGGCAAAAATCGATTGAATTTACGTTTCTTAACTTTCCAAAGAAGTTTAAGCAGCGCAACCAGATTATTTGCTAATGTATAAGCTATATTATTTGATTTGATTTCATTTTCTTCAATTTCTATCATTTTCAATCACCAAATTGAGAACACCATTCTTCTACATTGAGTAATGACCAAATAAATAATCGCTTATTTTCTACTCCCTGCATATGTTTATGCAAGATTGATTCAACAGCAGCAAAATCAAAAATTTGGTAGATTGACCGCCCTGCATCAAATAGTTTATTTTTAATATATTGAATACTTTCTCCTTTAAACCAACTTTCATCAGGTGAAGAAAATCCCTGTTTAATTCCTTGGGTGATATTATTTGGCATATATTTATCAAGGACTTTTCGCAAAATTAATTTTCCATCGTTGGTTTTTTCAAAATATTTTCGCGCTTTGTCACCCGCTTCATTTTCATTAATGCGGATTACATCTTGAAGATTACCTAATTTATAATTGGCAGGCACTTTCATCGCAAAATCGACTAAATCATTATCTAAAAATGGAACGCGCGTTTCTAAAGAATGCGCCATGCTAAGTTTGTCTTCCACTAAAAGTAAACCATGCAAAAATGTTTTTGCTTCAAAATAAAGTGAGTGATTTACATAATCTTCGGGGCGTGTGAGAGTGCTTGCATGTTTGTGAAAAACATCACGAAAAATATCCCGCGTCCAGACATGGGAAACTTTATCCCAAATAGGCGAAAATATTTTTTTAAGCTGAGAATTATCAACTAGTCTTTGCCAAAACAAATAATATTTATCGATATAGTGCTCGAAATCATCATTAATTACCGCGCGATAGTAACGCCAGGGATAACCACCGAATAATTCATCACCACCCGTACCTGCCAAAACCACTTTCACAAATTTACTTGCCAATTTGCTCGCGTAATAATTAGGATAACTTTGACCCACGCGCGGTTCTTCTAAATGCCAAGCAAATTTAGGCAAACAGCGTTCCATATCACCGGATTTCAAAACCATTTCATAATGTTCCGTCTTGAAAAGATAAGACATGTGTTCCGCTTTTTCGCGTTCATCAAATCCAAGCTCAAGACCCGACGCGCTATGAAGATCAAAACCAACCGTAAACGTTTTAAGATACGGAATTTTTTTAGAAGCAATCGCAGTAATGGAACCACTGTCCATGCCACCACTGAGATAACTACCAATTTCAACATCACTCACCAGCTGTCGTTCAACGGCTTGTTGAAAAAGTCGATCCAGCTCTTCAAGATAGACTCGCTCATCTTCAATTTTTTCAGGTTCTCTGAAATTAAAATCCCAGTATTGTTCTGGCTTTATTTGCGCATTTTCATCATTTAAATTGATTTGAATAAAATGACCAGCGGGTAATAATTTGATATTTTTATAAAACGTTTTATCGGTGAAAATATTCTGAAAAGTAAAATATTCCAGTACTGCTTCGAAATCGATATCTTTCTGATAATTTTTGTATTGAAGAATTGCTTTGATTTCACTACCAAACACCAATGTCCCATCAGTCAGTTGCGTATAATAAAGCGGCTTAATGCCATAACGATCACGCGCCAGGAAAAAAAGATTTTTTTTAACATCCCAAAGTGCGAAAGCAAACATACCATTAAACCGATGGATACAATCAATGCCCCATTCTTGATAAGCGCTGAGAATGACTTCAGTATCGGTATGAGTATGAAATGAATATCCTTTTCGGCTTAATTCCGCTTTAATTTCTTTAAAATTATAAATTTCACCATTATAAGAGATCCATACTTCGCCGGCTGAATCGCTCATGGGTTGATGGCCCGCTGAGGTAACATCCAGAATGGCTAAACGGCGATGACCTAAAAAAATATTCCAGTCATTTTTTTTTAGTTCACGGATTCCTTCGTTGGAATCGATCGCAAGCAAACCGGAATGTGTTGATTGGAATTTCTGATCGGTAAATAAAATTTTCTTTGCTAGTTTTTTATCGTGTGACTTTACTCGTTGCGCAACAAAATAGCCGGCGCCATCAGGGCCTCGATGCGCGATCACATCGCACATCGATTTAATATCCTCTGTATTTAGAGTACGTCCGCCAAAGCAAACTACTCCACTAATTCCACACATTGCGTTAATACCTCGTGGATATTTTGTATTACATAATTAAATTCAGCATCGCTCATGCCGGCATAAACGGGAAAAGTAATGCTAAGACGATCTGCTGCATATGCCATAAGATAATCGCTCTCTTTTAATTGATAGCGATTTTTGTAATAACTTAAAGTATGTACAGCATGAGTACCTTGACGTGTTGCAATTCCCTTCGCTTCTAATTGTTCCATAAAAATATTACGCTGTCGGTTTAACCGATCAATTTTTTCTTTGGTCAATTGGTTTAAGCCTTCTTCACCCGCAAACAAACACACATAAGACTGATATCCATGGATATAGCCTTTGGGAACAACCGGTATTACCAATTGAGGAAATTGCTTTAAATCATGATCATAGCGCTTAGCGATTTCACGTCTGCCATGCATGATTCGTGTAGTTTTTTGCATTTGACAAACACCCAATGCACCTTGTAAATCTGTCATGCGATAGTTATAGCCCCGCATTGTGAAATCCGGTAACAAGGAGCCGCCTTTTTCTTTATGGCGTTGTAAATCCGATTTGCTCGCGCCATGATCTCGTAATTGCGAAACGTGTTTGGCAAGAGATTCTTGATTTGTAATCAACATCCCACCTTCGCCTGTGGTAATCGCTTTGCGTGGATGAAATGAAAAACAACCGCAATCGCCAAACGTCCCTGCATGCTGATTATTAATCCATGAATCAAAAGCGCAAGCCGCATCCTCAATCACTTTGACATGATATTTGTGTGCCAATTTCATAATTTCTGGCATGTTGGCACAAAGTCCAAATAAATGAACTGGCATAATCGCCTTGATATTCGTTTCTGTTTTTAACAATTGTTCTAATTTTGGGATATCGATATTAAATGTACTTAATTCAATATCACAAAAAACCACGGTTGCGCCTGTGTATTCAACCGCATTTGCGGATGCAACATATGTAAATGCAGGGACTATTACTTTATCGCCTGCGCCAATACCCATTGCAACCAGTCCAGCGTGCAATGCAGTCGTACAATTTGATAAAGCCACAGCAAATGGAGTATGCGCATGTTTTGCAAACATTTTCTCAAATTCCGCTACATTAGGTCCTTGTACAACCCAACCGGATTCGAGTGGTTTGAGAATCGCTGCTTTTTCAGCTTCATCAAAAATTGCTTTGGTAATCGGTATTTTCATGCGTGACAAGCCTCTTCTTTTAATCGGTGTTTGGTCACTAATGCTTTATGCGAATTTCGCCATTTAATTAGCATTCGTAAACCTTCTTCAAGTTCAATGCTGTATTTGAAGCCCATTTCATTGGTCGCTCGCGTCGGATCACCGATGCGATTGGTCACAAACGTTTGGCCTGCGGGTTCATAATGAATAGGTAATTTGGAACCTGTAATTTTCAGGATTTTTTCAGTTAATTCTCGAATGCTGGTTTGAACACCGCTGCCGACATTGTAGCATTGATTGGTGGCATCCGATGTCATCGCACAAATATTTGCGTGCGCAACATCACTCACATAAATAAAATCATACGCTTGAGAGCCATCGCCATAAACAACGGGAGACAATCCTTGATCGAGGCGATCTAAAATTTTCATGATGACGGCAATATAAGTCCCTTTGTAATCTTGTCTTGCACCATAAACATTCATGTAACGCAAACCCACATAATTTAAGCCATAACGGTGAAAGTAGGCTCGGCACATGTGTTCGCCGGCAATTTTGGTTGCGCCGTAAAACGTTTTGTTATTGTAAATATGATCTTCGGTCATCGGTAATTCCACGGCATCGCCATAAACAGACGCAGAGGAAGAATAAATCAGTTTTTTCACTTTGTGTTTCACGCAGGCTTCTAAAACATTGAACGTACCTTCGATATTGACATGAAATGCACTGCGGGGATAATCATGACAATGCAACAACCAGAGTGCTGCTAAATGGAAAACGTAATCTTTTCCTTTTATTGCTTGGTCTAAAATATCAGTTTGTAAAATATCGCCACCCAATTCAAATACTTTGACTCGCGGGTCTTTGATTGCATACTCTAAATTGTCATGAGTGCCACGCGCAAAATTGTCATAAATCACGATTTCAGCGACATCTTCCTTTAACAATTCATCGACAACGTGGCTACCAATCAATCCTGCACCGCCGATGACTAAAACTTTTTGTCCTTTTAATTCTTTTTTCATAAAAAATCCTTAATAAAAACGATGATTGAATGCTTCTTTGCTTAAATAATTTATTTTTGGGAAAGCACCTTTTGGATAACGATACATCAAAGGTGGTTCCGAACATGAAATATTTTCATCATCCGCAATAATAAAAGTAAATTGCATAATGCGTTGATACCATGATTTGAGATTCGCAATTCTTGCCTCATAGACAAAACTAAATTGTGAATCACTGACTGCGGCACGAATATCGCTGGATAAATAGCAAATCTCATAATCTTTTTGATCTAGGCATTGAATAAATTCAGCAAGAGATAACAACTGATTATTTTTTTGAAAACAGGTGTCACTATCTAAATCATATAAAACCCATTTGTTGAGATCCTCGCGATAGACTTCCAATAAATAATGGCCGTCATCAAAACCATTCATGGTTTCTAATGTTCTTCCGCCGATTATTCTGGATTGAACCAGGCACTCTTTTAAAATCGCATGGCCTAATCGGGCTTGGGATTCGCAAGTTAAAATCAATTTATCCGTCATTGCGATCTCAATCAGCTCGGAAGGGGTACGTGCATCGTCTCTTGCGCCATGGGTTGCAATCCAGGCTAACGATGAAATTAAAGCGGCCGTATTTTTTTTGAAAACGATACGCTGAATGTTGATGTTTTTTCGGGGCAATGAAAAACGATATAGGCCTTCTTTCGTCAGGTCATAGCATTTGTTATCAAATAGATAATGATTGGGTTCAATAATCAACTGCTCAGGTAAAGCATTTGCCGTCCCTTTTTTTGCAGACAAAAATTCTATCTGAGTGTCGCATGCTCGATAGACAAATGGAACATCCTCGATTTTCGTTTCTTCAGGGTATAATTTTAAAAAAATCAGCAGCGATTTTAAAAAACGTTTTCCCTTCTGCAATGTATTAGACCACGAGTTCATGTTCCAATGCCTCTTGAATCGCATAGGTAATGTAACGCTGTTCTTCTGCAGTAATAAAAGCGCTCATCGGCAGGCTCATGATTTCACTTGCTGCTTTTTCAGCAATCGGAAAATCGCCGCGCTTATAACCCAAATACTGAAAACATTCCTGTAAATGTAACGCTTCTGGATAATGCACCGCGGTTGGAACATTTTTATTTTTCAAAAAATCCAATAATTCAGTACGGTTTTTGCATCGAATCGAATATTGTGCGTATACAGAGGTTCTGTCATGTTTTACAAACGGTAGAACAATGTTTAATTTAGCCAGTAATTGATTATAACGTGCTGCAATCTGATGTCGTTTTTCGATTTCATCTGCAAAATACTTCAATTTCACATTTAAAATTGCCGCTTGCAAGGTGTCCAATCTGCAATTAAATCCGATATATTTGTGATAATAACGTCTCGTCTGACCGTGCACACGAAGACTCTTAATTTTTTCAGCTAATTTTTCATCTTTAACGGTGATCGCACCGCCATCACCATAACAACCTAAGGGTTTAGTGGGAAAAAAACTGATGCAGCCCATATCGCTTAAATTAGCGGATTTTTTGCCTTTGTATTCTGCGCCTAAACTCTGCGCGGCGTCTTCGATTACAACGATATTGTGTTTTTTAGCGATCGCGTTGATTTCATCCATGTCCGCTGGTTGACCGTAGAGTGACACTGGAATAATGGCGCGTGTTTTTGATGTAATTTTTTCTTCAATTTTAAAAGGGTCAATATTATAGGTATCTTTTTGAATATCGACAAAAACGGGTTTAGCGCCGAGCAAAGCGATTACTTCAGCGCTGGCGATAAAAGTAAAAGGTGTCGTGATGACTTCATCGCCCGGTTTAATATCGATTGCCATCAAAGCCAGCATTAATGCATCGGTGCCACTGGCACAAGAAATGACGTGCGTATTTCCAAGATATTTTTGAAGTGCGGTTTCAAATTCTTGAATTTCAGGGCCCATGATAAATTGCGAAGAATTCAACACTTTTTGAATGGCATGATCGATTTCAGCTTTATAGCAATGATACTGAGTTTGTAAATCATGAAAATTGATTTTCATAGGTTTCCTCACTACATCATGTGCACTTCATTATTGATTAATCGATATTGAGTATGATCAAAATCATCGATCGCGATATTTTCTTTGTTAAAAATTAATTTGTTGCCTGCTTTGCTGACCCAACCTTGATGTTTTGCAGGAACACCATACACGAGCGCGAATGGTTTCACATCTTTAGTGACAGTCGAGCCTGCGCCGACCAAAGCATATTCACCAATCGTAATGCCGCAAACAATGGTTGCATTGGCACCGATCGAACAACCTTTTTTTAAGTGTGTTTTTTTAAATTCGCTTTTGCGTACCACAAAACTGCGTGGATTAATCACATTGGTAAAAACCATCGAAGGCCCTAAAAAAACATCATCTTCGCAAATAACGCCTTCGTAAATTGAAACATTATTTTGGACTTTCACACCATTCCCGATAGTGACATGTGGGCCCACAACGCAATTTTGGCCGAATGAACATTTTTGGCCGATCGCGACACCCGATAAAATATGGCTAAAATGCCAGATTTTCGTGCCTTCGCCAATTTGAACATTGTCATCGACCAACGCGGTCTCATGTGCAAAATAATTTTTTGTCATTTATAACTCCAGAGGAAGATGGACTGTTTTCCCCTCTTTTTTCGCTAAATAAGCAGAAACTAATAATTCCAGTGAGCGCAAACCTTCTCGTCCATCGGTTTGAGGATTGGCTTCGCCTCGGAAAACTTTTATCACGTTTTCATAATAAAGTTGGTGACCTGAGCCATACACAGATGAAATTTCGTAATTTAATTTTTTGATTTCGTCTGCAGAATCTTTGTTGTCCTCAAATTCCCAATGTTGAATTTCATTCAATGCAGGTCCGCCTAATTTTACGGTTCCGGCTTCACCTAAAATAGTGATTGAGCCTTCTAAATTTTTTCGATAGGTCAACATGGTCACACTCATAGAACCTAATGCGCCCGAACGCCATTTGATATTTAAAACGCCGGTGTCTTCGACTTCGATGTTGCGCGCGAGCGTTCCCATCATGGATTGCACGGATTCCACAGGACCAATCAACCAATCCAGTAAATCGACATAATGGCTCGCTTGATTCATAAACGCGCCGCCATCAAATTCCCATGTGCCGCGCCAGCGATCTTGTGAATAATAACTCTGTGGGCGTGTCCAAAAAACATTGGAGGTCACTAAATAAATTCGTTTAAATCGATCGGTATCAATGGCTTGTTTTAATGCTTTGATGGTGGCGTTATGGCGATTTTGTTTGACAACAAATAAATAAACACCGGCACGGTCGCAGGCTTTAACCATGCGGATCCCATCTTGCCAGCGAGTTGCCATGGGTTTTTCGGTGATGACGTGCTTGCCATATTCTGCTGCAAGACAAGCTTGTTCTGCATGCAATCCGCTAGGCGTACATAAAACAATGACATCCGCATCAGATTCTTTTAGCATTTGTTCATAGGAGGTAAATGGTTTTACATTTAATTCTTTTTTTAATGTATCTAAACGGTTTGGATCAGCATCGCAAATCGCAACTAATTCCAAATCACCTGGGTGCGCCTTGATTGCATTGATGTGATTGGCTGAAATCCGCCCGCATCCTGCGAGTGCCATTTTAATTTTTCGATCTAATATAATTTTTTTCTGCATAACATCCTGTCTCAATTATGAATTGTTTGAAACCAATTAATTGTTTTTTTCAAGCCATTTTCTACACTTTCTGTGGGCTCATAACCTAAAAACGTTTTGCAATTACTCATATCGGCTAACGAATGACGTATGTCTCCCGCTCTGAAATCGCGGTAAATCGGTTTGATTTTTAAGGTTAGATAAGAAGCAATGCTATCAAATAATTGATTTAATGTTTTTTGTTGGCCGACTGTCACGTTGTAAACACGATTTAATGCATCTGGATTGGTAATCATCGCAGCTAATAAATTGGCTTGAACCGCATTTTCTACATAACAAAAATCGCGAGAGGTTTCGCCATCGCCATTAATGTAAACGGGTTCTTGTTTTAATAATGATAAAATCCAGAGTGGAATAACGGCTGCGTAAGGGCCGCTGGGATTTTGTCTTGGGCCAAATACATTAAAGTAGCGCAAACCGATTGTTTCGATTCCGTAACAATTTGAAAACGCTTTTGCGTAAAGTTCATTCGTGTATTTTGAAACGGCATAAGGTGATAATGGATTGCCGATATGTGCTTCGGATTTCGGTAAAACGGGTGAGTCACCATAAACGGAGCTGGAAGAAGCATAAACAAAACGTTTTACGTTTGCATCTTTTGCCGCAAGTAAAATATTTAAAAACCCAGTGACATTGGTTTCGTTGGTGACTTCGGGGGTTGCAATGGATCGTGGCACGCTGCCTAACGCTGCTTGATGAAGAACAATATCGACATTTTGTGTGGCTTTTCTGCAATCTTCTAAGCGGCAGATATCGCCTTCAATAAACGTAAAATTGTTTCGCGCTGCTGTCGGCACTGAATTTAATACATCATCCAGATTATTTTTATGGCCTGTGACAAAATTATCTAAGCCTACGACTTTTTGATTTAATTTCAGTAATGACTCTAATAAATTTGAACCAATAAAGCCTGCGACGCCTGTCACTAACCAGGTGCGGGGATGATTTTTTAATTCTTGTTTTATTTTTTCAAATTGCACTTTGTTTTTCCTTGGTTACCTCTGTCACTTCGCTCAGGATGACAAGCGTTACACGACCTTATTAAAGCCGCCAAATATGGATGCCTTTTTGCTTTAAATGATGTTTATCTAACACCCCTTTCACATCGATCATTAATTTGGGATCATTTAAACGCCCTGCCCATTCGTCGGCGGAATGATCACGATAATTATCATGTGCCACCGCTAAAATCATGGCATCGAGACCCGAAAAATCATTCCAGGCGGATAATTTTAAACCGTATTCTTTGTGGGTTTCTTCGGGATTGGCGCGAGGATCATGCAGCACCACATCGACGTGATAGTGATTGAGTTCTTGAATAATATCGATCACTTTGGTATTTCGGATGTCAGAACAATTTTCTTTAAATGTCAGACCTAAAATACCAATTTTTGCGCCGTGCACGGGTTTTTTCAGACGATTAATTTGTTTAATCGTTTGTTCGGCGACATATTTTCCCATGTTATCGTTGATGCGACGACCCGCCAAAATGACTTCGGGATGGATGCCATGCATATTGGCTTTGTGTGTTAAATAATAAGGATCGACACCAATGCAATGGCCACCGACCAATCCGGGTCTGAAGGGTAAAAAATTCCATTTGGTACCAGCGGCTTCCAAAACTTCTGTGGTGTCGATGTGTAATTTATTAAAAATAATGGAAAGCTCATTAATTAATGCAATATTTAAATCGCGTTGAGTATTTTCAATGACTTTGGCGGCTTCTGCGACTTTGATGCTGGAGGCTTTGTAAACCCCTGCGGTCACTACGCTGCCATAGGTTTCAGCGATAATGTCTAAAACTTCGGGAGTTTGGCCTGACACAACTTTTCGAATCGATGAAAAAGTCCGTGAAGGATCGCCTGGATTAATTCTTTCGGGAGAATATCCCAGAAAAAAATCGACGCCGGATTTTAGGCCGGAATATTTTTCTAGTACAGGGGCGCATTCTTCCTCGGTGACACCAGGATAAACCGTTGATTCATAGACGACAATGTCGCCTTTTTTAAGTTGTGCGCCTAGCGTTTTGGAAGCGCTGATTAAACAAGCTAAATCCGGTTGTTTCGCGAGATTAACGGGCGTTGGGACAGCAATGATATGAAAATCCGCTTCGCGTAAATCTTCAGGGTGACTTGTAAAATGCAAATCGGTTTGCGAAAGTTTTTCTTTAGTAATTTCGCCTGTGTGATCAATCCCTTTTTTTAATGTTTCGATGCGATGTTGATTGATGTCAAATGCAATGACTCTTTGTTTTTCGCCGAAAGCGACGGCGACAGGCAAACCCACATAACCTAAGCCAATCACAGAAATTTTTCTTGTCATTCTAACACTTCCTTATATTTTAAGCTTGATCATATGCGTAATAATAATTGTAACGACCCTGGGTCGCATTATTCGCATGGATATTATTATAGATTGTGCCTTGTATTCTGATTTCGTTGCTTTGTAAACGTTTTATCGCTAATTCAATTTCGGGTGCCTGATGTACCCCACCCGCAATACAAAGGAAATTAATTCCTGATTGATTGGCAATAATAATTCCATCGGTTACAGCAAGAACAGGTGCAGTATCGATGATAACCAAATCATAATTTGTCGAGACAGCACTTAAAATTTCTTTGAATTGATTGCTAAGTAATAATTCCGATGGATTAGGCGGAAAATGACCCGTTGCAATAAAATCTAAATTAGGATGATTAGTTTTGTGGATAACATGTTCCAGAGGAATTTCACCACTGATGATCTCACTGAGACCCGGAGCGCGTTTTACAGAAAAATAATCCTGCAAATACCCTTTTCGGATGTCTCCATCGATTAATAAAACTCGTTTATTTGACTCTGCTAAAAGATAAGAAAAATTCGCCGATACAAATGATTTTCCAATGCCTGGGCTGATACCCATAATGGAAATAATATTATTTTTCGCACCGATTAATGCGAATTGTAAACTGGTTCGTAAACTGCGCAGTGCTTCAATAGATAAATCGCGCGGTTGATTCTGAGCTAATAGTTCTAATTTACGATTATTTTCTTTGTGGTCTTTGATAAGTGATTTTTGCTGGCTGCTATAAGGAATTATAGCAAATGTTGGAATACCAAAGTGCTGTTCCAACCAATTGGGGTCTTCCACAAAACTGAGGAAGGATTTACGAGCAACGACAAATCCAGCTCCCGCTACAAATCCCATAAGGAGACCACATAATATAATCCAAAATCGGCCTGTGGGTAGACATGAATCAGGCAAATGAGCCCAATTTAAAATTCGTACATCACTGATGGTTCCACCTTTAACGACTTCCAATTCTTGAATTTTGTGTAACAGGATTAAATAAAGCTGGCTTTTGACTTTTATATCACGTATCAATCCTACAGCTACTTGATCGGATGAGGGAAGAGTTGATAGTTGGCTTTCTAAGGAGTTTAATTCAGTTTGCAGAGCAACTTTTTTACTGTTTAAAGCAATAATATAGGGATGCGCCGGGGTTAATTGTTGTAATAACATAATACGAGATAATTCAGCTTTGGATAGCTCTCTTTGTACATCGGACAATTGCCGTAATAGTATTTTTGATTTGATATTCAGATCAATGGTTCCACTTTTCATCCGATATTTATCTAAATTTGATTCGGACTCTTTCAAGCCGTTTTTTACTAGCGGTAATTGATCTTCAAGAAATTGTAAAGTCTTAGCCGCTTCGAGTGATTTGCGTTCAGTATCCTTATCAATGGTAATCGTGCCGATGGTATTCAATATATCGACAATTTTCTGTGGGGATGGATCTTTTAATGAAATTTGCAAAATCCCTGTTTTATCTACTTGATTCATCTGTCCCAAATCTGAAATATCCAATCGGGATGCGATTTTATTTGCTAGCAATTCAGTAGACAATTTGGATAAAAAGAATTCTGTTCCAGGATTTGCCGTCATTGATTTAACTAGAATTGTTAATTCTAAATTATTATTTTTGATTTTCGCTAATTGTCCTACGTTAGCTGTCAGAATGCGTTTTCCATCTGACGTTACAAGTTCGTAGGTTTGGTTTTGTCTGGCTATTAATTTGAATGTTAGGTTATCTTTATTCAAGGAAATATGCATATTAGTCACTTCAAGATGTTCACCGCCCCATGCATATTTTTTTAAACCAAAAACGGGTGAATGCAATTCAGTTCGTCCACGAGCAAACCAAGCACCCAAAACAGGAAAATAGTGAGGACGCGCGACAACATCTAATCCCAAGGATTCAACAACGGGTACTAAAATAAAAGGTGATTTAATCAACGTTGTTTGAACATCGGCTGGGGAACTTTCTTTGCCGAGACCACCTAACAGCGCATTCCCACTTAATAAGTCAGCGCCGGATTGTTTATTTTCTACTTGGATTAAAAGATTGGCTTGATATTGTGGGACAATGAGAATTGCATAGATAATGCTTAAAACTAATCCGATCAAGGTGACCATTATAATCAGTTTTTTTTCAGCTAATAAAGTGTAAACAATACTTCTTAAATCAATTTTATCCTCGATAAAAGGAAGAGAGAAATTTTTTAAATTTGTTTTTAAATCCGTGTTCCCTGACATAAATCCTGTTACCTTAAAAAAACTAATTACTGTTAATTAAAGCATTAGTAAACCAGACAGCCTGTATAGTCGGCAATATCTGATCGATAGCACGGTTCCAACGAGCAACTTCTGCTGTCGAAACAAAGATGACATCTTGGCCTTTTAATCGAAAATTTTCACCGAGTAACAACGCTTCGGGTGATCCCGCATTCAGCCAATAAATCTCCGGATGAGCATAATCGCCACGAATAACAAAAATATGACTCGGATCCGCCGCTTTGAGATCAAATCCCCCCGCCAGATTAATGGCATCAGTAATACTCATAGGAGAATCGGTTAAAGGTAATAATCCAGGTTTTTGGACTTCGCCCATGACATAAACTTTTTTACTGCGAAATCCTGAAACACGAACATCAATTTGTGGGTTACGGATATATTTTTTTAATGAAGAAGTGAGTTGTACACGAATTTGTTCTACTGTTTTTCCTAAAACGTGTACTCTTCCAACCATTGGATAATAAATATCACCATCTGTATTTACTAAATAGCCAACAGGCGCTAACGTCGGATTTAACAATCCTGTGCTCTGTTCTGCTGGTGGAATGCCAATCGGTCCCATTAATTCGGGATGGCCAAATACATAAACATTCAAAATATCATGCGCACCCACATGATAATAATAGGCTTCATCGAGTGTAGTACTGCTCATCTGATTCAACTGGCGAACCAAACAAACATCGATGGGAATAAAATGTAGATCAGGCTTACATCTCGCCGCCGAACACCTCACATCTGGCGGCGGTGGTTGCATTTTCATGCCAGGAGCAATAAAACAACCACTTAAATTAATCACTAAAAAAACTAAAATGAATGCACGCAACATGCTTTATTTCCATAACCTCGTCTGCCATTGATCAATGCCAGCGGTGACCAATTGGTATGTTTCCTTAAAAAATTCCTTTGGTTTTTTGTATGGGTCGGGAACTTCGAATCCGCCCCATTTTCCTAAAAGATGCACTTTACCACAAACGCTTGGAAACGTGTATGCAATTTCTTTGCGTTGGTCTTCTTCCATCACTAAAACCAGATCCGATTCTAATAACATCGCAGAAGTTAATTGACGCGCGCGGTGTTCTGAACAATCGATGCCTTCGAGGCGCAAAAGTTCTTGTACGAAGGGATCCGCGGATTTACCAACGACCGCTGCGATTCCCGCAGAACTCACAGACACATGTGGATGTTTTGCGGATAATCGATGTTTGAAAATGGCTTCAACCATCGGGCTGCGGCAAATATTTCCAAGACACACGATTAGAATTTTGTTAAACATTTTTTATACCATTTATATTTATAAAAACGATTGTCATTCTGAGAGCGGTTTTTGCTCGAAGAATCTGTTGGTGTTAGATCCTTCGCTTACGCTCAGGATGACAATTATTTAAAACGTTCAAAATGGTAAACGCATATTGTCTTTAGAACAAGAATAAAATGTTCCACGTATAACAATTTTTTCAGTGGCATCGCTTTTTCACTTTCATCCTGAGCGAAGCGAAGGATCTCACAACATTAAAGAGATTCTTCGAGCAAAAAACGCTCTCAGAATGACACGTCGCCCCGATATCTTTATCATATGTTAATCATTTCTTTATCATACAATTATATATAATTATTCAATTATAAATGATTTGCATTAATCAACATCATATCTTTATCTTTTGTTAATCATTACTTAATCATCTACGAATCATCTCTTAATCAATTAGCAATCATCTAACCATCATTCAGCCATCATTTACTTATCATTTCATTATCATTAATGAATCATCCAGCTATCATTCACCTATCAATTGTGAATCAATTATTAATCCGGCAAAACAGCCTTTCTTAATCATCTATTTATCTTTTCTTTATCTTTTGTTAATCATATCTTAATCATTGGTTAATCATTTGTTTATCAAACGCGATTAGCCCGACTGAAAATCCATGATTTATATCTTAATCATTTATTAATCGTTATAGATTAACAATTGATTAAGATATAGAAATAAAAATCAAATTATTAATGACTTACAAAAAATTTTCATTGAAGTTGCAAGCAAAACGAAACATATAGGCAGCTATATCTTTATCAATTCTTAATCTTTTCTGAATCATTTGTTAATCCGAGCATTCGCAATCTGTTAATCATTTGTAAATCTTTTCTTAATCTTATCTTAATCATCTCTTTATCATTTCTTAATCTTTTGTTAATCAGAAAAACGATCCAAATTATTCTCTCACGTCTCTATAGTAGTAGTTAAAAGAAATTACTACTACAACTAAAGAAAGACCTTAAGAAAAAAACCACTGACAAGTTGACATCGACCAAAATGCCGTGTTTAAATAAATGTTAAGAAACATCTTCCAATTTAAACACGGAGGTACAAATGGAACCAAAAATGTTGGTCACCGATGCCGCAGAAGTCATGGGAACCACGGTTCAAGCCTTACACAACCAAATTAAGCGAAAAAATTTACCACACCAAAAAAGCAAAAATCGTGTTTATTTTGCCTACGAAACCGCGCGCCAATTATTTGAAATAAAATTTAACCCCCAAGTTTTTTCTTTCCAGATCGTGAAAGGGGGAACAGGAAAAACATCGCTCTGTTTAGGTTTAGGCATACGCGCGACGTTATATGGTGCGCGCACGTTGCTGATTGACCTTGACCAACAAGGCAACTTAACCAAAGCCTGCCGCGTCAAATCACATGACAAACCCATCATGATTGAACTCATCAATCAAGATATCCCAGTCGAAGAGGGCATCGTTTCCGTTTACGAAGGATTGGATATTTTACCCAGCCGCATCGAAAATGCCTTGCTCGACAGCAACCTCATGCTAAAACGTTTACCGCTAGACCGCATTTACAAAGACATGATCGATTCATTAAAAAACCAATATGATTTAATTTTGATTGATTGCCCACCCGCATTGGGAAGTTCAGTGACCGCGGCATCACTCGCATCCGATCGCGTCATTTCACCCGTCACACCATCGGAATTCAGTTTGGAAGGTTTGGAAATTACCAGCAGGGAAGTTGCGAACATCGAAAAATCCTTCAAAAAAGCCGTTCCCGTGTGTCCTTTGCTAAATGAATTTGATCCAAGAACTTCTTTATCCCATGACACCATGCGATTTTTAGTAACGCATCCGAAACACAGCCAGCATCTTATTCGAACCGCGATTCGCCGAAGCCAAGAATTCGAAAACGTCTTGACCAAAGGCATGTCGATTTTCGATTCGCTCGCCAATTCTTCCGCCAAAGAAGACGTGGATTTATTAACCCGTGAACTACTAAAAATAGGCGAATTCGCGAAAAAATCTGCACCCATCGACACCGATCGATTAAAGGCAATCAGCGCTTAAATAAAGGAGATGCGCCATGCCCGATATTGCGTCTTTATTAGAGAAAACGGTCAAGAAAAAATTTAAAAAATCTTCTTATCGTCCATGGAATTATATGGATGAAATCGAAAAAGAAGAAAAAGAAGAAGTGAAACTCGAACCCATTCAACCTGTGACGGAAGCGATTAAAGCGGAAGCTCCAGCACAAAAAGAAGAACCACCCATTGATTATGCACCCCAGGCGGAAAAGAAAAAATTTGTAGCGCCGCCCGAACCCCAAACGATTTTTCAACCCAAACCGTCGATTCCTGAAGAGGAAGAAAACGTAGCCCATCACGCGATTTCTTACGCGAATGTTTTAACAAAAGAACAACTCGCCAGTCCTCTTTACAATATTCTTCGCTTATCAGGACACCAGAAAAAAATATTCACTTTTATTTTAGAACGCTGCGTCTCACGCGGTTTACTTTCAAGCGGGAGCATTACCAGCGACATGTTAACCTCGCTTACGAATACGAGTTTAAAAATGGTGAACACCTCCATTCAACGCCTGGTCGAAAAAAAATTACTCGCACGCGAAAACGGCAAGCGGGGCAGGGGAGGTTTTTATTGCTTCGGCATCAGTCAAGAAGTCAATGACGCCGCAATGGAATACCGAAGATTGATCTCCGTTGAAAAACTGGATTCATTAAAACAGCAAGCCGATCCCAATCCAAATCCGGACTTTTCCAAATTCGATGCGCGCAAATCGTCATCCAGTTTACCGAAAGAATGGGATGAAATTGATATTGAACCGCTAAGCCAAATTGGTTTTACCAAAGGGCATTTGTTGCAACTTTACAAACAAGATGATTTAACGGCAGCTGTCGTGCAAGACTCCATTAATCATTTTTATTACGATTTAAAATACAACAACAAACAGGCGAGCATCACCAAAAGTAGTCCGATCGGTTATTTCATGGGTATTTTAAAAAGAGCGAGCGTCTATAACGCACCTGAAAATTACGAATCACCAAAAGACCGAGCGCTGCGTGAATTAATCGCACAAAAAAAAGCAGAAAAAGAAAAGCGCGACCATCTCCTCAAAGAATTATTAAACATGGCGTTTGATGATTGGCAAGCGAAATTAACCCAAGCCGAAAAAGATAAAATTATTCCAGAAGAAATTCGAAAAAACCGTTTAACAGGCGCGAAAGTGGCGAGTTTAAAAAGTTATTTTACCGAAAATGTTTGGCCTGAAATGGAAAAAAAGGAATTTGGAAAATAGGAATGCTGACAATTCAACGAAATCAGCTGTCATCCTGATCTCCACGAAGGATCTTTTTAAATTTTTACCGTGATGATCAATTTTCTATTCTGGATTTTTCTTTTTAAACTACTGAAACTTTTGTAAAGAAGCCATGTTAGACAGATCCTTCGCTTTGCTCAGGATGACAGCCAAGGCACATGTCATCCTGAGCAAAGGGAAGGATCTGTTTAATTTTTTCAATATGACAATTAGAATAAATATTTTCATACAAATCTTGAAAATTCAGTCAGTAAAAGAATACTATACTGTTTCATAAAAATCGCAAAAAATAAAAAGGACTTACCCCTTGAAACTCCGAATTTTTTTGATGCTAATCGCAACCGTATTTTGTCTTAGCGCAAAAGCATCCCCTACGCCCGCTAATTCGCTCGGGTTATTCCCGCAACCGGGATTTTTTCGTTTTAGTTATGACAATATGGCGATACCTAATCAAAACCAGCGCTTGGGATTATTAGGTGCGAATTATTTAGTGGATTTGAATCCGTACATGTACGGCGGTCTCGGCGCGCATGGCGCGGTGACTGGCAAACAAGGCGGATTGTTTACGCTCGGTCTAGAAGGTGGCTTGCATCATGAATTATTTTCCCATATTTGGGGTGATTTAGGTTTATATGCAGGCGGTGGCGGTGGACGATCATCGTTAGTTGGCGGTGGTTTGATGGTGCGGCCGCATGCGGGATTGCAATATGATTTTCATTGGGTGCGGCTGGGTGTTCATTACAGTTATATTGATTTTCCATCGGGAAAAATTCGCAGCTCCCAAGTGGGACTCGATTTAGATATTCCATACGAATTTTATTATGTCAATTATTTAGGAACAGGCCAAAGCTGTTTTAATCGTCTGTGTTTATTCGATAGCAAATTTTTGGATTTCCAGCGCAACGATTTTGGCATTTTCTTACAAATGTATAAACAAAAAAGCGGCACGAAAAATGTCGATGGCGTGATTCAAGACGGCACGATGTCATTAGTCGGTGCGGAATTGGATCATTATTTCACGCAATCGATTTTTGGATCGTTGCGCGCGGATGGTGCTTTTCATGGTGTGCCGAATGGTTATATGGATGTGTTGGCAGGGGTTGGCTATCATGCGGAATTGGGTCACGGATTTGCATTGGTGCCGCAATTGGCAGCGGGTGCAGGTGGCGGTGGCAATGTCGACACCGGCGGTGGAATCTTGATTCATCCACAACTCGGTTTTGAATGGCCGATGGGTTGTCAGTTCTCGGGCCGTATCAATGGCGGATACATTTGGGCCCCACAAGGCCAGTTGCGCGCGCCAACGGCGATGGCAGAATTGTTGTACCATCTGGATTTAGCCACGGCAAAATCTACACCTTCTTGTGTGCACTTTGATTGGTTACGCACGCAAGACTGGCGCATTCACATTTTCAATCAAACCTATTTGCGCCCGGAACGCACTTCTGAAACAACGCGTTCACCCGATAATTTGATCGGCGTGCAAATCGACCAGATATTTACGCCGAATTTCTTTTTCAGTTATCAAGGCGCAAGCGCATATGCAGGCGTTCACGCGGGTGGATTTGCAACCGGCATGATTGGCCCCGGATTACAAACTGCTGCATTCTGCAACAATCGCTTACAACCCTACGCAGAATTATTAATCGGCGCAGGTGGCGGCGGTGGATTGACTATCGGTGGTGGATCCATCATTGAACCCGTAGTAGGTGTCCATTATTACCTAACACCTTCGTTAGGTTTGCAAGCGAGCGTGGGTGAAGTCAAAGCATTGCAAAATAGTTTCAATTCACCGGTGGTGAATGTTGGATTAACAATTCGATTTGGAACGGCGGGGCGGGCAAATTAAAGCGCATGTTATTTGAATTATTGCGAATATCCAACTGGCTCAAGAAGCCAGTTTTCCACTTTTAATTTCGGAATACGTGTGAATTCGCGTTCATTAGCTGTTACTAATGTTGCCTCCAAAGCCAATGCGTGCGAAGCAATCAGCATGTCATGGGCTCCAATAGGTTGGCCTTTTTTTTCTAAGGCGACACGCAAAGCAGCATAGTAATGATCTGCATCATTTTCAAATGGTTTCACAATCATATTTGCAAGTAATCGCTCAACTTTATTAATTAATGAAGCTGAACCTTTTTTACGGGCACCATAACGGAGTTCGCAAGCAACGATAATGCTCGTACAAAAAGATGTTTCATCTAAGGCAACAATTTTTTGAGCGAGTGGCCCCGATGGTTGTCTGATTAGTTCAGATAAAATATTAGTATCAAAAAGATAGGTAAAATGGCTCATAAAAAGGCCTTAAAGATCGATATCCTCTGCAGGGAGGTCTTTAATTTCAGGAAATTTTTCCTTTAACGGTTTCCATTGAGCAAGTAATTTTGCAAGGTTATTTCTTTTTTTAATGGGTTCGATAATCAAGCAACCTCCTTCTTTGTGAATTAATACTTCTTTACCGGGCAATTCAAATTCACGTGGGATACGTAAGGCTTGATTACGCCCGTTACGAAATAGTTGAGCATGACGTGTATATTGTTCCATACGGATAAATCGTTTTGGCATATGTTAAGCATATGCCAAGAGAAAACATTTGTCAATATGGGTAAAAAAACCATAATTACATAGGACTTTAAAAAGTATATAATATTCCCTCAAAAAACGAGGGGGTTTTATGGGCCAATTTCCAATCACACGCTTACGCCGCTTACGCCAACGCGCCAATATCCGCGATTTAGTGCGCGAAACGCACCTTCATCCCGGTAAACTGGTTTTGCCACTTTTTATAAAAGAGGGGAAAAACTTCAAAAATCCTATTGCCTCCATGCCCGGCCATTTCCAATTGAGCGTTGATCAACTCCCAGAAGAAATAAAATCCATTACTCAACTAGGCATTAAAAGTGTAATGTTATTCGGCATTCCTAGTGAAAAAGATGGCCTCGGAAAAATGTCTTATTCCGACCACGGAATTATTCAAAAAGCGATTCCCGTGATAAAAAAAGCAGCCCCCGATTTATTGGTGATGGCCGATGTTTGTTTTTGTGAATATACCGATCATGGCCATTGCGGTGTGGTAATAGAACACGAGCACGCCGAAGTGAATATTGATAACGATAAAACCCTGGAATTATTAGCAAAACAAGCTGTGAGTTACGCCAAAGCGGGCGCGGATATTATTGCACCGAGCGGGAATATGGATGGAATGGTTCTCGCTATTCGACATGGCTTGGATGATGCGGGTTTTCAGCATATTCCAATTCTTAGCTATTCAGTAAAATATGCCTCCGCCATGTACGGCCCCTTTAGACAAGCCGCTGAAGGTGCGCCAAAATTTGGTGACCGGCGCACTTATCAAATGGATGTCGCAAACAGCAATGAAGCACTCCGCGAATGCGCTCTCGATATTTCCGAAGGCGCCGACATGCTCATGGTAAAACCCGCACACACTTATCTGGATGTAATTTATCGCATCAAAGAAACGTATCCCGAATTGCCTTTATGCGCATATCACACCAGCGGTGAATTCGCGATGATCAAAGCGGCCAGTGAAAAAGGCTGGATGGACGAGCAAAAAAGCGCACTCGAAATTTTAACAGCGATTCAACGCGCCGGCGCCGATTTTATTATTACTTATTTTGCCAAAGAAGTGGCAGCCTGGCTGAAATGAGGAGCTGTCACCGGTTTTTCCAGTTTTGCCAGCAATTGATCAACTGATCTTAATAATTCTTCTAATCCTTCAGGATTTTTTGTATCAACATTTCTGACTTTTACAAAAAAATAATCGATGTCAGTTTTTGCCGGTCGGAACAAAGGAAAAATACTTTCATCTATCGCTTCCATCTTCTTGAGTATTGTCTTCAAATCAATATTGAGTGGTAATGACCGGATGGTATTCGCATAAAGACTCATATTAATTTCGGGATTCGACCAACTAACAAGATGACGAATTTTTTCTGCCAACGCGTTTTGCAGTATTTTAATAAGACGGCTTTTTTCTTGATGAATTGCCATGCGAAATGGACAGCAATCTACAAGGGGTTTAATGATACTAAAGATCACGGATGATCGTACTTCGGAAAAGCGGCAGCCATTTTCCTGATACCATGATTCAAGAACCGTCACGCAAGTCAGTGCCCTAGGGGCATTCAGCATTTGTTGTTCCAATTTATCAATATCAGACAGAGTAGCTCCGTCATGTTGTGGAGTTAATCTCCCTTTGTGTTTTTTGTAGTAGGCAAAATTCTTTTTCAATTGTTCTTTTAACATTTTTTCTTGTGCTTCTGATGGAGCGGGTACTAACTTACTTTCATCAAGCATAACGGCAATTTCTGTTAAGGTTTTTTCATCACTGACATTTTTTAAAATGGGATTTAGCTGTGAGCAAAAAGCATATTCAATTTCTCGCAATGCCTTAACTTGAGCCACTACCGAAGTTGCTTTGCGTAATTTTGCTTGAGAGTTACGTAGAAATGATTGGCAATGTGTTTTTGCAAATTGATTCAGAACTTGCTGATCCATTTTTTTTGGCTGTGCGGGTTCCGCATGCTCGGGTTTTGGTTCTTCTGCAACCGTCACAACCGAAGCACGATAAGTAGAATAGTGAGTGATTAAAAATACCAAAAAGTCGTAAGTTAATTTTTTTGGAATGGTAAAATTTCCAAAATTGGAATCGAAAAAAATATATGACTGGTCATCGTTTAAATAAAGCGAAACAGCGTGTGCTGTGGCTTCCCCGTCTTTAATACTGATGATGGATTTTCCCCCACGCCATTCCATCACATTGTAGAGTTGAGAATAAATATCATTGGATAGAGAATAAAATCGATTTGCATAGGCACGAACATTTTTTTGTGATGCTAATACCTTTGCATCCAGTTGACATTCTTTTTTATCGATCTGTTGCTTTGTATAACCAAAACAAGTTCCAGAGAAATCACTACCTTTCAAAGGATCCATACTTTGGCTCATGGGCATCACATCGATACCGAAAGCAGAAGCCAACTGATAGATGCTCGATGTAGGGGAATAGTGCATCTCAATCATTTTGGAAGTAATCATGTCTGTTGATGAAAGAGTGCTCGCAGCGCACTGTTTTACCGACTGGAGTAATTCAAGATAGGTATTTTCCCCAAGCTGTACGACGGGTTGTTCCAGTTCGTCTTCAATTAATTGCAGAATCGTTGTAGCAATTTTCTTGACAGGGGCTTGTTTTCTTTTAGCATTTTCTTTGGCGGCTTCGAAAGGATCTTTACTTTCCGATAAAAAACTTAATGAATGCGCTTCGCGAATGAGTTCTTGAATTCGTTGCAAAAAAGCGCGCCGCGCCATGGTGCAGGGATGCGCCTTAAAAAATTCCGTTATGTCGATATCCGCTTGGGCTAGATTGAGGTATTTTTTATCGCGTGTTTGGGTCATGAGTTGAAACCTACAAAAGTGTGACCATTGTATCATATAATGTATATTTCTTATACAGCAATGAGTTAAAAGAGAAAAGGGTCCATCTATAACCAATAATATTGCGCTTACCCTATCGTCCAATTTATAGTGATAATATAAATTGGACGGTGGTGCCCAAATATACAGTCAACGCACATTAGAATATTATATAAATCAAATAGATACACAATTCCCAGTTGTATTTGTCACTACTATTCTTAATAATTGGCGTAAAAATTTTTGAATTTCACGCCAATTAAGCCTATAATTACCATTAATTGGCGTAAAAAATTTAAAAATTTACGCCAATTATTTTATAAGCAGGCGTTATGAAATACTATCCCATTGAAAAAAATAGAGAATTTATCGATCGTGACTATGAAATGGAGAGGCTAGTCTCGATTATGTCACAACCTGGACCTCATATTATTGTGGTCCATGGCAGGCGCCGAGTCGGCAAAACGGAGCTATTAGAACAAGTATTCTATACCCGACAATTATTAAAGTTTGAAGGCAGAGATCATATTTCACCCGAAGAACAGAGACAGTTTGTGATGCAGCAATTAGCGCAATATGCGGAACAACCGCTATTAACCAAAATTGCGGTAACCAATTGGGTGGATGTCTTAGTCAATATTGCCGAGGTGACAAAAACAGGGCCTTTCACATTGTACTTCGAAGAAGTCCAATGGTTAGCAAATTATGAAGATGATTTTATTTCCGCATTAAAATATGTTTGGGACAACTATTTCCGTCACAACAAAGAATTAATTTTGATTCTCTGCGGTTCATCACCCGCATTTATGATTAATCATGTAGTCAAATCGTCAGCGCTTTATAATCGTTCGCAGCATGAAATGCCATTACGTGAATTTAATTTAATCGAATCAAAAGCCATGCTGCATCAACGATCCAATTCGGAAGTGCTGGATGCTTATCTTACATTGGGTGGAATGCCAGAATATTTAAAACGATTACGCAATCCCAATTCAATTTATATTAATTTACTTAACGAATCATTTTTACCTGGCGCTTTTTTTCTGCATGAATATGAGCGAATTTTTACAAGTAGTCTGGCTGATAATAAATATTATAAAAAAATAATAGACTGTTTAAGCCAATTAAAATTCGCAACGCGTAAAGAATTATCAGCCAAATTAAAAATTCGCTCAGGCGGTATGTTAACTTCATTACTCAATGATTTAGAAATTTGTGGATTTATAGAAAAATATTCGCCCTATAACAAGCCTGAAAATAGTTTATTAACACGATATTGTATTGCCGATGCTTATTTGCATTACTATTTTAAATTTTTAAAACCTCTAACCAAACAAATTGAACAAGGCCATTTTATCAATCATCTTTCTTCAGGTATAAACATGTCGCATTTCCACCAATGGCTTGGATATGCTTTTGAACGATTTTGTCGAAAATATGAAAGACAAATTGCAACACTGTTAGGATTTTCAGGGATTAAGTATCAAGCGGGAAGTTTTTTCAGTCGGCAAATTGAAAAAATTTCGCCGGGATTTCAAATTGATTTATTATTTGATCGTGATGATAAAGTCATATCTATTTGTGAAATAAAATATTCACAAAACAAAATCAGTACTTCAGTCATCGATGAATTTTCTGAAAAAGTCAGTTTATTACCCAATCCAAAAAATAAGACCATTCAAAAAATTCTCATCACCAATCAACAAAACAATGATCATCTCAAATCCCGCGCTTATTTTGATAGAATTATTTCGTTGGATGATTTTTTTAATCCGCATATTTGGTAAAAACGAAAAGGGGTCCATATATGATCCCTTTCCTCTTTAAGCTCTCATAAAAATGGATCTGAACCCAATGGTGTCATTAATTTCAGTAATAGGTTTTGTCTTCTTTGCATTATCAG
This sequence comes from Gammaproteobacteria bacterium, assembly GCA_021325575.1. Taxonomy (GTDB): domain Bacteria; phylum Pseudomonadota; class Gammaproteobacteria; order DSM-16500; family DSM-16500; genus JAJPGW01. Next base: position 21,927 of record JAJPGW010000009.1, on the reverse strand, counting down.
TGCGGAGAAAAAAATGAACTACTTTGGCACAAGCCAAACTCGTCGGGCTAGGTGGATCATAAGAAGAATATTTATAGAAGAAAAAACAATAATTTTCCGGCAGACGGTAAACATTATCCAGATCAACAGGCAAAGGGTCTTCACCTACTATTAACAAATTTCCCTCTTGATCAGGGTCTTGCATTCCTAATCCTATTTTTTTGAATGCCTTAGTAAAGCGTTTAAGCGGAGCGGTTGGAATACAGCAGCAATCAGAATTAAATTTTCGACCTTGGATATAAGGCGTAATAAGTACTTCTTCGTCATCTATTTTTTGATGAATTGCAGTAGCATAACGTGCATATTTCCCATCATAAATCTCCTTATAGATTTTGTTCCAATAACCCGCGCTGCGTTTTGCTGTATTTTCGACATGTGAATGATAAATTTTGTAAACTTTGTCTCCCAGTTTATAGGCTTTTCCAAAACCGCCTTCACCAAGCAATTCCCCTTTCAATTTAATTTGATGAATCGATATTTTCTCTTCTGCGCGAGCATCACGAAGTGATTCAAGCTCTAAAAGTTTTTTTCTATAGCTCGGACTTTCGGGACGAGGGTAATGAATAATTTGCTTTTCCAGCTCAACTTCAGCTTTATTATCATCGATTTGTTTTCTTAAGGTCATATTTAATACGCCAAAAATGTTCTTTATTTTACCAATAACTTGATAAAAGCGCAATCGGTCAGCGGGTAAAAAGTTTTCATTACCCCTTGCAACCTCACCTTACGTCAGGTTTAGGGTAAAAGTCTCTTTAATCAAATAGGGAATCTTGTCAATGAAAGACAATCGAATATCTTTTTGGACCAGCCAAAAAGGCGAGGAAATCCGCAAATTAGGCAGAGAAGTGCAGTTACTAGTTTTATATCTGATGAGTTCGCCTTTCGCTAATAATATCAAAATATATTATCTGCCAATCAAAACGGTGATGAATGAAACTGGCATCCCTGCAAAATCAATCAAAACTGCTCTAAAAAAACTAAATAAAATTGCTTTTTGTAGCTATGATTTTATTACAGAATATGTGTGGGTACATCAATGGAATGTTACGAGCCTAAGGAATTAACCCATGAAAAAATTATATCGCGTCAAAGAACTCAGTGAATTAACATCCATTAGTATTCGTGGCTTACATCACTATGATGAGTTAGGTCTTCTTAAACCCAGTTTCAGAAATAGTGCAGGCCATCGTTTTTATTCAGAAGACGACGTGCAGATTTTGCAGCAAATTACCATGCTAAAATTCATGGATTTTCCGCTAGATAAAATTAAACAAATTCTGAAAACGAAATTTTCTGATCCAAAAAATTTTTTGCAAGCACAATGCAAAAATATGAACGAAGAAGCGGCGCGTTTACTAAAAGCTTCAAAATTATTAGAACATCTACTCAAAAAAACCGAATTAAATGATCCGATCAATTGGAATGTGATACAGAAAGTAACGGAAGTGGGACAACTCGATGAGCATGAACAAGCTTTTTGGCACAAAAAATTTTTTTCACACCAAGAAAAATCCGAATTTGAAATGATTTTAACAAGCCGTACGGAAGACTATTGGACCTCTTACGGAAATCGCTGGTCCCAGCTATTTAACGAAATCGAATCCAATTTGCATACTAATCCTGAAAGTGAAACGGGAATGATGCTTGCTGAAAAATGGAATCTTTTAGTTAATGAAGTGTATGGCAATCACAGAAAATTAAGCCATAAACTTTGGGAAGGGTATAGGACGGGTGTGATACCCGAAACGCAAGTCACTTTTAATCCGCTGATTGTGGATTATATTTCGAGGGCATTTATAAAATTGAAAAAAGAATATCAATTTTATGATTGTGTTTCATAAAAAAAATCGTCATTGCGAGGAGCGCTTTTTTGCGACGAAGCAATCTTTTGAAAGCTTGCTTCGCTGCAAAATACGCGGCTCGCAATGACGCTATATAATGGTCTGCTATTCTTGAATAACAGTGACTTCTTCGGCCTGTAACCCTTTCTGACCTTGTGTCACGGTAAATTCTACGCGCTGGCCTTCTTCCAGAGATTTGTAGCCAGAACCAGTGATGGATTTGAAATGAACAAACACATCATCACCTTTATCTCGTTGAATAAACCCGAACCCTTTGCTGTTGTTGAACCACTTAACGGTGCCTTTTTCACGTGCCATAATATTTAACCTTCATCAAATTTAAAAATAACAGTACCATTCTACCAGAATTACAGAGAAAATCTAATGACTCGCTACTGGATTTATATATTGCGTTGTGACAATGGGAGCTTTTATACCGGCTATACCCCTGATTTAATGAAACGCTTCGCCGAACACGTCTCGGGGACGGCGAAATGTAAATATACCCGCAGTTTTAAACCGCTTGAAATTGCCCAACGTTGGCAAATGGAAGGCCAGAAGGCGGAGGCGATGAAAATTGAACGATATATTAAAAAGCTAACAAAAAAAGCCAAAGAACAGCTCATTTTGGAGCCCTCGCAATTAGCAAAAGTATTTGATTGCATAGTAAATTGAATATATTTCAGAAAAAAAGTTTAGTACACTAGGGTTTACGTCAATGTCGCGCGTAATGATAATTTCGCAAGACGATGCGTGTTCATACTAGTTCTCACAACGGAGGTGTTTAAAATATGCGTCTATTCTGTCAGATCCTAACAATTTTAACCGCGGCATGCTTTTGGATGAACGGTGCATTTGCCGATGAGCAAACCACTGTAACCAAAGTCACCGAAAGTCCAACCGGTGAGGTGACTAAAACAGTCGAAACCACCACCGTCCGTACCCCTGTTCCCGCCGCAAAAGAAGTGGTTGCAACACCAGCTGGCTATGTTCGCTGCAATACCATTGCTGCAGGATGGTACAAAGGCGTTTGGTATCCTGAACATCGCGTTTGCGAATACAGCAATTCTCCCGAAGGTGTCGCTTGGATCGAAGGATACTGGGCCTGCACACAAGCTACAAACGGTGAATGTTTAGCTTGGGATTGGAGACCGGGTCACTGGGAAAAAACCCTAGAAAATTATTAAGCCCATTTGATCGATCCTGGCGTCATTGCGAGCCGCGTTTTATGCGGCGAAGCAATCTCTCAAAGATTGCTTCAGCCTAAAAAGCAGGCTTCGCAATGACGCTCAGGCCGATGGCTTTGTTTTACGAAGTTCTCTTCAGCGCATACTGCAATAATTTTTTATAAATCCATTCTTTAAAATTGTTAGGATACAGCAATTGCATCCTGATTAAATATTTTTGATATTTTTCTTGATTACAATAAAATACCGAAATAAACGTAATAAAAAACAATCTCAATCGCGAACCATTTTTCAAAAAAAGTAACGCTTCCTGAATTTTTTGTTCATCTTCACTCAGTTCACTTCCCAGCGGATACGGTTTTGCAAATCCATGCTGTCTTAATTCAGCAATAAGAGGTGGGAATTTTTCAGGAAAATTATTCTGAAAAACCAAGGGTATTTGATAATCATCTGGAATTTTCCCGTATTTTTTTGCTTTTATCAAAAGGGGTTGCTGAAAACGCGAATCCGTAATATTTAAAATCGCCTGAATAATTTCCGAATCGGTTTTACTGCGGCAATCGGCAATGCCATATTCCGTCACAATAATATCGCGTGCATATCGCGGCAGCGTGAGATTAGGATATTCCCAAATAATATTTGAATAGGTTTTGCCGTGCACGGTGCGCGTACTCGGACAATTAATAATAAAGCGCGCTGAAGAAAGTTCTTCGGCCATATAAGCAAAATCCGCTTGACCGCCCACACCACTGACTTCTTGCCAGTTTCTTAATCCATCTGAAATAATGCCCGCAGTCAGCGTAATCATCATCGCCGAATTTGCAAATCGCGCATTTTGCCGCTGTAATTCAGATAATTCTTTTGACCATAACACCGTATTGGTGCGCTCGACGGATGTCATGTCAATTTTTTGCAAATCCGCTTGAGATAAATCACGTAATTTTTGATAGAAATCAAAACTACCGGCAAAAAAGGCCGCATGAATCATGATGCCCTTTAATAAATGAGGACCTAATTCGATCTCGCCAGTAACATCTTTTTTTATAATTCCAAATTTTTCTAAAAATTGAATATCATCCGGCGTTGGAATTTTATTAATAATTTTCTCATTCACTAAAATGTCTAAAAAATCCGGTGTAATTTTTTCAGTAATTTTTTTATCATTCAAAAGACGCTGTAATCCGGGATGATCATAAACGGATTTTTTAATGATATGCTCTTGAAAAAGATGAAGTATGCTATCGCTTAACATTTCTGTTGAAGCATATAAGCCTTCTTTGAAATTATCCAAGGAGCCAATAGTGAGTGTCGAATCAAATTGATTTAAGTATTTTTTACAAATTTCGCGATATAAACTATTATTTTTTTCCCGAAGCAGCAGGGCACTTGCAATCGAATCCCCCATTTTGCCAATGCCAATTTGCAGGCAAGCGCCGTCTGGAATCAGAGTGCTTGTGTAAAGACCGATTAAATGATCGGTCGCGGAAAGTTTTGGTTTGGGTATCGCAAAAATGGAACGATAGTGTTTGGTATCAATAATATCCGTAAAAATATTTGCAGGAATTAATGCATCGCCCAACATAAAGGGCAGATTAATATTCACTTCACCGACAATCGCAATTGTTTTGCCGCGGTCACGCATTTTATGAAGTTGTTTTACCGTTTCTAAAAATAAATCCGTATTGCAACTTAAACTGTAAACATTAGGATGAGAACTGTCGGCTGAAATTTCTTGCGCGATCACATTGATGGAATAATCCAAAATATTGCGAATCACGTGAGAATAATTGGTGCTGACATAATGTTGCTGCACCGATTTATTTTTTAAGTATTTTCCAGGCGTCAAATAAAATTCGATGACTTCAATATTCGATGGTAATTTTTCTTGTTGCCGCGCGATTTCATAAAGCGGAGTTTGATAGTCGCCTAATGTCTTTTCAAGCAAAGGCCCAACAAACCGTTTTTCCAGTTCGTTTTTTAAAACCGGTCTTGATAAAGTAAGCCCCGTCAAAATGGTGAGAGAAAGGGTAGGATCGTTAGCAGCTAATTCATATAAAGCATCCAGCAAACCAATGGGTTTACCAATTCCAAGTGGCACGCCTATTGTGATTTTTTTGCCGACCTGTTCGATGAGATTCGTCGCGGCTTTTGCGTAATCATTGAAATAAGTTGGCATACCAGCGATAATCCTTTATCGATCTTTCTAAGTATATCATAAAATAATTAAGCAGCCGGTTCCCAAGGATTTAGTATCTCAACTTTTGTTTGATTAAAATTACTCACGTTTCTAGTTACTATAGTCATGCCATGTACCAACGCGGTTGCTGCAATGATGGCATCCCTGTCTGATTGTGGATTGGGAATGTTAAGTTTTGCAGTACGCTGAGCTATTGCTACATCGATATTTAAGATACGTTCTGAAAAGACGGGAAGGACATGTGAATTTAGCCAAGACCGTAAAACGGCACCTTGTGATGGATCGCGACGCTCAACTAAAAGTATGCCTCTTTCTAATTCCAAAATAGTAATGACTGACAAAAACAAACTGGATGGCGAAATATTTTTTGCCCATGCCACGACATTTTTATTGGATTTTCCAGATTTAGCTTTTCTCAATTCGGAAACAACATTCGTATCAAGCAAGTACATTAATCAAAATCCTCGGGTCGATAAATTTCTTTGTCAAGTTTACCGGGCTCAAAATCAATATCAGCCGCATCGGGCATTGCTAACAAATCAATAATATTTTCTTTTATTTCGGTAAGTTTTTGATAATCATCCATTGTCAATAGCACATGGGCTGGATGGCCTCTATCTGTAATAAAAACTGGCCCCTTTAGCGCGGCGCGTTTTATCTTGCTTACATCTTGATTAAACTCCCTGCTAGTGACAGTCGTGATAGTCATGACAAATTTCCTCGCAAAACATTAGCCAATTGCTTATTAGAAGTATAGCAAAAATGTAGATATGTGTCTACATCCATGAATCTGACCCCTGTTTCCCAATAATAATTTATCGGTTTCATAGTATAGCGAAACAGCTATAAATAATAAATATAGCTGTACATATATAACTTGAATTTATAGCTGAACTACTATATGATAAATAGAGATGGATTAAGGGGTCATGAGGAATCTGATATGGAACAATTAGTCTACTCGCCAGAATTACTTGGCAAGGTAATCAAACGACAAAGAAAATCAAAAAAGCTCAGCCAAACAGTAGCAGGAAGCCCAGTTAAAATTGAACAAAGCACTTTTTCGAGTATAGAGCAGGGCGCACCTGGAACACGTCTTGAAACATTGTTTCGAGTACTAGCCGCGTTGGATCTCGAAATGATAATTCGTCCAAAAAAAGCAGTTAAAAGTAAATGGAAAGAGGAATGGTAAATGACGCGTAAAAAAAAATATCACGATTTATATGTTTACATGAATGGCATTCGTGTTGGCACTTTTTCGCGTGAATTTAGTGGCGCTCTTGTATTTACTTATGATCAGGATTGGCTTAATGCCGAAAATACACGCCCCATTAGTTTATCCATGCCCTTAACGGAAATTCCATACAAAGGGGCTATCGTTGAAAATTATTTCGATAATTTACTTCCGGATAATAATTTGATACGTAGACGTATTCAGACTCGTTTTAATATCAATTCTGATAATTGTTTCGATTTGTTGTCACAAATTGGCGTAGATTGCGTTGGAGCATTACAACTCTTAACGCAACCTAAAGTGAAAAATGTAAAGAAAATTCTCGCAAATCCAATTAAAGATAAAGAAATAGCAACTTTGTTAAAACATTATCAAACTGCTCCGTTAGGCATGGATCGTAATTTAGATTTCCGAATTTCAATTGCAGGCGCACAAGAAAAAACGGCTTTGTTAATGCATGAACAAAAATGGTGTTTACCGCAAGGCGCGACGCCAACCAGTCACATCATAAAATTGCCAATTGGTTATATTCAACATGCTGGTATTGATTTATCAGATAGTATTGAAAATGAATGGCTTTGCCTTAAGATTTTATCTGCATTTAATTTACCTGTTAATCAGGCTGAAATCACCTATTTTGATGATGTAAAAACATTAGTTCTAGAAAGATTTGATCGACGCACAGCAGCCAATGGCAAATGGATAATGCGATTGCCACAAGAAGATTTGTGTCAGGCATTAGGAATTTTTTCAGCATTTAAATATGAATCAGATGGAGGGCCCGGGATACAAACAATCATGAAAATGTTACTTGGGTCGGTTAATTCATTGAAAGATCGAACTCAGTTTATGAAATCCGTTTTTTTGTTTTGGGTGTTAGGCGCGATAGATGGTCATGCAAAAAACTTTAGTGTTTTCATTGAACCAGAAGGACGTTATCAGCTCACTCCATTATATGATGTCATCTCGGCATATCCCATCGCCGCCAAAAGACAATTAGAATGGAAAAATTTAAAAATGGCAATGGCATTAAAAAGTAAAAATACCCATTATTTATGGAGTGATATTCAAATACGACATTGGTTAGCAATGGCGGAAAAATGTCAATTTTCGCAAACCCTAATGCAAGATATAATTGACGAAGTATTTGATGAGATGCAAAATGTAATTAATGGTGTAACAAATTTATTACCCAACAATTTTCCAGAACAAATTAGTGACGCTATTTTTTCAGGAATGTATAAAATACGAAATCGTTGTGTTCTAATCCAAAGTAAATAGAATATTTTTTATAATCCACAAGCTTATAATTCCTCCATGTCTGGAGGTGCCAGCTAACAGCATGCTGACACGACAGGATCGTCATTTATGGACTTTTCCTTCTCGGAATATTCCCAAAATTCTCACTCACCAATTTAAAAAACGCTTGAGTCTCTTCATCCAATTCTTCTATTTTTACTCCCAATGCTTTTTGCATTTCCTCAAAACAATTCTGATAAGAAAATCCTTCCTTTTCAGAATTATTTTTTAAAGCCAATTCAAATCGAACTAAAGCAGCTAATGATTTTGCCTGGCAGGAACCTTCTTTTGCTTCACTCGATTTTCTAGCAGTAATTAATTTCGCAACTCTTTCTTCGATCGTTGGAAATGAAATTTCTATTGGTTTTTGTTCTGATAATCGAATGGAATTACTCCACATGGAATAGCCAGCGTATCCTCCGATCAGTCGAATGACGGGTCGCGACATAAGTGACAATAAAATATCTTCAGTCATTTGATATTCTTGATTCATGGTCGGTAATCGATAAACCGTTGCTGTCTGATATTCGTGTTTCTGTTCCGGATTTTTTATCGCAACCATTAATCCATCATCCAAGAGAATGACATTGTCACATTCCGGATAAGGTAAAAGTGTCTGATATAATCCGGGTGCCATATCTTTTCGACCCGGTGGCACTACAAATCCCAGACAATTTTTTTCATTACAAAAATATAAACATCCATCAAAAATAAAAGGCGTTTTTAAAAAAGGAATTTCTTTCAGTGTGGTTGCATACATCGGGAAATCATTGTTCAATGGCATAAATTTCGGTCGGTGATCTGAAAGATTCACGCAAATCAGAACATTTTGTTCTGGCCAACTTAATAAAGTACGCATCGACCAATCATTTTCGATGTTCAATGCTTTTATTCTTTTCATCTCGCCATCGATCAATAGCTTTGAAATAGAATTGTAACTTTGATGTCTATATATTGTGGTAACTGAAAAAATTCCAGTAGCCGTGGGACGAGATAGAGTGGTGGGCTGAATATGCCATTCATTAGGCTGAAAAACATGAGTTGTTTTCGCCGTTTTTTTTACAGTATCAATTAATAAAAAAACGCCACCATTTTCTTGATAAGTTGTGAGATAGTGACGCCCGTCTGCAGAAATGCATTCCAAACTAACCACATCAGTAAAAGTATCTGCTCTAAACGAATCAATGATTCTGGGCGCACGCGACTTATCTTTTGCATCCCAGCGAATAAATGAATTTTTAGTCAAACAGACAAAGGTATCATCTGGAGCGGCTGTGAGCGCTAAAACATCATTTGGCGGCGCAAGCGTCTGGGCGATAGTCCCATCTCGATCAACGCGTGCCAATTGCATGCAGCGTCCCTCTCTGGTCTCTCCTACGCAGCCGATTAATGAACCCGTTAATCGGCGCCATGTACTACGATAGGGAATCTTTGCAAGCCCTAGTGGCGAACTTTTGAGTTCAGTAAAAAAAACAGCAGAAGGACCCGATGGGCTCACGGAATTTTGGCGCACATTAGTCATGGTCTTTTATCCGATTTTGATTCGGGTCATATATTATACATTAGCGGTCACTTAAATCAAAATTAGCCATAAAACGGCCCTATTAGCACTCAAAATAGGTTAAAATAGTGATATTGGACAATGGGAGATTTTCAATGGAAAATTTTACCTTATTTGATACCATCAAAATCGCCTGGGAAAAAGTAAAAGGCACCAAAGGGATCTTTTGGGGCATTTTTCTGATTATGTTTTTATTCGACATAATCAATGGAATCATGGGTAGTTTAAACAAAGAATCTTATTCATTTACCTATGCATTCATTGGACTCATCGCGCAATTAATCGGAACATTCATCTCATTCAGTTTACTTTATCTTGGAATTCAAAGAGCGTTTAACAGGCCCATTGCATTCAGTCTTATCAAATATGGTCTGCAGTTTTCCATTATCATTCGCATGATTGGACTGTTTATCTTGCAATACTTAATTATGATCCCCTTTTTATTTTTATTTATCGCGCCCATTTTCGCCGTAATGAAATTGGATCTCAGCACAGCTCTTTCAGTGGTTCTTATTTTGGTTTCCATTATCGGTTTTGTTTTAGCAGTCTATGTCATGATCAGACTGGCGGTTGCAAATGCGTTTATACTCGACCAAAAATATAATCCGATCAAGGCGCTCAAATCTTCGTTTCGTGTGACTAAATCTCACGTGTTGGAGCTGATAGGAATTGCTTTTATTAATTTTTTAATCTTACTTATTAGCGCCATTCCACTGGGAATTGGGCTAATTTGGTCTTTCCCTTATCTTGTTATTAATTTTGGTGAGATTTATAAAAAATTAGTTGAGAATGCGAGAACTTGATCGCATCTAAAATATCCAATCCATAGTTGGACTGGTATGCTTCTATTCAATAAGAACATCTGATATCTTAATCGTAGGATAACTTATTGAATGGAATCATAAGCCATGAATAGACTTTTACGCTCTATCTCAAAAATCTTAATACTTGTCTCAACCTTCGTAATTTCTATCAGCTTTTTCACCAATTGTTTGGCGGCAGCTTATCAAGTCACCGATTATTTTTATAGCGCCGTTGCAACCGGTGATGCAGGTGCGGGAGGTGCGGCGTTAGCACAAGATGCCAGTACTGTTTTTACCAATCCGGCTGGTATGGTTCGCATTCAAAAACCTGAAGTAGTCGCGGTGGGAAGTTTGTTATCGGTGGATGCGAAATTTACGGGAAGCAATACCTGGAATACCACTTTGCTGCCTGCTCCTCTGAACACTTATACCCAAACGGGCACTGCACAAAGTCAAACTACTCAATTTATCCCAGCATTGCACTTGGTAATACCGACAAACTCGCGTTTTAGCTTTGGTTTTAGTGTGGCTCCTACTTATGGTTTATTGACTTCTTATCCCAATACTTCCATTGTGCGCTACAACTCTACTGAATCTCAATTGCAAGTGATCGATATTAGTCCCGCGGTTGCTTACGATATTAACAAGCAATGGTCAGCCGGTGCGGGTGTTGATCTTACTCAAGCGTATTTTGTTTATCGTGCCATGGCAGGTCTGCCGAGTTTAACGCCTGCGGCTCCGACGACTTCGGATACGCAATCAAAAAATACCGGCGATGGTTGGGGTTTTGGTGGCCATGTGGGTCTTCTTTATCAAATGACCCCTTGCACTCGTTTTGGTTTAAATTATCGTTCTCGTATTAGTATCCTCGCAGAAAGTCAAAGTACTATCTCAGGCCCATTGGCTAATGCCACATTTAATAATTTCCATACGACGATCGTTCTTCCTGCAGAAACCACGTTAAGTGCATACACAGATCTCAATCGACATTGGGCTGTCGATGGCAGCATTAACTATACCCAATGGAGTTCGATCAATAATGGCAGTCAGACTTTCTACAATGTGGCAGCACCCGGTGCGCCAGCCGTTGTCACTCAGCCATGGCATTATAAAAATTCTTGGTTATTTGCATTAGGCGGTATTTTCAAAGCTAGCGAGTGTTGGACTTTTCGTGCCGGTGCACATTTCGATGAAACACCCATACCCAGTAATCAAGTCATTCCAGCAGTCCCCGATGCCAATCGTTGGGCGCTTGGTGTTGGCGCACATTATCAAATTCTGAAACAAGTTGGGGTTGATCTCGGCTGGTCGCATCTTTGGCTGAAAGATGCGAATATCACAGCGCCAATCACGATCGCAAGCCAAACATCCACTCCCAATGGTACTTCCAGAACACACGCGGATATTGTTAGCGGACAAATTACATGGGATCTTGCTTAAATGAGCCAAGGCGCCTTAACCTGGTTTAAAAACGTCTCGATAAAAAATAAATTATATTTTATTGTCGGAGTCATGCTATTTCTTATTGCGCTTGAATTAGTGACACTCTATACCATGGTTTATTTGTTATCGGCAGGCCGCGCTTATGTCGGTGGCGAAAGTCTTTGGTCCAAAGGTGAAAAAGATGCAACAATTTATTTATTAAAATATGCCAATACCCATGATGAGAGTGATTATCAGAAATTTTTAACCTCTATCGATGTGACCCTCGGTGATAAAAAAGCCCGAATAGAATTACAAAAATCTCATCCCGATTTCAATATTGCCTATCAAGGATTTCTTGAAGGGAAAAATCAACCGGATGATATTGCAAGAATGATCAGAATTTTTAATTTGTTTCAATATCAATCCCATCTTGAAAAAGCAGCTACCTATTGGATAGAGGCAGATCAACTTATTCCAAAATTACTTGCACTCGGCGCCACTTTGCATCAAGAAATCCAGAATAATACTCTGACACCTACCGAACAAAACAAATTACTAGACGATATTTACAATCTTAATTTTCAACTGACGATAATTGCACAAAATTTTTCTTATGCGCTAGGGGATGCTTCGCGCTGGCTTGAACATGTTGTATTAAGAACGGTTCTTACCATTGCCATCATAGTTGAATTAAGTGGTTTATTATTTACAATTTTAGTCACGTTTGATATTCGAAGAGGCATCGATGAAATTATTCGAGTCGCTAAAAAAATTACTCGATTAGATTTTACAGAAAGAGCAAAACGATTATCAAATGATGAAATAGGTCAATTAGCCACTTCGTTTAATCAAATGACGACTTATCTAGAAAAAAGTATTGATCGTCAAAATATCGAAATAGCAGAAAGAATCAAGCAGGAAAAATTATTAAATATCCGCTATGAAATCACCCGAATTATGATCGAAGGTTCAGATTTCAAAAAAGTGATTCCTAACATTTTTAAAATAATTTGTGAAGAAAATCAATTTCAATATGGGGGCCTTTGGCAAATTGATAGAAATAATAATTTGATTTATTGTACGTTTGTTTGGACCACCGATGATTTAAAAATTAAAAAATTCGCAGAAGAATCAAGAGAACTTATTTTTAAAGAAGGCTCGATGTTACCCGGTAAAGCTTGGGAAACAAAAAAACCATATATCATTAACGATTTTGCTCTCGAACCTAATTTTACACGCATAAATCTAACTAAAAAAGCAGGATTACAGAGTGGAATTGCTTTGCCTATTATCATTGAAGATAAAGTATATAGTATAGTTGAATTTTTCACTGATCAGGTTCATTCAATATCAATTAATCAACAATTAATGACGATGTTACAGGATGTCTGCAATATTATTGGAATATTTATTCAACGCGAACACGCTCAAAAACACGTGGTCTCCTTGTCCAGAATCGCTGGGATGGCGGAAGTTGCATCGAATGTTTTACATAATGTAGGGAATACATTAACAAGTATTAACACTTCCGTGATACTGATGGAAGAAAGAAATTCCCAATCAAAAGTCACTTCAATGATCAAACTTAACGAACTTTTTCAACAGCACAAAGAGGATATAGCTAATTTTTTAGCAAATGATGCTAAAGGAAAAAGTATTCCACAATTTTTATCGCTTTTATCAAATGAATGGGTTAACGAAAACCAATTTTTTCAAAATGAACTTCATTCATTAATAAAAAATGTATCTCATATAAAAAATATCATCATGATTCAACAATCGATGAGCCGGGCTGCAAAAATGGTAGAAGAAATTTTGTTACCCGAAATGATAGATGAAGCCATTGCAGTACACAAACAATTATTTCAGCATACCAATATAAAAATAGAACGCAATTATAAACCGATTAAACGCATCGTGATAAATAAAGATAAATTATATCAAATTATTATTAATTTAATAAAAAATGATATCGAAGCCTTAATGGAAAGCGAGCAAATTGAAAAAAAACTTTCAATCATTGTGAAAGAAAAAGACCATTCGTCTTTTATGATACAATTTATTGATAATGGAATTGGAATTTCGAAAGAAAATATTTCCAAACTATTTCAACACGGCTTCACCACAAAAAAAGCCGGGCATGGTTTTGGTTTGCATAACAGTGCTGCATTCGCACAAGAATTAGGTGGAACGTTATCGGCAGAAAGCAAAGGCCCTGGGCTAGGAGCAACATTTACTCTTATTTTGCCTTATAAGCCGACTTAATCAAGGAGTGAAATAAATGGCAGAATCAAATAACCGAATTTTAATAATTGATGATCAAACTGAAATTCATGAAGATATCCGCAAAATTCTTTCATTCAAAACAGAAAGTTCTGAATTTGACAAAATAGAAGAAAAGTTATTTGATCGAATTGAAAATAAACCCGAAAAAAATATTAATCCGCCCTCTTACAAGATTGATTCTGCCTATGAAGGTAAAGAAGGATTTGAGCTGGTAAAAAAAGCCTGTGAACTTGGAAAACCTTATGCTCTAGCCTTTGTGGATGTTCGAATCCCTACTGGGTGGGATGGTATCGAAACCATCAAACATATTTGGAAAAAAGATCCTAATATTCAAATCATCATTTGCACTGCACATTCTGACTATTCTTGGAAAAGTATCGTTGTTCAACTGGGTGTTTCGGATAATTATTTAATTCTAAAAAAACCTTTTGATCCTATCGAAATTATCCAAATCGCATCGGCTTTAAGAAAGAAGTGGGAGTTAACACATAAGTTAATGCAGCAAATCGAAAGCTTAGAAAGCGCGGTCGCAAAGCGTACTAAAGATTTATCCGAAGCAAAACAATTCGCAGAACGTGCTAATCAAATTAAAACCGATTTTTTGCGTAACGTAACCCACGAGTTGATTACACCGCTGCATGGTATCATCGGTGGCACGGAATTATTATCTAATGAAAAAGTCGGCGCACAGGAAAAAAATGAATTAATTAACGATATTTTGACCAATGCAAATCATCTATTTCAAATGATTAGTGATATTTTATATTTTACGACCATTGAAACTCATGAATTTGAACAGACAGTCAAGCCAGAACAGTTTGAATTAGAAAAGATGATATATGAAGTGAAAAAAATGTTTAATAAATTGATCGAAGAAAAAAAATTAGAATTTATTGTCGAAATTGATTCTTCATTATCTTTCATTACTACTGATCTCACTCAATTTAAACGTGTACTTTTTCATCTTATTTCAAATGCGATTAAATTTACCCAAGAAAAAGGCACCATCAAAGTTCGCGCGACGCCCCTCAATCGCGAACAATTTCGACTCGAAGTGATCGATTCCGGCATCGGTATAAAAAAAGAAGAGATCGCTAAACTTTTCGTGCCATTCCAACAACTCGATGCAGGTATGTCAAAGAAATATCGTGGTTTAGGCATCGGTTTGGCATTGGTTAAACATATAGTGGAATCGCAAGGTGGAGAAGTGGGCGTTGAAGCACCTAATGGATCGGGAGCGACCTTTTTTATTACGCTTGCTCTTCATTAATGTGTTCGTTTGACGGTTCTCTGCGATAATAAACTATCAAACGAAGATACTGTATTTAATCCTTTAAATAATCCCAATAGGGAATTGCCTGAATATCATCATATCGATATTTCTCACCTGTATAGAGTAGAAAACGTTGATATTTTTTATCAGCATATTTTTTTAATGCTTGAATAAACTTAGGATGAAAGGTTGCTGTTTTTTTAATTTCAATAAAATCTTTAGAGGATTTACGATCGACAATCAAATCAATTTCTGCTTGATCCTGTGTTCTGAAATAATATAAATCGCTTTGGGTTGCGGTATGCAATTCTTTTTTTAAAATTTCACTCACAACATAATTTTCAAATAAACTTCCAGCCATAGGTCCTTGATCATATTGTTCGAACGTTGTGATCCCGGTGAAATAAGAAATTAAACCCGTATCATAAAAATAAACTTTTGGGCTTTTGGTGATACGTTTCCCAAAATTTTCATGATAAGGAGGAACAATAAAAATAATATAAGATGCTTCCAAGACCGAAAGCCAACGTTTTATGGTAGGAACGGATACACCGATATCTCTTGCATAAGAAGACATATCCAATAATTGAGTTGCCTGTGCGGCCAATAATTGCAAAAAACGCCTGAAATCTCGAAGATCACCGATATTTGCTAAAGTTCGCACATCTTTACTGAGATAGGTTTCAACATAGGACCCAAACCAGAGTTCGGATTCTAGATAATGTCGCATCACAAGTTCCGGATAACCACCGTGAAAAATGGATTCCTGCACCCAGGCTTTTGGCATTTCTGAATATTGAAATGGCAGGAGTGACATTAATCCAATTCTGCCAGCCAAGGATTCTGTTACATGCTGTAAAAATTTAAATTGACTTGAGCCGGTAAGCACAAAATTGCCATAAAGTGTTCGGTCTTGGTCAACGCGTATTTTTATATAATTAAAAATTTCGGGGACATACTGCACTTCGTCAAAAATAACTTTTTTGGAAAAATTTCGTAAGAACCCTTCGGGATCTTCTCCAAATGAAATAATGTTTTTGGGATCATCAAATGTAAGATACTGGTAATCCGGCAAGACGTGGCGTAATAGGGTAGATTTACCGGATTGCCGGGGGCCTGTTAATCCCAGAACGGGGAAAGAAGCAATATAACGCCGTAATGTGGATTCGGCGACTCTGGGTATATAGACGGCCATTGGCTTATTCCTGCAATTTTAACATTATATGTTAATTTTACAGGAAAAATAGCATTAAATCTATATTTAGCCCGTTATTTTAATATCAAATATTAAAATTACAGGGTAAAATCATTAGTCTTGCCTCATATGGCCATTTTAATGGCCAAAATTATTGAAAAATGACCGTATAAATAAGAAATTTGGCCGTATGCACTATTAGTGGGCCCTGTGTCTTGTCATTTATTTTATTGAACATTCAAGTATTTTGTCCATTTAATTAATAGTTCTAATTAAATCAGTAAGTTAGTAAGCTTGCCAAAGTAATGCAAATGCATTACCATTATTATAAGAACAGCGCATTTGGAGGAAATAAATGAGCAAGATATTACAAGCAGCATCCACATTAACTGATCGCTATCAGACGACGATACCAGAACCCGTGCGCCAATTACTTCATTTAAATAAGCGCGATAAAATTACATATACGATTGAGGACGATGGTAAAGTTTTAATTTCGCGCGCAACAGAAGATGATCCAGTAATTGGTGATTTTTTGAATTTTTTAGCAAATGATATAAAAAACAATCCATCGCATATCCAATCCTTTAGCCAGACTTTAATTGATCGTGCACGTAACTTAACTACAGATGTTGAAATTGATTTAAATGCCCCCCTCGATGAAAAGGATGATTAACCATTGAGTAAAAAAAAAGAATTAATTGTAAATGGTTGGTGCTTGTTAGCTCACGATTTATTTTTGGATCAATATGAAGAGTTGACAAAAGAAGTTGAAATAAATCGAAAAAAAAATCCTTCTAATTACAAAGAGAAAAATTGCACGAAGCGATTAGCTGCGATTCAAAAATTGATTTTTGAGAAAATTCCTGAAGATCCGACTTTGCCTGAATATAGACAAGGGACAACGCTTGGAAATGAATATAAGCATTGGTTTCGTGCTAAGTTTTTTCAACAATATCGTCTTTTTTTTAGATATCATTTGGAAAGTAAAATAATAATCTATGCGTGGGTCAATGATGAAAGCACGAAACGAGCATATGGCAGTAAAAAAGATGCATATCATGTATTTCGAAAAATGTTAAATTCAGGTTATCCACCTGATGATTGGGATGAGCTATTGGACGAAATAAAAAACTTAGAAAATAATCTTCTTTCTTGATATTTATCAATTACGATATTTTAGGCGCCCGCCAAAACAACGACTCCGCCGATAACTTTATCCTTAATTAGGACATATAACCGCCGATAACCTTCATATAAATCATCAAATGTTTCCTGGCCAAAAAGAGCGACTAATTCAGTGCGTTGTTGTTGCATTTTAGCCATTAATGTTTGATACCAAAGTTCATATTGAGAAGTTAAATCAATTAATTTTTTTAATTTCCATTCCGTTTGTTCTAGTTGATTTTCAATTTTTGATAAATTAATGGGATTAAAAAGTTTTGGTGTATGAGTGATTTTGCTATCGTAGAATAAATTAATTTCTGAAAAATGATTTTGACTGGAATAATCGAAAAGAATCAGGGTAGCGTTTTGGTTTGCCACTTTTCTCAATTCCTGCAAACATTTTTCCTGATTTTCAAAAGAAAAAAACGCATTAAAACTATAAATGACATCAAATTTGAGTTGGGTAAAATAATCTGAAATTTTCAGAGCATCCGCTTGATGAAATTCTAGATCAGGGTAAAAATTTCTGGCCTGAGAAATCATCTCTGAATCAATATCAATTCCAACGACGTTCCCCCAACCGTGATGATTTAAATAAGCTGCAGTGCCGCCTAAACCTGCGCCTACATCCAGTAATAATTGATTCGGATTTTTAGGCACATGATTCATGGCAATTTCAATGGCTTCTTCTTCCCCTGCGTGGGCGTAATTGCCATTGCGAACTTTTGCTAATAATAGTTTTCGATTTGCCATTTTTATTCCTTTATTTCACGAACCAAGAGGTCACTTGTTCGATGGGGAGGTTTTGATAGTGGCACCAGGAGGAAATAATTTCTTGATCGGTTGTTTTGGATAACGTAGTTACACCAGAAAAGGGATCATTATTCAGTAATTCAAGCACAGCAATATTGTGCGCATACAACTCAGGATCAATATATTGAATCGGTGTTGGATCATCCAGAACGAAATTTACGGGTAATTTATTATTGAGAACCTCATGCGCTTGAAATTCAGGACCAAATTCATCGAGTACGCCCATGTTGGCAAGAATTTTTCCGTCGAACCAATTTTTTGGAAAACTTTTCAAACTATTACTGTGTCCGGTTGCAGTGACAACGATGTCGGTTTCAGATAATTTTTTTTGTAGTTCGATGTGATTTTTAGGATCAATCGTTTTTATGCCGAATGATTCAGCCGATTGTCGTCTTTTTTCATCAATATCAACGACGACTACGGGCGCTTGGTTTTTTACACAAGCATAAGTAAGCCCACGTCCAATTTTCCCAAATCCAAAAATCATCCAAGATTTATCGCGCAGTGGTTGATTAATTAATTTAGTAATCGCAAGATTCACACTTTCAGCGACACCAAAAACGGTTTCTAATTGTTTCGTGTAAGTTTGATCAATGCTCACGACTGGAAAAGTAAGATTTTGCTGACGATAATAGTGATCACCCGATGCTGTCAATTCAATCGCGCCTTTGCGGGGGTTTCCTAATTCTTGAAATAATTCCGCGCCGCAATCGAAATAAAAATCAAAATCTGTTCCACGTAGGGTTGAAATATTTTCGACGTAAGGGATATTTGCCAAACACAAGGCTTCGACTGCCTCAGGATGAGCGGACATAAAATTGGGATTGGTGACCGTTACGCTAGCGCCTGCGTTTACTAAACAGGCGATTTTAAGCAATGTATTTGGCACTAATGGCACGTGGTGCAAAACGGTAAATCCTTTAAGTGGCTGGGATCGTTTCCATTCATTTAATTGCTTATGAAGAAAAGGGGCTTTATTTTCAGGATAATGTTCAAAAAAACGTAATAGTGTTTCAGACATATTGTTTGGGCTCGGTAATCAAAAAACTATTATACTCAAAAATTATTTTATTTCTGCTCACAAAAATGGCCAAAATCAAAAGTTGCCATTATTTAATTACCTATAAAAATATTATAAATCAATTGATAATTACCTATAATTTTATTAAAATATAAATATAATTTGGGGTAATTAATGCATAGAAAAATAGAATCCTATTTATTTCAATGGCTTAGCACAACTGACCGTAAGCCATTGATTTTGCGTGGAGCAAGACAAGTTGGTAAGACTTGGATCGTGCGTAAACTTGCTAAGACTGCCAACCGCGAACTCATTGAACTCAACTTTGAACAAAGTAAATCATTTATCGATTTTTTTCATGATAATAATCCTCGCACTGTCATGACCTATTTAAGTTCTTTTTTCAAAAAAGAATTGGTTCCAGAAAATTGCTTGTTATTTTTAGATGAAATTCAAGCAGTGCCGCAATTATTGGCAAAACTGCGCTGGTTTGCAGAAGAAATGCCAGAGTTACCGGTGATTGCAGCGGGCTCATTATTAGATTTTTCTCTATCTGAATATGAATACAGCATGCCAGTTGGCAGAGTGACTTATGCTTATCTACAGCCATTATCTTTTGAAGAATTTTTGCGGGCCTCTGGATATCACCAATTAAATGATTTTTTGGATAAATGGACGATCGATGACGTGATTCCTCTTCCAATCCATGAAACATTAACCACTTTGTTACGCGAATATTTTTTTGTTGGTGGGATGCCGGAAGCAGTGCAATCATGGATTAAGCATCGATCTTTTCCTAATATTCAAATCATTCATCAAGATTTATTAACATCGTTTCGCAATGATTTTGCGAAATATGCTAAACGTGTACCGCATGCTAGATTGGAAGAGCTATTGCAAAATATACCTACTCAATTAGGAGAAAAATTTCAATATAAGAACGTGAATTCTGATATTCCATCTGCCCCCATTAAACATGCACTCGAACAATTATCCATGGCGCGTTTATGTCAAAAAGTGCAGGATTCCAGTGCATCAGGACTGCCATTAGCGGCAGAAATAAATCCACGAATTTTCAAAGTGATATTGCTCGATATTGGATTAGCATCCAGTTTATTGGGCCATCATTTTCATGAAAATATTGCGAGCAAAACAAATCGATTAATCAATGAAGGTGGATTGGCGGAACAATTCATTGGTCAAATGCTGAAAACGCTAGTTCCTTTTTATGTAGAACCTAATTTATATTATTGGGTTCGACATGAAAAAGCATCTTCCGCTGAAATTGATTATCTCATCACCCATCACGAAAAAATAATACCAATTGAAGTGAAAGCAGGTAGTACGGGATGGTTAAAATCGTTGCATTTATTTATGGCGTTGCGAGAGTTACGTCTTGCTGTGCGTTTTAATGGAGATAAACCTTCGATGACCGAGGTCAATGTGACATCTTCTATCGGAAAAAATGCTTCTTATCGATTATTATCTTTGCCACTGTATTTAGCGAATCAGTTAACGCGATTATTAGGATAGACTGAATTTATGATAAACAAAAAATTACGATTGGTGATTCACGGTGGCGCGGGCAACATGACAAAATTAATGTCGACACCTCGTTCTATTCAAACTCATCACAAAGTTTTACAGAAAGCATTAACCACGGGTTACGCTATTTTAAAAAAACAGGGCAGTAGCATTGATGCAGTTTGTGCTGCGGTTAAAATTCTTGAAAATTCTGCTTTGTTTAATGCGGGTTATGGCTCTGTATTAAATCATCAAGGAAAAGTAGAACTCGATGCTGCGATCATGGATGGCGCTACATTGAAAGCAGGTTCCATTGCAGGGGTTTCGAGAATCCGAAATCCCGTTTTAGCTGCGCGATTAATTTTAGATTTTTCTAAACACGTCATGTTTATCGGAAAACACGCTGAAAATTTTGCTCATCGCCATGGCATGAAATTTATTGATCCAGAATCGTTGATTACTCAGCAACAACTTAAAAAATGGAAAGAAGTAAAAGCCAGAAAACATCAAGAAGCCGAAAAACACGGCACAGTCGGTGCAGTTGCGCTCGACTGCAACGGGAATCTTGCGGCGGCAACTTCAACAGGTGGAATTATTAATAAATTGCCTGGAAGAGTAGGGGATTCACCCATTATTGGCGCTGGAACTTATGCCGATAATAAAACTTGCGCTGTTTCTGCAACGGGACAAGGCGAATTTTTTATGCGGACGGTTTTTTCTTATGATCTTGCGGCGCAATTGCACTATAAAAAAATTTCTTTAAAACAGGCGGGAAAAATCGCGCTTTCACGCTTAGCTGATCTTGGGGGACGAGGTGGTTTTATTGCAATAGATAAGCAGGGAAATATTGAAATGAATTTTAATACTCAGATGATGTATTGTGGGTATGCCAAGGAAAATGAGATTATTATTAAAATATGAAACAGAATTCTCTGTTCCCTACAACAATCCGTCATTGCGAGGAGCGCTTTTTGCAACGAAGCAATCTTTTAAAAGATTGCTTCGCCCTAAAGCGGCTCGCACTGACGGGGATTTTGGCATGAGATGTTTATTGCCCTTGAT